>CASFII010000008.1 GCA_949294735.1 uncultured Coriobacteriaceae bacterium | reverse complement strand
TCAGCTGGGAGAGCGCGGGCTTTGCAAGCCTGAGGTCAGGGGTTCGATCCCCCTAAGCTCCACCACGAAAAATCTCGCGAGCGGTTAACGCTCGCGTTTTTGTTTTCATGCCAATAAAGTAAAGGGGGATCGAACCCCGTGCGTCAAATGGAGCTCACTACAACTTTGAAGATAGATTGGTGAAGCTTGAGACAGGCTCATGCGTCATTGATTTCCTTGCCCCTTCTATCGAAGATTTGGTTGTAATGAAACTTTACGCTCAAAGACCCAATGATTTACAAGATATCCGGAGCGCTGCACAGAGAAACTTAATCGACTGGGATGTATTAGAACATCTTGTATATGACAAAGATGAAGCAAAAGCATCTAATATTGTCGTTAGGCGTTACAGTGAAATGGTCGATGCTTTTAATAAATTTAAGGAAGAATACAAATATGAATCTGACGTTTAAAGGGTTTTTGAGAAACTATTGTCGAGAATTAACAGGTCTTGAAACCGACAATCTAAAAAACTATTGTCTTCGGTGACCTCCGATTCGCCAGCAGCTGCTGAAGCCGTGATGCTTTTTTCAGCGGTTCAAGGGAAGAGTGATTATTTGGTTGGCTTAAGTTTTGGAACCTGGGTACATGATCAATATCAAGCAGTATCTAAGGATTTGAGCACTTTCAAAAACCTGAAAGAGTATCTTTCGTCAGACTGTGCCCCAGAGAGATACAAGAAAGTGTGGAATGCATTTTGCGCAAAAAAAGGCGCAATTAAAGCTGATAGACGAGTAAGTGCGTTAATGCGAGAAATGTCTTTAGCTGCTATGAAAGAATCCGGTTTAACAGCATATCAAATCAGCAAAACGATGAAATTAAACTTGGGAAATGTGTATGCATACTTAAATGCTGGAGATGTTACAAAAGTAAGTCGCAATACAGCTCGAGAAATAATGCAATTTGCAATGGCATATCATTCTGCAGACTGACAAGTTGAAAAGACCCCTATCTTTCAAAACAGCAACAGCTTCGTAATGCTTTTATGCAGCCAGCATGAACTCCCACATTTCTACGTACAATACCTACTTGCAAACTCAATTTCTTAGATAGGTACTTATATGAAAGAAAGCATTCAGGGTGAAATACTGGAAGCTCATACAGTAGAAGTTAATGATGCGCAAACAGAAGCATCATGTTCTGCCGAATACACGTACGAAACGTCTGAATTCGTTAATCCCGAAGTGCTTCCAACAGAAGAAGAGCAGTCGAAAGCTCGCATGGCTCAGAAAACTAAAGGCACTATTCAAATGGCTGCAGGTGCTGCTTTGGTTGTTGTTGGTGTACCCATGCTGGTTCTTCCAGGTCCAGGGGCTCTTGCTATTTTGGGTGGCGCAGCTCTTGCAAGCAGGGGACACAGAAACTTTACGGGACGACGTGCTACTCCTGTAGAAGAAAAGCTTGATTTTGCAACGTCCGAAGTTGCTGAGGCAACAAAAAAGCAAGCTAAACAAACCGCAGAAAAAGTTGCTGCTGAAGCACCTAAGGTTGCCGAACGCGTTAAAGAAGAAGCTCCAAAAGTAGCCGCAAAAGTGGCAACTGAAGCAGGTAGAGTTGCCCAGAGAGTTGTGGACGAAGCGCCCAAGGTGGCACGCAGTGTTGCCGATAACGCACCAAAGGTGGCGGAAGAGGTTCGCAAGAAAGCGCCCGTAGTAGCTGAAGCAGTTGTTGACAATGTTTCCAAGGGTGTTTCCGCAGGAGCTCGATGGGTACAAAACGCAGCTGCCAAAATGGCTGACAAAGATAAGCACAACAATCACTAAAGACCCTCCTTTAACAAATTTATATTCCTTCTTAATCCCCAGGTTGTCGGGGGGGGGGGTCTTCCTGTGCCTTTAGAACAAAAGAGGCACTCACTTTTCCAAAGCCATACGCCAGATATTAGCTCGCAGCTAATGAATTCACGTTTTCATTTCCTTAAAGTGAGCTAAGCGATTAAGCACTTAGTTTGGTTTTAAGGGAGGAAAAAAATGGGAGACGCATCTCAAAAGAAACCTGTGTATAAACGCGTTTGGTTCTGGATTCTCATTGTGGTTGTTGTATTGGCTGTTGCTGGGGCCGCTGGTTCTGGTGGCGGTAGCGACAAAGACTCAGCGACGTCACAAAGTGCTACTCAGGAACAAACGGTAGCTAATGAACCTCAAGAAGAAGAGGCCAAAGAGGCCGAAGTTCCAGTGGAATATCAGAACGCTCTGAAAAAAGCTGAAAGCTATAGTAGTTTAATGCATATGTCTAAGCAGGGAATTTATGATCAACTGACTTCTGAATATGGTGAGCAATTCCCTGAAGATGCTGCTCAGTATGCAATTGATAATGTTGATGCAGACTGGAACGCTAATGCGTTAGAAAAAGCTAAGAGCTATCAGGAAACTATGGCTATGTCCAAAGACGCTATCTATGATCAGCTTACCTCTGAGTATGGAGAAAAGTTTACTGACGAAGAAGCACAGTACGCTATCGACAATCTGTAATTACATTTAGAAATTAGAGCCAAGGAAGACAGTGTACGTATAACGGGACTGTCTTCCTTTCTCTATCTTTTATAATGACTATCACCTCAAAACATAGAAAGCGAAGAAAACGACGCGTGAAAGAGCCGCTTACAGAAGAATTGCTAGAAGAGCTACTAGAGACGCCCAATCCGGCGTCTTTCATTGACGCGCAAAGTATCAAAACACGCACTTTGCCCGACTATCTTCAGCAGCTTCTGGACGAAAAGGGGCTAGAGCGCATCGATGTTATTCGTGCTTCTGGCTTAAACGAAACCTTTGGATATCAAATTTTCATGGGGCAGCGTCGCCCCAAGCGCGACAAAGTATTGCAGCTGGTGTTTGCCTTGAAGTGCACGCTGAAAGAAGCAAACAGGCTTCTGCAGGCAGCAGGAGCAAATGAGCTGTATTGCAAAACACGTCGCGACGCTATCATCATTTTTTGTCTAACTCATGGCTATTCGCTGCAGCGCACCGACGAAGAGCTTTATCGCTTTGGCGAGGCTACCATCTGTTCATGAGCGCTCAAGCTACTTCCGCTGCCAGTTTTGATACCATAGACAGCATGGTAAACGACGAACTTGCACAACACCTTAATTCTCTAGAACGCGAACCACACTTCCGTGTTGCTGAGGTTCTCAAAGAATCTCCCTTTGAAACAACCGAAAAAGTGTTTCTTCCTACTGATACAGGAGAACAAGGTCCTTTCATTCGCAAGTACATTGCGCATGAAGCAGGTTTGGGTGATGCGTATCGGCGCATTTATGATGCACAGCATGCAGGCAAGCAATTTGTTTACGTTCCGCGTGTTTATGAATGTTACGACAAAGATGATGCCCTCGTAGTGATAATGGAATACATCCAGGGCGAAACACTAGCGGACGTGGTATATAGGTGTGACCCTTCACCTCAGCTTGCAGCCGATGTGTTTCCTTGGCTCTGTAACGCGGTGATTGAACTTCACGAAGGGTTTGATACGCCACTTATTCATCGTGACCTAAAGCCAAGCAATATCATTTTGTCTCAAGACAGGCTCAGTATTATTGATTTTGGTATTGCGCGCTCATATAAGGAAGAAGCAAAAACAGACACCATGCAGTTTGGCACACGTGCCTATGCGCCCCCCGAACAGTTTGGCTATAAACAAACAGACGAGCGAAGCGACGTGTATGCGCTAGGTATGCTGCTCTATTTCTGTCTTGTTGAAAAAACACCTGATGACAAGGTTTGGACCGAAGGGTTTTTTGTCGAAGAAATCCCTTCACCGATGCGAACTATTTTATTGCGCGCAACTGAGTTTGATCCAAATAACCGATATAGAAGCGTTCGCGAACTTAAGAGTGCTTTTTTGGATGCCATACGTGATTTAGGCATTTACTCCCAGACAGAAGGCAAACCAAGCGTTGCTCCTAGGAAAAAGCCGAAGAAACCGCTGCCTCAATGGTTGGGAACTACGTGGAATGTTGTTTTACTTCTTTTCTTTATTGGCATGCTTATTACGGGTTACAAGCAAACTTTTATTAGCTCTAATGGAGCCTTGTCGGAAGATCCTTTCTGGTACCACGTCTTGGTCTACATAGGCATTATGGTGGGGATTGCGGGTTTTTCGCTAGGTGCTGCAGACAAACGGCTTCTTGTTGAAACAGTTCCTGTCTTTAAGCGTATTCAAGGATGGAAAGGCGTTTTGTTCGGTGTGGCGTTTGCCGCTGCATGTTTTATGCTGCTTATTGTGGTGGGTGTCATTGAGCGAATTGCCATCCAAGGGCTTTAAGCCAGCGGAGCTCAAAAATGGTCGAAATGATGGTTTACCTGGGTTTGTAGATCACATTAACGAATCGTTTTTCGCGGCCCCGCAAAAGGGAATCCTTGCAACAAAAAACCCGCACAAGGCGGGTTTCGATTTACTATGGTGCGGGCGAGAGGACTTGAACCTCCATGGGGTTGCCCCCATACGGACCTGAACCGTACGCGTCTGCCAATTCCGCCACGCCCGCAAATGCTTCAGCTGAAGCGAATGGAAATGATAAACCACCTTGCGAACCTTGGCAAGGGTATTTTTGCTGAGGCGTGAATTACAGCAAGGTTGAGCAAAGAAAATGCGCTATTATATTTTGCAAACATTAGCTCATTGAAATGGGCTTTTAGGAAAGGCACGCATATGGCGTTTGGGAAATTGATACTGGACAGGTATCGTCCTATTTCAGAAGCAGGTGCTGGTGGTTTTGGAACCGTGCATGTAGCATGGGATACGCGCATCCAGCGCAAAGTTGCCATTAAAACCATCCAACTAAACGACGCCGAAGCCGCTCGTGCTCATTTCGAAAACGCACAAGCTGCTTTGCCAGCGGGTGCTCCCTACGAACAAGGGAATCAGTCTTTCGAACCCGAATACCACGAAGACGAGGTTGTTTCTTACGAACTGCCTGACGAAACTTCACCTGAAGAAGAATTTACTCCTGAACACAGCATGGCGAATATTCCTGGCTTGGATGAAGCGCGTACAGCGGCCATGCTAACGGATTCCAACATTGTGACGGTGTATGACTTCGAAGTAAAAGGCACCACCGCCTACCTCATTATGGAATATGTTGAAGGCATTACGCTTACGAAGCTTTTGCGTGAACATAGCGAAGACATAACGCTTGATGTTGTTGCCGCAGTGTTTTCGGCTGTTTCTCATGCGCTGGAAGTCGCCCACAAAAATCAGGTGCTGCATCTGGACATTAAGCCAGACAACGTACTTATAAATAGGGAAGGTCAGGTAAAGGTTACCGACTTTGGCTTAGCCACCTTTGCCGATGCAAACGGGTTTGGTGAAGCAGGTGCAGGAACTATTGGCTATATGCCCCCTGAGCAAATTCGTCAGGAAAACCTGGACGCGCGAACTGATGAATGGTCACTTGCCAGCCTAACATACGAAATGCTGGTCGGCGAAAACCCCTTCCTCACTAAAAATTTGAATCAAGCAGCAGCACTCATTGAAGAGGCAGAGTTGGTTTTGCCTTCTTTGTGCTGGGATGACATAGACCCTGCTATAGATGATGTGGTTTTTCGTGCTTTGGATCCAGACCGAGATGAGCGTTACCCAACGGTAGCTGAATTTGCTAACGAACTTGAGCCATTCTTGGGTAACGCAAAAGCAGGACGAAAAGCTCTGTCTAGCATGGTAAG
The DNA here is from genome assembly GCA_949294735.1 of uncultured Coriobacteriaceae bacterium. Taxonomy (GTDB): domain Bacteria; phylum Actinomycetota; class Coriobacteriia; order Coriobacteriales; family Eggerthellaceae; genus CASFII01. Next base: position 133,253 of record CASFII010000008.1, on the reverse strand, counting down.
CGGAGTTTCCGGCGAAGAAGAAAATCCAGAAAAGTCAGAGCCAAAGATTCATATCCCTTTGATGGAACGTGTTTCCGATAAGATTGCTGGTGCATTAGCTAGGCTGTGCGCGCTTGTTGGTGTGGGTATTTTAGGATGGTTTGCGTTTAGCAACATTCCTCCCATTCAAGGAACCGAAGAATACTTTATCTGGGTAGCTTTAGGGGTGTTGGGTGTTGCTACGCTCATCAAACCCCACATAGGAGCCCTGCTCACTTATTTGTCGCTGGCAGTTGCAATGTTTTTCGCCCAAGCATATATAGTGGCGGTACTGCTGATTGTTGCTGCCTGCGCCTGGTGGTTCTTTGTGGCGCGGGCGGGCAACATTCAATCTTGCGTAGGTCTTATAGCCCCTGCCGCTGGCGCATTCGGATTTGCTCCTTTGGCACCGGTGGTATCAGGCGGAATGCTTCCTTTGGTACATGCGTTGGTGAGCACTGTTTTCGCCATTGCGGTTTCAATGCTCACAGCAAGCTTCGGTTCGCTTTCCATGGTTGATTGGGACGTGCTGTATTACCAAAATCTTTCGTTTTCAAACATACAGACAGATATGGTGACGGTGTTCTTGGATCCCGCTACGTGGTTCATTGGCGGCAGCTGGCTTCTTGCGACGCTCATTTTCAGCCTTGCATGCGAACGAGGAACGAAAGCGTTTGATGTAGTAGGCTCCATCTTGGCAGCTATTGTTTTGCTTGTAGGTGCCTTCTTGGCAGAAGGTGCGCTCACACTACCTTTGTTTGTAGCAACTGCTTTGCCTGCAGCTCTGGGTGTTGCGGGTGCAGCATTGGGAGTTTGCGATCGCGCTCGATGGGGAAGCGAAGAATCCGAAACCGAATAACCAATGGGGAACCCTAGGGGACGTGTCTTTTGGGTTCTCCTTGGTTGTGAATATTGATGGAAGTGCTTGCCCTTGAATCCGAAACAAGTCTGAGCTTCAAACTTAATTATTCTCTAGTGAAGCGAAGCAGTCCGACGCATAGTGAGAAGCCTTTGGCTTCGAACGGTAGGAGGACGTCGCAGTTGAGGGTTTAAGGGCAAGCACTTTTTATATGTCATGAACCCAAAAGACACGTCCCCTAGGGTTCCTAGGGTTCCTTGGGTTTAGGTTATTTCAGGAGTTCGCACACCTTGCCCAAAAGCGGCTCAAAGCTTACGCCGCGCTCACGGAAGTGAGGCTGCTGGGCACTTACAATCATGGCGTCATGAACGAAATCGCCAGCAAAGGCAGCTGCTTCAGGAAGCTCTTTTCCAACCATGATGGCAGCCAGCAAACAAGAACAATACAGGTCTCCTGTGCCGTGCAACATATAAGGCAGATATTCGTTGTTCACTTCTGTAATGTCAGTATGTTCGCCACCAACAAAATTGCGAATAATGTTTTCGCCGTCACGCTGAATGCCTTTCAGAACCACATTCTTTGCGCCCTTTTCCAAAAGCGCATTTACCAGACGCTTTGCCTCATCATCGGTTATGTTAGTGCCGTGCCATTCTTCACCCAGGATAATGGCTGCTTCAGTCAGATTAGGAGTAAGCAAATCGGCACCGCAGGCCAAGTCGGCCATAGCGGCACACAGTTCAGGCGTGTAAGTTACATACACCTTGCCGTGGTCTGCCATGACGGGGTCAACCACGCGTAAAGCTTTCGGGTAGGTTTCATACAATTCACGGATACGATCAACCTGCTCAGGAGCGCCCAAAAAACCGGAGTAAACTGCATCAATGTCAACATCAATGCCTTTCCAAGCATCTAAGTATTCTGGCAAGGCGGACGTTACGTCATGCATAAACCAACCTGGGTAGGCGGTGTGGCTGGAAAAGATGCCTGTGGGCACGGGGCATACATCGCATCCTGCTGCAGAAAGTACGGGGATAGCTACGCCTAGCGAACATTTGCCATATCCACACAGATCATGAACTGCGGCAATGCGGGGAATGTACTCACCTTTGCGTTCGTAGAGTTTCATGCCTATCACCTTTACTCTCTTCAAAAGCAAATGCACGCCGAAGCGTGCATATATTTCACTTTTGATTGTACTCCTGCTGTCTAGCTATTCAGTGTCAACTTTCGAGCTATTTACTCTTTTTGCTACTTGTTTTGCTTTTGGAAGCTTCCTTTTTGTCTTCTTCGTCATCAAACAATGACCAGTCGTCATCGTCTTCGTTTTTGCGATCTACGTAGCGTTTGCGCGTACGGCGTTCCATAATGATGCAAGCAATAACACTGAGTACCAAGCAGATACCTATCATGCAGGCAACGCCCGTGGTTGTTTCAAAGAGAAAATGGTATATCTCGAAAAAATCCATGTTAACCTCGCATCTTTTGCTAAAACCGCAAAACGCAAACCGCACAGAGTATACTATTATACTGCTGTTCTTGGAATGTAATGAAAAAGGAGCGTTCATGCTAGACATCAAATTTGTGCGCGAAAACCAGCAAGCGGTAGCGGAAGCCATGAAAAACCGCAATGCAGCTTGGGATGTTGATCGTTTCGCGCAGCTTGACGAATTGCGTCGTACTCTCATTACGCAAGAAGAATCATTGCAAGCAGAACGCAACTCTCTTTCTAAGAACATTGGCAAAATGATGGCTGCTGGCAACAAAGACGAAGCCGAAGCTACAAAAGCTCGTGTACAGAGCATCAAAGAAGAACTAACTGACCTTAGCAAAAAGCGTGAAGAAGCTGAAAGTGCTTTAACCGACATGTTGGCACATACGCCCAACATGCCTGCAGCTTCTACTCCTATTGGCAAAGATGAAAACGACAATCCTGAAATTCGTCGTTGGGGCACGCCACGCAACTTTGCGGCAGAAGGCTTTGAGCCGAAGGCCCACTGGGATTTAGGTGCCGATTTAGGCATCTTGGACTTCGATCGCGGCGCCAAACTTTCAGGTGCTCGTTTTACCGTGCTTGCTGGTGCAGGCGCACTGCTTGACCGTGCTTTGCAGAATTTCTTCTTGAACACGCATCTGGCTCATGGGTTTAAGGAATTTATTCCGCCTGTTATTGTGAATCGCGAAATCATGTATGGAACAGGCCAGCTTCCAAAGTTTGAAGACGATGCGTACCACACAGGTGAAGACCAGTTCCTCATTCCTACTGCTGAAGTGACGCTGACTAACCTGCATGCGGGTGAAGTGCTGGAAGCAAATCAGTTGCCACTGCATTACACCGCAGGTACTCCGTGTTTCCGCGAAGAAGCTGGTAGCGCAGGGCGCGATACGCGTGGCATTATCCGCCAGCACCAGTTTACTAAGGTGGAAATGGTAAAACTGGCAAAGCCAGAAGAATCTGATGACGAACTGGAAAGCATGGTGGCCGAAGCCGAATTTATTCTGCAACAGCTTGGTTTGCCGTACCGCGTGATTGCGCTGTGTACGGGTGACTTAGGCTTTTCGGCAGCTAAAACCTACGATATTGAAGTGTGGTTGCCTTGCTATAACACCTACAAAGAAATCTCTTCCTGTTCTAACTGCGGGGATTTCCAGGCGCGTCGTGCGGATATTCGTTATCGCGATCCCGAGCATTTCAAAGGTACGCGCTATGTACACACGCTGAACGGTTCGGGCTTACCTACGGGCCGCACTATGGCTGCAATCATGGAAAACTACCAAAATCCTGACGGTACTATTACGGTTCCAGAAGTGCTGCGTCCTTATATGGGCGGCATGGAAGTTATTAAGTAGCTTTGCGGCTACAGTACAATAGCGGATAAACAGGTACAGGGTAAGAATTTGGGTGAACCAAAAAGAAGGAGTTTTAAAGGCAAGCGGGTTGTTCCGGAAGGACGAGCTGCAGCCTCTTCAACTGGAAGCATAAAGCCAGTTGATACTTCTGCGCCAAATGAAGCATCAGGCGAACATTCGGTTTCGACGGTTCAAGCCACTCAGCCCCAGCATCGCGAATATGGCGTTCCTTCGGCTCCCCAGGATCGCGAATACGGCATGCCTACCGCGAATCAACCCCGCGAATACGGTGTTCCTTCTGTAGTGACAGTTGATACACGCGCAGAAGATAATGCGTATCAAGATGCGCTAGCAGCAGAAGGACAAAGCGAGGAACAAGGCGAAAGAACGGCTGCTTCGGCAGAGATGGATACAGAAGCATCCGAGCATAGCCGCAGGACACGCACCAGTGCTCGCGCCAGTGCACATGCGAAAAAGCAGGGGCAAGGCGGGCAAGGCAAAAGCAAAGCGCTTATTACCATCAAAATACTTGCGGTATTGTTGGTGCTGCTGTTCGTAGCATCCTGCACGCTCTTTGTTTGGCACCACTGGTTTCGCTTTGACGACGCGGCGGATTTCCAGGGAACCTGGTATGCCCAAAACTCTGAAACAGCACTTTCCTTTACCGACAACACCTTAGAACTCAGCGAAGACGTAACTTATGAATACACCTTGGACGCCAATGCAAAAACATTGCACTATACGTTTGGGCAAATGGAGGGGCAGGGAAGGTACTACCTTTCAGCTGACAGACAAAGCTTAGTCATCACCGACGGTGAATTTTCCTTCTGGGATACGGCACTTGCAGACATTCCCCAAAGCTTCGAAGCCTTGGTGGCTTTTGTGCAGGGGCGGCCAGAAACACTGCCAGCTTCTGATGCAAGCATCGTGCTCACGCGTACGCCTTCCGCAGACGCTGCCCACTCGTGATGTAGGGAACTGCGCATCGCAAGGAACCGCATCATGCAGGGAACCTCACAAATAGAAACGCCCATTCGTACCGATCGTATTGTTATCCAAAACGATCGTATTGTTTTTGAGGTGCACATTCCTGAGGTTCGATTTCGCGCCACAAACGAAAAGCTTATCCGCCTCGTAGAGGAAAGATTTCCTTATTTGTCGCGTCACGTCTGTGTTAATGATGCGGGCAACACCTTTGGCGCGGTTATGGAGCACACGTCAATTCCGCATCTTTTGGAACATATTCTTATTGATTTACAGACGCAGCGCGTCGTTCCCGTGCAGCAAACTGAACGCAAAAACCGTCCTGATTGTCTCCCTGATTGTCTGGGAGCGACATCACCGTCTGCAGAAGATTTCTTGTTCGTAGGAACTACTGAATGGATTGATGAGCAGAGGGGTAAGGCACGCATAGAAGTGAACTTTACCGACGATTTGATTGCGCTGCGCTGTTTTTCCGACGCTCTTGAGTTGCTGAATAATTTACTTGTGGTAGCTTAGGCGAATGGCTACAGCACATTTAACATTCGATCGCACGCGCGAAAAGATTGCTGAACGTGTCGAAACGATGCGTTCCTCAGCCGTGCGCGACCTTTTCTCCGCAGCAACTCGCTCAGATGTAATTTCCCTTTCTGGTGGTATGCCGGACGTTTCGCTTCTGCCACATTCGGCAATTCGTAAAGCAACACGTGCGGCCGTAGATGACGACCGAGCAATTGCGCTGCAATACGGCTCAACCGACGGACGCGTTGAAACTAAGCAAGTTTTTTGTGACCTCATGAGGGAACAAGGTGTTCGTGTGAAGCCCGAAGAAGTCATGATTACTACAGGTGCTCAGGAAGCACTGGATCTCATTGCTAAAACCTTCATTGATCCTGGCGATATTATCCTTGCAGAAGGTCCTACCTATTTGGGTGCTCTGCAGGCGTTTTCTGCTTACGAACCAGAAGTGCGCTGCATTCCTTTTGATGATGAAGGCATGCGCATGGATCTGCTTGAGGAAGAGCTAGAGCGTATTGGCAAGAACAATCCGCGGCTGAAGTTTTGCTACACCATTCCCAATTTCCAAAATCCTGGTGGCGTTACCATGACACCCGAACGCCGCAAGCGTTTGCTGGAACTGGCTTCAGAGTACAACTTCATGGTGGTTGAAGATGATCCATATGGGCGTCTTCGTTATGAAGGTGGGCACGTATTGCCCCTGAAAGCTCTTTCTTCTGATGTGGTGTATTTGGGCACCGTTTCAAAAGTGTTTGCTCCTGGTTTGCGAACCGGCTGGATTGCGGCTCCGCGTAACGTGTTGGCACGTATCAATCTTGTCAAACAGGGAACGGATTTGTGCGGAAGCGCCTTTAATCAAATAGTAGTAGAGCACTACTTCACAGATACACCGTGGCAACGCACCTTACAAAAGTTTGTGAAAACTTATCACGAACGTCGAGACGCCATGTTAGCGGCGCTAGAAAAATACTTCCCGCCTGAAGCCAGCTGGACGCATCCAGAAGGCGGCTTCTTTGTGTGGGTAACACTTCCAGAATATATGGACACGGGTTCTATGCTGAGTGTTGCGTTAGAAGCGGGGGTCACCTATGTTCCTGGGGACGGGTTCTTCCCCAAAGCGAGTGGTGGCAAAAACTGCATGCGTATTAATTTCAGCTACGAATCTCCCGAAAACATTACGGAAGCTATTCGTCGTTTGGCCGAGGTTATTGAAGAGCGCCTAGAACTGTACCGTGCGTTTATTGAGGCAGGTGCTTTGCCAGGCTACACGGTTTCTGACAACGAAAATAGGAAGGCTTAACATGGGATTAAAAGTTGCTGTGCTCATGGGCGGCAGTTCTTTTGAACGCGAAATTTCGCTAGAAAGCGGTAAAAACGTTTGTGCTGCATTGGAAGAAGCGGGACATAGGGTAGTGCCGCTGGACACAACCTGCAGTTTGGTTCCCACGTTGCGCAGCGAAAAACCCGATGTTGCCTACATTGCTTTACATGGCAAGCACGGCGAGGACGGTACCATTCAAAGTCTTTTGGAATTCTTGGGTATTCCTTTCGTTGGTTCTCCAGCCTATGTTTGCCGAAGCACTTGGAATAAAGACTCGCTGCATTCCACTATGGCAACATATAGAGCCATTACAGGAGAAGCCCCCATTGCCTCATGGCCGCAAGGCATCTGCATTGCGCGTGATGCTTTCAAAGATATGGGCGCAGCTACGGCGCTTGACCTGGTAGAAGATCGTGTTATTGGCGGTTATCCCGTTGCGGTAAAACCTGCACACGGTGGTTCTGCTTTGGGTGTTCATCGGGTAGATAAAGTTGAAGATTTGGGCGAAGCTATTTTAGATGCGCTTTCTTTTGACGAACACGTGGTTATTGAGCAGTGGGTTGAAGGCGTGGAGCTTGCCGTTTCTGTTTTGGGTAGCGGTTGGGATGCCTATGCGCTTCCGCCTGTAGAAATTGTTTCCAAGAAGGGTTTGTTCGACACCGAGGCACGTATCAATCCAGACTTGGTTGATTACTTTGCCCCTGTGCGCATGGAATCTTTATCTCACGATGAAGCAGAAGCCCAGGCTATCCGAGCAGAAATTGAACGCGCTGCGCTAGAAGTGTATCGCGCCTATGGCTTGCGCGATATGGCACGTATTGACCTCATTTGGGATGGCGCGCAGGCGCGTGTTATGGAAACAAACGTGTCTCCTGGTATGACGGAACTTTCGCTGTTCCCGCAGGCATGCAAGGCAGCAGGGCTGACGCTTTCGAGCGTTCTTGACCGCCTGGTCAGCCAATACGCCTAATTACTTACAATTTTGTAGAGCTTCTTCAACACTTTGGAAAACAAAGGGGTGAAATCCCCAATTTCTGCGTGTTCTGATTGCGGGTCAGTTTATAATAGCTGGATAGGAATATCCCCAAAGGAGGCAGAAATGAGCAAATTGGGTTCTTTTTTGGCAGGCGGTTTGGTAGGCGCAGCAATTGCACTGCTGTATGCTCCGCGTAAAGGTGAAGAAACGCGTGCCATCGTTTCAGAAAAAATGAATGATGCTTGGGGCAACGCACAAGAATTTGGTGCACAGGCTTCCGCCAATGCCCAGCAGGTATATCAAGAAGTAACCACGAAAGGTCAGGGCTTTGTTCAGGATGCTGTAGCTAAGGGCACTGAATTTGCGCAGACCGCTCAGGTAAAGGGTGCAGAATTCGCACAAACCGCTCAGACGAAGGGCGCTGAATTCGCACAAGTTGCTCAAACGAAGGGTGCAGAATTTGCCCAGACGGCACAGGCCAAGGGTCAAGAATTCTACAATGCTGCTTCAGCTCGCGTGCAGGAAGCAGCAAGCAACATCAAACCTGCTTTCTCTGGTGCAAATGATGAACTTCGCGAAAAGATTGAAGCTGCTCGTCAGCGCATTGCTTCTCAGGTAGCTCAGAATGCTGAAGCCGCTACTGCTACTGCAGCTGAAGAAATTCCGGTGGAAACCGAAGCTGTTGAAGAAGCGGCAGAACAGGCTGAAGAAGCCGAAAAGTAGGCTAGAAATTTAGCGTGTAACCCAAAGCCCGGCGGCTCTGTGAAAGCAGAATTTCGCCGGGCTTTCTTGTCTAAACGTCTGAGAAAAGGACCTATAGTTTTATGGATCGAAAAGTACTTACTACGAGAGAACTCTATGGCGTACGTGTTGTTGGGGGTAAAAACGGAAATAAGCGTATCGGCAAGGTTCGCTCATTTGTTTTTCATCCCTCAGAAAAGCGATGTGTAGGATTCACAGTCAAGCGTCCTGATATGGCGCTGATGTTCCACAGGAAAGACCTGTTTGTTTCCTTAGACGGTTTTGACATTGAAGATGGTCGCATTGTAGTTCATGGGGAAAGCGAAGCCACTGACCGCGGTGCTTGCAAAGCGCTTGGCATCAACTGGGATGATTGTGTGTTGTGGTCGGGTATGCCGTTAATGAGCAAAGACGGCAGAACCTACGGCACCGTAGGCAACGTTACGTTCGATGCGCGAACTGGCGCAGTAATTAGCGTTGAAACAAATTCAGGCGCAACAGCAAATGCGCTCTTAGGAAGGCGCGAAATTCCCGCGCGCATGATTTTAGGTTTTCGTACTGGTATGGGCGTAGCTTTGCGCGAAGGTTTGGGGGACGCCTACGAAGAAGATGAAGAAACTCCCGTACTCGGGGCTATTTTAGTATCAGACGAAGTATTGAATCTTGCTCCTGAAGGTGGTGCTGCCGAAGCGGCAGGAAAGGCTACGGCTGTGGTGGTTGATAAGGCAAAAACAACAGTCGAAAAAGTTAAGCCCAAGGTAAGTGAAGCAACCGCCGTTGCGGGCGAAGCCATTAATAAAGGTGCCTACGCTGTGGGCAAGCAAGCTGCAAAAACTACCACGATGTTTTCTGATTTCAAGAAAGAATTCGACAAAGCTAGTGGCAAAGAAGAAAAGAAAGCAGAAGCCGAGGCTACAGAAGAGGGAACGGTGGTGAAGAAGACTTCTTCAACTACAAAAACCGCTTCAAAAAAGACTTCAAAGGCAACTGCATCAGGTGGAAAGAAAACCACAACTAATAAGGCTTCGAAAAAAGAATCCAAGAACATGTTTGCTGCCTTTAAGGAAGAGTTCGACAAGGCTAGAAAGTAAAAGCAGAAAAGTTACAATTGAGCACTTTATATTACAACACGGCAACACTTGCTGAAATTAAGCACGCACACTGCTAGTCTGTTTTCTGGCATTAAACAGCACAAACGCAAAGCGATTTTCCGTAGGTCTTTGAGTTTTGCGCATCACAAAGAAACGGGAAGGTCATTCATGGAAAAAGGTAAGTTCAAGCACTCAGACGTATTTAGGTTCTGCGGGCTTATTGCCTTTTTCGCCATCATGGCTCTTGTTTGCTATTTTCTGTATCCCTATGTGCATGAACTTTTTGAACCTGGTGGAACCGAACGCGTTATAGAAGACATTCGCGATGCTGGCGTCATGGGCTTTCTCATTTTGCTGGGTCTGCAGTTCCTGCAGATTGTTGTTGCCTTTATTCCTGGCGAAGTAGTGCAAGTTGCTGCGGGCATGATGTATGGCCCTTGGCTTGGTGCCTTACTAATTATCATTGGCTGCGTGATTTCCAGTGCTTTCATCTTTGAGGTAGTTCATCGTTTGGGTGCGCCGTTTGTGCAAGACGTTGTTCCCACCAAGTATCTAGAAAAGTTCCGTCGCTTCGAAAAGAAGGGCAAGCTAAACATTGTTGTCTTTATCTTATTCCTGATTCCGGGCCTACCAAAGGACGTTTTCACCTATCTGGTTCCTCTAACCGACATGAACATGAAAACGTTTTTGCTTCTGTCCACCATTGGTCGTATTCCAGGCATTGTGGTTTCAACGTATGCTGCCAATGGATTGCTGGACGGTCAGATTGGTCAAAGCGCGGTCATCTTTATTGTGGCTGCTGTGCTGGCAGTGCTGGGCATTGTTTTCCGAGAAAAAATCATGGCATTTTTGGAAAACCACTCTGGCGTAGACCCGAAAAGTCTTGAGCACAATTCCGAAAGCAAATAATCCGAAAGGAAGTGGACGTTATGGCAGAAGATACTTTGAACAACCAAACAGCAAACGGCGCTTCTTTGGATGAAGAAATTGCTGCTGCTGAAGCTGAACTGAAAGCAGCTGAAGAACGCTTGAGCGCTCTGCGCAAGCAAGCAAACGAAGAAACTCCTAAAGCAGAAGCAGAAGCTGTTGTTGCAAAAGATGACAGCAAGGTAGAGGAAGACTCTGCTGAACCTATCAAGACGCAAGCTTCTGAGGATGAAAGTTCTTTTGAAGGCGAGAAAAAGCTGGAGGAAGCAGAGCCAGCAAAGGTAGCTGAAAAAACAGAAGAGTTTCAAGCAGCTCCTGCAGAACAACCCGCGCAACCTGAGGCGAATATTCCTGGCTTTACACCATATAATCCTACGCCGAGTACAGAACCAGTGGCAGATTACAGCTCACCACAAAACACGGCTCAAAGCCAGAGCGGCTACTACGAAAATTCTGGGTATACGCAAGGGCAAAATAGCTACTACAACTACAATTACAACGGTTACGCCAATCAGCAGCAGCCAGGAAATAATGCTTACCAGAACTATTATGTTCCGCCCACGCAGACAACCTCTTCAAAAGACCATGTTGCCGCAGGCTTGTTAGCAATCTTTTTAGGATCGCTCGGCATTCATAAATTCTATCTGGGTTACAACACGCCTGGCTTTATCATGCTGGCAGTTTCTATCTTGGGTAGTTTGTTTACCTTTGGTTTGGCGGGCGCTGTCATGGGCATCATCGCCATCGTTGAAGGTATTATCTATCTCACACGTTCACAGAGTGAATTCGAAGCCATCTACGTAACTTCAAAACGCGAGTGGTTCTAACAAACTCACACGAAGCCAATAACCCAGAGGGTAACCGTAACCAAGGGGACCGAACCCAAAGGGGACGTGTCTTTTGGGTTGGCTAGATAGCATGAACAGCGAACACCCTGAAGCTCAGACTTGTTTTCGGGTTTCAGGTAGTTCGCTGAGTGTAGGCAGCTGGGTTGAAGGACACTCTGAGCTTGAAACTTAATTGTTTATTTAGTTAAGCGAAGCAGCAAAGCGCATAGGTGAGCGTAAGCGAACGGTAGCTTTGCGGGTGTCCGGAAACCCAGTTGCCTACACTCAGGGTATTTGCTGTATGTAGAGAAAACCCAAAAGACACGTCCCTTTGGTTACTCTTTGGTTACTTTGGGTTCCTTTAGGTTATTCAGCCTATTTCTTATGTGCGTTTCTCTTTTGTACTCTATTGTGCTGGAGCACTAAGGGTGTACAATGCATGGATGGCCGATGCTTACAGGAAACCTTGCGATTCTGCAGGTAAACATCCTGAACATATGAGGAAAGGAAGAGCAATGGCGGGAATTAACGAAGCAAAATACATCTGGAAAAACGGAGAACTGGTGCCGTGGGCAGAAGCTACCACGCACGTACTTTCTCATTCTTTGCATTATGGCTCGGGCGTATTCGAAGGCATTCGCTGCTACAAAGACCCCGATTCAGACAGCAGCTATGTATTCCGTTTGCGCGACCACATGGAACGTTTGCATCGTAGCTGCAAGATTGCCATGATTGACCTGCCCTATTCGGTAGATGAACTGTGCGACGCAACGGTTGAACTGCTTCGTGCAAACGAACTTCCTGCTGCTTATATTCGTCCGTTGGTATACCGTGGCTACGGCGTTATGGGTGTTGATCCAACAGGTTCTTCTGTAGACGTCATTATAGCTGCTTGGTCATGGGATTCTTATTTGGGCGAAGGTGCGTTGGACAACGGTGTTGCCGTAGGCGTTTCTTCTTGGCGCCAGCGTAGCATCAATGCTATTCCTCCTGCAGTTAAGTCCACGGCTTCCTATATGAATTCCATCTTGGCAAAGCTGGAAGCCAAGGCTCACGGCTATGAAGAAGCCATTATGCTGAACGAAGCTGGTTTGGTCTGTGAAGGCACGGGCGAAAACCTGTTTGTAGTTCGTGATGGCGTTCTTTCCACGCCTCCTCTATCTGACGGCTTGCTGGAAGGCATCACGCGCGACACCATTTTGTGCCTTGCTGACGACCTGGAAATTCCTGCTATTGAAGAAAGCCTGACGCGTACAGACCTCTACATTGCTGACGAAGTGTTCATGAGCGGTTCCGCTGCTGAACTTACGCCTATTGGAAGCGTGGATGGTCGCGAAATTGGCAAGCCAGGCGAAGTAACGCGTGCTCTGCAAGAACGCTTCTTCGATGTGGTCTATGGTCACATTGACGAATACAAAGACTGGTTGACCGAAATCTAAGAGCTGCGCCAATCATGCGCCATATTGCGAATAATTAGGTCTGTACCTTTGAGCAAAATTCAAACATATGACTGCACGTTGCGCGACGGAGAGCAGGGCGAAGGCATTAGCTTTTCCCTTGAAGACAAGTTGCGCATCGTGCAGCGTTTGGACTCTTTCGGCATAGATATTGTCGAAGGAGGCTTTCCTGCATCTAATCCCAAAGACATTGCCTTCTTCCAGCAAGTACGTACCTTGCCACTGAAACATGCGCGGGTGGCAGCCTTTGGTTCAACATGCAAAAAAGGTATTGCTGCTGAAGAAGATCAAGGGTTAGCTGATTTGTTGGCCAGTGAAGCTTCGGTAGTAACCATCGTGGGTAAAAGCTGGGACGCTCAGGTAACAAAGGCGTTATGTACTACGCTTAAAGAAAACCTGCGGATGATTGCCGACAGCGTGTCCTTCCTTAAAAAGGCGGGTCGCGAAGTGGTGTTTGATGCAGAGCATTTCTTTGACGGCTATAAGGCAAACCCTCATTATGCGATGGATTGTTTGCGTGCTGCGGTTGAAGCAGGAGCGGACACCATTGCTCTTTGTGAAACAAACGGTGGTGCACTTCCTCATGAAATTGAAAGTGCCCTCCGCGATGTGGTGCTTACCTTCCCTGAACAACGCATAGGTATTCACTGCCACAACGATTCTGGTTGTGCGGTGGCAAACGCTTTGGCTGCCGTACGCGCAGGAGCGCAACAGGTGCAAGGCACCATTGGCGGCATGGGCGAACGAGTAGGAAACACCGACCTGCTTACGGTCATTGCGAATCTGGAATTGAAAATGGGCTACACGTGTGTGGGCGCAGAAAACTTGCGTCAGCTTACGCGCGTAGCGCAATTTGTGGCAGAAAGCTGCAACATGAGCGTGTGGAAGCACCAGCCTTATGTAGGAGCTTCGGCATTTGCTCATAAAGGCGGACTCCATGCCAGCGCCATTTCGAGGTTCCCTCAGGCGTATGAACATATCACACCAGCAGCTGTTGGCAACGAACAGCGAATGCTGGTCAGCGGTCTGGCAGGAAAAGCAACACTTTTGGCGAAGGCTAAAAGCTTGGGCTTTAATCTGGAAGGCCAAGAAGAAAAACTTCAAGAAATTCTGGATGACATTAAGCGGCGCGAACAGGAAGGCTATGCTTACGAAGTAGCCGATGGTTCATTGGTTATGCTCATCAAACATCATTTAGGACAACAAACGCCTCATTTTACCCTGGAAAGCTTCCGCGTCATCGTGGACGACCACGAAGACACCGGCGCGTTCGCAAAAGATGCAATGAGTGAGGCTACCATCAAAATTCATGTGGGCGACATGCGCTTTGTAGCAACGGGCGAAGGCGTTGGTCCTGTTGGTGCGCTTGACAACGCTCTTCGTATGGCAATCACCGAGTTTTATCCTGAAGTTGCCGGAATGGAGCTGGTTGACTATAAGGTCCGTATTTTGGACGAAAGTGTCGGCACCAGTTCAATTACACGCGTTGTCATCACAACACGTGATGCCAAGGGTACCTGGGGCACCGTTGGCGTGTCTGAAAACATCATCGAAGCTTCGTGGAACGCATTGGTAGATTCCATCGAATATGGATTAATGAGGAGTGCTGAAGCGCATGCCTGATAATAATTTACGCACCGAAGAAGTTAACGACCTTCTCCATGTTTTAGCGAAATTGGATGACGAAGACGTGCTGTTTGCGCTTCTGGAAGACATGTGCACCATACGTGAGATTAAAGATCTTTCGCAGCGACTAGCAGTTGCGAAGCTTTTGCGCGCCAAGAAATCGTATGCCGCTATTGAAAGCTTAACGGGTGCGTCGGCAACTACCATTGCGCGTGTTTCCAAGTGCCTGGGTTATGGTACAGGTGGCTATGCTGCGGCACTTGAAGTTTTCGATAAAGAACAGAAGAACTAGTCTTTAAGCATCCCAATTCATAAGAACTTCGTCACGCAAGCTTTCAATGTGTGCGTGCAGAATGCGTCCCGCTTCTACTTGGATGATAGCTATGCTTGCAGGGTTTCCGCTGCGCGGTCTGCTGACTGAACCAGGGCACAAAATCAACTGAGCAGGGCGAGCTTTCGCTCCTGTTTCCAATTTGGGCATATGGGTATGACCGTGAATACAAATTTGGGGGATAGGGTCTCCAGGCTCTATGCCCGCTCTTCCCGCAAAGCTAATTAGTACGTCGCGCGGATAATGGGATACCAAAAAACGAACACCTTCAATGACGGGGCGTGCAAACTTGGAAACGGCAGAACCATATTCCGAGTAGTCGTTGTTTCCTAGAACTGCAATTACGGGAGCAATTTCAGCAAGTTCGCTCAGAATGGATGGACCACCAATATCACCAGCGTGAATAATAAAATCGCACCCCATCAGGGAGCCTGTTGCGTCCATAGAAAGTTTTCCATGAGTGTCTGACAAAACGCCAACTGTTTTCATATCGACCCCTTTCTCTGAAAATTATAACTTTTTCCTTGCAAAACCAGTAAGTCAGGGTATTATGCCCACAGGTGTTTTGTGGGCTTACGGCGCGCATGCGCGTCGGACGACAGCGAGAGGAAATGAGTATGTCCCATCCGATTATTGAAGCTGATGAATGCATTGGTTGTGGCATCTGCGTTGATTCCTGTCCGCAAGAAGTGCTGGAAGTTGTAAACGGTGTTTGCGAACCCGTGAACGAAGATGCATGCATTGCTTGTGGCGACTGCGTGGAAGAATGCCCCATGGGTGCTATCACTGAAGTGGTGGAAGACTAAACCCCACGTTTTAGTTTGATACCATTCTCCCTGTAATAAGAAGAGCCAGCACGCGCTGGCTCTTCTTATACGTATAGAACCCAAAAGACACGTCCCCTTGGGTTCCCCTGGCTTTCTGGTTTCTGGCTACTAGTCTTTCTTATCCCACGGAAACTGCCCAATAGGATCTGCTTTTTGTGCCTTGTGGCTGTAGTGAGGATGGTTCTTCTTAAAGCGCATGCGACATAGCTGCGTAATTCCCAGTCCAATGAGGCTGGTTACCAAAAAGCTTAAAGCTAAGTCTACGACCGTGGGGTTTCCATCGAAGTAGGCATAAATTGCAATGATGATAAATGCCAGGGAAAGCGCAATCAAAAGACCGGTGAACAGCCTAATGAGTACTTCTTTTGCGCGTGTGGGCGAATGGCGGAACGTCACCACCAAATAGACAACGCCTGCCACCACCGCAAGCAAGATAAGCAAAGGAATTATTCGATACAGTCGAGCAATCATGGTGTCTTCCTAGCAGTCTTTTAGTCGTTCGGCAAAAGCGCAGCTTTCAGCGGACCAAACATGGTGGTGCGAGACCACCAGCCTTTAGCTGCTGCAGCTGCACTGAGCTTACTTGCCTGGCTAAAGTCATCCAGCATGACAAAGGTGGCAGACCCGCTGCCGCACAGCAGCGCATGCTGCACGCCAGGCTGCTCCAGAGCCCATTTTCTCACATCTGCCAGCTCAGGCAGCAATGCTTCAGAAGCTTGTGCCAAATTGTTAAACAAGGGGACATCGCCAGCCGTTTGCGCCTCGTTTGTCTGTTTTGCTAAATCTGCGCTTGCAAACACAGGGTTTTCGTCAAAGGTCTTATAGGCTTGCGCCGTTGAAACTCCGTGTTGTGGCTTAATTAGAACGACAGGTGTTTTAAGTGGTGTGAGACTCTGGCGAAATACATCTCCGTAGCCTTCCAGACGAGCACAACCGCCCTGTAAGAAAAATGCAACATCAGCACCAATTGCCTGGGCAACCCTTTGTAAGGCGGGATGATTGGTTTCAAGCCCCCACATATGAGCAGCGCCTACAAGTGCTGCAGCTGCATCGGAAGAACCGCCGCCCAAGCCTGCTTCAAATGGAATGTGCTTTTCAATATGCACATCGAATGCGTCTTGTTCGGTAAAGGCAATTTCTTGTGCCAGCGCATTGATTGCCTTAGTCACAATGTTGTTTTCGGCAGAAACAGAAGGCGTGCGCACCCCTTCGCGTGAAGAACATTCAACATGGAGCAAAATGTTTTCATCAGCCCCAACACGGGTAAGATTTTCGGAGTTCTTAAGGCTGTCGATTTCTGGCGGCGTGAGACGACGCATATAAATCATGTCGTGAAGAGCCAGAGCATGCATAATGCTTACTGCTTCGTGATAGCCATTTTCTTGTCGCTTGCCAATTGCCAGGTGAAGGTTTACCTTCGCGGGAGCCACTAGGCGAAGCGCACCAGGGCGCTCAGCAGCAGTTTCTGCGCGTTGGGTAGCAAAGGCGGTGGCAATCATGTCGGTTTCATTTACGTGTTCGGGCATTGTTCCTTCTTCTGCTTTCTTCTTTCGGCAAAGAAATCTTTTAGGAGCTGGGCGCATTCTTTTTCGCAGACACCAGCTTTAACGTCAAATGTATGATTTAAGCGTTCGTCGGAGTGAATGGAATACAGCGTTCCCAAGGCTCCTGCCTTCGGGTCAGGTGCGCCATAAACACAGCGGCGTATACGCGACTGATGCATAAGGCCAGCGCACATAATGCAAGGCTCCAGCGTAACGTATACCGTACAATCGCTG
Source organism: uncultured Coriobacteriaceae bacterium (assembly GCA_949294735.1). GTDB lineage: Bacteria > Actinomycetota > Coriobacteriia > Coriobacteriales > Eggerthellaceae > CASFII01. The sequence continues at coordinate 116,127 of CASFII010000008.1, read as the reverse complement.
AGGCGCCATGTATCCAACTGCTGAGCTGCTTGCTGCAGCGCAAAAAACTCTGCATGTGCTGCAGGATTGTTGGTGGTTTCTCGCAGGTTGTGTGCCCGGGCGATAATACGGGGTTCCGCCAAAGACTTACGTGTTGCTGGGTCTATAGGTTCATAGACCACAACAGCACCAATAGGCACTTCGCCCAGGCTTTTTGCTGTGTGGGCTTCTAAAAGTGCCTCTTTCATATAATCTTTGTCGGTCATTTTTTCTCCCATAAGCTTATTATATGGTATTCTATGCGCTGCGCGGAGGCTTGGCCGAGTGGTTGAAGGCGGCAGTCTTGAAAACTGTTAAACCGAAAGGTTTCGTGGGTTCAAATCCTACAGCCTCCGCCAGGAGAAAAAGTAAAGCCAGTTCAGTAGCTACTGAACTGGCTTTTTGATTTGAAAAAGCAGAGTGCTTAGCCGCGTTCGTCCATGGGGATGTAAGGCCGAATCTTGGTGTGAGCCGATTTATAAGCAGGGCGCATAATACGCTTGCCCGAAACAATTTCTTCGAAACGATGAGCAGCCCAACCCGCCATACGTGAGCACGCAAACAGCGGTGTGTATATTTCTTGCGGGATACCCAACAGTGAATACACAAACCCTGAATACATATCTACATTAGCACAAACATCTTTTTGAATGCCGCGTTCGCGCTTTAAGACTTCAGGCGTTAGGCGTTCAATGCTTTCTAGTAGATGGAGCTCCTTTTCCTTTTCCGTACCATCGGCTAATTCGTGAGCAAGCTGCTTGCAAATGACCGCACGCGGATCTGAGGTGGTGTAAACCGCATGACCCATGCCGTAAATAAGACCCGTTTTATCATAGGCCTGTTTGTTAGCAACCTTTGCAAGATAGTCTGCAACTTCGTCATCGTTTTCCCAGTTGCTGACGTTTTCTTCAATTTCCTTATGCATGGCAATAGCTTGGTGCGCTGCGCCACCGTGGCGACGGCCTTTCAAAGACCCAATGGCTGCGGCATAGGCAGAATAGGGGTCAGTGTCAGCTGATGAAAGAACACGTGTCGTAAAGGTTGAGTTGTTACCGCCGCCGTGTTCAGCATGTAAGCACATCATGACATCTAAGACGCGCGCTTCCAATGGCGTGAAGCTCCGATCGGGGCGAAGCATAGATAGAATGGTTTCAGCTGTGGACTGACCAGGAATAAAGGGATGCACAAACATAGATTCGCCGTAGAAACGTGAACGCATGGCGTGGTAGGAAAGTACCATAATGCGTGGCAGACGCGAAAGAAGCGAAATAGCGGTATGTACTTCGTGTTCTGGCCTGCGGCTTTCGGCGTGATCGTCATCCACATACAAAACAAGCACCGAACGAGCTAGCATGTTCATAATGTCATGCGATGTATCGCGCATAATCTTTGAAGCGGTGAATCCGTCAGGCAATTCTCGTGCGTTATCCAGTACCGAAATGAAGTAGTTCAGCTGTGTCCGCGTGGGAAGTTCACCCATCAACAGCAAATAGGCAATTTCTTCGTATGTGAAGCGATGATTTGCAGATTGCGGATTAACTAAGTCGTACAAGTTATAACCGCGATAGCTGAGCACACCCTCATCGGCGAGCTTTTCGCCGTCGGACATGACGTAACCATGCACGTTCGCGATGTTGGTAAATCCAGCGCGGACGCCTGTGCCGTCTGAATTACGCAGGCCACGTTTGACGTCATACAGCTCGTAGAGCTTTGGATCAATGGCATTAATAGCTTTGAACTGTCTATACAGTGCGAAACGTGCTGCTTCTTCTTCGGGGGTGGGGAAGCGGTCAGGAGCAGCAGAAGAGGTAATGCTGGTACCAAAATCGGTTAAAGGTTTAGAGGTTTCGCTCATGGCTTGCCTTTCTCGTAGTTGGCTTGCGCCTTGCTAGTAATGCAACGTATTTGTGCCATTGGCAGGAAGCGTTGCCCGTGGTGTTACGAATGCCAATCAGTTGAGTATAATAGGCGGCTGTGAATTCTAAGCGGAACATACCTTCATTTGTTTACAAATTGATGCTTGCTTCGGCGGCATTTATTTGGGGTTCCAGCTTTGTTGTTATGAAAGACAGCGTTGATGTGCTGCCGCCTGCCTACTTACTCGGGTTTCGTTTTTTGGCCGCAGGGCTTATTTTAGTCGTGGTTTTCTGGAAACAGGTGCGCAAGTGCCTATCTAAAGACTATCTCCTTATTGGTGCGTTGCTGGGAGTTTTGAACTTCGTTGCTTTTTGGGTGCAAACCATCGGTCTGACGGATACCACGCCGGGTAAAAACGCTTTCATTACTGCTACGTACTGCGTTATTGTTCCGTTTGTATATTGGCTGGTGGCGCGTCGTAAACCTACGGTGTTCAACCTGGTTGCCGCTGTGCTTTGTGTGGCGGGTATTGGTTTTGTTTCGCTCCAGGGTTCTTCCTCTGAAGGTGCAGAAGGACTTGCTTCCATAGCAAGCTTACTCAGCATGAGTTTTGGTGACTTCATGACCCTTATCTGCGCATTTATCTTTGCTGTTCACATTACTCTGGTGGCAAAGTTTTCCGAGCGCTATGAGGTAATGCCGCTGACGGTATATCAATTCCTAGTAGGTGGCGTTTGCGGTTTGCTTATTGGTGCGGGTACCGAAACCCTTCCTCCTGCAAGTATTGTCACGCCCGATTTCTTGATGGGCATGGCTTACTTGGTAGTGTTTGCCTCATGTGTAGCTTTAGGTTTTCAGAATGTTTCTTTGGCTCACGTACACCCCGCCCCTGCTGCGTTGCTGCTGAGTTTGGAATCGGTATTCGGTGTGCTGTTTTCCGTTGCGCTTTATGGCGAAGCTATAACGGTGCGTTTGCTCATAGGGTTTGTCCTCATTTTTGCTGCCATTGTGGTGAGCGAAGTTTTGCCGCTTGCTTGGAAGAAACCCACAAACAAAACGGTCTCAAATGAAACCCCCTGATAAGCGGAGTATAATTCTGTTTCCACAAAACGAAACTACTGCGTGTCAAACTGGTTCCCGCAATATATTCAGCGAAAGGAAGGCGTCATGACTGAAAAGCAAGATCCTCGCTCCAACATTATTCTTATTGGTATGCCAGGTGCAGGTAAGTCTACGTTGGGTATTGTTTTGGCAAAAATCATGAACTACAACTTCATCGACGCCGACCTGGTTATCCAAAACCAGTGCGACAAAACATTGCAGCGCCTTATTGATGCTTGTGGTCCCGAAGGATTCATTCAGGTAGAAAACGAAATCCTTTCAGGACTAGAAGCAGAAAACTCCATTATTGCAACGGGTGGTTCGGCAGTGTATTCCGACGAAGCTATGAAGCACCTTGCTGAAATTGGCCGCGTAGTGTATCTGCAGATTACGCTGGACGAACTGAAAAACCGCTTACACGACCTACAGGAACGCGGTGTTGTTTTAAAGGGCGGTATTGGCATGAGCTTAGAAGAGCTTTATGACGAACGCTTGCCACTGTATGAACAATACGCTGAAATCACCGTAGATGTGAATGGTTTGAACATTACGGAAGCAGCCCGCAAGGTGGCCGAAGCGCTGAGCTAATCAAGCAACAAAGCTAGCTCATGCTGATACGAGCTTGCCGTGCTGATTAAGCGGCTCCTCGTTGAAGTCTTCTCTTAATCAAGCAGCTGTTCAATAAAGCGCGCCGCTAGGTCTACTGCGCCATCAATCCCCAGCTTGCCGCTGTTAATGCAAAGGTCGTAGTTGCTGGCAAAGCCCCATTTTTGGTCCGTGAAATAGCGGTAATAAGCTGCGCGTTCTTTGTCTACTTGCGCAATGCGCTTTTCGGCTTCTTCTGCGGTGAGATTATTGCGCTTCATAACGCGCTGAATACGGAATTCAAGCGGTGCACATACGAACAAGCGGACGAGCCCTGGGAAGTCTTCCAAGACGCTTTCTACGCCACGCCCAACAAAGACACAACTTTCCTCTTCAGCAATCTGTCGAATAAGAGACATTTCTGCGTTGTGTACTTTTGAGCGGAGATAATCTCCATCAGTTCCCGAAAGAAAGCGGTAGGGATTTAAGAGCAGGTGGTTAAAAGGTTTTTCGTCGAAGGCTTCTACAACATCATCGGGAAGATCTGTTTCTTCGGCAAGCCGTTTTAAGAGTTCCTTGTCATAGAACGAAACGCCCCAGGCAGCAGCCAGTTTCTGGCCGATTTCTCTGCCGCCGCTTCCATATTCGCGCGTGATGGAAATAATGAGGTTCGAATGATTGACGGTATACATGGTTGCCTTCCTGCAAGCTGTTTAAGTCGTACCCCTATGGTATCTATCCGTTTGCGCGACTGTCAAATAACAAGCAAGGGCGTCGCGGGGGAATTGAGCCCCTCTTTGAAGTATGCGCTGTAAGGTGTTGCGGAATAATTTTGTATCTGTTTCAATGAGCAACGCGAATTTATGAATATGTTAAGCAAGAAAGCGAGTCTGAGCACATGACCGAACAAGAACAAGCAAACAACTTAGATACTGCTCAGAAAACGCAGGCACAAACTCCTCAGCCGCAAGAGCAAACCTCCCAGATACAGACACAAACTCCTCAGCCTCAAAAACCCAATTCGTCTGTTCAAGCTCCAACTGGTGTGCTCAAAAAAGGTCGCAGCAAAAAGGCTGACCCAGACCGCATAGGTACGGAGCGTATTGGTAAACTTCTTCTTGAGTTTTCTATTCCTGCCATTATCAGCATGATTTTTAACTCCCTCTATAACGTGGTTGACACGGCTTTTTTGGGTCATGCGGTAGGCGAGGTAGGCGTTGCGGTTACTACGCTAGCTTTCCCCGTAATGACCATTCTGATGGGCTTTTCGGCTTTAGCTGGTCAGGGCGGTAACGCGCTTGCTGCTATTCAACTGGGCGAAGGCAAAAAGAAGTTGGTTGAACGAACACTGGGCAATTCGGCGTTGCTGCTTTTGGTTTTGGCGTGCTGTGTTGCGGTAGCAGGTTCAACGTTTATTGACCCACTTCTTACGGTAATTGGCACCACTGAAGAATTGTGGGTACCTACAAAAACCTTCGTTCAGATTATCTGCGTAGGGTTTATCTTCCAATCGCTTGGCATGGGTCTCAACAACTTCCTGCGTACGGCAGGTAAGCCTAACCTTGCATTGGGTACCATGGTTATGGGCACCACCATCTGTATCGTTTTGAACTATCTGTTCGTCATGGTCTTCGGATGGGGTATTGCTGGTAGCGCTTATGCCACCATCACGGGGCAGGCATGTGGCATGATTCCAGTTTTGGGCTACTTTATTTTCTCCAATAACGCTCCGTTCAATCTGCGCTTGAAGTGCCTCATTCCAGATTTTCCTCTTATGGGCAAAATTTTGACTTTGGGTTTGGCTTCGTTTGCTATGCAGATTGCTTCTACTGTGGTCAATATTGTGTTTAATCACGTAGTTGCCATCCATGCGGCAAACGACCCCATCGGGGTGGCTGGTGCCTTGGGCGCCATGGGTGTTGCTGGTAAAGCGACCACCTTTGCCATCATGCCTATGATTGGTCTGATTATGGGCGCACAGCCTATTATTGGTTACAACTACGGCGCAAAGAAGTGGCACCGCGTGCTTGCTACGCTGAAGTGGGCTTCTGTTGTAGGTGTATGTATTGGTTCAGTATTTTTGGCCGTGGTTTTGGTTATTCCAGACGCAATCGTAATGCTGTTTGGTGTTACAGGTGAACTGGAGCATTTTGCCGCGTGGGCTTTACAGGCATATAGCTGCTTGTTCCCGTTGGTTGGCTTCCAAATTGTTGGTTCCAGCTACTTCCAATCCAGTGGTCAGCCGCTGAAGGCGGTTATCTTAGAACTGACGCGTCAGGTTATTTTCCTTATCCCGCTGTATCTACTGCTTCCTCAGGTTTTGATGGGGATTGTTGGAACTACGGGTTTACAGGGCGTAATCATTTGCGGTCCTGTTTCAGACGGTTTGGCAACAACGGTAACTTCGATTTTCGTGTTCAGGGAAGTACGGAAGCTGCGCCGAATGCGTGATGAACAACAAAAGAGCGAAGGCGAAGGGCCTCAAAAAACTCCTGTTTCCGTTGCGTAGGAGAAAATTAGGGAAACAAAGGAAAATCACGTCTCCCTGGTTGCCCTCAGTTGCTAGTTCCCAATAAAAAAGGTGCTGACCATGCCAGCACCTTTTTGCTTTACGCTAAGAGTAGCGTTACTTCTTCAGGAAGCCGTCCAAAAGACCGCTTACTGCACCACCGATGTTTTCAGCGACGCCACCAAGGTTGCCCAGGATGTCGCCCAGGTCAATACCAGATTCAGTAACCTTGGTTTTAATCTGTTCTACGATTTCGCCCAGATCTACATTTTCAAGGTTCTGGCCAGTGATTTCTTCAATAGCGCCTTTCGGGTCGGCAATGATGTCCTGAATCTTTTCAGGCGCATCTTGCAGGTGGCTCATAACCTGTTCAACAATTTGATTAATTTCCATGTTTCCTCGTTTCTTAAGAGAGCCTACAGAGAAATTATATATGACGAAAGACCCCGGAATCCCCAAAGGAAGTTATCTTTCACTAGAGGTTTAAGGTGCTGTTTTCGAATGTTGTGCTTTTCTCCATCATCGTTGACTAAAAACGAATAATCCATACACTTATTGAGCGTACTAAGAAAAATGAATTTACGAAAATACAACGTATATTTCGCGATTATGAGGGCTCCGAAACTAAAGTTTCCGGAGCCCTTTTCCTCGAGATATGCGCTGCGATTTGACAGAAAGGTAAACATACGTGGGATCTTTAAAGATTAGTAAAGAACAAGCACGCATGGTTATGGTCTTGCTGGCGGGTGCGGTTCTGGTTGTTTTGAACCAAACGCTTCTGTCTCCAGCGCTGCCATCTATCATGCAGCACATGAGCGTCAACGAAACGACGGTTCAGTGGTTGTCTTCGGCGTATTCCTTAACGGAAGCAGTAGTTATTCCTATGGCCGCTTGGTTTATGGGACGCTTTTCAACACGAAAGCTGTTTATCAGCAGCATGTCTCTATTCGCAGCTGGTAGCTTAGTTGCTGCATTAGCGCCTTTCTTCGCAGTGCTTTTGCTGGGTCGCATCATGCAAGCAATGGCCACGGGCATTCTTATGGTTATGGTTATGGCTCTTATTTTGCTGACGTTTCCACGCGAAAGCCGTGGGCAAGCAATGGGGCTGGTTGGCTTAGTTATTGCTTTTGCTCCTGCAGCAGGTCCTACCTGCGGTGGCCTTCTGGTAGATATGGTGGGCTGGCGCGCCCTCTTTGGCATTGTGGTGGCAATTTCTGTTGTTGTCATACTTTGCGCAAACCGTTTCTTGGTGAGCTACGAAGGCTTTAAACGCACTTCCATAGACCCCTTGTCTGTGGTGCTTTCTTCTTTGGGTTTGATTGCCCTGCTCTATGGGCTTTCTTCGTTCACCTCTTCTACCAACATAGTAGCCTGTGTAGTACTTATGCTGGTTGGTTTGGTGCTGGTTGCTTTCTTTGCGCTGCGTCAATTCAAACTGGAAGAACCCATGCTTCGTTTGGAAGTTCTGAAAAGCCGCCGTTATCGCACTGCCTTTTTTGTTGTTGGTTTACTGCAGGCGGTATTGGTTGGTCTCAGTGTTTTGATGCCGCTCTATATCCAAAACGTATTGGGTTTGTCGGCAACCATGAGTGGCTTAATGACGCTTCCAGGTGCAGTGCTCGGTGCTCTTATGGGTTTGGTTTCTGGGCGCATGTTTGACAAAACAGGTGTGCGTTTAGTTGCTTTAGTTGGTGCAGGAACTCTTTTGGTAGGTGCTGGCGGTATGGCAACGTTCGGCATAGCATCTCCGATTGTGCTCGTAATTACCTTCTATGCATTTACTTCTATGGGTATGCAAATGCTGACAACGCCCATCAACACTTGGGGTGTTAATTCGCTCGACAATGAACTAGTTCAGCATGCTACTGCTACCACCAATACCATGAACCAGGTGGGCGCTTCGCTGGGCACCGCTCTTATTATGTCGTTTAGCGCTTTGGGAGCTTCGCTGGCTACCCAGCAAAGCGGAGCAGAAGTTTTGGCTTCGGGATACCATCTTTCTTACCTGGTTATTCTGGTTATTGCTTTAACAGTGGGGCTTTTGGTGCTCTTGAGCGTAAAGAACAAAAAGAACGATAAAGAACCTGCGCAAGCAAAGTCTGCAGTGGTGGACTCCCATGGGGTACAGCATACGGTTATGGAGTTTATCGACAAGAATCCGTTAACCATTCCTGTTGGAGCGCATATGGCAGATGCCGCCCATGTTTTTGGATCCACGGGCGCAAGCGGTCTTATTGTGGTTGATGATAACCGCATGGTGAAAGGCTTCCTTTCCAATAGTGACCTGTTGAAATTCTTTGGTGACGAAATGGAAAGCATTACGGGTACCAATGGCTTTTTGGTTACACGACTTCCCGACGACGAAAGCGTTTTGGAGCGCGTTTCCCGCTTGTCGGGGATTGAAGTTCAAGAACTGGCAACGAAAAATGTGGTGTCAGTTGGCCCCGATGTTTCGTTTGAAGAAGCATGCCACGTTTTGGCGGAAAAGCGTTTGAAGGAACTGCCCGTAGTGAAGGACGGCAAATTGGTGGGTTCGTTGCATCGCAACGACCTGGTGCGAGCCATTTCGTTTATGCTTGAGGATGCGCACGCGTAGGGAAACTGCTAGACTTTGCAGGTGCGCAAATGTCTGAAGTTGGTGGCGCCTGGGGCGCGCTTGGGTGCGCGAGCGTTAGGATGCCGCTTCAGCAACGGACACGCCCCTGTAGCTCAGTGGATAGAGCGTCGGTTTCCTAAACCGTGCGTCGGTGGTTCGAGTCCACTCAGGGGCGCCAGAAAAACTAAAGTGCCAGCCTGAAGGCTGGCACTTCGCATTTTTGTTTGGTCTTTACTGGCGGGCAGCCTTTCACATTTTGTTTGGTGTAGGTGGCTTAGCGCCGTTAATTTAGTATTCACCGAACACCAATTCCAACATACTAACAGGCATTTTGCCGCCTTTTTCTAAACCAATGTCGCAGCCCGTGCAGTAGCACACCACTTCGTCAGTTGGAATGGTGGCTGCGTGCTCTGCCAAAAGCTGGTCAATCTCTTCTTCACTATGTGGCTGGAACATGCCGCGCGCTTTTGCGTCTACGGTGTAGCGCTGCGGAGCCCACTTTGCTTCTTCTTCGGGAAGTTCACTTAAGGCTACGCTGCCACAGTAGGTGGATTTATCGCGCGCGTCGGGTAGTTCGATTACTTCAATATTCATTTTCTTAAGCAGGCTACGAATGGCATCTTGTTCCGTTTTACGACCATGGGCGCGCCCGCAGTCTTGAATAGCCATTTTCTTCCCGCCGTAGTCAGGGAGGGGGAAGGTGGGATCTTGATCAATGAGCTCCCACACCGAAACAATGCTTTCAGCCTTTGAGCTTTCTTCAATCATGGCCCAGCAGTTGTTGCAAACCACCAGTACTTCGTCTTCGGGGTTGAGTGTTTGTTTTGTTTTGCGGCAGCAGCCACCCAGCTTATCCGCCCAGCCACGCTCCATCACCGCTTTGCGTAGTTTCATGCTGGCTTCGGGATAGCGCTTCATATATTTACATCCGGGATAAAATACCTTAGTCATAATAAGCCTCAATTCTAGTCGGTACACTCTGCCGACCAACTATAGATTACGATAAATTATCCTCTCTGCAAGTGAGCCTCTAGAAGTGGAATTAAACTGTTACTTGTTTGCCAACATTTCTACGGGCCATCTAGGGACTGTCCTTGCCTCATTGATAGTTTTGTTTCTGCTCGAGTGCGCTTATTGCAAAGTCTTTACCTCTTGCGCCAAAAAACCTTTATATAGGTATACTTCAGCTTGTTAATCAATCTAAGAAAATGTTCGAGCAAGGAACGAACGGAGAAGGGCAACTATGTACAAGAACAGAATGCAGCAGGTTTTGAAAAACCTGAATGAAGCTGGCTACGAGCAGCTTTTAATAAGTGACCCGCGCTCAATTCAGTATTTAACAGGTTTGTACGTAGAGCCTGAAGAACGATTCTTAGCGTTGCTGCTTAAGGGTGGACAAGGTGAAGCAAGCGCAGTTCTTTTCCTGAACGAACTTTTCCCAGCGGCGGAAAACATGCCGTGCGACATTGTGGGCTTCAACGATACCGATGAACCGTTGGACTTGGTGGTTGAACACTGCAATCAAACAAAGCCACTTGCATGTGACAAAACACTTCGCGCAGGGTTTCTGCTGCCACTCATGGAGCGTCAGGCCGCAGCAGGTTATGTAGTTGACCTTACGGCAGTAGATACTGCGCGCGCTCACAAAGACGAAGCGGAACAAGAGGCCATGCGCGCCGCTTCGAAAACTAACGATGCGGCTATGGCACGCTTTGTGGAGCTTATCCATGAAGGCGTTACGGAAGTTCAGGTGGCGGCTCAGTTGGAAGATATTTATCGCGAACTGGGAGCGCAGGGCTTTTCCTTTAATCCTATCGTGAGCTTTGGCGCAAATGCGGCTGATCCTCATCATGAACCAGATAGCACAGTGCTTAAAGAGGGTGATGTAGTGCTGTTTGACGTTGGTTGCAGGCAGAATAGCTATTGCGCAGACATGACACGCACGTTTTTCTTCCGCAGTGTGGGGGAAGAGCAGCGAAAAGTGTATGAAATTGTGCGTCAAGCTAACGAAGCAGCACGAGCGCTTGTTAAACCAGGGGTGCTGTTTTCCGAATTGGACAAAGCAGCTCGACAGGTGATTGAAGAAGCGGGCTATGGTGAATTTTTCACACACAGGCTGGGTCACCAAATTGGGCTTGATGTGCATGAACCAGGTGATGTGTCTGCGGTGCACCATGAGCCAGTGGAAGCAGGTATGATTTTCTCTATTGAACCTGGGATTTATTTGCCAGGGCGTTTTGGCGTGCGCATCGAAGATCTGGTGTTAGTTACCGAAGAAGGCTGTGAAGTCTTAAATTCGTATCCGCGAGATTTGCGAGTTTTGTAAGCACATTATCATTGAGCGTCAGCGTGTTTGTTTGTAGCTTCTACAACATAAGACAAACAAAGCTTCCGGAGCCCCGCAGGAGGCGGGGCTTTCTTTTCTCCACACACTGACCAGCTGCTTTGATGAAATGGTAACAGCTTGGTGGCATTTAGCACTCTACTCTTGCGAGTGCTAATTCCACAGGTCATAATGCAATTGTTACATAAAGCAGTGCCTGAAAAGCAAAAGCAAGCAACGTACAAGCAGCATGAACATAAACAAGCTTACAGGCGCAGATTGAGGAGATGATTGTTATGGCAATGTTAGTACCAAGGAATCGTGGCTTCTTCGATGACTTTTTGTCAGACCCGTTTGATGACTTCTTCAATGCGGCAATGATGCCGATGGCAACCCATCAAAAGTCAACGCCGACGCTCATGCGAACCGACATCCGCGAACACGACGGCGGCTATGAGCTCACCATCGACTTGCCGGGCTTTTCTAAAGAAGATGTTCAGGCGGAATTGAAAGACGGATACCTGACCGTTACCGCCCAGACAAAAGCCGAATCGGAAGACAAGGACGAAAAGGGCACGTACGTACGCAAGGAACGCTTCAGTGGTAAGTGCAGCAGAAGTTTCTTTGTTGGTGAAGACATTGAGCAGGAAGACATCAGGGCGAAGTTTGACAACGGCGTGCTGGTGATTGATGTTCCGAAGAAACAAGAACAACCGAAGCTCGAAGAAAAGAAGTCCATCAATATTGACTAGCGGTACTACTTCTTAGGTCAAAGCAACTAGATGTGAAGCTACTAAGGCAAATGCCCTGTATAGTGAGAGCCCCCAGCAATGGGGGCTCTCTTCGTTTTAAACCGAAAGACTAAACGCATTGCTGGGTGCATTTAGTTTCGCAGAGTAACTTTTTCTTGCGGCAACGTGGCGAAACCGATATACTGTGAACCCGCATTTGGGCTTATGTCCAAAGCCGCGTGCCAACGTGGCTCAGTTGGTAGAGCAACGCACTCGTAATGCGTAGGTCAGCGGTTCGAGTCCGCTCGTTGGCTCCAGAAAACGTACAGGCTGGTTGCATCAAGCAACCAGCCTGTTTTGCTTCGGCGCGTTTAAAACAGTGCCCTACTTGCTTTTATGCGCTTGCCTTTTCTTGTTTTGGACGACCTGCATGTACTGGTTGATTAAATCTATCCATGACGCTTTGTGCATCCTGCTAAATTGGAAATTTTGTTAGAACTGTTGTTTTTTCGCCGAAAGCGCAAAGAAAGCTCTAATCTTTTACCGTTCAAAAGAACCTATTTTTTGTCTACATCTGAAGGAGCTACCTATGGGTTTGCGATTTGGCGCTGCACGAGCAATTAGTTCAGTTTCTACTTGGGGACTGAAAAACATCTTCCGCCGTCCGGCAGCAAACTTTCCCGGAAAAGTGGCGCTGTATGTAGATCCGCAACTTATTGCGAACCTGAAGAAGCGCCTTAACATTGGCAGCATTGTAGTGGTAGGTACCAACGGCAAAACCACCTGCACCAACCTGTTGGCAGACATCGTGGAAAACTCCGACAAAACTGCTATCTGCAATCGCACGGGTGCTAACCTTGATTCCGGCATTGCAACATCTTTGTTGCAGGACAAACGTGCAGACTGGGGCATTTTTGAATGTGACGAAATGTGGCTAGCGAAAGTACTGCCGCAGCTTCAAGCAACGTATGTGTTACTGCTTGACCTCTTCCGCGATCAGCTCGATCGCTACGGTGACATTGGCAACATTCAAGAAAGCATCGTAAAGGCGCTGGCTTCTTCGCCTTCTACTATCCTCATTTATAACGCGGACGACCCGCTGTGTGCAGCTATTGCAGACGAAGCCGCTTCGCTTCCCCAGCGTAAAGCAACACCTTCAATTGCGTTTGGCGTGGACGAAAGCATGAATTTGGCGCAAGAAAGCGTGCCCGACGTACAGGTATGCCATAAATGTGGGGCAGTAATGGATTACGAATTCCGCCAGTACGATCAGCTGGGTAAATACAGCTGTCCGAAGTGCGGCTTTGCTCGCCCAGAACTGGATTTTGCTGCTACCCGCCCCAAGGTTGGTTTAACAGAACTTTCTTTCGAAGTACTGGCAAAGGGTGCGGCGCATTCGCATACGTTTAGCGCACCGTTTAGCGGGGCTTACATGGTATACAACCTCACTGCGGTTGCCGCCGCGGCACACGCTATGAAGCTTTCGCCCGAAGTGGTACAGCGTTCCATTAACGCCTATAAGCCGCAAAACGGACGCCTTCAGACATACAACTTGAACGGACATCATATTTTGCTGAACTTGGCAAAGAACCCGACGGGCTTCAACCAGAACCTCAACATCATTTGTGCTGACAAACAAAAGAAAATCGCCGCCTTCTTTGTGAACGACATGGAAGGCGACGGTCGCGATGTCTCTTGGTTGTGGGACATTGGTTTTGAAGCGCTAGCAGTCGACGGTAACACCGTGGTGTATGCGGGCGGCATGCGCGCGAATGACTTGCAGGTTCGTATGAAGTATGCGGGTTTGCAGACAAAGATTGTCGAAACGGCGCAAGATATTTTTGATGACACGCTTTCGCTACCAGGCGAATACGCAGGCGCCAATATGTATCTGATTGCAAACTACACCGCCTTGCCGCCCGTCCATGAGGAGCTGGACGGAATGGTTTCAGCTGGTAAAGCGTCCGTTGCGGCGAGTGCCGCGTCAGCTTCAGCAGGTGCTGCTTCTGCAAACACGGCTTCTGTTTCTGACAGTGCTGCTTCAGAAAACAAAACGAACGCGCAAGCCGTAGCTGACAGCAACAAGGCTAACGCTGGAGAAACCCAAAGCAGCACTCTGCCCGAACCGCTGGTTATTGCACACATGTATCCCGACTTGTTGAACCTGTTCGGCGACGAAGGTAACGTCAAAATCCTTCAAAAGCGCTGTGAATGGCGTGGGCTTCCTGTGGAGGTAAAGAAGGTTTGCCGTGGCGAAAAGATAGATTTTTCCGACGTAGACCTGGTGTTCTTGGGTGGTTCGTCTGATCAAGAACAGCGCATGGCGGCTACAGAACTTGCTCCCATGAAAGAAGATTTGCAAAAGTTTGCCGCAGAAGGCGGCCCTATTTTGGGAATATGCGCTGGCTTCCAGCTTTTGGGTAGAACTTGGCAGTTGGGTGAAGAGCTCATCGAGGGTGCGGGAGTAATTCCTATGACCTCCGTAGAAACCGAAGCTGAAGAGGAAAAACGTTTAGTAAGCGACATCGCACTGAAAACATCGTTGAGTGACTTGCCCGTTATTGGGTACGAAAACCATGCTGCACGTACGCGCCTGGAAGGTGCCGTGCCGTTTGGCAGTGTTTGCTCTTCAGTTGGGACAGGTAACTCTGACGCTCCTGCCGCACCGCGCGTGGATGGTGCTCTTTTAAACAACGTAATTGGCACCTATTTGCACGGCCCGCTGCTTTCTAAAAACCCTGATATAGCAGACTGGTTGCTTGACAAAGCGTTCGACCGTTGGGCAAAGCGCACAGGCAATGAGCGTCCGAAGCTAGAACGCTTAAGCGATAAAGAAGAGCGTGCGGCACACAGCTTTATGAAGAAACGCCTGGGGCTTTAAGGTCTGAAACAGACATAAAATTATTGGCTTTTTGCGTACAGCTTATGACAATTGTGGGGTAAAAACGCAATTTTCCTTGCGTTCGTAGAAAAGCGTGCATAATGGAGACCACGCAAATTTGTTGAAGTAGATTCGGTAAGGGGTATTAACCCATGGCAAGATCAAGTCGTTCCTTTTCCCGTTCTTCGGGTAAATACGGTTCAGGTAATCATAGCCATACCAGCCATACATATAGTAACGCGCATCCTCATGTAGCGCATGGACACATTGATGCGAATCAGAAGCATGCCCACAGGGACATACACGCTTCTTCGAACCCGTATTCAAGAAGCAATACGCAGGAAACCTATTCGAAGCAGCGTAAAAAGGGCAAGCGTAAAAAGATTGCGCTTGTTGCAGTTTGCATTGTGTTGGTGTTGGTTTTAGGTGGTGCTGGCACTGCATTGGCTTATTTAGGAACCATTCAAAGCAATCTCCACAGTGGCTTAGATATGGACGAAATGAATGCAGCGTTGGCCGATGAAGCATATGCAGGCGAACCATTTTACATGCTGTTAATGGGTGTTGACGGTTCAAAAGAGCGCGAACAGTCAGCGCAATACGCAGGGGACACCTTCCGTTCCGACAGCATGATTCTGGTACGTGTGGATCCAGAAAACCAGAAGGTCACCATGGTGTCTTTGCATCGTGACACCCAAATTGACATGGGCGAATATGGCACACAGAAGCTAAATGCTGCCCATGCGTTAGGCGGCTCTGCCTATGCGGTTGAAGTAGTTTCTGAGTTTGCAGGCGTGCCAATTTCTCACTATGCTGAAATCAACTTCGACGCTTTCAAAGACATTGTTGATGCCTTGGGCGGCGTGGAAGTAGATGTTCCTATGGAAATTAACGACGAGCGTGCAGGTGGACATCTGGACGCAGGCTTGCAGACCTTAAATGGTGACCAAGCTCTTATCCTTAGCCGTTCTCGTCATTCCTATGACGCCTATGGTGACGGCGACCGTTTCCGCGCCGCAAATCAGCGTCTACTGCTTTCCGCTATTGCGAAGAAGATTCTGTCTTCCGACGTGCCTACCATGCTGAGCACCATCGAAGCTCTTTCTAAGTATGTAACCACGGATCTTGAGCTGACTGAAATTGTTGGCTATGCCCAGGCATTGCGCGGTATGGACGTGGATGAAGATATCTATTCCGCCATGGAGCCCACCACCGCAGAATACGTGAATAATACATGGTATGAAAACGTAGACCAAGCAGCGTGGGACGAAATGATGCGCCGCGTTGACCAGGGTCTTCCTCCTACAGAGGAAACCGAAATTGACCCTAACTCGGGCGCCATTATGGCAAATGCGGGTGACGGCACGGTTGACACTTCGGGTGCAAACGAAGGAGATAGCTCGTCTTCGCGTCGCAGGTGACCTTCTGAACCATAGAAGCGGTTTGCTCAAAAGCGAATAATAAACAACTCACGCGAGTGTATTTACAAGACAGGCGTACTATGAAATTTACTATTCTAGCCGTAGGCAAGCTAAAAGAGCGATTCTGGGAAGCTGCTTGCGCTGAATATCTAAAGCGGCTGTCGGGGTATGCTCGCGTGAATGTTATTGAGGTACCCGATGTGGCGTTTGAGTCTGCGGGCTCTACCGAAGCCGTACGTGCGCGTGAAGCAAAGGTGCTACTTCCTAAAATTAGTCCTGATCAGTACGTGGTGTTGCTGGACGTGCAAGGCAAACAGCTCACCAGCGTCGAATTCTCTCAGCACCTTGACCAGCAGATGCTTTTGGGTAAAAGTGACTTTGTGTTTGTACTTGGTGGATCTGAAGGAGTAAGCCCCGAAGTTCGCAAGCGTGCCAACCTAGTGTTTTCTTTTGGCAATATTACTTTGCCACACAATTTAGCTCGTGTTGTGTTGCTGGAACAGCTGTATCGTGCCATGCGTATTTCACGTGGTGAAAAGTATCATAAATAGGAATAGGTGCTTTGAGGCGCTTGCGCTAAAATACCCCCATGCGCGAAAAGAAGAAAGAAAAGCCAGATTTCTATAACTCTGCCTTTGGTGGAGAGCTTATTGTGGTGTTGGCCATTTTGGTGGCACTGGTTGTGCTGTACGTGCTTATTTCAGGAATTAGACTCTTCTTTGGCCTTTTGGGATAAGGCAAATCATGTGGCAGCGGTTTACGGTTCATGACTTACGCGTTATAGGGCACTACCTGGGTGTTCTGGTGCTCTTTTTCTCTATAACCATGGGCGTTGCGCTTGTCACTGCCATTCTGTGCCAGGAATGGGAACCAGCCGCGCGTTATTTCTGTGCTATGGGTATTTCGCTCATCATAGGTTCGGCGTTGCGCTTTCTTCGCATTGAGCCCACACGCCTGAGTCGTCAGCAGGCATTAGCAGTAACGGGGCTTGCCTGGATAGTTATTGCAGGCGTAGCTTCTATTCCGCTTTATGGTTCAGGTCATTATGCTTCGTATCTTGATGCGCTTTTTGATGGTGTTTCTGGTTTAACAACCACGGGTGCTACCTTGCTTTCAGACCTTGATCATCTTTCCAACGCTGACAATATGTTCCGTTTCATGATTCACTTTGTGGGCGCTTTGGGGGTTATTGTGGTGGCCATGTCATTGGGTATTTTTGGCAAACGCGGTGGCGGTGGTTCAGGTCTGTTTACCTCTGAAGGGCGCAGCGAACACGTGGTGCCTAATGTTGTGCAAACAACGCAGATGATTTTGCGGATTACGCTTTCGATTATTGCGGTTGCTGCCGTAATCATGAGCGTCTTCTGCTTGATGACGGGTATGGAACCTTTGCGTGCGGTGCTGCATTCTTTCTGGCTTTCTACTTCGGGGTTTGCAACCAACGGTTTTGCCCCCATGAGCCAAAGCATCATCTACTATCATTCCTTCCCCGTGGAAGTGGTTTTGATGGTGCTTATGATTTTGGGCTCAATTCCTTTTGTACTGCACTCTGAACTATTCCGTGGCAAAATCATTACTTTCTTCAAGGATATTGAAACGAAGACCATGGCTCTGTGGCTTTTGGTGGCCACGCTTGTTTTTGCTTCTTCGCTGTGCACGTCGGATTCGTTTGCAGAACTACCTGCCTTGCTCCGTCGTGGCGTGTTTATGATTATTTCTACGTTTTCAACGTCGGGTTTCCAAAACATTACCAGCAATCAGCTTACTACCGTGCTCTCATCAGGCGCGCTTTTGACTCTGGCTCTTATTATGGCTATTGGTGGTGGCGCAGGTAGTACTTCTGGTGGTATTAAGTTCTTCCGCATCGGAATTGTCTTTAAGTCAATTGTTGCAACCGTGAAAGAAGCTCTTTCGCCAGACTCCGCGCGCGTGACTGTTGCCTATAGCCATTTGGGCAGACGCATGCTCACCCCCGAGCTGGTAAAAGAAGCCATGACCGTACTTATTCTGTATGCCATTACGTATCTGTTGGGCGCTTTGGTAGGCATTGCCCATGGTTATGAAGCGACACAGGCAATTTTCCAATCGGTTTCTATGGCTTCAAACACAGGTCTGAACACGGGCATTGTTTCTCCTGACATGCCCATTTCGCTTGAAATCTTCTACATCTTCCAAATGTGGGCAGGCCGTCTAGAATTTGTAACCTTCCTTGCTATCATGGTGCAAATTGTGGTTTCGCTTAAGCCCAGGAAGCGGGTGGTGCAGGCATGATGCGTAAGGGAGCGCATACAACATGCAACACGCAGCATTCAACGCGAAACGCCTTGGGAGCTTGTGCTGTCTTGCTTTTCGTGATGGTGGTATTTGCAACCGCTTTAGGGGTGTGGCAGGAAACGGCCTTTGCAGAAACAGCTCCTAACTCTGGCGCAACAGCCGTCGAATCTACAGCAGACGAAAGCGGCGCAGGCGACAATACCGCGAAAGGAAGTTCTGCGGATGGTTCTTCGGAGGACTCAAAGGCCGAAACCGACGAACTTTCTGATGACAACCTCATTAACCCTCAGCAGTTGCCCGACAGCTCTTTTATCTACAGCACCTCTATCGACGACCTTGCAGGTGCCGATGCGTACTTTGACGGACAAACGGTGCAAGTGGTTGGCGAAACCATTGGCGACAAAATCAACGCCGATATGACAGGCCA
The DNA here is from genome assembly GCA_949294735.1 of uncultured Coriobacteriaceae bacterium. Lineage (GTDB taxonomy): Bacteria > Actinomycetota > Coriobacteriia > Coriobacteriales > Eggerthellaceae > CASFII01. The sequence continues at coordinate 97,404 of CASFII010000008.1, read as the reverse complement.
GTTTTGCTGGATTACGCTTGCGTCAGAAGACACGCTCAACAACACCATTTCCATCTACATGTCGCACGAAGCAGCAAAGAGCATAGACTTGTATGGAAGATATGGTTCTACTGGCACCATTTTGCAGGTACAAGGTACTTATCATTTGGCTTGTTCAGAACATGAGGGGATTTCGGACATCCACGCTGAGCACGTCAACGTGGTAGAAAAAGGAAAGGTCGCAAAGGCCTCCTTCGACATAAACGCATTTATTCCTGGCGCCATTGTAGTAGCAATTGGTGTCGTGATGATTATTGTGTACGGAGCCCTGAAGGAACGGCAGCGCTAGTTTATGCAGTGTAGGGGTGAAGTCGTTAAATTAGATCGCGGGTTTCCGCTGGTTTGTACCGAAGATAATAAGCTCATTCGCTGTAAGCACGCAACAGCGCTGGTAAAGGGCAAGGAATTTCGTGCGGTCATCGGCGATAAACTCCTGTTAGACCTTCCCGAAAACCATGACACAGCCATTATTGAAGATATATTGCCGCGCAGTACTGAACTGGTGCGTAAAGATCCCACCGAACGTGCCTTGCCGCAGGTATTGGCGGCAAACTTCAGCAGAGTTATGGTTACGCAACCTCTGGCTGAACTTAACGAGCGCCGCCTGGAACGTGAGTTAGTACTAGCTCACGAAACCAAGGCCCCCGTAACAGTTGTGCTTACCAAAGCTGACTTGGCCGAAAGCGAAGAGCAGGTAGAAAAAGTACGACAAAAAGTTAATGCCTTGGTGGGTCAGGGGGTACAAACGCTCGTCATCTCTTCCGAAGATCCTGAAAGCATAGAAGCCTTACGGGAACTTATTCCTGAAGGCGAAACAGTGGTGCTTATAGGAAAAAGCGGGGTAGGAAAGTCAAGCTTAGTGAATTTACTCGTGGGCAAAGAAGTGCAAGCTACGGGTGCAGTGCGCGAAAGCGATGGACGCGGCAGGCACACCACGGTAAGTCGCGAAATGATAAGCATCCCTGGTGGAGGTCGTGTAGTGGATATGCCAGGAGTGCGTGGGCTTGGTCTTTGGGATGCTGATGCGGGGATTGAAACCGCCTTTGCTGACATCGAAGAGCTTGCCGAGCAGTGTAAGTTCCGCGACTGTCGCCATGAAAATGAACCAGGCTGCGCTGTACGTGATGCTGTGGAGCAAGGCATCTTGTCGAAGGAGCGTTGGCAATCATATTGCGCGTTAAAAAATGAAGTGCATCAGATTCAGGAACGCAGGGAACAAGCGCGGTGGCAAAAGGGTGAAAAGAGCAGAGGCTACGGACGTCGCTCTAAACAACCAGGGAAGAAAAAGTAACTCCTGTCAAATAATGCGGGTTATAGGATTTGTAGGACTGTGCACCAAAAAAGTACCGGCTTTCGCCGGCACCCTTAAATCTATTAGAAAAATCGAAACGAACTATTCAGCTTCTTCCAAGCCATCATCTTCTGCAACAGCTTTTTCATAGGCTTCCATGATGATGCCTTGTAGTTTGGTACGTGCTTCAGAATTAATAGGATGTGCAATATCGATAAACCTATCGTCCGCCATTTTTCGGCTTGGCATAGCCATAAAGAGTCCGCTGTCGCCTTGAATCACTTTGATGTCATGTACTACAAATTCACCGTCAATCGTGATATCTGCATAAGCCTTGAGACGTGATTCAGAGTCGCGGCGATGTAGGTGCATCCGCACGTCTGTAATGTTCATAGAACCCCCTTTGCAGCGGATTAGTACACACGTATAGACTATTGAACAGGGAATAGTCTCTAAAGTCAATATGTTATACTGCCGACGGCGCATTTGCCTCGCGTTTGCACCGTTGGGTCCTGCACTCGCGAAATGTTAGTTACCCAAACCCCGCAACCCGAAAAGCGGATCGACACACATGTCTTTTGTGTATCCCAAAAGATGGGCACACAAAGCCTTGTTTCGTGTTTGAGGGAAGCGTGGAACAAGGAGGAATCATGAACAAAAAATCTATGAATCGAACTACGTACGTTGCGCAGGCGGGCATGATTGCCGCGCTGTATGCCACCGCTACCTTGATAGCTCTTCTCCTTTTGCAAGGACTTGCGTGGGGGCCTGTGCAGTTTCGAATTTCTGAAGCACTTTGCGTGGTTGCTCTCTTTACCCCAGCAGCCATTCCGGGGCTTACGGCGGGGTGCGTGTTAGCAAATTTAATTGCGATGATTATTAATGGTACTGGAGCTTTGGGTCTTTTTGACGTGGCATTCGGCAGCCTGGCAACGTGCGTGGGCGCCCTGTGGTGCTGGAATCTGCGCGAACGTCCTGCGCTTGCCATCGCGGGCTTTGTGGTGGCTAACGCAGTTATTGTTCCTGCCTATCTGCCGCTCATTTTGCAAGGGATGGGTTACTACACTATTCCCTTTACCACTATTGCGCTTGATGGAGCATATATTCCCATGTATCTTTTTGGTTTAATCGCTACAGGTGTAGGGGAAGCATTGGTTATGTACCTTTTGGGCTTGCCGCTTTCTAAAGGTTTACGCAAGGCGGGTATTCTAAAAGAGGGCGCAGGGAAGGCTACGCTATAGCAGGGAAGGCTGCGCTATAATAAAAGGGTTTGACGAACCTTGTGGTAAGGAGCACCATGAATCCACTGATTGTCATTCCTACCTACGTTTCAGCGCGCAGGCGCAAAGAAGGCGCCAGTGTAGTTGCTACGTATGACCACACCACTTCTATTTCTCAAGAAGGCGAACTGGGAAGATGCCTTGCTTCTTTGCAAAAAGTAATTGGCTTAGGACACATCGCTATCTTGGTTGCCAGTGAGCCTAGCATAGAAAATCAGGCTGCAGACAAAGTACGACGCACTGCCGAAGCTTTCCCCAACCTGCAAATCACGGTTGTTGGCGCTCCTGAGATGGCGCTTATTCAGCAACGTATGGAACAGCTTGGGCTCAGTAGAGCACAAAAAGAAGTAGGGCTTACGGGGTATGGTGCCATCCGCAATGCTGGCTTGGTGCTGGCAAACGTACTTGGCTTCGATGCTGTTGTATTTTTGGATGACGACGAAGTCATTGATGACGAAAACTTCCTTCGTAACGCGGTATACGGTTTAGGAAAGTTAACGCGTCGCGGTGTTCCCATTCTTGCTAAAACGGGTTTCTATTTGAATTCCCAGGACAGTTATTTATCGTTAAGCCAAGACAAGTGGTACAACCACTTCTGGCAGCAAGGCAAAGCCTTTAATGCCTGGATTTCGCGTGCAATGAAAGGGCCGCGCCTTTCGCGTTCAAATCATGTGTGCGGTGGTTGTTTGGCTTTGCATAAAGAAGCATTTAAGCGCATTGCGTTTGACCCCTGGATTCCTCGCGGGGAAGACTTGGACTACATGCTGAATTTGCGCATGTACGGTTCGGATATTTGGTTCGACAACCAATGGTGGCTGCGTCATCTTCCGCCTGAAACTGCAAGCGAAGGCGTGCGTTTCCGCCAGGATATTTATAGATGGCTGTATGAGTATCGTAAGATGGAGTATAGCCGCACGCAAATCGACCTCATGCAGATTAAGCCTTCGTCACTGGAGCCATATCCAGGGCCGTTTTTGGAATCGAGTATTCGTAAAAGAATTCGCATCACAGCATTTCTGCGTAGCTTGGGTAGGCCCGATAAGAAGGCGTATCGTCAGGCAGCAAAGGCTGCTACGGGCGAGGCTACAACTTATGCCGAACGCAATTGCGCAAAATACTTTGAGTTCCAGTTTATGTGGTCAGAGCTTATGGCTCGCATGGAAAACGACCAGATACTACGGACGGCGTTGTGGAAGTCTGCACACCCTGAACCTGTTCAGAACATTGATCCGGGTGCAACTAGCGAAATCCGCTTGAACATTGCGGAATAAAACGTCAAGACGCAACGTGGTACGTGGTGAGCGACGAAACAATATACAAATTAGCGCAACTGACTAGAGAAAAGTAGGACAAGGCTACAGCATGGACATAATGACACTCTTAATATTGCCTGCCTGCGTTGGGTTGCTTGTTGGCATTCTTTCGGGACTTTTAGGTATTGGCGGCGGCGTGATTTTGGTGCCGCTGTATCGTTTGGGTTTTGCAATGGACGCCATTGTGGCAACAGGCACGTCGCTCTTTACCATTATTCCTACTTCGCTTTCGGGTGCGTTTTCTCACATCAAACAAAAGTCGTGCATCCCCTGGCTTGGTTTAGCATGCGGCATAGGCGGTGCTTGCATGTCTCCAGTGGGAGTGTATCTGGCCACTATTTCCCCTGGCTGGCTTGTTATGTTGGTGGCGGCACTCATTATTGCGTATTCATCTATTAACATGCTGATCAAAGCGCTGAAGCTGCCCAAGCCTGAGAAGAAGGGAAAAAAACAGGCTGAGACTGCAGGGGTGTCCGAGGCATCTGAAGTCAAAAATGCTGCCGAAGATGCTGAAGGCACTAAAGTTGCCGACGTTATAAAAGCCGAAGTTGATGCTATTGAGGCTGAAAACCTTCAAGAGATGGAAGCATTATCTGAAGAGGAACCAGATACTGTAGTTTCCCAGGCTTCCTTTAAGCCTACACGTAAACACTTCCTCATTGGTTGTTTGATTGGACTTGGCGCTGGCTTAGGTTCTGGCTACGTAGGGGTCGGCGGCGGCTTCATTATGATTCCGCTCATGCTTTCGTTTCTGCATATTCCCATGAAGCTGGCTTCAGGCACTTCTCTTATTGCGGTAATGATTCTGGCTATTCCAGGCGTTGTTGAGCAGGGCATCTTCGGCAATGTTGAATACCTTACCGGTTTAAGCGTAGCGCTCGGTTCAATTCCAGGTGCCATGATAGGTGCGCGTTTGGTGAAGCTGGTTCCCGAACGCACGCTACGCATTTTCTTTGGCGTCTTCTTATGCTTTGGCGCCGTTGCCCTGGTGGCAAATGAATTTATGTTCTAAGTAACACTGACGAAGGAGGGAACCCGTGCCAAGCACTCCGGGTAAGGATAAATATCCACGTTTCTTCGTGTGGGAAATGCTTATATTTACCATTGTGGTGGTTTCCGCCATGACGCTTCTGTGGCTGATGATTAACCCAAACCGAGATTTTTGGCTGGTAGCTGCAGCGGGCATTGTGTTTACTTGCTCTCTTTTAATTGTTTCGCGTTTGCTGCTTGACCCCGAAAGCGTTCGTGCGCGTCAGTCTGATGCCATGCTTCGCTTGGCAAGCCAAACGCTTGACTATATGAAAGAGGGCATAACGCCTGAAGCAGCCCTTAATATCTGCTCTTTGTTACTGCCCTCTACAGCGGCCGCAGCAATTGCCATTACCGACAAAGAAAAAATTCTGGGGTATAAAGGGCTTGGAGAAGAAGACAACCCTCCGGGAACGCTTATTCATACCAAAGCAACGCATGAGGTGCTGACTGACGGAGAAATGCGTGTGCTTACTTCAGCTGAAGAAATTGGTTTCACTACTGAAAACAGCGAAGCACAAAGTAGCAAAATTCAGGCAGGTATCGTTGTTCCTTTGATTGTGGGACACAACGTTGCAGGCGTTTTGAAATTCTACTTCACTAATGCCAAGCAGGTAAACGAAACACAGGTATCCATTGCACAGGGTTTTGGCAGGCTGCTTTCCACTCAGATGGCTGCTATGTCCATGGAAGAGCAGGAAAAGCTGGCAACCAGCATGCGCCTTAAAGCTTTACAGAGCCAGATTAACCCCCACTTCTTGTTTAATACCATCAACACTATCGCTTCGCTTATTCGCACCAACCCAGACAAAGCGCGCACATTGTTGCGTGAGTTCGCGGTGTTTTATCGTCGCATTTTGGAAGACTCTAGCGATTTAATTTTGTTTGCTCGAGAAATTGAACAAACGAAGCGTTACTTTGCGTTCGAGGTTGCACGTTTTGGTGCCGATCGTGTTGCTATGAAAACCAACATCCAGCCTGAAGTGGAAGAAATGCTTATTCCGCCTTTCGTCATTCAGCCGTTGGTTGAAAATGCAGTGCGCCACGCTATGCCTTCTGAAGGTTTGCTGACCATTGAGGTGGATGCCTACATAGATGGCGAAGACGTGATTGTGCGTATTTCAGATGATGGTGTGGGTATGGACGAAGAGGTTCAGCAAAACATTTCTAGTCCTAAGTCTACGGGTGGTTTAGGCATTGCTATGCGAAACGTTCGTGAACGTTTGCTGGGTAATTTTGGTCTAGGTACCCACATGGAAGTGGAAAGTGAGCTTGGGGTAGGAACTACCGTTACGCTTGTTCTGAAGGGGCGCGCGGCAGATTCAATATAAGACATTACGTGTTGTTTGGCTTACAGCAAGGAAAACAGGAAGAACATGGCGAACACACAGCAGAATTCATCGTCGAAAGAGTTTTTAGGAACTGAACCGCTAGGAAGGCTCATGGTGCGGCTCGCGCTGCCCTCTGTTGCATCTCAGTTGGTCAACATCCTTTACACCATAATCGACCGTATTTTTATAGGGCACATTCCAGGAGTAGGTGCCGATGCTTTGACAGGCGTTGGCGTGTGCCTACCCATCATCATGCTCATTTCTTCCTTCGCGGCGTTTACGGGCGCGGGCGGAGCACCGCTTGCTTCTATTGCGTTAGGCAGCGGCAACAAGCGACAGGCAAACATCATCTTGCGAAACTCCATGATTCTTCTGGGAATTTTTGCGATTTTGCTCATGGCGTTGTTCTACGTCTTCAAAGAAGACTTGCTGCTTTTGTTTGGCGCTAGTCCGCACACGCTGCCCTACGGTGTGAGCTATCTTTCCATGTATCTTTTAGGCACGTTTTTCGTGATGGCTTATTTGGGGCTGACACCATTTTTGCTGGCTCAGGGTGATTCCCGTTTTACGTTAGTAGCCATTACTACGGGTGCAGTGCTGCACATTGTTTTGGACGTGGTGTTCATTTTCGGAATGGATATGGGTATTGTAGGTGCTGGTTTAGCAAGCGTTGTTTCACAAGGCGTTTCAGCACTTTTGACCTGCGTATTCCTATTCAGAAAAAACAGTGCTTTTACCTTTGAGCGCCGATGGATTAATCCTCAACTTTCCTTGATGGGGTCTATTCTGGCGTTGGGAAGTGCGCCGTTTGCCATGCAGGCAACAGAAAGCTTAATAGTGATTGTGCTAAACGGCACGCTTCAAGCTTACGGGGGAGATGTGTACGTAGGCACATTTACCGTACTGCAAAGTGTTTTTCAGCTTATATTTGCCCCTTCAAATGGTTTTAATCAAGGTGTGCAACCCATTGTGAGCTACAACTATGGAGCTGGAAATATTCCCCGTGTGAAACAAACTATTAAGCGGATGATTGCCACTACGTTTAGTGTGGTATGCGTATGCACCCTGTTGGTGATTTATTTTCGAGGAGCTGTGGCGCAACTTTTCACCGAAGACCCAGAGCTGGTCAGTCTGGTGGTGAAAACAGCTCCTTATTTCTATCTGGGGATTATTGTTTTTGGTATTCAAATGGCCATTCAGTCGTCATTTGTGGGGCTGGGGCAGTCGAAATTTTCCATTACCGTGGCCCTTATGCGTAAAATAGTGCTGCTTATTCCGCTGGCACTCATCTTTCCGCATTTCTTTGGGGTTACGGGCGTGTATATTGCCGAACCTGTTTCTGACATTACCTCAGTGTTGTTCTGTACAACTTTGTTTGCGCTCAACATCAAACGAATTTTGAAAACGCCTCCTCCCGCAGCCACTCAAACTAAGCAGTAGTCGAAATGACACTGTGTAGCAGAGGGTTTCTTGATAGAATAAAAGGTAGCGAAAAAACGCAACGAGCAATCCTGTCGAAGGAGGAGCATTATGCCTACGATTACTCGTGAACAGGTAAAAGTCCCGGTTGACGTAATGCCGGAAGCGCGCGAAGAATACATTGAAAATTACATGAAAGCCACGCGCGGCACTGGTCGTTTGATGCTGTTTGCTTGCGACCAAAAAATTGAACACATGAACAAAGACTTCTATGGCGAAGGCATTGACATTGCCGACGCTGACCCTGAGCATCTGTTCCAGATTGGCAGCCAGGGCGCATGTGGTGTTGTGGCAGGTCAGCGCGGTTTGATTGCTCGTTATGCGGCAGATTATCCAGAAATCAACTATCTGGTAAAAATGAACTCCAAGACCAACCTGGTAAAGACTAGCCAGGACGACCCATATTCAGCGCAGCTGCATGATCTGGATGCTGTGTTGGCTATGCGTGAAGCTGGCGTCAACATTGTCGGTTTGGGCTACACCCTGTATCTGGGCAGCGAATATGAATCAACTATGATGGCAGAAGCTGGTCAGCTGATTGCTCAGGCTCATGCTCAAGGCTTGCTGGTTGTGCTGTGGATCTATCCTCGCGGCAAGGCTGTTACCGCTGAAAAGGATCCTGACGTTATCGCTGGTGCAGCAGGCGTTGCACTGTGCCTGGGTGCTGACTTTGTAAAGGTTAATCCGCCAGTAGCTACTGAAGACAAGTCTTCTGCTGAAAACCTGGCTATTGCCGCCAAGGCCGCAGGCCGTACGGGCCTGGTATGTGCAGGCGGTTCTACGGTAGACGCTGAAACCTTCCTGACTCAGCTTCACGATCAGATTCACATTGGTGGTGCTTGCGGCAACGCAACGGGTCGCAATATCCATCAGCGTTCGCTGGACGAAGCAGTGCGTCTGACCAAGGCAATCAGCGCTATTACGCTGGCTGACTACACGGTTGAAGAAGCCCTGAAGATATTTAACGGCGAAGAGGACTTTACGCTGTAAAACTTTCTCGCCTGCTTGCTAGCAGGGGAATAAGTTAACACTGCGAAGCCCTGTAGTCCCGTTCTGCCCACAGGCGCATTTATGCGCGAAGCGTGCTCGGTTGAGCAATGGGCAGTCTGGAGGTACTACAGGGCTTTTGCTGTCTTGCTCTGCCAATTTATGACCGCTAAGCCATTAGGCAGCTTTGTTTGCAGCTGTGGTTGCTGCCTGGTGCCCGTTAGTTGTTGATTTCGCTTTGGCAGCGTTGCCGGCTCGTAGGCGGAAACTTCTTAAAGCTGCGGCAAAGCGCTATGCGCTAGAGAGCGGATCACAAAAAGAAGCGATCGTTAAAGCAGAAGAATCAAGTCAGGAAATATCAACGAAAGGAAGTCTCTCATGATGGCAAATGAGGTAACTCCTTGTTTCGCCCTGTTTTCTGCGATGAAGAAGCTGGGTGGAATTAGCTACAAAGAGTTGGCGGGGATTATTCTTTCGGGCAAGCCTTTGTCGGACGGTCGAAGCCCTGTGAGCAGGATTAATGACCGTACTTGGATTTCGCGTTTTGTGGTTCATGCACCTGTCGGTTCGCTTCAGGATAGGTATTTTTGCGAATTTAGCGTGAGCGCACTTCGAATTATTGCGAGGTTAAAATCTCGTTCAGGCAAGGGGCTTTCAAGCAGAGAAATAGTGGATTTGGTGACCGCAGAAGAAGTCCACGGAATGGAAAAAGCGCTTTCGTTTTGTCATTAGAACGTGACGCTTTATCACAATACGCTCGAGCGCATCATCCACGGTCCAGGAATGACAGCAGATGAAAGCACTGAAGCGGCAATGGTTTTGTTTGTTTCAGCTGGATGTTTGGCTAATGTTCATCGGGCTGTCGAATACACCATGAAGTTCGCGCGATCTACCCATGCCGGGCGTTTGACGACGCCAACAGATATTGCACCAGCGGGCTCCGAAGAGAAGAAAAGCATTTTGAATAGCAAGCCAATTCTTGGCCTGCTTCGCATAGTTGACGGATATGTGGTGGGTTCTCCCTATTGGCTATCAGACACCGAAGAAGGGACAGAGATTGGAGCCCTTGCTTTGTCCAACAACGCTATCAACGATGTTGGTTCTCATGCGTCTGGGCGTCACGCCAGGATTTGGAATAAAGATGAGCGCTGGTTTATCGAAGATTTAGGCTCTAGCAATGGAACCACCGTGGTAAGTGGTGCTAACCACGAAGAAACGGTGGTGGGTTCTTCGAGTCAGGGCAAACCCGATGCTCCGTCTGCGCAAATAGAGCTGCATCCTGGCGATGAAATTCGTTTGGCAGATGACACTGTTTTTGTGGTGATAGAGGGTATGTTGGGAGTCTAATAATTCCCGTCATCTCTGAATAAGCCAGGTTCCTTTTCGATAGACTAAAAGAGATACTTGAGCTCTATAAGACGGTCTCAACCCTGAAATTCACTCGTTGCCCTTAAAAGACAAAAGAAAAACCCCGGCGCTCTTCCTAGCCGGGGTTTTGCGATTTAAGTGGTGCCCGAGGCGAGAGTCGAACTCGCACGTCGTTAGACAACGGTTTTTGAGACCGCCGCGTCTGCCATTCCGCCACTCGGGCGCGAAGCGAAATTATATTGTAAGTCCCGTGATTTGGCAAACGGAGGCTTTAGCTTGGCTGCTGATGTGGCTAAAATGGCTGACGTCACAAAAAGTTAAGGAGGCCACATGTCAGACGTAATGAATCAGATTGACGAATACCTTGATAAAAACTGGGAAAAGGTAGTGGCGGACATTGACCGCGTAGTACGCATCCCCAGTGTTGAAGACAAAGCTCAGGCAACCGAAGCGGAGCCTTTTGGTCCAGAACCTGCGCGTGCTTTGACTGAGGCTCTGAAAATCGCCGAAGAAATGGGCTTTGAAACAAAGAATGTGGACAACTACATTGGGTTGGCAGATTTTCCTGGCGAAACTGAAACGCAAATTGGCATTATCGGCCACATGGATGTAGTGCCTGCGGGGCAGGGCTGGAACTTCCCGCCGTATGAAGTAACGCGCAAAGAGGGCTATCTGGTTGGTCGCGGAACCATTGACGATAAGGGTCCGTCTATTGTGGCACTGCATGCTGTGAACTTCTGGAAAGAGGCGGGTGTAAAGTTCCCTTACACTGTGCGCTTCATGTTTGGCGCTAACGAAGAATCGGGCATGCGCGATGTGGAATACTACCAGGAACGCTACGAAGACCCGGCGTTTTTGTTCACGCCTGATGCTGACTTCCCCGTGTGCTATGGCGAAAAGGGCTGCTACGACGGCTTGTTGACCTTTGCACAGCCCGAAGGCGCAGCCGTTGTTGAGTTGGAGGGCGGCATGGCTACCAACGCCGTACCTGGTTTTGCTCATGCTATTGTGCGCGCAAACTTGGCAGACCTGCCAGCAGCTGAGCACATCACGCTTTCAGAAGCAGGCAAAGGCTTGGTGCGTATCGATGCCGAGGGTAAGTCTGCTCACGCTTCACTTCCTGCTACGGGCATTAACGCCATTGGCTTGGTAGTTGATTACCTGCTGGAAAATCACTTATACACCGAAGCTGAACGCCCCTTCTTGGAAATGGAGCAAAAGCTTCTGAACCATACCGATGGCAGCGGCTTAGATGTTGCCTGCGAAGATGAGCACTTTGGTGCACTTACCTTGGTGGGCGGTACGGTGAAAACCGAAGATGGCAAAATCATGCAGACGTTTGACAGTCGTTATCCCACCACCATGGATAGCGAAACATTTAAGACAAAAGCTAAAGCGTTTGCTGCAACAGGTGGATGTAGCTTCGAAGAACTGAAGAACGTGGTGCCGTTTTTGGTTGAGCCTGATTCCCCCGTTATCCAGGCGCTGCTTTCGGCCTACAACGAAGCTACGGGCGAAGATGCAAAACCGTTTACTATGGGCGGTGGTACCTATGCTCGCCACTTCAAGGCAGGTGCATCTTTCGGCCCTGAAATGTCCTGGGTGAAAAACCCTGAATGGGTTGGTGGCATGCACGGTCCTGATGAAGCTATTAGCGAAGAACAGCTGAAGCAGGCCTTCCGCATTTACGTACTGACTATCGAAAAGCTGATGCAACTGGACCTCTAAGCAGCAAAGCGCATAGGTGAGCAGCTGAAAGCTGCGAACGGTAGCTTTGCGGGTGTCCTGGATGTCCGTATGTCCAGTAAAAAGCCCCCAAGTTTGGGGGCTTTCGTTTGTTCTTTTGATAGGCTCTATAAGAAGAAAATTACGCTGTCCAGTATAAAGAGCGGTATCAATATTGCGCATGACCAGCCCATATATCCAAAGAAGCTCGGCATCTTAACACCTGAACGTTCAGCAATAGACTTCACCATGAAGTTCGGCGCATTACCGATATAGGTGTTGGCGCCCATGAATACCGCACCTGCAGAAACCGCGAGCAAGATGGTGGTTGAAATCGTGCCAACGGTGGTTACCAGGGTGCTTGGGTCGCCTGCTGCACCCAAGGAACCAGCAGCGGTCATGAATACCACATAGGTGGGTGAGTTGTCCAGGAAACTGGAAAGCGCACCTGTTGCCCAGAAGAACTTCAGCGGCGAATCGAGCCCGATGTCGCCACCATAAGCGCGAAGCAGTGCTAACGCGGGAATCATGGTAATGAAGATACCCAAGAACAAGCGAGCAACTTCGGCGATAGGTTCCCATTCGAAGTCGTTCTTTTCGCGGACTTCTTTCTTCGTGGTCTTCATAGAAAGTGCCGCCGCAATAAGGATCAGGATAATTTGAACGAAGTAGTTGGCGCCCAGATGAATACCTTCCATCAGGTCGATGCCGTACACTTCGCCAGAAGCATCGGTAAAAGTATCAACTTGCGGAATAGCGCCATTCAGGATAACGGCCACAATGATAATGGCCAAAAAGACCAGGTTGTGAACGCCTTCAATACGTAGCGGCACGCGTTCAACTGCTTCTTCTGCCAGCTCGACAGCCTGCTCGCCTTCTTTACCTTCTTTCTTAATAAAGTGGCGGTCAATCAGGGCGAACACCACCAGCAGTACAACGGTGTTCAACAGCAGCAGTGGCCAGATGTGTTCCATGGTCCAGAAGAATGGAACGCCGCGCAGATAGCCCAGGAACAGCGGCGGGTCACCCAGTGGGGTCAAGCAGCCACCGATGTTAGCAACTAAGAAGATAAAGAACACCACAATGTGCGTCTTGTTTTTACGCCACTGGTTAGCACGCAAAACAGGGCGAATGAGCAGCATAGCTGCGCCCGTAGTACCAACCCAGCTGGCCAGAAACGTGCCAATGGCTAAAAGGATGACGTTGTTTTTGGTGGTGCCAGCAATAGACCCTGCAATGTGAATACCGCCTGACACCACAAACAGGCCAAACAGCAGCACAATGAAGGGAATATAGTCAAGGATGATGACCTCTGCCAGCTGTTCAACGGCCATGTTTAGGCCGAAGCCAATGACAAAGGGAATTAAAAAAACCAGCGACCAAAAGCCTGCCACATGCAGCTGGTGTTTTTCCCACCATTCGCCCTTAAACAAAGGGAAAAGAGCAATGGAAAGCAGCATGCCGGCAAAGGGAAGAATACTCCACCAAGGAAGTTGCAAACCTAACTCCATACGATTCCTCTTTCTGTCTTGTTGGTATGCTGTGCAGGCTTGGCAGAATATAAGCGGTAAGTACTTATGGTGTGGGCAATCCTTCAAGTATCGCTTAGCTGTAAAATGCCCGCCTCACACGTATGCAGGGTACAATAGCACAGCATTCGTGTTTCGTGCAAAGGCGCAGGCTGTCCAACCTTGTATTATTCGGTCATTTTGCTGTTTTTGCTGGTGCTTGGACTATAATGGTAGGACTAACCCGATTCTCCCCATAAGGCTCGTGCAGCTGGGGATACTTTTATCTGGGCGAATATGCTTAGGGAGGTAGTTGTGTTAAAGGCTATCATTGTTGACGACGAAGCACCTGCGCGTTCAGAGTTGCGTTTTCTTCTTGACGAACTGGGGCAGACCGAAGTAGTTGCTGAAGCTGCCAGCGTTCGCGAAGCTATTGAAAAGCTTAAAGAATTCCCCTGTGATGTGATGTTTTTAGATATCAATATGCCAGAGGCAACGGGCTTGCAGCTGGCTGAAGCCATGCAGCATTTGAAATTCCCGCCTGCGGTTGTGTTTGTGACGGCATACAGCGAACATGCGTTGGATGCGTTTAAGGTAAATGCTGTTGATTATTTGGTAAAGCCCGTGGAAACGGATCGTTTGGCTCAGGCTATTGCCAGGGTTCGTGAGCATGTTGCGCTGCACGCACAGGCTCATCGTTCGGAACGCATTCCCGTGGAAAAGGGCGGGAAGAAAATCCTAATCGGTATCGACAAAATTCGTTTTGTTATGGCGCGCGATGACTACGCTTATCTGCAAACCGATACCGACCGTTATTTTTCTACGGTCAGCTTGGCGCAGCTGGAAAAGCGTTTGGATGGGCATGGCTTTTTCCGCGTGCATCGCGGGTATTTGGTGAACCTGTCTACGGTTGAAGAAATTGAATCAGTTTCTGGTGGTACGTTGCTGTTGACGCTGAACGGTGTAGAGGAAAAGATTCCCGTTTCCCGCCGTCGTGTGTCTGCCTTGAAGAAGGCTCTTGGCTTGTAGCGCGAAGCGTTGCCCTTAGCACCAGAAGAACCCACAAGGATTACCCGATAAACAGGCATAAAGATTTTATTAAGCCTTCGCATATGGTGAAGCAACTAATAAGGCTACTCGTAAAGTTTCACCCTTATGAAAGCAGGACAAATGATTGTTGGAGATTCCGAAAAACTTTACCCATCAGCGAAAAGATTGGTAAAGGAATGTGTTGCCAGCAGGCTTCACGCTAAAGATAGTACGCTCTTTGATTTTTCTGAAGAAGCACAGGCGTGCGCAAAGGACTATATGGGCTGGGTAGACTTAGCTAGTCGTCCACGCCTTCCGCTTCAGGATATTACCGAATTTGCTGACACGGTAGTGTCAAGTGGCATCGACACAGTGGTGCTTATTGGCCAGGGTGGTTCCACGCAAGCTCCCATGACCATGACCAAGTACAATAAGCCAGACTCTAAGCGTGTTTCGTTCCGTACGCTTGACTCTGATTCGCCCGTAAGGCTGCGTGAAACACTTGCGTTGGCGAAGCCGGAAAACACGCTCATCATTGTTTCTTCGAAAAGCGGCGGCACGCTTGAACCGCGCATGATGTTCCAAGCTTTGACGGAAGCGTTTTCTGAAACGCTTCCCAGGGTAGAACTGGTGAAGCATTTAGTTGCCATTACTGATCCAGGCACCGAACTGGAAAAGCAGGCCAAAGAAGAAGGTTGGCTTGCGGTATTTTCGGGTGACCCTGAAGTTGGCGGGCGTTTTTCGGCACTTTCTGTTTTTGGTTTAGTTCCAGCAGCGCTGGTAGGCATCGATTTGGAATCTTTTATTCAGCATGCTCAGGAAGCCGAAAAGCGCTGTTCAGAAGACGCTATCGACAATCCTGCTATTGGGTTGGCATCGTTTTTGTATGACAACTACCTGAACGGTCGCAATAAGTTTTCGTTCCTGACCCAAAAGCGCGGTCGTGTTCTGGGTTTGTGGATTGAACAGTTGGTTGCTGAAAGTCTTGGCAAAGAAAACCAAGGCATTCTGCCTAACATTGAGGTTGATTCGCTGTTACTGAAACATGATCCTGGCGACCGCAGCGTGGTGGTATACCAAACGCCAAACAACCTTTGGGATGAACGTCAAAACTTCGAAATGAGTTTGGCATACATTGATTCGGCTATTCCGCGTATGAACTTCCGCATTGATTCAGTCGAGGAACTGGCGGAGCATTTTGTTATGTGGGAATATGCCATTGCCATGTGCGGCTATCTTATGAAACTATGTCCCTTTGACCAGCCCGACGTGGCTTCGGCAAAAGCTGAGGTTATGCGCATTCTAGCTGAAGGGCAGCCTGAACCAGACTTCACGCAAGACTTCATCGAAGACGTACATATGGGCGAAGTGGAAGTGCGTCTGGCCCCGTGTTTTGCCGAGTGTACTGATGTTCGCTCGGCTTTGTATGCGCTTTTAAAGAGTATCCAGCCAGGAGACTATTTCGCGCTGAATGCCTTTTTACCGTTCACGGGCGAAGGTCGTCGCGAAACGTTGGAAGTTATTCGTCACGATATAGCAGAACATCGCGGCGTGGTTTCTTGCCTGGAGGTGGGGCCGCGCTACCTCCACTCTACGGGCCAGCTTCACAAGGGCGGGACGAACAGCGGGGTGTTCCTGATTCTTTCAGCAGACGAACTAAAGGACGTGCCACTGAAGTCCACTGCTGAAAGCTTGGGTGCTTTAGCGAAAGCGCAGGCTTCGGGCGACTTACTTGTTTTAGCCAGCCGTGGACGCAGGTGCTTGCATCTGCACCTGCCAGATAATTCGGGTGTGACGTTGCGCGCTTTATCGCGAATTATTCGAGAAGAATTGGTAAGAATTCACGAGGAACATAACTAGCAGATGATTGAAGCTTTAGACATTCATATTACTGGCATTGTGCAAGGGGTGGGCTTCCGCCCCTTTGTCTATCGTGAGGCTCAAAAACACCAGATCAAAGGCTGGGTTCTTAATGCTGTTGACGGCGTATTTATCCACGCTGAAGCGGAAGCACAACAGTTGGATGCCTTTGTTATTGACCTTTCAGAGCATGCTCCTGCTGCAGCTCAGGTAAAGGAAATTGAACTGAAAGAAGTTCCTCTAGAGCATTTCGAAACCTTTGAAATTCGCTTTTCTGATGATGGAGAAGCCGAAGAGACAACGCTGGTGTCTCCCGATTTGGCAACGTGCTCTGATTGTGTGTCAGAGTTGTTTGATCCAGCCGACAGGCGATATAGGTACCCTTTCATTAACTGCACAAACTGCGGGCCGCGCTTCACTATCATTGACCATTTGCCGTACGACCGTCCCGCTACTTCTATGGCGAAGTTTCCTATGTGTCCGACGTGCGCGGCAGAATATGAAGACCCTGCTGATCGCAGATTTCATGCGCAGCCCGACGCCTGCTTTGACTGTGGGCCTCATATAAGTTGGCGCGAACATAAGGGCGGCGATATTGCGGCACCTTTAGGTGAAATTTCCTGGGGAACTACCCGCGAAAAAAGTGATGCTCTGTTCGCCCGTGCAGTTGAAGTGCTGTGTGCCGGTGGCATTCTGGCGGTGAAGGGCTTGGGCGGTTTTCATTTGGTTTGTGATGCCAATAATGCCGAAGCAGTTGCGAAGCTGCGTGCGCGCAAGCATCGCGAGGGCAAAGCATTTGCGGTCATGATGGCCTCTGTTGAAGACGTTCAGCAACTTTGCGAGGTCAACGACGAAGAAAAGCTTCTGTTGACGGGTGCACAGCGTCCCATTGTGCTTCTAAAGAAGCAAACTCACAGCAAGTTCGTGCCTTTACTGGCGGATAAGCTCCCTGAACTGGGCGTTATGTTGCCTTACACCCCCGTGCAGCACTTGCTTATGCATGACTTCGTGGAAGCGCAAGCAAAAGAACTGGCTGCTAACGTGCTTTCTGCTTCTGTTGAAGCTATTGAACCGACTTCGACGGCTAATCCTCCCATGTTGGTGATGACTTCGGGAAACTTACACGATGAACCTATTGCCACGGGTGACGAAGAGGCTTATGAACGCTTATTTAGCATCGCTGATGCATTTTTGGGCAACAATCGCGAAATCCTTTCGCGCTATGACGACAGCGTGGTGCGCGTTATCCGCGCAGGTAGTGCGGGCGATGTTCCTCAGATTATTCGCCGAGCTCGTGGATATTCACCTGTGCCTATTCAGATTGATATTCCCGATGCGCAGCAAATGAGGCTTTTCGCAGCCGGTTCAGAACAGAAGAATACGTTTACGCTTCTTCGTTCTACGGAAGGCGAACATGCCGAAGCGTTTGTTTCGCAGCATATTGGGGACGTGGAAAACGCCGAAACGTTTGACGCGTGGTTAGACGCGAAACAGCGCTATGAGAAGCTGTTTGAGATAAAGCCGGATCAGCTGGTATGCGACATGCATCCTGAATATCTCACTACGAAGTGGGTTCGAGACCAAGAGAAAAAGATTGCAGACGCTTGTGCTGGGACGTGCTCGGAAACGGGTAATGAGACAGATAGTGAAGTTGGCAATGAAGTAGGCGCTGAAACTATTGCGGTGCAACACCACTTTGCTCACATTGCTTCCGTGATAGGCGAACACGGTCTTGCTGACGCTGTGTGCGGTTTTGCTTTTGACGGCACGGGCTACGGCGTTGATGGAGCCATTTGGGGCGGGGAAGTGTTGCTGGCGAATCAGACTGATTTTGAGCGATTTGCAAACTTCACCTACGTTCCCATGCCTGGTGGTGCCGCAGCTATTAAAAACCCTTTGCGTATGGCATATGGCGCACTCTGGACGTTTGACCTGTTGGAGCATCCAGCGGCTCAAACAGCGCTTGCTGCCTTAGGTGAGCAGGCGCAGCTTTGTGACCAGATGATTGAGCGCAGCATTAATACTCCTTTGACCTCTTCGGTTGGCCGCCTGTTTGATGCCGCAAGTGCTTTGCTAGGCGTCTGCACTAAGCCAACCTATGAAGGCGAACCCGCCATTTTGTTAGAAGCTGCCATGGGTAAAGAAGCCAACGCCGTGGTAGATGAGCGTGAAGCTGCAGAACAGGTTCGATATTCATTGGCACTTATAAAGAACACGGCTACTGCAAGCTCTACGGCTCATGACACTTCGGTACTTTTGCTTGATGCCGCTCCCGCTTTTGCTGCCCTTTTGGACGACGTTAAAGCTAAGATTCCCGTGCCTGTAATCGCTCGACGTTTCCACAATGCATTCGTGGAAGCCATCTTAAACATCGCAGAAATTGTACGCGGGCTGTATGGCATTTCAACTGTGGCACTTTCAGGCGGCGTGTTTATGAATCGCTATCTTATAGAACACGTTGTTGCCGCTTTGGAACAAGCTGGGTTTACTGCCGCTGTCAATAGGGATTTGCCGCCCAACGATGGGTGCATCTCTTTTGGACAAGCTGTGGTAGCATGGGCTCGAAACAAGGCATGAGATTTGACCCAAGAACCGCAAGGGAACCCATAGGGACGTGTCTTTTGGGCTTTCCGAACCAAAAAGGGACAGGCGTTTAGGGCTGAGAAAAACCCAAAAGACACGTTCCTATGGGTTCGAGGTTCGGTTCCTTGCACTTTGGGTTGTTGGAGAAAAGAGACAGTATGTGTTTAGCTATTCCAGCAAAAATTGTTGAAGTCAAAGATGATGGTTTGGCTACGGTAGACATCATGGGTGTAACGCGCGACATTGCGCTTGACTTGGTTCCCCAGGCTGGCGTGGGTGATTTTGTTTTGGTGCATGCAGGGTTTGCTATCGAATTAGTTGATCCGGTATATGCCCAGGAAACCATTGATCTCATCAAGGACTTCCCAGAGCTTATTGGCGAAGATATGCCCACCGAAGGGCAAGTGTGTACGTTGGGAACACACTAATGGTGCGCGAAGAAAATGCCTCCCAGATTACTCTGGAAACCATCTCTTCGCTTTCCATGGAGGCAGAACTGGCGGCGTTTAAAAACCCCGAACTAGCCAGAGGGCTCATAGAATCCATTCAAAAGCTTGCACCCGAACAGGCAACGCTGATGGAAGTCTGCGGCACTCATACGGTTGCTATTGCACGCAATGGTATTCGTAACCTAATGCCACAGGGCATACGTTTGGCCAGTGGTCCGGGGTGCCCTGTTTGCGTTACATCAAACAAAGACATCGACACAGTTATTGCCCTTACGCGTATTCCGAATGTAACCATTGCAACATTTGGCGATATGACGCGCGTACCTGGGTCTACTTCAAGCTTGCTTAAAGAACAAGCGGCGGGAAGGTCGGTGCAGATTGTGTATTCGCCGCTAGACGCATTGGCGCTTGCGGAAAAGAACCCTGACCGCGAAATTGTGTTTGTTGGAGTTGGCTTTGAAACCACTACGCCTTTAGTGGCAGCTGCCATCAAGCGTGCAGCAGCAAAGGGACTTAAAAACTTTACGGTATTTGGTGCACATAAAAATATGCCCAATGCACTGGAAGCCATTGTGAATGATTCGAACTTGCAGTTGGATGCGCTTATTTTGCCTGGTCATGTGAGTACTATCATCGGCGTAGAACCGTATAAGTTCTTGGCAGAAAAGTACGGCGTACCTGGTGTAATTACCGGTTTTGAGCCGGTGGATGTGCTGCAAGGTATTGCCATGATTATGCGACAGCTGCACGAAGGACGTGCCGAAATTGAAATAGCCTATGCGCGCGGTGTTATGCCGCAGGGCAACCCCGTTGCGCTGGCTGCCATTGACGAAGTGTTTGAAACCTGCCCAGCAGTTTGGCGCGGTTTGGGAGAAATTCCTGGTTCGGGCTACAAGATCCGCGAAAAGTATGCGGAGTTTGACGCCGTGCGTCGTTTCCAGCCTGATGTTGAGCCTACGCAAGATCCAAAAGGCTGCAGATGCGGCGACATTCTTCGCGGCATTATGTCCCCCAATGAGTGCCCTTTGTTCCGTAAGGTGTGTACACCAGAGAATCCTGTTGGGCCTTGTATGGTGTCTTCAGAGGGAAGTTGTGCGGCGTATTACCGCTACTACTAGTAGGTTTGTTTTAACAAAAGTCCAGACCACAAAAAATCTTAGGGGGGGGGTACACTACATGTTGTGTGTCCGCTCTTCTTTATGCCCAATAATTCGAAATAATGTATCTCTTGTGTAGACTTTGTGAAACGTAACCGCCCGATTACAGAGAGATATTAATGGCTCCATAAGATACGCTTATGAAACGATTAGAGTACATCCAAGACTATGCTTTCTCATCTATTGAAGATGCATCGAGTCGTGCCCTAAATCCCGTCACCGCTTTGGTTCCCTGCCTCTCCGAAAAACTTTCCCTGGTGGATCGTTTGCTGCTGCAGGGTATTCGGGATTCCTTTGTTTCATTCCAAAATCGTCTTTCCATGACGTGGGGTCACGACATTTTCTAATTCACACTCTTCCATAGGATAAGCCTGCCCATTTTTTGGCTTTATCTCCCTGTTTCTTTTGTTTTCAGAACAGTTAGATGGAGGAGTGTAAGGTATGAAACGAGTAACGGTTATTGGCGGCGGTGGCACCGCAATCTTTATGGCAACCTATCTGACCATCAAGGGTCATGAAGTAACGGTGTGCGACGAAGAATGGCACGGCGACAAGCTCCGCGCTATCCAGGAAGCCAACAACGAAGTAGATATGATTGGCAACGCAGGCACTGGTCATGCCACTATACACAAGATTACGTTTGATGTTACAGAAGCTCTGCAGGATGCCGAAGTGGTTTTGGTGTCCGCCATGGCAAAGCGCCACGATCAGCTGACCAGCTGGATTGCACCTCATCTTCACGAGGGTCAAGTGGTTTGCTTTTCCGCAGGCAACTGCGCATCCATTACGCTCAAGAAAAAACTTGGTGACAAAAACATTTTGGTAGGCGAAATGCAGGGCAATATTGCTCCGTGCCGCTTGGTAGACACCACCACAGTAACCTGCGCATTTCCTTATGCAGATAAGCCGGTGGCAGCATTTCCTGCTAAAGACAACGAAGCTTTTGTGGAAGCTCTTTCTCCAGTTCTTCCGTGTTTCGCCATCAAAAATGTGTTCCAGGCAACACTGAGTTCCCCAAACATCACCATTCATCTGGCAGGCACGCTGATGAATACATCCAAGATTGATACCACGATTGACTTCCGTCTGTACGAAGACGGCATTACTCCCAACGTGGTGAAAGTTATTGAAGCGGTCGAAGACGAACGTGAAGCGGTCATGGACTGCATGGGTTATGCACGCACTCGCGCAGTAGGCCAGATGTATGCCATCCTCGACTTCCCGAAGCATCCCGAGATGGCGCAGTTCCGTGTATTGGCTGGCCCTACGAAAGGGGTGCATGACCGTTACGTGGTAGAAGATGCGCACGCAGGTGACGCGCTGCTTCTTTCTCTGGCACGTAACTTCGGCATTAAGACACCCGTAGTGGAAAGTCTTATCAACATCGCTTCAGTTTTGAACGATAACGAAGACTTCTACGCTGGCGGTATTACGCTAGAGAATTTGGGTTTGGCTGGCAAAAGCGTTGATGAAATCAACGACTACTTGGAAAACGGCTCGCTATAAGCCACCCATTTCTTAGACCCGTCGGGCGAGAACAGCACCATGAAACCATTATTTGACACCAGGGGATTACTAGAGGTTTACAACTAGGTTCTCCACCCGCGGGTTAGTGAAGGTAGGAAACTCGAGAAAGAACAACAATGGCCTACTTTAAAAGCAACGACACTGATTACACAAAAACGTTGGCAGAATATGCCACCAATTTGAAGTTTGAAGATATTCCGGCGGATGTTATTGAGCGTGCGAAGCTTATGACGCTGCATACGCTTGGTGTTTCCTTGGCAGCGAAAAAAGACGAACTAGCACAAGACGCTGTGTTGGTTGGTCGCGAACTTAACAACGGTACCGGCGGATCCGCTACGGTATGGACAACAGGCGAAAAACTTTCCCCCGCAAACGCAGTGTTTGTGAATGGCACTATTTCTGACATTCTGGATTGGGAAGACTGCTCCTGGACAGGACATCCTTCCGCTTCTGCAGTGCCCGTGAGCGTGGCGTTGGCAGAAGATCAGCACGCTAGTGGTAAAGAATATCTGGCCGCCTTGGTTGCGTGCTTTGAGGTGTGCATGCGTGTTTCCATGGCGGTGCAGCCTGGTCCTGAATTTGACCATAGCCAAGGGTGGGCAATTTCAAACTGGAACATTTTTGCTGCTACGACGGCAGCTGGTAAGCTCATGGGCTTAGATGCTGAAAAGCTGGACAAGGCCTTTGGTCTTTCTTGTCACTTTACCGAAATGCCTTCCAATATGCAGCAAGCAACCATGTCAAACGCCTACCACTATCAGTGGGGACACGTTTCTCAGAGCGGTGTCATTGCGGCGCTGTGCGCAAAACACGGTATTGCAAATATGCAGGGCTGCTTCGACATTCCTTATGGTTACTGCGAACAGCTGACCACCGCAGTTGACCGCACGTGGCTTGATCGCGACATGAACAAGTTCTTGATGATGGAAATTCTCATCAAGCACTGGCCAGCAAACATGTGGGTACAAACCCCCGTAGAATTGGTTGCCAACATGACCAAGGAATACGGTATTTCGCCTGATGATATTGAAGAGATAGTGGTGAATCCGCCTACGCAGTATCGCATGCATTGTCCTGAAGATGGCTTCAGTTCTTTAATGGAAGCTCAGTTCAGCATGCCGTTTGTAATTGCAAGCTATCTGCTTGACCCAACGCCAAATCCGCGTTGGTTCACCCCCGACAAGTTCAAAGATCCAAAGATTTTGGAACTAGCAAAGAAGGTTAAAGCGGGCTCCGACCCCGAAGAAACGCTGTTGCATTGCTTCAACGTTTACCAAAGTGGCAGCCACCCTGAAAAGACGGTGCGCATTACCACGAAAGACGGCAAAGTCTATGAAGAAAGCATGCGTTATCACAAGGGCCACCCGAAGAACATGCTGACGCGTGACGAATTCGTTGAACTGTTCCGCATGAACGCTGGTCAGTATTGCAGCGAACAGACCGTTGAAGCATTGATTGATTTTGTATTGAACATTGAAAACGTCGAAGACATGGCAAGCTTCGGCGACGTATTGAAGTAGTGCTTATCGCTCGTCGAGGGGCTTACAACTGAGGAATTACAACAATCGACGAGCGTAAGCAAAAGCCACAAGGAACTTTCCGCTAGGGATTTCCAGAAAGGATTTCCTCGTACTGACGAAAGGATGACACGATGTATTACGGTTGGCGAGCAAAGGTTGGTTTGGTATTTCCGCATACAGGTTCTGCACCCGAGCATGAATACCACAAATACTTACCCGAAGGGGTAACCATTAATACCACTCGTGTGTTGTTTGAAACCGTTGATGAAGACGGTTTGTATGAAATGAGCCAGCGCGTTGCTGAAGGTGCTGCGCTGTTGGGCTCAGCCGGACAGGACATCATTGTCTTTCCCTGCACCACGGGCAGTCTCATTAAAGGCTACGGCTATGACCAGCAGCTTTGCGAACAAATCAAGGAAGTGTCTGGCTGCAAGCATGCTATGACCACCTCCACAGCTCTCATCCGTGCCTTGAAGGCTATTGGTGCTAAGAAACTGGTAGTTACCACGCCATATTCTCCTGCAGTAGATGCTGTTGAAAAGAAGTTCTTGGAAGACAACGGTTTTGAGGTGTTGGAAATTAAGGGCCTGGGCTTTACCGATCCTTTGATGATGCCGCGTGTAACGCCAGACCAGATGTACAACCTGACGAAAGAAGTTTTGGAAAACAATCCAGAGGCAGACACGGTATTCGTAAGCTGCACTGGCTTGGGCATTATTGATGCCATACCCATGATGGAACGCGACTTTAAGCGTCCAGTAATTACCAGCAATCAAGCAACATGGTGGGCAACATTGCGGGAGCTGGGAATTCAGGAAAGCTTTGACCTGGGTCAGCTGTTCCAACTTTAGTTCTGTAGGGCAAATCACGAGGACCAGTACTTGGAGAAAAGGAGGGCAGAACGGGTGACGACATACTTGTGAAGAGGGGGCCAAGGCATAGAGCCCTTGGCAAAAGGTTTAATCGTTGGCGAAGTTTGCTCGCATGGTCTACTTCTTAGGAACTTCGGCAGTGTCTAAACCTAATCATTAGCAGGCAAATTACCTGGAAACTATCTTGAGATTTTACTGGCAAGGAAGGGTAAGAAATGAGTGCTATCGCGAAAACGCAAGCACAAAAGAACATTACATACTATGTAGTAGTTGTCTTGTGCTTAATTTTGATGTTCTTCGGCGGCTACATTATTCCCCCGTTTGCACCTGAGGTAACTCAGCTTGGTATGCAGATTCTCTGCATCTTCGTAGGCATGGTTATCTTGTGGTCTACGGTGGGTGGCGTAGTTTGGCCGTCCATTGCAGGTGTTATTGCTCTTGGCTTAACGCCCTACACCACGGTAGGCGAAGCTATCACCACCGCTATCAGCCAAAGCACTTTGTGGCAAGTTATGATGTGCTTGGCTTTGGCTACGGCAATCGCTCAAAGTGGCGCTGGCGAAGTTGTAGTACGTTGGGCGTTGTCCCGCAAAGTTATGCGCGGTCGTCCGCTGCTGTTCAGCTTCTGCTATCTGTTTGTTCTCCGCATGATTTCTGCAGTAAGTAACCCGCTGGGCATGATTCTGCTTGGCTGGGCAATCCTGGAAAGTGTTGCTCATATTTTGAAGCGTGACCTCGGTGAAAAATGGTTCCGCGCAATGAGCGTCTTTACCATTGCTTCTTGCTGCTGCGGCGACTTGATTATTCCGTTTAAGACCTGGTTGACGGCACTGTGGAACGCCTTTGGCGAGCTCATGGGCGGCGACCTGAACTTCATGGTTTGGTTCTTCATCGTATTCATCTTTGGTACGTTGGCAGAACTCTTTATTGTCGGCTTCCTGAAGGTTGCCAAGATTGACGTGTCGTTCCTGCGCGACATCGATCCTGAACTGTTGAAGCAAGGCAGCACCCGCATGAACCTGCGTCAGGGCGCAGCTCTGGGTACCATGCTTGTTGCCATTCTTCTGGGTCTTTCCCAGTACATTTTCCCTGCAGGCGTTATCTTCAACACCATCTCTAAGACATTAACTATGGCTGGCGTATTCAGCGTTGCTGTTGTCTGCCTGGTTCTTTTGAGGGACAAAGAAGGTAAGCCTCTGATGGACTTCAAGAAGGCTATGGCTCCTGGTGCATACTGGGGTTCCTTCTTCATTATTGCGTCCGCTATTCCGATTTCCAGCGCTTTGCTGACGGAAGAAGCAGGCTTTTCTGCATGGCTGACCAACGTCTTAGGTCCTATGTTCGAAAACAGCTCAACCTTCCAGATCTATCTGCTGGTTATGGTAGTAGTAACGCTTTTGACCAACGTTGCATCTAACGCTGGTATCGGCATGATGTTCCTGCCAATTGTTATTCCTATCGCATTGGCTTCTGGTACGAATCCGTTCGTAGCGGGTATCTGCTGCATCATGTCTGCAAACTTCGGTTTGATTACTCCGGGTGCTTCTTCGGCTGCCGCATTGGTATTCGGCAATAAGGAAGAGCTAAAACTAAAGACAACGGACATCATGGGCTTCGGCACCGTGTTCCTGCTCTTCTACTTTGTCTGCGGCGCTATTGGCTTCCCGATTTTGGACGCAGTTATTCCTTACTAAGAGCTGCTGATATGAGCTAAGGCTAGCACGATGCAAATACTTCTGGCAAAGCTCAAATCTAAGGATTTAGTTAAGGAACGAGGTGCAGTTTTCTTACTTCGTTGAACGCGGGGGAGAGGCGACCCGACGACCCCTTCCTTTAAGCACCGCTCCTCCCGTTCATATAGACAGGATGTTCATTACCGTACGAAAGGAAATGCAGAATATGTCAGGTTGGCGAGCACGAATAGGTCTGATTTGTCCTATTGGCGAATCTATCGAACGAGCTTTCAATTTGTACGCTCCAGAAGGAGTTGCTATCAACTCCACGAAGCTGTGGTTTCCTGGACCGACCATTGATGGGCTGGTGTATTTGTCTGACCAATTGGATAAGGCTGCGGAAATGTACAAAAAGCAGCGTCATGACCTGTTGGTGTTTGGCTGCACGTCTGGAAGCATGGTAAAAGGTTTTGGTTTTGACAAGGAATGCATCCGCCGCATGGAAAAGGCAAGCGGCGTGCCTTCCATCACAACCAGCACGGCAGTACTCGAAGCGTTTGACATCTTAGGCATGCCGAAAACCGCAGTTATCACGCCGTATCCAGATGAAACCAATGTCATGGAAAAGAAATTCCTCGAAGACAATGGGATTACCGTTACCAACATCGTTGGAATGGATTGCAGCCCCATTCGCCAAAATGGCGTACCTGATGTTTCTCAGGGTATTGTTCCAGTCAAAGGAAACATGGAAGACGTAACACCTGAGGAAATCTATCGTGCTGTGCACGATATGGATTTAAACAACGCGGACTGTCTTTTCATTAGCTGCACTGGACTTAATACCATGGAAATCATTTCCGTTATAGAAGAGGACTTAGGAATTCCGGTCATCACTAGCAACCAGGTGAGCCTGTATAGCGCACTTCGTCACTGCAAGATTGGCACGCGTATTCCTGAGCTGGGAAAACTGTTTACTTACTAGAGTGTACAAGGAGCGAAGTTACCTATGGACATTAGTTACACCTCTCATTACACAAAGGACCTTTCAGATTACTTTGTAAATCTGAAGTTTGAAGATATTCCCGAAGAAGTTATTGAACGAGCAAAGCTTTTGACCCTCCATGCGCTCGGTGTATCTTTTGCGGGCTTCAAAATTAAGATGGCTGAAGACGCTGCTAATCTTGCTGTCCAGATGAATGGCGGAGAAGGCGGAGAAGCAACCATTTGGTTCAACGGAAAAAAGACCACTCCTGCTTTGGCTTCGTTTGCAAATTCGGTTGCCTGCGATCTGCTTGACTGGGAAGACTGTGCTTGGACAGGTCATCCTTTGTGCGGCGCTGTTCCTGCAGGCATCGCATTTTCAGAGCAGGAAAAGAAGAGCGGCAAGGATTACCTGACCGCCTTGGTTGCTGGCTTGGAAGGCTATAACCGCATTGCTATGGCAGTTCAACCACCAGCAGGGTTTGACCATCTAAAGGGTTGGGCAATTTGCAGTTGGCAGATTTTTGCTTCCAGCATTGTTGCGGCAAAGCTGCTTGACCTAGACGAAACCCAAACAAACCAAAGCCTAGGCTTAGCTGGTTCGTTCGCCAAGAACGGCAGCAACATTTCTCAGGCAACCATGTCTGACTGTTACAAGTATGAACAAGGTTCTGCGGCTCTGTCCGGATGTGTAGCTTCGCTCTGTGCGCAGGCAGGTATTCACAATGCAGAAGATGGCTTAGATGTACCGTATGCTTTCTGCGAACAGTTTACTCCTGAAGTACACCGCGAATGGTTGAACAAGAACTTGGGCAAAGACTACTACACCATGGATATTTTGGTGAAGCACTGGCCCGCAAACATGTGGGTACAGACGCCTGTTGAACTGGTGCGCGACATGGTGAACAAGTACGACATTGATGTGGACAACATTGAAGAGATTATTGTTGATCCGCCGACTCAGTATCGCACGCGTTTCAAGGAAGACGGCTATACCTCTTTGACTGAAGCTCAGTTCAGCATGCCCTATGTAGTGGCGGTGTCTCTGCTTGATCCTAACCCCGGTGCAAACTGGTACACCGACGAAATGATGAAGAATCCGAAGCTGATTGACTTGGCAGGGCGCATTAAGGGTGGCCCCAGCCCCGAAGACACGCTTATCGATTCTTTCAACCAATATCAGGCAGGCAGCTTCCCTGAAAAGACAGCAACCATTCGTACGAAGGATGGCAAGGAATACGTAGACTCCATGCGTTATCAAAAAGGTCATCCGAAGAACATGCTGACAAGAGAAGAATTCTGCGACCTTTTCCGCGTGGAAACACGCGATATTTTGGCTCCTGAAGTTACGGAAAAGCTGATGGATTTCGTACTGAATTTGGAAAACGTCGAAGACATGTCCGAGTTCAGCAAAATCTTTAAGTAACCGAAACCTAGGAGTCATTGAAGGGGGCTTTCGGAGAAAAGGACGAAAGCCCAAAACACGCTCACGAAGGAGACAGTAATGATTACTCGCAAAGAAACGCTTGAGTGTGATCTGCTGATTGCAGGTGGTGGCATTGGCGGTTTGCAGGCTGCAATTGACGCCGCAAACGCTGGCCTCAATGTAATTGTTGCAGAAAAAGCTAACACTCGCCGTAGCGGCAGCGGTGCAACGGGTAATGACCACTTCATGTGTTACATCCCCGAAGTGCACGGCACGCTAGAGGATTATTGGAAGTTGCTTCAGTATGCTCAGGAATTCAAGGGCGGCAAAGACCGTGACTATGTTTATGCCTACCTGAAGGAAAGCTATGGCGTAGTTCTAGACTGGGAATCCTATGGTATTCCTATGCGTCCTCATGGTGACTGGGAATTCACTGGTCACAAGCGTCCTGGTGTACAGGGCATGTATCTGAAGTACGAAGGCGTTCATCAGAAGCCGCTGTTGACCAAGGCAGCTCTGAAGGCTGGCGCCAAGATTATGAATCGTATGCCTTACACCGACCTTATCCTGAACGACAAGGGTGAAGTTATTGGTGCAGTTTGCGTTGACCTGAACGGTAAAGAACCTGCTGTGCAGCTGGTTCGCGCTAAGGCAGTTATTATTTCCACCGCAGGCTCTACTCTCATGAATGGCTCAACCACCATGGGTTGGATGTTTAACCTCATTGGCTGCCCCGCTTGCACGGGTGTTTCTACGGCATCTGCTTATCGCGCAGGCGCTCGTCTGGTTTGCCTGGACGGTGCAGTTGCAGCTACTGGCGCTTCAGGCTGCAAGTTCTTTAACCGCGGTGGCAAGGCTACGTGGGTTGGTCTTTTGACCGACATTGACGGCAACCCCTCCGGCCCGTTCCTGGAGAAGCCCGACTGGCAGTGCGGCGACGTTACCATGGACATCTTCCCGCAGGTATTCCGCATGAACAACGAAAAGGGCGTTCCAATCTTTATGAACTGCTCTGAAGACACCGATTTCGACCTTGATTACATGATTTGGGCGCTTCGTCACGAAGGCAACGGCGCAACCTTAAGCCACCTGAAAGACGAAGGCTTTGACTTCCGTAAGCATATGGTTGAATTCGACTACAAGAAAGGTGGCGGCGGCGGTAAGGGCGTTGGTATTGACGCGAATGCTGACACCTCCACGACCGTTCCTGGTTTGTTCTCCGTTGGTGTTTCCAGCGGTAACGGCATGGTTGGTAGTGGCCCAGCTGCTTGCACGGGTCGTGTTGCTGCAAAGACCGTTGCTGAATATGTTAAGGGTAGGGAATTCGAAGACATCGAAGACAACGAAGTTGTTAATAAGAGCATCGAACTTTTCAATACGCTGCTTTCTAACCCAGTCGACACCTCTACGCCTACCTGGAACGAAGCTATTCTGGCTGTTCAGCAAACCATGTGGGATTACATGGGCTCTGGCATTCGTAGTGAAGCTCTGTTCCGTACTGGTCTTGAGCACATGGCTCGCTTGGAAAAGAAGCTTAAGACGCTGCATTGCGCAAACAACCATGAATTCATGCGTTGTCTTGAAGCCATCAACACGCTTGAAACTGCCAAGCTGTGCATGACTTCTTCTCGTTCTCGCAAGGAAACCCGTGGCGCCCACAAGCGTGCTGACTATCCGTTTACCGATCCGAAGTATGACGGAATGCTGGTAACGCTTCAGCAAATTGATGGCGAACCTGTTTCCGGCATGCGCCCAATGCATAAGTAAGGAGGAATAACAATGCCGCCGATTATCAACAAAGAAAAATGCACCGGTTGCATGACTTGCGTCACCGTTTGCCCTATGGACTGCTTCGGTGAAGCCGAACAGCCTGAAGGCGCAAAGTATCCCGTTGTTAATTTCCCGGACGAATGCTGGCACTGCAACGGTTGCGTAGAAGACTGCCCAGCTGGCGCAGTAAGCATCCGTGTTCCTATGCCTTTGAACATGGTATTTGTGGACGCACCAAAGAAGGGCTAACAATTCCTGCTTGAGCGCAAAAGAAACTGGCTAGGGATTACATAATGAACTCTTGGTGCGCTTGGGCAAACTGCTCTTAGAGAAGGCTCTTTGAGCGGAACAGCAAGGGTGGCAGACCAATCTGCCACCCTTTTGTTTTGTCTGTCTGTGAAAGGATTATAAGAGGGCTATGCATAGTGACCTATATCCCGAAAACCTTACGTGAACTTCCGCCCGTTTCAATTATGAGAAAACCCAGAACACAGCACCTGTTTGTACGTGAATGCGCTAGACTATACACACATTAGAAAGGTGGGCTATGAGCAACGTAATTGTGGTTGGCTGTGGGCGTGTTGGTTCGCAGTTGGCAAGCATGCTTTCTGATAATGGAGCAAACGTTTGTGTAATAGATAGAAACGCAGACGCCTTTGTAAATTTAGGTCGCAACTTTAACGGGACAACCATTCAGGGCGTAGGCTTTGACGAAACAACGCTTATTCGAGCTAACGTACAGGAATGCGATGTACTTGCGGCTGTAACCCAGTACGACAATGCAAATCTGATGTGCGCCGAAGTTGCAAGCCGGCTGTTCGACGTTCCTCACGTAATTGCGCGTCTGTATAACCCCGATCACGAGCGCGCCTATATGCAGCTAGGCATTGACTACGTGTGTGGCACTTCTTTGGTTGCAGAAGATATGTTTTCAAAGGTAATCGCTGGTCATGGTGCTCACATTGACACGTTTGGTGAATTTGAGGTGCTGCGTTTTTCGCTTAACCTTAGCCAGCAGGAAAATAAGCGCAGCATTCGCGTTTCTGAACTAGAACACGAACACGATGTACGCATTATTGCTTTTGAACGCGGCGACGGCTCCGCGTCTTCCATTCCTTCCAGTGACAGTTTTTTGTATCACGGAGATTCGGTTTTGGCCTGTGTTCGCCACGAGCTGATTGATGAGTTCTCTCAGTACATGCAAGACTAGTTGAGGTTTGAAGACTTATGTATGTTGTGATTAGCGGCGGCGGTAAGGTGGGTGCTTACCTAGCTAGCGTCCTTTTGAAAGGCAATAACGAAGTAGCTATTATTGAAGAAAGCCTCCGTACGGCAGACAGGCTTTCCATGGAACTCGAGGGCAGATATCTGGTTATCCACGGAGATGGCTGCGACTCTAAAACCCAAGAAGACGCTGGTATTCGCAGGGCTGATGTGTTTGTGGCCAGTACTGGCCAAGACGACAATAACCTGGTTTCTTGTGAAATTGCTCAGCGCGTATTCAACGTTCCGCGTGTTATTGCGCGTGTGAACAGCCCCAAGAATCTTCGCATTTTTCACGAGCTGGGTATCGAATGCGTTTCTTCCACCACGCTTATTGCCAACATGATTGAAGAGGAAACCCTGCTGGGTTCCGTGAGTGTTGTTTCGTCCTTAACGCATGGAAACGTGCAGCTTGCTGAATTTACGGTTCCGCGCATGCGCCATCACGACAACGATGAAGGCATCATGCTTTCAGAAATTGAAATGCCAGACAACAGCCTTATTGCGGCCGTTGATACGGGCGATGATGTCTTGGTGGCCAGTGAAGACATTGTGCTGTACCCCGGTGACAAGGTGGTTGTGGTGGCAGACACCGACATGGTTGATGAAGTACGTGCGCTGTTTAGGGCGCTGTAGGTAAAATAGTTTGTGCTCTTTAGGGAAAGGCGGCAGCAGTGATTGGTAGATATACACGCCCGCAAATGGGTGGCATTTGGGAACTTCAAAACAAGTTCGAAATCTGGAAAGAGATTGAAGTTTTGGCCTGCGAAGCCCAAGCTGAGCTAGGAAAATCTGGCATCACCAAGGAAGAAGCTGCCTGGATTCGTGCGCATGCAGACTTTACGGTAGAGCGCATTGACGAAATTGAAAAAGTTACCAATCACGACGTAATTGCTTTTACCACGTGCATGGCAGAATACATTGATGCTGATATTCCTGAGGGCCAGGAAAAGCCTAGCCGCTGGGTTCACTATGGCATGACTTCTTCTGACTTGGGCGACACTGCGCTTTCGTATCAAATTACGCAGGCTATCGACATTATTTTGGAAGACATTAAAAAGCTGGGCGAAGTGTGCAAGAAGCGCGCGTTTGAGTTTAAGGATACGTTGTGCGTAGGCCGCACCCACGGTATTCATGCAGAACCAATGACCTTCGGCATGAAGTTCGGCAGCTGGGCATGGGCGTTGAAGCGTGCGCAGGAGCGCATGGAGCAGGCACGTGAGGTTGCTGCCACAGGTGCTATTTCTGGCGCAGTTGGCACCTATTCCAGCATTGATCCGTTCGTTGAACAGTATGTTTGTGAAAAGCTTGGCTTGAAACCTGATCCGCTTTCAACGCAGGTTTTGGCTCGTGACCGCCATGCGCAGGTCATGACGGCCTTGGCAGTAACGGCTTCCACCTTGGAAAGCATTGCTATGCAGGTTCGCTTGCTGCAGCAGTCTGACGTCATTGAGGCAGAAGAACCGTTTACCAAGGGGCAAAAGGGTTCAAGCGCTATGCCGCACAAGCGTAATCCCATTACCGCAGAACGTGTGTGCGGTTTGTCCCGCGTAGTGAAGTCAAACGCTCAGGTAGCCTTAGATAACGTTGCTTTGTGGTATGAACGCGACATTTCGCATTCAGGTGCGGAACGCGTGGCACTGGCTGACAGCTTCATTGCACTGGATTACATGTTCAGCAAGATGCAGTGGATGATGGAAGGTCTGCAGACCTATCCTGCCAAGATGGAACATAACCTGTGGCGTACGCGTGGTCTGATCTTTAGCTCTAAAGTTTTGTTGGCTTTGGTTCAAACGGGAATTACGCGCGAAGATGCTTACGTTATTGTGCAGCGCAACGCTATGAAGGTATGGGAAGACATTCAGAATGCAGTGGATGGTCCTACCTATAGGGAGCGCCTGGAAGCTGATCCTGATGCCAACCTGACCAAGGAAGTTCTGGACGAAATCTTTGATCCGTGGGACTTCCTGACGCGCAAAGACGTAG
Source organism: uncultured Coriobacteriaceae bacterium (assembly GCA_949294735.1). Taxonomy (GTDB): domain Bacteria; phylum Actinomycetota; class Coriobacteriia; order Coriobacteriales; family Eggerthellaceae; genus CASFII01. The sequence continues at coordinate 63,958 of CASFII010000008.1, read as the reverse complement.
TGTTCGAACGCTTGGAAGGCTTGGAGTTTTAAGAGCGGGTTTGAAGTCATACGGAGATTACTGATTTCGCGATTCAATTTAGAAGGCTAGCGAAAAGTTACGCAGATAAAAATGCGACTAGTTGAGGGGTGTTGGTGCAGGCCAGCACCCCTTTTCGTGTCTTTAAAAAATTAAATTACTCGGACAAAAAGTGTGTCTGGTTTTGAGTATGTATGCAGTTCAGAAGCATTGTTTTGTGGATTTAAATATCTGCAGAGCGACTGAATGGGGTATTCCGAAACGGGAACGCCTTTTCTCCAATTTTGCAACGAAAAGAACCTTCCGTTGCAAAAAATAGCTTTCGTTGTACAACGAAAAACTTTTTCGTTGTACAATCGTCGCAAAATATTGCAACGAAAAAATAAATCGTTGCAAATTGTGCAAGTTTTATTCCGAAACGGGAATAAATAACTGAAAAACTCCCTCAATCTTCCGAATTCGGAATAGTTTTAGTCCTGTCTGCGAAGAAAAAAATTTACGTTGCAAATTTTCCTTATTTTTTGCAACGAAAAAAATTTGCGTTGTATAATTGTTGCAATACTACGTCGAAAGGAAAGTATTATGCGCGAAACGACGAATTTGGAATATAAACAAGAGCTTACAAAAACCTATTTGAAAACAGTAAGTGCTTTTGCTAATTATGAGACGGGTGAAATTATCTTTGGGGTTGATGACTCTGGTAATGCAGTGGGTCTCGACAACCCAAAAGAGGCCTGCTTAATTATAGAAAACACCATAAACGGAAACTTAAAACCTGTGCCGAAGTTCAAGTTATCGGTTAATGATGCTGAAAAGACGGTGGTCCTTACGGTTTATAAGGGTAAGCAGACCCCGTATTTCTACAACAACAAAGCCTACAGAAGAGCTGATTCTTCAACAGTAGAGGTAGATAGGCTCGAGTTAACCCAGCTAGTCTTAAAAGGAGCAAATGAGACTTTTGATTCCTTGGAATCAAGCCAGCAGGATTTAAAATTTGAGAAATTAAAAAGTGAATTAATTGAAAAAGCTGGCATTGATAAGTTCGATGAAAATGTACTTATTTCTTTAGAACTAAAAGAGCCCAAAGGTTACTACAATAACGCTGCCGCATTACTAGCCGATAAGAATACTTTCGGCGGTGTCGATGTTGCTCGATTTGGAGAGGATATAAATTCAATTCTGTCCAGGCACACATTGAGCAAACAGTCATTGCTTGCTCAGCTTGAAGTTGCGACGGAGATATTCGACGAGCATTATACCTACGAAAAAATAATCGGAGTTAATCGAATTAAAAAAGAATTAATTCCTAGAGAAGCCTTCCGAGAAGCAATTGCCAATGCTTTAGTACACTGCCGATGGGACATGAAGGCAAACATCAATGTCGGAATGTACCCTGACCGTATAGAAATAAAATCACCAGGTGGGTTACCTGAAGGTATGTCTGAAGAGTCTTATTTGAACGGAGGGCCTTCCATTGCGAGAAATCCCATATTGGCAAATGTATTTTTCCGATTGGGATACATAGAACGATTTGGAACTGGTATTCCGCGTATACGAGATGCGTATGCGGATAAAGAAGTATCGCCCATCTTTTTGATTGAGGAGATGTCGGTAACTGTTGTTTTGCCATCTGAGTCTTTTGCCATTCTCTCTAGGGAAGAAAGAGAAGTACTGAGAGTTATCCCTAAAGAGATTGCTTTAACAAGAAATGAGATAGAAGTTGCCGCAAATATTTCTAAGGATAAAACAATTAGGATTCTCAAAAATCTTGAGGAAAAAAAGATGATTACAAGAATAGGAAACGGAAGGTCAACCAAATACTATCGGGCGTAAATTAGTGGAAATCTAGCTAGTTCCTACAGGGTTACTCTTCGGTATAGTTTTGTGGCCGGAATTCTGCGGGTCGACCCTGTAGAGATAATTACTTTTTGTACGTTTTCACATTCACTTGGCAGCTTTTGGCGGTTTGGAGTGCTGCTTCGTGGGCTTCGGGCGTGGTCCCGGCGCAGGCGTTTTCGTAAATGGTAATAGGCACTTCAGGAAAAGCAGCCTTCAGGATAAGCGCATTCGAGATAACGCAAATATCGGTGCAAACGCCTACCAGGATTATTTCGTCCATATCTGCAAAACTGTCATTGTGGGTCAGCTTAAGCGATCCGAACGTTCTTTTGGTATAGGTGTTTTCGGGAGTGATATAGCCAGAAAGCTCCTCAATGATATTCCAGCCTGACGTACCAGCAACACAGTGGGGAACCGGCAGATATTTCCCTTCTTGCGTTTCAAGGTAGTTTTCAGCATGGGTGTCTTGTGTGAAATAGATTCTGTCGCCGCGCTCGTTCGCCTCGCGTAGGATTTCCTTAACAGTAGGAACAATCTGCTGTGCTTCTGTGGTTCCTAAAGATCCCGTCACAAAGTCAAATTGCATATCAACAACTATCAGAGCTTTAGCCATAGTGCCTCCCTGTGTGTTTTGAACGCAAAGCGCGCTTGCTCCCCCGTGTGTTTTGAGTGTTAGCAGTTTCGCCTTTTGCGTTGCATCTAGAGCGCTAGTTTAACACGGTAGATGTTTTCACTATGTGGGCTTACTGTGTGTTGTGCTAGTATCCACCTTCAAGCACACAAGAGAAAGAGAAGGGTATGCTTGGCGTTTTGCTGATGAATACGGGTACTCCCGACGCACCGACTGAAGAGGCAATAAAGCCTTATCTGAAGCAATTCTTGTCTGATCGAAACCTTATTGATATGCCGCCAGCGCTATGGCAGCCCATTTTGAATTTGTTCATTTTGCCAAACCGCCCCAAAAGAATGGCTCCCTTATACCAAAACATTTGGACAAAAGAAGGCAGTCCGTTTTTGCTTGATTCTTACGCTCAGCGCGATGCGCTGCAGAAACGTCTGGAAGAACTGACGGAGCAGCCAGTTAAAGTGGCGTTGGGTATGCGTTATGGCAACCCTTCGGCAGAAAGTGCCTTGCGTGAGCTTAAGGAAGCGGACGTGGATATGCTGGTGGTTATCCCTTTGTATCCACAGGAAACCAAATCATGTGCGGGTACGTGCCTACAAGAATTTGAGCGTGCATGTAAGCAAGTGTATGGTGGCTCCGCGGTGCCTCACGTCACCTTCGTTCGTTACTATTATGACGCTCCAGGTTACATCGAAGCGCTGGCTGCTTCAGTGAAGCGTTCCTGGACGTGGAAAGCTGGTTCTAAACTGGTGCTTTCGTTTCACTCTATTCCTGTTTCTCATGTGGAAGCGGGCGACAAATATGTCCAGCAAACTGAAGATACCGCCCACACTTTGGCGGATGCGCTCAGCATTCCACGCGAAGATGTAGTTCTGGCGTATCAGTCGCGTTTCGACAGTCGTAAGTGGGTAGGGCCTATGCTAAAGCCTATGCTTACACAGCTTGCAGCAGAGGGTGTTTCTGATGTGGCAGTGGTCTGCCCAGGGTTTTCGGTGGATTGTTTAGAAACGCTTCATGAAATTAAGAAGCTGGCAGCGCAGCACTATTTAAACGAATGCGAACGCGTAGGCATACAAAGCGCTCGCTTCACGGCTGTTCCTGCGTTGGGCGCAGACCCAGCTTTTATTGACTCATTAGCACAACTGATAGTCAGGAAAGCATCGGGGGAGTAAACATTAAACGTTTCATGGCTTTTCTGATAGTTCAATCAGAAAAAGGAAGGGCTCCCGAAAGGGAGCCCTTTTGCGCGAATGGGGCTTTTGTCACAGAAAGGAGAGAATAAGGACAACCCATTCGCAGCAGGCGGGTTCCCAAGGAAGAAAGGATAAGGAAAAACCGACAGGAACCCGAATGAAAGGAAAACGAAACGTTGTAAGCTAGTTAGCAAGAAACTACTGCCCAGCTTCTTCCAGACCACTTTCTGGCGAATCTGCCAGCGTGGCTTCAATCTTTATCTTGTAGCCAGAGGTTTCACCCGAAGTGCTTGCGCGCCTGTCTGTCAGATATAGACCCACATGGATCTGTTCGTAGGTTTCTGCCTTGCGATCAACTTTCAGGATGCGGCATTCAACTACGTTGTCATGACCGAACGCCAAAAGTTGAGCAACCAGACTATTGCGTACGCGGGGGACGTATCCTAGCTTTACGCCCTTGCGATAAATAGCCACTGCATTGGGATCGAAGGGGTTGTCAGGTTCTGCCACAAGCGTCAGTTTTTTGCCTGCCTTCAGCTTATTGATTACCAGCGCGGCGTCCCAATAACGCACACCTGCGACATAAAAGTCGTCCAAATGTCTAGACCGAGTTTGCATGTTAGTTCCTTTCTATAAGACCCGCTATTGCGGGTTTGATTAGTTGGTGTTTTGTGCGGATGGTAAAAGTTTTAGCTTCCTCGGTTGATAGGAATAATAAAGCGTCTATACTTTTATACTGTCCAGTTTTAAGGACACCAAGAAAGATTGTTTGAAGTTTAATAGGGCGCAAGAAAAGAAAACTTAAGAAAGCTAGGTAGTTTTATGGCAAACAAGGGAAAATCTAAACAAAAACTTCTCTACCTTTTGCAAATCTTTGAACAGGAAACTGATGCCGAACGCGGGCTCACCATGGGGCAACTGATTGACAGGCTATCCGAATACGGAATTGACGCAGAACGCAAAAGCATTTACGAAGACATTAAGGTTCTCAATGAATTTGGAAAGACTATCGAAAAACTTCCTACGCGTCCGCCTCAATATGCGCTTACGCAGAGAGGCTTTTCCACAGGCGACTTTATGCTGATGATTGACGCCGTACAATCATGTAAGGCAATTTCTGAAAAACAAGCTAGAATGCTTGAAACCAATATTAAGCAACTCGCGAGCAACCGCATTCAGGAAAAACTTCGCAAAACCATTCACGTAGCTGGCAGAATTAAATCAAAATCTGACAGCGTTCTTCCCACGGTTGATGCCATTCACCAGGCTATTTCCGAAAGAAAGCAAATCGTATTCAACTACAACACAACCTCAGTAAATAAAGGAAAAATTGCGTTTAAGGTAGAAGAAGAGCGCATTGTTACGCCAGTTTTAGTTGCTTACGACAGCGACTTTTACTATCTCAGCGCCTGGGACGAAAAGAAACAAGAAATGCGAGAGTTTCGTATTGATCGCATGAGTGACGTACATATCATTGAAGACGAAGAAACGCGAGCTACCGAAAACACCGAAATCCGCAAGTTCCGCGACGAAGAAGGAAAAATAACCAAATTTGGTCGCTTTGCAAGGGACGAAGACATTGTGCTCGCGAAGCTTTTGGTAAGCAGCGACAAAATTAGCATTGTGATGGATAGATTTGGCAGTCAATGTGAAAAAAAGAAGCTGGTTTCCTATTCTGATGAGCAGGTAACTATAGAAGTACGGTTGTATAAGAGCGATCAATTCTTCGGATGGGTTGCGAGCATGGGCGGCGAAGTTCAGATTGCAGGGCCAGAAAGCCTTGTTGAAGAATACCAGGACTATCTTGGAGCAAGGCTGGAAGAAGAAAAGAAGTTTGTTCAAGAGTAGGGTTTGTTCGAATAAGGTGTCGTACGGGTAAGGTTTGACGAAGAAAGAATATTAAGACGGCTCTCTGAACAAAAAATTGCTAAGGGAAGGCGGAACTGGCTCCGCCTTCTTTTTTGTGTCTAGACTACTCAAGTATATGTATATATGCTCGAATAGGAATTCTATAAAATTGCATATAAATATAAAATTATTGAATTATTTTGCAATTTTCTAAAATTTTACGCATTTTATACTTCACAACAAGCTAGAAACTGGTACTATGCATTCACGTCGTGCCGCATTTAGGTTGCGCGCGGCGGTTATGCACGAAGAATCAAACTCGAGAAATTGAAAAGGAGGGGAAGGTGCATGAGTAATAAGAAGCACACAGTTGTTGCAGCTGCAGCAGGGTTTGCTCTTATGTTTGCCTTAACGGGCTGCACAGGAACCGCCTCTTCGATAACGTTTGAGAACGTTACCGAAGGTGCGGATGAAAACGCATCCAGCGTTATTTCGATGACCGAGGCTAAATCGTTCCGCGCAACGCTGCCCGTGGCAGACAAAAGCGTAGAAGATTTATCCACGCTCATTAGTGAAGGAAAAGTTACGTGGAGTCTTTCGCGTGAAGAAGGTGCCCAAGACCCCGAACAGTATCCGCATCAAAACCTGGGTGGTACTCTGGAAGAGTGGAAGACGGTAGCCACGGAAATCCAGCCAGAAACGGAATTCTTCACGGACATTGCCACTGAGGCAACAGAAGTAGACGGGGAAACCACGCTCGAATTAACGTTCGACACAAACCTGTTCTTTGGTTATGACAGCATTGATAACCAAGACAGGGCTTTGGTGCGTAACACCATTCTTGACTACACCGGCACCTATGAACTGACGTGCAGTATTGACGGCAAAGAAGCAGGCGTAGCTGAAGTTGATGTGCGTCCATATGATTCCTACAAGACGCAGGCTGAAATTGATGCCGAAATTCCTGAGCTGGTACAACAAGCAAACAACAACGGTCTGTATGCCAAGGTAGAAAAGATTGGTGAATCGGCTGAAGGCAGAGACATCAATGCGGTGTTTGTTGCTAAGTCTGAAGACACGTTGAACAACTATCTTGAGCTGACCGAATCCATGGAAACCGATCCTGCTGGTTTGCAGGAGCAGGTAGAAGCGGGTACGCTGGAATACCAGGTTCCCGTTATGTATAGCAACATTCACTCTGACGAAATCATCGGTTCCGATGGCGTCATGGAATTCCTCCGCGAGATCGTTAAAAACGAGCCCATTGACTACACCACTATTGAAAGCTTGACCGAAAAGGGCGAAAGCACGCTCGAAGCTGAAATGAAAGCAGACGGCACGGTATGGTCAGAACTTATTGCTGACGACGTGACAGGTGTTGGATATATTCAGGGCGAAGGCAAGATGAACGAAACTGACCTTCGCGACAACCCTGATGCAGCAGTGGACATGACTGAAGAAGAATTCGCCAGTTACTACAACCTGGAAGATGCCCAGATTAACCCTGATGAGCTCTTCGAAGACGTGTTCTTCATTCTGGTTCCCACCGAAAACGTTGACGGACGTACCTATAACACACGGACGGGCGGCAACGGCTTAGACCTGAATCGTGACAACACGTATCAGACCCAGCCTGAAACTCAAGCCATGACGCAGCTGATTGCTACATGGAACCCTATCTCCTTACACGAAATTCATGGTTACTACACGCAGTATCAGGTAGAACCGTGTTCGCCGACGCACGACCCGAACAACGAATATGACCTGTTCATCGACACCGCAATGGAACAAGGTGAAGCGTTTGCAGCAGCGTCTATTGCGAATAACGACAGCATTAACAGCGTGCAGATTCCTATGCGTGACTATCTGAAGGTTGACGAAAACGGTAACAAGTCATGGGTTCCGTTTGACGACATGTCTTCCAGCTACACGCCGCAGTACGCCATGCTGCACGGTACGAATGCCTATACGGTAGAACTGCCCTATGGTTCTCAGGACGCTACGCAAGCCACCAAGTATGGCTTCATCGGCAACGCAGACTTTGTGGCAGAAAACAAAGACGAAATGTTCCTGAACCAGCTTGAACGCTATGAACGGGGCATTGAAAACATTGACGCTGAAGAAATTGGTCAGTACTACGTAAGCCAGTCTGACGAACCAGGTGCTGAGGCTGACGTCTTCCGCCCGAAGTACGAAGAAAACAATAATTTCTTCCCTGAATACTACGTAATTCCTACCTCTGTTGAGGGGCAGCAAGACAGGGCTGCCGCTGAGGAAATGGTGGAATACCTGCTCAGAAACGACGTGAAAGTTCAGCAACTGACCGAAGACTTTGCCGTAGGCGAGACCACTTACAAGGCTGGCGACATTGTTATCGATATGCACCAGGCCAAGCGCAACATGGCAAATGCTGCCCTGTATGACAACATGGTTATTGATGACTGGACTGACCTGTATTCAGAACCAGTGACCAACTTCCCTGATCAGCGTGGTTTTGACTGCGACATCATCACAACCGTCGGCGCATTTGACGGTGCTTCTCTGGAAGCTGTAGAAGAAGCTATCGCGCTGGAAACCTATGTAGACGGTGAAGGCGACTATGTGGTGATTGAAAACAACGGTGTTGAGCCCATTACGGCAGTGAATGCTCTTCTGGCAGACGGTAAGAATGTTGGCCTGATTACCGACGGGGAATATGAAGGTAGCTATGTTGTTTCAGCTGGCGACTTCGAAGGTATCCAGGGTGACTATGTGCTAAATGGCCACAAGATTAGCGAAGCCGTGCCTGCACAACTGATTAAGTCTGACCTTAAGGTATACGTGCCGGGCGCAGTTGATGAATATGCAACGTACGAAAACGGCGAAGAATACGGTTTGAAGGATTACTCGAATCGTCTGAACACCAACTACAACTGGGACATCTTCGCACTGAGTGAGCAAATGGGCTTTACCTTGGTTGACTCTGCGGAAGAAGCTGACGTGATTGTTGGTAATCAGATGCTTACCGAAGAAGAAGCTGCGCTGGTAGCTGAAGGCAAGCCGTACGTTGGCTACACCCAAGGTGCCCTGGAATCGGTTGCTACTATGGGAATTGGTTTAGAGTTCAACAGTGATGGTGCTGGCTATGACGCTCTGACTACCGTTGAATACTCAGGTGACAGTATTGTGACCGCAACGTATGAAGCCGAAGGTGACAACCTGGTTTACGGTTATGGTGGCTGCTTCATTACTGAAGTACCCGAAGGCGCAGTGGTGCTGATGAGCACCACGGGTGATGACTTCGTTGAAGGCTTCATGAGCGCAGACGCAATTGAGGCGTACAAGAACACCATTCAGGCGTTTGACTACAATGAAAATGGCTACAACGTGACCGTATTTGCGAACTCGCTGACAAACAAGACGCATCAGCAAGACGAATATCGCTTCCTGACCGCGGCAGTTTACAGCAAAGTTTTGGGAGAAGACTTCCCGTACTAATTGTTCTCCTTGCTGCATATGCAGTTTGCAAGAGGCCGGTACCTTTTAGGTGCCGGCCTCGCGTTTTGGAAAACCAGAACCTAGGGGGACGAGAACCAGGGGGACGTGTCATTTTGGCTCTCAAAGCCCAAAATACACGTCCCCCTGGTTTTCGGTTCCCCCGATTCCCTTTCCTTTCCTTCGCTCAGTGAATAAGCATTGCACAGAACCAGTGGGCTAGATCCTCAGGTGTATGCTGGGTGTCGTTTTCGAACCACCATGCAGTCGCGTGAGAAAATGCGGCAACAGCAATGTTAGTAGCAAGTGCCTGAGGAACATTAGCGGGAGGCTGGGGTAGTTCGCGTTCAAATAACACAGAAAGCTGCTCTTCGAAGTAATTGGTAAAGTGGGGCTCACCTTCGCGAACCAGTTTGCCGCAGACGCCACTATGCGAATCGCGCAAATGATAAAGAAGATGGGCTAACTTGCCTGCTAAATCAGCTGTTTGAAGTTCCGCGTGGGTCACGCAGTATTCGTTGACGCCTTCGAAAATATGGTCAAACATTTCTTTGCACATGTCTTCCAGCAAATCATCTTTGGTTTCAAAGTGCGCATAGAAGGTGCTGCGCCCAATGTCGGCTTGCTCAATTATTTGCGCAACGGTAACTTGTTGATAGTGTTTTTCAGCCATGAGTTCTTCGAAGGCAGCATAAATAGCACGCCGCGTTTTCTTCTGGCGGCGATCTAGGGTTTGTTCAGATGGCAAAGATTCATTCGGGTTCATAAGGCTTCCTTGTATTAATTTCTAACGCCAAAGGGGTGGGGCGGGTTTCGCGGTGCGGCCGCCTTTGACGCGCAAGCACTTCAAAGACGCGGTCAAATTAGCAGGTATACCCAACTATGCGGTATCACCAGTCTTACGAATACTGGCAACTGTGCGGCGCTATCAATTTCAGTACAAAACCTGCAATTTGTTCCGTATCTTCCATTACGACAAAACTGCTTATTCCCTTAACAACAAACTTCAAGTACAAATTATAACGAACATAGAGTTCATTAACTAACTAGTATATCAGTAACGAAGTAGGAGTTCATATGAGCAGTGAAGAAGCTGTCGCAGTTTCAAAGCGTCCCACCTGGAAAATTCGCCTGGATGAAGCGCTACACAATTTCGAAGACAGCGTATTGGGCTTTGGCGGCATGACGCGTGACATAATCTTTTTAATTGTTTCTGCCGTAGCCATCATTTTAAGCTTCGCGGCTCCTGATGTGCTTCCATTTGACTGGGCGTGGATTGCTATTGTGCTGTGTGGTTTGCCTATCGTTTTGGAAGCTGTCGTTGCACTCATTACTGAGTTCGACATCAAAGCTGACGTTTTGGTTTCGCTGGCTCTTATTGCTTCCATCGTTATTGGAGAATACGATGCTGCTGGCATTGTGGCTTTCATTATGCAAATAGGTGGCTTTCTTGAAGAGGTTACCGTTAAACGCAGTCGGGCGGGCATTGAGCGTCTCGTAGCACTCACGCCACGCACAGCACGTTTAGTGGAAAACGGCGTAGAGCGCGTGGTTGACGCCAAAGATGTTCCCGCTAACGCGCTGGTTCGTGTGCTTCCTGGCGAGACCATTGCGGTTGATGGCGTAATAGTGTCGGGCAGTTCTGCGGTAGATACCTCAGTAATGACAGGCGAATCGCTGCCGGTGGATGTGGCCGTGGGTGACGAAGTGGTTAGCGGTTCTATCAACCAGTTCGGATCTATCGACATCAGAGCCACCCATATTGGTGAAGATAGTTCGTTCGCGCGCATGGTGCGTTTGGTTCAGTCAGCTGATGCTGGTAAGGCGAAAATTGTGCGCACTGCAGATGCGTGGGCTACGTGGATTGTGGTGATTGCTCTTAGCATCAGCATACTGTGCTACTTAATCACGGGTGAAATCATTCGCTCCGTTACGGTGCTGGTTGTGTTCTGTCCCTGCGCATTGGTGCTGGCAACGCCAACCGCCATTGTTGCAGCTATTGGCAACGCTACCAAACACGGCTTTTTGACGCGCCAAGGGGATGCGCTCGAACGCTTGGCGAAAGTAACACATGTTGCATTCGACAAAACAGGCACGCTTACTCATGGTCACCCTGAGGTGGTTGAAGTGTTTGCTGAACAGGGAAGTCGTGAAGAGCTCTACAAGTTGGCTGCTCGTGCAGAACGTAGGAGCGAACACCCTTTGGGGCAGGCACTGGTGTCTTGTTATGCCGCCGAGTTTGGGGAAGCGGCTGAGCCAGCCGAAGATTTTGAACTTAAGCTAGGACGCGGTGTTTCAGCTCAGATTGATGGTGAGACCGTTTTGGTTGGCAATGAAGAGATGATGCATGAAGCAGGAATTTCTGTTCCGCCAAGTTGCCTTGCCGCTGCTCAGGCGCACGCAGAACAAGGGCATACCACGGTATTCGTTTCCAAAGACGGTGTAGTTGTTGGTTATGTAGCTTTGGCTGACACGGTGCGAGAAGATAGTGCTTCAGCTGTTTCAAATTTGAAGGAAATAGGCATAAAACCAGTGCTTCTGACAGGCGATAACGAACACGCAGCCAATGCCATTGCTTCTAGCCTGGGAATAAGCGAAGTACATGCGAACTGCCTGCCTGCCGACAAGCTTTCTTATATCGAAAAGACAGAACGCAACAACCAATATGTGTGCATGGTGGGTGACGGCGTGAACGATGCGCCAGCATTACGCCGTTCGTTTGTGGGTGTTGCTATGGGTGGCGTAGGTAGTGACATTGCAGTAGATGCTTCGGACATTGCGTTGGTGAACGATTCTGTAGGCGAATTGCGTCATCTTATTCAGCTTTCGCGTCACACCATTCGCACCATCAAGGTCAACTTAACGTTTGCTATGGGAATTAATATTCTGGCAACACTGCTCGCGGTTTTGGGTTTGTTGGGTCCTGTTGCGGGAGCCTTGGTACACAATGTTGGTTCAGTAATTGTCATTTTGAACTCTTCGCTTTTATTAGGTTGGAAAGCTCGTAAATAAGGAAATCACTTGCTCAAAAAAACTAATGGGGGCGTGTCTTTCTGGTTCTAATAGTCCGAAAGACACGTTCCCTGGTTTAAAAACACGTCCCAAACCGTTACCATTGATTCCCTAACAAAAAATAATACTAATTTAGTAACATTTTTGTGAACGAGGCTACATTTTTCCCGAGAATGTCGTATAGTATAGGCATGGGTTAGATTTCAATCTAATGAACGTTAGGAGTGAACGATGAAATTTGTATGCCCCGTTTGTGGTTATGTAGAAGAATTCGACGGCGACGAACTGCCTGAAGGCTTCAAGTGCCCTCAGTGCGGTGTTGACGGTAGCCGCTTTATTAAGCAGGAAGCAACCGAAATGACCTGGGCTGCTGAACACGTAGTAGGTGTTGGCAAGCTTCCTGAAGTTTCTGAAGACATTGTTGCTGACCTGCGCGCTAACTTCGAAGGCGAATGCTCTGAAGTTGGTATGTATCTGGCAATGGCTCGCGTTGCTCATCGCGAAGGCTATCCGGAAATTGGTCTGTACTGGGAAAAGGCTGCTTACGAAGAAGCAGAACATGCTGCTAAGTTTGCAGAACTGCTGGGTGAAGTAGTAACCGACTCCACCAAGAAGAACCTCGAAATGCGTGTCGAAGCCGAAAACGGCGCAACCGCTGGTAAGACCGATCTTGCTAAGCGCGCAAAGGCTGCTGGTCTGGACGCTATTCATGATACCGTTCATGAAATGGCTCGCGACGAAGCTCGTCACGGCAAGGCTTTCGAAGGTCTGTTGAAGCGTTACTTTGGCTAAGATTTTCTAGAGGCTTAACAGCTTAACGAAAAATACAGCACGCCCAAGGCTGTTAAAACTTTTGGGCAACATTCCCTGATTCGCCAAGACGCGCCCCTATGGGGTGCGTCTTCTTTGTGTCACCAGTGACTTCCCACCAGTTTCTGGATTTTTTGGTTAACTAACTATTCCCAATTCTTACAAACGTTTACCCAGGCAATCGCGTTCGAATAGCGCTCTAGTTCCTCTGGCGTAAGCTCAATGGCACTGTTGCTGCTTCCGCAAGCAGGAAATACCGTATCAAAGCGTTTAAGCGATTCGTCCAAATAAACCGCTACACCTTCGTTTACGGCAAAGGGACACACGCCGCCTACGGCGTGGCCAACCAAAGTCTCAGCTTCTTCAGCAGAAAGCATTTTGGCCTTAGAGGCAAACTGGGCTTTGAACTTAGGGTTATCAATGCGGGCATCACCTGCGGCAACTACCAGAACGGGAGAGCCATTCACCATAAAGGAAAGGGTTTTCGCAATGCGTGCAGGTTCGCAGCCCACCGCCTGTGCAGCCAGTTCAACCGTTGCGCTGGATGTGGCAAACTCCAAGATGCGGTTCTCCATGTCGAATTGCTTAAAGTACTCTTTCACTTTTTCAATAGCCATGAGGTTTCCTTAGTTGCTTCTTTTCTGCTAATAATTACCTGTCTTTTATTCTTCCAGCGAAATTACTCCGTATTCTGTTCTAGAGAATCCGTTATAAGAAGAAAATGCCAGATTATACAAGGCGTCGATAAAATCTACCCCGCGCGTTTCGCTATCCTTTTCCAATTCTTCAAACGCGGTGTCATGGGGTAGAACAGAATCTCCTAGTTCGTCAATAGCTGCACCAATGGCCTCAGGAAGCGCTAAGCAAACTTTACGAAAAGCAAAGGGATCGCCCGTAACTAGCTGATAGAAACGATCCATACTTACACGACGAATTAGACGATGACTCTTGGGCTGGCCGCCAATCCTGAGCGTCCAGGGAATGTTCTGGGAACTTTTTGCGATAGCTTCAACCAAAAGACATGCACAATCGTCGTCGGCTAAGAGTTGTTCCTGACATTTGTTGTAAGTACGGGTTGCGGATGCAGAGTTCATAGTGTTGTGCTTGTTCTTCATTTCTATATAAAGCGTATGAACCTTTGAACCTTCATCAAGCTGGATGCCCTCAGGGTTTTTATAGATAACGTCCCAGCCAGCATTGGGGACTTCGCAGCCTTCGATGTAAGAAAAAATTCGCTGGTGAAAGTAGCCAATGCTGTTGTTGTTGCTTTTGTCACGTTGACGAAATATTTCTCCTTCAATAATGTCTTCCCATGATTTTCTATAGACAGATTTATCCAAAAGAAGCTTGATGGGGTCAACGATGTTGCTGTTAAGTCTATTCAAGTCAAAAGCTTCCATGCTCATACGATAAGTACGAACTGTTTGTTTAACGTGCTCATAAAAATCTTCCTTAGAAATAAAAGGAAGGTTCCAGTCGTTTGTGTTCATAGAGGATCCTTTCCGAGTTTGCAACAATTATACCGAGACTAAGAGTCAAAAGTGTTCCAATATTGGTACACCAAAACTTTGGAAATGGTATAAAATTTAGTAACCCTTACATAGGTAAAGGTTACTAAATTTGGAGGCATATTGAACACTTCAGCAGCACAATTCGTGACAGTAACATCTGCTGCTAAAGCATTAGATGTTTCAGTTGATACCATTCGACGCTGGAATAAGCTGGGTCTTATTAAAGCTATTCGCGACAAAAACAATAAACGCCTTTTCAATTTAAGCGAAATACAACGTCTTCAGCACAAATTGGAGGGCGACGACCAAACAGCTTATCAGGTTTTAAGTTCTCAGGAGACTTATCCAGAAGCTGCGTGTATTGACTTATTTGCAGGTGCTGGTGGCACGGCACTAGGTTTTCATAACGCTGGTATTCCCCATATTATGTTGAATGAAATCGATAAATATGCGGCAGAATCGCTTAAGGAAAACGCAACAACCCATAGCTTGAACTGGGACATCGTTGAAGGGGATGTCAAAAATATTGATTTTACTCAGTATTCGGCTGCCGTAATTCAAGCTGGTTTTCCCTGTCAGGCTTTTAGCTATGCAGGGAAAAGCAGAGGCTTTGAAGATACCCGAGGCACGCTCTTCTTTGAATTTGCCCGCGCAATTCGTGACATTAAACCAAAAATAGCCATTGGCGAAAATGTTCGTGGTTTGGTTAAGCACGATGGAGGTAAAACTCTTGACACCATGGTGCGTACATTAGATGAGCTGGGATATCGTGTGAATTACCGTGTTTTAAGAGCGCAGTATTTAGATGTTCCCCAGAAGCGTGAGCGTTTGATAATTTTCGCAACACGCAAAGATCTAAACTTGCCTATTTTGTTCCCCAAAGAACGCGACTACTTCATTTCTATGGCGCAAGCGTTGAAAGGGTGTCCTGTGTCTGAAGGCCAAAAGTACCCTGAAAGAAAACGTCAGATTATGGAGTTGGTTCCAGAGGGTGGTAACTGGAGAGACTTACCTGAAGACATCCAAAAGGAATACATGGGTGGGAGTTATTATTTGCCTGGTGGTCGTACAGGGATGGCCAGAAGAATGTCATGGAACCAACCTTGCCTGACACTCACCTGCGCCCCTGCACAAAAGCAGACGGAGCGTTGCCATCCCACCGAAACGCGACCTTTAACAGTAAGAGAATATGCACGTATACAAACATTCCCTGATGATTGGGAATTCGCAGGTAGTACGGCAAATAAGTACAAACAAATTGGAAACGCAGTACCCGTTAATTTAGCTTATCACGTAGGTCGTTGCGTTCTTGCTTCCCTTGGTTGTATTCCTGTTGATGACACTATGGAAGAAGTTAAGCCACTTGAAATAAGTTCTCTCTAGTGATGAAAGTAGAAGGGACATGTCTTTTGGGTTCAGAAAACCCAAAAGACATGTCCCCCTGGTTTCCTGGTTTCCCGTTAGCTCTTTGCGCCGTCTTCGAAGAACAGTTCGTACCAACGAATAAACAGGTAGATGGTCCAAATATGACGCCAGAGCAAAGCTTTGTGACGTGGGAACCAAATGGGGTGGCTTACGCGCGGTTTGCGCCCCAAGAACGCATCTAGTAGTGCGCCGATTTCATCCACGTTGAAAAATTCTTCAGCGGTTTTGCTGGCAAATGCACGCTCGATGTCTGCATTAGATGCGGGATCACGCAGCCAAGAGCTTACGGGCACAGGGAACCCAAGCTTTTTTCGGTAGGCCACTTCGTGAGGAAGTACGCGGGAAGCAGCAGCGCGCAAAGCCACCTTGTTGTTTTCGCCGTCACGCTTAAAGCGCGCTGGCATGTGCAACGCCACGTCTAGCATGCGTTTATCTACAAATGGCATGCGGACATCCAGACCCGTGCCGCGGGAAATCTTCGTGGAGTTAAACAGAATGCTGCCTTCAAAGTAGCTGCGAGCCTCCACGTACAGCATCCAGGTGAGCGGATCGTACTGACGCCCTTTTGCGCCGCGTTCCTTCATGAATTCGCGCGAAGACTTTTCGGGGTAGTAGTGCTTCAAATAACGCTTCAGTTCAGAGGGGCTCATGATGTGAGTAGAACCGTAATAAACGGGGTCAGGCCCCATGTTCACGCGCTTGACGTTGCCATAGACGCCATAGCCAGCGAAGAATTCATCAGCGCCTTCGCCCGAGAAACAAACCTGGGATTTTTCAGCAACCTTTTTGCAGCCGCAATACAGCGAAAGTCCTGCCACGTCAGCGGAAGGCTGTTCGTATGCCAATAAAAATTCGTCTACGTTGCCAAAGAAGTCTTCCGAAGAAACCTTGACACCCTCAAATTCCCTGCCCAAATACTGTGCTGTAGCACGAGCATCTTCTTCTTCGCTGACCTTTTGGTCTTCGTACGCTACGCAGTAGCCGCACTTGGCGCGACCCTTGGCCAAAATATAGGACGAATCAACGCCGCCCGAAAGGAAGCTATCAGGAACTTCGTCTTCATCGCAAATGTCGCGCATGGCGCCGTCCATAGCGGATTCAATGGCATCGGCCCAATCTTCCAGCGTTTTGGATTCGTCAGGTTCGAAGGAAAGTTCCCAGTACTGTCCCAGCTTCAGTCCAATTTCCTTGTTGAATTGCAGGTATCCACCTGGTTCCAGTTTGTATACGCCTTTAAACAGGGTTTCTTCGCCAGGGATATAGGTAAATTCCAGGAAGAATTGCACTAGTTCACGGTTGAGCTCTTTTACGAACCCAGGCTGGTCAAACAGCCCTTTAATTTCTGTGGCATATAAAAGGTTGCCGTCGGCGGTTTCGTAGTAGAAGAACAGCTCAGCGCCAAAGGGGTCGCGGGAACAGAATAAATCCTGCGTTTCGGTGTTATACAGGGCGAAAGCAAACTGTCCGTTCAGGTGGTTCCCCATATCGGAACCCCATTTTTCCCAAGCAGCCACAATGAGTGCCTCTTCGCGTTCTTTGCGCCCCATACCAGCAATATCAATTCCCAGTTCAGCTGCAAGTTCCTTGTGATTACGGAGAAGACCTGCATACGTTTTTACTTCAATCATGAGTGCCCTTCTTTACTCTGTGAGCTGAGCGCCGTGTGCCACGTTAGCATCCTGCGCCTTGCTGCGCTTGCGGTCGGTTACGCCAGCAACCTGCGTCTCGCTGCGCTTGCAACCAGTCGTGCGCCGCGCCGCACTTCAGTCCACCTGGTTCGAAAAACGTAAGCAATAATACACCAGCCAACACAAAGCGCGACCTAAGCAACCTGCTCTGCACTCTGTTTTCACATTTGCTTAATGAGCGTAGTAGGAGTATGACAAATTTGTTTTTGCATCAACTTCTTAACTATCAAAATCAAGTAAATTTTCGCAATCACCTGGGCTTTGCAACCAAAAGGTGCCTAAAGTTTTCTAAAATGAAGCCTCTGGTTGGTGGAAGGAAGCTCCTTGCTACTGCAAACTTTTATGCGTCAGCTAGCTAAGACAGTAAAACATTCACCAACAACGCCGCAAGGCAAAAAGAAAGGAACTACCATGAGCTTCCGAGACAATTTACAAACCTTACGTGCTGAAAAGAATATGACCCAAGAACAGTTGGCGATGCTGTTGGGCGTATCACGTCAATCGGTTACGAAGTGGGAAGCTGAACGCTCTTATCCGGAAATGGATAAACTTCTTAAAATGTGTGATATTTTCGAATGTTCTTTAGATGAACTGGTTAAGGGCGACCTTTCGGGACGCGTTGCGTCAGCTGAAAAAGCGATACCCTCTGGTCCTCCCACGGATATATGCGGTTACGAAGATTATCAGCGTATGCTGGCTTGGAAAGTTCCCACTGGCATTGCGCTTGTTATGGTGGGTATTGCCCTAGGATTTTTGTTTGAAGGGTCGGTTACGCTGTCTTCGTGGAATGGGAAAGATGGCCTGTTCATTTTGATTGTTATGGTGGGTATTTTGGCAGGTCTTGCGTTTTTTATCCCCGCAGGTATGGCTCATTCTGCCTTTATTAAGGCGCATCCATTCGTGGAAGACTTCTATACCGAAGATGATAAAACCCGTGCACGAAAGAGCTTTACGAAAGGCTTGCTTGTAGGGTTGGCTTTCATTGTGTTGGGCATCGGTTGTTTTTTGATGCTTGAAGCTACGTCGGAAAGCTATGCTTTATTCTTTGCGCTGCTGTTTGCAGCCATAGGTGTTTGGAGCATCGTGCACTTTGGCATGCTTATGGGCAGGACAAATGTTGACGAGTACAACAAATCAATTGCTGATGAGCTTGAAATTGAGGATATCGTCAACGCTCAGGTAGATGCTGAGACCAAAGCAAAGCTTATAAGCAATCGGAGTCAAAAGAAAAAGCTGGGGGCTTTATGCGGAGTAATCATGATTGCGGCAACTATAGTGGGCTTAGGGCTATTGTTTGCCCCAGTCTTGTCTTCTGCGGATCCTTCAAACTTTGAGCCCGAAGGAACTAGCGCTATGTGGTTTTGGGCGGCCTGGCCCGTGGGAGGCTTGCTTTGCGGTGTAGTTACTCTTTTGTGGGAAGCATTCGGGAAGAAAGACTAAAAGATTTCGCGCGCTTGCATAGTAGCGCTAAGGTGCTAAAGGAACAACAAAGGGCGTATCTTTTAGATTCTGGAAAGAAGGCAGGTGCTTGGAAATTAAACACTTGCCTTCTTTGCAACGAGGACTTAACACCTACGTATGACTCGTTGAAGCCCGAAAGAAAAATCTGAGCCCTATGCTGTTTCAGAGACCTACGCAGTACTTATGTGTATTACTCTTCGTCCATGGTGTAGTTATAACCTGGGCGAGGCTTACCAGCGCGGCGAGCAGCAGCATCAGCTTCGCTCAGCTTCTTAATGGTACGTGCCATGCCATTCATCATGAAGTTGGACGGAACGCCCCATTCAACCAGCAGGCGCAGAATGGTAAGTTTGCTGGTATCTTCAGGCCACCAAGCTTGCAGATAGGTAAGGAAGTGCGTTCCTTCGCCGTTGTTGGTTGGCTGGAAGATGAAGTTCCACGTCCAGGCAAAACCCTTCATCCATTTTGGGCGCCAAGCAACCGCCATGCGCTGTGTGGGTTTATAGCGTGTGTCAGAATACGTGGTGATGTATTCGTTTTCCTTCATATCAACAACACCGGTGCCAGCACCGTTTTGGTGGTAATAAATCCAGTCGCCTGGTTCAAGGTGCTGCCATTCGGGACGAATGGTGTAGTCGTTAACAATGTGGAATCCGAAGAAGCGTTCAAGAATATCAAAGCTGTAATAGCCTGCCTTGATCAGGTTGAACTGCTTAAAGTATGGGAAAATATCGGAGGGTGCACAATCAAAATCGTACGATTTGCCGCCCGTGATGCGCACGTCTTCGGGCTTGAAAATGTCGTGACCAGGCAGCGTGGTTTCGCACGCCTTTTGTTCTTCAGGCGTCATGTTGTGCAAGCTGCCAAAACCTATCAGAATAATAACAATGGCAACACCAATGATGGCAGCGGTGATGATGGTAGGCACCCAACCAAAGAAGTAGCAGCAGGCTGCGATAATGGCAACCACCAGCAAAACGCAGAACCACATAGCAGGCCACAGTCGAGCGCGATTGTTGTTAAGCTGATCGGCGTCTGCTTGAGTTGCAGGGATGTAGAAATCAACGGGTTTACCAGATGTTGAATTGATGTGTACGCCCATAATGCCCTCCTTCAAAAGGTCATTAGCATTCGCACAGAGGGAATTCGGGGGACTCTTGTGCAAATGCTTCTTACTATCTGCTTCTTAAAGTACGGCTCAGTAACAAAAAATGCAGTAGAACGTATGGGCGTTTTGTCTAGTAAATGGACAAGTCGGGCGAATTGACTAGATACCCTGCAGTTTCTGCGCAGCTTCTTTAGCGGTTCCAATTCTGGTGAAAGAGCGAATGGTGAAAAGACGCGTGAAATGAGTCACGCTGGACTCAAGTGAGGTTTTGGAGTCCTTTTCTGCCCAGTTAATGACCATAGAACAGAGACCACCCGCAATAAAAACGCGATTAGATTCGTCCATTATGTTTGCCGAATCGCAGTCAAAACAGGTCAACAAATCTGTCAGAGCCAGCTGTGCTTGTTCAAGCAGAATGTGTTGAAGCTGGTTGTTTACCAGGTTTTGAATGAGCTTGCGATTGTTTTCAAAGAAGGAAAACGTTTTCGCGGAAAGCTCTTCCAGGGTAAGTGTTTTATAGCGAATCATCGAAAGCTCGAATTCAAGGCACTTTCGCTTCGCCATATAACGCGCTACGTCTTCTTTGCTGTCGAACATTTTGTAAAACGTCTGCCGCGATACGCCTGCTTTAGAGCAAATCATCGTGACGGTGATTTCAGAGAAGGGGTAGCTGTCCATCAGGGAAACCAATGCCTCTGAAAGCATTCGTTGAGATTGAAGAGCTGAAGGGTTCTTTCCGTTATACATATACAATACCGCCAATTTGTCAGTCTTTTGGTGTTTACGTTGACAATTGTAAAGGTTTTTCTAAGATAGGAGGACATAAAGCACTGACATTTGTCAGGGTTTATGAAGGCGCCTGTTATGCAAGACCCCCGATTCCCCAAAAAATCTTGCATAACGGGCACCACACAAATGTATGTATTATTTCGCTGCGTAGATACGCAGAATAATATGCCTTATAGAGGGGCAGATTAGCCTATCGTGCAAACGGGCAATTAGCACACTACATAGATGCGCTTGTTAACTCGCTGTGTGGGCGAGCAAACTAACCCGGCGCAGATGCGTCCATTATTCTTCGGGAAGCTGTTCTCTGATGAAACTAGGCAGCGCTTCATCTTGAACCTGCAATAAAATGTCTATTGGCCAGGTAAATCCCGTAGCGCACCATTCTAGAAACTGATTAGTGATTCCAATAGCAAACAGGTTGATAGCAAGCGTTCGGCGCAGTTTTTCGGCTTCTGTTAGATCGTCAGAAAGATACTGCTCGTAATAGGCGTTTTCCAGCCAATTAACAAACGTGTCGCGGAAATTGTTCTGCCCTGTATGGAAAGCAAGCTGCCCGAAAAAACTGCGGTGTTCATAGGCATATTCGTAAGCGTGCCGTGCATTTTCTTTCGTAAGTACCTGCCAACCCGAAGTTTTCAGATAGTTGATGGGTAGATAGCTAATAAGATCGTTGATGTCTCGGAAATTATTATAGAAGGTTTGACGTGCGGTTTCAGTTTCTTCGATTAGATTGCGCACGGTAATTTTAGCGAGTGGCTTTTCCTCGCTGAGCTTTAGAAGCGCTTCGCAATAAAGCTGTTTGGTTCGGTTTGCTTTCTTTAGCATAAGAGTCTCACTCTTGACCCTGGTTTTGGTCTTGTTTTCGGCTCGGTTTCGCAGGCCGTTTTATGCAAAAAAGTATATGCAATCCCGTATAAAATGTCTAATCTTGGACATTTGGTCCAGAACGTCTATTCGCGGAGTTTTCTGTACGTCGTACATTTTTCTCAATGTAATAAAAGTTGGGAATCGAGGTTGCAATGAGTGCAGAATTGAATGCAGAAGTGACTGCAGAAACCACTGCAGAAACGAATCCGGAAGTAACGGACATAACCGCAGAAACCATTGTTGTTGGTGGCGGCATTGCAGGTATGAGTTGCGCGTTAAAGCTCAAGGAAAACGGCCGCGATGTTTTGGTTATCACCGACGAGCTGGGCGGTCGCGTGTGCTATCGCCCCGACCTTGACAGCAATTTCGGCGCTGTCTTCTACATGGACAACTACACGCATTCCAAAAAAATTGTTACCAGCAAAGGTTCCTTAAATGTGAAGCTGGGCGACTTGATGCTCCACACTTCTCCTACCAAGGCTTTCAAGGGCGTAAGCTGGACCATGTTCACCAGCCTGCCGCAGATGCTCAAGTTTATGAAGTTCATGAAAAAGACCTTCATTCCAGAGTACAGCGCCTATAAAAAAGACTGCGAAACCATGCAGGTAAAAGACGCCATGGAAAAGCACCCTATGATGAAGCGCTATTTCCACATGAAGGCAAGTGAAGTTATTGCTGAAGTGGGCGTTGATAAAATCTGCGACAACTTTATTTCGAAGTTCGCCTACGCTTGCACAGGTTCACGCATTGATGAGCTGGGCGGATTAGACTTTTTGAACGTCGCTCAAGGCGTAGTTATTCCGCTGTTTGACTTCACGTTCGACAAAGATGCCTATGCTCAAAAAATTGACAACCGCGTAATCATCGACACGATTGTTTCGGTGGAAAAAACCGAAGATGGTTGGAAAGTCACGGGTAAAGACGGCGCGGAATACTCCTGCAAAAACCTAGTGCTTGCAACTACGGGCTTGACAACGCAAAAGCTGCTGGACATCCCTGAAGTTCGCCAGCCCACCACGCTGGTAAGTTATTTGGTGAAAGGTACGCCCAATGCAGAAATTGCAAAGGCGGGCTCTCACTATTACAGCGACATGTTCGACATCATCGCGTGCGCTGGCAGAGGAGATGGAACATTTAACGTGTTCAGCCGTACTGAAATTGACCTGGGCGAATATTTTGAAGAATACGAGGTTCTTTATTATCGTGTTTGGCCCGAAGCGTTGTTTACGTATGGCGAACAAATTCAGCCTCAAGATTGGGATGAAAACCTGTGGATTGCTGGAGACATCAACGGTCTTGGTTTGGAGCCAGCTGCAATTTCGGGTGTTTATGCGGCAAACAGGATTCTGGGCGTCGCTTAAGCGTGCAATCTAGCCGCACAGCGCAATTGTGCGGCTAGACGCACGCGCACTCATATAGTTAATTGTGGTATCAAACCGCATAACCGCCAAACGGCAAAAGGGGAATCAAAAATGGGGGAAAAGATGAACGGATTGGTGGACGTGCACGGTAATCCGGTGCCCGATCTGCCGGAAAGTTACGACAACATCGACGAACAAGGAAACGTTTTATATCTGGACGAAGAACGCCTGCGTCGAAAAGAACAACCTGACAAGCCTTTTTGGAAAAATGCTCCGCGTGGCTTAGGCATCAAAGACTTTTTGGTGACGCATACGTCTGCGCGTCAATGGAACTGGAAAATTGTTCTCAAGGTGTTCAAGTCCATTGTGAATATGTCTCCTGTCTTACAAAAGCCGCAATCACTTGGTGCGAAGCTGTATCGACGTGCCATGCTGTTTGATCCGCCTGAAAAGTCATACTCTTCGGGGACTGCATTCAATTTGCTGGTAGATGTGGATGACCATAAGCCAGAAGATCAAGCTCACACCAAACTTACCGAGAACAAAGAGCCTATACCGACCGATCTTTCCAAGCACGCTGCAGGTCATTCGCGCACCTGTGATTGCGAAGAATGTCGTTCAGTGGCAAGTGGGGCAACTGTTCGCAGAACCATCCCTGTGAACAAGACGTTTTCACTTAACGAACAAAAACGCGTCGAAGTGCCTATGGATCTAGTTAAAAAAGCCATCATGAACGCCAAATATATTGGCGGGATGAAAGAATGTTTATGCCGTGCTGGCAATGACTGCGAAGATTATCCCCATGATTTAGGGTGTCTCTTCCTTAATGCTGGCGGCAAAGTTGTTGTTGATCACGGTATGGCGGTAGAACTAACGGCTGAAGAAGCTATAGCTCGTGTGGATAGGGCTGCTGAACTGGGGTTGACCTGCCAATCGTTGTGGGTACAAGTAGAGCAACTTATCTGGGGCTTCAGAAACGACCAGATGGATTCCTTCCTGGAAATTTGCTTCTGCTGCCCGTGTTGCTGTGTTGGTTTCAATCTTTCAAAGAACGCTTTACCCGACATCAAAAAAGGCTTCCATCCTTCTGGCTGGACTGCCGTTGTTAACCATGATTTGTGCGTTGGTTGCAAACATTGCCTGGACGATTATTGTCCTCAAGACGCCATTCATTTCCGTGCTTCAGATGGCAAAATGGTTGTTAACCAGGAACGTTGCATTGGTTGTGGTAACTGCCGCAGGTATTGCCCTGAAGGAGCTATTAAAATTAAACAAACCATGCCTATGCGCGAAGGATTGCTGGATTACTTCCGCGAAGAAGCGCGCCTGAACATTGTTCCTGGCAAAGACTTCGAAGGTTTGCCTAGCCTGATGCCTTTGGATGATATTGCGGCTCAAATTGCTGAAGACAACGCTCAAGCTAACAAATAGATAGGAGTCCGCGCAGTTGACAGCAAATAGGCGGAATCTGCGCAGCTCATAAATAGCTTGAAAACACTCAGCTGAATTTACCAGTTCAATACGTAGTCTAAGTAAGCGCGCTCGCGAAAGGGCGCGCTTACTTGTGTGTTCGGTGTGCTAGAATAGCGGCGCCAATCAGCCCGTATCTAAAAGATGCGCTAGTCAGAACGAATTTCGTTTTGCTTGCGCCATTCTGCTGAGGTTTTCGGGCTATCGTCTTTTAAGGATTGTTGATGAGCGAAAACAACGCAACCCAAACCACCCAAAACGGAGCAGCTGTGCCTACCCAAGAAACGCCTACCAAAAAGGTGCCACTGGTTATCAAAATCTATGGTGCACTCTGCTTGATTGACGGCGTTTTAACCGTGCCGATGGTTATCGTCTTTATTGCCCTGGTCGCGGGTGCATTGATTTCGGATCCTTCTTCCGTTGCAATTGGCGCAGACCCCACGCTTCCCGTCATTCTGTTCGGCATAGCTGTTGTTGTGGGCTTCATCAACGCCATTGCGCTTATTATTTTTGGTCGCTCGCTATTGAAAAACCGCCGACGCAACGCAGCACGCTGGTCTTACACACTTATCGTAACCACTATCATTCAGCTGCTTTTGGCCGTTATGCTGCAAGGCATTGGACCTCACCTGGTTCAAAACGCCATCCAGCTGGCCATCCTGATTGCGCTATCTATTACAGTTGACCCTTCGCTTAACGAAGAAAGAAAGCTTAAACAGCAGCAGCGCGAAAAAGAAGATCGCAAAGCGGCACTTCGAGGCATGCTTGGTCGCGACCCAGAAGGCAAGGGCTACATTGAGCTGAACTTTTTCAACCTGTTCTGGGTATTTGTGGTGTGCTGCGTGCTGGGACTTATCATTGAAACCATCTACCACATGGTAGTAGTTGACCCAGGCGTATATCAAGATCGCGCTGGTATGCTGTTCGGACCGTTTTCGCCCATTTACGGTTTTGGCGCTGTGCTCATGACGGTGGCGCTGAATCGTTTTTACAAAGCAAACCCCATCATCATCTTTGTGATTTCGTCCATCATTGGCGGCCTGTTCGAAGCCGCGGTTTCCTGGTTTATGCAGGTTGGCTTTGGTGCTGTGGCCTGGGATTACACAGGCTCTACGCTGTTCGGCGTTGTGCCAGACCCCATTGCCATTATCTTTAGTGGTCGCACTAGCACGCTATTTATGTGCATGTGGGGCGCCCTTGGTCTGGTGTGGATTAAGTTCTGCCTGCCGTGGTTGCTGAAACTCATCAATCTTATTCCGTGGAAGCTGCGCTATTCGCTGACCACGTTGTGTGCTGTTCTCATGTTAGTAAACGGTGTCATGACGCTGGAAGCTCTGGACTGCTGGTTCGAACGCGTTTCGGGCGTTGCAGGTACATCCCCAGTAGAGCAGTTCTACGCAGAGCACTTCGACAACGAATATATGGAACACCGCTTCGAAAGCATGTCTATTACGCCTGAAGATTCTGGTCGTACGGACGCTTCCGCCATTGCTTCAGCGGCAACAGGTGCGGGCTCGCAAGGAGCCTAACGTGAGCGCTGAAGAAATTCGTGAAGAATCGAGCGGAACAACCGAAGAAAAGCCTAGCGAAGAAATTTCACAGGTAGAAAAAACTGTGCAGATAGAAGAAGCCTGCGCAGAAGAAGCCGCTCAAGAAACAACCGAAGAAAAGCCGAAGCGCAAACACCCTTGGATAAAGCGCGTTTTGCTTGTTCTGCTTGCACTTATTGTGGTGGCTGGCATTGCGTTGGCGCTGGCAGTACAGCACCGTCTCCAGGAAAAGGAGCAGGGGATTGGTGTGGTTGAAGCTCCTGATACTACCATTGAACTCACCGATTCTTCCCAAAAAACAGGTGCCTTCAACGCGCACATTTCGTTCACCAGTATGGCAACGGGTGACGAAACCATTGGCACCACTGTTGCATGGGACGACAACTGGTTCTTCGAAGATCCCACCGAATACAACCACGAATTAGCAACCACCTGTTCCGTGCTTTCGGCGGTTGCCAACTCAGAATCGTCCTACTATCAGGCAGGATCACATTCCAAGCCTTTCATGGAACAAGCACTTTCTGCTCTGGGCTTTGACGAGATTTCTACTTCTTCCTATCAGTATCGCAGCGAAATCTTCGACGAAGTTGTTGATTTCATCGTGGGCACAGATGACGTAGTTGCTTATTCAGTGGCAACTAAGCATCTGGTGAATGATGAGGGTGAAGAAAAGACGCTCTATCTGGTGTCTATTCGCGGAAGCTATGGCTCTGAATGGCTGAGCGATTTACAGATGGGCGATGCTTCAGACTACGAAATGGAAGCTATTGACCACGAAGGCTTCATGCTTGCGGCTAATGAAATCATGGAAGATTTAGCGGTGCGTATCACTGAAGAAGCACAGGATAAGGGCATCGATGACATTGCGCTTTTGTTCTGCGGTCATTCGCGCGGCGCGGCAGTAGCAAACATTGCCGCTGCGTATGCGGACGATATGACATTGGGTCTGCGTTCGCTGGCTCCCTTGGACAGCATTTACTGTTACACCTTTGCAACTCCAGAAGTTACTACTGTGGATGTGGTAGAAGAAGGTTTATACAACAACATCTTCAATATCATGAACCCGAGCGATTTGGTTCCTCGTTTGCCACTGGCGCAGTGGGGCTATGCACGTTACGGCAACGACCTGTTGCTTCCTGGCTATGGTGACGAAGGCTTTGACGCGCGCTATGAAGAAATGTGCGATGCGTTTACGGAAAACACAGGAGTTGAGTGTCCTTACGTTCCAGAAGATCGCGAAGCGGTGGACAAACTGATAGACGACCTCGGTACCGCTATTCCTGAGGTAGAAGACTTGACATCATTGGGTGGTATGACTGCGCTCATTAAAGATTTGATGTCTGACATTAATCCCATACAGGTGCTTTATGGGCATTATCCCAGCGTATATATTGCCTGGATGCAATCTATTGATGCCGAAGAACTGCAAGAGGTTTAAGTTTAGTGCGAAAGAAAGCGCGAAACTGCAAGACCGAAAACTTGCGCGAAATCGCAAAATCGCAGCGCAAACGATAGCGCAAAACAAGAGCCCAGTTCCCTGGGCTCTTTCTCTTACAATTCCACGCGACCAAACTTCGCCAGAATTTCGGTAGCAGCTTTACAGGATGGGCAGTCACACCATTTGGCACCTTCGGCTTTGCGCTGTTCTTGTACAGCCAATCCCGCAGCAGCAGCTTCTTCACCAAGCATTTCTTTAGCAGGACCAGACAAAAAGCCAATCACGCCGTCAATAGTGGTGGGGCGATCCTGCATGATGCCCAAAAACTTATTGGTGGCTTCTTCAACGGCGGCCTCGCTACTGTCAGCGGCAACAGCTTCTTGCCAAGCGGTGGCCGCATCACGCGTAACCTGCGTGCTGGTGTCAGCGGTCTTTAAGATTTCAACGCGTTCAGCTACATAATCAAACAGTTCTTTGTCCATGGGAATCTCCTTCTAGTTGTTGTGGTTTCTGGCCTTTGTGCTTACAGGTTAGTGCTGCATGTCCAGCCAATCAATAATGGTTTCTTCCACGTCATATTTGATGTCGTCATAGTTGTGGATTTCATGACGATAGCCGCTCCACAGCTTTGTCAGCACGTCTTCGTGGCCAGTTTCAATTAACCAGTTAGCCACCTGATATACGCCTTCGCCGAAGTTGCCAACAGGGTCTTGGTCGCCCGCAATCAGCAAGATAGGCAGGTCAGCGGGAACCTTTTCAGCCCATTTTTCACCTTCGATGCATAGCATCATGTCAATGAAGTCGCGCAGGCTAATGTTGTGCGTAGGGTGCGTAAACGCATCAAACGGGTCTTCGGCGTGGTCTTTTTGCACATAGGGGTCGTGGCAAATCCATTCGTTACCTAATTCGCCGCCTTCGTCACAGCGAGAAAACATCCAGCCCATCAGTTCGCCGACGAAAGCAGGGTCGGCATCGTGAGCGCCGCCTTCTTCAATTACTTTGTCCAGTTTGGCGCGCACTTCGTGGGTGTTCTTGAAGATGCCTGTGGTGCCACAGTAAATAACACCGTCCAGTTCTTCGCCGTATTTGGCGGAAAAGTCACGGGCAATCATGGAACCCATGGAATGACCAAACATGAAATAGGGCAGGTCGGGATACTTTTCACACACAGCGTCTTTGAACAACTTTTCGTCTTCCATCATGGTGTGTGGGCCAGCGTCGCCCCAGTCGCCCCAGGTGTTGTTTGCAATAGCGGTAGCGCCATGACCCACGTGGTCATCTGCGGCCACAAT
Source organism: uncultured Coriobacteriaceae bacterium (assembly GCA_949294735.1). Lineage (GTDB taxonomy): Bacteria > Actinomycetota > Coriobacteriia > Coriobacteriales > Eggerthellaceae > CASFII01. Next base: position 35,179 of record CASFII010000008.1, on the reverse strand, counting down.
GTAGCCTGCGTCCATTAAGGCAACAATCATATGGAAGTAGCGGCGCGAATGTTCGCCAAAGCCATGCACCAGCTGCACAATGCCTTCGGGTTCGGTGGCGGGGACGTAGATCCAACCAGTTACCTGGTCACGTCCGTTTGATGAGGGGAATTTGATTTCGTGAAGCATAGCAATCCCTTCTTTCTAGGAACAACTTTGAGCTTCCTTCGTTGAGAAAAGGAAGCGTTCGCTTCGAAGCAGCTGTTGCTGTCAGCGCAATTGCTCAGTTGCTTCTTTGCGCCTGTGCTTATTATCCTACGCAGGCAAATAGAATGAAAATGCGCCGCGGGGTGCGGCGCATTTGGAAGGTTAAAGTGCTTCTACGGTAACAGCGGTGCCGGAAGCAGACACCATGAGCATATTGCCCTGACCAAGTACTTCGTAGTCGATGTCTACGCCAACAACCGCATGAGCGCCCATTTGGGCAGCACGCTGTTCCATTTCTTGCAGAGCACCTACGCGAGCCTTTTCAAGTTCTTCTTCGTAGCCTTGGCTGCGCCCACCAACAATGTTGCGAAGACCTGCACCAAAGTCTTTGAAGAAGTTGACGCCCGTAATTACTTCGCCGAACACAATGCCGTAATATCCCGTGATTTTGTAGCCTTCAACTGATTGGGTAGTGGTGACAATCATTGCGCAATCCTTTCCTAGACAGCGTGCTTCAGTTGGTAGCGGTGTTGTCCGCACATACTATTTTACTTCAGCAACTTCTGCCAAGGATTTACAGTGACGTAACGAAGGCGTGGTGAAAATGTGAGGGTGGGAGGGGGCGGCGTCCATGTTTGTCTTAGATTCTTCAATGCGGTTGTGGGATGCGTGTGAGCACATAATCTTCCCAAACGGGAAGATTAGCTTGCATTTTGACCAAATCTTCCCAAATGGGAAGAAATAGGTTAGAATTCTTGAAAACTTCCCAAATGGGAAGAATCACAAAAGAACACAGGATTAGCCATGATTGATATTAAGCCTCGCAAACCACGCAATGTAGATAACAAATTAACTGATGCCGAAGAGCTCGGAAAAATAATCCGTAAACGCAGGACAGACCTTGGCATTACGCAAGCCGCCCTTGCAGAATCGTGCGGTTGTTCTCCTCGTTTTATTGGTGAACTTGAGCGAGGTGTGGCCGGCGGCAATATCAAGCAGGTTATCCATGTGTGCAAAATGATTGGTATAGACCTTTATGCGAAGGTAAGGGGCGAATAAATGGGCATTCTTATCTATCGTGATTTTCGGGGTGAGCGTGAATATGTGGGGCGCATTGATTATCAAGTGGGTGCCTCTAGCAGCTTTATCTACGATGCCGATTATCTAAAAAAAGCACGGGTAGTGGGCGAACTAGGTATCTCTCATTTGCTTCCACTGGATAAAGCCCCCTATTCTTCAGACGAATTTAACGCCTATTTTCAAGGCCTCATGCCCGAGGGCGATATATACGCAAACTTGGCTGAATATTATCAGGTTCCGCGTGCAGATTATCTTTCAATACTTGAACAAATGGGATGCGAAAGCATAGGTGCGCTAACGTTTGTTTCGGAACATATTAATCTGTCTGAGTACGAACCGCGTTACGATCAAGTCGACTCACAAACTCTTTCGGATATGAGAGCGAATCCCGTAAGAATGGCTACCATCACCGCTGCTTCTACGCGTTTGTCCCTTTCCGGTGCACAGTCAAAAGTAGCATGGTTTTTACCAGGTGGCGTTGATCCTACAAATGCTGCACCTAACGAATGGTCTATCCCCAGAGGAACTGCACCTTCAACTCACATTATTAAGATTTCACGCACAGGCGAAGAAGACTTAGCTATCAACGAACTGGCTTGTTCTTTGTTGGCTCAGGCGTGTGGAATAGATACCGCAAAAGTTACCAGATTATCTGAACTACCAGGCATAATATGTGTGGAGCGCTACGACAGGGTGCGTATGTTAAAAGGTAAGCTTCAAATAGTCGTTCGCCTCCATCAAGAAGATTTCTGCCAGGCTTTGGGCTTGTCACCTTTCTTTAAGTACCAACCACAAGGGGTAGCAGCCAGTTATCCAGTTATGGTTGCGGATCTACTTGAAGAAACTACTACCAACCCTCAAGAAAGCAGGACAGAATTCGCAAAGCGGTTGGTTTTCTGTTATGCGGTTGGCAACTCTGATGCGCATCTGAAAAATTTTTCGTTACTTTACAATAAAGAGTGGACGGCCCGAAATCTTGCACCGCTCTATGATGTCACGTGTATTCCTTTGTCGGGGTATTCAACTGCCATGCCTTTCGACATCGGTGAACATCGTGCTCTGAATGAAATTGACGAAGCGGACATGGTGCAACTTGCTACAGATTTGTCTTTAGGTTTGAGCGAGTTTGGCAACGTTGTGAATGATGTTTTGTCATCACTCGAAACGCCAAAGATTGAGGCGCCTGACAGGGAGACGGATGTAATGATTAATCGTATTTTAGAAAACGCCAAACCAAGGCTAAACGTGCTAAAGAAATATTTGGGGAAGTTTGAAATCTGATAAGTAGGATTAGCACATGGCTCTTATAAATGTGGATGCACTGCGTGATTATATGATGGACTACTGCGGAACCGCTATGTTTAGTGGTTTTCCTGCTGCGCTTTTGGATGTTGCTGATATTGAAAGCATGAGTGGGGAAGAGCTCTGCCGAAAAGCCGAAAGAATGGGCATTGACCTGCGCCGTTTTGTTGTAGAGGAATAACCGACGCGGTAAAACAACTCTTCTGAAGTTCGCTCAGAGAGCTTACGGGGATTCAAATACTGCTCAGGGGTGTTGCTTAAAGTTCCATGTATAGCAAGGGATAGGGGTTTCCCTGTTCATCGGTTTCAGTGCGCTTGTAAACTTTGAAACCCATGTGCTCGTAGAAGCCCTTTGCTTGCGGATTCTGTTCGTTGACGGCAAGTCTTTGGACGCCGTAATTCTGAATTCCGTTTAGCAACAGTTGTTTGCCTAAGCCTTTGCCGCGTTCTTCGGGCGCAATGAATAGCATTTCAAGGGAATCGTCCTCTATGCCCATAAACGCAACGGGCGCACCTTGTTTATTCATCGCAACAATAAGATGCTTTACGCCCATCAAGGCTTGTGGAACGTATTCCTTGATGCTCACAATTTCTTCGTTAGACAAAAACGTATGCGTAGCGCGCACAGACCTCTCCCAAACGTCCAGAAGCTGCTGAACCAGCTTCTGAGTTCTTTCGTTTATTTCTATAATTGTTATTTCCACAACAGACCTCTTTGCTTCAGATAGACAAGACCAAAAACCTCGACCCAAGAGAATCTCAAACGTCCTTGGAGATAGAATCGTTGCTTTCTAGTATGGCTTTGCCAATGAGGTGCGGAACTCCCACGACCAGAGCATTCCCCATGCAGAATGCCCTGTTTCCGTCACTCATGCCAGTATTGGTCCATCCTTTCGGAAAGCCTTGTAGCTGATCAAGCTCATCAGGCATTAACCTACGATAGCGACCACTTTCTGTTTTGATTACATGCTTGAAGCGCGATGGTCCTGACCCACCTTCGCCTGTCAGGATGGTTCTTGAAGGTTTATCCAACGAATCGGGGAAAGCCATTGCACCTTCGGAATAGAAATATTTAAACCCAGTCTTTTTGTCTATGCGTTCTTCGCGTTTGTTTCCTTTTAAGTATTCCCATTTTTCTAACTGAGAGTTTGGTATGTAGAAAGATTCGGGAACATCTTTTTCATCAACAAGGACGTCGCGTAATGTTTTCTTATTGCCGCAATAGTCTTCCTCCAGGTCATATGTCACAATTTGGTAGTTTTGACACACGCCGCCAGTTCCAAAAAGAGATTTACTCAGACTCTTCCCGAAGTTCTCAGAAACTTCCAAGATATTCGACGAAAGCTCGAACTTCGTGACAGCATCAGGTTCTTTTATTGGAAGGGCCTTTGCAAGAACGCCTTCATTGATGCGGCGGTCCAAATCCCAGCCTTCGGTTGTTTTAACTGCGTAAATGTAAACGCGCTTTCTTCTTTGGCTAAAACCGTATTCTGCGCTATTTACCACATGCCACTCAACGGAATAGCCAAGATTGCACAAGCAGGCAAGCATGACGGCGAAATCCCTACCACGCTGAGAAGCAGGGCTTTTTAACAACCGGTCTACATTCTCAAGTAATACATATTTCGGCTCTTTCAAGCGAAGAAAGCGTTCAATTTCCCACCAAAGAACGCCTTTTTTCCCTTCAATACCACGCGCATTGGAAAGAGTTTTAGCGACAGAGTAATCTTGGCAGGGGAATCCACCTACAACCATGTCAACGTCAGGGATTTCTATTTCTCCGGCTTCAAATTTATCTAGAACAACTGCAATGTCCTCAACAACAAGCTCTTTGCTTCCAAAGCGGGTTTGATAACACTTCGCAGCAAACTGTTTTCCAGGAGTTCCAGGTGGCTCCCACTGGTTTGCCCAAATTGTCTTAAAAGGGCCTGCTGCAGGAAGATTAAATTCAGGATGGTTGGGGTTCTTGTAACCATCAAGACCCAGGCGAAACCCGCCAACGCCGGCGAATAGTTCGGCTACTTTAATCGTTGAGCTCACGTTTCTCCAATCGCTTCTGTGTGCTCGTTTATTTAGCTCGCATCATTTTACTTAATCTTAAAACTTTGATCAAGTTTTCTTGTCCCTGTTTTGGGTCAGATGCTGCGCGGTATATGTGTCATGGGGCTAGATGCTGCAAGCACCCTTACTATTCGGTACTCACAATTGAATAGATATAATTATTGTTTAACCAGAAACTCTGTTTTGTCATCACTTCGCCATTGGGCAAAACATCTCCATAAGAAGGATTTTCGCCAATAATCTTTCCATCCTTTAATTCGTAATAGCGCATTGATGTATGAGGTCGAACGTGGGCAACGGGATTATCCGATTGGCCTGGCAGATTGTTGTAAACGATAGTCTTTTTTCCCTGCTGTACAACATCAAACTCAACACCGTTTTTGATTGTGTTTATTGTTTCGCTCCAGCAGGATTTCAAAGAACCTTCTATGTCTGATTGTGGCATTGCCCAGAATTTAGCCCCTCTTAGAACGTAGCCATCCTTTGTTTTTTGGAACGACACAAACAGAAAACGCGTTTCTTCAAAATAGTTATGCAGCCAGGCGTTTTCCCAGTCTTCTTTAATTAAATCTTCGAATTTGATGGTGTTAAGGGAAAGCGATTCTCTGATCTTGCCGTTTTCTTCAATGCGCACTGTTCGCACGGAGACGTTGGCCTTTTCAAATTCCTCTGCTTTGTCACCCTTGATGCCAAGAATCGAATAGGTAATTTGAGACCACTGAGCTTTATTGCCCGTATATTTTAGACCTAAGAGTTGGCAGAGTTCCTTATCCGTTTTGCCTACATACTGGTTAATCTTCGTGAGGACGAAATCTTCGAAAGTTACTGTCTCCAAATCTTCGACACTGTTTACTATGCGCTCTGCTTTAGTCGCTTGACCCATCACGTAGTGATGCAATACATAGTCCATATATTGGCGTTTGAAACAGAATGCACGCTTCTTTGCCTTGGTGTGGGGTGGATAATACTGCTCTACCCACATGGTTGCTTCGCTGGCTCCTTTTGTACAGGCGCCAAGATAAGAGGTTAGACTTTCAGAAAGCTCTTCAGCTTTACCTGCTTTGATATAAGAGGTAATAGTTTTGTAGTCATCTTCGATTATTTTTAAATCTTCGGTTGGAGGAGTAAAAAGACAGGCATATTTAATTTGCTGGTCATAAGTGGCAATATTCTTATTACGTTCGTAATAGATGAGCAGAATTTTTTGAGATTTTTCCCACGCGTGAGAATCGTAAAAACTGTCTTCAATAGGCCTATTGAAGGGAATCATGGTCAGTACCAGACGCTCGCCGGCAGAAATTTCTCCATTCTTTTTGACGTCATAACAAGTTACTTTTAGTTCTACGCCCGCTTTATTAAAGTCGGCCTCTTGGTTACTGTTTGCTTTATAACCAAAGAAGCGTTCCTCGATTAGAGTCCCCATTCTACCTTTGTATTTTTTGTTGTCGTAAGAGCGAGAGACTCCTTCTGGAACAATGCCCAAATCAAGAACCTCCTGAAACGTCATGCCAGGCAAAGTGTGCGCGTAGGTTTCTATTTCCTGCGGCGATGACAAATCTATGGCTTCGTAATTAATGGCGGAGTTCTTCATAAAGGAACCTTTCCTTGATTAAACTAATTATATTTATATGAGCTGAGAATGCGATAGTGGCAGGGCAGGGCCACCTTGCGAAATGAGCTAAACTAATTGTGTTGGCTAGACTCAGAGAGTTTGAGGTTCTGCTTCGCTTTGCTTCGCGAATAGTGATTTCGTGATGAGAAGATTTAGCATGCTGGTAGATTAACTCATTAGTATGTATTGCGAAAAGGAGGCATCATGTTGAACGAAAGTTTAAGCAATGTTCGCGTACTTACCCACAGCGCCATTCGCTTGCAGGCGGAAAACGGCACGGTGTTGTATTTCGATCCGTTTGATTTGGTTGATGCCCCTCACGATGCGGACGCAGTATTTATCACGCACACTCATTACGACCATCTTTCGCCCGAAGATTATGCACGCGTTGCCAAACCTGAGACGGTAGTGATAGCTCCCGCTTCAGCTGGAAAAGAGGTCACGCAGCTGGGTGCTGCGCAAACAGTGCTTCTGAAAGCTGGCGAATCGGCTGAAGTTTGCGGCGTCCAGGTGAAAGCGGTTCCCGCCTACAACGTTATGCCCGAACGCCAGAAATTCCATCCCCAGAAAAACGCGTGGCTGGGCTACGTGGTCACGATGGATGGCGCTACCTACTACATTGCGGGCGATACCGACCAAAATCCCGAAAATGAAAAGGTACGCTGTGATGTGGCAATTATTCCCATCGGCGGCACCTACACTATGGATCCGGCTCAGGCCGCTGCTTTTATTAACACCATCAAACCTACCTATGTAGTTCCCACTCACTACGGAACTGCAGTGGGTACAAAAGAAGACGTGGAAGCCTTTGAGCCTTTGGTGAAAAGCCCTGTAGTTGTGGTTCGCAAAATGGAGTGGCGCTAAAGGCAATATCGAAGTTGGCGCAGCGCCAGCAGCGCAAGCGCCAACACCAGTGCCACAAGCACTAGTGCCAACGCCAACGCCTAAGGCTGCAATAACCGTACGCCATTTTTGCATATTTTTCCTTATTGGATCTCCCGTAAAATGAGGTCGAGGTACCCCCCACCTCCTTTTTTCTTGACCTGGGACTTTACAAAAATCTGATGTTCTCTTGACGCAATCTTGACGCTCTGCAAACCGAATAAATGATAGCGATGTGATACCCTTTTTGCATCGCCAACCGCAGACTGAGAGCACACCATTATCTCCCCTCAGCGGATCGACGAGTGTGCTTGAAAATCTGCCGTAAAAAACGGAAGAGACAGGAGCGCACGAAATGAAAAAATCAACTTTCATCGTCACCCTTGCCGCACTATCCGCTTTTGCTTTTGGCCTACTTGGTCTTGCTGGATGCGGCGCGCAAACCGCGCAGGTGACAAACCCTCAAGCTGAACAAGAAGCACTCGCCATTCCCGAAGAAGGCGGCGTACTTGTTTTAAAGGTTAATCCCGAATTCGCAATTTTCTACGACAAGGCTGGCAAGGTAAGCGCTGTTGAAGCGCGTAATGCTGAAGCTAAGGCACTGTTGACTGACGATGCCGAATATGTTGGCAAAGATGCTCGCGCCGTGGTTAGCCTGCTTGTTGCAAAAATTAAAGATGCAGGATTTATTGTTGAAGAAGTTGAGGGCGAAGGAAACAAGATTGTCATTGAAGTAGAAGACGGTTCCCGCGTTCCTTCTGAAAACTTCTTAAGCGGTATTGTTTACGACACCGAAACCTATCTGAGAGGTCAGGGTACGGTAGCCGCTATTGCAGTTGAAGGCGAAAGCGCCTATGGATGGACCGACTACGGTGATTCCGACTACGGCCCGGACAACGACGGTATTACCGATTATGACGACGCTAAAGCTGCTGCTGCAGCCGCGGCTGGTGCAGGCGCAGCAGGCGCTGCGGCAAACGCCAACAACACCAACTACGATGATGGCGGCACCACTAATAACAACAATACCAACTACAGCAATTCCAATTATGGTTCCAAGCCATCATCAAAGCCGTCTACAACAAAGCCGTCAAAACCGTCTAGCAACAACACCAATTATGACGACGGTGGTACCACCAATAACAACAATAGCAACTACGGCAACACCAACAGTGGTAACACCAATAACAGTAACACCAACTATGGCGGCAACAGCAACAATAACAACACGAACTATGACGATGGTGGCAATACCAACAACGGAAATTCAAACTACGACGACTAGCAAACAACCCCTTCGCTTTCGCCATGAACTCAAATTTGTAGCGAACGAAGCTGAAGCAAATCTCATAGCAAATCGTCTATCTCTCCTGTTCCCTCGCGATGCGCATGCGGGGGAACAGGGTCGTTATCGGGTTACAAGCCTGTATTTCGAAACGCCCTACGACAAAGCACTTCGGCAAAAGCTTGAAGGAATTGACAGGCGGGAAAAATTTCGCCTGCGTTACTACGGCAGCGATACTTCCTTTATTCGTCTTGAACGCAAAATCAAAATTAATGGGATGTGCGCAAAACAAAGTGCAAAACTAACTCTTGAACAGGCGCAACTGCTTGCCAAAGGGTCGTTTGATTTTCTTTTGTACACAGACAATGCGCTCTGTTTGGAAATGTATTCGAAAATGCGCGGAGAACTGTTGCGCCCCTGCGTGGTCGTTCGCTATGAGCGGGAAGCTTTTTCTTGCGAGCAGGGTAACACAAGGGTGACCATAGACCGCGGTCTTCGGACAAGCCTTTCAAGCATAGATTTTTTAACAACCACCTCAGGCAGGGTGCCCGTGGCTGAAGGGTTATCCGTTATTGAAGTTAAGTTCGATAGCTATCTGCCCGACGTAGTGCGCTTGGCGGTTCAGCCATTGGGACGTTTTGCCAGCGCCTATTCAAAATACGCATTGTGTCGTCGGTTCGACTAAGGAGATCAAATGACCTTCCAAGATATTTTCACCTCTAAGTTTTTGGAGAACATGGGAACAACGTCGTTGCTTGATGCGGCATTAGCGTTGGTGTTGGCTTTCGCCTTGGGATTATTCATTTTTGCCATCTACAAGCACACGTACAGCGGGGTGATGTATTCAGCAAGTTTCGGCGCCAGCCTTATTGCATTGGCGCTTATTACCACGCTGGTAATTCTGGCTATTCAGACCAACGTGGTTTTGTCGCTGGGCATGGTTGGTGCGCTTTCCATTGTGCGTTTCCGTACGCCCGTTAAAGAACCCATGGACATTGTCTTTCTGTTCTGGGCTATCGCGGTGGGTATTGTGCTGGCAGCAGGGCTTTTGCTGTTGGCCGTGTTCGCCAGCATCTTCATTGGTTTGGTGCTGTTGATTATTTCCACGCGCCGCAATCCTGTGAATCCCTACATTCTGGTTTTGCATTGCGAAGGCGAAGATGCCGAAAAGTCTGCGCGTGAACTGGTAGGTAAGCAGTCTCGCTCCATGAAACTTAAAAGCAAAACCATGCTTCCTGAATCTATTGAGCTCAACTATGAAGTGCGCCTGAAAGACGACCACACCGACTTCCTGAAAGAGCTATCGGCCATTCCTGGTGTGGGTCATGTTGCTTTGGTTTCTTATAACGGGGATTATCTGGGGTAGGGTTAGCGGTTTAATACCTCTTCAGCTCAGTGTGTTAACGGCTTCGCGGCGGAAGCCGTCTAAATCAGGGTAAGGTTTGCGATACGCAACGTAGGTAGGATTCAGTGCTTAACAGCAAGCGTGCAGATATCATGTGTGCAGCCGCAATTGTGTTTGCGGTGGTGCTTGTGGTGGGGTTTGCCCTGTTCGGTGAGCGTTTGGGTATTCAACCCGCCAGTTCTCAGCCCGCTTATATGACGCGCTTGTTTGATGACAGCCGCGTTCATACGGTGGACATCCAGATGGACAGCTGGGACACCATGATTGCTGAGGCGTCGGAAGACCATTACGAGCCTTGTACGCTGATTATTGATGGTGAAACATTCGAAGGCGCAGGCATTCGCGTTAAAGGCAACAATTCGCGAAGCTTAGTAAGCAAATACGGTCTTGAACGCTACAGCTTCAAGGTTGAGTTTGACCACTTCAAAAAAGGCGCTACGTATCATGGTTTGGATAAGCTTTCTCTGGACGCTTCTTTCCAAGACAACAGCTATCTGAAAAGCTACCTTATCTACGACATGATGGATTATATGGGCGTGCCAGCTCCGGCCTGCAGCTATACGTGGATTACGGTCAACGGGGAGCCCTGGGGCTTATATATGGCCACCGAAGAGCCCGAAGAGGCTTTTGCAAAACGTCATTTCGGCCCGAATTATGGGGCGCTCTATAAGCCCGACTATCGTTCCTTGGAAGACCCAAACACCGACGTGGCGTTGCAGTATGTTGGCGATGATTTCGCCTACTACGACAATATTTTCCGCAAAGCGCTGGTGGATATAGACGATGCGGATAAACGTCGTTTAATTGAGGCGCTTCGTGTGCTGTCAACGGGTGAAAACTTAGAATCTGCGGTGATGATTGATGAAACGCTGCGCTATTTTGTGGTGCAATCATTCACGGTTAATCTGGACAGTTATTTAGGGCCTACGGGGCATAACTACCTTTTGTACGAAGAAGACGGGCGTATCACTATGTTGCCTTGGGATTACAACCTGGCGTTTGCCACCTACACCCTAGGTATGCCGGATGCAGAAAACAATCCTTTGAAGTACGTAAACCAGCCCATTGACACACCTGCTGAAGGTGAAGTGATGCTTAATCGGCCGCTTTATCATAATTTGATGAAGTATGAAGATTCGTTTAGTCGCTACTACGAACTGTATGACGAATTCATTGCAAGCTATTTCGAAAGCGGACGCTACGAAGTGGTTATAAGAAAGATGGAACGCCTGATTGACCCTTATGTGGAAAAGGATCCAACGGCGTATTGCTCATATGAAGATTTCCACGCTGGGGTAGATGCGCTGGTTCAGTTTTGCGACTTGCGCGCCCAAAGCGTGCGCGGCCAGTTAGAGGGGACGGTTCCTTCTAGTTATGCTGAACAGGAAGCGGGCGTCGGCCACCTTGTTGACCCAGGGGATTTTTGGTTGCCCGACTTAGGCGAAATTGCCGATATTAAAGACGGCGTTGGTTGAAACTAGGGAACTCTGCGGTTTCTCCATATAGGCGTGCTACGATTGCTTTGTTCGCACGGCAAACAGGAAGAGCTAGGAGGAAACCATGCGTGAAGAACCCGAAGTAAAGCTGGAAGACTTGAAACCCTCAACCCATCGTTTGGAGGGAAAAGTAGTAATAGTTACTGGTTCTACCTCTGGCATTGGTAAGGCTACAGCTATTTTGTGCGCACATGAAGGTGCCAAGGTTACGGTGGTTGGGCGCCGTCAGGAAAAAGGCGAAGCGGTTGTTGCTGAAATTGAAAAAGACGGCGGCGAAGCTTTGTACGTGCGTGCCGATATGACAGTTGAGGAAGACGTAAAACACGTGGTGGAAGCCACTATGGAAAAGTGGGGACGTATTGATGGCTTGTTCAACAATGCTGGTACGTTAATTGTGAAACCCACGCTTGAACTAACGCGCGAAGACTGGGATGCGTTCTTGAATTTGGATGCGTATTCTTACCTACGTATGATGCAGCTAGTTATTCCTATCATGGAAAAGCAAGGCGGTGGTTCTATTGTTAACTGCTCGTCTTTGGCTGCGCTGGATAACAAGATTGATGGCGGTGCGCTGTATTGCTTTGTCAAAGCTGGCGTAAACCATATGACGCACTGCATTGCGGTGGAATTCGCAGATAAAAACATCCGTGTGAACAATATTTTACCAGGCGTTATAGCAACTGAAATGGTGCTCCAAGGTCCTGGTGCTGAAGACTTCGACAAGATGGCAGCGCTTATGCCAGGTGGGCGTCCTGGTACGGCTCTGGAATGCGCCTATGCTGTTTTGTATTTGCTGTCTGATGAATCGTCTTACACCAATGGTGCGTCCATTGTTATCGACAACGGATTGCGTGGGTACTAAAGAACGAGGCGAAACTAAAGCGCAGTGTGTTTTGGGGTCGCCTTCGTGTCAAAGTTGAACTGACATGCCCATTTGGTAATAACTACTAGAAAAGAGAGCCGCAAACGTGCGGCTCTCTTTGTTGTGCAAGAACTGTTACAGATTTTCGTTTGGGATAAATGCCAACTCTTCGGCCGACTTCTTTTCAATAAACGGAAGTTCAATCTGTGCCATAAAGGCAGGAACACCAAGTTCGTGAGCGTCAAGCGCCTTTTGGCAGATACTTCCGAAGTTGCCACCCAAGTATTGCATGTGCTCGTCAAGCATAATCCAGCAGTCTTTAGGGTCATATGGAATAGCCATGTCGGTAGGAATAAAGAAGTGGTTCTTCACCCCAAGAGCATCCAGAACCGCGCCTACTTCTTTGCGGAATCCAGGACGATCCATGCCAGCGCCGAAGCATCCAAAGGAAAGGGAGGTTTTCAGGACGGGCTTTGCTCCAATAGCAGGCAGAATGTAGTGGTGACCCACTTCGAAAATCTTCACGTCGGTTTCGCCTGCTTTGAAGTTTGCTTCCAGGGCATCCTGAAGCGAAGGTGTCAGTACGGTGGGTACGCGTACGAAGCGGCCTAAATCCTCATGAAGCAAGGCACCGCGGTTGTTGAGGTCCCAGCTTTCCATAATCATGTTCATCTTTTTGTAGGCGTCTTCTTCGTAAAGGCCAGGCCCGAAGAATTCTGCATAGCCGAAAGAGCGGAGAATGTCTGCTGCTCGGCGTGCGAAGGAAGCACTTGAAGAAGGGGAGTCGCCTTCGAAGGAACTTACGAATGAAACAACGGGACTGTAGAGTTCTGCGCGTGTAGTAGCGGTTGTTTCGCGCTGAGCAAGCGCATCAACGTCAACAGAAAAGACCCAGGTGTTGGACGTAGCGTACGCTACACCCAAAAGGCTGCAAGCTAGCTCAGAGGGTTTTCCCATATAGGCAAACTCAAAGGTCTCTTCTCCTAAGGTGCATTCAATAGTGTAGGTGCTGCCATCAACAAGATTCAGTTTTGAGGAGGCGTGAATGCCATAAACAGCCTGAACAATGCGATTCCAGAGAAGTTCGCATTCTTTTGCGTTGAAAGCTTCTACCGAAAGAATGCCCTCAACAACCCAATGGGCGGGTACTTCACTGTCGGAGCCATCGAAAATGCGCCCTACAGCAAACGTGTTAGCGGTACCAGCATTACGCAAAGCGCCAAGTTGTGCCGAAAGAAGGTTGGTGCGAAGAGCATAGCGCCCATCTTCTTCCAACAAAATGGGTTTGATGGCAGTGGCGGCTGGTTTGTCAAAAAGCGGGAAATTCCAAACGGCTTCCTGAATCTCAGACGAAGCTTCGTCGTCGCACAAGGTGAAGCCATTGGTAATAAGTGCGCGCGAAAGAGCATCAATTTTTGCGCGTATTGGATGGTGCGTTATTCTTTGCATGAAAAAATCACCCCTATGCCGTGTGGTTTTCAAACAGTGCAGGAAATTGGCATTACGTAGATGGAGAGTAGGGTGATACTGTTCCCTGCACACATATACGACTAGTATATGGGATGGATTTCCAAGCAACAATGGTAAAATGGAAAATAATTGAATTTTTATATTCCTTGGAGGGAATCACATGAAGTTCTCCGTTACGCCCGAACTGGCTCTCTTACTGAAAACCATGAGCGCACAGTGCCCTCTACCTGCGAAAACAGTTGCTGAGCAGCTGGGTAAAAGCCCCTCGTATGTTTCCAAGCTGGAAAATGGGGAAGTGAAGTCTATTCAAAAAGATGTGCTTGCGCATATGCTGACCATCCTTTCTGGTGAAGAAGACTTTTTTGAGGGCGTTTTGCCGGCTGCCATGAAGGTGCTTCATTCCTTTTTGGATCCGCAGCGTCTGGTAAATCAGGTATGGCTTTTGCAGTTTGACATTGTGGAACGCAAGGTTGCGGTGCCTTCAAGTATGGCTGAAGATATCAATAGGAATCTGACTGAAGTTAAAACAAGCCTGAAAGATTTGGTGCGCTTGACCAACAGCAACATTGATTCTGAACTGACCGCAGCGTTTCCCGCCAACGAAGTTGCTTGCATTGACTATGAGGGCACGCCCCGCTTTGTGGTTCGCGTGGAAGTTGCGGAAAACGATGTTGTGCGCGCCTTCAAGAGCGAAACGCCCATTCTTTCGTATTCGGCTCTTCATGACCTAGTGTTTAATATGTTTCGTCTTTTGAATTACCCCGACATGGTGGGGAAAATGCCACCTGAACAGGCAAAAACGGTATTGCGCTGCACTTCATCCTATATGGATCAATTCAACATTCATTCTTTGACGGGCTTCAGTCATCTGCTTTCCTCGGAAGAATTTATAACCAGGCAGGAACCGCTTTCTCTCACAACTCCGCGTATTGTGGGGCGCATTTCTGAAGAGCTTGAAGAGCTTTCGCAGCATGACCAAATTGGCACAACGCGCCAACTGAATACCTTTTTCGAAACGCTTTCTTGGGACAGTGCATTTGCACTCAAACTGATGAGCATCCCGTTTTCTGATTTGGGCGAAATGGGGTTCCGTGCAAAGCGTGCTTTGCTTGAGGAAATTCAAGCCTTGGTAGACAAATATGACCAGCTTCCTGAATCAGAAAAGCGCCGCGAAGAATATTAGGGACCGAAGGTGCCTTAAGCGCTTAATTTGAAGACCTTTTTTACAAATGAGTACGTCCTTCAGGGCGTGCTCTTTTGTTTTCGCTTCATAAAGCGCTTTCCACTAATGATGAAATAATTTCCATTTAGTTATAAATAATGGAAATATATTGACAATAGCAAGAAATCTCTGTGTAATGAACATACGTAGATGGAGAGGAGGATGAGGTTAGGAGAAGGTTTTCATGACTAACGCGTTTCCTAAGCTTCTTGAGCCTAGCCGTCTTGGACCATGGGATTTGCCCAATCGCATCGTTATGGCGCCGATGGGTACGCTCAATGCTGATAAAGATGGTTTTATAACCGATCGAACGCTGAAATTCTATACCGAACAAGCAAAAGGGCGCATGAGCCTCATTGTTGTCGAATGCACGTTTATCGATGAAGTTGCCAGCAAGGGCGAAGAAAACAGCCAAACGCTTACGCGCAACGAACAGATTACGGGCATGGCTCGCCTTGCGTCAGCTATCAAAGACTACGGCGTCAAGGCTATTCTGCAGCTCAATCACATGGGCAAACAGATTACTCTGATGGACCGTCCTTCGTGGGGTCCTTCCACTATGAACGAAATCATGGGCGGCGTTATGCCGTTTCCTATCCGCGGCATGTCTAAGGCCGAAATCAAGCAATGCGAAAAAGACTTTGCGAAGGCTGCTTGGCGCGCCAAAATGGCGGGCTTCGATGGCGTAGAAATCCACGGCTCCATTTGCCACCTGATTGCTATGTTCTGCTCGCCGTTCTACAACCACCGCACCGACGAATATGGTGGCAGCCCTGAAAACCGTGTGCGCTTCTACAAGGAAATAATTGAAGAAGTGCAGAAGGAATGCGGTAAAGACTTCCCGATTATTGCACGTTTGGCTGGCAACGAATACAGCGAAGACGGCCTAACAAAAGAAGAGGGCATTGCCCAGGCAAAGATTCTGGAAAAGACGGGCGTGGTATGCTTCCACATTGTGGGCGGCGACTATCGCAACGTTCGCTGCATCAACGCCCAGTATGATCGTCGCGGTGACTTTATTGAGATTGCCCAAGGGTTCAAGGAAGCAGGAATTAAGCTGCCGATTATCCTTGACGGCGGTTTCACCACGCCAGACTTCGCTGAAAAGGCACTGGAAGATGGTGTTTGCGACTACATTGGTTTGGGGCGTCCCATTATTGCTGACCCGATGTGGGCAGTTAAACTGGCCGAAGGCAGGCCGGAAGACATTACGCCGTGCATTCGTTGCACCCGTGGCTGCGTAGGCACCATGGAAACGTTCAACGCTGCTGTTGGTCTGCGTTGTTCGGTGAACCCGCGCTGCAACATGGCGGGTATTCGCGACATTAATCCAATCACCCGCGTAAAGAAGGTCGGTATTGTAGGTGGCGGTCCTGCAGGCATGGAAGCGGCACGTCTTCTGCGCGTTCGCGGTCATGAAGTTGATCTGTATGAAAAGTGCAAGCTTGGCGGTACCATGAACGAGGCTGCGTTCGACTTAGCCTTAAAGCACGACATCAAACGTCTTATTGATTATTACGCTGTTCAGATGGACAAGCTGGGCGTCAACGTTATTGAAGAAGAAGCTACAGCGCAGAAGATGATTGATGTAGGATACGACGCCGTTATCGTGGCAACGGGAGCAAACGCTTTGCCCGCGAAGTGCAAGGGCGAAGATCAGTACGGATCTAAGGTGACCGTTCTTTCTGAATACGCAACTGACATTGACGCCATTGATGTTGGCGACACCGTCATGATCGTAGGCGGTTGCTTTATGAATCTTGAAATGGCACTGAGTTTACTTCGTCGTGGCAAGAACGTCATTGTGAGCTCACGTCGCGGTGCTCGTATGGGCTTGATGGAATTGGGTGACGATAACTCTTCACCGCAGCAGCAACGTCTTTCAATTTTGTTAGGCGACTATATGAAGACTGGTCAGCTTCGCCTGAAACTGAACCACACCTTCGTTGAGCTTACGGAAAAGGGCGCTTCTTTGCGCGACAATAAGTCGAAAGCCGAAGAAGAAGTGGTATGTGACCACATTCTTATGTGCCGCGGTTATCACGGTCGTCCCAAGATGTGGGAAGAAATTCGCGAAGCTATTCCTGAAACCTATTTGGTTGGTGACGCCACCATTAGGTCTCGTTGCACCAACAAGCGTGTAATCCACCATGCAATTGAAGACGCATGGGGTATTGCGAACAACATCTAGTGTAGAAAATCTAACGTAGAAAGGATGTGTCATGGGTGTTTTAGACGGCAAAGTTGCAATCGTTACGGGTTCTGGTCAAGGAATTGGTAGTGGCATTGCTATTTATCTGGCGCGTCAGGGTGCCAAGGTTATCACCAACAACCGTAAACCAAATGGTATGAGTGCGCAGAACTACCACAAGGAAGACATGCCTGAAGAAGATTGGAATGAATTCATTCGCCTGAAGGGTGACGCAGAAAAGACGGCGAATATCATCAAAGAAGAAGGCGGCGAAGCGCTTCCGTTCTACGGCGATGTATCCAACTGGGAAACTGCCGAAAAGATGGTGCAGACTGCCATTGATACCTGGGGTCGCATTGACATTATTGTCAACAGCGCCGCTGGCATGGGCATGGGCGGTATTACAGCGCTAACCGAAGAAGAATGGGACAACCTGACGGTAAGCCGCAACAAAGGTGCGTTCGCGCTGATGCACTTTGCAGTGCCGCACATGATTGAGCAAGGCTTCGGACGTATCATTAACATTGCTTCCGATGCTTGGGTTGGATTGCCTGATAACGATGCCTACAGCTGCTCGACGGCTGGTATGGTAGGTCTTTCATGGGCAGCCGCAAAAGAAGTGTACAGGCATGGCATTACGGTAAACGTACTTTGCCCGCAGGGCGCTTCTCCGGCGCATGCGGTGGAATACAAGAAGATGGTGCGCAACGTAGAAGCCGCAACGGGACAGGCCCCCGACCCGCGTATTTTAGCAATGGTGGAAGCCGACCATGGTGATCCGGTAGGCTTAGGACCCTTTGTAGCTTACTTGTGCACTGAAGATGCTGGCTTCATCAGCGGTAGTGTGTTTGCCGCAACAGCTGCTGGCAAGGTGAGCTTGTATTCGAACCCGAAGGTTGTTGGCCAGATTCAAAGCGAAAGTGGCAAGCTGTGGGATATTGATGAGCTTGCTGCGAGCTTGAAGAAAGATTTGCTGGGCGAAGATTATCAATCCGATGCAGCTCACGCAGGCTGGGGTCATTAAGGTTTGACTGTTTTCACCAGAGTTGAACTAGCGGATAAACAAGACTTCGTTTAGAGGTTTTCAAGTCTTAGAGAGGGGCTCTAAGACAAAAGAGAGGGGGCACCTGGTGCCCCCTCTTGCTGCTTCGATTGTTTTAGTATGTGACCATGGGCTTTCCCAAAACCGTATCACCATACCGCAGAGTCAAAACTTACAGACCCATTTCAGCTTTCATCTTAGCCAGTTCGGCGTCAACTGATTCGGTGTTGCCAGCTTCGGCATACTTCTTTTCCAAATCAGCAGCAGAATCTGCTGGCTGTGCGTTCAGTTCAGACATAGCGTTTGCATGGTCAAGCATCTGGTCAGCTTTGGCTTCCATGCGAGTAAAGGCGTTCATAGCGCCTTCAGCCTTGTCGGATGCAGAAGCAACTTCGTTTACCTTAGCCTGCGTTTTGGCAACGGCAACCTTGGCCTTGATGGATTCGCGACGACCATTCAGGGTTTCAATGTCGCTTACCAGCTTGTCATGCATTTCGCGCATCTTGGAAGCGTTTTCGTGAGCTGCCTTGTAGGCTTCTTCCAGGCTGGAGCCCTGTGCTTCAAGCTGCTGCTTCTTTGCTAGGAACGTACGAGCGTCGCCTTCGTTGCCAGCGGAAAGAGCCTTGCGTGCAAGACCTTCGTACTTTTCAATTTCTTCGTTGTTGGCGTCAACCAGGCGCTTCGTGCGCGTTTCTTCGGCCATAACACCTGCAGTTTCCTGCTTTACTTCGGCCAGGCTTTCGGTAAGTTCGCGCATGTACTGGTCAATCATCTTGGCTGGATCTTCAGCTTTGTCCAGCAAATCGTTGATGTTTGCCTTCAGAATTTCGGAGAATCTGTCCAGAATGCCCATGTTTTCTTCCTTTCGTTAGGGACTAATCTTTCTTTTTGCTCTTTGCTTTTGTGGTGCTTGTTTTCTTCGTATCCTTCTTATCTTCAGCTTCTGCGTATTTTTCTTCTAAAGCGTCTAAATCTTTGTCACCGAACTTTTCAAGTTCGCCTTCGGGTAGCTTCAGTTCGGTTTCATCAGCCTCTTCGTACTTTTCAGCTAGTTCTTCGACGTCTTTGTCGCCAAACTTTTCAAGCGGCGTGTTTAAGATCTCTTGCATGCGGTCGGCTTCTTCTTTCTTTGCCTTCATGCGTGAACGCACAATAGAGAAGATTACCAGCGCGATTACGGCCACAGCTATGCAAATGGCCACAGGAATTACAGGGGAAGGAGTAACTTCCATAATTCGGTCTGCTGTTTCGGCAAATGTCTTCGAGAAAATTTCCTCTTCCGAAATAGACGTGTCGTAGTAGTTAATCTGCAGGTATTCAATTAGGATGTTGACCGCCTCTTCATCCATTACCGAACGCGCCTGGGCGCCCATGTAATAGCCGTAGGTTACACGGCCGTTGTTGTCATCACAAAATGCCAGCAGGAAATGGCCGTTGTCATTAAAGAGTTCTTTGTATAAAGCTTCGGACAGTTCTGTCAGGTCGCTGGATGAAGTGGTATATCCATTCGGCAGAATAAGCAGGTAAGGCTGAACGCCTGTTTTTTCGTAGAAGTAGCGCATGCCGGATTCAAGTTCGGATGCGTTATTGATCCAGCCGCCATCGGTGTCGGCGTAATATTCTGTTTCAGTTGTGGCCGAAGCGGGTAGAGGCTCTCGTTCAATGGTTGATGCGGAAACTGAACCGCCACCGCCGCCCATAAGGGCAAACACCAGCATAACGGCCAGCATGATAAAGATGATGGTAACTGCAGCAGTAAAACAACCTTTGTTACCGCTACCGTTACCTGAATGGTGAGGGTTATTGTCAGGTTCGGGGCTGTAATGGGAACCACCGCCGCCGTTCATAAGCCTACCAATAAGGAAGCCACCCCAGAAGTTACCGCCTCCGCCGCTGCTTCCGCCGAAAGATCGCCCGCCGCCAAAGCTACCGCCTCCGCCGAAGCCGCCCGAAAAACCGCCGCCTCCGCCGAAGCCGCCACCACCAAACGATCTACCCATATGGTTTCCTCCGCAATTTTTTGGTACTTATCTACTTTGTTGAGATTATTATGCCTTAAAGAGAGGTAACCCTGGGGTTAACCAATGTATTATTTACTAATCTGTAATTAGCTTTAAGCAATCTTTTCGAAGAACTCTTTTCCTTTACCGCAAATAGGACAGGTGAAATCATCAGGTAGTTCGTCGGCATATTCAATGTGACCACAAATAGTGCAACGCCAAGCTGTTTGTCCAGCAGGGTTTGGGTTGCCTTCGGAATTTACGGTCGGAGCGTTAGCGTCTGCTGCTGTCGCTCCTGCCGCCTCTTGGCCTGATTCCTCCGCGATATAGCTGGAAGCCTTTGGCGGAGTTTTACCGCCTTTGACCTGGTGATAGTATGCATAGGTCATGGGATCCGTGCAGCCTTTGCCGCTTTCCATGACTTCTGCTTCTTCCACTTCGCCAATGAACAGAATGTGCGTGCCAAGGTCAAGATGTTCTTTTACGCGCACCGAAAAACGAGCTACGGTGTGTTCTGCAACGTAAGGAATGCCTGCTTCGTCGGTGGCAAACTTGCAGGCAGCAAACTTGTCTACTTCAGCGCTGGTTTTAAAACCAAAGGTGCCAATGAGCTCCATAGGTACATCTTGAGCGAGCACCGAAGCGCAGAAGCGCCCAGCTTCCAGCACTACCGCTGTGGTGACATTTTCTTTGTTGATAGCAACACTAACCTGGGCGGGCTTAGAAGTTACCTGGGCAAAGGTATTCACCACGCATCCAGCACGCTTTCCTTCTGCCTGCGTGGAAATAATATAGAGTCCATAGCTTAAGCTATGAAATGCCTTCGTGTTTATCATGGTTCTTCCTTTCGCGTTGTGTTAGTTTTCGATTTCCTCATGTTGCGGAAGTGCTTTGCTTTGCGATTCCGCCTCTTTTCGCATCTTGTCTTCGCTAGAGAGTATTTTAATTGCTGGGGTGGTTGCCAGACCGAGCAATACAATAATTGCGCCCGCAACATATGCCAAACGGACTGAGTTATAGCGCGCCTGCTCTTCAATTTTTACCAGAGCTGCACGTTCATCATCAGTCATAGAGATATGAGCAATCTGTTCTTCGAAGATTATGTCGCTTCCTAAGTCAATGTTGAGTGCAGAAATTTCTTTAGCCACTTGCGGAGAAACGTCGGGGCTATTCAATGCATGGGAATGGACTGAATTGGTTATACCGAGCAGGAGCACTGCGCCCAGCAGCGCTACACCAATTGCTTGGCCAACGTTTCGCATGGTGCTTTGGATACCGCCCGACTGCGAAGCGTCGCGTTCGGGAAGCGCCAAGGCAACTACGTTGCTTGCGTGTGAAGATACGGCACCGGCACCAACACCAGCCATGAACGCCCCAAGGTAGACGGCGAAGGATTTAGAGCCATCAGTGGTAACGGAAGAGGCCATAATTATGAGCGCAGCCGCCATAGCAAGGTATCCAAACTGAATGACGCGGCGGGGGTTCGCCTTAGGAAGAAGCTTGGGGATACCAAGTGCCAAAGCGAAGGTAGGAACGCCGGTTACGATGGAGATAACTCCTACGTCGATAGGCGTCCAATTGGAAACCAACTGCAAGTAGGGTGCCATCAAAATAGCCTGGGCTCCCATGAAGAAGAACATAACCGCATTTGCAACAAGACCAGCAAGAACCTGCGGAGTTTTCAGGAAGGACTGAGGCAGAAGCGCTACGCCGTTTTTCTGTTCGATGTGCCTTTCAACAGGAACTAGGGCTATCAGTACTATCAAACCAACAAAAGCAACTGGAAGTGCTGGGGACATGCCAAAAATTTCGAACGGGCAACCTGCCAGTGGGGCGATAAGGCCCCACGACGAAATGCTAGAGATACCCACTAAGAATAGGAAGAGGCCAGAAGCGGCCAGCGCAACGCCAACTGTGTCGAATTTGAGCTTTTCGTCTGTTTGGTGGATGCCTGGCAGAAGGAAAGACAAAGCGAAGACCGCTAAGAAATAAGCAGCCAGCACTAAAAATGTCGTTTGCATACCGGCAGCTTCCAGGATGACACCTAGCGCTAAAGGAAGAAGTGCCGAAAGTCCCGATGCTGCACCTATGCAACCAAAGGCAACCATGCGGTTTGCTCCCCGGTAAAGCAGCGGGATTAATCCGAGCACGGACGGAATCATGAAGCTAGCGCCAAAACCTACCAGCACTCGTCCGACCCAAATAAACACCATCATGTTAGGCGCAAAGGCAAGAACAACTTCGCCAGCGGCGCAGAGCAAAATTCCTATGCGGAACGTTCTTTTCCATCCCAGAATGGTGCCCATTAAACCGCCAGCAATCATAAATGCGCCTCCCACCAGGGGATAGATCATGTTTGCTAGCTGAATATCTGAAGTGGTTGCTCCTAGGTTTTCAGTAAGCGCCGTTGCTGAAAGAGAAAGCGCGCCGCTGTCTCCTGTTGCTCCCATCTGGGCAAGAATAAGGATAATGATAGGAATGACAAGAAATTTTTCCTTGGTTTGAGGCGAAGCGCTTGGCTGCTTCGCCGCGGTGGATGATGTTGCGGAAACCATGTTTCCTCCTTTTCAAGAGAGCACCTAAAGGCGGCGCTAAAGAGTTAAAAATGGGAGCACCACGCTGGAAGGTTCGTGCAGATGCATCACGCGGGAAAGTCTGCGCGCCTGCTCCCGTGTTTGTTAGGCGGAAGCCAGGGCGAAGGTAGGTTCTGTTCCCGCAAGATCGACTGACGAAAGAGGATAAGCAACAATTTGCGGGTTGTCGTAGGTGGCGTGGTAATACGTCAAGGTAGATGCGGAAAAGCAACTGGTGTAAAGGGTCTTTTCGTACGAACCATCTGCCATCTTTGCGCAACCATCGGGAACTGCCACCGAACCAAGCGTTCTGAAAAGGCGCGTAACATTTGCCTCTTCGCCAGTTTGAGTGGGGTAGTGGCTGTTTACAAACGCTGCTTTTACGAAACGAGCGGGTCCACTGTAGTCACCAGGAATTCCCTGCATTCCCATGCCTGAACCAAACGGAGCCAATTCGGATTTGCCCCAGGTAGCGTGTGTGGGTTCTTCGTCGCTCAGCATGAGGTAGTTGCGTAAGTTGGTGCGTTGCCACTCGAAGTTGGGTTCGTTGGTCAAGACGTCTGCGTCGTTTTCCCAGACATGAAGCCCATCTGCCATGCATTCAACAACGATGCTTCCCGTTGCGTCGCCAATAATCCAATGGAGGTTTGCGACCGAAAGATACTCGTTAACTGGTTTGGCAACTATCGTGACACGAGGAAGGATTTCGCGAACTTCCTGCAGGTTCGAAAAATTGCGAACAACCCAGAAGGGGAATTCGTATGCCGCGACATTGATAGAACCCGTTTTGGGCTTATCCGCATAGTGGGCGCTTTGAGGGAAGTTGAGCCCTGCGATGGCAAGTCCCGTGTCATTTCCGCAGTCGAAATAGAGAGGAATCCCTTCAACCACAATACCCATGCCAATAACGGCATGCCCTTTGGCAGCGTCTTTGGGTCGCTTAAAAGCCGAGGGGATTTTGGTGGCAGGAGGCGTTACAACCACGCGCTCTCCGTAGCCCTGAGTCCAGTCGAGATTTCTACCGAAGTACATCTTTCCTTCGGCGTCGACAAAACAAATGCCCGTACACATAATGCCTCCTTTTTGTCTGAGTTTCTTGCTCAGACCTTGGTTTAAAATCGCTTCCGTTCTATCCGTTAAAGTTGGACGCCTTATGGAGGTGTGCAACTTCTAGCGAGCGAATTGAGGCGCAAATTATATCGCCGTACCTAAGGAGCGTATGTAACATTCACATCACAGTATAGTGACCAATTGGTTATAAGTTGACGAGGGTTACGCAGACGGGTAGGAATAGCGTGGCTTAGGAGAAGTTTTCGCTTTAGCGAAGTCGGGATTATAAGCGTTTTGTTAGCTTTTCCTTTTGAATTGATACAATGCTTGACGAGCGAATAGAACTAAAAACGAGGTATACAAACAACAGGATACAACTAGCGTGAACGAGCAGGCTTCCTTAGAACATACATCAATCCATAAAAAGCTTCTGCTTCTGGCTATTCCGACGTTTGGGCAGCTAGCGGCTGAGCCTGTGTTCGTGCTTATTGACACAGCTATTGTGGGACACGTAAGCGATTCTGCACTAGCGGGTCTTTCGCTGGGCTCTACCGTGGTTCTGACAGCCGTGGGTCTGTGTATCTTTTTGGCGTATTCAACAACATCCCAGGTGGCGCGTTTGTTTGGTGCGGAGAAGCGCCGCGAAGGTTTGCAAGCAGGCATGAATGGGCTTTGGCTTTCGCTTTGTATTGGGCTGGTGCTGGCGGCCGCGCTGTTTATGGGTGCTGAAACGCTGTGTGCACTTTTAGGCGGAACCGGTGAAACCCTCAGTCAAGGTGCAGTGTATGTGCAAACAGTAGTGCTGGGAGTTCCTGGCATGCTTCTAGTGTATGCAGCGAACGGCGTGTTTCGTGGGTTGCAAAAGGTGGGGATTACGCTGGTTGCTGCCGTGGGCGGCGCGCTTTTGAATACGGTGTTGGATGTCTTGTTTGTCATTGTGTGGGGTTGGGGTATTGCTGGTTCTGGCATTGCTACGGCCATTGCGCAGTGGTTTATGGGAATTTTTCTGTGTGTGCCTGCTATTCGCTACGCTTTGCAAGGCGGCGCTTCGCTAAAACCTCAGCTTGCAGGTATTGCTCATGCGGGTGGCGACGGATTTCCCTTGTTTGTACGAACGCTTGCGCTGCGCGCTGGCATGGTGGCTTCGGTTATGGCAGCAGCGTCTATGGGACCAGCGGTTTTAGCAAGCTATCAGGTGATTAATGCAACCTGGAATTTTGCCGCGAACGCTTTGGATTCGGTGGCGATTGCTGGACAAACGTTGGTGGGCGCCGAAATTGGCGCACGTGCTTATGAACGGGCGCGTACATTGACGCAGGACACCGCACGTGCGGGTTTGGTGCTGGGCGTGGTAGTAGGTGTGTTGTTTGCTGTGTTGGGTACCGTGGCAGCACCCTTGTTTTCCCCGAGTCCTTCTATCCAGGCTCTGGTTACTGCGGGCATGATAGCTGCGGGTGTGGTGATGCCTTTGGCAGGTTGGATGTGGGCACTTGATGGCATCTTAATAGGCGCAGGTGACTTCCGCTATTTGGCAGCAACGGTTACCGCAGCTGCGGCGGTGCACGTTGGCGCGCTGCTAGTATTGGTGTTATTCATAAGTCCGCAGTTGCCCAACGATTTGGTGCGCATAGCAGCTCTTTGGATAACTATGGGCATCTTTTTGATGGGCGGACGTGCGGTTGCGAACGGCATTCGCGCCAGAGGAAATGCATGGATGCAGATGCAATGAACCTTGCGCTAGGAAATGAGAGCTCATGAATTTGTCTGAAAATAATCCTGGGATTTCAATTCTGGGCGATTCCATCAGTACGCTTCAGGGTTGGGTACCCCAGGGTTGGCGTGTTCATTATGAAGGCGAAGCGCACGTTGAAGGAATTCAAAAACCTCTAGACACTTGGTGGGGCCGCGTGATTTCCAAGCTGGGCGGCCACCTGGTTGCAAACTCTTCTTTTTCAGGGTCTACGGTTGAAGGATTTGGGTTCCCTGCTGGAGTGAGTGATGAACGTATTGCTGCCTTGGCAGCACATGGCGTGCTGCCCGATGTGGTGTTGGTGTTTATGGGCATCAATGACTATGGTTGGGGAGGTGCGCTCAATCAGGTTTTGGGAGGAAGTACTTCAGCCTCAGCGCGCCGCGAAGAGGTTGCGAGCGAACTGACCAAGTGTGAAGAATACGCGGGTCAAACTGGTGGTTGTGGAGATCAAGCGACAGAACGCTCGGGTCGAATTTTAAACCACATGGATTACACCTTACCTACTGCGCACGTAGTAATGACGGTAGGGCGTGACGCACTCCAGCGCTTTCAAGAGTCATATGCTCAGATGCTTCAAAAGATTTCTCAGATGGTGCCTCAGGCTGAAATTTGGTGTGTGACACTGGCTCCTGCTTCCAAACAATCTGTAAGCCGCGCTGAGGAAAAACCTCGTGATTGCGGAAATCCCAGCGGCTATAGATGGCGCAACAGCTACGAAGAGCCTAGTGGGTGCTTTAAATTCAGTATTAGGGGTATTCCCTTGGAGGATTATAACCAGGCAATCAAGAACGCGGTAAAGCAACAGGGTTCGCGTGTACACGTGGCAGACCTTGCTGCTTATGGTGTTTGCTATGATGCAGTGGACGGTGTGCACCCCAGTGCTTTAGGTATGCGGCAAATTGCTGCCATGGTGGTGGCACAGATACAAGGACAAAAAGCGAACCCAGAGTTTCTGCCTGAACTGAAGAATGCCCAGAAGGCGGTACGCACTTGTTTCAAACCTACCTGCGAAGGCTGCGAATTCGCGGACACTGACCCCTCTGTCTGGACGCTTTACTGCCAGTAAAACACTATCGATGTGAACTCAGCTGCTCTTGTCTTATATGAGCGAAAAGGTTACTTCTACCGATCCAGTTCCTAAAATGTTGCGCAGCTCTGCAGCACTTATGTTCTGAATGGTGCCCAGGCGCGTCAAGCTCCAGGTGTTTTCATCGTAGTAAATAGTAATTTGGTTGCCTTGATACAAAATGATGTCACCAGGGTTGGTGGTAATGCGTTCGTTGTTGGCAGGGAGACTGATTCCTAGTTGACCTACCTTTTCCATGTCTGCATAGTCATGCATAGGAACGCTTAGAGAGCCTTCTTTCAACAGTTTCAAAAATGCTTCAGTAGATGAATTGTCCACCAAAGTTGCTTGCATGGTGTGTCCATTAATCTCTACCGTGATGTTTTGTGTAGTCATGTCGCTTTCCTGGTTATCTGTTGAGGATTGATTCGAGGGTTCTTCTAAGGCTTGCGTTCTTGCTTGTTGCGCCTGGGTCTGTGCGCTTGAGTCGCCTTGATCAGCGTTTGAGCTTGGTTCATTCGCGCTGCAGCCGTATAGTAAAAACAAAAATGCTGCTGCAAAAAAGATTGCTGCAAGCGCCGAATTAAAGTGAACGTTCTTATACTGAGAGTGCGGTGCATTGTTTTTGGATTTCGAAGTCATATGACATTCCTCATGATGTTTTCCTTGCAGCGGCGATTCTTCATCATTCTGAGATTAATTTAGATTTGATTCCTTATAATTTTGAGGCGAATGAACGAATAGCTTCTCGCATTTCGGTAGACCTTGCTTTGGAAGTGGTCGCCTCAAAGATGCCCATATCTTTTGTGCCGTAATAGCCGGCAATAAATCTGTGGTAGATGTTTTCTGCGTTTTCGTACACGCCAGAGGCGCCTGAGCAAAGCAAAAGAGCCATCTTTTTGCAGTTCTTTGGCTTGTCACCAGCATAGGTGCGATGGATGGCAGAATGCAGCTGACTTGAGAACGAGCCGTAGTAGATAGGGCTTGCCAAAACAATCATATCGGCTTCATCCCACGACCGATATACCTCTTCCATTCCGTCGTGTTGAATACAGGAGCCGTTACCCTTAGTGTGGCAATATTCGCAGCCACGGCAGCCGCTAATTTCTAAATGAGCAACGTTGATTGTATCTACCGTATGACCAGCCGCCAGAGCCCCTTCTTTGAAGGCTTCAACCATTGCCGCCGTACCTCCATTGGGTCGGTAGCTCCCGTTAAGAATAAGAATTTTCATGAGTACCCCTATTTGACGCATTCAATATACAGGTGAAACGATCCGGATAAGGCGTGCAGCACATCAAGCGATCCTTCAACACGTCCTAAATTTATCTGATCTCCGTAACGCTGAGAATTTTCTTCGTCGTCAAATAGCAGAGCAAACCAGCCGCCACCAGGGTTGTAATTAATGTCACCGTTTTTCCAGCCGTGGTGAACCTGACTAGGTTGATAGGGAAGCGAAAAACCCATATGTCCACAAAAGTCTATGCCTGTGCCGTTAACAGAAATAGTTGTCGGCAAATGCTGTGCAAAAGCCTGTGATGTTTCGCTGTCATTCAGGATGCCCGGAACGGAAACTTCCCCAAAATGCATCAGTATTTTTGTTGCCATGGTGTTCTCCTATGCATAATTCGCATGCGTCATTTATACGAACTACAAGGTTCCGTCTTTGCGCAAGCATCACGCTCGTGCAACTGCTCATCGAAGTTGTAGTTTTCTGCTTATATTGTTTGCCAAAGGGGAGAGCTATACAATTACTTATATTTAATACCCTACTATGCCTAAAAAGCATAAAGGAGGCACCATGGAGATTCGTGTTTTGCGGTATTACCTCACTGTTTGTCGTGAGGGAACTATGTCGCGCGCGGCCGAGGTGTTGCATGTAACGCAGCCTACTCTTTCGCGCCAGATAGCAGATCTTGAACGTGAACTAGGTTGCACTTTGCTGCATAGAGGAAGTCGTAGGGTGGTGCCTACCGAACAGGGACTTTACCTTCAACGACGCGCTGAAGAAATTGTTGCCTTAGCAGAACAGACTGAGGCAGATTTCTCTCAAAGTGACGACATAGTAGAAGGTGACGTACATATTGGTGGTGGCGAAAGTCAGGGCGTGCTTGCTATAGCCAAATGCATTCGCTCCTTCCGAGAGCAATATCCGCAGGTTCGTTTTCATTTACACAGCGGCAATGCAGAAGAAACAATTGGGCGCTTAGAACGCGGTTTGGATGATTTCTCTATCCTTATTTCATATCCCGACATCAGTAAGTATGCGCACCTGCGCTTTAAGCCAACCGATGCTTGGGGTGTCATTATGCGTAAAGATGATCCTTTGGCGCAAAAAGAAGTAATTCAACCTAGCGATCTACGAAATCAGCCGCTTATTGTTTCTCGTCAAGCGCTTGAAACGGGAGCGTTGGATATGTGGTTTGAAACCAGCGTCAACAAGCTCAACGTGGTGGCCACGTATAACCTAGTATTTAACGCAGTTATGCTTGCACGAGAAGGCGTTGGGTACGTGTGTTCTCTTGAAAATTTAGCGATGGTGGGAGAGGGAACGGATTTGGTGTTTCGCTTATTGTATCCGCCCGTAATTTCGGTCATCGATTTAGTGTGGAAGCATAACCAGGTATTCTCGAAAGCCGCACAGCTTTTCTTAGAAAATGTACGCGCTAGCGACGTTCTAGCATAAGGGCGGAGAAGATGCGCCCACCTAACTATGTTTTGATGATAGCAAGGTTCAACGATTCACTAGAAGCTATGCCTAAAACGAATAATAAATTATAAAGTATAAGCAATACCTTTATTTCAATTTCTCCTTTACGATGGAACAAAGGCTGCAAGAGAAGTTTTGCTTGCAACACAAGAAAACCTCGTAAGGAGAAACATCCATGGCATACGCCAGTAAAAACCTCTTCGTATTTGTATTAGCTGTTGGGGTCTTCGGCATTCTAAATACTGAAATGGGCGTGGTGGGAATAATCCCCCAAGTATCCGAATGGTATTCCGTAAGTGTTCCTGAGGCAGGTTTTTTGGTAAGCGGTTTTGCGCTCATAGTTGCCGTTGCAGGACCTACCATGCCGTTGTTGTTTTCGAAGGTGAACCGCAAAACGGTCATGCTGCTTTCGCTGGGAGTGTTTTCGTTGTGCAATCTTTTAGCCATATGGGCTCCCACCTTCGAGCTCTTATTTGCTGCGCGAATTATTCCTGCAGCCTTTCATCCTTTGTACGTTTCAATGGCTATGGCAATAGCATCTACGGTCGGTGATACGCCAGCCGAACAGGCGAAATCTTCTTCTCGTGTGTTTGCGGGCGTTTCTGCGGGCATGGTAATTGGGCCTCCGTGTGCAAGTTTTTTAGCAGGCACCGAAGCTTTGCAGGCGGCCTTGGCGTTTTTCGCCGTAGTAACCATCGTGGTGTTTCTTGCGACGATTCTTCTGGTTCCCAGTATGCCGGTGAAAGAAGCGCTGTCCTATGGCGGGCAACTGTCAATTTTAAAAAAGCCCGCCGTTTGGGCGTCGTTATTGGCGACCGTATTTGTGAACGGCGGAATGTTTGGCTTCTATAGCTTCATGTCTGACTTCTTTGGAACAGTTTCTGGCATGAGTACCCTTATGGTGAGCGTTGTTTTATTGGTTTATGGCGGGATGAATATTGTTGGCAATGTGCTGTCAGGTTTTGCCCTGGGACGAGCCGAAACCAAAACGCTTCTTTCTATGCCGGTTATATTGCTGGGGTTCTACGGTGTTTTGTTTGTGGTGGGTGGCCTGAGTGGCGTTACGGCGTTGGTGGTAGCGGTTTTGGGTGTTGTTGCTGGTATCGCGAACAACGCCAACCAGTACATGGTGTCACGTTCTGCCCCTGAAGCCCCAGATTTCAGTAACGGTCTATATTTAACGGCAGCTAATTTGGGCACCACCATGGGTACCGCGCTCTGTGGAGCTTTCATTGCTCAAGCAGGTACTCAGGCATCTATAGGCGGTGCAGTCATCTTTGTAGTGGTAGGTATTGGGTTTATCGGGTGGCGCATTGCGTGCCTTCGCGCGCTGCAACCTTCTCAAGCCGCCTGCGAAAGCACAGCCTCCCAACCAAGCTGAGAATGTAAAGTTTCTTTACCCGCCCTTGAAGGTGTAGCTATCCAACCAGTTCGCGAATACGGACGTTATTAAAGTCTTCGTAAAGAAAGGAAAATTATCATGAGTGAAGAATCGTTGGTCTTAACGCAGGAATGGGACAAAACATTTGCTTTGTCTGACAAAGTAGAGCACGAAAAAGTAACATTTCACAATCGCTATGGCATTACGCTTGCGGCCGATATATACAAACCAAAGAAAGGAAAGGCTCCGTACGCTGCGTTAGCTGTTTCAGGTCCGTTTGGCGCCGTAAAGGAACAGGCTTCGGGTTTCTATGCTCAAACTATGGCAGAGCGTGGGTTTTTATCCATTGCGTTCGACCCTTCTTATACGGGCGAATCTGGTGGGCAGCCCCGTTACATGGCTTCGCCCGACATTAATACGGAAGATTTCCTAGCAGCGGTTGACTATCTAAGCTGTCGCGATGATGTCGACGCAGAAAAAATTGGCATCATAGGCATTTGTGGCTGGGGCGGACTGGCGCTGAACGCAGCTGCTCTTGATCCGCGCATTAAAGCAACGGTGGCTTCAACTATGTACGATATGAGTCGCATTGCGGCCAAGGGTTATTTTGATTCCTACGACAGCGAAGAGGCTCGTATGGAACAGCGGAAGGCATTTGCTGCTCAGCGCACAGCAGATTATAAAGCAGGTTTTTACAAACGCGCTGGTGGTGTAGTGGATCCGTTGCCCGAAGATGCTCCTTTCTTCGTGAAGGATTACTACGACTACTACAAGACCGAACGCGGCTACCATCCTCGTTCGCTGAATTCAAACGACGGTTGGAACATTATTGGCACGATGAGCTTTATAAACCAACCACTATTGGCCTATGCTTCAGAAATAGAAAACGCTGTCATGGTGCTACATGGAGACGCAGCTCATTCCTGCTACATGGGTAAAGATGCCTTCTCTCTGCTGAAGGGTGACAACAAGGAATTGGTGCTGGTACCTGGAGCGGTGCATACCGACTTATATGACGGTGGTAAAAATGACGCTATTCCGTTTGACGCTATTGAAGAATTCTTTACTAAGAACCTCTAAGATTTAGCATGATAGGTCGATAGCGATGGTAGTTTTTACTCAGGCTTTACGTGTCAGAATAAATAAGGCTCCTATACTGAAAGCATCAAGATAAACAAAAAGACTGAAGTAAAAGTTGTTTGTGGTGTTGCGGTTTGATGGTATTGAGGAGTACAGGGTGGACAGCGCCAAAAAAGATACTCTGACAGAAAATATGGAGTCCCAACCCCAAACGCGGACATCACACATCCCTTATGGCCAAACGTGGGAAATCGAGGCAGGGGAAGCGTATTTCGATAGAATGCTCTGTGCCTACAACAGGAAGTATCGCCACCGTACGGGCAAGGGATATTTCATTTTCTGTTTACTGTTCGATGCTTTTGTGGTTGCCGCGACCATCAAGGGTTTTATGGACGGCGCTAACATGCTCGAAGTGGTAGGCGGTTTTGGCGGGGTGTTCGTCATTTATATTCTTTTTCCCGCTCTGACAGTCTTTTTCGGCGTGATGGTATTTGCACCCAACAGGGTTTCTTTTGTGGGGAGAAAACGCGCTATCCGCGCCTTCGCTGAAGATGTTGCCGCAAAAGGTGATGGTGTTCTACAGGGACGTTTTGATTATCTGGGGGTTGTTCTTTCGGCGGGATCAGACAAGGTGTGCATTCCGTACGCTCTTTGTTATGACAAGGCTGAAATTGACGGAGAAACCTTCATATTGGTTGGTGATAAAAAAGAACAATCAGTTCTGCATAATCTGGTAGGTTTTAATGCATCAATGCGTGAGAATGTTGGGTTGGCGTTTGCTGTTCCGCCTACTTGTGCTGACGAAATTCTTGAAGCAGGAAAAGTTCAGATTGAGAAGATGCACGAAGACGAAACTTACAAAAACCGCGTACTCAATTTCCTTGGGGAATAAGGCGTGAGAGTCTTTCTGAGGAGTTTCGTGAACTTGCTTTTCGCGAACTCGCGTACGATTGTTTAGGACCTGCACAAGTTCGGCTGTTCACACTTAGCATCTGGTTCATGAAATGAAAGTGGCTGCCTTTACGACAGCCACTTAGAACAGTTAAAACTAGACTGTTTTACTACGGGTTTTCTTACCACGGATATTCGGTAATGACGGACTTGCGGTCAGTCGTTTCGTCTTCGAAGCATTCGTGATAGCAAAGCCCCATGTAGCCGCCAGATACGTTGTACAGATCCTTAAAGCCAGCACCTTCCAGAGCCTTCAAGGCGTTGTAGCTAGACTGACCAATGTTGCACTGTACGTAAATGGGTTGGTCACGCGGGATTTCGTCCAGGCGGTCACGCAGTTGCTGTAATGGAATGTTGTGCGCGCCTTCCAGGTGACCTGCGATAAACATGCCATAAGAACGTACGTCAACGATGTAGGCACCCGATTCAATCAGTTCGCGCACATCTTCAACGTGCACCTGCTTGAACGAGCCATTCAGTATGTTTTCTGCAACCAGACCAGCGTAGTTTACAGGGTCTTTTGCGGTTGTGAAAGGAGGTGCGTAGCAAAGCTCCAGGTCACGCAGGTCGTCCACCGTGCCGCCGAACTTGATAACGGTTGCAATAACGTCAATGCGCTTGGTGGCGTCGCCATAAGAAATGCCCTGAGCACCCAGAACGCGACCCGTAGGTACTTCGAAGATGACCTTCAAGTGCATGTGACATGCGCCAGGCATCAGGCTTACGCGGTCATTTGGCAAAACATATACGTAGTCGAAAGACAAACCTGCTTGTTCGCACTGTTCAACGGTAAGACCCGTGCTGGCTGCGTTGCGCTTGAACACTTTGATAGCACTAGAACCAATGAAGCCCGTGTTGCGAACCGTAAGACCACACATGGCATCCGCTGCCTGACGAGCCTGCTTCTGTGCAGGGCCAGCCAGCTGCAGCATCATGGGCTGATGCGTGATAGCGTTGAACACCTCAACTGCGTCTCCCACGGCGTAAATGTTGGGGTCGCTGGTGCAATAGGTGGCATCCACTTTGAGGGCGCCTCGTTCGTTGGTTTCCAGACCAGCGTCAATAGCAAGCTTGGTATCAGGACGAACGCCTACTGCCATTACTACAGCGTCGGCTTCCACCACGCGCCCAGAAGAAAGTTTGGCGTTTGAACCTTCGAAGGCCACCACGGAATCGTTCAGGATGACTTCCACGCCGTTTTCTATCATTTCTTGCTGAAGCAACTGCACCATGTCGCGGTCGAAGGTGCGCAGTATTTGCGGCATGGCTTCAATGACGGCCACTTCGCAGCCTGCTTCGCGCAGGTTAACGGCCACTTCGATGCCGATGAAACCTCCACCAATAACGGCTACCTTGTGGACACCGTCGTTGTGAAGTGCGTCGTACAGGCGCCCTGCGTCGTCAACCGTCTTCATAGTGAAGAGGTTTGCGTCTTCGATGCCTTCAATGCGCGGCACGATAGCTTCAGCGCCAGGAGCTAGCAGCAGCTTATCGTATGCTTCGTCATACTGTTCACCTGTTTGCGTGTTGGTGATGTGTACCGTTTTTGCTTCGCGGTCAATAGCAGTGACTTCGCTTTGAACGCGCATGTCAATGCGATACGCATTTTGGAAAACTTCTGGCGTGTTGAGCACCAGCTTTTTGGTGTCGTCTACTGCGTTGCTTAGGCGATAGGGAAGGCAGCAGTTGGAATAGGAAGCGAAGTTTCCTTTTTCGAAAACTACGATTTCGGCCTGCGGATCAAGCCTGCGCAAACGTGCCGCACCGCCAGCGCCACCCGTGTTTCCGCCTACGATTACATACTTCATACGAGGTGTCCTTTCGAACGAGAAGTCCTTTGAGCGCGAAGTCCTTCCAAATGAGAGACCCTTTCGAAAGGAGGTCTCTTCGAATGAGAAGTCCTTTGCCACCTTTCATTATATCGCGCGGGGCGTGTTATGGGGCGAATACAAATGAGAAAGCGGGCTTTTCAGGAGGGCTTTTGGGGGCAAGCTTTTTAGGTGAGCTTTGTTGCTCTATTGGGTGTGTTGACGGAGAGAATTGAGGTGAATAGCGCAGAACATGAATCTCGCGGTGCCTGCCGGTGAAGAGCGTGGCAAGGTCGGAACTCAGAAGGAACGCATTCGACCCGGTAAGATAGATGTCCCACCCTCCCCGGGCATGAATGCTCTTGATTGCCCTCTCGAAGCCCTCGCACCGTTGCACCAGGCTAAGCGCAACATGGCAAGACCCATTATTTCCGCAGGTAGACCTAGCAATTGGCTTGCGAATACCACACGAAATCACAACAACGACAGGAACGAAAAGACACGAGAAAAAACGAGGGGGACCGCTCTCGGCCTCCCTCGCGAAGAGCCTCAACTATTCCCACTCGCGATTAAATCGCTCCTTTCCATGGCCTCTCGTCCACATGATGTAACGGTCGTCTCCCCATTCTCACCGGAATCAGGTGATTTCAGGGCACCCAAGTTGAACTCAAAAATGAACTCAACACCTCTATCGGTCGGCGGCTTCCGAGC
>CASFII010000007.1 GCA_949294735.1 uncultured Coriobacteriaceae bacterium | reverse complement strand
GAAGGAACCCCCCCCGAGAAGAATATCCCCCAGAGATATTTTTGCTGGGGTGCGCAAGAGCGTTAGTCATTCATGTGTCCTACCATACTAGCGTAAATATAACCGCAGGTCATCTGTATTTTTTCTGATTGAAAAAGATGGTTTTAGCTTTCCACAAAGCAAAAGAAAATCCCCTCGCCCACCACGTGGGACAAGGGGATTTTTCCACATTTTCCACCAAGTTAAACAGTGGAAAACTTTTTTATTCAGCAGCTTCTTCGGTTGCTTCAACTTCTGCTGCAGGAGCTTCTTCAGCAGGAGCAGCTTCTTCAGCTTCGGCTTCCTTAGCCTCTTCAGCAGCCTTCAGCTCAGCTTCGCCGCCAACCAGAACGTTAACGGTAGCCTTGATGTCGCGATAGATAGAAACTGCAACAGCACGCGTACCGGCAACCTTAATAGGAGCACCCAGTTCAACGCGACGCTTGTCAACTTCTACACCCAGACCAGCCTGGATCGATTCAGCAATCATCTGAGCGGTAACAGAACCGAACAGCTGGCCTTCTTCGCCAACCTGAGCAGCAACCTTAACGGTAGCACCGTCCAGCTTAGCCTTAATTTCGTTAGCGTTTGCTACACGAACTTCTTCACGCTTAGCAATGTTGCTCTTGCGTTCTTCAAGCTGCTTCAAAGCGCCCTTGGTTGCCTTGATAGCAATACCCTGACGAAGCAGGTAGTTGTTTGCATAACCGGCAGCAACTTCAATAACGTCGCCTTCGCCGCCCTTGCCTTTCAGCTCTTGCAAAAGGATAACTTTCATTCTATCCCCCTTTGCTTATTCGGCGTTTTCGGTACGCTGCGTGTTTTCAGTGTGTGCAGCGGATGCGTTCTTGTTGCGGTCGTGACGATCACGACGACCACCGCGCGTGCTAATAGCAGGCACAGCGTACGGCATAAGAGCCATTTCACGAGCGCGCTTTACCGCGTTAGCGATTTCGCGCTGATGCTGGGTGCAAGCACCCGTTACACGACGCGGCTTAATCTTGCCACGGTCGGTTACATATTTGCGCAGCATTTGCGTGTCTTTGTAGTCAATGTATTGCGCATCTTCTTTGCAGAACTGGCAATACTTACGACGCGGCTGCTTCGCGTATTCAGCCATCTAATTTACCTCTTTCGCTTTATTAAAACGGAATGTCTTCGTCATATACCGAAGATGAGGCATTAACCACCGGTGCGGGAGCAGCAGCAGGTGTGCTGTAGTTGCCACCGCCGTAGTTGTTTCCGTCATTACGGCTGGACATGAATTCCAGTTCATCTACGATAACTTCAATCTTGCTGCGCTTTTGTCCGTCACGTTCCCACTGGCTCCAACGGAGTTTGCCTTCAATAGAAACCTTGGTGCCCTTGGTCAAATAACGGGAAAGGCTTTCAGCGCGTGCGCCAAACATGGTGCAATCGATGAAGTTCGGGTAGTCTTCCCATTCGCCCGTCTGCTGATTCTTGCGACGGTCGTTTACTGCAACGCCAAACCCCAAAACAGGCATACCACTTGCGGTGGAACGAAGTTCAGGATCTCGCGTTAAATTTCCGCTAATGATTACTCGGTTAATGCTCATTTCTTTACCTCTTTCAAAATGCGGTGTTCCGCAGTTGTGCAACCCAAAGGTTGCATCAATTTCTTAGTCACGATCCGTACGTGCAACAATCATGTGGCGCACAACAGCGTCAGTAATGCGCAAAACACGATTGAGTTCAGCTACGTTAGCGGGATCTGCGTGGAAATCGATAAGAGTGTAATCGCCATCAGCGAGACCGTTGATTTCATAAGCGAGTTTACGCTTGCCCCAGTTATCGACGTTGTCTACAACGCCCTTACCCTCTGCAATGGTTGCTTCGATGCGCTTCATAACACCAGCGCGGGTTTCTTCGTCGATAGACGGAGCGACGAAAAACAGCAGTTCATAAGCCTTCATTAGCTCACCTCCTTTGGACTGTACGGCTTCGGGACTCATGAAGGCACATGCCCGAAGCAGGATTAGCCCGCTTATTCTAGCAAAGGCACCTTGCAGAGACAAGAAATGATTTCTTGTTCACGCCATCTCCACGCAAGGCGCAAGCAAGCCAAGTCAAACTGCACCTATCCCACACATTTCGTTTGTGCGCCTACTTAGCTTGCTGTGCCTTGAAGACCATTCTAAAAAGGTCTTCCGACAGCTCACCAACAAATGGATGAATGATTCTTAGCAAATAAGCGTGAAGATTAATCAGAAGTCTTACAAAAAAGTTGCAGCAATCTAGCAGCCTTTTCGCAAATAATTAGCAGGCTTGGGAGGTGTTTTTCTGAGCAAAATATTCTTTAGACACAATCTTGCACATGATGGTGCCTTCGGAAATCACCTCATGTACATCGTCGGTAACTACCACGTTCCAATATTGCTTTATGTTGCCTGTTCTTTCTGAAGTTTCGCTGCGATCTAAATCTGCCGCAACGTACAGAGTTCCTTCTTTGCCTGGCTTACGATGGCGCACCTGAATTTCTACCCCAAAAGGCAAATGGGTTTCCAAATTCGTGTTGATTTCGGTACCTCTGCTGACTGCAGATTCCATAAAAGCAATGGTCGCTCCGCCATGGACAAACCCAAACGGTTGATAAAGTTTCGGCGTAATGGGCAAACGCGCTTCAATATGCGTTCCCGACTCTACGGTAAATACGATACCAAGTTCTTCGTTTAAACCCATACTAGTCTTTCTTTAGAAGCTCGGATTGTTGTTCAGTGGATTCAAGCTACTGTTCGACAAGTTCTGATTGTTGCACAGTAGATTCTGGCTGCTGCTTAATGCGTTCAGGTTGCTGCTCTACCTCTTCCGATGCAGAGTCTTCGCCTTCGACGGCTTCTTTGATTCCAAACATACCACCTGAAGAGGATGCGGCCTGCTCTGCTCGTTTGGCTTCCTCTTCCTTGGCAAGCTTTTCTTGTTCGCTCAAGATTTCTTCTACGCCTTCCCAACCAATAAGACGGATGAAATCATCTTTACGACTGGCAAGTGTTTTATCCACCGCTTTGACAATCTTTTTGTTGTCCCCGCGGAAGGTTTTCGTCACGTTGATCAAAATGGCACCAATAATGAAAGGCATCCAGAACACGATACCGCGATACACCAAACCAATAGCCACGCCCGCTGCGGAGCTTTCACCAAATGCCGTGAAGGCAACAACCACGGCCGCCTCAACCACACCCACGCCTTGCGGCGTAATAGAAATCATGGCGAAGAGCGTTGCAACCACATAGCCACAGATCAAAGGCTCGATGGAAGTTACACCAAAACCCACACCCACCAGACAGAAGCAAGAAAGCTCACAGATTGAAGCCAAGAATGAACAGCTCCACGCTTTAATAGCAGGACGCGGGTTGTGAATAATTAAGCCCGCTGCATCCGAAAACGATTCCACGGCGCGTTCAGCCCAAGGGTTTAGTTCCTTTTTGCCGAATTTCACTACAATGCGGTTCACTAGGCGCTCTATGGGACGCAGCACGCGCAGAACAGTCTGCGGGCGTTTGCGACCCAAAACCATAACGCACACCATGCCGCTCACCAGTAGCAACACCAAAAGCCCTAGCAAGAACCAACCGGGATTAAGCCCTACCGTAAGCGCCAAAAGCGCAAAGGCAGCAAGCATAATGGTGGCGAACGCTGAGTCGATGGTAATCTGCATGAGCAACGCTGCCGAGGTTGCCTTGCCAGCAGCAATGCCACGCTTTTGCGCATCGCTTACCACAAGCGTTGTACCCGCAAGGTTAAGCGAAGGAGCAATAGTGTTCATAAAGAACGTACCAAACACCAGAGGTAACGTAGATTTTGGAGACATCTTTTCGTCTACGGCAGCAAACGAAAACGAATACGCGAAACTCTGAGCAAAATATTTACCAAGCTGAGTACAAATTGCAATTACCAGAGGAAGCGCCCAACCTTGCTTCATGGTTTCCACAAGTTCAATAAGCTGATCTCCGCGCAAAAGCACAAAAGCCAGCACGATAATAATTACAAAACCTAGAAGCAGTTCTCTGATAGGTACTCTCATGGCTTAACTCACCTGCGCTAACGCAGAAACTCTTTCAAATCCGAATGGAGCAAGAACTGCAGTTCTTCGGCTTCTGGGCTTTCACTTGCTAAGAACAAAAAACCATACGAGCCAAGAGCATTCACATCAAAGGGACGGAATTCCAACACTTCCTGAAAGCGTGCCTTGAACGCTTCTGCATCAAAAGTTTTGTCGGACGGAGCATCGGGAGCTGCGCCCAAAAGTGACATGACATACGTTTTGGCAATAGCTTTGAAATTCGTGCAAGCCACACCTGGAGCAGCTACGCGAACACCAGGCGCAATAAAGGGTTCGTTTTCCAAATACACGCCGTACGTTTTGTATTTGTATGCATAAAAAGCCAAATCAGTACTGCACAGTCCCGCAAAACGCAGCGGATTGAATTCAATAGGAATCACTTCCCCATCCGCCGTTACACGCACCTCTACGTGTACAGGGAAATTCTTCGCCTGAACGACTTCATTCACCTTGGTAAGCCAGGTAGTGAATTTTTCTTCCATTTGGTTCACCAGTTTGGCATTGGTGTAGTACAGGCGGTCACTCATGTCTTCTGGCGAGGCAAAGTCGTGACGAAGCACGTTGAGAAGCCTGGTTTCACCCTGCTCGTCGAAGAACGCATCGAGCGCATATTCAACACCCGTGACATAGCCTTCAAGTAAGAAACGTTGTGATCCGACAACACTCTCAGGGAAACGCTTGTTCCAGTCTTGCGCATGCTGACGAATGTCTTCCAAGGCATTTTGCCAATCAGCTTCTGATTCTATGGCGTATACCCCTACGCTCCCAAAGCCAACAGAAGGTTTGAGCACAAAGGGGGTTTTGAACTGGGAAAAATCAAGGCTGTCTAATTCTTCTGTGGTATGTTCTTCGAAGAAGAACGTTGGGTTTAAATCGCGAAGCTCGCGACGCATAAGCGCCTTGTCTTTGAACATGCGAATGGGACGAAGCAAATCTTCATTGTGCGTATGCTCAACGACCCAAGAAAGCATGTTTTCTGAGTTGGTATAAACACGCTCCCCCGCGTCTATGCGTGAAACTGCCTCATCTTCTTCCACCAAGTGTAAGTTATAACCAGACTGGGCAACGTTTTGAGCAAAGGCGTTCAACAAAACTGGATGCTGCGTTTCTTCCATCCATTGAGCCAGCATATCCGAGCAAAAAGGTGCATCAAGCAGAATCATTGCGCCCGCCTTCTATTCGTTTGGGCGAAAGCCCACTGAGAACAAGTAGTTCGTAGTATAACCGAAATTAAAGACTGCACCCCAAATGTCAGAATACGCACACCAGCAACTGCGTACTAAATTGCACCTCCAACGGCCTAAACCTCAGCCGAAGCGTCAATCTGTAAGTTCAGACACTTTGCAAAATATACCCATACTGGCTCTAGCCCCCAACCTTAGGAATACTTAATTCTATTTTGAGCGTCCACTTTTGCATTCGCGAAGCATCCAGCGGCTGCGTTTCTTGCTCAAGCAGAGGGAGACAAATTGCTTTGACGCTTTCTGTTCCTGCCTGTTTGTTTTTCAATTCTCCTTGCACTTTTTCTGGTGGTATGCACTCTCTTTCTGTTTCTGTTCGCATATCTTCTTGTTTTGTTTGTACGCTTTTTGGTTCTGCCTGCGATGCCCCTGTATCTGACGCAGTTAAAAGCGTGTTTTGCAACGCCTCCTGTTCGCCTGGACTTGCAGAAAATCGATACAGACAGCCATAACAAACATCCATGTCATCAAAAACTGTTGCCTTACAAACAGGACAAGTCTTCATGATTCGCTCCTTTCAACATCAACCTGTCACCCACCTGAAACCAAGGGCTATTGCTTGCAAAGCGCTCCACCACCGCCGCAGCCTGTTTATTGTGAACGCGCTTACACGGATCAAGGGCATAATGAACCTCCAACACTTCACCCGCCGAAGACAAAAACGCAACATCAAGCGCATGGCGCATGCCTACAGTGTGAATATCATTACAGGGAATGAGCATGAGCTCATCGGTGGTTACGTCGGTAAGCAAAAGTCCTACTGCGCGCTGCTTGTGGCTTGTCGCAAGTTTCAGATATGACCATGCATTACGCGTGCTGTCCACGGCACGCTTAGTGTTTTGTGTAGTATCCACGCGTTCATCTCCTCCCCATCTTTTGTTTCCACACATTCATGCACTCCCATCTTTCAAGTCTGCTGAAATGAATTACTTTCTGTTTGCCCTACTCAGTCACCTACAGCAAAACTCCTGGCTTATAGGTGTCCACCACTAAGCTGGTTGTATGTACCAACCTCGGAAAAGAAACTCCGAAAACTTCTGTTTTCAGAGACCTGCCAAACAAGGTAGGTGAAAAGAACAAACTCGCAGAAAACCTTGTGTGACCTGCACCTTCAGCCCAGGCACGTACTTCCACATCCAGATAGTCTGCTTCAAACTCCGAATCGAGGTCCGCTTGAACTAAGGCAATGCTCTGGTCAAGCCCTTGGCCGTAAGCCGGAGAGGAAGCGTGAGCGCGCACCGCTTCGCGCATCAAGCGGTCAAACGATGCACATTCGGAAAAGAACAGCAATGCATTTACCGCGACCAGCGCAACTACCAGCAAAACAGGAAAGGCAATTACCAGTTCTACCGTCATTTGGCCAGAGGAATCTTTAAGCCACTTCATCATTCCCACGCCTTTGCGTCAGTAACGCTTGCGCCCACAGAGCGCACCGCTTCCGCAAGATTTTGAATTGCTTCGGTACCAAATTCTCGAAGTGCAGGAGGAAGCGTGATAGTCAAGGGGATAGAAACACCTCCAACGGGTAGCTCAAGAACTGCTATTTCAAACTCCTCTCCAGGGCTTCCCAATGCTTCCAGCGCTCCTTCTTCCACGTTTTCAACCAACGAAGAAAACAGAGAGCTGGACGACCCCGCATAAGAAAGCACCTGCTCTTTCATATGGAGATAACGAGTTGCTAGCGCACCATCATCTTTTGAAGCCACGTGCTCCGAATTTATGAGTACAGGCTTAAGCGCATCCAGATCTGCTGGTTGAAGACCGAGCCCTTCTACTACCTCAGAAAATGCATCGGCTGCCCAAGTTCCCAAACCGCTTGCTCCTACAAAGGGAATGGAGTCAATTACGTTCTTAATAGTTGTGCGCACCGCATCTTGACCTTGTGCGTACGCCATAAGACAGCCTGACCAGCAGTCAAGCACAATACCTGCCGCGCCCACACCCCCTTCCTGAACAAATCCATCCAAAAGTGAAGCGATAACGTTCCCTGTTTCACCTGCTGGCTCTTCCAACAATGTGGCGGCAGACAGTGCAGCTCGGGAACCTAATGAAGCCTCCTGCGAAACAAACGAACTTTCAAAACCAGCGCTTGGTGAAGTTTCTTGCGTGCTGACTACAAACGAAATTGCACCCACACTACCTGGAGGTTCTACTTCTATACGATTGTTTGCAGATGCGAGCACCTCTTTGCAAAGATCAAGCAATCCTTGCGTTTTGGTCTTTACCTTTTCGGAATAAGGACGCTTCCTATCGAGCGCATTTTTGTAGTCTGCGGCAGCATGAGCCACGATGTTGTAGTGATATTCGAATCCGTTTTCAATTGCCGTGGACGCCGAAGCCACTTTGCCCAAACTTGCAGCCGTGAATTTACAGGTAGGACATTGTGCGTATCCTCCGTGTTCCATATGAGAAATGGAGCCTTTACCTTCGTAACCCGCTGCCCGAGGGCAGCCTTCCCAAGCATGCATAATGTATGAACCGCCACTGTTGGTAACGGGGAAAAGAATGGCGGTATACAACGAGCTTTCACGCATCTCTTGGGTGTTTTTGGGCAACAAAGGAAAGTATGCTTCGAAGCTATCCTCCGTTTCGCGCACATAGCCCTTTGCCACTTCTTTAGCCGCATAGTCATAAAAGATTTTTCGCAACGCTGAGTTTGCTCGTTCATTAACCGAAGACCCCTGGGGCGCTTCTGCATAATGCCGCGTCTGGTAATAGGATTGTGCTCGTTTAAGCGCAATCTCGAAAGACCACGTATCAACACTGCTGTAAAGTGGGTTTTCAGCGCTGCTCAATGAAGCCAGCGAAGAAGCTCGCTCATACATGCAGTACTCAGGATTATTTCCACAGTCTGCTTCAAACGCTTTTAGTTTCGCTTGGTTCGCCTCTTTAGCCGCACGTTCCGCTTCAGCCGCCGCCTCTTTGATAGCCTCGGCATCTTTAGCAACACCCTCTTGAAGCTCTTTCACTCCTTTTAGATTGCTGTTAACTATCTCCTTTCCCTCAGCAGGAAACAGAACCGTAAAAGCTGCGTAGTCCGAGTTTCCGCTTTGCTTTTCTGTGCCAGCTACATTCGAAGAACCACTGTTGCCGTTTTCGCGTGCAACCGCAGCAGCATTTGCAGCCGCCAGGAGCGGAAGAGCCTTTTGTAGCTTGTTCAA
Source organism: uncultured Coriobacteriaceae bacterium (assembly GCA_949294735.1). GTDB lineage: Bacteria > Actinomycetota > Coriobacteriia > Coriobacteriales > Eggerthellaceae > CASFII01. The sequence continues at coordinate 189,798 of CASFII010000007.1, read as the reverse complement.
ACCCTCAGTAACCTTTTCAGAAAACTTTTGCCGCGCCTCCAGTACTTTTTCGCCCAACTCTAAAAGCTTTCCGGACAACGTTGCGGTTGCAGGCGTACACAACGCCGCAATACCCAGCCCATAGGCGGCAACCCCCGTTAACGTAAGAGATAGAAGCACTGCATCAGCTGTTCGCGCCACAATCATGAATTCAGCCACTTCGTTTTCCGCCGCGAGCACCGAAGCGTCTGCGATGTTTTGGATGTCGGCCGAAACGGAATGCGTTCGATACACCTGTGCTGCCGAAAAAATAAGCGACAGCGTGATGAGAAGCGCAACTGCTGCTCCAACCGTGGAAAACCCTTCATCCTTAAAGAAGATTCGTTCGAACCTAGTCGCGTGTTCGGTGCAAGGCTTTGTAGTGACCACTTTAAGAGTTTTCGAAGCAGGTTTCTGCGTGGTTCGCAATTGGTCTTTTGTACTAGTTCGCATACAACCACGCTCCTACTGCAGCCCGAGGGCCTCCTTTCGAAAGCACCTGTTTTGCCCAAGAAGGCTGAGTCTGCGAAGACGCATGTACTTCTAGTTCGAAATTTCCCCGTTCATTAAGAAGACCCAAAAGCGAAGCGCCTGTATCGAACAAAGGCAGCGGTTTAGCTTCATTAGTAATGGTTACGAAAGTATCTTTCGTACTTTCGCTACCACTGAGTTGGATCTCCCAGCTACATTCAGGACGATGCACGTGGAAGCAATCTTGCTGAGGAACGGCACCAAGGCGACGCTTTATGTAATCTTCAGCATCAGATGCCGCAAAGGAATCTGAATTGGTTGCCAAAAGCCGACACCCTTCGCTTGCTGCCGCTTTCATTACGATGCGGTCATATAGCAGAATGCCTGGTTGAATAAGCAGAAGTACAAGCACCAACGCAAAAGGCAACACGAATGCAGCCTCTATTGTTGCTTGACCTTTTTCGTTTCTTAACATGAGCATTCCCTGTTCGATTACTAATACGAAAAGATGTCGGCTATTGACCCCAAAGACGTCATTTGAACATGATGCGAAGCAGACATAAGAGCGTGTTGTACTAAGGTTCCTTCGCGCAAAAAGTTCCAAGCAGCTCCACCAGCTACTATGACCGCCAAAAAAGCTGCAAGCATGAGCGCATACTCAACTGTTGACTGACCGCTTTCGTTTTTGGAAACACGCCTAATTTGCTGAGCTATTAAAGTGAATTGATACCGTCTGCGATGGCGGTCCAGAGTTCTTGAATCTTGGGACGAAATAGCGTGATTGCAATGATGGCTATGACCACCAAAACACCTACTAAGATGGCGTATTCGGTGGTTCCTTGCCCGCTTTCTTCCTGCAGTTTTCTCTGTAAGCGCGAATAATGCACATAGCCTTTTGCTTGTTGGCAAATATACTTTTCCCGAAGCTGTTGACGCGTATTCTGTAGCTTTTCGTGCACTTTGCGAAGTAAAACCATTCCTCTTTCCCGTGGTTTCACCAGCAGATTGTTTTTCGTGTTCATACCCACTCCTTTCCATCAGAATTCACCCATTAGCTCTAAAAGGACAGGACCCAAAACCAAAAGAAGCATTGCCGGAAGCATGAGCACACCCGTAGGAATCATCATTTTGATTGGAGCCTTTGCAACCTGCTCTTGGCGATGGGCTTTACACGTAGCCCTTGCCTCAGCTGCCAACTCTTCCAGGTTTTGTGCAAGGGAGGATCCGAATCTCAATGAACGAATAATGTTGTGGACTACCCGTGCTAAAAGAAGAGAGTCATAACTTTCTGCTAAATCGCGAAGAGCGTCCTCACGTGTGCTGAGCCCTACTAGCCAACGCCTTCTTACCGTCCCTGCGGTTTGCGCCAGTAACGAATTGAAGTGCTGAATGTATAAGTCGAGGCTTCGATCAAAAGAAAGTCCGCTTCTTAAGCCCAGAGCCACAACTTCCAGCATTTCTGGCAAATGGCGCTCAAGCTCTTCACTCCGCTCTTTTTCTCTTGTTTTTATTGCCCAAGTTGGAAGATGCCAGCCTATGCATGCACCCACAAAGCACAGAAGATAGGCAAGCTCCCCCGAGAAAAGAAAACCTCCTAGAAAACCCAAACCGCCAGCTAAGAAGAGGTTCTGCACGCGTGCAAGAGCAAAACCGGCAGGTGAAACCTGATTACCAATTCCAGCTCTTTTGGTGTGAAGAGAAAGCCACTGTTTCTTTTCCTGTGACACCTTGAGAGACCTTCTTGGCATGCCGTTTTTGCTAAAAGCCTGTTCCTGACTCACCCTTATTAATTGTTGAATGATTGTTTCAACTAAATCATGCTTCTTAGACGACCCTGAAGAAGCCTCATACAGTACCGCACTACGTAAACGCTTACGAGAGTATCCCTGCTCTCTACGCTTGAAGAAGTAGGTGCCTAAGAACCCACCAGCAAGAAGAGCGCTTGTATAGGCTCCTGTCAAAAGAATCACTGGCGTATGTAAGACCAAACCGTTCATAAATCTACCTCTACTTTCAGCAAGCGTCGCACCATGAAAACACCCGCAGCAAGCATTAAGAGCGCCACTGTCATAAGGGCAAATCCCAGCACTGAACTAAAGAAGGGCGCTAGAAAATCCTCGCTAACCAGGGAAAATAGGCCTACAAGCGCAAAGGGCATAATGCTTACTATTCGCGCAGAGAGCTTTGCCTGAGCCGTTTGAACTTTCAAAGAACGCATAAGTTCGAGCTCGCTTTCTACTGACTCGCGCACCGATTCAAGAACCTTGCCCATACTGCCCCCTGTTTGATGCTGTACATCAAGAGCCATAGCGATAAACGAAAGTTCGGGAACGGCGGCTTCACGCTGAAGAAGTCTAAGTGCTTCACTGGTGGTTTGCCCTGTTTCAAGTGCGTTCGTGGCTCTACTAAAGAGCCTTTCCATAGGCCCTGATGATTCTTGCGCTATCTGCTGAAACGTTTGGTGAAGGGAAAAGCCGCTTCGAAAGCAAACTTCCATGCTGCGCAAGACTTCGGGAACAGCTTCGCGTAATGCATTGCGCCGGCGTTCTTTTGCAGTATTGACCAGCGCACAAAAGGAACCACCTACACAAAATGCTGCCGCAAACCCAAAGATAGGTGTTTGACCAAGAAAACTGCCCACTAGCGCTACACAAAAAAGCACCGCTAAAATCACCGAAAGAAGAGCTTCAGGAGTGGTAAAAGATCCACGGACAACCAAAAGTTCTTCAGCATCACGAACGATTCTGGAAACCTTAGACATACGAAGTAACTTCCGAGCAACACCTTTCAAAAGGGCAAAACCCCTTCGCAAGACCTTTGCTACGAATGCGTTTTGAAGTATGCCCCTTTGATCTGATTGCGCAGCAGTCAAAGCCAAATCACTTGAGGCCTTAGTAGCCTTAACTTGCTTTACCTTTTCTGCCACAACCCCAGAGAGAGCAAACGCACTAACAAAAGCAAAGAGTGCCGCTAGAGCACCTAGGGGTGTTGTTATGATTTCAAGTGTCATAGCAAGCTCCCCTTCGGCTTTCAGGACAATAGTCCAAATGCCAGATACCCTCGGCCTGCGTAACGCTACGCGTGTATATCTTTTCAACCTTGCAACAACGTTCTTCCTGATCAAAAGAGATAGATGCTACCTCGGAAACAAATCGAGAACCGTCACTTGAACGCGCAGTTTGTACAATCAAGTCCAAGGCGCTCGCTATGTGGGATTCAATAACGTCAACAGGCAACTCAGCCGCATAACGAACCAGGGTTACTAGTCGCGAAATTGCCTCAGCAGGCGAATTTGCATGAAGCGTTGTTAAAGAGCCACTATGACCCGTATTCATGGCAGTAAGCATATCCAACGCTTCGCCGCCCCTACATTCACCCACGATGATACGATCTGGTCTCATGCGAAGAGAGGTTATAACCAAGTCTCTAATAGAAACTTCTCCGGTGCCTTCTGCGCTACGGGGCCGAGCCTCAAGACGAACCACATGAGGATGTTCCAAAAAGCGCAGTTCGGCAGAATCTTCAATAGTGATGATTCTTTCGCTGGACGAAATATGGCACGATAGCGCATTAAGAAGTGTTGTCTTTCCGCTGCCTGTGCCGCCGGTGACTGCGATATTTTTGCGCTTCTGAACTGCTTGAATCAAAAAGACACGCAACTTAGTATCAATAGACTTGGACTCCACCATATCCTGGAGCGTTATAACGTGAGAACTAAACGTTCGAATAGTAAGCACTGGTCCATCAAGTGCCAAAGGCGGAATAATTGCGTGAACTCTATGACCCTGCGACAACCGAGCGCTCACCATAGGAGAAGCTTCGTCAATCCGCCTGCCCAAGGGGCTCAGAATTCTGTCAATAAGCGCTCGAACCTGTTCATCGGATTCGAACTTTAAGCCACTTCGAAAAAGCACTCCTGCCTTTTCGTAGTAAATACTACGCGTACCATTAACCATGATTTCAGTAACCGACTCATCCGCAAGCAAGCCTTCCAAAGGCCCAAGCCCAAAGATGGAGTCAATCAGATTTTCCATCAAGCGTTCTTGTTCGCTTAAGGAGAGCTGGGAAAACGTCACTGTTTGAAAAGCTTCCCTACAAATGCTTTTGATTTCACTACGTGCTTGTTCGGGGTTACTTTTTACCATTGCGGCAAGAGTATCCAGGGAAATGGTTCTGCTGATCCAGCCTTTGAGCGTGTCGAGCAAATCCACTTCACGCAATGATGTAGGGGCAACGTTACCAGCTGCTTGTACGCGTTCGAGCAAGCTCATAATTCGCCTCGTCTTCTGCGCGAACGATACTTTCCAAACAAGCCCTTTGGCTGACTTTGTAGTTCGAAGGAACTGCCTCCAAGCTGCGTTTGAGGAATAATTTCGCTCAATAGCTTTTCTAAGCTGACTACTAAGTTGTTGTTTTCACTTATCAAATCCTGAGGTAATCCAACCCCCAACAGTTCTTCTACTTCTGGCCCACCTTCGGCAATCTCCGCTGCAGAAGCGCCTCCCAATGCGCAGCTTATGTCGATTGAGGTAAACAAAGACCCGCGAGCAACCCGGTTTGCCACAAAGAGAAATGGCGTTGTAGCGATACCGCATCGCGTGCACAGTTCTATGGCGCGTTTACATGCACGCAAAGACGAAGCCCGTTGATCTATTAAAAAGAGCGTTCTGGAACTTCGCTCAAGAAGAATGGCGTGCTCATCGTTCCAGAAGGCACCGGTGTTCACAATGATGACTTCGAACTTGTCTGCAAGAAGATCCAGCAGTTTCCCAGCATGGCGAATGACGTATTCAGCTTGCTCAAGATGAGCAGGAGCCGCCAATAAAGCTGGCTTGTCTGATGTTGGCTTTAAATCATGTATGCGCGCAGGGTTTCTAAGCGCTTCTTCAGAAGTAAGTGTCTCACCAACACCAAGCATGTATTTCGCATCGCCAAATTGCAGATCAAAGTCTAGTAGCAGCGTTTTATACCCTTTGCGCTGCGCAAGAATTGCCAATAGAACCGAAACGGTACTTTTACCTGCGCCTCCGCTTCCGCTTACCACGGGAAACAAGAAGGTTCTCTTGCCTTTTTCCTGAAGAAACGCTGTCTTTTCAGACGGTTTTTCAATCACTTGCGTGGTGACAGCTGTAGTGTTTGCCTTGACAGGCTGTTCAGAAGCAGAAACCGGAGAAGATTTTGAGCTGCATGCTGGTGCAGCAGACGGTACTGATCTGCGTCTTTTTTCTTTTGCGTAATGCTCAGGGAAAGTTTGTTTCGTAAGAACTTCGTCAATATGAGCAGCCTGCGCCCTACTATACAAAGAACCCGACCCTTGAAACGCCACTAAGCGAACAGGAGCTAAAGGATTGTCTTGTTTGAGAGCTGCCGCCAGATTAACGCTATCCATGTCGTCACAAGATGCAACCCAAACCTCCCCCACCTCAGAGTTGTTTTTAAGGCTTCGCCGCGCTTCATCAGCGGAAGAAAAGGGCAGCAGCCAGTTTTGGGATAACAGCGCTTCGCCCTCAAGACCAATAAGATCTGGGTGTTTTAGGCTTTCAGCATCTACGCATAATGCAATTTTGCTCATCATGCCTCCTCATCTTTAAGGCCATCTAAAGCTTCGGTGAAGTTTTGTTCAGCTGCTTTGTTCGACTGAGAATCTAATGCTTCGTTTTCAGTTGATTCTTCGATAGATGGTGCATCGCTTTCTTCAGAAGCATTGTCTTTAGGGAACTCTTCCGTTGCCGCTTGTGAATTTGTGCTTATATCTGCACCCGGAATTACGAAATACAGTTCTGTGGTTTGAGCTGCGGTTACTAGTTCCTGGATCTTTTCGGGTTCAACCGCTAACGTAACCCACGAAGAAGAGTTCCCCGAGAGTCCCTCGGTTTCAGCGCTTGTAGCAATAACCAAAGCACTTGACACAATAAGACTGGTGGAAGTACTGCCTGTTGCGTATACATCCACCTTCATACCAGGCGAAACACTTCCGCCTACCGCCTGAACATCTTTCGCAGGAACGCTTACCGCAGCAAGCCCCGCAGGAATGTCCAGCGCTGCGCTTTGTGCTTCAAAACGTTTGGAAGTAATCACTTCGCCGGCATAAATAGGAGAACCGACTTCTTTTCCCACCACTTCAGCGCTTGAACTAACAGCACCTTGCGGCAAAAGGTCTACGAGCCACATTTTTGTTTCTACAGCAGATGGTTCAAGCGTTTCGCCTGCTGCAATGTCTCTGGTTGCTACGCAGACTTCTAGCTGTTCTCCGCCATAACGAGCCAACGCTTCGGCTCGTTCGGCTTCGGCCTGGCTTTCCAACCCGTACGTGTACAAGAGCACGCAAATTGCACAGAGGATTCCTGAAAGTATGCCGAGGATTAGAGTTTTTCTTCGCTTCGTTACCACTTGTTCTCCCTCTTCGTTGGACGAGGTCCATTGTGATAACGTCATTCAGCAGGAGGTTGACAAGACGACTGCAAAATCTTGTTGAAAACAGACGGCGTTTTGCGCAAAAACAAACAGGCATTTCTTCTTAATCAAACGGCATTCCCACAGCCGTCCAGCAAAAACCTTGCAGAAACCCAACGCCTTCTATCAAAAGGTTTAAAACAACTCAAAATGATTCAGAGAAAAAGAGACTTGCAGCGGAGGTGAATCTGTGAGAGAATGCGTATTCGCATGTTCAAGCGTGCGTATTTGGTCGGCTGGCGCAGCGGGAGCGCAGGTGCCTTACAAGCACAAGGTCGGGGGTTCAAATCCCTCGCCGACCACCATAAATCCTAAGCGCCCCACCTGGGGCGCTTTTATTCTCTCCTTGACAACTCTGCTAGGCGCCTTTCGAAAGAGCTACCATGTACAGCAATTCCTGGAAATTCAAACTTGGTCTTGTGTGGGGCGGTGAACTGATTTCTGTTCTCACAAGCTCCATTATGCAAATGGGCTTCATCTGGCACATCACGCTCACTACCAATTCGCCTAGCATGCTTTCCTTAGCTTCCCTGATTGCCTTTCTTCCTTTTGCTTTATTTGGAATGTTTACAGGAACTATCGTAGACCGACTACCACTGAAAGTTTCTCTCATTGGATCAGACCTGTTTATAGCAGCAGTTAGTGCGGTTGTTGCGGTAGCGTCATTCATGGGTGAATTGCCCCTCTGGGTTATTATGGTAGCCCTCTTTTTCCGAGCCATAGGTACCGCTTTTTATACCCCTGCCTTTCAGGCACTTACTCCTTTGGTTGCCCCACCTGAACATTTAACACGTCTAGCTGGGATAACGCAGATGGTTCAATCTGGTGGTTACATTTTAGGTACCGCCGTTGCTGCGGTGATTTATCCCCTTTGGGGGCTCACGGCAATGATTTTTCTGGATGTGATTGGTGCGCTGTTTGCTTCGGTGGCAGTGCTTGTTGCGAAAGTAAATGTAGGCGGTTTTTCTTCGAACACACCAGCTGACAATGATTCATATGACCCTGGTCTCCAGGCTCTCAACAACCAAAGCGCTAAAAAGCCGGCTTTGGGAAGCCTCAAGACACAATGGGCAGCTCTTCTCAAAGAAACAGCAGACGGATACAAGGTCTTACGTAACTACAAGGGTTTGTTTGCTCTTTTATGGTGTGGTTTCGCCTTCACCTTAGCTTTCGCGCCTATTTCAGCGCTGTTCCCCATCATGACGCTTGACCACTTTGGAGGAGCGACAAGCGATGCAGCTTTAGCCGAAATCATTTTTTCGGTAGGAATGATTGCAGGTTCAGTGCTTCTGGCTAGCACGGGCGGTATTAAAAACAGAGCTCTTATGCTGGTTGCAGCAACGGGCTTGTACGGAGTAGCGACCCTTGCTTCTGGCTTGCTTGATACACAAGGCTTCATCGCGTTTCTAGCCATGAATTTTCTCATGGGGCTAAGCTCTCCTCTATATTCAGGTCCTCAGGTTGCACTTATGCAAGAAAAGATTCCTCCTGAATATCTGGGGCGTGTATTTGGTTTGTACGGCGCTATCTCTTCGTGGGCTATGCCGCTTGGACTAGTAGTATCTGCATTGTTTGCCGACTCAATAGGAGCTCCCGCATGGTTTACAGGAGCTGGAACAATAATGTTGCTTTTAGCTCTTTTGACGTGGCTGATTCCCAGCATTCGCCATATCGAACAGTCATAACGAACGGTCGCTACCGCTGGTGTGTGCATCCAGGCGCAGGTTTCGCGCATAGATAGCCCAGTTCACTAACAGCGTTGCGATATTGATGAAGTAAACAATGAGCACCCAATTGATATGTCCACTTACAAACTTGGCTGCGATACCAGCTACGTAGCCCATCGTGATTAACAGCAAAAATTGCCAGCTCGTGCCCACTGCAGTCCGTGCCCGCCAAGCCGTCAGAGCATTCATTGGCCACGACAAACCGAAGCAAACCAGCATCAATGCTTCCAATAATTCCGCCATTATTCCCCTCCTGGGCATCACAAGCATTGCCCCAATGCGCAACGCCTGTCGCAAACAAAACAAAAAGTCCGTCAAAACTTCCGACGGACTTTTATAGTATGAAGCGCTGTATCACGCAACACTTTTGATACGAAAAGTTAATCTCGTTGTGGGTTTTGAATCTTCTGAGCCACAACTGTGCGCGTCTTCTGGGTAATTTCGTCATACATTTCAAACGTGTGATGGAACACAAAGCCAAGCTTCTCTTGTACGCGGTGCGAAGCTTCGTTATCAGAAAAGTACGTTGCCCATATGGCCGACAACTTGAGATTCTCAAATCCATAGCGAATGACTTCCTGGGAAGCTTCGGTTGCGTACCCTTTACCCTGATACGGAGTGCCCACCCAGTACCCCAACTCCATTTCGTGTTCCCCAGCTACCTGGGATAATTCTGGTGCATTCAGCCCCACAGCTCCCATAAGCTTGTTGGTATCGCGCTCAACTATTGCGAAAGTATGTGGTGCAGAAAAGACTTCTTTGATAACCTGCGCGCTCTCATTAACACTTCGATGCGGCGACCAACCCGCTTTCGTTCCAATTTCTGGATCTTTTGCTAGTTCATAAAGCGCAGGCGCGTCCTCCACCTTCCATGGACGAAGGATGAGGCGGTCGGTTTGTAGGATGATGTTTTGCGAAACGAATCTCATGTTAAAACTATTCTATCAATTTGAATAGAACGTCGCGCATTTAAAGATAGAGTTAAATTCCGTGGCATACTTTAACTCCACTCTATTCGTTTTTAGGCTTTAAGCCTATGATTTATAAACTTCTGAATAAAAGTTTGATTTGCCGCTTTCTTAATTAATATTGTGCTGCAAACATGTAGTTATTTCTGTAATTAGGTGACCTAGTATGAAAGTAGGTAGCTTTTCAAACCAAAAGACTGTTATCTTCCACGTCATACTCTTCTGCTTCGAGATACTCTTCGCTAGTCACAGACGATCCGTCGGGGTTCGTATCGTAGATAAACATATTGATTGCGTTTTTTGCAATTACTGAGGTAGAAGCTACATCAAACGCGCCCCCAATAACGCCACTTACGATCGGAACAAGCTTCCCAATGTTAATTAGACCTTTTTCTCCAAATTTCGTAAGCAAACGAAAGCCAATCTTTTGATTAATTTTTACCAGGGCAGCGCCTGGTATCTTCTTTACTGCAGCCTGAAAAGTCTTGCCTCCAATCTGAATACCAACCCCTTTAGCAACATCAGCCAAAGATTGTCCAGTTAGGCAAATGTATATCATTGTTTGAACCTGATCACTGTTGATGTCATATCCACCTATTTTTGCTATTGCAGCAATCATTCTCATTTGAACATACAAAACACTGCCGATGTTTGCTGGCACGGCGACAGGTAAGGTAATGAGACCTCCTAAACCAGTAATGAATCCTGAGGTTCCACATTTCAATACCTGATTTTTTGCGAGAGCTTTTGCTGCACGCTCAGCAGTGTCACACTTAGAAAGGTAGTCTTGCGCCATTTCTTCAACAGAACGACTCACTTTCGGAACTCCCTCTATCGCCTTTTCATAGATGGCGTCCAATATTTTCCCAGCTGTAACCTCATCTAAACGCTTCGTTTCTTCAGCCATGCCAACCCTCCAATTAAAGCATCACTGCTAACATCATAAGCTTCTTTGTACGGAATTACGTCAAACGCCTCATCTAAGATTCCGTCGTAATATGCGTCATACATTTCGTCGAAGGCATCTTCGTAGATGGCATCATGATAGTCATCCCAAGCGTCTTCGTAGATTTCATCGTAGAAGCCCTCCGTAGCTTTCTCGAGTTCACGTTCATCTGTTACATCTACATTATCAACAACTGCCTGGTAGTACTTTCTTCCTTGCTCGACAGCTCTGTCGGCCAAGCTTTCCGTTTCACTGACCACCAAGTCATACCAAGCTTGAATAGATTCTATGTTTTGCAAGCAACCTTCGTAGGTGTCCCCCACCTGGGAAAAGAGTTTTTCTTGCTCATCAAGAAGCTTCTGTGATGTTGCAAAAAAATCTACTTGTGTCTCAGCGATAATTGCTTCCATCTCATTTGCAGGCGCTGGAGTAGACTCACTTCCACCCGCGCCTTGCTGCGCACTGCCACAACCCGCAAGTGTTACGGTAATCATGCAAGCAACAACAGCTAAAACAAGTTTTTTCATTCTTCCTCCTATCAAGTATCATCTAACGCTTTACTGTTGAATCTCAGGATTTGCTAAAGTTTCATTTTTGCCCCGTCTTTTGCCTTATGCTTCAACACTAAAAGCCAAATAGCTGCAACAATCATCACAATGCGTGCAATTAACTGCAAAGAGTTCCCTCCTACCTCATTTTTCTTTGCCATTTCTTCCATTTACTCCTCCTTAATGTTTGGACTTACTGGGTCTTCTTCATCCCAAAGTGCTTCCACGAGCGCGTCAAATGCGCCCGGTCCTGCCCAAAGCTCAATTGCAAGGTCGATACCTGGCTCATTCAGCATGCTTTCCAATGAAGCGATGCTGTCAGCCTCCACTTTTGCATCAGCGTTTTCCGAAGAAGCATGATCAGGGCCTTCGTCACACTTTCTTTCGTTATCCTTGCAGCGGCGTGCTTCCCTGAAATAAGTAAGAAAACCGTTCAAAGCCTGCTCTTGCACGCATTCTGCAAGTGGCCCGTCGGTTGCTGCCTCGCGCTTTTCATCCAACGCACTCAGCAGCGAACGTGCACGGAAGTACTGCAGCTTTGCCTCTTCCAACCGTTCCATTAAACGATGCAGCTGTGTTTTGAGTTCGCTTCGTAGATCATTTAGATTCTCACCGCTGAGCATCTTTGAAATCTCAGGCAAGCTATAGCCTTCATCCTTGTAGAGCTTCACCAAAAACAGCCACGCCAAGTCTTCTTTGCTGTAAAGGCGACGACCCCACGTAGTATCTGCAGGTGCCACAATGTCGACGCCGCCCTTACCGGCATAGCATGCACGTTGGATATCGCGGCGTGGCAAACCGATCAGGCGTTCCACCTGCGATATTTTCCAACCCCGCTGAGAGCCATACCCCGACATCGACACCTCCTTGCGGTTCTTAGCAAACCTGTTCAAGGCTTGAACAGCAAGAGCTAACGGGACGGATTGAAGCAAATGGCAGTAGGTTGTGACTTGTTTGGTAAAGTCAGCTTTTTTGGTCTCTTTCATAAAGAACCCCTTTCGAACGGGAGCTCGGCCTTTCCGAGCTCGTCAAAAGAGGCGTTGAAAATTTCGCGAAATTTGTTCAGCGAATGAATGCAACAAATGAACGCATGTGTTGAACAAGTGTCGAATCTAGATAGCTGCGTTGTTTATAAGGGAATCAACCCCAAAAAAACGGTTTGAGGCACAAAAAGAAAAACCTGTTACTTCTGCAACAGGCCTCAAAAGGAAGGGTGAATTTTTAGATTGTTTTATGTGTCGAACGTACTGAACTTCCCGAATGTACCGAACGAACCAATCGTACCGAACATGCCGAACTTAGTGTTCCTTCATGCGTTCGGCACGTTCGTCAGCGTTGCCTTCGCTGTCAATAACTTCGTGTTCGTACGGCGAAGACATGAAACCGCTGGTGATAAGAAAATCAGCCGTGGCGCGATTGTTTGCCATAGGAATGTCATACACCGTAGAAATACGCACCAATGCCTTGATGTCTGGATCATGCGGCTGGGCTTCCAGCGGATCGGAAAAGAAAATCAGCACATCAATTTCGCCGTTGGCAATTTGTGCACCAACCTGTTGGTCGCCGCCTAATGGACCAGACTTATAGGCCTTAACAGGCAAGTTTGCCGCATCAGCCACCAGGCGAGCCGTGGTTCCCGTACCGCACAAGAAGTGCCTACTCAGCACATCCCTGTGCTTTACGCACCAATCCACCAGTTCACGCTTTTTGTTGTCGTGAGCAATCAGGGCAATTCGCTTTTGTGCGTCCATAGTCTTTTTCATGGTTCCTCCTTTCTAACTACCTCGGTTACGCGCTCAATATAGCGCGCTACCTTAGAATTTCCAGGGGAATTCATGAACGTAAAGGAAATTTTACAAAGGCTAAACTTCTTCTCCACGCAGTTTTTATTCTCTTAGTCTTGTTCTTCTTGTTTGCGTACGCGCGCCAGATGCCCCGCACCAGCAACGGCACCCATCAAACAGAACAGAATAAGGACTATCAAATTGGTCACAATGCCACTCCAGTCACCGCCACATAGCTGCTGAATGGCCATATATACCGCTTCGCCAAAACCAATGACCAAAATGCCCGTACCCGCGCCAGCAACGCTGCCCAAAGCACCCATGATGCCCAAAGCAGCCGCCAAAGCGCCTGCACCAATACCAACCAATAAAATCTTCGGCGGAATGGAATGCGTACAATCTTGAATAACCTGGAACAGTGCGCAAATTGCCCCGCCAATGAAAAACGCTGCAACAAAAGGAATCAAAGCTTCCATCAGATACTCCTTACACCATGAAATACGCTGCAACTGCAACAATAATTGCCAGCAGCGCACCTGTTCCTACTACCCAAAGGAACAAATCCAGCAAACGCATTGCGCCCTCTTTTGTGCCGCCCTCTTTGGCACCCTCTTCGAATTCTGAAGCTAGAGCGCAGGCAAAGCCGTTGAACACCAGGATGGATCCCCAGCCAGTGTGTTCAGCCAGTTTTTGGTGAATTCCTGCAATAAAAAGAATCACGCCCACAACGCCCATGGAAAGCAACGTAGCTGGCATCGTGTAAGAAGGCCCCATAATAGGCGACCATAAAGTAAAGAATATCTGACCAATAAGGCAGTACACCCCACCCATCAGAAATGACAAAACGTACGGTTTGCAAGCGCGCATGCGCTTCCTCCTTTCCTCTTGAAGTGCTCTTATCTAGTTAGGAAGTTGTGAATAGAAGGTTGCGGAAATGCAAACTACGAAAGGTCAATCACCTTCCCTATTCCCTGTTCAATAGCGCGCTGATACACCATGTTGCCTACCATGATGTCTAACGCACCCATGCCCATGTGGGTATATAGAATAATCTCGTCGTCGTTTTCGCGTCCTGAAATTTGCCCCGTGGCAACTTCACCCAAGTCACCCGTCACTCTTTCCATAGAAAGCCCGAAATCTTTAAAGAACGGCGCTTCAATAATTTGATGGAAGTCTGTTTCCTTCGATCCGAAAAACCACTTGTCTGCTTTTTGGGAAATATCAGGATCCATATCGTAAAACGCATGCAACCCTGCAACAAAGCTTCCCTGCTTCAACCAAGCATATTTCACCAAGGGAACACGCGCCGTGGTCACAATAAGTACCATATCTGCAGTTTCTACAGCTTCTTGCGCATTCGCGCAGAACGTCACCTGTACGCAGTTACCAAATTCTTCCTTCATACGTTCCAATGCTGCTGGGTTCGTATCGCACAAGCGCAACTCTTTCAGCCCTGGGAAAGCCGCCAGAAAACCGCGAGCTCCCGCTTTACCCTCTTCGCCGCAGCCGATAATCGCCAACACCTTGGAATCCTTGCGTGCCAAATACTGAGCTGCAACAACAGCATGACCACCAGCAGTTCGCATATAGGTAATGGGGCTGGCTTCCATGAGTGCATAGGGTTGACCGTTTTCTTCGTGATTCAAAATCAAAATATTGCCGTAGGAGGAAGGAATTCCCTCTTGCTGATGAGCAAACATGTTCACCCATTTCACGCCTACGACCTTTTTGTTCTTCACATGCGCAGGCATAGCAAGCAGCATGTTGTCGTTGTGTTCACCCATCCACATGGGCTCTTTCACGGGGTGATTAATTTGACCTTCGCCCAAAGCTTTAAACGTTTCCTGAACCGCATGAATTACATCTTCGGGCGTCAACAAAGACTCTACTTCGGATTTCGAAATAATCCGAACATTGATAGGACAACTCATTGATGTACCCTTTCTAGCAATATCCTCAAGTGCTTCAACTATACCCATTGTTGCTTGAGTAAATGGAACCCAGCGATTACAAATGACCGCAAAACTTATATATGCGCAAAAAGTTATGAGCGCACGATGGTAATATAAGCTGGTTACGCAAAGCGAAGGGAGCATCATGAAAGACACGCCCCAGAACACACCCACACCCCAGAACACCCAGGCTACTGCTACGCCAGCCAACAAGAAAACTAATCTGTACCGCGATACGCGTGGTTTGAACACGCAAGGCGTACCCTTTACTGAGGCCGTTATCAATGGCATTGCTCCTGGTGGCGGCTTATATGTTCCAGATAACATTCCTTCGCTTTCTTTGGACGAAATCCTGCAGTTGGCAGAAATGTCCTACGCCCAGCGTGCTGCCACCGTGTATAAAGCTTTTGGGGTCGACTTACCTGCCGATCAAGTTGATGCACTTATGTCGCAAGCATATGGCTCAAACTTTGACACCGAAGAAATTTGCCCCATCACCAGCCTCAATGCAAACACCCATGTTCTGGAACTATGGCATGGTCCTACCAGTGCTTTTAAGGACATGGCTCTACAGTGTTTGCCGAAATTCTTCTCTGCCAGCGCGCAAGCTTTGCAAAAGCGCGGTCAACTTGATCACAACTTTTTAATCTTGGTTGCCACTTCGGGCGACACAGGCAAAGCGGCACTGGAAGGTTTTAAAGATGCCGAAGGTGTGCACATTGGTGTGCTGTACCCCGCCGACGGTGTCAGCGACATTCAGCGCAAACAGATGCTCACGCAAACAGGTGAGAATGTTTTTGTTTGGGGGGTCGCGGGCAACTTTGACGATTGCCAGACGGGCGTAAAGAAGGTGTTTGGCGACGAAAAATTCGCCGAACAACTGCTCGGCGAACACCGCGTTTCTCTTTCCAGCGCTAATTCCATCAATTGGGGACGCCTATTGCCCCAGGTAGTGTATTACCTGTCTGCCTATGCGGAACTAGTACACCAAGGAAAGCTAGCTGCTGGCGACTTGCTTGATGTGTGTGTTCCGACGGGAAATTTTGGCAACATTTTAGCTGCCTGGTACGCTAAGCAAATGGGCGCACCCATCGATATGCTTTTCTGCGCAAGCAATGAGAACCGTGTGCTTACGGATTTCATCAACACGGGGAGCTATCACATTGTTGACCGCGAATTTGTGCTTACGCCATCGCCATCCATGGACATTCTGGTGTCTTCCAATTTGGAACGTCAGCTGTTTGAGCTGACGGGGCGCAATGCGGAGAAAATTCGCGACTGGATGGACAGCTTAAACACTAAAGGCAACTTCCGCATTGACCAAGAAACATTTGCAGCGGTGCGTAATACGTTTGCCGCCGATTCTATAGACAACGCAAGCTGCTTAGAAACCATCCGCGAAGTGTTCCAGCAACACAACTACCTCTTAGACCCGCACACTGCCGTAGCCTATGCTACCGCCGAAAACCTGCGTGGCGAAAACCCAGTGCTGGTAGTTAGCACTGCTCATTGGGCAAAATTTGGAAACAATGTGTATCGCGCATTGCATAAACTTGCGCCGAACGAAGAACTTCCCGCAGAAGTTGCGGCACTTACTGGCTGCCAGTTAAACGATTTGATTGCCAAAGAAACCAACCAGCACAACATTCCTGCAGGGTTGGCTTCTTTGGATAGCATGCCGCTACGCTTCAACACAACTATTGAAAGCGACACCGAAAGCATAGAAAAAGCCGTAATGGATTTCTTGAAGTAAAGCCGGAAATCAGAAAAGGGGACGTGTCTTTTGGCATGCGGTCGCGTGCCAAAAGACACGTCCCTCTGAGTTTTCTGGTTTTCTGGTTTTTGGTTTAAAGGACCTGGCGATTTTCTAAAGAACGACCCAGGGTTACTTCGTCAGCAAACTCTAAGTCTCCCCCAACTGGCAGACCACTCGCCAAACGCGTGACCTTTATTCCCAGTGGCTTAATCAAACGTGCCAGATAGGCAGCGGTTGTTTCGCCTTCAACATTGGGGTTTGTTGCCAAGACTACTTCTTCAATAGGCTCAGCCGCCAAACGTTTCATGAGGTCAGCTATGTGTAAATCATCTGGACCAATGCCCTCCATAGGAGAAAGCGCACCACCCAACACGTGATATACACCTGAAAAAACAGCGGTTCGCTCAATGGGCGGAATATCGCGCGGTTCGCTCACCACACAAAGAATCGAGGCATCTCGCTTTGAAGAAGCACAGATTTCGCATAAATCATCTTCGGCATAGTTGAAACACCTTGAACAAAAATGAACCGTGTCCTTCACTTCAGCAATCGCTTCAGACAAACGCATTGCCGTGGCACGGTCAGCGTTGAGAATCCAATATGCCATACGCTGAGCAGACTTCGGGCCAATGCCCGGAAGTCGCTCAAGTTCATCTAAAAGTTTTTGAATAGATGGGGCTGAATACACCGTACTTCGCCTACATCATGCCAGGAATTTTCATGCCACCTGTAATGGCGCTCATGCGCTGATTGCCCAGTTCAGCAACACCACGCAATGCTTCGTTGACCGCTGCGCACACCATGTCTTCCAGCATTTCAACGTCTTCGGGATCCACGGCCTCAGGATCAATAGTTACTTTTTCCACGGAACCGTCGCCTTTGGCAACAGCCTTCACCATGCCACCACCAGCGGTGGCTTCAAAAGTCATTTCTTTGAGTTCTTCCTGAGCGCGAGCCAACTCAAGCTGCATACGCTGAGCTTGCTTCATCATTTTCTTCATATCCATAAGGCTCTCCTTTATTGAGCGTCTTTTTCTTCGCCAAGCATCCGTCAGACGCGATTACGTATTGTACCGAATAAGTGACCTGTTCGCCTTAGTCATCTAGCTCTTCGAACACAATGTTTTCGCCAAAGTTTTGCGTTAAAAGCGCCTCCCAGGCAGTTTCGTCTTCAACGGGAGCTTTTTTGGTTGAAGGCGAAATGGTAGGCGTGGAAACATCGGACTGCGACTCAGGATAAGGTTCGTCGTCATAGGGCGGCATATCGCCGTAAGCATCCACTGGCATTGGCTCGTACGCTGGCGCTGCTGCAGGAGCGGGTGTTACCGAAGGAGCGGGCGCTTCATACGTAGGAATTGGCGCTACCGTAGGAGCTGATGCTGCCGAAGGAGCAGGCTGGGCTGATGCCATTTGTGCAGGAGCCGATTGAACTGGATTGGCCTGAACTGGAGCTGCCGTGGGTAGGACAGGAGCAGCCGCTACGTTTGCTGCACGAACAGGGGCCGCAACAGTAGACCCTGCCTGCGCAAGCACAAACGGCAGCGGTGTTCCGCTCGCTTGCGTTAAAGCTGCCGCAAGGGCATCCTGGATTTCTGCCTTTTGCGCCGTTTTGTAAGCAAACGAATTCTCCGCAGGAAATTCAATGCGAACAACCGCATTATCGCGGTCTAATACAGCCCGCGTATTTAAGAACAATACGCCATGAGCTGCTTTTTCTTTCTTTAAAGTAGTAAGTGCAGCCTGCCAAATACGCTGCAAAGTTGCAGGATTTTGCAAGCTGTTCAACATTTGCTCAGAAAGCTTTGCTCCCGTCCCTGCTGATTCTGGTGCACCTGGCGAAACGGTCGCACCTGGCGAAGTGGGCGCACCCGCCGAACTGGTAACAGCTCCCTGAGTCTTCGGCTGTCCAGAAACTTGCTGGATGGGTTGTTGAGCAGTTGTTGGTGCAGTCTGTCGATTCACAAAACCGGTAGGTGCGGTCACTTGGTTCACGGACGCAGGTGTTGCAACTTCATCATGCTTTTGTGGTGCCTGAGAAGCAGAAACCGAAGCGAAAGCTGCAGCTGAAACCGCGGGCTCCTGAAAAGAAACAGGCGTAGGTTTTTGCGAAGCCGGAGCTGCCGGATTCACATCAACCGAAGTGGCCGAAGGTCGCACGCTAGAAGTTCCACCATCTGAAATCACATGTGCAACCGCAGAACAACCAGACTCCAGCGCTGAAACGCGCTCAGCTAAGGCTTCGAGCGTTAAATCGGAATCGGGACGCACCATACGCGTCAAAGCAATTTCAAAACTCAGACGCGGGTTTGACGAAGTCTTCAATTCAGAAATCAAATCACCCAACACACACAACATGCGCGACAGGCGATCTTCGCCGTACAACTTCATTTCTTCGGCAAGTTCCCGACGAGTAGTTTCACTCACTTCCAGAGGAACGTCTTCCCCGGCCATGGTCATAATGTACATATTGCGAATATGCTCCGCCAAGTCACGCGCGAATTGAGCAAGGTCAGCACCTGTTTCTACATATTCGGCAGTCCAGCGGAAACAATGGGCAACGTCGCGCTTGCCAATAGCTTGCACAATTTCTGCCAAGTCACTGGAGTCTAAAGAACCCAGCAGGCGTTCGGCAACTTCAAGGGTCACTTTTCCTTCGCCAAAAGCAATCAGCTGCTCAAGTGACGTTAACGCATTACGCATACCGCCTTCAGCTCGGTGCGCAATTAAATCCAGTGCTTCACCTTCAAATTCCACGCCTTCAGCTACACACACGGCTCCCAGGCGGGCTACCATAGCTTCAGGCGAAATGCGACGAAAATCGAAACGTTGGCAGCGCGAATGAATAGTTTCGGGAACCTTCTGGGGGTCGGTCGTACACAAAATAAAAATCACATGACTTGGAGGTTCTTCTAGCGTCTTTAACAAGGCGTTGAAGGCCGCCGTGGAAAGCATATGAACTTCGTCGATGATGTAAACCTTATAGCGCCCGCGCGTCGGAGCAAATTGCACGCGCCCAATTATTTCTTCGCGTACATTGTCTACACCCGTTCTGGAAGCGGCGTCCAGTTCATAGACGTCAGGGTGTTCACCGTTTGCAATAGCTACGCAGTCTTCGCAGGTACCATCAGGTTCAGCCGTAGGACCCTTTTCGCACAGAAGCGCTTTTGCTAACAGGCGCGCCGTAGTGGTTTTACCAGTACCACGAGGCCCCGTAAACAAATAAGCATGGCTTACTTTATCTTGGGAAATAGCGTTTTTGATGGTGCGCTCAATGTGTTCCTGACCAACCACATCTTCGAAAATCTGCGGTCTATACTTTCTGTATAAAGCTTCTGACATTGCTCTGCCCGTCCTTGTGTGCGCGCCGAACATGCAGTCTGTCGCATGTTCCGTTTCAGCAAAAATCAACGATTAGTGTCGCGTTAAATTATAACTATTTGGAATTGTTCATTGAAAGCTTTGCTTTAATGGCACCGCTAATTGCTGGAATCAAAGAAATCACCAAAATAGCAACGATAACCAATTCAAAGTGCTGCTGCACAATGGGGATACCGCCAAAGAAATAACCCAGCAGAATAAAGATGCTTGACCAGGTTATAACGCCAGAAATGTTAAAAATCAGAAACCGGCGATAATGCATATGCCCTAAGCCCGAAAAGAATGGCACGAACGTGCGAATAAACGGGAAGAAATGACCCAAGAATACCGCTACAGGGCCCCACTTGTTGATCATGGCTTCGGTTTTTTCGATGCGCTCAGGCGTCATAGCTTTTACCTTGCCCGATTCCAAAATACCTTTGCCGAAACCGCGACCGATCCAATAATTGCAAGAGTCGCCCAAAATACCTGCAACCCAGACTACAGGAAGCAATACAAAAATGTTTAAACCGCCACCATCGGCCGCAAAGAAACCCGCCGTAAACAGCAACGAGTCGCCCGGTAAAAAGGGCATAACTACCAGGCCAGTTTCTACAAAAATAATGAGGAAAATAGGAATGTAGGCGCCTACACCAAAGGCAACAATCCACTCAGCAATAAATCCGCGCGGATCTTGCAACAAATCTATAAAAAATTGGATGATTTCCACGTGTGACCTTTCACAAAAAAGCATTCCAGGTGGACGGGGGCGCTCGTCAGCGGTCCCTTATGGCTGCTTCCTCCCGGACCTGACCAGGTTCGGAACATGTCGCCGCCCCAGCCCAGCTGAAATGCTTCAGTTTGGAACGGTGCATAGTATAGCGAAGCGCTCAGAAATACACAGCCACAAGCTTGAATGTAACCAAATACACACAGACCAGGCAGAAGAACTTTACAAAAGCAGACTAACCGAAGCATTAGTGCGGAACTGCTGCAACATTACCAAAGCATTACTAAAGCATTACTGAAGCACCGTCGGGTCTGTCTGCTACAATTTTGTTCGCATACGAAAGGAATCACGTGGCTAAACACGCCAAAATACGTCAGAACGAAGAACTGGAACAAGAACTCCCGCAAAAACGGGAGCCTGAAAACCAGTCCCAGGAAGAGCTTGAAGAACAGCCTCGGGAAGAACCTGAAAACCACCAAGAACAAAAACCTAATTACAGCCAGGAACAGAAGTCTGAGGGCAATCAAGAGCAAGCCCCAGAGCCGTCTCAAGCAAAACACCTGCGCAAATACATTAAAGTCATTAGCGTATGCGTATTTATTGCGGTAGTTGTTGTGGTGGCTACTACTGTTACCCTGTTTAAATTAGACATCATTATGTTCGACAAAAAGATTGCTTCTCTTGAATCACATAAAACACTTGGCATAGCTACCGCAGAATACGCGGAAGATTCACTGCAAAACACGTTCGCATTTATTGAAACCAGTTGGCGCCAAAGTTTAGAACCTGAATATCGCCTCGACGAATGCGAACCATACACTCCCACCTCAAAGGACCTCAAGAACCTAAAATCTTCGAAAGAACCTTTCGCCTTCACCCTCAATTCGAACAGTGCTGACCCCAAGCCTCAACTCTCCGAAGCAAGCACAAAAGCACTTAATAAGGCACTTGAAACCTATTCGAACCGAGGTTGGAACGTAGGGTTTATGCTAATTGATCTCAACACAGGTCGCGGCATAGCCTCGAATCTTGACCAGCGCGTCTATGGCGCCAGCAGCATTAAAGCACTCTATTCCTTGTATGTATGCGAAACACAAATTGACACAGGAAAGGTAAGTGGTAGTTCGCAACGTTCTGCAGGAGTTGCTTCTTCCTATCTGGATAGTGAATCGAGCACCCGCAGCGGAAGCATTGCTTCACTTATAGAAAGCAGCATCCTCTATTCCGACAATAACGCGTTTCGTATTCTGCGGGCAAATTTTGACGGCAGCGCCTTCAGAAACTGGCTTACAGATTGCGGCGTTGATAGCGCTTTGGCAGACGATGCTTGGTATCCTCGTTACAGCGCCCGCGAAAGCGCCACGCTGTGGCTGCGAATGGCTAACTATTTGGAAAGCGATGCTTCGTGCGCCGAATGGCTCAAAGGTCTTTTGGGCAGCACCAATAAATCGTTTATTCGTGAAGCTATCGGTTCGGACACCACCAAGGTTTACAATAAAGCAGGCTGGATTGCTGGTACCGGATACTTCAACGGCACCTGCGATGCTGGCATTGTAGAAAAAGATGGTCACCGCTGGATTTTGAGCGTCATGAGCTCTGCCCCTGATAGTAGCGTATCGGAAGATGCTGAAATTGAATTGATTAAGCAACTATGGGAAGCGCGCAGCGACTTAATGAGTTAGCGAAAGATTGTACGAGTACTTAGTTGAATCTCTCACAACACATAGTTTCTGAGAAAGGCAGCTTTGGCCGTTTTGTTGTGTCTGCGGCTGGACTTGCTGTGGCACTGGTGGTTGGTCTGTTCGTACTAGGAACACTTTCTGGCTGTTCTACAGAAGCCGCAGAAACAGAGGAAGTTTTTATTCCTTCGCAAGCCTTCACAGTTACCGAAAAGGAATACACACCCCCTCAGCCCAAAAAGAAAAAAGAGACGAACTATACCCCCACCTCGAAAGATTTGTCCAAGCTTTCCAACCAGGCTGACCCTTATGCGTTTGCCACCCGATCAGGAGACAAAGCACCCGAGCTATCAAAAGACACCCTTAGCACATTAAAAGCTAGCACCAAAACTTTGACCGACAAGGGTTGCAACGTTGGTTACCTGCTTGTCAATCTAAAAACGGGACGCGGTATTGCCTCCAACATTGACGAACGTGTTTTTGGCGCTAGCGCTATCAAAGCTCCTTTTGTTCTGTTTATCTGCGAAGAACTCTTAGACAAAGGCGAAACCACACTCGATGCTAAAGTGGGCGGATCTACCGTACAAAAGCTTGCAGAAGCCGCCGTAATTAAATCTGATAACGATGCGAATACTGCTCTTCACAACGCCTTTGGATACAGCGGCTGGGATGAATGGCTGACCAAGCTTGGCATAGGAAGCGGCTTCAACCGCGAACAACGTACCCCCTTCTACACTGCACGGGAAAGTGCCCTTATGTGGCTGGAAATGTATCGCTACATCAATAGTGATGCTGAACATGCTAGCTGGATGAAGTCGCTTATTTCCGATACCGAAGTTTCGTTCATGCGCCACGCCTTGCAAGGCGAAGGAGTCAAAGTTATGAACAAAGCTGGTTGGTACAACGGCGCCAAATATGATTCGGATGATAGTGGCTGGTGCGAAGCTGGTATTATCACCAAAGGTAAGGAAGCATACCTGCTTACCCTTATGACCGACCTTCCTTACGAAGGTGAAGACGAATACGTTTACGAAGAACTCATTCGCAATCTTTTCGCTGCCCGCAGCGAATTGAAATAACCGTTCCTCTCCTTTGATTAACCCTAAGTAACGAATTTAACCCAAGGAAACGAGTATTCTAGGTTCTCCATTTTCAAGAATGAAAAAGAGTATTTCAATTAAACAATTGAGGCGACCAGTGGC
Organism: uncultured Coriobacteriaceae bacterium; assembly: GCA_949294735.1. GTDB lineage: Bacteria > Actinomycetota > Coriobacteriia > Coriobacteriales > Eggerthellaceae > CASFII01. Next base: position 166,207 of record CASFII010000007.1, on the reverse strand, counting down.
CGCCCCAAGTAACTTCACAGATTAGTTTACTAACCCAAAAGACACGTCCCTTTGGGTTCACGTCCCCTTGGGTTCAGAAGACTAATAACTATTTTTCCAAAAGTGCCAGGCTTACATCTTTAAGCTGACGTTCGTCTACCACACTGGGAGCACCGGTCATCAGGTCGGATGCGCTCGTTGTCTTCGGGAAGGCGATGACGTCACGGATTGAGCTTTTGCCAGCCAAAAGCATAACCAAACGGTCAAGACCAAGTGCAATACCGCCATGTGGCGGAGCACCCAGTTCGAGTGCATGAATAAGATGCCCGAACTTCACATCAATCTCTTCATCCGTCAGTCCACAACGACGTAGAACTCGACGCTGCAGTTCGGCGTTGTGAATACGAATAGTGCCGCCACCAGCTTCAAAACCGTCCATAACTAAGTCATAACTATAGCTTCCGCACTCAAGCGGAGCGGTTTCTATTTTGTCTAAGTCTTCTTCGCGAATCATCGTGAAGGGGTGATGCTCAGCTGCATACTTCCCTTCTTCTTCGTCATACTTAAACATGGGGAAGTTCACTACCCATAAAAGGTTGTGACCTTCACGTGGGATATTCAGCGCATCTGCCATGTGCAAACGCAAAGCACTCAAAACTGCGTTGGCAACTTCAGCAGCATCGGCCGCAAACAGAACAAGGTCACCTGGTTCCATACCAAGAGCAGCCTGCAAAGCAGCCAACTCTTCTTCGCTAAAGAACTTCAGAATACTGCCCTTGTTAGCACCTTCGGCAGTAATAGCCATCCAAGCCAAGCCCTTCGCACCATTTGCAGTTGCAATAGCTCCCAGCTTGTCAATTTCGCCACGACTCCAATTACCAGCACCTTTAGCGTTGATAGCTTTTACTACCCCGCCATTAGCAACGGCACCGGAGAACACCTTGAAGTTGCAATCGCGCACCAAATCGGTCACGTTTACCAATTCCATACCGAAACGCGTATCAGGGCGGTCGCACCCATAGCGCTCCATAGCTTCAGCGTAAGGCATACGAGGCAGTGGGAAACTTGCTTCAACGCCTGCTGCCTCCAGCACTTCTTTCATGACGTCTTCCATCAAATCGATGACATCGTCGCCCTGCACAAAGCTCATCTCAATGTCAACCTGCGTAAATTCAGGCTGACGATCTGCGCGTAAGTCTTCATCGCGGAAACAACGGGCAATTTGGTAATAACGTTCCACGCCAGCACACATAAGCATCTGCTTAAACTGCTGCGGGCTTTGCGGAAGTGCGTAGAACTTACCTGGGTTTGGACGACTGGGAACAATGTAGTCGCGCGCGCCCTCGGGCGTAGAGTTTGCCAGAATAGGCGTTTCCACCTCCAAGAAACCGCGCTTGTTCAGCGCGGCGCGCATAGCCTGCGCCACGGTATGACGCAGTTTTAGCGTGTTGTACATAGTAGGACGACGAAGGTCAATGTAGCGCCACTTCATGCGCAGCGTTTCGTCGGTATCCAAATCATCTTCAATCGGGAAGGGCGGTGTAACCGAAGCATTCAGCACTTCAATCTTACGCGCGAGCACTTCAATGTCGCCCGTTGCCATGTTCGGGTTTTCAAGCCCTTCACCACGGTGACGAACCTCACCCGTAACTTTGAGCACGAATTCGCGCCCCAGGCTTTCAGCCAAGGCAAATTCTTCTGCAGACACGCAATCAGGGTCAATAAGCACCTGCGTATAACCTTCACGGTCACGCAGGGTCACGAAAATAAAACTACCTAAGTCACGGTTGTGCCACACCCAACCAGTGAGCACCACTTCCCTGCCAATGTCTTCTTTACGCAGTTCTCCGCACGTTGCGGTATGCATACAATGTTCGTTCAAATAGTCCGTCATCCCGAAATCCTTGTCCCTTACCTTTATCTTTTCGCGTTACTCTTCGTCAAACGTTCCGAAAATCTCTGCCGCTGTTGCAACAGTGCCTTCGAAAGGTTTACCCCCGAAGTGCAAAAGAAGCGCTTTCATTTTTGCCCAGTCAACCTTACGTTCACGATGGTTCACCATATTACGTACGGTAATTATGCCGCTTTCGACCTCTTCAGGACCCAGCGTGGCTACCAAGCGGGCTCCCAGCTTGTCAGCCAATTTAAACTGACTTTTCAGGCTTCTACCCTGATGATCAAGCTCAGCTTTTAAGCCCACATCGCGCAATCCTTGCACCATCTTAAAAGCGGCAGCACGAGTTGAGTCATCAACGCAAGCAATGAAAATCTCGCAGCGCTGAGGTTTCAGAAACTCTAGACCAGCTGCCTGCAAGGCCAGCACACAGCGTTCGTAGCCCAAAGCAAAGCCAAAACCAGGTGTGGGGCGACCACCCACTTCTTCCACCAGTTTGTCGTATCTTCCGCCACCGCCGATAGCCGTTTGCGCTCCCGTACCTTCAGGAACCTGTACTTCAAAAACGGTGCGCGTGTAGTAATCCAGCCCGCGCACAAGCGTAGTGTCTTCAATGTAGGTAATATCTGCGGCGTTCAAATACGATTTCACCGTTTCGTAGTGTTCCTTGCACTCTTCACACAGATAATCTGTAATGCGTGGAGCGCTGGCCATAAGAGCCAAACAATGTTCGTTCTTGCAGTCAAATGCACGAAGCGGATTGGTTTCCATGCGGTGCTTGCAGTCATCACATAGTTCATCAACGTGAGCAGCCAGAAAATCGTGTACTGCTTCACGGAATACAGGACGACAATGTTCACAACCCATGGAATTAATAAGCAAGTGCATACTTTGATACGGAATACCAATGGTTTCGAAGAAACGCATCAGCATAATGATACCTTCAGCATCCACGCTTGGCGCTTCTGCTCCTAGGCATTCAATGCCTACCTGGTTAAACTGACGCTTTCTGCCTTGCTGAGGACGTTCAGCACGGAACATAGGACCAGCATAGACCAACTTAGCGGGTGCTGCTCCTTGCGGAACTAGATCATGCTGAACCGCCGCGCGAACAACGCCTGCAGTTCCTTCAGGGCGCAAAGAAAGGCGACTCGAAGATTTGATATGTCCACCACCGATAAGTGTCTTCAAGTTTTCGCCCGAAATAGCCGTATACATCTCTTTTGAAACAACATCTGTTGCTTCGCCAATGCCGCGGACAAATAAATCGGTACGCTCAATTAAAGGTGTTTCAATAGGCAGATAACCATACCGACCAAACACCTCAAAGGCAGTCTTTTTGAACTTATCCCAGAAAAGCGATTCCTCAGGCAAAAGATCGCTGGTTCCTACTGGAGCCTGCAACGCCATAACACACCCTTTCCCGACGGTGAACGCGAAAATTACTCAACCTGAAAATAGTACTATACACAGGAAACCGCCCGCAACAAGGCGGGCGGCACACATGCTATTGTCACAAAAGCGGCTTAGTGATGGCTGCAGGTTTGATCAACAGACATAACAGGAACTTCGCCTGCTGCAACCTTCTTAATAACTTCGCCTACGTTCGGCGTCTGGTTCTCAAAATACACGGTGATACCAGCATTGTGGAAACCAGTCAGCGGACCCATGCCCATACCTGCACAGACGATAGCGTTAATGCCTGCATCTGCCAGCAACTGCACTGGACGCATGCAACCGCCTTCAACGTGCGGTGGGTTTTCCACATAAGCCAGGCTGGTAATTTCACCATCTTTGATTTCGCAAAGGGTGAAGCAATCGCAATGGCCAAAGTGGCCAGAGCGTTCGCTTTCCAAGCCAGGCTCACCCATGGTGGGCACTGCCAGTTTAAGACTTTCGCTCATGTTCCTACTCTTCCTTTCAAATAGACGCGCGCACTAGAAAGTGGCGTAATTACCCACAGCGGCAACGGAAGCAGCAAGAAGTCCACCAATAGCAAGCGTTGCCAAGAAAATAAGACCGATGTTTACCACAAAGCCTATAACCGTGAACTTGATGGCATCACTTTTAACCTGTGGCATTTTGTCGACGTTTACAAGCCAAGCAAGCAAAATACCCCACAGACCAAAGCCAATTCCTACTAAAGCCCAGCCAAACTTCATGCCACCCGTCAGCTGCATAAGAGGTGCTGGTGCGGGAACAAACTGTACACCCGGCATCGGTTGAGGCTGCGGCTGAGGTTGAGGCTGACCCTGCGGTTGGCCTTGCGGCGCTCCATAAGGATTCTGTGCATAGTAGCCAGCAGGAGCATTCGGAGCTCCCATTGGAGGCTGATTAGCGGGCATCTGAGGTGCCTGCGGTTGTTGATTGTTGGATACCTGGTTGTTCATGTCTTCAGCCATGGTCTACCTTCCTTCGTTTTTCATTTCACGACGCGCCAGTGCGGTACATAGCGCATCTAACAACGTAATAGCATAGTGCTGCGCCGAACGTCCTGCGCCAGCATCTTCCCAAACGGTTCCAGGGAGCTCGAGCCCAATTCGCTGAGGGTGGTTTTGCTCTACCGCTTCTATGGCGGTAAGCAGACGTAAAGCCAACGAGTTTTCGCTGTCAAAGCTCACGCGAGGAATGTTGCTTTGTGTTGTGTCTTCAGGAACAACGATATGCACCAAAAGCATGGATTCATCAGGCTTTACGAGAAGCGAATCAGCGCTCAGGATTTTAGAAGCAGGATTCGTTGCTAAAGCCAAGTTAGACATACGAGAAGCTACGCTTCGCGTGAAGTCATTGGTGCCAAATAAGCACAGAGCATTTCGCTCCAAAACGCTAGCAGCACGCGCAAACCCTAGGTGGATGGTTTCGTGGGTGACCACTTTACCTTCCCATGAATGATGCAAGTTGCGAATTGCAGAATAGGTGTAGGCGCCTGCAATGCCGTCGCTAGGAAGACCTAGGTTCATTTGGAATTTACGAAGTGCAAGCTCAGTGTACGCTCCAAAGATGCCATCAATCGGCCCGCAAGCAAACCCCAGTGCACCTAATGCTTGTTGCAATTCCTTGACATCTTGCCCGTGGAAATACGGCATACGAAGATACAGCGTACGGTCACCCAGGCGGAAGGTTGCGTCCACCAGCGCAGACCAAACACGTTCGTCAACTTCGTCGGTTTCTTCTAATCCATTTTGACGGCAAAAAGCACGAACGGCGCGAGCAGTAATATCGCCGAAATTGCCGTCAATGTCGTTTTCGGAGAGCAAGCCAAGAACCGCCAACCTTTGTTGGACGTCCTCAACTGCTGCACCGGTGCTCTGTAATGTAATAGTCTCCATAAGTGCCGTCATTATAGCACTCAAAAAGGCTCAAAATGCAGCCTTCAGGCTAGATTGCAAATTTGTAACCTGTCTGGTGACAAATTGAAAGATTGAAACCTAGCTGCCTACACTTATCGAACACCCTGAAGCCCGGAACCCAAAGGGGACGTGTCTTTTGGGCTCTTACATTATTGCGAGTGCAGGCAGCTGGGTTGAAGGACACTCTGAGCTAGAAACTTAATTGTTTATATAGTTAAGTGTTAAATAAGCCAGTGGCTTATTTAAAAGAAACTATGCGCCCGAGCGGGCGCAGTCCTGCCCGCTTGTCGGGCAGGACGATTTAAGCGCATAGGTGAGCGTAAGCGAACGGTAGCTTTGCGGGTGTTCGGAAACCCAGCTGTCTACACTCACACTAAAGCTCTACGAAACCCAAAAGACACGTCCCCTTGGTTTCCCGTCCCTTGGGTTCCCTTTGATTTCCTTTAGGATTTAGCGCAGGCGGTTTACGAAGTAGTCTGCCATGGAAATAAGCAAATTGCGCGCATCGGAAGGTGTAATCATGTCTACTAAACGATTCTTTGCAATGCTCGTCAAATTTTCCGCATAGTTGCGGGCGTATTCAATGGAGCCACTTTCTTCCATGATAGCAACCGCTTCAGCCAATACTTCCTGGTCTTTTTCACGGGAAGATAAGATTTCAACCAGGCGATCGCGTTTGCTACCTTCCAAGTGCTGAAGAGCGTGCACTACCATAAGCGTGCGCTTACCTTCGGTGATGTCACTACGGAAGTCTTTCTTAGTACTTTCCTCGGCGCCAACTAAGTTCAGCAGGTCATCTTGAATCTGGAATGCTAAACCTGTATCCAGACCATAGTTGCGAAGCGCTTCAATTTCCATTTCTGAACCGCCACCAATAATGGCACCTACCGCCAAAGGAACAGCGCCAGAATAATGAGCAGTTTTATGCGTTGCCATAATGAGATAGTCTTCGGGCGTAATGTCGTAACGACCATCACGTGCCCAACCTAGGTCAAGAGCCTGACCTTCAACTGTACGGCGCGTCATTTCAATAAGTTCAGTAACAACACGAACTTTAATATGGTCATCCAAGCTTGGGTCATTTACCACCGTGCCGTTTACCAACGAAAGCGCCAGGTCACCCATGTTGATTGCAAGACCTAAGCCTTCCGTTAAATGGAGGCAAGGCTCACCACGGCGCAGTTCGGCTTCGTCAGCAATATCATCATGGATAAGCGCAGCAGTGTGGAAATGTTCAATGGCGGCAGCAGCACTGGTTGCCTTCACCATATCTCCGCCAACAGCCAAACAAGCAGCAAAGCAAATAAGCGGACGATGACGTTTGCCACCATTTTCGCTGTATTTTGCCAGAGGCCCATACAGGTATTTGTCCATGTCGGGATGGCTGCCATGAGGAATAAACGTATTAACCAGTTCGCCTACCTGAGTGGCGTAACAGTCAAGATATTCTTCAAAACTTGTAGGGGGTTTTTCAACTGCGGCAACAATTTCGTTGATATTTCGGGTCATACCACTTCGACTTTCCGAATACGCGCTGATTATTCTGCCTAATGTAAAAGGTGGTAGGGACGGAGGGACTCGAACCCTCATAACCGAAGTCGGCGGATTTTAAGTCCGCTGCGTCTGCCAATTCCGCCACGTCCCCGCGCCAAAACAAGCACTTGCATATGGTAGCAAAAATAGCCCTAGGTACCAGAAATATTTTCGCTTCCTTTGCGCGCCGCTGCAAAAATTATACCATGAAGAATGTCAGTTTCACTGACCGTAAACTCTGTTTTGCCTGATAGATTCATAATTTCTTGCAAAATTATCATGCCCGCCGTAATAACAGGAGCTCGTCCAGGATCAAGTCCGATAAGGCGTTTACGTTCGGCAAGCGGCAGTTTGGACAAGGTGTCAAAGGTATTATCCAGCACCTTACGAGAAACGACGTATCCGTGCACACGCTTTGGGTCGTACGCCTCCATCGCTTCATGCATGCTCACTACCGTTGTGGCCGTACCTGCAACCGCCACCATGCGCTGAGGTCGCAAACCTTCCTGCTGCGCCTTAGCAAAGAATGCTTCAAATTCATGACGAATCCATGCGCGTGCTTCTTCAAGCCCTTCTTCGGTATAGGGGTCAGAGTGCAAAAACTTTTCCGTGACGCGCCTGCAGCCCACATTAAATGAATGGAATTTAACAGGGCCTTCCCCAGCAGTGCCGAACACAACCTCCGTGGAGCCGCCGCCTACATCAACCACCATTAGATCTTCGCCTGAAAAGTCACACGAAGCACCAGCGAACGAAAGTGCGGCTTCGCGTTCACCAGGAATAATATGAAGCGCAACGCCTTCGTTTTTTAGAAGCGCTATAAAGTCCTCTCCATTCGCAGCGTCACGCGCCGCAGACGTTGCTGTCGCGGTTACTTTCACCTTGCCTAAAGAGTGGACCGTCTGCATAAAACCACGAACTGCTTGTGCCACGCGCTGCATGGCTTCAGGTTTAAGCAAGCCTGTGGCATCCACTCCTTCACCCAGGTTGGTGATAGCGCGCTCTCGAACTACTTCTGTGAAGTGGCCTGCTTTGTCAACGTCAGCAACAAAAAGACGGCACGTCACCGTGCCAATATCGATAGCGGCATAGCGCCCAGGCTGAAATTGCCAAGCGCTATGCTCCATTATCTACTCCAAAGAAAGGATCTAAGAATTTCGAATACCAGGTTTCCGGTGCCGGAACACTGCCAGGCATAATGTTTGCTTGGAACGTAGACTCGTTTGCGCTGTCGGCGGTAACACCCGTCACATTCACCACAACCTCATCTTTAGTGACCCAGCCAAATTCATCACGCGCCTGGTTTTCTACGCCCTCATCAGTGGAAAGCGAATTGACCTTTGTTTCTACGGCGTCGTTACGCGCGTTAATAGCTTCGTACTCAGCTTGCAGACGGTCGCATTCCCGCACCGTCTGGTAGTACTGCTGAGCTGGCGGATATAAGAACAAACCAAGAGCCAGCAAGCATGCAGCAGCTGCTCCAAACGTAATAAATCTGCGGGAACGGAAGAAGCTTCCCTTTGAAGCATTCATCATTTTTCCCGTAGAAGAAGGAGAAGCTTGTGCTTGCATACGCGTTGCGCGCTTTTGAATGCCGCCCATTTCGCCTTTGTAAAGCGCTGCGCGAGAACCTCCTTCAGCAGGATCTGCACTGGAATTACCCGCATCTCCATACTGCTTCGTGAAGGCACGCCCCGCCATGCGCTTTGAAAACTTTTTCTTTATCTGAGCAAATTTGGATTCGCCCTTTTTACCTTTTGCCTTGTCCGAGCGCGAATTTCTTACCTCGGGTTCCTCTGCCTGCGTAATTTCATCAGCAAAGTCATCGAGCGCACCTGTGCGCCTAGAACGACCGCGGGAAAAATCGTCGACACCGCGGGCGTCAAAGGTAGTTCTTCCCGAATGTGTCACAAAAGCTGAATCTTGCCTGCGCGAACTGCCGCGCAAACCACTTCCTCGACCACCAGAAGCAAACCCACTCCCCACCAGCTCTTCTGCTTGATATGAGTTAAATCTCTGCGAAGCAGTGGAAGCGCGGGAGAAGCTAGACTGCTGCGAAGAGCTAGGCTGCTGAGAAGAGCTAGCCCGCTGAGAAATCCTATTGGGCGCAAAGGAAGTTCTGCGCTGCCTAGAAATGGCTTCCCATCCAAAGGTGGTAGCGGCCGGACGTTCAGAAGAACTTCCTGTAGACCGAACACCTTCGCTACGAACAGAACGTTTCTGGGAGGTTTTGGACGCACCAAAAGAAGACCGAGCGCTTGAAGTGCGCTTGGCCCGTTCAAACGAAAGAATATTCGCTTGCCGCGTCAAGGAAATTCGCCCCTTAGCAATCTGGTGTGTTTAAAGTTCGTTTACTGCTTGAGCACCAATAAGAATAACACAGCCGCAAGACAAACGCTATATAGGCTCCACAAGAACTACTTCAGGTTGAGTCCTTTAATGAACTTGCGCCACTTGGCAAAACTATCTTCGCTAATAGCGTGCTCCATAAGGCACGCTTCATGTTCTGCGGTTTCTTCGTCTATGCCAATAGCAGAAACCAAGAACTTCTTAAGCATATGATGACGGTCGAGTACAGAATGCGCATACTGGTAGCCTTCTTCAGTTAGCGTAATGTCGCTGTAATAAGGCTGCACAACCAAACCCTTTTCTTTCAGGGCGTTGATTGCCTTGCTTACCGAAGCCTTAGAAACGTCTAACTGACGAGCAATATCTACAGAGCGCACCGAAACTTTATCGGTGCCACCCAACATCACGATAGCTTCCAAGTAGTCTTCATGTGACATGGAAAGTTTTTCCATCACGACCTCCTTTGTCGCTGCTTATGATAGCACTGTTCGCGACTATTCAGCGGACAAGCAGCGCAGCCACCTGCGGCGGAGCAATTTTTATAGTCGGCGCACTCTTTTGAATCTGAACATCCACAAGCGCCATACTTACGAAGCCTGCGCACGGCAAAAACACAAAGGGCAATTAGCAGAAGTGCCACTATGATGGTAGGGAGATTTAATTCCAACGGTTGCATCTGTAATCCTTACGCAATCGTCTTTGCTTCATAGCGGGGTGTTGGTCTTACAATTTGGAAAAGCAGCAATCCTGTTACCACCAAAGCCAATACCGTACCAGCCCCAAATTGTACTTCGCCTATAGCTAAACCAACGAATTGGTACAGCAGCAAACCTACGCACCACGCAAAACCGCACAGGTAAGCAATGGTAGCGGCCGTCCATTTCGCACTCTTCATTTGCGAAGCGATAGCGCCCATAGCCGCTACGCACGGAGCACAGAGTAAGTTAAACGCGCAGAACGAAAGCGTTGCCGCCGTGCTATTACCCAGCATAGCCAAAAAGCCTTGCCACAGAACAGGGTCTGTTTCGCCTGCCTGACCCAGCTGCGTCAAAATGCTTACGCTCGCTACAATGTTTTCTTTACCGACCAAGCCAGCAACGCTTGCTGCAGTTGCTTCCCAGCTGCCAAACCCAAGAGGAGCAAAAATCCAGCTAACCAAATTGCCCAGGGATGCCAAAAGACTGTAGCTTAAATAATCAGGTCCTATGGCATCTGGATCGAGCATGCCGAATTGCCCCTGATAAAACCCGAAATTCATCAACATCCACAGAACGATAGTGGAAAGGAAGATAACCGTGCCGGCTCGTACAACATAGTCTTTCACGCGTTCCCACGTAGCCAAAAGAACACTTTTAGCTGCGGGTATGCGATATTGCGGAAGCTCCATGACAAAAGGTGATTCGCTTCCTACAAATGCCTTTGTCTTCTTCAAAATGATGGCAGAAACAATAACCGCTAACACACCCATGAAGTAAAAGAGCGGAGCAACCCACCAAATGTCAGCAGAGTTACCACCCGCAAGTGCTCCGAAGACTAACGCAATCAGGGGGAATTTTGCACCACAAGGAATCATGGTGGTAGTCATTATGGTCATACGACGATCGCGTTCGCTTTCAATGGTTTTGGTGGCCATAACCGCAGGCACCCCGCAGCCAGAAGCTACCAGCATGGGAATGAAGCTTTTTCCCGAAAGACCAAAACGTCTGAAAATCCCGTCCATAATAAACGCCACGCGTGCCATGTAACCGCAAAGCTCCAGGATACCCAAAAGCAAAAAGAGGATAATCATTTGCGGAATAAAGCCAATAACTGCACCTACGCCCGCCAGTACACCGTCCATAACAAGGCTATACAACCACGGAGCCACGCCAGCAGCAGTGAGCGCGTTGCCTATGACGGCTCCCAAACCAGGTATCCACAAACCGTACGAACCGTCCGAAGGGTCAGGTTCTTGAGCGCTCAGGCTTTCGACCAAAGCCATATCCCCTGTCGCTTCGGCTGCAGCCATTTGGCTTTCGTAGTCAGCAACCGCCTGTTCATAGGCACCACGACCGGTATACAAAAATCCGTCGCCCATGAGTCCGTCGTTTGCCCAGTCAGTTACAATGCCAGTTCCTACGCTGATGGCCAGCCAATACACAAAGAACATGACGGCAACAAAGATAGGAAGTCCCAGAATTCGGCTGGTGATAACGCGGTCCACCTTCTGCGTAAAGTTCAGAGATTCGCGCGACTGGTGCACAATGCCCTCAACGGCGGCACTAATGGTTTCGTAGCGCGCAATGGTGATGATGCTTTCTGCACTGTCTTCTCGCTCCGCTTGCATCGCATCACGCAGAGCCGTAATTTTTTGCAGGGTTTCTTCAGGAACGTCCACGCTTACCATAGTGCGCTGTTCGTTTTCGAAGAACTTAATGGCATACCAGCGCTTAGCTTGAGCAGGCGCCCTGTTCCCCAAAAGTGTTTCAACCTGAGAAAGCAGCTCTTCAATTTCGGGGGCAAAAGGAAGATCAGGTTTTGGAAGATGACCTGATTCCACAGCCTGAACAGCCGTTTGCACCAAATCTTGCGTTCCTTTTGCTTTAAGAGCCGAAATGGTAACCACCGGGCAACCCAGTTTTTGCGAAAGTTGCTCAAGATCAATCTGGTCGCCATTTTTCTCGACCAAATCCATCATGTTGAGCGCCAGAACAACAGGCAGCCCCAGCTCTAATATTTGCGTAGTGAGATATAGGTTGCGCTCTAAATTGGTAGCATCAACCACATTGATAACTACATCAGCTTCATTGCTAAGCAAATAGTCCCGAGCAACTATTTCTTCAGGAGTATAAGGAGATAGCGAGTAAATACCGGGCAAGTCAATAACGGCAATGTCTTTATTGCGCGTGTACTTGCCTTCCTTTTTTTCTACCGTAACACCAGGCCAGTTTCCAACGTATTGGTTCGCGCCCGTCAGTTCGTTAAACAAAGTAGTCTTGCCGCAGTTCGGGTTGCCGGCAAGCGCGATACGAATTCCCATCCTGTGCCTTTCGGAATACTTATTCTGAAAAAAACGCCTCTTGCGAGGCGTTTTCTTACTTAGTTCGCTCTGTGATTATATATTACTTAACGATAATCTGAGATGCCACTTGGCGATTAATAGCAACCTGCGCACCTTTTACTTCCACAATAAGGTTCCCAGCCTGCGTACAAACGACCTTAACCTTGGTTCCTTCTACAAAACCCAGGTTCTCTAAATGATGGTGTAAGTCTTTGGAGGCACGCACCTTTACCACTAGACCAGTTTCGCCATTCTGCAAAAACGAAAGGGGCATCTGGTGATGCGAAACAGCTGAAACACGTGAAGCAGAAGCAGCCTGTACGTTACCCATATCTGCAGCCATTGCGTCTTGCATGTTTTCCTCCATAGAGTTAGCCTCCGTTAACGAAGAGTATGTTACAGCAAACTTTTCTGAAATGGAAGCCTTGTCTAATTTTTTTTGCCTAGGATAACTTTTTTCCATAATTCCCTGATGTCACTTTCTTCTTGCACGGAAAAGAGTTTGTATCTGCAAGCACTCTTTTGCATAAAACTACGCTTGCAACTGCCCATTCTAGCAATACTTAAAGAAACGGGCGCCTATAACAGGGCGCCCGCACAAAATCTTGGTAGCAATTTTTCAGCTTTTCGTTAGTCGGTGAAGTAACCTACGCCCGCTTCGAACAGCTCATACAGATAGCCAGGAACGTTCTTGTAGAGTGCGTCCCCAGCACGTTCGGAATGACCCATCTTGCCAAAAATCCTGCCGTCGGGGCTGGTAATACCTTCGATAGCTAGTACGCTGCCATTCGGATTTACGTCCAAATCTAAGGATGGCACCCCATGTTCGTCTACATACTGTGTGGCAATTTGACCCTTCGCTTGCATGTCAGCCAGCAGTTCAGGAGAAGCAACGAAGCGGCCTTCACCATGGCTGATAGCAACCGTATGGATATCCCCTACTTCTGCACGGGAAAGCCACGGAGAAAGACTAGAAGCTACCCGCGTGCGTACCAGTCGGCTTTGATGACGACCGATGTTGTTAAAGGTAAGGGTGGGGCACGTTTCATCCATAGGACGAATATCGCCATACGGAACCAAGCCAAGTTTTACGAGCGCCTGGAAACCGTTACAAATGCCCAACATAAGGCCGTCGCGGTTTTGCAATAAATCGCGAACCGCTTCAGTAACCTGCGGAGCGCGGAAGAATGCCGTGATAAATTTCGCAGAACCGTCCGGTTCGTCACCACCAGAAAAACCGCCAGGAATCATAATGATTTGACTGTTTTGAATTGCCTTAACCAACGCTTCGGTGCTTTCAGCAACATGAGCAGGACTCAGGTTGTTGATAACCAACGTTTCTACAACTGCACCTGCGCGCTCAAAAGCGCGTGCTGTGTCATACTCGCAATTGGTACCTGGGAAAACTGGAATGATTACTCGCGGACGAGCAAGAGATCCATTATAGGTAAGGGGCAGTGCCTCAGTGAAACTGAGTGCTGGCACTGGTTCTTTTGCAGCTGCTTCTTTGCTGCGATACGGGAATACGCTTTCGATGCCGCCTTCCCAAGCTTCTTGAAGCTTCGCCAAGTCAAGGGATTCTCCCTGAACTTCCAAAACATATGCTTCTGTGGTAGTGCCAAGTTCACGTACCTGGGCAGTTTTAGTTTGCGGAATTTCCACGTCTGGAGCAAGTTCCACCAAGAAACTGCCATACGCATGCTGCATCAAGTCTGATTGAGAAATATCCTCTGCCAGGGAAATGCCAATGCCATTGCCGACACACATCTTGAACAAGGCTTCAGCAACGCCCCCAAAGCCAGGCGTAGATACGGCCAAAGCGGCGCCTTCACCAATTAATGCCTGCACCATGTTAAACGCATCCAACAGGCTTTCTTTTTCCGGCGTCAAACCATCAGCTGCATACTGCGGAACAATATGAATAACTTTGCTTTCTGCCTGCTTAAACTCTGGCGAGCAAACTCGAGCCGTTGAACCTACAGCCGTGGCAAAACTTACCAGCGTTGGCGGAACGTCGAGGTTTTCGAACGAACCACTCATGGAGTCTTTACCGCCAATAGATCCAACGCCCAAATCAAGTTGCGCCATAAGCGCACCTAAAACTGCTGCAACGGGTTTACCCCAGCGGGTAGCTTCGTTCCGCAAGCGCTCAAAATATTCCTGGAAGGTCAGGTACATATTCTGGCGCTCGAATCCAGCAGCCAAAAGTTTGGCTACGCTTTCAATTACTGCAATGTATGAGCCCGTAAAGGGGTTTGCTTCCGTTAAGTACGGATTAAAGCCCCAGCTCATACCGCTGCATGTGGTAGTTTCCCCATCAACTGGCATCTTGGCCACCATAGCCATGGAAGGCGTTAGTTGGTTTTTCCCACCAAACGGCATGAGTACCGTCGCGGCACCAATAGTGCTGTCGAAACGTTCCGACAAGCCTTTGTTGGAGCAAACATTGATATCGGTCAACAGAGTATGCAAGGCTTCTGCAAGCGTGTTTTCAGAAGCACCTGGAATTTCGGGCATCTGAGCATCCGCAGAAACATCAGTAACTTCAACCGTTTGATATTTCGGGGCGCCATTACTTGCTAAGAATTCACGGCTAATGTCCACAATGGTTTGATTGTTCCATTGCATACGGACACGGGCTTCGGCAGTAACCTGAGCAATGGGCGTCGCTTCCAGATTTTCTTCATGCGAAAGAGCAATAAAAGCATCTACATCTTCGGGCGCCAAAGCCACAGCCATGCGTTCCTGACTTTCCGAAATAGCCAGCTCTGTGCCGTCTAAACCTTCATACTTTTTAGGAACCGCATTCAGGTTGATGGCAAGCCCGTCGGCCAATTCGCCTACAGCTACCGAAACACCGCCTGCACCAAAGTCGTTACAACGTTTAATCATGCGGCAAGCATCGCCACGACGGAACAAACGCTGAATCTTGCGTTCAACAGGCGCATTACCTTTCTGAACTTCAGCACCGCAACTTTCCAAAGATTCAGTGCTGTGGGCTTTCGAAGAACCCGTTGCACCACCAATACCGTCGCGGCCAGTGCGTCCGCCCAAAAGAACAACTACATCACCAGGCGCTGGCGTTTCGCGACGAACGTGATCTGCTGGCGTAGCGCCCACCACTGCACCAATTTCCATGCGTTTAGCGGCATAACCAGGATGATACAGTTCATGCACTTGCCCTGTTGCCAAGCCAATTTGGTTGCCGTAAGAGGAATAACCTGCAGCAGCCGTAGTTACCAACTTGCGCTGAGGAAGCTTGCCTTCCAGTGTTTCAGACACAGGAACGGTGGGGTCAGCAGCACCCGTAACACGCATGGCTTGATACACGTAGCTGCGGCCAGAAAGGGGGTCGCGAATGGCTCCGCCAACACAGGTTGCTGCACCACCAAATGGTTCAATTTCGGTCGGATGATTATGTGTTTCGTTCTTAAACAGATATAGCCAGTCTTGCTCTTCCCCGTTCACGTCCACTTTGCACTTCACTGTGCAAGCATTAATCTCTTCGGATTCATCAAGGTTCTTTAAAATACCCTTTGCTTTAAGATAACGCGCACCGATGGTGCCCATATCCATCAGGCACACAGGTTTCTCATCGCGCCCTAATTCGTGACGCATTTCCAGATAACGCTCAAAGGCTTCGCGAACTGCTTTGTCACGTATTTCCACATCGGTTAAAACCGTTCCGAAGGTGGTATGACGGCAGTGGTCAGACCAATACGTGTCAACAACCTTTACTTCGGTGATTGTGGGGTTGCGCTTTTCGGTTTCACGGAAATACTTTTGGAAGAACGTGATGTCAGCAAGATCCATAGCCAAACCACGCGAAGCCAAGAATTCTTTAAGCCCCTCTTCGTCAAGGTCAATAAATCCGTCCAGGACTTCTACGTTTTCGGGAATTGCCATTTCCATAGCCAGCGTTTCGCGCTCATCTAAAGATGCCTCGCGGGCTTCGACGGGATTGATAACGTAGTGCTTAATGGTTGCGATATCTGATTCAGTAAGGTTGCCTTGCAAAATATAGACTTTTGCACTCAAAACATCAGGACGTTCCCCTTGAGAAATAAGCTGAATACATTCGCTTGCGCTATTTGCGCGCTGATCAAATTGGCCGGGAAGATATTCCACGGCGAACATGGTTTCGTTTTCAGTAGTTTCAGGCAGCGTAAAAGTGGCAATATCTGACTGAGGTTCGCTAAACACCGTAGGAACACACTGTTCGAAGAGCTCGTCACTAATGCCCTCTACGTCATAGCGGTTCAAAAGACGGAGACCCTGCAAATTTGCAATACCAACAATATCGCGCAGCTCGTGCGCCAACTGCTGGGCTTCCACATCGAAACCAGTCTTTTTTTCAACATACACGCGAGAAACCATGAGGCAACCTTTCTGTGCTTGAACAATAAAATTGCACATCTTCTATTATCACCCATTTTGGTTCGTATTGGGGCAACAAAGCGCGTAAGAAAAGATGAGTAAACAGAAAAAAGCGCCTCTTAAAGAGGCGCTTTTAGCGGAAACAATGAGCGGTAGACCGATTCGTTACTTTGAAGCTTCTTCAGCTTCCTTTTCGGCCTTCTTGTTTTTCTTGGCGCTGTCAGCTGCAAACAGTCTACCAATGCCCTTAAGCTCTGCAGGCTTAGGGCCTTCTTCGGCGAGACGCTTTTCTTCGGCAGCCTTTGCTTCGCGTTCGATGCGGCGAATTTCCTTGCCCTTCAGACTACGCACTTCTTCCTGCCAAGCAGAACGAATTTTGCGCATTTTGAAGAATTCCAAGTACAGCGCCACAAGAATAAATACATAAGCAACGGCCATAACGCCCATGCTGAACATTTCCGGAAATGCGGGATTTGATGCTACCAGCAGGTATACACCCACCAACACGATACCTACGATTAGGCAGAACCACCAGAACTTCTTCAGACGCTTGAATTCGGCAGTAGGCGGCGTTGCATACTTGCGATCGCGTTCTGCCTGCTTTGCCTCTTCAAGCCTGCGAGCCTGCTTCTTTTCTTTTCTTGTCTTTTCCGTGCGCTGAACATGTACGGTAGCGCCAGCAGCCGCTTTCGGTTTGGCAGATGCTGCAGACTTACGCGTTACGTTCGCCTTTTTGTCTTCAACGGTGTAGCGGTCATTCAAAGGGTTGCGTTGCGACATAATTCCTCAATCTAGCTTTGTGTTTTGCTCTTTATTTCTCTGTAAATGCAAAGCAGTATTATAAAGCGTCCTGCTTACTTCGCAACCCGAGCCAGCGAAGAACTCAATGAACCCAAAGGGGACGTGTCTTTTGTGTTCCTTTGGACAAAACGCCGGCTCGCAAGCCGGCGTTTTGAATAACTTCTAGAAGTTGAATTTCCTGCCTGTAATCATTTCGTAGGCTTGGATGTATTTTTCGCTCGTTTTTTCGATAACGTCCTGTGGCAGATGAGGCGGATTACCCTGTCTATCCCAGTTGGCGTTCAGCCAGTTACGCACAAACTGCTTGTCAAAACTTGGCTGTTCTTCGCCTTCAACATACAACTCTTGTGACCAGAAACGAGAAGAGTCAGGCGTCAATACTTCGTCGGCCAAAATGATTTCACCATCAACAACACCAAACTCAAACTTGGTGTCGGCAATTAAAATGCCGCGTTCAGCTGCATGGTCACGGGCAGCCGTGTATACACCAACGGAAAGATCGCGCAATTTGGTAGCGTCTTTTTCGCCAATCAGTTCTACGCAGCGTTCAAAGCTAATGTTTTCGTCATGGTCACCAATTTCAGCCTTGGTGGAAGGCGTGAAAATAGGTTCAGGCAATTTGGACGAATTAACCAAACCTGCAGGAAGTTCAATACCGCAGACGGTACCCTTTGCTTGGTATTCTTTAAGCCCACTGCCAGCCAAAAAGCCGCGTACGATGCATTCAACGGGGAACATTTCAGCCTTTTTCACCAGCATGAAACGACCGCGCAGATAATCTGACCAGGGCTTAAATTCTTCGGGAAGATCCTCTACATCGGCAGAGATAAGGTGGTTTTTCACCACGTCACCCAAAAGCTCAAACCAGAAGCAAGAAATCTGCGTAAGCACCTGACCCTTGTGAGGGATTTCGTCAGGCAGGATATAGTCGAAAGCAGAAATACGGTCGGAAGCAACCAACAACAACTTGTCGCCAAGATCATACAGGTCGCGAACTTTGCCCTGCGCCGTGGGCTTAATGGTGATTGGATTCACTTTTCCCCTCTTTTCGTTTTAAGGTCTGATGAAGTCTTTTTGCTTCACCGCGTTCTTTTGACGCGCGCTTTTTTGCGGCAGCTTCTTTGCGTTCTTTCGCCAACCGCTCTTTTTCTTTTTCCTTTTCCTTGCGCTCATTATACAGCGGAATATGAATGGTGAAGCAGGCACCCCTGCCCTTTTCACCCTGGACTTGCACCCAGCCGCCATGACGATCAACTATTTCTTTTACAACCGCCAGACCAACGCCCAAGCCACCACTTGCACGGTTTCGCCCAGCGTCTGCACGCCAGAAACGAGAAAACACCATCTTCGCTTCTTCGGGGGAAAGCCCAATGCCAGTGTCTTTAACTTCAATATCAGCCATCAAGTCGCCCTTGCTGACACGAACTGAAATTTTGCCGCCTTCGGGCGTATAGCGCACGGCGTTCGAAATTAAGTTTGCCGTAGCCTGACGAATCATGTCGGGGTCACCTTTCACAAGTACCTTGTCTTGTGCCTGGTAAGAAAGGGAAAGTCCCGAATCGGCTACAAACGCTTCGTGCGTTGCAATGATGCCCGAAATAAGTTCTCCCACGTCCACAATTTCTTCCTTCATGGGCGTAGAGCGGTTTTCCAGACGAGAAAGCTTCAGCAGCGCGTCTACTAAACGACTCAATCGCTGCACTTCGGAGTTCACTGTTTCTAGGCGTTCGGCATCAGCTTCGAACACACCGTCTACCATAGCTTCAACTGTTGACTGAATAGCCATAAGCGGCGTGCGCAGTTCGTGAGCAACGTCGGTCGTTAAGCGACGTTCTAGCTCGCGGTCTTTTTCAACGGACTCTGCCATTTCGTCAAACGTCATACCCAAGCGCGAAATTTCGTCTTCGCCATACAAATTAGTACGCGCCGAAAGGTCACCTTCTTTGATGGCTTTGGCTGTTTTTGTAACTCTATTTATAGGAGCCACCAAGCTGTGTGCAAAGAAGAAGCCAATGCAGGAAGCCAGAGCAATTGCCACCACCGTAGCAAAGAGCATTGCCTGATACGAATTATTTCTAAACTCGCGGTCTGTCTGACGCAAAAGGGTATCCGAACCGTACACCCACATGCGAACTGACCCCACTGCCGTATCATCAACCGTAATGGTTGCAATAGCCAATTGATCGGGGTCGGGCGGTTCAAGATTGGCTCCTAGTTTTCGGATGCTGTCATCCGCAGCAATGTTGTTGGATGAATCAAAAACTGTTTCACCCGTTGCGTTATCAATTACCCTGATGCCCGTGCCAGGATACAAATTCAAAATTGCTTCTGAGGGATTGTGTGAAGCTAAACGCAAATCGCCTGAGCGCTCATAGGATGCGGCAATGTCGTCTGCCGTTGCCTGCGCCAGTGTTTGCATATTTTCGGTGGTGTACACACGAAAATGCTGTTCCCATACGAACGAAACCACACCAATAGCAACCAACGCCGTCATGATGGCAATAAAACCGAACGCAAGCGTTACACGCGTAGTGTATGAAAAGTTATCCCAGCTGATGGGAATACGAATACGCTTCTTCTTGGGCGGTTCGCTTGTTGTTTCAGGGAAGTTCATGAAGTAACAATCTGAAACGAATGGTCAGTCATAAACTGCCGCGGATAAACCGCGTACAGCCTATTGACCAGCCTTGGTGGGATCTTCGAAACGATAACCAACGCCATGCACGGTGTGCAGCCACTTCGGATTGCGTGGATTGTCACCAATCTTTGCGCGCAAGTTCTTTACGTGACTGTCGATGGTGCGCTCATAGCCTTCGAAGTCATAACCCAGAACTTTTTCAACCAGTTCCATGCGGGAATATACGCGTCCAGGATAACGAGAAAGCGTAGTGAGCAGCTTAAATTCGCTGGCGGTAAGATCAATTTCTTCGCCGTTGACCATGACCTTGTGACCAGAAATATCGATGGTTAGTTCACCAAATTCAAGTACTTCGCGCTGGGGTTCACTGTCGGCGTGAACACGACGCAGCAGCGCACGAACGCGAGCAACCAGCTCACGCGGGCTAAAAGGCTTAACCAGGTAGTCATCCGCACCCAGTTCCAGACCGATAATGCGGTCTTCCACTTCGCCCTTAGCCGTCAACATGATGATGGGTACATCGGAATTGTCGCGGATTGCACGGCAAACACGTTCGCCAGGAACACGCGGCAACATAAGGTCAAGAATAACTAGATCAAAATGATGCTTCGAAAATTCTTCAAGCGCTTCTTGGCCGTCACCAACGGCGGTAACCCAATAATTTTCGCGCTCTAAATACGCAGTAACAGCGTCGCGGATAGCTTTTTCGTCTTCAACTAAGAGAATTCGTCGTGTTTCGTTGCTCATATAAACTCCTAAGCTCCAGTTCCGCTTATTCTGCCGCTGGCAGAGTTATTAGCAAATTACCTGCTAAACAACATGTAATTTGAGTTTATTGTATCATTCCTAGCAAGTCACCCCCGATATGTAGTTGAAATGTCACAATAAACACTATGACAGCGAAAAAGTATTCACATAGCAAAATCTCTTCCAGCACCGCCCGTTCAGCCAACAGGCGCAAAGCTCCAGGTCAAGGTACAGGCGGAAACGCTTCTCATCTGGGCAAACACTCTGCCCAGGGCTCTGCACGCGCGTCTCGAAGATCCAAGCGGGCTTCGCATAGCCTTAATCAACCAACAGTTACAAAGCGCGGCTTTGAAGAAGAAAAAGTGCAGATTCCTTTACCGAACGGTAACAAGGTTTTGCTTACACGCCGTCAACTTCTTTACGGCGCGGTTGGAGCTGGCGCGCTTCTGGTGGCTGGTGGCGGCGCTGCCGTGGTTACCCAGCTCAACAAAGACGATAGCGGCGACTTCAATGTTTTAGAAGTGCCCGAAGAAGCAGTGGCAACCTCTGATGACTTTTCCATGTTGGATGACAGTTCCAACAACATGGTTTTAGTCGGCAACTTCGAACTCCCCTACGGTACGCTAGTCTGGGCAAACGATGACAGCGTGGCGGCGTGTTTGCTTCCCACTGACACAGCAAAACCGCTAACCCAAATTGCGCTCTTGTTTTTAGGAAGCGGCGAATACCCTGTTGTGCGCGAAACCGCCGTAAGCCAAGATGAAGGGTTTGACATCTATGATGTTCGTGCCAATTCTTCAGGCTTGATCTGGACCGAAGTGGACATTTTAGACGGTATTTGGCGCATTTACAGTGCCACCTTCGACGGCAACGAAGTCGGTCAGCCAACGCTTCTAGACGAAGGCACTTCCGATTGGGAAACTCCCACTATTGCAACAGTTGGCTCATATGCGTTTTGGCAAGTACTTCCCCAGGCGGATGGACCAAAAAGCACGGAAGATTCGCTACTGAAACGAGCTCCTTTTGGATCGTCCCAGGACGCAGCTGAAGTGGTATATACCTCGCATGGTCGTATGTGCACGCCTCCTTATGCTCTGCACGACAGCGTCGTAATTACTCCGCGTACTGAAACTGGTGGAGTTCGCTACCAGCTTACTCATATTGACGCCCAAAGTGGCGAAGTGCTCGACACCATGGTGCTTCCCACGTCTATGAAGCCGCTGGAAGCTGGCTATGGAAATACGGGTTTTATGTTTTCGTTTGATGCCATTTACAACTACGGCGAAGGCATCGCAAACTTGGGGACGTATGTTCCTGCCTCGGAAATCACCCCGCAACCTCTTATGCAAACCATAACTAACGAACGTGGTGAAACCGAAGAGGTAATGGGAAAACCAGGCAATGAGGCATACAGCGGTGCTCCTTGGTTCCGCTTTGCACGTACGCCTTCAGCAGCACCTGCATGGTGCGGTAAATACCTGATGGTGAAATCTACCAGTGCTGTGTGCGGTATCGACTTCGACACGCAACAATACTTTGCCCTGGAGGTAAAGAGCGGCACTGATTCCTATGGTGACTATCTGGCATCCACTGGTATGGGTGAAACCGTTGTCACCTATTCCAACATTGACTACCAGCCCCTTGATGGCGATACACAGAAGTACTGCCTTGTGCGCGTCTGGAGCCCTATTTCGTAACCAAGCCCGCTAAACCTGAAGTGCTACTTTATTCCCAGGCGTTTTTCCAGGGTTTCGTTGATAATCTTGAGGGCTTTGACGCGTGCATAGTATTTGTCGCTCGACTCAAGAATAATCCACGGTGCATACGGCGTTGAGGTCAGGCGGAACATGTCATTCACTGCAGCACCATATTGCGGGTGCTTGTCGCGATTGCGCCAGTCTTCAGCCGTAATCTTCCACTGCTTTTCGGGATTAGCTTCTCGTTCTTGGAAGCGCCTGAGCTGTTCAGCGTTGTCTACCGCTACCCAGAACTTAAGCAGAATGGCACCCCAGTATTGCAGGTCGCGTTCGAATTCGTTGATTTCGTCATAAGCACGCGCCCATTCTTCAGGGGAAGCAAACCCTTCCACACGTTCCACCAGCACACGCCCGTACCAACTGCGATCGTAAATTCCCACATGGCCAGCCTTCGGCAGGCGCGTCCAGTAGCGCCACAGATGCGGACGCATCAGTTCTGGCTTAGTAGGCGCTCCACTGGGGAAAATGGTGTACGAACGCGCATCCAGTGCCTGGGCGACGCGTTTGATGTTGCCGCCCTTACCAGAGGCGTCGTCGCCCTCATATACTAAAAGCATAGGAATTCGGGCACGATACATCTTGTTTTCCAATTCGTACAAGCGCTTCTGTTCGCGCTTGAGTTCCTTTTTGTAAGTCTCCCTATCAAGCGTCAAGCTGTAATCAATCAAATTAAGACGTGGCGGATTAGGAATCATAGTAAAGCGCGTGTGCCTTGGTGCATGTAAAGCTTGCGTTGCCGCTTCTGCCTTTGCCGCTTCGTTTACTGCCGCCGTTTCTTCTTCGCTTCTGGTACGCGGGTCGGTTTCTTGCAAAAGACCAGCTGAATTCATAGCTGCCTTTTCAGCTGCAGCTGCAGCAGAGGGGTCTTCTTCTTTGTCTAACGCACGATCAAGCACTTCCACCAACGTACGCGCAATGGTCAAATTGGCAGTACGCTTGTCTTCGCCGTTTACCATAACCCACGGAGCAAAATCATAGTCCGTTGCACATAGCAGTTCGTCGTAGCTCCTATATACCTTGTCATAGTCTTTAAGCTGGTCAAGTTCATCTTGCGTAACGCGCCAGGCAGTGTCGGAGTTCTCGTGCAGCTTGGTTAAACGTTCCTTTTGCTTTTCCTGAGAAATATGGAAGAAGAATTTCACTACCAAATAACCATCTGCCGCCAACTGGCGTTCAAAGCTACCCATAGCCGCAGAGTAGGCAGCACTGTAGTCTTTTTTGTCAGTGTAGGCCATGCGCTTAGCAGCAGCGGTGTACCAACCACGCTCAAAAATAGTCATGTTGCCACGCGGCCCTAATGCCTTCCAAAATTCCTGCATCATGGGATAAAAGCCAGAAACCCCTTTATCCATATCGCGAAAAAAACGTGCTTCTTTTTCATGGAAGGTTGAAAGGGTATGCACGCTGGTCATGCGAGCGTCCAGGTTGTAAAGCAAATCCCCAATACGACTGCCCTTCCCCGCGCCGTTCCAACCCTCGAACAGAACTACCAAGCCAATACCTTTTTGGTTGGCATGCTGTTGAAGTAGCACAAGGCGAGAGATCAATTCGTCGTGCGCAGGTTTGTATTCTTCTTTGGGAGTGGTTTTGGTTAAGTCCAATTGCTCTAGCATGAGGCCTCCTTTTTGCCTTGTCATGCATAAGATTTTACATTCGCAGACCAGTTTCTCTGATACATTTAAGTTTACAAGTTATTCGCGTATTTCATAGGTTGCAAGCAAGTAACTTTTGCGAACTGTGAGAATTGATGTTTTGGCGGTCAAGTATAGTCAGAGCATCTAAGAATTCGCCTGTTGGCTATTCATACAGGCAGTTCTGAAACAACAAAATAAGGAATGCATCTGGCAGAAGGGGAATATCGTGGCAGACGCAAAAGAGACCAAGTCGAAGGCTGACAAACTTGTAGAAAAACTTCCTTTCGTTTTGCATGAGCGTCCTGAACGTAAGCCATATATGCAAAACAGAGAGCTTTCTTGGCTAGATTTCAACAAGCGCGTATTGGACCAAGCGGTGGATCCAAATGTACCGCTATTTGAGCGCATGAAATTCGCTGCCATTTGGCGTTCCAACCTACAAGAGTTCTTTATGGTGCGCGTCGGTAGTCTGCTTGATCTTCGCCTAGCTAAAGAAGAAATCTACGACAGCAAAACAGGCATGACCCCCGACGAACAACTGAATGCGGTATATGCCAAGGTGGCAGAACTCACGCCTATTGCTTCCGAAGATTTCCGGCAGGTTCGCCATGCTCTAGAAGACAAGGGCGTATATCAACTCTACCCCGACGAACTTACGGAAGAACAGCTGGAGGCGTTAAATGCCTATTTGAAGCGTAATGTTTTGCCGCTGCTTTCTCCTCAGATTGTTAATGCCTTGCATCCCTTCCCTCACCTGGAAAATGGCGCACTCTACATTGCTGTTCGCCTGGATGACGAAGCCGCCAAGCAAGAAAAGCTGGAAAAGCGGACGAAAAAAGAAACCAAGGCTGAGCGTAAGCTGGCGGTAGCGAAGGCAGCAGAAAATGTCATTATGGGCATTATTCCTTTGCCAAAGAACACCCCACGCATCATTCCGCTTCCTTCGGCAGAAGGTATCTTTAGTTTTATTTTGCTAGAACATGCTTTGGAAATGGCAGCTGACCGCGTGTTTGACATGTACCCCGTAAAGCACGCAAACGTGATTCAGGTCACCCGCAACGCCGACCTTGATATGTACGAAGAAGCCGACGAACAGGATGAAGACTTCCGCAGTCACATGAAGCGTATCTTGAAAAAGCGCAGTCGCCTTCAGCCCGTACGTCTGGAAAGCGAACGACCTTTATCTGAAGTAACCGAAAAGTTCTTCCTGAATCGTCTGAACCTGCATAAGCACCAAGTGTATTGCGTTGGCATGCCGCTAGACATGGACTATGCCTATGAATTGCCTTCACTGGTTGCTCCTGAAGTTGCTGCGGAGCTTACCGATGAACCTGCTACTCCTCAGTGGCCTGAAGGCTTGTTCCACGGTAAAAGCATTATTGAACAGGTTCAGAAGAAAGACGTGCTGCTTTCCTATCCGTACGAAAGCATGGACCCCTTTGTTCATTTGTTGCAGGAAGCGGCGGCAGACCCAGACGTTATCTCTATCAAGATTACGCTCTATCGCCTAGCCCGACAGTCGCGCTTAGCTGAAGCCCTTATTGCTGCGGCAGAAAATGGTAAGGAAGTAACGGCGCTGTTCGAGCTACGCGCACGTTTTGATGAAAACAACAACATCGAATGGTCTCAGCGTTTCGAAGAAGCTGGTTGCAACATCATCTACGGTTTCCGCAACTTTAAGGTACACAGCAAGATTTGCGCCATTACGCGCCGCACTTCTGAGGGTCTCCAATTCATCACACAGTTGGGTACCGGCAACTACAACGAAAAGACTGCCAAACTGTATACCGACCTTTCCATGATCACCTGCGACCCCGTGGTCGGCGAAGACGCAGCACAGTTCTTCCGCTGCATGCAGCTAGAAGCCGTGTGCGATGACTATCAGAAGCTCTGGGTAGCTCCGCTTATGATTAAGCAGAAGCTCAGTGAATCTATTGACGCGGAAATTGCCAAAGCGCGCGAAGGCAAGCCTGCTGAAATCATGATGAAAACCAATTCTGTTACCGACCGTGACATCATTGAAAAAATTGTCGAAGCAAGCAACGCAGGCGTTAAGGTCACCATGCTGGTGCGTGGCATTAGCTGCTTGGTTCCCGGCATTAAAGGCGCTACCGAAAATGTGCGCGTAGTAAGCGTAGTGGGACGTCTGCTTGAACATTCTCGTATTTACATCTTTGGCACGGGCGAAGATTGCAAGGTCTATCTATCGAGCGCTGACCTCATGACACGCAACTTGGATAAACGCGTTGAAATTGCATGGAACGTAGAAGACCCTGCTTTGCGCAACCGCGTGTTGGATTACATGAACATCATGCTGTCCGACACAGCCAAGCTGCGCGAATTACAGGCTGACGGCACCTATACCGAGTTGTGCCACTTCGCTAAGGACGCTGAAGGCAATCCCACTAAGCCTTTTGACGCACAAGACTATCTGATCAAAGAAGCTTATATTGCAGCTGAACGCGCTCCGAAAGCGGCAGAGGTGAAATTTGTAATGCAGGCAAAGCCAAAAACGCTCAACACTATGACCGTAGGAGAAGCGGAAGCTCCTAAGAAGAAAGGTTTCTTCCGCACTCTCTTTGGCCGCTAAGCCTTTAGGGAAACCCAGAGGGAATCCTTCTGGTTTCGCGAATACCCTGAAGCCCTCCAACTTCGACGCGCTCCTAGCGTTTCGCAGCTAACGCTGCTCCACTATGCGTATAAATCGTCCTGCCCGACAGGCGGGCAGGACTGCGCCCGCTCGGGCGCATAATTTCTTTTAAATAAGCCACTGGCTTATTTAACACTTCAACAGTATTTAGATAAGTATGAAGCTCAGACTTGTTTTCGGGCTTCAGGGTATTCACTGTTTAAACAAAGAACCCAAAAGACACGTTCTTTTGGGTTCTTTCAGGGTCTCTAGCCTAGCACGTTGCTACGAAAGAGCGTTCGCTATCTCATCCAGGTCTAAAGGCGGCTCAATCTTGCAGGTATATTCACCTTCGCTGTCAATATCAATCAGCACATGGCTACGGTCGCGCAGTTCGCCGCGCACCACTGCCTCTGCGATACGGTCAACGATTTCGCGCTGAATCAAACGTTTCAGCGGACGTGCGCCGTATACTGGGTCAAAGCCGTCAATAGACAGATGCTCCATAGCAGCAGGCGAAACGTCCAGCGTAACCCTGCGAGATTCCAGACGCTTGCGCACATCCTTAAGCTGGATTTCCACAATGGGCTCCATAGCCTCAATGGACAGCGCGTTAAACGTAATAACGTCGTCAATACGGTTCAAGAATTCTGGACGGAAGGTAGAACGCAGTGCGTCCTCAATCTGCGTTTGCAGTTCAGCCAGCTTCTTGGCTGCCTGAGTTACGTCGCCGCTCATCATGTCTTCCATCATTTTGCCCATGCTATTATTCTGAGCGTTTTGGCTGCTGTATTCGCGGATGCTTTGGCTACCAATGTTGCTCGTCATAATGATGATGGCATTCTTGAAGCTCACCACGCGTCCCTGACCGTCGGTTAAGCGTCCATCATCAAGCACTTGCAACAAGATGTTGAACACATCAGGATGCGCTTTTTCAATTTCGTCCAGCAACACTACCGAATACGGACGACGACGAACGGCTTCGGTCAGCTGACCACCTTCGTCATAGCCCACATATCCCGGAGGTGCACCTATCAGGCGCTGTACGGAAAACTTTTCCATGTATTCCGACATATCAATGCGCACCATGGCTTTTTCGCTGTCGAAGAGGAACTCGGCCAACGCCTTAGCCAGTTCGGTCTTACCTACGCCCGTAGGACCTAAGAACAAGAAGCTACCCAGCGGACGATTCGGATCTGAAAGCCCCGCACGACTACGGCGAATAGCGCCTGCTACTGCAGAAATAGCTTTGTCTTGGCCAACTACGCGCTGGCGCAACCTGTCTTCCAGGTCAATCAGCTTTTCCATTTCGCCTTGCATCATCTTGTGAACTGGAATACCCGTCCACGCACTTACAACTTCAGCAATTTCCTCTTCAGAAACTTCCTCTTTCAGGATGGCACCGTCTTGCTGGCGAACATTCAACGTCTCTTCAGCCTGCTCCAGGCGTTGCTGAAGTGCGGGAATGGTGGCATAACGAATTTCAGACGCCTTCGAAAGGTCACCCTCGCGCGTTGCACGCTCTTCATCTTGCTGAGCCGTTTCCAGTTCAGCCTTGATGTTCTGAACACTTTCAATCAGATCTTTTTCGTTTTGCCACTCCGCCTTACGCGCATCTAAAGACTCACGCGCCGTTGCAATTTCGTGGCGAAGGGTTTCCAGGCGCTCCTTGCTAGCTTCGTCACTTTCCTTCATAAGCGCCTGCTCTTCGATTTGCATCTGCGTCAGCTTGCGTTCTGCCGCATCCACTTCTTCAGGCATACTGTCAATTTCAATGCGCAGACGACTGGCTGCTTCGTCCATCAGGTCAATAGCTTTGTCGGGCAAGAACCTATCGGTGATGTAGCGGTCCGATAGTTCCGCAGCGGCCACAATGGCACTGTCGGTAATACGAACGCCGTGATGGATTTCGTACTTTTCCTTCAGACCGCGAAGAATTGCAATGGTGTCTTCAACGGTAGGTTCACCAATCAATACGGGCTGGAAACGACGCTCCAACGCCGCGTCCTTTTCCACATACTTACGGTATTCGTCCAGTGTGGTAGCACCAATGGCGTGCAGTTCGCCTCTAGCAAGCGCAGGCTTTAGCATGTTGCCCGCATCAAGCGAACTATCCCCCGCCGAACCAGCACCAACAATGGTGTGCAGCTCGTCGATGAACAGAATAATCTGACCTTCGCTTTGCTTTACCTCACGAAGAACGGCCTTTAAGCGGTCTTCGAATTCACCACGGTATTTTGCACCTGCCATCATGGCGCCCAAATCCAACGAAATAATTTCGCGGTCTTTAAGGCTGGAAGGAACGTCACCTGCCACAATACGCTGAGCTAAGCCTTCTACGATGGCCGTTTTGCCCGTACCTGGTTCACCAATAAGCACGGGGTTGTTTTTGGTACGACGCGACAAAACCTGAATGGTACGGCGAATTTCTTCACTCCTGCCAATGACAGGATCCAGCTTGCCTTCACGTGCCATTTGCGTCAGGTTCTGACCATATTGTTCCAACGCTTCAAACTGCGTTTTTTCCTGCTGGCTGGTTACCCGCGTATCACCACGCAGCTCTTCATAGGCTGCTTCAATGTTTTTGCGTGTAAGCCCTGCCACGGTGAGAATCTTGCCTGCCTCGCTTTTGTCTTCAGACAAAGCAATCAACAAATGTTCAGTGGTGGCATAGCTGTCACCTAATTTTTCGGCAGCCTTAACTGCCCTGTCCAACACGTTCATCAAAGCCATGCTGGGAACTCCGCTGAGCATGGCACTGTTAGAGGAAACTTTCGGCATTTTTGCAATTTCTGCATTTACATTTGTCAAAAGCTGCCCCGCATCTGCACCAATGCGCTTGATGATAGCGGACAAATTATTTTCCTGCGAATCCAGCAGCGCCTTCAACATGTGAATTGGTTCTGCCTGAGATGCTCCTACATCTGACGCAATTGAAAGCGTGTTTTGCAGCGCTTCCTGTGCGGTCAGTGCTAATTTATTTAAACTTCCCATGTTCATAGTAAAACCCCCTTTCAGAGGTGATTATTTCTTCCATAAGCTGCATGACGAGGGCACCCCCCACGCAGATTGTTAACAATTCAAACTTTTCTACGACAACTTACCTAATAGTTGCGGCAAATCAGACGTACGTACCAAGGCATGAACGCTTTCACGTGTTTCCAATTCGTGAACACGGTCTGCTAAGCGACGTACGCGCTTATGCAAATCATCCAGTTCTTGATCGCGTTCTTCCAAACGACCTTGGAGATCCAGAATGCGAATAACGCCTGCCAAATTAATTCCTTCACCTGTCAGTTCGTTAATCAATTCCAAACGCTCAATATCAGCCTGTGAGTACATGCGCGTATTGCCGCTGGTGCGCTGCGGAGTTACCAAACCTTTTTGTTCGTACACACGCAACGTCTGCGGATGAACACCCGCCAGCTCCGCTGCTACGCTTATCATGTAGAGAGGCTTATTTCTGTCGTTTAGTCCCATGGTCGTATGTCTTTCTTCGTTGCTGCCATATAACTTTCAAGTGCTTGCTTTTGCTGTTCGTTCAAGGAGTTTGGAACCTCTACCGAAACGTCAATTCTAAGGTTCCCGTTCGCTCCTTTATTTTTTACCTGAGGTGCGCCTTTGCCCTTGATGGTAAGTACCGTGCCTGACTGAGTTCCAGCGGGAATTTTCACCCTTACCTTGGTTCCGTCTGGAGCAGGTACCACCACGCTTGTACCTAACGCAGCTTCAGCAATGTCGATGGGGAGCTTTACGTGAACGTCTGCCCCTTTGCGGGAATAGTACGGATGCGATGCAATTTTGGTAGTTACCAACAAATCGCCTGCCGCACCACCGTTTTCACCAGGAGCACCCATTCCCTTCAAACGAAGCCTGCCGCCATCCACAGCACCCGCAGGAACTTTGATCGTAAGGTTTTGCGGTTCTTGCTTGCCAGGAATACGCAACGTTACGCGCTTTTCGACGCCGCGGAAAGCTTCATCGAAAGACACTTCCAGGTTGACGTTTACGTCCTGGCCTTTACGCGCACGGTTGGCACGCGTGTTTCCACCAAAGCCACCGAAGTTATTAAAATCCCAGTCGGTACCGAAGGCTCCTTCGCCTCGACGAATACTTTCCAAGATGTCAGCCCAGCTATTAAAGCTACCGCCTTGTCCACCAAAGATGTCACCCATGTTGACGCCAGACCATCCATGTGGAATCTGGTTTTCGCTGGCTGTGCCGTATTGGTCATAGAGCTTGCGTTTTTTGTCGTCAGACAAAACCTCATAAGCCTCGTTTATTTCCTTAAACTTCGTTTCGTCGCCACCTGCATCGGGATGATGCTTGCGAGCCAACTTACGAAATGCTTTCTTTATTTCATCTGCTGAAGCGTTGCGTGAGACGCCTAGCGTTTTGTAATAGTCGGGAGTTGCTGCCATTCGTCCCACCACCTTTCTTTCTAAAACAAGGGCGGACCAAAACGCCCGCCCTTCATGTCATCCCTTTGTCCGATTTATGCTTCCTCGGTTTCAGGTTTTTCGCGCTTCGGTCCGCCGGTGGAAACGACCACCATGGAAGGGCGAAGCACTTTCGACCCCAGCTTGTAACCTTTTTGGTAGACCTCGGTAACCGTTTCATCAGGCACCGATACATCTTCTACCGTAGCTACAGCCTGGGCTTCCAAGGCATCAAATGCTTCACCTTTTGGATTTAGCATTTGCACGCCTTCTTTACCAAGGACATCAATCAGTTTGTTGTGAACTGCTTCCACACCAGAAAGCAGACCAACTTCTCCATTGTTGGAGGCGTAATCAATGGTACGTTCAAAGTCGTCCAACACAGGAAGCAGGTTAGTTACCAGCTTTTCAGCAGCGCGAGCCTTTTCCTGTTCGCGCTGTTCGTTGGTGCGCCTACGATACGTATCCCATTCAGCATGAAGTCGCATGAATTTGCCTTGCCAGTCAGCCACTTCGGACTTAGCCGCAGCCAGCTCTTCTTCAAGCGAAGATCCAGCTTCTTCAACGGCTTCAGCGTCCGTTGTAGCTTCCTCCACCACCGCGCCTTCAACCGTTGCAGTGGCTTCAGGCTCTGCCGAAACTTCTTCACCAGAAGTTTCGGCAGCTTGCGTTTCTTCAGCTACTTCGTTTGCGTCTTCAATCACAATGCGATGAGCGTCCGAGTTTTCAGAGGAGGCAGCGTCCACAACTTGTTCCTTTTCAGAAGCAGTCATGGTTCTTACTTCCCTTCGTTTTCGTCGTCAACTACTTCGTAGTCAGCTTCGATAGTGTCATCGTTTGCTGCGGTTGCGCCTGCGGCACCTGCGCCAGCGGCTGCACCAGCTGCTGCGCCGTCAGCACCCTGCGTGGAGTACACAACTTCAGCCAACTTATAACCAGCCTGCTGCAGTTTTTCGGTAGCAGCCTTAATAGCTTCAGTGTCGGTACCCTCCAGAGCCTTCTTGGCTTCCGCAATGGCTTCTTCAGCCTGGGTCTTGGTTTCAGCAGGAACCTTGTCGCCCAGTTCAGCCAGCGTTTGCTCAGTAGCGTTTACCAAGGAGTCAGCGTTGTTGCGAATTTCAACTTCTTCCTTGCGCTTCTTGTCTTCCTCAGCATGAGCTTCGGCGTCCTTGACCATGCGGTCTACTTCGTCGTCAGACAGAGCGGTAGAACCAGAAATAGTAATCTGCTGCTGCTTGCCCGTACCCAAATCCTTAGCAGAAACGTTCACGATACCGTTTGCGTCAATGTCAAAGGTAACCTCAATTTGCGGTACACCACGTCGAGCAGCCGGAATACCAGTCAGCTGGAAACGACCAAGCGTCTTGTTTGCAGCCGCCATTTCGCGTTCGCCCTGCAGAACATGAATCTCAACAGAGGTCTGGTTGTCCGTGGCGGTGGAATAAATTTCCGTCTTACGCGTCGGGATGGTGGTATTGCGTTCAATCATCTTGGTCATAACACCACCCAAGGTTTCAACACCCAAGGACAGCGGAGTTACGTCCAGAAGCAGAATGCCTTCAACGTCGCCGGCCAAAACACCGCCCTGAATTGCAGCGCCCATAGCTACTACTTCGTCCGGGTTAACGCTCATGTTCGGGATTTTGCCGGTAATGTTCTTTACCAGATCCTGAACAGCAGGCATACGGGTTGAGCCACCAACCAGAATTACTTCGTCAATGCCACCTGCGGAAAGGCCAGCGTCATGCAGTGCCTGTTCTACTGGCTTCTTGCAGCGGTCAAGCAGGTCGCGTGTAATGCGTTCGAATTCTGCGCGAGTCAGCGTGTAGTCAAGATGCTTCGGGCCAGTAGCGTCAGCAGTAATGAACGGCAGGTTGATGTTTGCTTGCGTAGTAGAAGAAAGTTCCATCTTTGCTTTTTCAGCAGCTTCCTTCAAGCGCTGCAGAGCCATCTTGTCCGTGCGCAGGTCAATGCCATTATCAGCCTTGAACTTGTCTGCCAACCAGTCAATGACGCGCTGATCCCAGTCGTCACCACCCAGGTGATTGTCACCAGCGGTAGAAGCTACTTCAAACACGCCGTCGCCTAGTTCCAGGATAGATACGTCGAACGTACCGCCGCCCAGGTCGAAGACGAGAATCTTTTCGTCTTTATTAGCCTTGTCCAAACCATATGCCAAAGCTGCTGCCGTAGGTTCGTTGATGATACGCAGAACTTCCAGACCAGCAATTTTGCCAGCGTCCTTGGTTGCCTGACGCTGAGCGTCGTTAAAGTAAGCAGGTACCGTAATAACAGCCTGCGTAATGGGGCTACCAACTTGCTTTTCTGCGTCATTCTTCAGTTTCTGCAGAACCATGGCGGAGATTTCTTCTGGGGTGTAGTCCTTGCCGTCAATGTCAATAACAGCACGACCATCCTTGCCCTTCTGAACGTTGTAGCTAACCGTCTTGCGCTCTTCGCTGGTTTCGTCATAAGAACGACCGATGAAACGCTTTACGGAAGAAATAGTATTTTCTGGGTTGGTAACAGCCTGGTTTTTGGCAGCCTTGCCAACTACGCGTTCGCCGTCTTTGCGGAAACCTTCAACTGAAGGCGTTGTGCGATCGCCTTCTGCGTTTACCAAAATCTCAGGTTCATTACCTTCCATTACTGCCATTGCAGAATTGGTGGTACCTAAGTCGATGCCTAAAATCTTTGCCATTATTGTTCCTCTCTTTCGAGTTGTTCCCTTTGTTACGGTGCCAATATAAAATCTAAGTGTCTGTATGTCAAGTTTTATGCGAACTTTTGTTTACATTTTGTGAAGAAGAGACGCGAAGAAGCCAAAAAGCCACAAGGGACGTGCTCTTTGAACCCAGAGGGGACGTATTTTTTTGGGTTTTTGGGTTCATGGCTTGTTGTGTATTGCTTACGAAATTGTCACTCAACTATTTGCGGTTAAGAAATGTGCTACTTTATTTGTAGTTAATTCTCCCAGGTTTAAGGAATCTGTTATGGCACACATTCTGCTTGTTGAAGACGATCCAGCAATTGTAAATACGCTTACCGACCTTCTCCGAAGCGACGGATTTACAGTAACTTCTACCCCCACCCAAGACGAAGCACTTGCTCTCTTAAACCAGCAGACATTCGATTTGGCTCTCTTAGATATTACGCTCAAACAAGGGAATGGCTTTGCCGTCTGCGCCGCCGTTAAAGCACGCTTCCCTGAAGTGCCCGTTATCTTCCTTACTGCGTCTGACGACGAATACAGCACTGTTGCAGGACTTGATATGGGTGCAGACGACTATATTGCTAAACCTTTCCGCGCACGTGAGCTTCTTTCTCGCATCCATGTAGCGCTCCGCAGGAAAAATGAACACAAAGCTGTCATCAGGCTTGGCAACCTTGAGATAGATACCACTGCGGCACTTGTTCACAAAGAAGACGTAGACATCACTCTTTCGGCTTTGGAATATAAATTGTTGCTTCTTTTCGCTCAAAACCAGGGAAAGCTAATTTCCCGCGACGCACTTCGCAATGTAATTTGGGAAAGCGCTAGCGAATACGTAAGCGACAACACTATTAATGTGTACATCAACAGACTTCGCAACAAAGTTGAAGACGACCCCGCCGAACCGAAGCTTATCCAAACAATACGAGGGCTGGGTTATAAAACAGTTGTCATGACGAAGGAGTAGCTATGAATCTCCTGCGCGACAGATCGTTTCTGTGGCAGCTTTTCACGCTCGCAGGTTCGCTTGCAGCTGTAATTGTTGCCGCCCTATTCGCCGCCGACCAAAAAACTGCCCTCTGGACATTGGGTGCTAGCCTGCTGGCATGCGCGCTGTTTACTGTCTTTTCTTATCAACGCCACCGTGAACTCATTCGCCTTGCATCGGAAGCAGACGAAGTGCTTCACGACGGCCGCCAGATTGACTTTTCTGACTACCAGGAAGGTGATGTGGCAATTCTGCGTAACGAACTTCAAAAGATGCTGGACGCGCTGCGCTTAAACAAGGAACACCTAGAGAAAGAGCGCAATGCGTTGGCCGATGCACTGGCCGATGTATCGCACCAAATCCGCACACCCCTAACCGCTATGAGTCTTATGATTCCGCTGGTTGAAAAGGCGAAAACACCCCAGGAAAAACAAGCGACTTTA
Source organism: uncultured Coriobacteriaceae bacterium (assembly GCA_949294735.1). Lineage (GTDB taxonomy): Bacteria > Actinomycetota > Coriobacteriia > Coriobacteriales > Eggerthellaceae > CASFII01. Next base: position 130,896 of record CASFII010000007.1, on the reverse strand, counting down.
CACGATTTAGAAACTATGATTGATCGTGTTGGCTGGCTGGTAACCACACTCTTGAAGCTTGCAAAGGTTGATGCTGGTTTCGTCCGCGTTCAGCAAGAAGAAGTTAACGCGGCAGAAGTAGTAAAGAACGCTTTTGCGCCTTTAGCTATTTCGTTTGATTTGCACGATGTAACCTACCACGTTGAGGCGGATGAGCAAAGTTCCGTAGTGTTTGAGGCAGATGCAGCTTGGTTAGGTGAAGCTGTCGAAAATATCTTGAAGAACTGCATGGAACACACTCCCGCTGGAGGGACCGTATCTGTTCGCATTTTTGAAGATGCGTTGGCGCGTCGCATTCAAATAACTGATACGGGCAGCGGATTTGCTCCCGAAGACTTGCCTCGCGTGTTCGAACGCTTCTATCGCGGACAAAACGAAGGTCAAGAGCAGGGGCGTATACCAACTGGCTTTGGAATTGGGCTAGCCCTGGCGCAGTCGCTCATCACCGCCCAGGGAGGCAGTCTTAAAGCTTCGAACGTAAAGCCTTCACCAGAACATCCAACGGGCGCTGTTTTCGACATCGCCTTTCCCAAGCTCACGGTATAGAGATTCGAGAAACCCATAGAACCCAAGGGGACGTGTCTTTTGGGTTTTTTGAACCCAAAAGACACGTGGGTTCGGTTCCCCGTCCCTATTGGTCCCTGAGAGTTCAAGCCATATATTACGTTTCTGTAATGCTGACGTCATGAGCACGCAAGCTTCAGGCTTCATACTACTTCTTAACGTGAAAAGGAGTAGCTATGAACATCTTGAATATCAGTCATCTGTGTAAGGTATACGGAGAAGGTGCTAACGCCACGCATGCTTTAAACGATGTGTCCTTATCAATTGAAGCAGGTGAATTCGTGGCCATTGTGGGATCTTCCGGTTCTGGGAAATCCACTCTTCTTCACCTAATGGGTGGTGTCGACCGACCAACCTCTGGAAACGTGTTCCTTAATGGCAATGACGTATATAGCCGCTCTGACGAACAATTAGCCATTCTTCGTCGTCGCGAAGTTGGCATTGTGTATCAGTTCTACAACCTCATTCCTGTACTCAACGTAGTAGAAAACATTACGCTTCCTGTGGTGTTGGACGGACGTCCCATAAACCAAAGTCGCCTCAAAGCACTTATCCAAACGCTGAGCCTTATGGGTCGTGAATATCACCTGCCCAACCAGCTTTCTGGTGGTCAACAACAGCGCGTAGCCATTGGCCGCGCCCTCATGAACGCGCCTTCACTAGTACTAGCAGACGAACCTACGGGCAACCTAGATACGCAAACAAGCCGCGAAATCATGAGCATCCTTCGTCGATCAAACAAAGAACTGGGGCAAACCCTTGTAGTAATTACCCATGATGAAGACATTGCGCTCACCGCCGACCGCATTATTGCCATTGAAGACGGTCGTGTTGCACGAGACGAAAGGATTCGCTCATGAGCACGATGAGTTCTTTCACGCTCCGCACCCTAAAAAAGAATAAGGTGCGCACGCTGGTGTCCATAGCGGGCATTGTACTTTCTTGTGCGCTTATCACTGCCGTGTTCACTAGCGTTGCTAGCATCCAGGATGGGCTCTTGGATCGCACCCTTAAAACTGAAGGATCGTGGCACGCTTTTAATTCCCAGGTCAGCGATGATGATATTGAACGTTTCGCGGAAAACGACCACATTCCCAATATAGCTACCTCGCGCGATTTGGGTGCTGCTCTCTTCACGCGAAAAGATGCTGAACAAATTGGAAGCATGATAACCGTGCGCACGCTTCCAGAACAAGTAAAAGGTTCGTGGGAAACTGACGGGGTTTCGCTGAGCACCCTGCCTGAATTAAAACAGGGCCGCCTACCTGAAACTGCCGAAGAAATTCTTTTACCAGATATCGCGTTCGGCATCGAACTGGATAGCAACTCTCTGACAGCTCATCAAACCGCGGCAAATACCCAGAGCACATCCATCACCGCAAACGGCCCTTTAAACGTTGGCTCAAAAGTAACCATCAATCTAGGGGTTCGACGTTTAAACGAAACGAACGAAGTGTTGAACAGCACCTCGTTTCCTTTGCTTGAAGACGAAAACGAAATACCCCTTGAACACTTTACCGATGTGCAAAAGCACACGTACACCGTAGTGGGCTTTTATGAGGTTAAAGGGGCTTTTGAAGGAAACGATATTGAGGCTGGAACAACCTCTTTCGTTGCTTTTACCTCCAAAGATGCTTACCAATCTGAAGACGGATCGCGTCCTATGCCTTTGGCCTTTTGGGCAAACACCACAGGTCTTTCCACTGCAGCAGAAATCAGCAACCTATTCTACGAATTAACGCCGAATTTTTCTTCTCCTGAGAGTCCGGCCGATTTCGACGCAGGAACCAATGCTGGCGGATATATTTTTCACAATAATCTTTATCGCTATCAAGGAATCAGCGATGACCGCCCTGTATGGGATACGCTCATGACATTCGCTATTATCTTGGCAACGGTCATTGTGGTGGCAAGCGTTTCTCTTATCTACAACTCTTTTGCCATTTCTGTTGCCGAACGTACGCGCCAATTTGGTCTTCTTTCTTCCATCGGAGCATCGCGCAAGCAAATCCGTCGATCGGTGCTTTTTGAAGCGCTCGTTTTAGGGGCCATAGGCATTCCACTTGGCATTCTTTTGGGATATGCCGGTTGTTCGGTGGTCTTCAACCTAACGGGAGATGCGTTTGCTAGTCTCTTAAGCTCTGACGCTGGTCTTCGTGTTGTGGTGTCCCCTTGGGCCTTGGGTACCACCGTAGCTTTGTCTCTGATTACCTTGTTGATTAGCGCCTGGATTCCTGCGCTGCGTGCTTCGCATGTTTCAGCCGTAGATGCCATTCGCCAAACACAAGACATTAAGCTGAATCGCCGCGCTCGGAAACAGCAGGAAAAACTGCTTCGAAAAGCTGCACAGTCCGCTTTGGTTTCCCCAACTGATATTGAACAGAACTCCGTCCGTGCGCAAAAGAACGGCTTTAGTGAAGCTGTGCGTTCTGCTTTTAAGCGAGGAGGCATTTGGGGTAAGCTGTTTGGCACTTCGGGCGTGCTGGCAAAGCGAAACTTAAGTCGCTCCAGCGCGCGCGGCAGAACCGTTGTTCTTTCCTTGGCTATCAGCGTAACGCTTATCATTACTTCTGGCGCCATCGCCCTTTATTTTCAGCCTCTTTCTGACCTGGCTAACAACAAAGATTATGCGGGCTTGGAGGGCGATGTCACAGCAACAATCAACAATCCTACGGGCAGCAATCTTCAGCTGCATAACCGCGCGGTCGAATCTTTTGAAAACGACATCGACCATCTTGAGGACGCCGAACTGGCAGCTTCTTACAAACAAGGGGTTATTCAGGCCTACCTACCTGCCGAAATGATTAGCAATACAGGGAGAGAAGTGCAGAACCACTATAACCAAGAATATAGTGAACCATGGGTACCAAGCAGGTTTGGGGCAGATGGGTCTTATGCTGGTCAATGTCAGGTTTATTACCTTGACCAAGAAACTTGGGATGAGATCATTGTTGAGCTGGGTTTGGACCATCAGAAATACAATAATCCCGAAAAGCCTGTTGCCATAGGACTTAACGCTCTTCAAGGAACTCTTGACGGCGAATACGTAAACACGAAGCCTTACGCTCAGCCAGGTGTTATTGATTACTATGTTTTAGACGAGACCCCTGAATCGATAGTAGGCGAAGCCGAAGACGTTTCTTGGGCACAATTAGGACTTCTCCATAGTGATAAAGGTCTGGTGGCTGGATACATTAATTCGAACACTGCTTATAACTCTGATGAGACCGATTCATCCCCTATTGAAGAATTCCCCTTAAACGAAGTCAGCGGCGGAGTAAAACATTTAGAAATTGGCGCCCTTTACGACCAGCTTCCCGCTTGCCTTTCTTCAACGGGTGTAGGTATGGAGTTCCCAGCAATTTTATTGCCTGATTCTGTAACAAAAATTGTTTCGCAAGAGGTACAGCAGCACGCAGAGAAAGCAGACAATACCGACGTTTTCTTAGACGATTTAGGTACGTATTGGTTTGCGTGTTACAACTTTGTAACGGAAGACCACACTAAAACAACCCAGGATATTTTGGACTTAAAGCTTGAAGATTCTGAAGCTGGTACGAACAATCAAAAAGAATACGTAAACCTAAGCATCAGCGCCTTCGACCATGCTGAATCTGCCGAAGAGGGACGGTCTTTGAACCAGGCTATTCGGATTTTCCTGTTCAGTTTTTCGATTATTACTATTTTGATTGCCGTGGCGAACGTTTTTAACACGCTGGCAAATAGCATCATTTTGCGAACCCGTGAGTTTGCCATGTTGAAATCGGTTGGCATGGGAGATAAGGCATTCGCACGCATGCTGTTCTGCGAATGTGGCTCTTATGCTCTGCGCGGACTAAGCTTGGGACTTGCTTTAGGATTGCTGGTGGTCTGGGGCTTGTACTGGGGAGCAAATTACACTTTCTACGGACTGAACCTACAAATTCCTTGGGAGTCTGTTGGGATTGCAGTCGCCATGGTGCTTGTGGTACTTGCCTTGAGCGTGCTGTATGCCCTCCGCAGATCACACGCAGCAAACATCGTAGAAGCCCTGCGCACCGACGCGATTTAGTCGATAAGAGAACCCAAAGGGGACGTGTCTTTTGGGTTCTTTTTGTCTACCTGGCTGCAAAAAAATCGCCGGGCGAACCGGCGATTTTGATTAGATTGATTTCATTTGAGAAAGCGTATCGTGATACCAGTTGTCATAATTTGGTGGGCAATAACGCTTTGCTTTGTCGTAAGAAATGGTGTAACCGTAACCCTGAGCAAGACCGGCTACGTGAGCGTTAATGGCCTGTTCCCAGCTGCCCCAGCTGCTTTGACCCCAACCCCATGCATTATGCGGAAGGAAGCAGTTCGCACCCTTGGAGCTTTCAGTGTTAGAAATTGCAGGGGACCAACGCGGATCTACCTGGTTTTCCCATGCAGCAGTTGCGAAAGTTTCGCCATACCCTGCCAAAGGAGAACCAGCCAGATAGTTATTAATGCGTTCGGTCCACTCAGCGATGAAAGCGTCTTTGTCTGACCAGTCAACTTCAGAAAGACCTTGCAAGGCCTGCTGTGCAGCACTTTGCTGAGCCTTAGCCTGACGTGCAGCTTCTTCAGCTTCTTTCTTTGCCTTTTCTTCAGCAGTGATATCAGCAATACCCTGAGAAATATCGCGTGAAGCTGCAGTGGTTAAAACGGAATCTTCGAGAGCGGTGTCAGACACGGAGAAAGACGAGCTTTCAGAAGCGGTAGCAGGCTGACTAATGGAGCTAATGCCAAACAGGTTGCCCGCTACTGGAGCAGCACCTGCCGAAGCAATGCCCATGCCTAAGCATGCAACTAATGCGCAAGAAAGAACTGCGCCGCCGCATACGCGTACAGCCACAGAAGATTTCTTTGTATTGTTGCGTTTTGCTACCAAAACATCCCTTCCTTAAAGACAGCACGAGAACCTACCGCTTAGGCGGTGACAGCGTGATGTGTTTAAGGGGGGATTGCTGCCGAACAGATTAGTATGCTGTTTTCGAGTGGAACTATTTTACCAGTGGAGCGCTCGACAAGCAAAATAATGTGAATTTTGCTCCATGTTTTGTTCGCTTGACAAAACGAACAATTACGTATTGCCAGATGAAACGCTTGTCTAAAAAATAGCGCCCTTACCCAGTTGTGAATTCAAGCACAAATCTACGGGTGAACGGTAAGTTAATGAGGATATTTTCGGTATCTCCTGGCACCCCGCAGTACAAAACTGCAAAGAAACAAAACGCCGCAAAACAAAGACAGCCCGCAAAAGCGCACGCCCTCGACTTTTTAATTGCTGCAGCTACGAAAAAACCTACCATTGCGGCCAAAAGCCACCAGAGTTTGCAAACTGCATTCGGGATTGTTTCAAAGCTTAAAACACCCAGACTCATAGGCAAAAGCGCAAATCCCACGCAAACAATCAACATTCCTACGTAAAACACTGCTGGCTGCCTTAGCAACTCCATCGGGAGCACCATACACAATAGCCCGATAATAATGAAAGCGAGCGGATAAAACTGCCACCAGTCAACGCCAGACACTGCATGGTATATTGCCCACGAAATTCCCGCGAACAGAAGTAGCGCACCAATCCAAAGCGCACACGTTACATTTCTGTCTCGTGCTGCTCGGCATACAGAAGGTTGTGGCGGTTGCGGAACCGTCTTTGCTGCAGGAATTCCCACAGGAGGTTGTGGTGGCAGATTACCAACAGCCTCATAGAGCTCTGCTCGCTCTTCTTCAGAAAAACTTTTGCTTGTAAGAGAAGCGTCAGCCACGTCGAATTCGCCAAACGTTGCAGAAAGCGCTTTATCCACCTGCGCTGCAAGCGTTTTTTCTTCAGGTTCTAGGGGCAAAACTGCCCACATAAGCAAATACACTAAGGCGCCTAGCCCAAAGGTAAACAGACTAAGCGCCACACACAGAATTCGAATAACAATGGTGTCAGTATCAAGGTATTGTGCTACGCCATTACACACGCCCCCAACGAGCGCATCTCGTGACCTATAAAGTTTCCTGCCTTGGTCCACGACGTAAGCCTTACCTTATTCCTGAGTTTTAACCACCTTAATGCCGGAAATACGGCTACGACGCATTTTTTCTACCTTGAACACGAACTCTTGCACTTTGAATTCGTCTCCAGGTGCCGGCACTTCGTCGGCTTTATCAATTAACCAACCAGCTATGGTTTCGTAGTCGTCTGATTCCTCTACGGGGAAGCCCAGTTCCATAGCGTCTTTTACGGGCAGGCGCCCATCCACACGCCATGTGTTTTCATCTAGCTGAACCCAGAAACGACTTTCCATGTCGGTTTCATCGATGATTTCGCCAACGATTTCTTCAACGATGTCTTCGACCGTAATTAAACCATCGGTTCCACCATATTCGTCAACAACAATGGCCATTTGTTGCCGATTTGTTTGCATTTCTGAAAGCAGCGGGAACACGTCTTTTGTTTCAGGAACAAACAGCGGTTCGTAGGCATAGGAGCCCACTTCTTCATTTTCTTGCCCGTTCAAAAGCGGCCCCACTAAGTCTTTGAAGTAGGCAATACCCACCACGTTGTCGGGGTCTTCGTGATACACAGGCAAGCGCGAATAGCCAGTACCATGCATACGATCCACTGCAGCACGTACCGTTTCGGTGTCTTCTACCAAAATCATATCCACGCGTGGCGTCATGATTTCGTGCACGCTCATGTCACCCAAATCGATGATTTCATGAATCATGCGCTTTTCGTCGTCGAGCAATTCGTCATTGTCGGCGACCATATCTTTGATTTCTTCTTCAGAAACGTTTTCTTCTTTTTCGAAGAACTTCAGATGGAATTTCTGCGCTAGAACCTGCGGAGCTGCTGCAGCCAAGGTGATAAAAGCCGTGACAAGAATTGCCACTACAATAAGTACAGCGCATATCCAAACGTCCATTAAACCTGGTCACACTCCTTTGTGCCTAGATAACAAACAGGGCAATTGCCAAGAACTGCAAAATACTGCCCGCTAAAACCCATACATGAAAGATGGAATGCATGTAGGGAATTTTTTTCAATACATAGAAGATGCAGCCTGCTGAATAGCAGATACCGCCAGCCAACAAAAGCCAAAGCCCTGTTGAGGGAAGGGCCGCCACTAAAGGCGGAATAAACCACACCACGCTCCAGCCCAACAATAGGTAGAGCACAGCAGCAACCCAGCGCGGCCTAAATACCCAGAACGCTTCGCACGCAACACCAGCAAGTGCCACTACCCACACGAAAATGCACAGCCACATACCGCCCGATTCAGCCAAAGTAATCAGGCAAAACGGAGTATATGAACCTGCGATAAAAAGATAAATGCAGCTGTGGTCAAGCACCTTGAAAACACGTTTTGCCTTTTCGGCAGCAATAGCGTGATATAGCGTAGACATGGTGTATTCCACCAGCATGGTGATGGTGTACACCAAGGCAGCAAACAGGAAAACTCCGCCGCCATCATGCACCGCTTTAACTACCAAAATAGGAATAGCAGCAATAGCCAGCAGCGCGCCAATGCCGTGCGTAATAGAATTGGCAATTTCTTCGCCTAAACGATATTCGTGTACGTTGGGCTTTTCGCTTTTTGCGGTTGCTGTCATGTTAAGTGCCTCACTGCTCATGACATAACTTTAGCATATTTTTATCCACGAAGTAGCCTGAGGCATACTTAAGGCAGCCCGCCAAAAACTTTTAAGAGTTCTTAAAACTTCTTAGGAGTTCTTCGCCCTTCGCGGCTTCAGCCATTCAAGCCATAAGGCCGCATCGTCTTCGGTGACGTCAATAAGATACGCCGTAGTGCCGCCTAAGCCCGCTGCGCTGCGAGCGAACACCGTCGCTGTCTTAGCAAGACGTTGGAACGGGTTTGTTTTGGTGTAGCCAAACTGAATCTTCTGACGCGGGAAGGTAACGGAAGTCCGCGAAAATCCACCGTTTGAAATCTGCATAAACTTGCGGTTGTAGCCAAAACTTGAACCCTTGAACCACAAAACAGCGCCGATAATATCCAAAACAAACAGCAGCACACTGATGGCGTACAAGCTAAGTGCGAACATGTCCACCATAAACATTATGCTTTCCGCAGAGGTAGCCCCCTCCAAAGTCAAACCTGAAGAAGCGCTCACGCCTGCCGCACCCTCTTCGGTGAAGATAATCTTAAAGATTCCCCAGAAAAGCGTAGTAGTAATAATAGCCAGCCAAAAACCGTTTCCCTGCCAAATGCTGCGACGAATAATGGCGCGTCTCAAGGCAACGGGCGCAACCTTTTTCACTTCTTCGCCCTGAGGAACTTCAGAAAATTCAGGAATAAGACCTTCCAGAATTTCGGGAACACGATTTACCTTTACGAAGGGATGAATTACTACCCTACCCGTAGACAAAGACGAGCTCTGCTGGTTATCTGAAGAATCAGAAACCATTGCGTCAATTTTGCCAAGCGAAAGTTCGCAGTAGCCAATCATGCGACGAATGAAACTTTGCTTGATGATGACAGACTGCACGCGGTCAACGTCTACGCCTTGGAACGTATGCTGCAAAAGACCTCGTTCTACTTCGATCCTGGTGCCGCGGCGGCGTGCCTTAAACCCGCCATACGCTAAACACGAAGCAACTGCAGACATCACCCACAAAACAGCAAATGCTGCCAGAAGACCACCTGCGACAATGGCAATAATGTTGCCTCCCGTCACAGCTACTGCGGTTGCTACTAAGCTGTCATAAGCTTGCTCTTCTGAGCCGAAGAAGAGCGGTGCAAGATACGTAAAGAACTGGCTGATAAGACCAATAAGACCCAAAACCAAAAGAATAAACATGGTGTTGTTTGAAAGACCAGTAAAAATAAGTTCCTTATTGGAAAGACCATGTTCGTAGGTAACCTTGCCCGTGTTTACTTCCATGCCACCGAAGATACCGCGCACGTCCTGCCACACCTCTGCAGGAGCATCCAGAATGTTGCCTGATGCCTGAGGTTGTCCGGGCGTTTGCGGCTGACCAGGGAACGATGCCTGCTGGTACGCTTGAGGCTGACCTTGGGAGGCAGCAGCTCCAGGTTGCGGTATGGGCATCCCTGCCTGTGGAATTCCTGTTTGTGAAAACGCACCAAGCGCGGCAATACCAGGAAACGTCTTAGGATCGGCGCCAGATTCAATAAACTGCTTACGGGTAAATACTTCCGCACGCAGGATTTCTGCCTGTGACTTTTGGATATAGGGAACGCGCACTGCCCTGTTCTGAGCACCACCAGCCGTATCGATGTTGACGGTACAGACGCCAAAAATACGCTGCAAAAGCGTGGAACGCTGGTCGACCGACTGGATACGTCGGTACGGCACGTGCACGCGCTTTTTGTTTAAGATACCTGAATAAAGGTTGAATTCTTCATCCCCAAATTCATACCAGAGATGCTTGTAGGAAAGCCACTGCCACAAAAACGAAGCAACTGCTGTAATAAGCAAAACTAAAGCAAGACCACCGATAGACAGCAGCGCAACAAAACCTTCCCCGCCCCCCGAAGAAGAAAAGTTCAATTCGGAGAATATGCTCATTGAACTTACCACGACGGCAACAAACATTGCGAATACAAGCTGCAGGCTACCCAGCCAAATATAGCTATGGTGCACTTTATGTCGCTCAGGGCCTGTTAGAGGCGTAGGTATTGCCCGCGGAAGAGGTTGTTGCAATGGTGCAGGTTGAGGCATAGGCTGCTGTACAGGCATCGGCTGAGGCATAGGAGCTAGTTGCCCTTGCACAGGTTGCGGCATAGGTGCAGGTTGTTGTATGGGCATCGGCTGCGGCGTAGGTGGAACTTGGCATACAGGCTGCTGACCCCATTGCTGCTGAGACTGTTGCATAGCAGGCTGCATAGGTACGCCTTGTTGATACTGAGGCACCACGGGCTGTACAGGTGCACCCTGCTGTGGCTGTGGAGACACAGGTTGGACGGGTGTTCCCTGCTGAGGGGCAGCCGGCTGGCTACCCTGCTGAGAAAACCACGGTTGTCCTTGCACAGGTTGAGACTGATAGTACTGGTTATATTGCGGAGGAACAGGTGGCCGCGAATCAGAATCTTGCGGCTGCTGCGGCTGCGGAGGAACTGGAACTTGGTTTTCCATTTACACGTCCTCCTGAGCAATACGAGCAAGTTCAGCTGCTCGGTCACGCAGCTGTTCTGCCTCTTCAGCTGCAACACCAGGAATTTCGTGTTCACCAGCCGCAGTAGAAACCGTTACGCTGGAAAGACCAAAAGCACGCAAAACAGGACCTTGTTTGGTGTCAGTATTTTGCACGCGAATAAATGGGATGATAAAGCGCTTGCGCCAAATGATGCCTCGAGCGATGTCAAGAAAGTCGTCACTCATTTCATAGCGCCAGCGCGCATAACGAATAGGCGGCAAAATTACCAGCCAAATGATAATCATGAGCAACCAGATGCCCGTCATAATAAGGGCAACAGTCCATGCCCACCAAGCATCTGCAGGAGAAAACAAAGCAATAAGAGGAAAGGCAACTACGCAGCATGCGTACAGGATGGTTATCCAGATAAAGTCGCTGATTCGCCAAACATTTTTGATACGAGGGTCTAGTTGGTTTTTTGGCAATTCTTTCACAGGTACTCCTTTTCTTGAGGCCTGTTCAAGTATAGCAATACTTGCCCGTAAATTGAGGAATCACCCCCCCCCCATCACCAAAATGAAATCTCCACAATTCGAGCCAATGAAACCCAAGGGGACGTGTGTCTATTCGGCAATTGCAGCTGCGTAGGCTTCGTTGTCTACTGGCTCCAGCCATTCGTTTGAAGTTTCGGTACCTGGAGCTTCAAAAGCAATGTGTGCAAACCAGCTGTGTGAATCTGCGCCGTGCCAATGTTTCACACCTGCGGGAATTACCACAACAGTACCTGGCATAAGCTTTTGCGCAGGTTTACCCCATTCCTGATACCAGCCAACACCATCGGTACACAGCAGAATCTGTCCACCGCCTTGTGCAGCATGATGAATGTGCCAGTTATTACGACAGCCTGGCTCAAACACCACATTCGAGATACCCAAACCACATGCAGCTGGGCTGGTAAGAGGCTTCAAATAAGAGTTGCCTACGAAGTACTGAGCATAAGCCTCATTGGGATCTCCCATACCAAACATGGGAACAAAGTCGGTTTCACAATTACCCGAAGACGCATTTCCTGCAGCGCCCTTGGTTTTGGCGGAGTTTTCGTCTTCGTCTTCGGCATACACCTTTACTGCCACACGAAATGCCGCCCATGCGTTTGGCCAGCCGGCGTAAAACGCTTCATGCGTTAAAATTTCTGCCATTTCTTCGCGGGTGACACCGTTTTGTTTCGCCGTTGCCATATGGTATTCAAAAGAGCTATCCACCAGTCCTTTTGCAACCAGCGTCACAATGGTTACGATGGAGCGCATCTTCAAGGAAAGCTTATCTTCGCGATTCCATACTTCACCAAACAACACGTCGTCATTAAGCTCTGCAAACTTGGGAGCAAATGTACCGAGCTGATCGCGGCCAGCGGTTTGTTTTACAGCCATCACTACCTCTTTTCATACGTTGCTGTTGAATAATGCGTTATTTCGAAAGCGGATTGGTGGTACCCGCTAAAGGCTTTTCGCCAGGACGAGCTTGCGGACCAACCAACTCATGTGCCACGTAGGGTTCTTCCAGGTATTCCAATTCCTCTGAAGTTAATTTCACATCCATTGCCGCAACGGCACTCTGCACGCGCTCAGGCTTGGAACAACCCACAATGGGAGCCTCTATGCCGCGTGCCCAATGCCAAGCTAAAGCAACCTCAGACATGGTGACATCATGATTCTTTGCCACTTCAGCGACGCGCAAAATGATGGGCATGTCTTTTTCTTTGTCCGAGTCATACTTGTTGCGCATTATCACATCTGTAGTACCGCGCTTAGAGTCAGAATCCCAGGTGGGGCGGCACAAATGCCCCGAAGCCAAAGGACTGTAAGGTGTCAACGCCATATCAAACTGCCTGCATACAGGAATCATTTCTCGTTCGTCTTCGCGATACAACAGATTGTAGTGGCCCTGCATGCTGGTGAATTTCGTCCAACCATTTTGTTCTGCCACAATCTGCATATTGTGAAGCTGATAGGCATACATGGCGCTTGCCCCCAATGCACGAACCTTTCCTGCTCGCACCAAGGCATCAAGCGCTTCCATGGTTTCTTCGATTGGAGTTGTGTAATCAAAACGATGAATGATATACAAATCTAAGTAGTCAGTTCCTAGGCGGGTTAAGGTGCCTTCAATTTCACGATTGATAGCCTCGCGTGAAAGATGACCGTCGTTAAAATAAACTTTGCTTGCCAGCACAACCTGGTCACGAGGAATACCTAATTCGCGAAGAGCTTTGCCAATATATTCTTCACTGGTGCCATGAGCATAGCAGTTTGCCGTGTCAATAAAGTTAATCCCCAGGTCAAACGCTTCCTTGATCACTGCTTGGGTGCCCTCCTCGTCCAAAGTCCACAAATGAAAATCTTCTGAGGGCTTGCCGAAACTCATGCCGCCCAAGCAGATGCGCGACACCTCTATATTTGAATGGCCTAGCTTTGCGTATTGCATTAGTTGTCTCCCTTAATAGTGTCTCTTTAGCGTTGCCGTTAATGCTGATTTAACGCGGCGTTTGTAGTGGTCAGCGTGAAAGGAAGTGCTTCACCTAATTAATCACTTTTTGAGCCCAGGAGGCGACGTTGCCTCCATTCAGTAGCTTGCCTGGCTTCCAGGTGGAACCTGGTGTTAGGGACTTCATGCGCGCTTCAGAAGCGCCGAAGCCGCTCCCTCCAGAAGTGGCAAACGGAATAAGCGTTTTACCAGCAAAATCATGCGCCTCAAGGAAGGTGTCAATAATTCGTGGCTCCACATACCACCAGATAGGAAACCCTACAAAAATGGTGTCATAGCCCTCTAAGTTAAGCTTGCTGTCTTTTATTTCGGGACGGCAAGATTCATCCCTCATTTCAACCGAGCTGCGACTTTGCTTGTCATGCCAATTAAGATCTGCCGCACTGTAAGGTGTTTTCGGAGCAATTTCATACAAGTCCCCGTGAACCGCTTCGGCAATTTGCTGAGCAACGTGTGCTGTAGTTCCTGTCGCAGAAAAATAGGTAACTAATGTCTTACTCATTGCAATCCTTCTTTCTCTCTCATTTATGTGGTATACCCGAATAATAAATAACGTAACGTCACTTGTAAATAGAATTCACGACGTTTTAATAATTATCTTTTTAATTAGATACGCTATAATGTGTTTTGCATATATAAGAGAATTTTAAATCGAGGTATCTATGGCGGACTTTATTCGCGCACGTAGTGACGAACAGAAACAACAACGTATGGCAGAAATTAAGGCTGCTACCGACGAGCTTTTCTCTACCCAGCCCTACCATGAAATTACGCTGACTACCATCGCGGAAAAGCTTGGATGGTCGCGCGCTAATTTGTACAAATACGTTTCTACAAAGGAAGAGATTTTCCTTTCTTTAGCAGCTGACAAACGTGACGCCTACAATGAAGCGTTTCTGGCTGCCTACCCTGAAGACTGCGGGTATTCCTTAGAGGTTTTAGCGCAGGTATGGGCTGGAATTCTGAATTCTCACCGAAGCCACCTTCATTACGGCGACTTACTTATGCGCATTATTGAAACAAACGTTTCTTTAGATTGCTTGGTTGAATTCAAACGCGGGTACTACGAAGGAATTGGCAGAATTACAGACCGCTTGACTAAGAACCTGGGGCTTTCCGCACAAGAAAGCAAACGACTTTTCGAAACTGTTTATCATCATGCCGTTTCTATCAGCAGCGTATGCACAAACAACCCCTTAGCTAAACAAGCGCTTGACGTTATTGGAATAGACTACGAAGCAACGCGACCAAACTTTTTAGATGATATGAAAGACTTCATTCTGATGTGCCTTCAGTGGTACACTAGTGAAGCTTCGTAGAGCAACAAACACTCCTCAAATGAACAAGGCTCTAGAATAGAAAAGCCCAGGGTCACCTGGGCTTTTCGTTTTTGTTTGAAATATGGCACCTAGCAGATACGTGGAAGCTGTTCGCCCACCAACATGTCTAAAATTCTGGTGCTCCCAAAAGCTGTTTTCAGGAACACTTTGTTGCCGCGCTCAAGATCAGATTCCCCCACTTCGCCGATGATTGCGGCATCGGCTCCATACTTATTGGCACGCATAGCAGCTAATGCCGCTTCGGCTTCCTCGGCTGCAACTACGCATACCATCTTGCCTTCGTTCGCCACCTGCATAACGTCGTAGCCCAGCATTTCGCAGGCACCCAATACCGCAGGCTTAACAGGGATGTCTGCTTCGTTAACCGTAATGTCGACGTTTGCCTGAGAAGTCAGTTCGTTTAAGGTGGAAGCAATACCACCACGCGTGGGGTCGCGGAAGCAGCGCGTGTGCGGCGCCACCGCCAACACATCAGCAATTAAGTGATTCAGCGGAGCAGCGTCGCTTTGAATATCGGCCGTAAAATTCAAACCTTCGCGACAGCTCATGATGGTAATGCCGTGATCACCCAAGGTACCCGACACCAAAACCTTATCTCCTGGTTTGCACTGCGCTCCGCCAAGGTTAACTCCTTCGGGAACTACACCAACACCACTGGTATTAATGTATACTCCGTCGCCGTGACCACGGTTTACAACCTTAGTATCTCCAGTCACCAGCTTCACGCCAGCTTCTTTGGCAACCTCAGCCATGCTCTGACAAATACGGCGCAAATCTTCAATGGGAAAACCTTCCTCCAGGATAAAGCCACAGCTTAAATACAGGGGCTTTGCGCCACTGGTTGCGACGTCGTTTACCGTGCCGCAAATTGCCAGCCTGCCGATGTCCCCTCCTGGAAAAAAGTGCGGCGTGACAACAAAGCTGTCAGTCGAAAACGCCAAGCGTTCACCTGGTGCGGGCACGGGCAAAACCGCCGCATCGTCACCGCGCAAAAGTTCTTCGCCGCCATAACTGGCAAAAAAGACTTCATCTATGATGCGCTTCATCATGCTACCGCCACTACCGTGACCAAGCATTACTGTTGTATCCATACCTTTTCCTTTGCGACAAATCGCTAGATTGTTTGCCCGGTGGTTGTAATAACCAGTCGGCCATTCGTTACTCCCTTGGTGCCCAGAATAAGGTTTGCGATGTCTTGCACAAGACCTGTTTCACCGCGTAACACCACTACTTCCAAACACATATGCGCATCAATATGCACATGCAGCGTAGAGACAATGTTGTCGAAATAATCATGCTGGATAGCGTGCAACTTTTCCTGCAAGTCGCTTGCATGATGGTCGAAAACAATGGTGAGCGTGCCCATGACCTCTACACCGGGCGTTGCGCACTCGTCCTCAACCAGCGCATCGCGTACTAAATCGCGCACCACTTCGCTTCGGTTCTTCGCCAAGCCACGGCGCGCCACCAGTCGGTCAAAGCGTACCAGCAAATCTTCTGGCATAGCTACCGAAAAGCGCATGAGGTCATTGCCCATTGTTTCAACCTTACTCTATAGCCTTATTGTTCAGTGCCAGTTGTTCTAGATTATTTAGACCAAGTTGACCGTAACGCCACTTGCCCCACGAGCGTCATCTTCCAAAGCATCCTTTGCTTCGTCCAGCATGGCGCGCACATCATCCAACAGCGCCTGAGCTGCATGCAGTTTTTCTGAAACCGTTTCAAAGCCGGCGTCTTCCGCGCGATGAGCAAGCGTATGCGTCCAGCGACGTTCCAGTTTTACATGGTCGTCAATCTGGTCAATCATTTCTTCGAACTGGCCTGTGTTTACTCCATTAGTGCACATAGTGTCTCCTTTGTTGTTTGCGCCTTGAGTTCTTTGTGCCTCTGCGCGCCTTGTTCGCATTTGCTATTATCTTCATTTGTAATAGAGGAAGTGAAAAACTTCAAGGAACGGTGTGAAAAAATCTGTGAATAGTAACATTTATGAAAAGGCAGCGGGTTCAGTTTGGGAGAATTGGGCTTCTTATATTGAGGGCAATCGCTCTGGTCTTTTTTGTGTAGTGAGCACCAAGCCTTTAAACGATGCCGCACATACCGCCTTGGAAAACTCTGCCGCTTCATTTGGTTACGGAGAACATGCGTGCACCTACGTCTGCCTTGAAGGCTTTTCGAAATCCTCAGCCACACCCCAAGACGCAGCATTTCAAACGCTCAGCGAATCCGCTCTGCAAAGGGTTATAGAAGCACTTGATCCTCGCTGTTTAGTGCTTGCTGATGCCCCTGTCATGCAAACATGTGCAGCTGCTTACGAAGAGGCCTTAAGCGGAGACGCGCTCAATTCGCTTCGCGGGCGCGACACCCTTTGCTTTAAGGACTTCGAAGCGCTTATGCAAACACCCGAAAGCAAACAAAAGGCGTGGGCTCTTCTCAAGAAGCTCCCCCGCCTTTCGTAAAGCAGTTTCTCAGGTTCCTGGTTCTGGCACAGTCCTTAACTCCGCGAACCCTTTGAGCCGTAAACCCCCAGTTCAACGAGCCCTTTGTTTCCATAAATTCCTGGTTCTGGCCGCCCCTAGCTCCACGGATCGCGCTCAAATAATGGTTCAGAAACAGGACGACGGTCTGAGTACGGGTCGTAACCGTCATCATCTTCATTTTCAGCACGAAGAAATTCAGACTGGAAGCCCGGCTTCTTCGCGGCTTTTTTCTTCAGCGGAAGCTTCTTCTGCCCTATCGCTTCGCCCGCAGAAACGTTCTTTTCTTCTTCGCTCAAATTACGTCCGTTCTAGCTTGTTGTAGCTTGCCACGCTTCCCTGTCAGAAAGTTACGGCAACAACTTCGAATATTTCACCAAGTTCTTTGAAAGCGTGTCCACAAAACGCTGGCCAATTTCACTTACCTCTTCACCTTTGCGAACAATATAGCCCAAATGCAGCGTTACATCTGTTTCCAACGGAACGGTGGTCAGCGCCGACCCGTCAGAGATGCCCACCAAAATGCCGCTGGTTACCGTATATCCATTGATGGCAACAATTAGCTCCGACAGCGAAGCGCGGTCGGTAGTCGCAATGGTTTTCGCGCGCGGCGTGCCCGAAAGGGCTTCTTCATAAAATGCTAGCGGCGCATCTGGCTCCTGTTCAAAATAGATATAGGGGTAATCTGCCATATCTTCCAAAGAAAGGCTTTTAGCGTTCACCATAGGATGACTTGCTGGCAGCGCAACGCGTGGTGCTGATTCGCTCAACTCAACAAACTCCAAACCTGCTTCATCAAGTGCCGCATTGATTTCATCAGCCGTAGCTGAAGTTTGGTAGATAACGCCCAGTTCGCTGGCGCCAGAAGCCACGTCTTCAATCACTCCGCGCGTTGTGCGGTCACGAAATGCGTAACTAAATTCATCACCGCCTAAAGCAAGCACCGTATGAGCAAACGTCTGAACATTGAACAAATAGTGCTGACCTGAAACAGCAAAATCGGCTTTGTTATTCATAGGTAATCCTCTCTTGGTTCTTGCTTAGTTCTTGCCACGTTCGTCAATAAAGCGCGAAGCTTTGTGTTCGGATGACGTTCCCAGCTTGCCTGCATCATACACAATTACCTTAGCAGGACGCACGCCTGTATGAGCCTTCAAGGCTGCTTCTACACGCTTGGATACGGCGTCGTACGGTTCGTCGCTACCCTGCGCACGTTCAACACTTACTTCGTATTTGCACGTGAAGTCGCGCTCGTAAACGCGAATGGAGTATTCACCAGTCAGACCATCCAAACCACGAACAACAAACTCAACGTCAGAGGGGAATACGTTAACCGCACCCACAATGAACATTTCGTCTTTACGGCCCGTAATGTGAATACGCGCCAAGGTACGACCACATTCACAGGTGTCCGTGCTGACGTAGCCAATATCGCCCGTACGGAATCGAATCATGGGACGAGCCTTCTTCATGAGCGTGGTGAACACCAACTCACCCGTGCTGCCTGGTTCTAAAACTTCACCCGTGGTGGGATCAACCGTTTCAACCAGAATCTGATCTTCCACAATATGCAAGCCGTCGTGTGCCTCGCAAGCTGCCGCGCAGGCACCGTAAATGTCTGACAGCCCGTAGAAGTCAACCACCTTGGCGCCCCATAGGTTTTCGATAGCTTCACGAGTGGACTTAATGGAACCACCCGCTTCGCCTGCAACAATAATGGTATGGATGTTGAAGTCTACCTTCGGATCATAGCCTTTGCCCTTAGCAATTTCGCCCAAATGCCACGCGTACGAAGGGGACGTCCAAATAACCGTAGGCTGATACTGCTTCAGTACAAACAGCAGACGGTCAGAAGGAACCGCACCCACCCAAATGGCCAGCGCGCCTAACTTCTGCGCACCAATAACGTCAGGGCCACCGACATACAGCGCAAAGTTTAAGCCGTGAACATAGCGGTCATTTGGACGCATGCCCGCCTGCCAGAACAGACGCGCTTCGGTGTTTTGCCAAAGCTCGAAGTCTTCCGCCGTAAACGGGCTTACCGTCGGAACGCCAGTAGAACCCGAAGAGGTGGCCATGAAGATAACTTCTTCTTCAGGGACGGAGCACATTTCCCCAAAGAAAGATCCTACGTGTTGCGTTTCGCGTTCCGTTTTTTTGTCAATGAACGGAAACTTGGCAAGGTCATCCAGGGTTTGAATGTCTTCAGGTTTTACGCCAGCTTCGTCGAAAGCACGCTTGTAATACACCGTGTTTTCGTAGGCATATTTGACCATTTCCTGGAGGCGCCCCAGTTGGAGTTTCTCCAGTTCAGGGCGCGGCATACATTCAATTTCGGGGTCGAAGTACTTTTGCTCGTAGGGAATGTTCTTTGCCACTGTGTGCTCCTTTGTTTGTTCCAGTGTCGTGTCAATTCTTGCTGTGCGGAAATAATTCGCAACGCATGACATGAAACCATGAAGAAGCGCACAAGGCAATGACCTGGGTCATTCGATGTTTCGATGATTTGCTATCGTGGAAACCGATAGCCCGATGCACCATATGGTAGAATTACACCATTACACCGTTCGGCTTACAGCAAAAAAGCTAAGGTCCCTTTGCGGACAAGCGAAAGGATAGTCATGACATTACAACAACTGAGATACTTAATTGCCATCGCGGAATACGGATCCATCAACGCAGCAGCTCAGAATCTGTACGCTTCGCAATCCAACCTTTCCACCGCCATTAAGGAACTGGAGCAGGAACTGCACATTACTATCTTTCGCCGCAGCAACCGCGGGGTCACCCTCACCAACGACGGCACCGAACTTTTAGGTTATGCACGCCAAGTTATTGAGCAAGCTGACATGCTGGAAAATCGTTATTCACATGGCCAGTCCGACCATGCGCGTCTGGCAATTTCTACGCAGCACTACGCCTTTAGCGTGCAAGCCTTCGTGCAAACCGTTGAAGAAACTGAAGGCAGTGAATACGAATTTATCCTGCGCGAATGTTCCACTGGCCAAATCATTGAAGACGTGCGTACGTTCCGCAGCGAAGTGGGTATTCTGTATACAGACGATTTCAACCGCCGCGTTCTGCAGAAGGCTTTCGACGACGCCAATGTGGTGTATACCCCCCTCTTTGACGCAAGTGTGCATGTGTTTGTGGGCGAAGGACATCCGCTGGCAAGCGCTAAGCGATTGAAGGCTTCCGATCTGGAAGATTACCCACGCTATTCATTTGAACAGGGGACTACAAATTCCTTCTACTACGCCGAAGAACCTTTTAGCTACCTGCCTCATAAGCAGAAGATTCACATTTCAGACCGCGGGACGCTGACGAATCTACTGACCAACCACAACGGCTACACGCTTTCTACGGGCGTGTTATCTGCGGAAATGCATGCGGGTATTGTATCTATTCCGCTGGATACTGATGCGCTTATGCAGGTTGGATACATCATGCATCGCGAACGCAAACCAAGTGCTTTGCTACTGCGCTACATTGAAAAGCTACGCGAAGGGGCAGCGAGCAACCCCACCGTCCGCGCATATCCTGTTTAGCCCAAGGTAACCCAAGGGGACGTGTCTTTTTGGGTTTTGGAAAACGCTTAAACGCTGATCACCCTGAAGCCCGAAAACAAGTCTGAGCTTCAAACTTTAATATTTAGAGGTTAAGCGAAGCAGCGCGACGCATAGTGAGAAGCTTTTAGCTTCGAACGGTAGGAGCGCGTCGAAGTTGGAGGGCTTCAGGGTGATTTTTACACGTAAGACATAGAACCCAAAAACACGTCCCCGTTGGGTTCTTGGGTTCTGTAGTTTACGCTAAGATTTCGCGGGCGGCGGCGGTCAGACGTTCCAATAGCTGCTGCGCACGAGCCTCATCTTTGTCCTGCGCAAACATATACGCCTTAATCTTCGGTTCGGTGCCGCTGGGGCGAAGCATAATTTTGTTACCCTTTTCCAGTAGATACGACATCACGTTGGCAGGAGGCAATTCCCCAATACCAGGCGCATAGTCCACAGTACCTGTCACATCCAAACCAGCAATTTCAACCGGTGCTTCTTCCCGCGCTTTCTTCATGATGACACGCATGCGATCCGCGCCACTGGCTCCAGGATACTCAACTGAAATAGTGGCATTCTTAAAGTAACCATGTTTTTCGTACAGCGCACGCATGGCGTCAGCCAAATTCATACCCTGCTGCTTGTAGTACTGAGCCATCTGACAAATGAGCATGGAAGCATTAACAGCATCTTTGTCACGCACATGGGTTCCACTTAGATAACCATAGCTTTCTTCGAACCCGAAAATGAAGCGGTCTGCCTCACCTGCGGCCTCCAGCTGACCAATGACTTCACCGATGTATTTGAAGCCCGTCAGCACTCGACGTACCACAAAGCCGTATTCCTTTGCCAAGGCATCCACCATCGAAGAAGAAACAATGGTGGTTACCGCAATAGCACGCGACAAATCCTCGCCTCTGGCCACACGCATCTTGGCCACGTAATCCAAAAGTAAGACGCCCATTTCGTTACCCGAAAGCAGCGTGTAATCTTCGCCATCGTGAACAGCAACCCCTACGCGGTCCGCATCGGGGTCAGTTGCCAGCAGCAGATCAGGGTTCACTTCTTCGCACAGGGCGATGCCGCGCTCCAGTGCTTCACGAATTTCGGGATTCGGATAGGGGCACGTGGGGAAATCCCCGTCGGGTTCAGCCTGTTCAGGCACTACCACCACATCAGTAATGCCAACTTTCGTAAGAATTCTGGAAACACATTCCAAGCCCGTTCCATTAAGCGGCGTATACACCACTTTCAGGGGTGCTTCCTCGTCTGCAGCCTGAGCTCCTTCAAGCTGCACTAAAGATTGCGCAGCTACCGCGTCAATAAACCGGTCAAGTACCTCTTCTGGAATCCAGCGAACTTTTTCTTCTGACAGCGCTTCGTCGAAGTCCATGGAGCGCACGTCAGCAAACGTGTCCACTTCTTGAATGGCGGCAGAAATAGCCGCCGCAGCTTCAGACGTAATCTGACAGCCATCAGGACCGTATGCTTTATAACCATTATAGGGTGCTGGGTTGTGACTTGCCGTCATGCAAATACCACCCGAACAGCCCAAATCACGCACGGCAAAAGAAAGCGCGGGGGTTGGCTCTATACGCGGATACACCCATGCCGTAATGCCGTTTGCGGCCAACACGCCAGCAGCCAAGCGAACAAATTCCTCGCCCTTGTTGCGGCTATCTCGTGCAATGGCAACCGTCGGGTTTTCGAAATGTTCATTCAGATAGTTGGCGAACCCTTGCGTGGCACGTCCCACGGTATAGATGTTCATGCGGTTGGTGCCTGCCCCAATAATTCCGCGCAGACCAGCCGTTCCAAACTCTAAGTCCTGATAGAAAGCATCTTTGATAGCAGATACGTCTCCCGCGTTCTGCAAAGACTCCAATTCCGCATGCAATTCAGCGTCAGTAACGTGTTCCAGCCATTCTGCTAAGCGCTCCTGTACGTCGTTCACGGCACTCCCCTTCTATTCGCGAACAAACTGAAGAAATTCTGCCGGCTTATATATCACTGCATCAGCGTGAGCTTCCTTAAGCTCTTCAGCACTATGATAGCCCCAGGCCACACCTAGCGCAAAACAATTTGCATTATGAGCTGCAACTATGTCGCCCGGCGAATCGCCTACATATATGGTGCGTTCTGACGTAGAGCCCATTTCGTCTATACAGCGCAAAAGACCTGCGGGATTGGGCTTACGAGGAAACTGCCCGCCTTCGCCGTGAACAACAGAAAAGTAGCTAGGCAAATAGTGCTTTATAACGAATTGCACACCCGCATCAAACTTATTAGAAAGCACCCCCAGATTCACGCCTGCGGCTCCCAATTCTTTGAGCGCTTCTTCAACACCGGGGTATGCACTAGTAAACACCGTAGAACAACGGAAAAATGTGTCTTTCCAGTACGCTAAAAGCTCATCAGCTACTTCTTGAGAAGTTCCCGCAGGAACAGCCTGATGCATGAGCGCGCGTGCGCCATTGCCCACGTAGCTTCGAATTTCTGCGGTAGTGTGTTCGGGAAACCCGTGTTCGCGAAGCACGGTGTTTGTCAGATGCACCAAATCAGGCAAGGTATCCAACAAAGTACCGTCCAGGTCAAAAATCATCGTGTCAAACTTTGCCATGTTCGCCACTTTCGCTTCAAGCCTTTTATTGTTAAGGCGGTTTGCCCTTACCTCACACTTGCCTTCATGCACGCCTTTATGTGCTCCTGCGCCAGCAATGCCTAGTCAGTCTTATCTTTCGCGCGCGCCTTACTCATGCCTTCACCGCGATGCTTTGCCAGGCGCTCACGGGCAGCACGCGCTTCGCTCGGACGCATACGCGTTGCGCCGTCCTCTTCTTCGCGCTCACGTTTTTCGTTGCGGAAGATAGACATGCGGATACTGGCGTACTGCCACAAAAGCAGCACCATCAGGATAGACATAACAATGAGATAGCTGAGTACCGCGCCCGCTAAGCCCGTAAAGCCAATCAACAGGAACGGCACAAACAGGGCGAAGAAGAAGGTAATTAGATACAACTTCATAACCGCCTGCTGGCGACGCAGTACCGTAATAATCTGGTACAAGAAGTCAATGGCAGCGGTTACACCACCAGCAGCAACCATGACATAAGTAAGTCCGCGGAATTCTTCGAAGTCAATGCCATACATGAAGCTCATGACTGGAATACCCACGGTACCCATCACTACCATAAGACCCAGCGTGAGCCCCAGAATAAGCACGAGCATGGCCACAATAATAAGGTCGAAGCGCATACGCTTTTCAGGATCGTTCCAAATGTTGGTCAAACGCAAAAGCTGTGGTTTGTATACCAACTGAACCACAATCAAAAGCGCCATAGCTGGGAAGTACAGCGCATTGAAGTAGAGTTGGTTTTCGTAGGGCAGCAAGCCTTCCATGACGAACTTCGGCATGTTATCGATTAGGTTGTACATGAAAAGCGCCACGAATAACGGGAAACACTGGCGGAACAAATCCACCACGCCACTCATGCTGCGAGACTTTGATTTCGGGGTTTCCAACAACGCTAGCGGTAAGGTGAGCACCACAAACGTAATGACCGCCGTGACGCCCATGGCCATGCTGGCAAACCCAATGTTGCGCGAAATAAACAGCGCCACACTAAACACAACTAACACCGCAACGGAACGAACCGCTTGAGAAACGCCAGCCAGATACAGTTTGTCTACTTGCTGCAGGCGGCCTTCATACACGTCTGCCAAACCGTCAATCATCTTGTAGATGAACACGCCCGTGCAGATGGTCATCATCGCGGCGTCATAACCACGAATCTGGCAATATACAAAGCCTACAACCAACATAATTATGCAGGTCAGATAGCGGTTAATTTGATATTCGGAGAAGGAATGCTTTTCCTCTACGTCAGACACTTGATAGGTGCGCACACCGTAATTCGCCACAAACATAAGCAACAAGCCCGTGACAAACGCCATGGAAAACATACCAGCCTGTTCGGCACCCACCAACTGGGTTGCCACAATGGTGAGCACGGGGAACACCATACCCCAGGCACCCGAACCAATGGAGTTCCAGATGTAGTCGCGCGACGTGCTGTGTGCTTCGTATTCCTCTTCTTGGTCGGCCAAAGAGCCTTCTGCTACCGCGCCCATCACGCGGTTGAACCACGCGTTTACGATGCGCGTAATAAAGTTGGGCTTTTTGCGCTTCGGCTGATGTGCATGGCGAAATGCCGCGCGCTGTTGGGCTTCTTGAGCATAACGCTCTTCCAGCCCGTCCGTTAAGCGCGAAGCTGCGGGGCTCGTGCGATACGGTTGCTGTGAAGGTGCGCCTTGATGAACGCTGCTCCTCTGTTGCACATGGTTTGCTCGCTGGACAGGTGCGCTCTGGACATGACCCTGCGGTAAACGCTGCGGCGTAGGCGCACCCTGGCCTTGACCCTGTGGTAACTTGCGCTGAGCCTGATTTGGACGCACGGGCGGTACCTGCCCTTGCGAGGGACGCTGAGGGTATTGCTGCGGTTGTTGCGCGTGAGCGCCCTGCTGTGCTGGTGCACCGCCGCTTATTCTCTGGTTGTTCTGATTATTGTTGTCCGCATGCTGCATGCGATCTAAAAACCTTCCTTGCGTATTTGTCTACGCTTACGCAAACACAATAGTTCGCCGAGTGAAAGATTATACCAATTCGCATAATAGCCAAATGATGTTGACAATTTTTAACACAATACACGTTCTTTTGTGTCTTTACTAGCGAGTGGTAAATCCAGCCTCAAAAGACTACTCCAGGGTTTTAGTTTGCAACGCAAAAGAAGTTCCTCAAAAAGAGAAACAGCAGAGGAGGGCGAAGTATCGCCCTCCTCAAAACTGTGCTAAAGCTTTAAACACAAAAAGCAGAATAACTAAAGCGTCCAGCGAGCACTTTCTGTCTGTAAGTGCACCATGCGAGCGAACAGACCGTCGCGTTCCATAAGTTCACCAGGACTTCCCTGTTCAACTACACGACCGCCATCAAGCACAACAACCTTGTCAGCTGCCATAACAGTACGCATACGATGGGCAATAACAATCACCGTACGACCAGCAAGCAGACGGCTGAGTGCTCCTTGTACTTCGGTTTCGTTTTCCACATCAAGCGAAGCTGTAGCCTCATCAAGAAGCACAACTGGCGATCCTTTCAAAAGAGCCCGAGCAATGCTGATGCGTTGCCTCTCTCCGCCAGAAAGACGTGCGCCGTTTTCGCCAATCATGGTGTTATAGCCTTCGGGCAGTTGCCGCGCGAATTCATCACAGTTTGCCGCTTTTGCAGCCGCCAACACCTCTTTATCAGTTGCCCCACGCCTTCCTAGACGAATATTACCCGCCACCGTATCGTCAAAGAGCACCACATCTTGAAACACTACCGAAAAGTCGCGCAATAGGACCTCAGGGTCAACCGATGAGACATCTACACCGCCAACTAATACACGTCCCTCGGTGGCATCCCAAAGTCTTGCTGCTAAGCGTGCACAAGTAGACTTACCAGACCCTGACGGCCCAACAAGCGCCGTAACCTCGCCTTCTTTTGCGATAAACGAGACTCCTTCCAACACTTTTGGACTGTCTTTCCTGTAAGAAAAGCCCACATTCTCAAAGATAATATCGTGACTACAAGGTTCAAACGAATCTGTCCCTTCGGCCAAAGGTTCATCGTAGAAAGCCTTCATACGAGCTGCGGATGTCTTTGCGGAAAATAGTTCAGCAATCAGCATCAGGCACTGATCAAACGGAGCATATATGCGCGACACTACCAACAAAAAGCCAAACAGCGTCATAAAGCTGCATGACCCCTCTAGTATCAATATAGAACCTGTAAGGATGGTGGTGGCGATACCTAATCGCAGCACAATTTGTGCACCGTTCACACAGACGCCACACGCTATTTCCGACTTTGCTGCCTGACGCTCAGCATCATCAATATCACGTCGGATGTGTTCAAGGTAACGTTCTTCCTGATTAGTCGCACGCACCTCGCGCACGCATTCAAGGGCTTCTTGTATATCTTCAGAAACCAGCAAGCCTTTCATGCGTGTTGTGTGCATCATAGGCTGCAAAACGCGCCGCGCGCCGAAAAGAAGTGCGAGCGCTACTGGAGCACTCCATAGTGCTGCAATAGCAAGCCGCCAGTCGAACACAAGCAGCCCTATCGCCGCCACTCCCAGCATGATATAGGCACCATAAAGTTCGGGCAGTACGTGACTATAGGCATGCTCTATGGTCTTTACATCACCCATAATGGTTTCAGTAAGATCAGCCAAATCACGCTTACCAAAGAATGACAACGGGAGCTTGCGCAAGCGTTCCGCCAGCGCTATACGCAGCCTGCCACTTTCCTTATAAATGACGCCATACTGGTAGTAGTAGGCAAAATATTCGGTAATAAACAATACGACAGCAAACACGCCAAGTCCTATGGCATATGGCAGAATGTCAGGTAATGAAGAACTAACTGTCAAGTGATCTATAAATGCTCCCATCGCCAAGAAGAGTGCGCCCACGCCTGCAAATACGGTCAGATTTGACACAGCAGTCCACAGGGCACCCAACTTAACGTTGCGTACACCTTGGTCAGTAAGTCCGTACTTTTCTTTGATGGACATTTAGGCCACCTCCTCTGACGTAATCTTCCAGCTAACTGCTTGTTCGTAGTCAGCCCACATGCGGGCATACAAGCCTCCTGCAGCTAAAAGTTCATCATGGGTGCCTTGTTCAACAGCTTGTCCCTTATCTAACACTACTATTTTGTCAGCGTTTCGAACCGTCGAAAGACGATGCGCAACCATAAGCACCGTGCGCCCCTGCGCGAGTTCGGAAAATGCACGTTGAATCTTTGTTTCGTTTTCGGGGTCAGCAAATGCCGTGGCTTCATCAAGCACCACCACATCGGCGCGTTTCAAAATGGCACGAGCGAGCATAAGCCGCTGCACTTCCCCACCTGAAAGATGCGTACCTTCAGCACCATAAACCGTATCGATTCCTTCAGGTAACTTTTCAATAATGTCATCGCATTGCGCTGCATGTAACGCCTGATTCACCTCTTCGCGCGTAGCGTTAGGCAACGCGGCCCGTATGTTTTCGAAAATGCTTTGTTTAAATAGACGGTTTGTTTGAAATACGAACGCCACTCGATTCATAAGGTCGTGTGGATCCATTTCGCGTACGTCAACACCTCCGAACAGTACGCGACCTTCGCTTGTGTCCCAGAATCGTGGCACAAGACTTGCCGCAGTTGTTTTGCCGCCACCAGAAGGGCCAACAAGCGCGACTGTTGATCCTGCAGGCACCGAAAAGCTTACGTGCGAAAGAGCTGGTTCCTTGGCTCCTTTGTAGGTAAAACTCACATCCTCAAACGTAATCGAATTATCCTTAGGCGCCTGAGGATGTGCGGGTACTTCTATTACAGGGGCTGCCAGAACTTCTTCAACGCGTGAAACAGCATCGGCCGCCGACTGAAACGCTTCAGACATAAACATCACGCGTGTCATTGCTGTAGGGATAACCGCGGTAAAAACAGTATAGAAAGCAAAGTTTGCAAGAAAGATTCCGAAATCTCCTTCCCCGGGTGCTAACAATATTGCTACGGGTACAAGAAAAATGGCTACACCATTAATGATAGTAAGCGAAAGAGACTGCGGCGTCTGGCACCACTTCACCGCATAGTCCTGTGCAAGTCGCGTAAATTCTTCTATGGCATCGTGGAAAGCCTTAAAAGAATAAACAGTTTGTTGAAACACCTTCACAACAGGTATACCGCGAACGTATTCCGTTCCTGTTTTGTTCATTTTTACAAGGGATTCCATATATTTCGTCATGAAATCCATACCACGCCCGCCCATCATGTAAAACATACAGGCAAGTGAAAGAACAACGGGAACCAAACAAGCTAATCCAAGCCGCCAGTCAAACACAAAAAACAGCACCAACATGCCAGCAATCATCGCAACCGAACCAGCCGTATCGGGTAGCTTGTGTGCAAGCAAACCCTCTGTTTCGGCAGCACATCCGTCCACCACGCGTCTCAGTGCACCTGATGCGTGCGTGTCAAAATAGCCAAGCGATGCATACATTAGTTGTTCGGTTGTTTGTTTTCGCATATTAGACGCGCAACGAAATGCAGCTAAGTGTGTGCACATAAGCCCTGCAAAGTACAGCAATATAGACACTACGGAAAAACCCAGTGCCCACCAACCATACGTAGCAATGTCTGCGGCAGCACTCCAGTTAGGTGCAACCGCAATAAGGTCACGCGCTACCAGCCAAATACACACGTACGGACCAAATCCCACAATCATTGATATTGCGGAGAGTACACAACCTAGATAAGTGAGCGCTTTGCGCGACCCAGCAAATTCGAGCAAACGTGAAACGGCACCACGTTTGCGCGGGAGCTCTTCTCCTTTCTGCCCCATATTTACCTCCAATCTGCTATCTCAGCGCACACGTAAAATAGTCTGTGCGCTTGAAAGTTATACATGGTTAACTTATCATTGCGCACAAGAAGTCACTTCTTAGCGACGTAACCAAGGACATTCTCGAAACAAATAGATACGATCTCGAAACTTACATCAGGGAGGAGACAGGCGTGAATGCGTTGCAATCGGGTCTGCCGCAGCATTTACGAACATTCGTTGAGCCACAGGTAGAACAGCTTTCCTTTGCTATGGAGCCCATTCAATGCGGTCTGTACGGAAAACTACCAGAATCATTAGGAGAGGGTTTTCTGTGGACCGCCCCTCTTGGAGAAGATTGCCTTGTGAGCAAGCATTCGCTACGCCTTAAGCATCCTCTTTCTTTAGAAGAGCGTCCGACGGATTTTTCATGTATCTTTTCTGGGTCACGCGCAACCTTTCTTTCGCTGCCAGGAGCAAATGACCGTACGTCTGCGGAAATGGAAAATCTTGCGGCCTTTTCTCAAGTAGGAGGAACTACATGTTGCCTCATGGAAGCAGGAGTGCTCTATGAATCAACCAGCATTACGTACACCCCAGATTATTTCGATAAGGTGGCAAAGGATTTCCCGAACGATTTCGGCACAGTAGGCAATATTTTGAAATCTTTTAATCCCTCAGAGCCGCCCGTTGAAATGAAATCTATTCTGCGCTCATTTTCACCTCAGCGCGCTATACTTCCTGGTGCAACGCCCTTTTTCCATGCAAAAGCATTGGAGGCACTCGCGACGCTTCTGGCGCAATCTAGTTCTGCTATCGAAACCAGAGGGAGAAAAGAAGATTGTGAGCTTGTGGAACGGGTAGAAGAAATCATTTTGACGCGTTTCGCCGAACCTCTTACGGTAGGATCCATTGCAAGCGAACTGTATGTCAGTCGTTCTAAGCTCAGCGAAGCATTTCGTCACGTATGCGGAATGGGTGTTGCTGAACGTCTCCGTAAACAACGCATGAACGCAGCATGTCGATTGATGGACGGAGGAAGAACAAGCGTTTCCGATATAGCACGTGCAGTCGGTTATGCACGTACATCATCTTTTGATGAAGCATTTCGTCGTGAAATAGGTTGTTCTCCTACTGCATGGAAAGACCGCTATCGCGCGCAATAATCATTCAATTGCTCCAAGATACCTGACTCCACTTTGGATTCCGCTTTAATACTTTCAAGAATTCCCTTATTCTTTTTAATAACTACGCTACAGAAAAGGGAGACATCATGAGCGAATTAAACCTTGGCATAATCGTGGCCCTTATGGTTCCCTTTTTGGGAACAGTCTTTGGTTCCTCATTCGCGTTCTTTCTAAAACAAGTCATGGGTGAATTGCTGCAGAAAGCGCTATTGGGATTTGTCGCTGGCGTCATGATTGCTGCCTCAGTATGGAGCTTATTAATTCCTGCTATCGAAAATGCAGAAGCTCAGGGAGTCCTCGGCTGGGTGCCTGCCTCAATTGGGTTTCTGTTGGGTATTGGAATGCTGTTAGCTATTGACCATTTCCTCCCTCATCAACACCTAGACGACTCAAAGCCCGAAGGCATGCCCTCACGCATGAAAAAACCTACCATGTTGATATTTGCGGTGGCATTACACAATCTACCCGAAGGCATGGCAGTAGGCGTTGTCCTCGCAGGATTTTTGTCGGGTGAAACCTCCATCGCATTTGCAGGCGTATTGAGTCTAGCAATAGGCATTGCTGTCCAAAATATTCCCGAGGGTGCTATTGTTTCTATGCCCTTAGTTTCAAGCGGTCTCTCACGTAGAAAGGCTTTTTTGTATGGCGTTGCATCAGGGGCTGTGGAACCACTGGGTGCTGCGTTGATGATAGCGTGCATTGGCATCATGACACCCTTCTTACCATACGTTCTAGCCTTTGCGGCAGGTGCCATGATGTATGTGGTGGTAGAAGAGCTCATCCCTGAAACCCAAGCGGGCAAGCACACCAACGTAGGCGCCGTCGCCTTAGCTCTAGGTTTTGTACTCATGATGATTCTGGACGTGACACTAGGGTAAAATGTCAGTAGCGAAAACGTTCTCCATAAGAATTCTTCCAGATGCGCTATACTAGCGTTCGTTCGTTTTGAGCACGTGCGTTCACAGGCGCGATGTTCAGGCGAAACGATATTGCGGGTGTCGCCAAGTGGTAAGGCAATGGCTTCCCAAGCCATTATTCGCGGGTTCGAGTCCCGTCACCCGCTCCATTGAAAATTGAATGACAGAGGCGCGATATTCAAAAGTAGGTTCGCTCAGGCGTCGGGAAACGCCGAACTGAAAGGGGATATCGCCGAAGGCACATGAGGGTTCCCGCCAGCGTGTGACCTGGGGTTCAGGAGAATATCCTGAGCACTGTCGCTCAGCGGAGAGCTGTCATGGTTATAATCTGAGGACGTTGCGGTTCCTCTCTTTTGACCATGGAAGCATGGTTTTGTATTTAAGGAGGAGGAACGCACGTGGAATTCGTTAATACATTCTGGGCATTGGTGCCGCCGCTAGTTGCTATTGGGCTGGCGCTTATTACCAAAGAAACCTACAGTGCACTATTTATTGGTATTGTGGTAGGAGCCTTGCTGCTAGCTGGGTTTAACCCCATTGACACCGTCGACACCCTCATTAGTGGTTCATACATTCCTACAGGAGGTACCGAAGAAGACGCCTTGACCACTGGTCTTGTACCTGCCTTAGCAGAAAATGCGGGCATCTTTATCTTTTTGGTCATGCTGGGCGTGTTTGTAGCACTCGTAAATGCAACGGGCGCTTCTGCCGCATTTGGCCGCTGGGCAGCAACGCATGTGAAAAGTCGTTTAGGTTCTCAGCTTGCTACCTTTGTACTGGGTGTGCTTATCTTTGTAGATGACTACTTTAACTGTTTGACCGTGGGCTCTGTTATGCGCCCTGTCACAGACGCTGAGCGCCTCTCTCGCGCAAAGCTCTCCTACTTGATTGATGCCACCGCCGCTCCCGTGTGCATGATTGCGCCAGTGTCTTCCTGGGCGGCAGCCGTATCGGGCGTGGCGGCTGACGTGGGAGTTGACGGCATTCAGCTGTTTATTAACGCAATTCCTTTTAACTTCTATTCGCTTTTGACCTTAGTCTTTGTAATTGTGATTACGGTTATGGGTTTTGACTACGGCCCTATGGCAAAATCCGAACTTGCAGCTATCCGCGAAGGAAAGCTTGGATCCCTTGGTAACGACACCGCTGTAGAAAACTCTCGTGCTCATCTGCTCGACATGATTATTCCCATTGGCGTGCTCATTGTCTTTTGTATTGTTGGCATGCTCTACGTTGGCGGTTTTTGGGACGAAAGCGCTGAAGGATATATGAACGTCGTTCTTGCCTTTGGTAACACTGATGCCTTTACCGCGCTTCCCTGGGGTGCCATCATTGCGCTAGTGTTTGCCTATGTCTATATGCTGGTGCGCCGCGTGGTTGACTTCAGGCAAGCTATGGATTGTATGGTACATGGCTTTAACGCCATGATTCCTGCCATGCTCATTTTGATGTTTGCACTCACGCTTAAAGGCATGACGAGTGCTCTTGGAGCTGGCGAATTTGTGTCAGGGCTTATGGAAGGCTCGGCTGCAGAACTCTACTCTATGCTTCCTGCCATTATCTTCTTGGTGGCCTGGGGCTTAGGCTTTGCAACAGGTACCAGCTGGGGCACCTTTGGTATTTTGATTCCGATTGTCATTCCTATTTTTGCGAGCGCCCCTGACTTACAAATCATCGGTATTTCCGCTTGCTTGGCAGGCGCTGTTGCGGGCGACCACTGTTCCCCTATCTCAGACACAACCATCATGGCATCGGCTGGCGCTAACTGCAATCACCTTGAACACGTAGCCACTCAGATGCCCTACGTTATTACGGTTGGCTCGCTTTCTTTCGTATGTTTCGTGATTGCGGGCTTTGTGCGCAACGCTCCTATTTGCTTAGCCATAGGTGTGGCGCTTACCATCATCACTTGTCTGGTGCTTAAGAAAACTATTGGCGAAGACACACGAGGTAAGAAGGCCACAAACTAGCTTAGTGCGCTTGGGTTTTAGCGTTTAGCGCATTCGGACGAAACTTCTTTGCCTAAAACGCGTTCAAGCAAGAAACCTTCGCGAACACCGTTTTCGCAGATATAGAGCACTTGCGCATCAAAGCGGTCAAAGAGCTCCAGCAAAATGGCCAACCCGCATGAAATGGTGTGCAAGCGCTCGGGCGCCGTGTTCAGAACAGCAGTAATGTACGCGCGTCTGTTTTCGCTAATGTCACGTGCTAACTCAAAGGCATCTTCGCGGGTAAGTTCATTCTCGTCGGCTTCGGGATTTAAGTGCGCGTTTGCTTCGCCCAGCGCACGGATGCTGCCACCAACACCAAACAAGCGGCTCACACGATGCTCAGTCATGCCAACAGGTTCTTTATCCAGCAACGCTGCGGTAGCTTTGCGAATAGCGGAAAGTTCTTCAGGGGTAGGCAGAATATCGCTAACAAAGCGCTTATAGGAAAGAAGGGATCCAATAGGCAAGCTGGTTCCCAGTACGTCCTTACCGCCCGCAATGAGCGTTACTTCAGCAGAACCACCGCCAATGTCAATAAGAACCCCATTGCACAGATTGTCCTGATGCGAGGCACCCACAAAGCCCAAATGCGCTTCGTCATAATCAGAAAGCAGGGTTACCTTAGTGCCCGCCCCTTTTTCCAAAGCTGCCACCGCTTCAGCACTATTCGTGATATTGCGGAGCACCGCAGTTGCAAATACATCAACACGAACAGGATTCAAATAGCTGGCACGCTTTAAGCAGCGACGCACGCTATCAATGGCAACCTTGATGCCTTCGTCGGTCAGACGGTCGTTTTCAACATAGGCAGCCAAACCAGCAACAATTTTGCGGTTCATGATGGTTTTAAACTTGTTGGTGTCTTCAGAAACGTCGTACACGCAGAGGCGCACCGTGTTTGATCCAACATCGATAATCCCATAATTCATAGCTTGCCGTTCGCTTTCGTGTTCGCAGTTAAAAGAAAGAAGTACTTTATGTTGTGTAAGGGAGCAAGATCAAGTAGCACAACCTACTTTGTTTTCCCTGCTGCCCTTTTCTGCAGTTCATACTACCAATTTAATCGGGGAAAACACTACGAGTATAAATCAAATATACCAGCGGTAATGTAAAGTCGGTGTTAAATTGCAAACGCCCGCAAAGAGCCTAGCGCGAAAGACTTCTTAATACGGAAATCTCTTTCGCGTAACCAGGAAGCTCGTTCGGTGTTTCCAGAATAAAGGGAAGTTCCCGCAGCAGAGGGTGGTTCACCACGCGCTCAAAAGCCTCAAGCCCAATAAAGCCATTACCGATGGTTTCGTGGCGGTCTTTATGAGCTCCGCAAGGGTTTTTGCTGTCGTTCAGATGAAGTGCCTTTAAGCGCTGTATGCCTATAACGCGATCGAACTCTTCCAGGACACCGTCCAAATTATGCACGATGTCATAACCAGCATCGTGTACGTGGCAAGTGTCCAAGCAAACCCCCACATGGCTGCTTAGTTCTACCCGTTCAATAATCTGTGCTAACTCTTCGAAGCGGCTCCCTACTTCGGTGCCCTTACCAGCCATAGTTTCCAAAAGAACCGTTGTGGTTTGTTCTGGTTTAAGCACTTCATTCAAGAGCCCCGCAATCATTTCTATGCCTATTTCGACACCCTGTTTAACATGACTACCAGGATGAAAGTTGTAATAGTTGTTTGGCAAAAATTCCATGCGATTCAGGTCATCTGTCATAGCCTGAAGTGCGAAGTCTCGTGTTTCCTGCTTGTCTGAACAGGGGTTTAGTGTGTAGGGTGCATGAGCAACCAGTTTGCCAAAGTGTTCAAGCTGAAGCAGAGAGCGCAGTTCTGCCGCGTCCTCAGGATCGATAGCTTTAGCTGCACCACCGCGCGGATTGCGCGTAAAGAAGGCGAAGGTGTTCGCGCCTATGGAAAGAGCCGTTTCGCCCATAGCCAAAAAACCTTTTGAGGCAGACAGATGACAACCAATGGTTAAAGGCATAACAATCAATACTCAATCAGTACTCAAAGCAGACTGCCGAAAGCACTAGGCAAACATCATGAATACGCGCGCCAACACATATCCAATGATGCCGCAGGCAGGGAAAGTGATAATCCAGGCAAGCAGCATATTGCTGGCAATGTTCCACTTCACGTGACGCAGACCCTTGCTTGCACCTACACCCATGATGGCGGATGTGTTGCAGTGACTCGTGGAAACAGGCATGCCCGTTAAGCTCGCGAAAAGCAAGGTGAACGTGGTGGAAAAGTTCGCCGCAACACCTTGATATTTCTGCAGTTTTACCATGTCCATACCAACCGATTTAATAATGCGCTTGCCGCCTACAACGGTACCCAAAGAAATGGCCAGCGAACAAATAATCATAATCCACAGCGGGAAGCCACTGGCATCTGGGGTTGAATTGCCAAACGAAAGAGCAACGCCCAACATAGCAATGGACATGAATTTCTGACCATCCTGAGCACCGTGCAAGAACGCCAAGGCCAAAGCGCAAATGTCTTGAATAACTACAAAGAGCTTATTGGCGCTGCGACGGTTAATACTGCTGAAAAGTACTTCAATAACCTTGGTGAATAGCCAGCCCAAAACAAAGCCTGCTACCAGGGAAAACACCATGCCGTAAATAACCTTTGCCCATTCGCTTGGAATAACGCCAGCAAAGCCATTCAACGCAATGGCGCCACCTGTAATACCCGCAATAAGCGAATGCGATTTCGAACAGGGTATGCCGAAGAACCAGCATATGATGCCCCAACTTATGGCGCCAATCATAGCCGCCATTAAAGCAAGCAAAGAAGCGTTTGTGTCTCCTGAAAAGTCCACCATGCCAAACATGGTTTTGGCAACGGCGGTGGAAATGAACGTCATGCCTGCAAGACCAATAAAATTAAAAACCGCTGCGAGGCCAATAGCAACATTGGGCTTCATGCAGCGGGTTGAAACTACCGTAGCAATAGCGTTGGGGGCGTCAGTTGCGCCAGAAACCGCGGTAACACCTATAACAAGTATCAAAATAACGTAGAGAACAGGCTGGTCGGCTGCTTGAGCAAGAAACCCCACAAAAGATAGATCCACGGTATACCCCAATTACCCAAGGAAATGAACAAATTCGAGCAAAATTGATTATACAAAAACTTTACACAGAATTTACGCTCGCGAGGTAATTCATTCGTGCAGATTGAGGGACTCTGTCCCTACTGTGCCTCAAACAAACACCTGGCATCACCTGGCAACACCTAGTTCAGCCGTTCACCTCTGCAGATTGGCTACAGTCCAGCCGCTACCGACGCCAAAGCCACAATAACGCCCACAATGCTTTCGCCGCCTAATAACCCAGAAGCCACCACTAAGCCTGTTTCGTTTTGAACTTGTTCCTTTTGAGCGTTGTCGGAATCGGAAAGAGCTAGTTTCTTTCTGCGCGCTTTGCAAATAGCGTCATAAACAAGCTTTGCCATGGCACCCAGAAATGCGGTGAAAGACATATAGAATGGCAGATAAATCCCCAGACCAATGAGCATAGAAGGCAGTTTTACCCAATGCAAAACGAAGCCCGCAATTAAACCCACCACGAAGGCTTCCACGCAAGGAATACCCGAAATCATCGTAGCAACCACAGACGCCTGGGCAGCAATAAAGCTACCTTCAGGACCAAAGGCAGCAGGGCCATACGCTGTCACCAGGATCACCACAACCGCCGTTGCAACAAAGGCACCCAGAATTCCGCCAAAGGCCTGCCCCAGCCACTGAGCTTTCGGACTCGTTCCCAGAACCTGACCTGCCTTGAAATCGTTCATAACGTCACCCGCCAAACCACAGGCAACAGCAACCACGCCTGCCACAAAGAACAGCTGAACTTCGGGTACGTTGGAAACGGCAGCCACCAGCAAAAGGACGATAAGCCCGAAGATTTCCATGGGGTCAATGCCGGTTTGTCCGACCGATTGTGCACTCATGGCAGTGGTTACCCATACCATCAATACCACAATGATGCTGGGCAACGGCCCTAAAGAAAGCGCGAAGCATAAAACGAGCGCAACGGCAGCTAAAAGCCCCGCCAGAATACCTGCGGAAAGCTTCCCTGAGCGCCGTTTTGTGGCGGAAGAAGTGATCTTGCTGGTTGAGCAACGGTACATCGAGGCCTCACTGCTGACTTCCTGTTCTCCAGCAGAAGAACCAAAAGTAGAAGATAAGGTGATGCCCTTAAAAAGCGAAGGGAATTTCGGCAAGATGTTTTTGACGATTACCCCAAATCCGCAACCCATCATGACGCC
This sequence comes from uncultured Coriobacteriaceae bacterium, assembly GCA_949294735.1. GTDB lineage: Bacteria > Actinomycetota > Coriobacteriia > Coriobacteriales > Eggerthellaceae > CASFII01. The sequence goes on along the minus strand of CASFII010000007.1, from coordinate 93,499 downwards.
CATGCCTAAGCTGCTTACGATGCCTTGCCCCGTTGCTACATCCCAGAGCCCCACTGAGCTGGCGCCTATAATCAATCCGAAGTTTGCAAATACCGCGCCTAAAAACCAAGCGACCACCGCGCCGGTACCAACCAAAAAACCAACGGCTAGCATCATAGGCGAATTGTAGATGCCGAAACTAACACCAGGAACATTGACGCCCGAAAGAAACATAGCAGGCAGCGCCCCCAGCCAGTCGCGCAAAGCGCAATAGATACCAGCCAAACCCATAGATCCAAACAATTTGGCGCCTGTTTTGCCGCCCGAATCTCCTGCAATCAGAGTTTGTGCAGCTGCTTCACCAATGGGAAATTCCAGCTTGTCTTCTTCAATAAACTGTCTGCGGATAAACGCAGTGCAAATGAGCCCCAACACCGTGCCAGCCAGTGCCACAATAAGCATCTGCCACCAGGCAACATTGTTTTCACCAGTCAAAATCCAAACGCCAGGAATGGTGAACGCCAAACCACCTGCCACCATAGAACCAGCACTCATGATGGTGTGGGTGACGTTCGCTTCGTTTAAGGTGGTGTGTCCTAACGCCTTCAGGAAGAAGAGTGAAATAATGGCAGCAAACACAATGGGCCACGGCAAGGCACCCATCTTAAGCGCCGTATACACCGAAGCAGCGGTCAAAATGACGCAGCCAATGCCCCCAATCAGTAATCCGCGAGCAGTCAGCTGACCTTTGATGGAAGATCTATTAGGGGAAGTTGTAGGTTCATTCGGTGTCACGATGTGTTTCTCCTTGTAGTAGTATCCCGGCCGATTCTACAGCTGATGAATAAAAAGTCCACTGCGGAGCTTCGGTTCAAACCACGTGCTTTTAGGCGGCATCAAAAGCCCCGCATCCGCAACAGATAAAAGCTCTTCAATGGATGTTGGGTACATGGCAAACGCAACGGCTGGACCATTCTGCGCAAAGGTGCCTGCTGCAGAAGCTGCCGCATCAGCCTTTTGCACGCGCTTCACCAATTCGTCCAACCCATAGATACCGCCTACAAACTCAACCCGACTATTGGTGCGCGGGTCATCAATTCCCAAAAGTGGCGCTAAAACGCGCTGCTGTAAAACCGTTACGTCTAAGCCTTCCACTGGGTCTTCGCTTGTGCATTCGGAGCGCACCTGGAGCTTATACCAGGCACCGCGCATATAAAGTGCAACTGCCCCTTTTTCCTGGGGTTCAAAAGGTTCACTTTGCGCAGCAGAAACCTTATACACTGAACTTAGCTGTTGTAAAAACGCTTCTTCGGTAAGCCCCTGCAGATCATGAACCACACGATTATACGGAAGAATACGTAGCTGACTTTCTGGGAACAGTACCGAAAGGAAGTAGTTGAATTCTTCGTTTCCTGTAAAGGTTTTTGCTTCTTGTGCCTGCGCGCGACGCGCCAGCCCCACTTTCACCGCTGAAGCGGTTCGGTGGTGACCATCAGCCACATACGCCGCAGGAACTGCTTCGAACGCTTGCGCCAAAGCATCTATTTCCTGTTCACCTGAAATACGCCACACACGGTGCGCAATGCCATCTTCAGACATAAAAGAATACAAAGGAGTATTCGTTTGTATCTTGGCAACCAAGGCGTTTACCTGTGCTTCGTCCCGATACGCTAAAAAGATAGGACCCGTTTGCGCATCCAACGCATCAATGTGGCGGATGCGGTCAAGTTCTTTGGCTTCTAGCGTGTTTTCGTGCTTTTTGATGGTGTTGTTGAGATAGTCGTCAATAGCGCAACAAGCAACCAGTCCTGTTTGCGCGCGCCCTGCCATTTCAAGCTCATACAAATAAAAGCAGGGCGTTGGTTCCTTCACGAAGGTGCCATCCGCTATACGAGCGTCCAACAATTCTCTGGCCTTTGCATACACCTCAGACCCATACATATCAGCATCAGGTGCAAACTGAGTTTCGGGGCGATCTATATTCAAAAACGAAAGCGGCTTACCTTGCACCGCAGCGCACGCCCCTTCACGGTCATAGACGTCATAAGGCAACGCGGCCACCTGATCTGCCGCGATTTCGTTTGGTCGAATAGCTGCAAAAGGCTTAATAAACATAAGGTTCCTGTCCTTTAGATGCTCACAGGGTGCCGTTCTGGTGCCACCGCGCTTCAGAATTCCATCATAGCGCGGCAGCATCAGATTTCTTGCGAAGTCTTAAGCATCCTACTTAATAACACGAACACGATAGATAGCAGGAATCTGCTTTAACTCCTCAATAGTGGAAGCGTCCAGGTGTTCGTCGGTATCGAACATGGTATAGGCATTTTCGCCGGCGCTTTCGTTCACCATACGCTGAACATTGGCATTGTCTTTTGCCAGCACGGCCGTAATCTGACCAATCATGTTGGGTACATTTGCGTGCAAGCAAGCAATGCGGCTGGCAGCGCGTGCCTTACCCATAGAGCACGCAGGATAGTTCACCGAGTTAGCAATGTTGCCGTTTTCCAGGTAGTCCTTCAACTCAGAAATAGCCATGTCGGCGCAGTTGGCTTCCGCTTCGCCCGTACCTGCACCAGAATGAGTGGTTACAAACGTGTTGGGCATCTTGACCGTTTTGGGCGTCGCAAAGTCGCTTGCAAACCAAGAAAGCTTGCCTTCACGCAGTGCCGCATCCACTTCGTCTTCGTTGATGATGGTTTCGCGGGCAAAGTTAATGAGCACCGCACCGGGTGCCAGCATATCAATCTGCTCCGCCCCAATCATGCCAATAGTGTCGGCCTTAGACGGCACATGAAGTGTCAGGTATTCGCAGTCGCGGCATAGATCTTCCAGCGTGCCTACGCGCTGTACTTCGTGCGAAAGCGCCCAGGCGTGTTCAATGGAGATGAACGGGTCATAGCCATATACTTCCATGCCTAAATCGACGCATGCGTTTGCTACCTTGGAACCGACGTTGCCCAGGCCAACAACGCCTACGCGTTTACCCTTCAGTTCGTGCCCCACAAACGCCTTCTTGGCCTTTTCGGCGTTGGTGAAGATGTCAGGATCTTCCGCGTTTTCACGCACCCATTTCATAGACTGCACAATGCCGCGGCTGGAAAGTATCATCATGGCAATTACAATTTCTTTCACCGCGTTTGAATTGGCGCCCGGAGAATTGAACACCACTACCCCGCGTTTGGCATATTCCCGTACAGGGATGTTGTTCACGCCAGCGCCGCACCGCGCAATAGCGCGAATGCTTTCGGGCAAGTCATAGCCGTGCAAGTCGGTCGAACGCATAAGAATTGCGTCAGCGTCTTTTGCTTCTTCAACAAAGTCATAGCCTTCGCCGAATTCTACTTGGCCGTCTTTAGTAATGTCGTCAATCGTTTTAATGCGTCGCATAAAAGTTCTCCTCTTCTGAATCTGAAAGAAGTTTACGAAATAATAGGGAAAAGCCGACGAACTGCCAGATTAAACACAGAATTCGTCGGTTGCTGCGAAGTTTCGCAGCCGAAAGCTAGGAGAGTTTTACTCCCCTAGATACATCGTGATTCACCTTGGGAGATACTTTCTGTTTGTGTGGTGTTGGCCGACGGAGCTGCGCTTGACCCAACACTACCTGAAAGGGTAGCGCTTGAAGCAGTGTCCAAATTGGCACCATGAGCTTCTTCAAATTCCTGCATAAACTGCACAAGTGCACGGACACCATCAAGAGGCATAGCGTTATAAATGCTGGCACGCAGACCGCCTACACTACGGTGGCCTTTCAAGTTATCAAAACCAGCCTGCTTAGCTACAGCCACAAATTCAGCGTCTAGTTCTTCACCTGCAGTAAAAGTTACATTCATAAGCGAACGGTCGTGCGGAGCAACAATGCCGCTGAACAGCTGGCTCTGGTCAAGGTAGCTATACAGCACCTGCGCCTTTTCCACGTTACGCGCCTGCATGGCCTCAAGCCCGCCCTGCGCCTTTAGCCACTTAAGCACCTTGCCACACATATAAATGGCGTAGCACGGTGGCGTATTATACAAGCTGTTTGCTTTGGCGTGCGTGCGATACTGCAGCATGGTAGGAACCTGCGGAAGATCTTCGCTAGGAATTAAATCTTCGCGAATAATAACGATGGTCACACCTGCTGGACCCACGTTTTTCTGGGCGCCTGCGAACACTAATCCATATTGGGTAATGTCGAACGGCTCAGACAAAAAGCAGGAGGACATATCTGCTACCAAGGGTTTTCCTTGGGTGTCTGGCAGTTGGTGATACACCGAACCTTGAATAGTTTCGTTGGCGCAGATATACACATAGTCTGCTTCGGGACTTGCTTCAAAGTGCGCAACATCAGGAACCTGCACCAGTTCTGAAGCAGTTTCAGGCACGTCGCTGTATTTGCGAACCTCTCCAAAGCGGCAGGCTTCTTTATAGGCCTTATCAGCCCAAGAACCGCCTACTAAATAGTCTGCATGCCCAGTACGCATAAGGTTCAAAGGCACCATCGCAAACTGGGTGGAGCCGCCACCCTGTAAGAAGAGTACACGGTAGTTTTCGGGAATGTCTACTAGATCACGCAGGTCTTGCTCTGCTTCTTCGATAATAGTGGTGTACGCAGAAGATCGATGGCTCATTTCCATGACTGACATGCCACAACCCTTATAGTCCAGCATTTCTTCCGCTGCTTCGCGCAACACAGCTTCTGGCAACACTGCTGGACCAGCAGAAAAGTTGTACACGCGCCCCATGGTCGAACCTCCTTCTCTTCCTCGTTTTGTACTTTGAGCACCTGCTCCAATCTTAAGCAATTTGAGACTTTCAATGCTCAGTTGCGTAGCTGCAAGTAATAAACGCTAAGTATCGCTCAACTTTATCAATATTCATTAACAGATAGGTCTGCGCTGTGTAAACTTCGACGATTGGATGCTAATAAAGATTCCTAAGATTCGCCATATTGTTGTAGAGCGCCATAGGCTCTGGGTTTGAGAGCACAATGCAAAAAAGTGGCCGCCAGGACTACTCATCTGACGATCACTTCTCTCATGTATGAACAAGGTAATTGTAGCACAAACCGCAAGCACCAAAACAGTAACGGTAGCATAATCCCCTGCTTCGTTTTTTCACAAGCCGATTAGTTCTAGCACAAACATTGGAAATGTTTACTTTTTACAGCTGTTAAGAAGAATTCATATACAACTTCTGCATCTCGGGCATCTGACCCACTCTTACACTACAATGACAAAGTTCTTGGTAAGGGGGCTTATATGGCTAACTATGATCCAAAAGGGGACGCTGCCCGCCAGCTTCGCGGTGGCGTAATACACGACGGACATTCTGAAAATTCCCCTGCTTCTTGTGAGGGCGCACAAAGTCCGCACGCTCAAGATGCTTACAGCAGCGAAGCTCCTCAAGACGGAACCCTTCGCCGTTCGCTCAAAAACCGTCACGTTCAGCTGATTGCTCTTGGTGGCGCTATTGGCACGGGTCTGTTTTACGGTTCCAGCGATTCTATTTCCTTAGCTGGCCCCTCTATTTTGCTGGCGTACTTGGTAGGCGGCTTCATCATGTTTATGATTGTCCGCGCGCTGTCTGAAATGTCGGTGGAAGACCCGCGCGCGGGAGCGTTTAGTCACTACGCTACGCGCTACTGGTCGCGCCGAGCGGGCTTTGTGTCTGGCTGGAATTACTGGTTTAACTACATCCTGGTTTCCATGGTGGAACTTTCAGTGGTGGGTTCATTCGTTAACTACTGGTTCCCCGCTATCCCGCAGTGGGTATCTGCCGCGTTTTTCCTGGTGCTGATTACGTGTATCAATTTGCTAGGGGTGAAGCGCTTTGGCGAATTTGAATTCTGGTTCGCCATCATTAAGATTGCTGCCGTTATTGCCATGATTATTGGTGGCCTAGCGGTTATTGCCTTTGCGCTTCCTACGGAATCGGGCATTGCTTCTTCGTTTGCCAACTGGTTCTTAACGCCTGCAGGCATGTCGGGCGGATTCTTCCCGAACGGCATTATGCAACAAACGGCCGACGGACAGTGGACAGGCCTTTTGATGGCGCTCTGCGTGGTCATGTTTAGTTTCGGCGGCACCGAGCTTATTGGCGTGACTGCGGGCGAAACCGAAAACCCGCGTCGCACCATTCCGAAAGCAACAAACGGCATCATCTGGCGTATTCTGGTGTTCTACATTGGAGCGCTGGGCGTCATCATGGCAGTAGTTCCGTGGAACACGCTGGACGGAGCCACCAGCCCCTTCGTGCAGATTTTCGATTCTGTTGGCATTCATGCAGCGGCGGGCATTTTGAACTTCGTATGCCTCACCGCCGTTATGAGTGTTTACAACTCGGGGCTTTATTCGAATTCCCGCATGTTATATTCGCTGGCTCAGCAGGGCAACGCCCCCGCCTATTTGGGCACCACCAACAAACGTGGTGTTCCTGTGGCGGGCGTGCTGACTTCTGCCGCGGTAACGGTTATTGCAGTGGTAGTTGTGTTCCTGTGGCCAGATTTTGCGTTCAACTACCTTATGAGTATTGCTACTATTTCTGCCATCATCAACTGGACCATCATTATGATTACGCAGCTTAAGTTCCGCAAAAAAGTAGCTGCTGGCGAAGGTCCGAACGAACTGGCAGGTAAGACTGGCCAGGAAGCTATAGACGCTATCCATTTCAAGCTGCCTTTCGCGCGTGTCATGCCCTATATTGTACTGGCGTTTTTGGCTGGTGTAGTCGTGGTGATGTGCTTTAGCCCCAGCTATTTGGTGGCAGTAATTATTGGTCCAGTGTGGCTAGCGATATTGCTTATTGCCTATCAGGCTACTCACGGGAAAAAGTAGCTTCGAAATCCTCTCTTGGGGCGTCTCTTAGAGTCACCATAAAAATTCAGCGAAACTTCCCCCGTCCGTTTCATGCGGGAGCGGTATGTTTCACCTATAATGAAACAGTTACCTTGCTAAAAGGCACAAAGGAGATGAGATGGAACACAGCACCTATTTCATCAGTCCTGAAGAATTACAAGAAATTGCAGAACTAGCCGGGATTCCTTACGAGACTGAAATTAACGAAACCGAATCAGAAGAACTGTTAGAAGAGTTCGAAGAAGAATTTGAAGCAGAAGAAGACGAAGAAGCTGAGAATGCTTCGAAGTTCCTTATTCACAAGCTAGGCGAAATCGCATTCAGTATGGATGGCGAAGCATTTTCTCGCTTTGTTTCCACGCATCGCGAACGCATCAGCGAAGCTGCAGAAGCAAATCCTGATGTTGCAAGGCTGTTGGTTTTAGGTTTTAAACTGGGAATTTCCGAAGGCAACGCTTCTTGCATGAACGATTTAGGCTATATGTACTACATGGGCAACTTCGTCGACCAAGATTATCCCAAAGCGGCGGAACTGTACGAAATGGCCATGGAAAACGGATGTTATCAATCCATTTTGAACCTTGGCTATATGTATGAACATGGCCGTTTGGGCTTTCCTGACTATGCACAGGCCTACCATTTCTATTCCTTGGCAGTAGCTTTAAACCCCACCTACAACGCGCTCTTTAAGATGGGCGACATGTATGCACGTGGTCGTGGAGTTAAACAGAATAAGCGTATTGCTATGGCACTATGGGAACGCAGCTTGGCAAAAGCGTCTAGCACAGTAGAAAAATCCCAGCCTTCCTTCCGCATCGCCCAAGCCATTGAGGCAGATGACTGGGAAGACTATGGCGTAGAACGAGACCTTATTTGCGCCCTGAAGCTGTACCAAAAAGCAGAAATTGGCATGCGTGTAGAAATTAACAACTGGCAAAACTACTATGCCGACCGCTTGCAGGAAGCAATCAAGGGTCAGGAACGCGTTCGTGCTTTAATAGAAAGCGAAATGTAAGAGGCACGAAAGCGTTTTCAACAAAACAGGCGCCAACAGAACGCGTCTTGCGGTAAAACTCAAAAGCCGATCAAAACCACCTGGAAAGGATTTTCATGAAACTACGATCGACTCTCTATGCAACCTTGGGGTTACTGTTTATGGCAGTAGGAGCCGTAGGTACTTTTTTGCCAGTGCTGCCCGGCGTGCCCCTGCTTTTGATTGCCGCTTTTTTCTTTGCGAAATCTTCTGAACGCTTGAACACCTGGTTTAAGAGCACAAAACTCTACAAGGATAACCTAGAGAGCTATATGCAAGAACGCGGTATGACTGTTCGTGTGAAAGCACGCATCATTACTATCGTCACGGTTGCTATAGCGGTCAGTCTTTTCGTTTTCTTAGCAGGAAACTTTATAGCTCAGCTTTTCTTGTTTGCGGTTTGGCTGGTGTTTATGGGCTTTTTCTTGTTCTACATCAAGACACTGCCAGAAAAAGAATAGTCCCACAAGACACAATGAGAGACGGGTATTTTGGATTTTGCCAAAGTACCCGTCTTCTTTATCATACATTGTCATAAACACAACCCAAAAGACACGTCCCTTTGGGTTGCAAAGGACACATCCCTTTGGGTTGCTTGCTTGGAGCGCTTAAGTTGCTAGTTTCCTTAACCAAGAATAGGATGCGGACCGGCTGCACGAACCTCAGGAGCCATGGTCTGAAGGCACCTGTCAGCGTTATCCACAAACATCTGAGCTAGGCGTTCTGCCGTTTTGTCATAGGCAGCAGGGTTCGCCCACGTACCGCGAACGTCCAGAAGTTCAGACGGAACACCGGGGCACGCAGTAGGAACATCCAAGTTGAATCGTTCGTCATGTACAAATTCACCGTCATCAATAATGCCACTTTGAGCAGCTTCGACCATCTTACGCGTATAGGCCAGTTTGATACGATTGCCTTCGCCATATGAGCCACCGCTCCAGCCCGTGTTAATCAGATACACACGCACGTGGCCTGAATCAATTTTCTCACCCAGCATTTGAGCGTATACATTCGGATCAAGCGGCATAAACGGTTCACCAAACAGCGAAGAAAACGTTGGCTGCGGTTCTACAATACCACGTTCAGTACCAGCAACCTTAGAGGTGAAACCCGTCATAAAGTGATACATGGCGGCGTTACGGTCAAGCTTTGAAATGGGAGGCAATACGCCAAAAGCGTCTGCGGTCAGGAAAATCACCACATCAGGCGTACGTTTTGCTAAGCCCTTTTTAACAGCACCGGGCACATGTTCAACGGGGTAGGCAACGCGACCATTTTCTGTTAAGGAACTGTCGAAGTAGTCAGCCACACGGGTTTTTGGATCAATTACCACGTTTTCGCACATGGACCCAAAGCGAATAGCATCCCAAATTTGCGGTTCAGTTTCAGCGGTAATGTTGATGGTTTTTGCGTAGCAACCGCCTTCGATATTAAACACGCGGTCATCGGTCCAGGCGTGTTCATCGTCACCAATAAGCAGACGGTCTTCGGCGGCAGAAAGCGTGGTTTTGCCGGTACCCGAAAGACCAAAGAATACCGTCGTGCCATGAGAGCGCGGGTTCATGTTGCAAGAGCAGTGCATGGTAAGTACGCCATCTTCAACCGGCAGCAGATAGTTCATGACCGAAAAGATGGACTTTTTAATTTCGCCCGAATACTGAGTACCCACTACCAGAACAATACGTTCCTGGAAGTTAATGAGCACCGCCACTTCAGAATTGGTGCCGTGTACTTCAGGATCCAGCTTAAGCGTTGGAGCAGCCATAACCACGAAGTCAGCCGTACCGAAGTTTTCCAGCTCTTCTTCTGTGGGACGAACCAACATCTGGTGGGCGAACAGTGCCTGACTAGCCAGTTCGCAGATGACGCTAATTTTACGGGAGTAGCGGCGGTCGGCACCTGCCAAGCCGTGTACTACAAACAAACGTCGCTCAGACAGATGGCTCACTACTTCGCTTTTAATCTTTTCGTATTTTTCTACATCAAAGGGCACATTAGCATTACCCCACGCAATGTTGTCGTGCACATCAGGAGTATCTACGATGAAGCGGTCTTTCGGGGAACGACCCGTATACTGACCCGTAACAACAGACAGGCTACCCGTGTCAGTCAGCGTGCCTTCACCGCGGGCAACTGCTGTTTCAATAAGCACTGCTGGCGAAGCATCAATTACCGTCATGTCGTCGGTATGCGCGATGCCGTAACGTTGCAGCTCTTCAATAATCATGCTTCCTCCTTTGAAGAACTAATCTTCCTGTACACAACTTTTTTCGCAAGGTTGCCCTCAGGATTGCTCCGAATTGGTAGCAACCACAAGAAGCTCCCTATGCTTCACTCTTGGATTCGCGAAACTGCAAACTCATGGTCAGGATGTTGCCCAAACGAGGCTTCCCATCCATTTCAAGAGTACTAATGATTGAGTCAATAAGCTCCCTATCACTCAGTGTCTCTAGAGCTGTGACATTGTCCTCGTATTTGATGGTTATATCAATTGAATCTACAGGAATCCCATTAACCAACAGTTCTTTCTTAATCCTCATTGGTTTCAAGCCTCCTATAATGAAGTTGCAGGTAGGTGACGTGAACGGAATTGACTGCGAAAAGATAATTGCAAGTTAAATTGTACTAGCTAAGGAAACCCATGAACAGAGAAGAGTTTGTAACCTATATTTCTAACGAATACGGAATTTCCGAAGAACACCCGTGGGCGCAATATCCTAGCTACAGCGTGTTTCGACATCCCTCGAATAGAAAATGGTTTGCGGTGGTTATGGATGTACCGCGCAACAGACTTGGACTAGACGGCACCGACCCCTTGGTTATTGCGAACTTAAAAGCAGATCCTTTGCTGCTGGATGCCTTGCGTAAAGAACCCGGTTTCTTTCCTGCTTATCACATGAGCAAAACGCATTGGATAAGCGTAGCTTTAGATGCTTCTGTGGAAAATGACAAAATTAAAATGCTTCTGGCACTCAGCTACGACATAACCACCCCAAAAAGAAAAGCGAAAAAATAGACATATCACTTTCGCCCGCAGAAAAGCTTTCATTTGGTGCATCTATTTTTTTATAGCAATCATGCCAAATCGCTGACTTGGCTTTCTCTGGTTCTGCCTTCACTCGTTGATTGTTACAAAAAACTACACAGATATTTCTTCGTAGTTAAACCCTTCAGGAAGATATATATCTATAAATTCTTCGGGAGTTAATGCGGGGATAGGTGAAAAGACAAAATCCTTTTTGTTTCTGGTAATGATTAAATCTATCCCCTGCCTCTTTGCTGCATAAGCAATAAGTGCGTCTTCGTAATCTTTCATTTCGCTTTGGGCAGCTAACCTATAATCACTCGCCGTGACATCAAGAACAATAAACAGGTTTTCTAGCTTTTCGACGGCTTGACGCGCTTCTGCTCTTTGAGCAAAGCCTCTGCTATGCAGCAGATAAACAATATCCGTGGTAGAAGTAACTGGCAAAAACACTTCAATTTTGTTCAGTAGAGCTACATCAAGCGCAGTGTATGCTGAAGCAAAATTAGTAGTCTTGCCAAAAATGTCCACAGCAACACAGGTATCAAAAGCAATTTTCATAAGAGAACCTTAGAACTGAGTGAAGGATAATCTAAAAGGAATATTTTGAAAGTCGTTCTCTGCGAAGATCTTCCAGTGTTTCGCCCTCTTTGAGAGGTGCTATACCAGCAAGAGAACGCAGAGTTTCTCTTCGCCGTTCAAAGACATCCTTTTCGTCAGTTTTCATCCAATCGGGAATTTCCTGGGTCTCATCTAAAAAAGCGTACAGACGACGAACCGCTTCAGAAGTAGATATGCCATTTTTTGCCAGCAGCAAATCCCCGCGCTTTTTTACTTCTTTCGAGGCCCCATTAAAACGAACGTTCAAAGTTGCTTCGGCGCTCATAACTACCTCCTTCAAGTGTGCAGAATCCTCTATCTTTCGCATGTAGTATAGCGTTTTGCATTACGTAATGCAATATTGTATAAATAGATTTCGAAAGTCGTTCTTCGCGAACGTCTTCGCATCCGATACCATTTGAAAACAACACTTCAATTGTGTGTCCTTATTGTTTGAGAGGATTCTTTATGAAAAAGGTTTTATATGTTGATGCCTGTGTAAACAGAGAAATATCTCGGACAGAAGTGTTGGCTCAAGCCTTGTTGAAGCGCCTTGAAGACGAGCAGGACGCTCAAATTGAAACCTTGGTTCTGGAAAACGAAGAGGCCCTTGTTCCTTTGAACAGCGAACGCCTTAACGAACGCACTCTCGGGACGCTTAACGCTGATTTTTCTAGTCCCCTCTTTGGCTACGCAAAACAATTTGCTGCAGCAGATGAGGTGGTTTTTGCTGCGCCATTTTGGGATCTGTCCTTCCCCGCTTTGTTCAAGATTTATTTGGAACACCTCTGCTCCCAAGGAATAACCTTCCATTACACTCCCGAAGGTTTGCCCGAAGGTCTTGTGCGGATAAAGAAGGTGTACTTTGTTACCACGGCAGGCGGCTATACGGGCGAAATGGACTACGGCTGGCAACAGCTGCGTAGCCTTTGCGAAAGATTCTTTGGCATCGAAGAAGTAGTGTGTTTTAAGGCAGAAGGCTTGGACATTGTAACCAATGACGCCCAGAGACTTATGGAAGCAGCATTGCGCGAAATAGCTTCAGCAGAACTATAAGGCCAGACATCATTTTGCTTGGGCCAAATTCAGAGCGCAAAATCGCGAATACCGCCGAGTTACACGGACAAAGAACTAGAAATTGAATACTTCCCCTACTTTTGCGGCTATGCACAAATCTGCGTTGCGGTCTTGGGCAGTAGGTTGCAAGTTCACAATAGCTAAATGCGAACCGTGGAAGAATTGCAGAAGTCCCGCTGCGGGATACACCACCAACGAGGTACCCGCAACCACTAAAAGCGAAGCGTTTGCAATGGCGTATATGGCGCCCTTCATGACATCTTGATCAAGACCTTCTTCGTACAGCACCACATCAGGGCGAACCGTGCCACCGCACTTCGGGCACCGCGGAATGCCCTCACCCGCCCCTTTGCTGGCTTCGCGAAATTCCAAGAACTCATCGAGCGTGTATTTTTTGCCGCACTTTTCACAGTAGTTGCGATGAACACTTCCGTGCAGCTCAAACACCTTTTTACTACCAGCTTTCTGATGCAAGCCGTCTATATTTTGGGTCACCACCGCCGAAAGAATGCCCGCCTGTTCCAGTTCAGCAAGCTTTTTGTGCGCAGCATTTGGTTCAGCATCCTGGAAAATCATCTTTTCGCAGTAGAAGTCATAGAAGTCTTTTGGATGCTGCTTATAAAACGTATGGGAAACAATCTGTTCGGGCGAATACTTGTAGTTTTGCGTGTACAGCCCGTCAGCACTGCGAAAATCAGGGATGCCGCTTTCGGTAGAAACGCCAGCACCCCCGAAAAACACCATACCGCCCTTAGGACATTTACTCATCCAGGCTCGTAATTGCTCTATGTCTTGCGAAACACTCATAGCCGGCTCCTTTTGCGCTCTGTACCATGCCCATATCATACAAAAGTCGCGGCTAGCGGCTTTTGGCGTTATGGCTGCATTTGGCGTTATAATGCTCGACTGTTATTGTATAAAGTTTATGAGGGGATGTCGCGCATTTCGGCTGACCCGTACCAAGCACTTCGGCAGAGCCAGGTACTTCGGCAAAGGTTAACATCGGCAATTTTTGCCACACTTGCGCGGAAACCAGGCAACAAAAGATGTGGGGACAAATATGAACTCAGGGGACGTACTGGTAATTTTCGCGATTCTGATTTACTTCATCGCGGTGCTCATCATTGGTTTTTCTTACACAAAACGTTCGAACTCCTCTTCATCAGAATACTTCTTAGGCGGACGAAAAATTGGTCCTTGGTTCACCGCCTTTTCTGCCGAAGCCTCTGATATGTCGGGTTATTTGCTAATGGGCCTACCTGGCTTAGCTTACTTCACTGGTGCAGCTGACGCTGGCTGGACCGCCATTGGTCTGGCTATTGGCACGTATTTGAATTGGAAGTTTGTTGCGCGCCGCTTGCGCCGCTATTCCGAACGCGCAGGGGACGCCATCACGCTGCCCGCGTTTTACAGCAACCGTTTCCACGACCATAAAAACATTATCAGCACCATTGCAGCAGTCATCATTTTTGTGTTCTTCTGCGTATACACGGGCAGCTGCTTTGTGACCTGCGGCAAGCTATTCCACACACTATTCGGCATCGACTATTCCCTCATGATGGTCTTTGGCGCCATCATTGTGTTTCTGTACACCATGGTGGGCGGATACTTATCCGTTGTGGCTACCGACTTTTTGCAGGGCATGCTGATGATTTTTGCCCTGATCGTTATTGTGGTGGGCTCTGTTGCTATGGCGGGCGGCGTCGAAAATACGGTGGCGTTCCTACAAGACATCCCGGGTTATCTCAGCATGACCGCAAGTGCCAGCCCCTTGCTGGACGAAAGCGGCGCACAAGTACTTTCGGGCTTGCAACCCCTGTTTGGTGATCCTACCAACTTCAGCATTATTGCTATCGTGTCAGCTCTAGCGTGGGGTTTAGGTTACTTCGGTATGCCACAGATTCTGGTACGTTTCATGAGTATCCGCAGCGACACCGAAATCAAACAATCTCGTATTATTGCGTGTGTATGGGTAGTCATTTCTATGTTCTGTGCCATTTCCATTGGCTTGATTGGACGTTATCTGATGCCCGCCGAACTACTTACGCAGTCTGCTGCTGAAAACATCTTTATTGTGCTTTCTCGCGTTATGCTGCCTTCGTTTTTCTGTGGCATTGTGGTTTCAGGCATTCTGGCGGCGTCTATGTCTTCGGCTTCGGCATACCTGTTGATTACGGGCTCCTCCATTGCTGAAAACATCTTCCGTGGCGTGTTTAAGAAAAACGCTACCGACAATCAGGTCCTTATTGCTTCCCGCATCACACTAGCATGCGTGCTCTTATTTGGCATTGCCGTAGCATGGAATGAAGACTCTGTCATCTTTACGGTAGTAAGTTATGCCTGGGCAGGTTTGGGTGCCTCTTTCGGTCCGCTAACCCTGTTCGCTTTGTACTGGCGCCGCACCACTAAGGAAGGCGCTATTGCTGGCATGCTAACAGGTGGCATCACCGTTATTGTGTGGAGCAACTTCATTAAGCCTTTGGGCGGCATTTTTGGAGTATACGAACTGCTTCCCGCATTTATCTTAAGCTGCTTAGTGATTGTGGTGGTTTCTTTGCTGACCAAAGAGCCTTCGCAAGAAATTTATGACGAATTCGACCATTACATGGACGAAGAAAAACTGACCGACCGTAACCCTGATGCGGTACTAGAAGGCGGCATTCCACTGGAAAGCCCCACCGACCCCGCCGCACAAAAGGTACATTCGTAACAAGGGGAAACCAAGGGGACGTGTCTTTTGGGTTTTTTTGAACCAAAAATACACGTCCCCTTGATCCTGGTCCCCTTGGTTTCCCTTCGGTTTTCGCTAGTTTTCTAACTTCAGTTGCTAGCTCTTGAATTCGTCGTCGGGTTTTGCCGATATCTGTTCCACCATGATTCGTTCTTCATCTTTGCCAGTAACCATGCAGTAAAGCAAAAACAGCAGGCGTAGTCCGTAATTTAGGAGCAGAATTGCAAAAATCAGAAGCAGTGCTTCCATAACCACATCCATAACAATCTGGGAAGGAAAAATAAACCAAAATCTGACTTTTCCCAAGAAGTTGACTACCAAGTAAACCACCGCAACAATAGCTAGAATGCGCGCTGGAACCCATGCCCTACAAACAGCCACGATGGAACGCAGGGCGAACAATATCATAAGGGTTATCACGGCAAAGCAAAACGCAACTACCCCTATACATCCCAAAATAAAGATTGGATCTATTGGTTCGTCGTTTGCTTCGTTGCCTGCGAAGCCTATCAAAAGCCCGAAAAATGCTCCGATTACAGCACTTATTAGCACAATGAGAAGATCGCGTTTTCTTTTGCCGTGAATAGCGTCACTAGCGTATTGCATTTCTTCTGCTGTAGGAGGAGTTATAAAATCAGCCATTAGATACCGTCCGTTATTTTCGCGTTAAAAACAGTGCTCCTACGTAGTGAGCTAAAGCTGCGTGTCAACGCAGCGTGCTAGTTTTGTTTTCATCATAGGAAAAGGTATTCGCGAAAGAAGGTAGGGACCCATAATTTAATCCAAATTTTACAAGGCAAACAAGGGAAATCAGGGGGACGTCCCCCTGGTTCTGGTTTCTCACGTAAGGTTTCCCTAGCGTCCCTTTCATATGCGCTCCATAAATGCTCCTTATTTTGTACCACTTGCGTAGGTTTTGCGCGTTCTGCCGAACTACACATTTCTTTCTTTATACACGCGCTAAGCTGTAGGTGCGCCAGAGATGGCGTGGGGTCCGTCGGATTCACTTCGACGTTCCGAACGGATACGCATGCCACCTGGCGCGGCCGGCCAAAGACGTCCGCTGTGGGCGTCATGCGTATGAAAGGAGCCCCTCCATGAAAAATCCTGCACAGAACTCCTATCAACTTTTTATCGGCGGTGAATGGGTAGACGCCTCTGATGGTGGCGCCATTGACGTCTATTGCCCCGCCAACGGCGAAAAACTTTCAACCATTGCCGACGCCACCAAAGAAGATGTTGACCGCGCTGTAGATGCTGCCTGGAAGGCATTCGAATCCTGGAGCAAAACTGATAAAGCCCAGCGCGCTATCATCTTGAATAAGGTGGCAGACATTATTGAAGAAAACGCCGAACACTTCGCACTTATTGAAACCTTAGACAACGGCAAGCCCATCCGCGAAACGCGCGCCATCGATGTGGCTTATTCAGTTGACCACTTCCGCTACTTCGCTGGCTGCCTGCTGGCAGACACAGGCGAAGCGGACATGCTGCCTGGCAACATGATGTCACTGGTGCTGCATGAACCCATTGGAGTTGTTGGTCAGATTGTTCCGTGGAACTTCCCGTTCTTGATGGCAGCTTGGAAGCTGGCACCTGTTTTGGCAGCGGGTGACTGCACCGTATTTAAGCCCTCTTCAACCACCAGTCTTTCAGTGCTTGAACTGGCTCGCCTGACTCAGGATGTTATCCCTGCTGGCGTATTCAATGTGATAACGGGTCGCGGCAGCAAGTCTGGTCAGTACATTTTGGACAACCCACGCATTTCTAAGCTGGCATTCACTGGCTCCACCGAAGTTGGTCGCGACGTAGCGCGTGCCGCCGCTGAACGTCTGATTCCTGCAACACTAGAACTCGGTGGCAAGTCTGCCAACATCATCTTCCCCGATGCGAAGTGGGATATGATGCTTGACGGCGTTCAACTGGGCATTCTGTTCAACCAAGGTCAGGTTTGCTGCGCTGGTAGCCGCATCTTTGTTCACGAAGATGTTTACGACAAATTCGTTGAAGACGCTGTGGCAGCATTCAACAAGGTAAAGGTTGGTATGCCGTGGGAAGATGACACCCAGATGGGCAGCCAGATTGATCAGCGTCAAGCCGAAAAGATTCTGGAATACGTAGAAATCGCTAAACAAGAAGGCGGCAAGGTGCTGTGTGGTGGCGAACGCTACACCGAAGGCGAATGCGCAAACGGTGCCTTCCTGAAGCCGACGCTCATTGAAATTCCGAACAACAAGTGCCGTGTTGCTCAGGAAGAAATCTTTGGCCCGGTTGCCGTACTGCAAAAGTTCAGCACCGAAGAAGAAGTGATTAAACTGGCGAACGACTCCGTCTATGGATTGGGCGGCGCCGTTTGGACACGCGACATCAACCGCGCACTCCGCGTGGCACAGGGCGTTCACACTGGTCGTATGTGGGTCAACACCTACAACCAGATTCCTTCAGGCGCTCCGTTTGGTGGCTACAAAGAATCCGGCATCGGACGTGAAACCCACAAGATTATGCTGGAGCACTACTGCCAGACGAAGAACATCATGATTAACCTGAACGAACAGCCCTCGGGCTTCTATCCAGAGAAATAGCAAAGAGATAGCAAGAAAACAGTAACGGTGTAAAACGCTGATAGCAACAAAGGGTTCGGGCAAACGCCCGAACCCTTTTCACGTAAGGGGAACCAGAGGAACAGGAATCCAGGGGAAACCCTTAACCCAGAGGGACATCGTGAACCCAATGGAACCCAAGGGAATGTGTCTTTTGGGTTTTCCTTAGCCAATAAGCTTTGAAGCCTCTACCTTTTCGGTATACCAATCCATGAATTTCGAAATAGGTTTGCGCAGCAGCAGCCCAAGAATCAAAAACGGAACAACAAACGCAACCAAAATCCCAAGGTGAATCCAGAAGTCATTTTGATACACACCCATCATTGCCGCACGCATAGCATCAAGCGCGTGGGTAGCAGGTAGCCACGGACTTAACACTTGCACAAAATCGGGCAGCATTTGCAGCGGATACGAACCTCCACAACCAGTTACCTGCACAATCAAAAGCAGTACCGCCAGGGCTTTACCCAGGTTTGCAAAGGTAGCCACCAGCGTATAAATTATGAACACAAACACCAGACCCGAAACCCAGAAACAGAGCAGATAGAGCAGCGGTTCTGCTACTTGCACTTGTAGGAAGAACATATTTCCCAAAGCCATCAGCGTTGTTTGCGCAAGGGAAAGCGCGGCTACAACTCCGAAATGTCCTAGGAAAATTTCAGAAGCTTTCGGTGCAGAAGGCAGCTTAGCCAAAATGTCACGTGCAGGCTTTGGCCGAACTGCAACCATAATAAGAAGCGAGCCAATAAACAGCGCCAAAGTGGCATACAAAGGAGCCATAGCTGATCCAAAGTTTTCTACTGGATACACAGCTGTACGCTCTATACCAACTGGCGCAGCAAGTGCTTGCGCGAATGTTTCAACATTGGTGGTAAGCAGGCTGTGGAGCTGACTGCTGTTACCGCTTGCTAAGGCTTTGGTTAAGTCTGCAGCTAGGGTTCTTAATTCTTCGCTTGAAGAGCGTAAATCCTTAGCAGCTTGGGATGCCGTATTTTTCGCCGAAGCCAGCATTTCTGTTACAGATCCTGCTGAACCCGCAATATCTCCCGCAGCCTTATCTAGCGCTTCAAGTCCAGAACCAACTTGAATAACCAAATTGCTGGCGCTTTCAGCTAGGCTCGTTATGCTTGGAAGCAAGTCTTGCTCAAAAGAGTCTTTGATGTCTTGCGTGTTTTGCTTAACTTCGTTGGCAAGTGACTCAATTTCTGCACGGTTTTGATCGCTCTGCTCCACACCTGCGTCTAAATCGTCAGCGGCCTTGTTCAACACATCTTGAAGATCAGCCAACAAAGTTGCTGCTTGGCGCATACGTTCGGCAGCTGCTTGGGCGCTTGGAACCACGGTATCTGGAAGAGCGCCTGAAGCAGCCAAACTGTCGAATTGATCTGCCAAGTTGCTCAATGCTCCAGCCTGATTTCCCGAAGCTGTTGCCTGCGTTCGCAGTTGATCTGAAGCAGAGCTAGCGGCAGTACTGGCGTTGTCCAGCATGTCGTCTGCAACTTCCACGACCGAATCCATGCTGCTCTTTACTGACTCCAAAGCAGTGGACACTTCTTTTGCCGCCGCAGAAAGACGACCTGCGGTGTCTTTCATGCCAGCAACTCCTTCGTCAAGTGTCGGTTGCAAGTTAGCCACTTCACCTCGCGCTGCACTTATAAGCGACGCTGAACTATCTGCCAACTGCCCTGCTGAATTAAATAAAGAGCCATACAATTCCAGAACACGTGCGGCCTGATCTATGCCGTCAGCCACTTCATTCATGTGGTCTGAAAGCGCTGCCAAGCGACCGTCCATATCTTCAGAGTTCGCAAGCTTATCTAAAGACACCGCTAATGACAGGCCAACCTCAGAAACGGTTTCAGCAAACACTTCGTTTACCTGATAAGACACCGTGTCTGCGCCCTGTCCAATAATGCGTGGTGCTACCGCATTCTTCTTTTCGTTTGAATAGTACAGAATTTTCGCGTGCTCTACGTCTTTGGAATACGACGTCAGCATGTCACGACTAAAGCTTTCTGGAATAACCACCGCAGCGTAGTACTTACCTGACTTTACACCGTCCACCGCATCTTCTTCGTCGGTAAAAGTCCAGTTAATTTGGTCGTTTGCACGCAACGCTGAAACAACTTGGTCTCCTACGTTTACTTTTAAAACCACCAAATCACTTTGGTAACCTTCATCCGAATTAGCAACCGCAACTGTCAGATTCCCTGTGTTGTCAAACACATTCCAGCAAGCAATGATGTTGTACCAGGCAAATATAGAAGGAATAACAATGAGCCCTACCGTAATGATGACGCTCATTACATTGGTGAAAAGACGTCGAACTCCCTGAGTAAACAGGCTCGCTATATTCTTCATAGGCGATCACCTGCTTTCGGTTCTTCGGAAATGCATGTTTTTGTCATTTCGGGCGCTTCTGCCCCTGCATTTTCCCGATAAGTTTTCAGAAGATCTTCGGCACGTTCCCCATGATCTACGCTGTTGCGAAGCGAATATAAATCCTGGATTTCGTTGTCACTTAACGCGCCCAGGCGAAGCTGCCTTTCAAAGCTGTCACGCAAACTTTCAACAATGGCTAGAACCGCAAACAGGGCAATCAGCAACACAAGCCCTATGGTAAGCAGCACCACCTTTTCTGTGGGGGTAAGCGCAAACACAACTGCCAAAACAACGGGGACACCTATACCGGTTACTATGCACGCTACGATAACGCGTGGGTACCAGATTTTGAAACGTTCGTAGCGGACCTTAATAGCTTCACGATATTCTTTCTTATCAGAAAGAGCTCGCATGATTTGGGAAAAACGGAAACGGCGCATGGGAATTTCTACATCTTCGCCGTTATATATTCCGCTGGCTTTAATTTGACGCGATGCCATGCGGTTAACATTCGCCATGAGAGGCCGAAGCAGTATTCCTGCCAGCAAAAACAGCACGAAGAAGAGCGCTAGTACACCGAGCGAGCTTACATAATGTGTTCCGTAGAAACCACAAATTGCTTCGCGCATGGCGTCGATGCCGTACGTGAAGGGGAACAGTGGATACATAAACTGGAAGAAAGTGGGTGTCATTTCTATAGGATATAACCCCGTTGCGCCAGGAATCTGCACAAATACTAGCGCCACGCATATGCCCATTCCAACGTGCTGGAAGGTAACTGACAAAGCAAAAATAATGCTTAGATACGCAAGCGAAGTAATACAGGCGGCAAACACTAAAGCAGGAAAATTCACTGGCTGCACGCCAAGCGCAGCGATTCCTATACAGCAAATAATTGCTTGCAACACGGCAAAAAATGCTAGCAAGATAAATCTGCCTAGATAGCGCTGTGCTAGAGTAAGCCCCTTTAGTCCTTCGCTATCCACTTCAAGCCTAAAGATAACTATGAGCATAAAGGCGCCAATCCAGAACGTAAGATTCATGAACAAAGGCGCCATCCCTGCACCATAGGAAACTGTTTCGTAGAGTCGCTCCGTAGTAAGTTCTGTAGGCGAACCCATGAAGTCTGCAACTTTGGAAGGATTGATGTTTGCTCCAAGTAGCTCCGTCAAAGCGCTTGAACTGCTAAGCGCTGCAAAGTCCGTTTGCACCGTAACTAAATCTTCACCTAAGGAAGCTGCTAAATCCCCTGATTCGGCAAGTGCCTCTTTTGCAGTTACAAGCGTTGAAGAAAGCTCATCGAGTACAGACGTTGCCTGGGTTATAAGGGCATCTTGTCTTCCTGCAGCTGCACTGAGCTGCGAAGACGCTGAACTCAGATTCGAAAGTGCTGTTCCTAGGGTTCCCAGCGCATCACCAAAGAGTGCATCAGAAGCTTGTTTAACTCCGTCGATTGCCTGGTCAGCAGCTTTGTCAAGCGCATCGGCGTTTGCCTGAGCTTCTTCGTTTGCCGCCGCAAGATTGCTGCTCACTTCGTCCAGCATGCTGGCAGAAGCGCTTGCTTGTTCATTAGCGCTTCGCAACGCATTTATCAAAGAATTAACAGTGTCAGCAGCAGAGGAATCGTCGGGCAGTATCGCAGCAAGTTTTTCAAGCTCTTCAATGGTGATCTTGTTTCGTTCAACTGTTTCGTGCGCTTGCGTGGCCGCTGCCGCAACGCTTCCCTGCACCGAACCTGCTACTTGTCGAATGTCGCCAGCTGCCTCCTGGGCTTTTTCTACAATGGAAGAAACCGCCGTGATACTGTCGCTTGCTAGAGGCAAGGCAGAGGCAGAAAAGGAAGCTAACTTTCCCTGCAAGTCCGCCGCTGTTCCCGAAAGCTCAGCAAGCGTATCTGCTGCGGTGCTCATGTCATCACGAACGTTTGCAAGCGTGTCTTTAGCGTCTTCAACTTCCCCCGAAAGAGAAGACGCTTCATCGGACAAATCAGCAAGTGAAGAGCTGGTGGTATCTAGCGCTGCAATAGCTTCCGCAAGCCGTTCCGAAGCTTCTGAATGAGCTTGTGCAGTTTCGCCTTTCAGAAACGCGATATTGTCGTCGAAAATAGTGGCGACCCCTTTTGCTACCGTAGAAACAAACGTGGAATTCACCATTTCATCCAGGGTTGTTGCACCCACATCGGTTATTTTGGGAGAAACAGGACCTGCCTTTTCGTTGACGTAGTATTCGATGGATGGTTTTTTGAAATCACCCGTAGTAAGCGTCATTAAATTGGCAGTGAAATTTTCAGGAATAACGAACGCAGCATAGCTTTTGCCCGACTTCACTTCCTGCATTGCTGTTTCTTTGTTTACAACCTGCCAGTCAAGCTCGTGGTTCTTTTCGATTTCCTCAATAATCTGGTCACCCACGTTAAGGGTTTCAGAGTCTTGCTGACCCGCAACTAATTCTTGTTCGCTTTCGCTAAGAGTTGCTCCGGCATCCTCGTTTACTACGCACACACGTAGGTTGCCCGTATTGCCGTACGGATCCCAAAAACCAGCGACGTTGTACCAAGAATACAAAGAAGGAAGAACTATAAGCGCAATGACAACAACCAAAGCCGCAGGCGTTTTTATCAGGCGAAGAAGGTCGCGCTTTAAAATTCGAAGGATATTTCCCACTGCGCCTCCCTTCTTACTCATAGGGTTTCTGGCGCTTGCAATAGTTAACCACAACGTTCAAGAAAACGTGTCTCTTTGAACGGCGCAATTCTATGCTACTGCATGCCAAAACAAAACAACAGTTAATGAGCTCGTCAAAACTGTTACCGTTATGAAATAAAAACCCAAGGGAAATCAGGACTCAGGGATGCGTGGGGGCTGAGCTGCAGGAACTTTGCACTCTGCAGAAAGTTCCTCCAACTTCATGATGGCACCCAAAATAAGTTCCTTTGTTACCGAATACGGAACATGCCTCAACTCTTGGTTAGCCTCGGTAGCTTCCAGAATACTCTCAAAATCACCATCGGCAGAAAGATCAAGGTCTGCCAAACACGTCGGCAGCCCAAGCGTCCTATACAGCGGCAACAGTCGCTGAAGTTTTTCTTCTTGATTGTCCATAGTCAGCTGCACCAGCAAACCATAGGAAACAACTTCCCCATGCAAGTGATTCTTTTCAACTTCGGGAACCGTTGTGAGCCCATAGAACAGCGCATGCGCCAGCGCGCAGTTATAGTTAACTCCTACTAAACCAGACACCAGCCCTGTGCTTACCACAATATTAAGCGCCGCTTGTTCAAGCGCGTCGGTCACAAGGTTTTGTTTGCTTGCCTTGTAAGCTGCTTCCGCTTGCTTTACAAAGGGTTCGTCGCACATACGCGCAATGGCCAAACCCAGTTCAGGAGCATAAGCCAGCTGTTCGCCGCGCATGGAAAACGCTACTTCAGGGAATTTCGCAATAGTGTCACCAATGCCCGCCCATAAATACGCCTCGGGCGCTTCGGCAATAATTTGAGTGTCTACAAAACAATGCACGGGAACCGTTCGCAACTGGAATATGTCTTTGAAACTGCCGTCTTCGTGATACATGATGGAAATACGGCTTACAGGAGAACAGTTCGAAGCAATAGTCGGGAAGGTATACACCTGCTTGTTCAGGTGGTGCGCCACCACCTTGCAGGCATCAATGGCTTTCCCGCCGCCCATGGCAAAAATAACATCGGCGTTTTGTACTGTAGGATTGCGAAGCAAACACTCAACGTTTTCATAGCTGGCTTCGCCGCCATACCAAAAAGCATCAATAATCTGAACACAAGAATCCGCGCAGGCCGCTTTTAGGCGCCCAAGCCCCGCTGCCATAGCGCGCTTGCCGCCAATAACCACAGCTGAAACCGTAGAGGCGTTCCCCGCTTGATTAGCGGGCGCAACCACCTGAGAGACTGCCGCATAGGCATCTGTTCCATAAGAATAACTCGGCAGATATTGTGTTGTAACGCTATTCATAAGTATGTTCCTTCCGCCAAAAATTACTTTCAAGGTAAGGCTCCCCGTAATCGAAGCAAACGTCAAAACGCCTTTTCCGCTAATTCGTCCGCACCAAATCCTCTTGCGTATCGACCGCGCTAAAAGCGCACATACAGAGCGGGCTCGTTAACGCTTACGACGAGCCTTCCATACTGCCATCCATTCGACATAAGGGTTTTAGAAAGCCCCGAAAACGCATAAGCAGATTCTTCAGGTTCGGTGTTTTCTGGTTCTATGCTTCCCGCACCGCCAGAATTTCCCTCATCGTCGGCGCTTCCTGTATCGCCTGTGCTTCCCGCGCCACCGCTTTCAATTGCAGAAATCACTTCGCTATTATCCGAAAGACTACCTGTATACGCTGTAGCTGCATACGCGGGAGTAACCCATTCTCTGCTAGCTACCGGAACATCGTCCGACTCTTCCAGTTCATACACATAGAGCGAAGGAGAGAGATCACTAATGGTCACACTCTGAGCAAACCCACAATCAGGGCTTTTGTTGTCATAGGCTATCCGAGCACTAAACCAACCGTATTCTGCAATGTCTTCATCTTTAGCAATAAGCTCAGCGGCTTTTTCGTCTGTTAAGGAAATGGTGTACTGCTCAAGCGCATTAGCATCAAAAGTACGCGGGTAATCTGAAGCAAAATACCGTTCAGGAGCAAGTTCCTCAAAACTAGGAGCCTCGCCTACCTGGATAGTTACATCACCTTCTTGCAGGCGAACGCCATGTTCGTCGCTGGTTACCCAAATGCCATGCCCAAGATAAAACCAGTCCACCACCAGCCAAGCATGATAGTCACCAAGATATTTTAGTTCGCCCAAAAATCCAGAACCATCTTCAGCAACGAGCGTACTACCTGTGCTGCCATAGTTAGTTACATACCCTGTCTGATAAAGCGAAAGGTTTCCGAAAAATTTATCTCCAAACAACTGAGAAAAAGCTGCGCCCGCTTTGTCCAGCGGCGTTTCCCAAAGAGGAATCGTGGGCGCATCTACGGGAATACCCATTTCGTAGTTGGCGCCTGGACCTGAAATTTCGTAGCAAATATCTAAGGTGCTCATGGAGACAAGGTCTTTTTCGGCCTCTATAAAAGCATTACGGTTACCATCGTAATATGCATGGAAAAAGGGTGATTCTTTGGTTTCAAATTCGACCAGCTGTTCTTCTAGGTCTTCTTCAGCTTCACCAGGCAAATCAGTGCTGGCACCTATTTCTGATCCGTTTGCCTCTTCGCTTCCTACTTCGCTTTCCCAGCTGTATTGAGAAATAACAGCAGAAGAGTCAAACAATTCGGGTGACCATCTATTCACAAATGCCCCATTGACGGTATAGCCTTGCGCTTTTAAGTCTTCCGTACCTGAATTGACAATATCGGCAATGGCAACGTCGTATACCTCGTCACAAATTTCATGCGCCTGCTTGTTGTCCAAAAGCGGTTCGCCTGCTTTTTCACCAATGGGAACAATAACCGTGCTGCCATCGGACATTTCGCAAAACACACGATGCAAGCTGTTGTAGTTAAAAAGCGAATACGATTTGTCTTCCCAAAGATTCATCACGCGGTACTGTCCGCCGTATTTATCTGACATATAGGAGCACGCCTGGGCAGAAACTTCATCTTCGTCGAATTGACCTATGTCGCCGTTGCATCCCGACAAGGCAACACTTACAGCACATACGAAAGCAAGGGTTGGAATTACTATGAGGCGTTTAACCAAAGAAGCGTTTTTCATGCCAAACCTCACCTCCAAATATGTGTCACTTACTGCTAATTAAATATCGGTTGGTTCTACGATGTTGATTACGTTTAATTCTAAACGGCTTCCTGGCTATCTTGCATTATATTTAGCTTATCGGCAGCTTCGAAAACGCGGAAGATACAAGGAGCAGGATGTCCTACTTTAGCTATTATTCGTCGCCCCTCGGTTCTATGCTTCTAGCTGCAGACGATGCAGGTTTGACGGGTCTGTGGTTTGAGGGGCAAAAGCATTTTGCGCATCAGTTTGATTTACATCAAGCGCAGGAAATGTCTTGCGAAGAGCATCCTGCTTTCCAGGCAGCAAAGAGTTGGCTTGATGCCTACTTTAAAGGAGAAGAGCCTACCATTCCTGTTCCTCTGCATTTTGTTGGAACACCCTTTCAAAAAGAGGTGTGGGAAATTCTTTGCACTATTCCTTACGGCGAAACCACCACCTACGGTGATATTGCGCGGAAACTTGCTGCCAAAAAAGGCGTTGTGCAAATGTCTGCACAAGCAGTTGGTGGTGCTGTTGGTCACAACAAAATCTCAATCATTGTCCCGTGCCACCGTGTAGTTGGTGCAAACGGAAAGCTCACCGGTTATGCCGGGGGCATTGAGCGCAAAGAATTTCTACTTGCGTTGGAAAGCCAGAATAAGCGCGAAAGGATTACTTCGTGATAAAGGTACTGTTCGTCTGCCACGGCAACATCTGCCGTTCCCCCATGGCCGAATTCGTCTTGAAAGACATGGTTGAAAAACGCGGCTTAGCAAACCATTTCCACATTGAATCAGCTGCCACCAGTTCCGAAGAATTAGGAAACCCCGTACACCCTGGCACACGCAGACGCCTGGCTCAGGAAGGTATTTCCTGTGAAGGTAAAACGGCGCGCCGTATAACTAAAACAGACTATGACAAATACGACCTCATAATTGGCATGGACGACGCCAACATGCGCAACATGCAGCGCCTGTTCGGCGGAGATCCCAAAGGAAAGCTCTATAAGCTGCTGGAATTTGCAGGCACACACAACAGCATTGCCGACCCATGGTATACCGGCAACTTCGACGAAACCTACAACGATGTTGTGGACGGCTGTACGGGACTGTTGGGCTGGCTAGGCAAGCAGCACTAAGTCACCTGCTAGATTACTTGCTGCACTCCGCAACAACTTTCAGCCTGAGCGTTTATTCTTCTGGAGCAGCTTTTAGTTCGGCAGCCTTATCTTCGTCGTGCTTCGGTAAAACCAGGTTCATAACAAGTGCCACTACAAACGTCAAAGCAATCGAATTGTCTACAAAGATGCTCTGAACAATTTCTGGGAAGGCAACAAAGATGCCGCCCACCTGGGTAAACCCAATACCGATAGCCAGCGCCGTTGCCGCAATGGTAATGTTGCGCTGTGTGAAACCTGCCTTAGCAACCATTTGAAAACCGCTGGTCACAATGGTGCCGAACATCATGATGGTGCAACCACCCAACACGGGGTCAGGTACTGAGCTAAACACCGCACTTACCGCGGGAACAAAACCAGCTACCACCAAAATACCCGCACCACACGCAATAGCTTTGCGGTTAATAACGTGAGTCATACCAATAAGACCAATGTTTTGCGCAAACGTGGTAAGTGGAGAACAGCCAAAGATGCCCGCGATTACGCTGGTAAAGCCGTCGGCAGAAACCGAACCAGCAATTTCTCGCTCAGTAGGCTGGCGCTTGAAACCAATTTCGGTGATAGCTGCTGTGTCCCCAATGTTTTCTGCGGCACTCACTAAGAACAACAGCGTTACTGAAACAATGGCACCGATGTTGAATTCGGGCGCAAATGGCATAACTTGCGGCAGAGAAACTACCTGCAAGTTTTGGAACACCGAAAGGTCTACCTTGCCCATGAAAAACGCAATAACATAGCCAACCACCAGGCCGAACAGTACAGAAAGCTGCTTTACGCTGCCCTTTGCAAAAATCTGGAACAACAAACATGAAAGCAAGGAAATAAACCCGAGTGCCAGGTTTTCAGGAGAAGCAAAGTCTTCCGCACCCGAACCACCAGCAAACGTTTCAGCACCTGTAGACAAAAGCGAAAAGCCAATAACAATAACCACCACAGCCGAAACCACTGGCCCAATAAAGCGACGCCAGTACTTCGCCAGCAGGCCAAACACACCAAGGAACAAGCCACCAACCATAACGGCGCCCATAGCGGTTCCATACCCATAAGTAGCAGTGATAGTACAAAGCACCGTCACAAACGTGAAGCTGACACCCATCACAATAGGCAGCTTGGAGCCAATGCGCCACACCGCAAACAGCTGCACAAACGTACCAATACCAGCCACAATCATGGCGTTTTGGATAAGGCTGGCGGTAAGCGCTTCGTCAAACCCCGCTGCTGCGGCAATAATGGCAATAGGTGCTAGGTTTGCCACAAACATAGCCAACACATGCTGAATGCCATAAGGCAGTGCGGCGCCGAAAGGCACCTTACCGTGAAAGTCTGCTAAGGCTTCCGCAAGTGAAGCCGAAGCGGCTGATTTTGATTTTGAGTTTTTCTCTTTTTCAGTAGAAATATCTTCTTGTGTTTCGCTGGGCTTTTCTGCCGCTTCGTTCGTTTCTTCCACAGAGTTTGTTTCTTCCACTACTTCACCTTTACAGAATCATTAGAAACACAACTGTTCGGCGCACCGCCTTTACGCGCGAAAGGTAATTTCTCCCGTTTCGGCATCCATGCTTTCTACTATGGCCAGCGAATCAACGCGAATGCCTCGCTCACGCAGAGCGTCGCCGCCGCCCTGGAAGCCTTTTTCGACTGCAATGCCAACGCCTTCTACAGTAGCACCTGCCATTTCGCAAATTTCAATAAGACCCTTAACGGCTTTGCCGTTGGCCATAAAGTCATCGATGATAAGCACGTGATCTTCGGGACCAATATATTTCTTGGAAACAATCACGTCTGATACGTTTTTGTGAGTAAATGATTCCACCTTGGCGCAATAGACCGAGCCATCAATGTTCAAACTTTTGCTCTTTTTGGCGAAAAGAACTGGAACGCCAAACACTGCACCTACGATAGCCGCAATGGCAATGCCACTGGCTTCGATGGTAAGTATCTTGTTAATGGAGCAATCGGAAAAGTCTTCCTTCCACTGCTGAGCCATTTCTCTGAACAACTCTATATCCATCTGGTGATTCAAGAAGTTGTCAACTTTAAGGACGTTTCCTTCTTTCACCACGCCATCTTTGCGAATGCGCTCTTCCAATAACTCCATGCTTGCCCCTTGGTTCAAAACCTACTATTTTTAAAGCAGTGTAACCACAAATCATCTCAACAAGCATTAACCCACAGCAGTGCGCAAATGACGCTGTTGAGAGGTGCCTACCATTTTATGCCGTTGAAAAGGTTTTATACAGATGTTTTTAGAAAAACAAAGGGCGCACTTTTTCATGCGCCCTTTAGCAAATAGGTAGTTTTCTTCCGCCTTCTCAATAAAGCGTTCCTTATAGACTGACTTTTGACAGCTTTAAGAACTTAGATGGCGCTTTCGCCCTTTTCTCCCGTGCGAATGCGAACCACTTCTTCCACTGGAGTGACAAAAACTTTGCCATCCCCCACGTTACCCGTTGCAGCCGTTTTGCAAATCAAATCGATTAACTCTTCTACCTTTTCATCGGCCACAACTAGTTCAAACTTTATTTTAGGAATCATATTTAGAAGAACTTCAGTGCCACGATAATACTCTTTCCAACCGTGTTGGCTTCCACAGCCTTGCACCTGAGACACCGTCATACCAGAAACGTTGGCTGCAAACAAAGCCTCCTTGAGCTCTTCGAACTTTTCTGGACGAACAATAGCAGTAATTCTTTTCATGATGCCTCTTTTCTAATCAAGACCCAGATAAGCCGGATATGCGCTTTCACCGTGTGCGGCAACGTCCAAGCCGACCGCTTCGTCGTGAGTGCTTACACGAAGCGAACCCTTAAACAGCGCCTTTACTACAAAAGCAATGATCAGGTCAGCTATTGCCACAAATGCAATGGTTACCAAAATGCCCAAAACCTGTGCGACCAACAATGTAGGGTCGCCAGTGTAAAGAAGCCCACCGAAACCTGTCCACGAAAGTTCAGGTATGCAGAAAATACCTGTCAGAATACCGCCCGTAATACCACCTATAGCATGACACCCAAAAGCGTCCAATGCATCATCGTAGCCAATCTTTCTCTTCAAGCGCGAAATAGCTACGTAGCATACAGGCGAAACTACAAGACCCATCACGATGGCCGCCCACGGCTCAACAAAGCCTGCTGCAGGAGTAATAACCACCAAGCCTGCCACCAAACCAGTTGCTGCGCCTACCAGGGTAGGCTTGCCTGAGCGGATGCGCTCAACAATCATCCAGGAAATCAAGCCTGCTGCGGATGCTGCCACCGTGTTCAACATTGCCAAAGCCGCTATACCATCAGGCGCAAATTGCGAACCCGAGTTGAAGCCGAACCAACCGAACCACAAAAGAGCAGCCCCTAGAGCCACGAAGGGTACATTGTGAGGTCGATAGTTAATCATGCCAAATTCGCGACGTTTGCCTAAAACTAAGCACAGAATAAGCCCTGTTAAACCTGAACTGATATGAACAACGTCTCCACCTGCAAAGTCTAATGCGCCAATCATGCTGCCAATGAGTGATCCTTCACCACCCCACACCATGTGAGCAAGCGGACTATATACCACCAACACCCAAATGGTTACAAACACAGCAACGGCACCAAATTTCATACGCCCAGCCAATGACCCCGTGATAATAGCGGTAGTAATCATGGCAAATGCTGCCTGAAAAACAACATCCACCAAAACTGGGTAGGAATCATGACTTAAAGCATCTGGTGATTCGTTGAGCATGGCATTTACTATTCCAGAAAGACCAAGCTCATCGAATCCTCCGAAAAATGGGATCGACCCATCCCCGCCATAGGCAAACGACCAGCCAGCAATAACCCAGGTAACTCCTACAATGCCAAGTGCGGCGAACGACATAATCATGGTGTTAACCACATTTTTGCGCCGCGATAACCCTCCGTAGAAAAACGCTAAGCCTGGCGTCATCAAAAGCACAAGCATCGAGCAAACAATCATAAACCCTGTAGTTCCCGCATCAAACATAGCAACCACCTCTTTCCCGCTTTCTGTAAAGCCTGTTTGATGTGTGCTTGAATGTCAGCGAGTATAGCTTTCGCCGAAAAACCAACCCGCTTACCCACAAGGTGAACAAACTCTGAACACAAGGCCTCTATTCGGGTTGTAAAATGAGTATTTTTTCCAGGATTCTTACGTTTCGCTCTCCAATTCGGAAATATAATTAAAAAACTTTCCCCTATTTTTTCCTCTTGTTTTCCGAAATTGCACAACCTTGAACAAACAAGGCACTTCCAAATTGCTTCATTTATACTGTGAGACTAAACAGGCACGCTAACTAAAACAGGACTGGCCGCATGAGCGAAAACCGAACAATAAGACCTTCTTCTACACCTTCCACCACTAGGCGCACACTGCACTACTACTGGGTAGTAACGCGCAAACACTTTGGGTTGTTTTCGCTGCTTGTACTGTCCACTTTGTTCTTTGGTGGTTTTCAAACCTATGGCAATCCTTTTGTGATGGGTCTTATTGTTGACCGCGTAAGCGCAGCCCCCGTACCTGCCGACCAGGTGTTTACCGTCTTTGGGCCGTATATTTTGGCACTAGTACTGGTAAACGTCTGCGGTCAAACGTGCAGCAAGTTACAGGATTACGCTCTCTGGAAGCTTGAAATTGCCGTGAGTTACGACCTCGCAACCATGAGCTTCGACGCACTTTCCAACCAATCCATGACCTTCCATTCCAACCGCTTCGGCGGAACACTGGTTTCTCAAACTTCCAAATTCATGGCTGCTTACAACCAGCTGGTTGAAGCCTTGGTTCATCCATTTTTGCCTGTATTCGGATCAGTCGTGTTTGTGTGCATTCTGCTGGGTCCACGCGTGCCCATTTACGTGGTTATTTTGATGGCGCTGTTTGCGGTATATGCCATGATTTCCTACATCATGTATAAGCGTATTTTGCACTTGAACGAGGCGGCAGCACAGGCGCAAAATGACCTTTCGGGTGAACTATCTGATGCCGTCACCAACATTTTGACCGTTAAGACCTACGGCCGCGAAGATTACGAACGTGGGCTGTTTGACCAGGCAAACCGCGAAGTAGTGAAGCGCGATTCAAAACGCATGCGCTCTTCGCTGGTGCGCGGTGTAATTACGGCAGGTATTGCGGTAATCATTATGACAGTGGTTGTGGTGTTTATCTCGGGCGGTAATGCTTGGTTTGGCATCACGCCTGGTACGCTCGTGATGATGTTCACCTACACCTACAACATGACACTTCAGTTCAACTTCATAAACAGCGGTCTGCAGCGGTTTAACCGTGCTTTTGGTGATGCTAGCGGAATGACGCAAGTTTTGGACGAAGAACGCTTGGTTTCCGACGTGCCGGGTGCACCAGATTTGCAGGTGCGTGAAGGTGCTGTTGACTTCGAAAACATTGGATTTGCCTACGAAGACGGCGGTGCGCAAACCAAGGTGTTCCACGATTTTGACTTGAATATTCCCGCAGGTCAGCGTGTTGGCTTGGTAGGCATTAGTGGGTCGGGTAAGACCACCCTGACCAAGCTTCTATTGCGCTTGAGCGACATCCAAGAAGGGCGTATTTTGGTTGACGGACAAGATATTTCGAAGTGTACGCAACAGTCTTTGCGCCGCTCCATTGGCTACGTTCCCCAAGAGGCACTACTCTTCCACCGCAGCATCGCTGAAAACATTGCCTATGGCAAACCAGATGCAACAATGGAAGAAATTCGCGAAGCCGCGCGTCGCGCAAATGCGCTTGAGTTTATTGAACGCCTTCCCCAAGGTTTCAACACCATTACCGGTGAGCGCGGCATTAAGCTTTCTGGCGGACAGCGCCAGCGCATTGCCATTGCGCGCGCCATGCTGGCTGACCGCCCGATTCTGGTGTTGGACGAAGCCACTAGCGCACTGGATTCCGAAAGCGAACACTTGGTACAGGATGCGCTGGCAGAACTCATGCGCGGGAGAACTTCGGTGGTAGTGGCGCATCGTTTGTCTACCGTTGCCAGCCTAGACCGCATTGTGGTGTTAGATGGTGGCCGCATTGTGGAAGACGGACCTCACGAAGAACTTATTGCTGCAGGAGGCGAATACGCACACCTTTGGAACCGCCAAACAGGCGCCTATTTGGAATAAAGCTGAGTGCGTAAAAGATTCAAAATCTACCTAAAACTATACCGCGGCAAGTGCGATGTTTGTAAACCAGATGATGATGCCAATAATAAGCACGTCGCAAAACACCATAGTGCCTAAAAGTATCCAGCGAGCAATAGTGATGCTGTCCTTCGGAGAGTTCAATAGGTTATAGCGCTTGAGCGTGGGAGCAAATACATAGCACAAAGAACAAAGTACGTTGCAGAAGAGAGAAACTCCACCCATAATAAAAAGGAATTCTCCCTTGTTTCCCCAGCGGTTTATTTCTCCGCTAAAGTCCATATGCAAGGGAACTATTTCTGGCAGAACAAGTGCTGCCCCTATGCAAACCAAAAGAGGAAGAATGGTCAGTGCGACAAGTGCAGGGATTCCAAAGCGCCACATATCAGTTTCCTTCCGCTTGCTGCATTGCCCGTTTCTGATGTGTCCTTAAGTGTCTGTAAGAAGTGCGGTTATCTTCTGCGGTTGCGCGTGGAAATAACCCCAATAAGCATTCCCACTAACGGCGGCACAAACCCCATCCCGAGATAAAAGACCAAATCGGCGTCCCCGATGTTTGTCATGCCTATGTTCGTTGAAAGACTAAACGTAAGTATAGTTGCCAAAGCATAAAGCCCCGCAAATACAATGGGCGCAAAATAACGAGAAGTTCCTAAGTCTCTACCGCGAGCAATAAACAAAGCTGAAATGAACCCAGCAGCGGGCAGCGCTAAATAAAAATAGGTAAGAATATAGCCCATAATCCAGCCGCCACCCGTGTCACCAAAGTACAGGCTGTACCAGTAATACCCCACGGCAACAACCCAAACTATGCTATAGATTATTGCAGCGCGAACAAGCGCACGGTCAGACGTAGGCTGTGTGTTCTTCATTTTCATTCCTTGCTCTCACGTAAGGAAACGTATCTCTAAGTTCTCAATGACTTGAAGTGCCTATAAGTATAAACCGTCACCATGGACATTAGGATGAAAATTGGCTGCTTGCAACGCAGGCAGTATGACGATTCAGCATATTAATGTTCGCCTTCCGTAATGTCTAAATCACGCGGAATAAGTTTCCACACCACAATGGCTACCGCCAGAAGCACCAGCCCACCAACGAAGCTTGTGATGATGATTGACTCGGAAAACGAAGCAGCTCCTTCGCGTAAAAGCTCTGCTGCGCCTGTTTGTTCAGCAATCTGAGCCGCCGCACTAAACGACTGCATAGCTTCATCTATAGCAGCCGAGCTCAGCCCCGATTCTGCCAACGCCACAGGGTCAAGTCCGAGCCTATAGACAATAGAGGCAACACTACCAAGAATGGCTACGCCCAAAACGTTACCCAGGTCGTAAGAAATTTCTTCCAAGCTGGCTGCGCTTGATGCTTTTTCGACAGGAGTTTCGCACATAATTACCGACGACCCTACTGCCAGCGCGCCCGTACCCAAGCCCACTAAGCTGATAGAAACCATCACAGGAACATAGGTTAGATTGCCGTGGAACATAATGAGCATGCTCATAGCAACTGCACCAACAGCAAGCCCTGCCGCCGTAATGTTGCGCGCACCAAAACGCATAGCAAACGCTGGCGCAGCAATACCACCCACAATGCTGGTCAGCGCCATAGGTACTAGACGCATCCCCGCCTCTAGAGGACCGCAACCGTACACCAGCTGCAACCACTGCGAAAGCAAAAACGAAAGCGATGCCAAAGCAAACATGGATCCAAGTGCCGCAATGATGCCAGCAGTAAAAGGCTTGCTGCGAAACAGAGTAACGTCAAGCAGCGGATTGTCCGAACGAGCGCATCGCACCAAAAAGACTGCCATTAAGCCAAGCCCAGTAATAAGAGCTACTACGCCTTTTGTGTCGAAAGCCATCAAAGCAGCCACATGTTTGATGCCCCACATGAGCAGCGTCATGCCTACAAGAGAAATAATGGCTGCCAGAATGTCCCATCCACCAGGGTTCTTTACGCGAATTTCCGGAAGAATCAGAAGACCGGCAACAAACGATACCGCCATTAGCGGCACGTTTACCAAAAACGCCGCATGCCAACTGAAGTGTTCTAGCAGAAAACCACCGATTAACGGGCCTGCAGCCATACCTAAACCACCAATGGCTGACCAGCCTGCTAAAGCAAAAGCGCGCTCTTTGGCATCCAAGAATATGCTTCGCACCATAGAAATCGTGGTTGGCATAATCATAGCCGCACCTACACCCAAAAACGCACGCAGGGCAATTACCTCTTCAGTAGTGGTGGCGAACATAATAAGGCCTGATCCAATGCCAAACACCGCAAAGCCCGCAAGCATCATGCGTTTTCTGCCCCATCTATCCGAAAGGGAACTGACTGTCACCAATAAGCCAGCAAGCACCAATGAATACACGTCAATAATCCAAAGCTGCTGGTCAGAAGTTGGCTGAAGTTCAGCGGTTAAATCTGGTAGGGCAATGTTGAGAACCGTCATGTCAATAGACACAACAAACTGCCCGAACAACACCACCGCAAGCGCCGCCCAACGGCGTGCCTTAGATATTTTGGGCGGATTCATACGAATCGTATCGTCCATGGTTCACCTAAAATTGCGCGCTTGCGCCCTTCGGGATTGCGCTTTGCACGAGATAGTTTGTCTTCTGTCATGTTGATAGTTCCTCTACTCTTAATGTACATTTGTACATTATTTAGACATATGCCCTGATCAGATGGTTTTAAATCCAACATTTAACATAAATTATTCTTGGATAGGAAAGTCACATGCTATAATCTGTACAACAACTTTGTACAACATTCGCAGATTTTAGCCGATTGTCAGGCAAGGAGGCCTATATGGATGGCGCAATGGTTACTGGCCGAATGTCCCCAGAAAAGAAATCTTCTGGGAATGCAGTGCTCGAAAAGTTTGGACTCAATGCTTCGCAGGCAATAAATTTTATGTACGACCGCCTAGTTTCTGAACAGGATGCCTCGTTTTTGACGAACAGTCCAACCACTTCGGAAGACTGGGAATCTGCAGCAAAATTTGTTGATGCTCTTGCTCCCGCAAAGCCTCTTGCAACAAGGTTTGATTCCATGAGCCGCGCAGAAATAAAAATGGATCGCGCCCGTGCTAAGGGGCTAGTGTAAACATGGCGCGAATAAAACTCCTGCTGGATACCAACGTAATTATAGATTTCCTAAACAGACGTGAGCCATTCTATGAAGACGTACGTAAGCTGATGATTGTTGGACGCGTAGGCGAAGTTAGTCTGTGGATTTCTGCGTCTCAGATGACCGATATTGTATACATTGCTTCTGACGGAGGGCGTTCTACGCTTCTGCCCCAGGTTATGGAAAGGTTACGATTGCTTCGCACCTTTATAAACGTTCTGCCCGTTACTGAAACCGATGTCGATGCTATGCTTTCTACGAACTGGAAAGATCCAGAGGACGCTCTGTTATTCCAGTTGGCACTGAGGCTTCAAGCTGATGCCATTATTACGCGAGATGCAAACTTTCCTGCTAGCGAATACATAAACGTGTTTGATTGTGCTGGGTTCTTCGAGTGGCTCAAAACTGAACGAGGAATTACCTACGAAGAAGTATCCTATTAAAGCTGCAAACACTTACAATCACAGAGCTTTTTCTGTCTAGCCTACTAACGCGCGCAAAGCGTCAGCACTAGTCTGCGAAGCAAGATAGAGCTCCATTCCGATAGGAGTAATCGCAAGTTTCAGGGTGGGAGAATCTTTGTAGGTAGTTACTTCGAGAGCTAAAACCTCACCAAGCGAATTCGAAGCTTGACCAATCTTTTGTGTTTCTGGCTGCCAAAGTTCAAGCAGGTATTCGGGTTCTGTTTCTGGTTCTATGGTTAGACCGTTCACTTCCGAAAGTGGTTCAAAAGCCTGCTTAATCTCTACTTGATCGGTTATCTCGCGAACTACTTCGCCTGTTGAAACATCTTTTATCACAAGTCGAGAAACCTTGCCCCATTCAACGTTCGATAACGCACCCGCAAGATCCTGTGCCTGAGAAACAATCTCTTCGGTCTTATCCATAACATTGTTGACACTAGGCACACCAAAGCATCCCGAAAGAGGAAGTGTAAGAACAGCTGCGAAAAGCAATGTTATGCAAGTGCGAATTCTCATTAGTTTCCCCTACCTCTTACCTCTGGAAATTAGAAATTATTTTCGCATAACTGTCTTGCTTAAATGAAACCGCACTCTTACGTTTTGATTACAGCTACAAAACGCTCGCATACGCGCTTATACTTTGCAAAAGCATCCGCGCATGCCGAGGCTTGGTATAAACAAAAAACAACCTCTTAATCTCTCTTGGTTATCAACCATCACTCGTGCGACTTAAGATAGCAGACTTTAATGTCAGCAGTGTATCCAGTATTACGGTACAGACGGTGCACTTCTTTGCGTCACAACACAGTAAAAGCGTAAGTAACTTCACCTTGTTCAAAGGTGGCAAAGATGGCGTAACGATACCCAGGTTCAACGATGAACGAAAGCTCGTCCGCTAACACTTGCACCGCTTCCCCTTCAGAGTTAAGCACATCTTCACTCCAGCGCATCACAGAAATACTTGTGGTATTCACGTCGAAGTTTGCGGTTACTTCAGTTGGAGCGTCAACGCGCACGTCTGGCAGATTTTCGGCAGCAATTTGATTGGGCTGCTTCGCGTCTTCGGCTATGGTATGCGCTTCGCCATCCTCTTCGTAATTCCAGACGTAGCTCAGGGCGGGAAGCATGACGGAGGTAACCGCAAGCTCCGTAGTGTATTCAACCGAGGCATACGGCAGTTCGGCGGGATCTTTCGGCTGCCAGATTTCTGCTACGATGTCCGCATATTTTTCAGCGTCTGCGGGCGTACCTTCTTTGATTACTTCGACGTTCGTGATGCCTGGGTACTGACCAGGATAACTTTCCAGCATGATACCGTTACCCGTAACGCGCACGATGTTGCCGGTAGTAAGTTTCGGCGTATCTTCAGGTAACGTAGGGAAATAGGGCGTGTCGGTGTCTTGATCTACGAAGAGAATTTCGCCGTCGCCGAAGGTTACGACCATCGCCGCGCTTACGAATTCGCCGTTGGCGGGGGTGGAAGCGGAAGGGGTGGCGGTGTCGGCGGGTTCTTGCTTTTCCGCAGCGCGATTAAAAGAACAACCCACAAGAACAAGAAGGCCAGCCAGAACAACAACGGAAACGCCTGCCACTTTCATCAGGTTCATGCTAGCCTCCTTTGCTTTGGTTTTAAGGCTACTTTTTTATGACTATTCGCACCCATTATTTTTACGAAATAATAAAACTATCCGTTGTACTGCAAACGAGTTTGTCCTTTGTGCTCTATGTATTCAGTCACTTGTGTTTCCCGTGGCTCTCTTTAACATTATAAAGTGAAAGCTTCCAAGCGTATGAAAAACAACCCCCAGCGAAGAAGTGCCAGGGGTATTTAAATTCAGTATACGAATACTGTTATCCTGAAGTTACTCGTATACGCTATATGCCGTAGGCAGGTCGAGTTCTATTTCCCCACCGTCGAAAGCGTATGGAACTTCAACGGTAAAACCATTGCTGTCATTCCTAAGAATTACAAACCCGTTAGTAACAGTATATGTTCCTGAAACTTCTTGATCCAATAAAGTGGTAGTAAATTTATTGGGTGCGAAAAATTCAGTTGTATAAGACATATTATTAACAAAAAAGGACCAGTAATAGCCATTGATTGCGTTCCTAACACGCTTTGTCGTCGCCGAGTCTGCCTCGTTGCGTAAATTCAAGGCTTGCTGGTATCCGTCGGGATCCACCTTCTGGGCGATTTCTTCCACCGATGCGCAATGCACGATATCGTCTGTGCTCAAGCTAATCTTTTCTATCGTAGGAATTTGATCATCCTTAATAGATATTGTTCTACCTGCAGCGAGATCTGCTTCGGGAATTTCGAAAACCGTTGCAACCTTTAACTCACTGCCCATATAGACGTCTTCTATGAAATCTGAATAGTAATAGCTAGGCATATAGTCACAGGCATCTGGATAATGCTCACCCGTGTAGGTGTTCTTATTGTTGACAATTAAATCCGTATATTTACTATCTGCTTCGAGATTCTCCTCGTCTGGAGAAAGGGTATAGAATAAGTAGACACGTTTTAGTTGATTGCTCTCCTCATCCGCCCAGGAATCATCAACGAAAATACCATCGATTGAGACTGTGTCTGTTGCTGTTGTCGGTGTAGACTTATTATTCTCACCTCCAGCCGTCGAGCATGCTCCGCAACACACTATGGCGGCAAACATCATGGCAATTATTAAGGGCTTCAAAATTCTCATCATTCTTTACTCCTTTCTTTTGCTACAGACAGCCTTCCTCCCTTGAATGCCTACAATCATGTCCTCCGAGTTCTTCGAATAAGAAGGCAAGGAAATTATCTTTTTTTAGCGAAATATGTTGCGCAACATTTTTGACGTTCCCCATCTTTGTGCTGCAGGCATCTCTTGCTTATCCGCACAGCAAGATTGAATCGTTAAGCACAACGGCAAAGACAGGAAGAAAAGGACTGCTTTGGAAGCAGGCATGATTGGCGCGCTAAACTTTGTGTACCTTAGGGCGCTAAGGCCTCCGCTTATACACCTTAGGGCTTCAGCGTTTCCGAGCGTTCAGAAAGCAGGGCCGCCGCCTCTTCCGACGTAATAGCACCCAATTCTTCATATTCACGAATGGTTTGCTGGTACGCATCCCACGGAGTCAGGCCTTCTTCGTTTATTGCTGAAGTGTCAGCACCAGCCTCAAGAAGTACATCAATGACCTCTTCGGTTTCAACAAGTTGCTCGGGTTCATCGTTAAACTTGTTTGAGCAAAATCCTGAACAAGCGTTGTAAAGAGGTGTGTTGCCGTATTCGTCTAGCACGTTTACATTGGCACCGTACTCAAGAAGAACCTGAATCATATCGACCGAGCTGAAAAAGAATAGATCAGTAGCCATAGCCAGAGCGTATTCTGCGCCAGTCACCACACCTTCGTCGTTGTATTCATCCAAAGGGACGTTCAAATCTACTGGGCTGCTCTTTTCTTCGGCGTCGTTCAGCAGCACTTCGACACACTCTTCGTCACCATATTCAATGGCAAGACGCACAAGGCTTCTGTAAGATTCTTCGCCATCATCAGGCACCTGAAGCGACGAATCCTCCAAAAAGCGCTCCAATTCTTCAGGATTATGTTTAACAACTGCCGAAGTGCAGTCATTCTAAGTGGTGGTGACAGATTCAATGTAAGAAGGAATAACTACCGTAGTCAGGCCAAACAGCACGGTAGGCGCACTTAGCACGTAGAGAACTATAGGAATGGCAATAAGAGCGCCGAGTGGTTTCCCCTGTTCACGGCGCTTTTTTGTGCGTGCGGCAAAAACGATGGATATGACGGTTGCCACAATGAACACCGCAAGCGCAGCAAAGAAGATAGCAACAAGAATGCCGGCCGTTGCTAGCGCCGCCATAAACGTAAATCCGCCCACTGTCGCCTCCGTCGTGCGTTAGTTGTCCTGCACCCTGCACTCTGCGTTTATGTTGCCCTGAGCTTATAGGTACAAAATCATTATCTCATTTTCCTCTTATCCCATACGGTAGTGACCGACAACTGCTTGTGAGCCATTGTCTTCTTCAAATTTCTTTTATCGTTTGAATACCCGTCGGTTTGTTACTGCTTCAAAACCGCAGAACTGTCGCGCGAAAGCGTGTTATTCGCTTCGGTCGCCTTCACTCGTAAGCTGGACAAGAGCAAGGCAAGCAAGCCCAATGCCAAGCAGGCAAAGCGCGTTTTTTGGATCAACTTCGTCCATGATAGTAAGCGCCACCACACCTACGCCCATAGCAAGCGCAACGGCTTTAAGGACCAATTCGGCAAGCGCGAGAACCTTGCCTTGGGAAGATTCTTCTTGCGCGGAGGTTTTCGCCTCGAGCAATTCGTCAACCGTGACACCAAGCTGTTCAGCAAGCCTGGGAAGCGACGCAACATCGGGGAACGAAAGGTTGCGTTCCCACTTCGAAACCGCTTTGTCGGTGACGCCCATATTTTGAGCAAGTTCCTGTTGGGTCATGCCCTTTTCTTTCCGAAGGGCCGCTATGGTGGAGCCGAAGGTCTGCTTGGTCATAATTAATCCTTTCTTCGTGCGGTTGATTCTGGCTCCATCGTAAGAAATAGAGCTTCCGCACTCAACCGACCATCAGTTGAGTCGGCTCGACCGTCAGTAGAGTTACAGTTTACACCGTTTCACCTGGCGATTTTTATGGCATGTTCCGGCTGATTGCAAATAGCCGTTGCAATTCCTCCGTCTTTGGCAAACACGGCATAAACACCAAGAAGACAAGAAACGGCCGCCGGGCACAGGTCCCGACGGCCGTAGTGGTTTATCACGCGAACCGTATTTCTATTTTACAGCTCGGCAATGAAACAAATGAGCCTTAGCGCTCCTTAATGCGACGCGCAGCGAATGCGAGCGCCGAAACCGCGCACAGAGCTGTGGCGGCAGCAGCAGCGCCAGCATGGGCACCACCACTCGCAACTGCTTTACGTGCATCTCTGCCTTTCGCTACTGAGCATTAATGGCTTTCGACAGCTCAACGTTACGCAGGAGCGTTGGGTTGTCGAAGAGTGCTTGAACCATGAGGTCGCGGGAACGCAGTTCGTTCTTCCCGCCAGCAAGTAGATTCTCGAAGAAACGATTGAGGAACGTCCGGTCAGGGAGAGCTTCTGCTTTGGCGTTTCGGTAGTTCGCACGCACCAGGGCGTCGCGGAAGTAGCGAGCATGATTTTCAAACGGCTCATTGTTGGCATCGAACCCCAAATGCTTCAGATAGAGAATAGTAAACACTGCGACAGTTCGCGTGTTTCCCTCGCAAAATGGATGAATCTGCCACAAGCGCGCTACAAAACGCGACAGGTGGTCGATTTGCGCGTCGTCGAATTCGGCGGCGTACGCGTAGGCTTCCTCCTCTGTGAATGCGAACGAAAGTGCCCGTTCGACCATGGAG
This sequence comes from uncultured Coriobacteriaceae bacterium, assembly GCA_949294735.1. Taxonomy (GTDB): domain Bacteria; phylum Actinomycetota; class Coriobacteriia; order Coriobacteriales; family Eggerthellaceae; genus CASFII01. The sequence goes on along the minus strand of CASFII010000007.1, from coordinate 51,184 downwards.
GGATCAGCGTAGAGCACGCTGTCGCCGTTGAGAATCAGTTCGCTTTTTACCAGCTGCTCGGTCTTGTGTCGACCGGGCTGATAAATGCTTGAGTCGAGATCTTGAAAGAGCTGCTGATGGATGTCGTCTAACATAAAAGGCGCGAATATGAAGGCGTTGCGATCAAGAATCTCAACGATGCGGCAACTTACGGCGTCTGCCTCAAGTTCGGTATTTGCTCGGGTGGCGGTTGTGTCTGTCGTTTGAGAGGCCAATCTTTTGCGGTAGTAGACCTTGATTAGCTCGCTGATTTCGGCGGCAGACCGCTTGCCTGCAATGTATTCCTGCGCAACCGTTTTCATATAAGGGGAAGGTGTAAGACCGTCGACCTCCTGCAGACCTGAAGCAACTTTCCAATAAGTCGCTCGAACCTCGGAACTTGAGGTGCTCGATGCGACTTCGTAAGGGAAATCGTTAGGGCATTCAGCGGTCATTGCGACTCCAAGCACTTTTCGGTCATGTGCTTGAATTATATCCCATGGACAGGACCGCCTCAAAGAATTCGGCATGGGTTTAGGTATTGCTTCTGTTGCGAGAGAGCCTGGTTGTCTCTGAATGAGAGTGATGGTCAGTTTGTCACTGCTCTGCAACTATTTCGCAAGTTCATCGGGATGTTGGCATTCATAGCAATGCTTGAAAGTTACCTTGCGAAACATTAGCTCATGATTAACGTTAACCCATTTTTTCAAACAGAAAGAAAATGTTCGGTCGGGACAATATGCGAGCATAGGACAACTTCTTGCTTCGCGTTCCAGTGTTTTGTCGTCAGGGAAGTTTTTGATGGTGTAGTCTTCTGCTGCCATGATAATCCTTCCGTAAGCCTTTGTTCTTACTACGTATTCTTATTACGGTTTAGCTTGCTAAGCATTCTGTAAGAAAAAGGATAGCGCGTTGTAAAGAAATGACTGTACTGCATATAGGACAGCTAATTAATTCTGACAATTTGACCTCTGCGCGGAAAGCAGTTGCGCCCGCTGCGCAAAACGTGTACAAAGAAAGAAACCTGAGCAAGGACTCAGGCAAGAGAGAGGAGTCAACATGAAGGCTACTGTTAACGAAGAGTGCATCGGCTGCGGTCTTTGCGAAGGCACCTGCCCGGACGTCTTCTCCATCTCCGTCGACGGCTACTCCGTCTCCATCGATAAGGACATCCCCGAGGACGCCATGGATGCCGCCCAGGAGGCTGCCAACAACTGCCCCGCCTCTGCAATCACCATCGAGTAGCTTGATGCGCGGCATCGCAATGTAAAGCGGGGAACCGCCCGTTGGTTCCCCGCTTTGTCGAAACAGCCGAGCTCACATTTTGGGAGCTCACCGAAGTTCAGACTGAGTCTGCGCCGGTTGAATTCCAGTCAGTTTATCACTGCTTTAAAACACGTGTTTTCACGTCGTAATCGAATAATCAGTTTGAATACCAGTCAGTTTGTCACTGCTTTAAACCCCTTTTGTCACAAAACTATCTGGCAGGGCTCTTCTTTATATTTGTACGTTTGCATTCCTCTAAGTTAGCATCAAACCATAAGTAGAGGAATGCTGTTGGCAGTTTATTGCTTGACATCAATTGCCCAAACGCCTTCTTATGTCGTTTAGCCACTCGCCCTTATATTTAAAATACCTTGGTCCTGCTACACCCCATTTTGATTGAGTTAGCATAGACGCCAAGGCTGATAGAGACCACCTTTTGCCATCATATTCAACGCCATGATCATCTACAACAACACAAGTTAAACCTGACTTCTCATCAGCCCTGTTGCAATATTCTATGGTTGCACCAATTGGAATATTGCAGAGAGAAAAAGCAAATGGAGCAAGTCTTTCAGATTTCTGTTCTTCTATATCCTCAGCAATATCAGCCGCTTCAAGCTCTTCTTCGTTGGGAGGCACGAGCTTCAGTTTGTCCCTGTGGCCGTTAATCTCTGCAATAGCCTCAAGAATAGCAAAGGCATCTTCGGGGTCCATCGCATAGAACTCTCTAACTCTTTTCTTCCCGTTGAAGTTTTCTATTGAACGTAAATTTGGATTTAGTTTATCAATAATGCTATGAATTTTTAAATCTGACAAACGAGAATCAACCTCATAAGTTGCGTAAACTCTAAAAGCAAAAGGGATGCACTCGCTGCGGTTCAACTGTTGAAGTCGTTTTCCAATATCATCAGCATAACCAATTTTTACATAATCGGGAAAAGATGGATTTGTAAGAATATAGATTACGCCACTCATGGCACTTACCTGCCCTTCTGTGTTGATGAATTAACGCAACGAAATAATTTTAATTATTTCAATTGATTATAGCTTTAGCTTCTTCGATGCTATAGCACTCGTTCCTTGACCCTTTGCTATGTATAAGAGCATGGCAATTTGGACAAACAGGCACTAAATCTTTTACAGGATCAGTGATAACTTCACCTCTTGTTTTTAACTCCTCAGATAACGGCTTCAAGTGATGAACATGTATGACACCGGGAATTCCATACAGACTTTCGGAGTCAAATCCACACACCACACAGCTGGTGCCCTTGAGTTCCAAACAACGTTTTCGTGCTTCGGGATTACGGGCAATTTCCTTACTTATCTTTTCGACGATTTTTGAGCTTTCCTTGTAGCTTTCCTCTGCGATTCTTTCAATCTTATAGTTCTTTGGAGCAATAAACTCTAACTCGATTCCGTAATAGTCAAGAAGAGGCTGCCAATTCCGACACTCTCGAACCCTTTCCCACTCTTTTTTTGCAATGGCCTTTTCGTCTTCATCACCTTGTTCGGGATGAATCTCCTTGTAAGCTGCAACAAATCCCGTACCTGGCTTCATTCCTGTCTTACCTACAACCATAACCGGAATGCACGGCACGTCTACCTCAAAACAAGCTTTCTGTATTCGTCCTAATGGGTGGTTAAACGAAACATGTGGATTAATTGGTGGACAATCTTTTTCCGATTTGACTTCCTTAGCCAAATCTGAATAAGTGATGACGCTACCCTTTTCTTGCAGACGCCTTACTAAAACTTCGACAATCCAGACATCAAGCTCTTTGAATTCTGGCCTGCTGTTTCCCATCCGAACTCCTTATTTTGGCTCAAAAGTTAATCAACTTGCCACAATCTTAAAGCAACGAGACAAGATGTTCTACGAAAGCATAATTCCCGCCCGCGCAGGAAGAATAAGTTTATAACAGCGGAAACAGAAGCACTGGGCTTGAATAGCTACAGACTTTTGAGCAAAAGAAAAGCGCGGCCGAAAAGATTAGAAACAAAATGCATGGAACCGCATCATATCAAGCTATATAAAAGTAGCCAACCTCAACTTACTGTAATTTCTATATCCAATCGCGTATCAATGAATCTTTTGACTGTTGCACGATTCACTTTTAGTATGCGTGCAATTTCACTTTGAGAAACGTTCTCATCAAGAAGTCCCCTAATTAGAGCTTCCTTACCAGATAGTTTCACCTTAGAAGATTGTCTTCCCTTTGGTCGCCCAAGAACGACGCCTTCGGCGCGCTTACGAGCCAATGCCTCTTTTGTCCTCTGGCTGATGAGTTCCCTCTCTATTTCGGCAGAAAGCCCAAACGCAAATGCCAACACCTTGCTATGAATGTCGTCTCCAAGCCGATAGTTGTCTTTGATTGTCCAGACCCTGCACCCCTTGGTCATACAGATGTTTAAGATTTCCATTATCATGAAAAGGTTTCTTCCAAGGCGAGACAGCTCTGCACAAATGATTAAATCTCCCCTGCTGACTTTCTTCAATAGGTTTCCGAGTTTTCGTTTATCGTAGTTTTTAGCACCACTTATGGTTTCCTCTATCCAGCCATCAATAGTGAGTCCGGATTGCTCGACAAACCTGGATATTTCGAATCTTTGGTTTTCGACAGTCTGTTTGTCACTGCTTACGCGAATATAGCCGTAATTCATAATTACTCCTTACTGTTCAAGACAAAAGAGCGATTATATTAGGCAGCATGCTGTCAAGAACACCTTCTCAAAGGGTGAGAGCTGGGTTATTCTTAGCGAAATTGAAAAGAGCATCAAGAAGAAGATTGAAACAGCAGGCAAACCTCTCCGTGATTGGAATATCAGCATCAATTATGGGATTAAGACTGGCTGTAACGACGCTTTCATCATCGACGGTGCAACAAAGGACAGACTCATTGCTGAGGATTCGAAGTCTGCCGAACTTATTCGACCGATTCTCCGTGGCAGAGACATCAAGCGATATGGCTATGAGTTCGCTGATCAATGGCTTATCACTACGCACAATGGATACAAGAGTAATGGACGAACAATTCCTCCTGTTGACGTTTCTCTCTATCCCGCGATAAAGCGTCACCTTAATCAATATTGGGATGTTATCTCAAAACGCGGAGACAAAGGCGTTACCCCTTACAACTTAAGGAATTGCGCTTATATGGACGATTTAGATAAGCAGAAGATTGTCTGGGGTGAAATATCGGATACTCCCAAGTTTGCGATTGATTTGGAGGGGGAGTTTAGTCCGGAGGCAACTGTTTTCATGATAACGGGAAGTCACCTTGAATATCTACTTTGTTATCTAAACTCATCCTATTCAGAATATTTCTTTGCGAAGTACGGAACTACAACCGGAATGGGTACTTTAAGATGGAAGAAATACCTAGTTGAGTTACTGCCAATTCCGCCAATATCTCATAGTGACGAAAAGCGGATGAAAGAGTTGCTCGGCTTACTTTTGTCTGGCAATCAAAGTGCTATACGCAATAGACTTGACGAAGTGATTTTTGATCGATTTGATTTTGATCAAGAAGAGCGGAATTTCATATTGGCTATGAATAAGCTTGGATCTCACTGAAGTAAGAGTGGGCAGCGGGTGCCCATCTCATTTGGATATTTGCCACTTATCATCTCTTAGACAAAGCCAATGCACTGATTTAATGTGTCCTATCGAAGCAGATACTCTCTTTCGTTTACATTCAAGCCATAAATATCGAACACGATTTCGTCTATCGCTGTTTCTACTGCAGTGTTGTTTCCTTCGCTTTCAATTAACAATGCTGCATAGTAACTGAGTTGTTCTTTTTGCGCGTGCGTCAAATCAGGTAGGGGTAAGCGTTCGACAAACATCGGTTTATATTCAAAGTAGCCACCATTTCTAGTTACCCCAAGAGAGCGAATGTACCAATCAGCTGCTCTGGAATTTAGTATCGCAAGAAGCCACGTGTATCCTGGTGTAATTAGCGGGGAAGGGGCATTTATGAAATAGCCCTCGTCAGCTAATGCGAACTGTGATTGAAGACATAGGTTACCCCAGACAATTTTCTGCTTAGAGAAATCGTCCCAATAAGCAATCGTGTCTTGCGTTTCAAACCATCTGTTGCTGGTTTTCTTTCGGGCTTTAATCAAATCTTTTGATGACATTGTAATGTGATATTTTGCAGCATGTTTTGCCACGCTTTCTCGTTCCTGGTTCGTCAGAGGAAGCCCAGTCTGCTCTAACTTTGGGCGAAATCCGCCCAAAAAAGCCTGTATGGCTGGATAGTTTTCAATTTCGTAATGTCTAGCAGGGAAAGTTGCGATAAGCCATTGATCAGCGAACTCATAGCCATATCGCTTGATGTCTCTGCCACGGAGAATCGGTCGAATAAGTTCGGCAGACTTCGAATCCTCAGCAATGAGTCTGTCCTTTGTTGCACCGTCGATGATGAAAGCTTCATTGCATCCAGTGAGTACACCTCGATTGATTTTAACATCCCAGTTTCTTAGCGGAACGCCTGCTGTTTCAATCTTCTTCTTGATGCTCTTTTCAATTTCGCTAAGAATAACCCAGCTCTCACCCTTTGAGAAGGTGTTCTTGACAGCATGCTGCCTAATATAATCGCTCATATTGTTACGGCAATCATCACGAATGATAGTTGAAGCGACAAAGCCAGCACTATTTGATTTTTTAGTAATCAAGATGTTGACATCCACGGTTGCCGACTCAAATACTTTTGTACCTGCAAAGTCAATTAAAGTAATTGGGCTGGTTTTTGAAAGGAAGAAATTCCTAAGGGATTCTCCGTATGCAGCGCGCATCCATTTGTTCGATGTGATATAGCAAAGAATCCCATTTGGACGAAGAAGTTCTATACCTCGTTCATAGAATAGCGCATAGATATCCCCTGTGCTTTCATATGTGTCGTAGCCTAGCGTCTCATATAGTTTTTTCATCTCTGTCTGCATCTTTTGCAGCTGGATATACGGAGGATTGCCAATAGCTATATCAAAGCCACGTGATAGATTGAACATGACCTTAGTATCGAAGAAGTCCGAACTCTGACTTGAGTCGAAAGGATTCCACCCCATTCGCTGCTTGAGCCGCCTGCTTCCTTGTGCGCTGCTTTCTTCCTCAAGAGCAATAACTGCATATCGATATTCTTCTCTTAGACGCTTTTTTTCCTGGGGATCAGTGGCTGTGTAATAACCCTGTCCCATAATTGAGTCAAGACGCTCCAAAGCTTCATTATTAAAATCATCGAAGAGCGTCATTTGAGGCTCATCTTCCACAAGAGGCACGAGCGTGTTTGCGCATACGAACTTGAAATCAAGGTTCGGCAGCGGACGAACGTTCTTCGGGTTACTCTCATCGACCACAAGGCTAAGCCAAGCGCGTAGACGAGATATCTCCACTGCCATAGGCTGGACGTCAATGCCGTATATATTGTTGCCGAGTATCCGAAGTTTCATATCATAAGAATTAAGCCCCGAACCGAGTCGGTTGTACATCTTGGTGAGAAGTTGAAGCATGCCCATGGGAAAGGCTCCCGAACCACAAGCGGGGTCAACAATTTTAAGTTCATCGAGGGCATGTATTGCCTTATTTGTCATCTCAACAGTGCGCTCAACACCCCAAAGGCTCTTTTTTGCATCGGAATGCTTAACCTCAAAATCCTGATCAGACATATCCAACAGGCGATCAACACCTGACCGTGAACCTTCTGTACCAAAAACATCGTATAAGTATTCCCGTAGGGACTCCTTACACATATAGGCGACAATCTCGCGTGGAGTGTAAAAGGAGCCACTCGCCTTACGAGCTTCTTTGCCGGTCTCATCAAGCTGCGCGGCAAGAAGGTTTTCAAATACACGACCAAGCATCTCAGGATCAATCGCAACCTGTTCGTATTCCGGTGTCGATTCGTCTGTTGTAAAATTGAACTCTTCGAAATGGGCGTAAAGAGACTCAAACCAGTCAGGTGGAAAGTCCACCATCTCATCGATCCAATCACCTGGTTTGGCGTCGAAAAGACCACCGTTGAGAAATGGCGTAAAATAATCGTATTTTTCACCGATTGCATGCCTTTCATCAGCAGGCATGTTAAGTGTCTGAAAAAAGAGAGGTTTAAGGCATTCTTCGTAGTATTCCTTGGCAGGGATGCCCTTGCAATCAAAGTATCCCATATCTTCGTTAATAAAACCCTTCTTGCGAAGGAACCAGATGAACAATAAACGACCAATGAGACGGTTCGCAAAAAGCTTTGCTTCCTCTTGCGATTTCCCCGCGTTATCGTGAAGATACTGTAGAAGAATTTGAAAATGTTCTGCCACTCCCTCATAAAACTTCTTGTTGACCTCCTTAAGCGAGAAGGCATCCCAAAGCGTCTTATGAATGGTTCGTTGCGGCTCAAGATTGCCAATTCCATCGAAGCCAGCAGCTCCATCAATATTGCGAAGGATTTCAATTTGAGTGTTTGAAAGTCTTTCGGAGAGCTCCATGACTCGCAGGTTACCTTCATTACTAATAGCGACGAGTAATGAGTTTCCGTCAGCAGTCAAGAAGAAGTCAATGCCTACTTTGTAGGAGGGAAATTTAGTCAGCTCGCTGTCCTCCCAGTTTGGAGTGAGGCTAACGCCAGCTGCAACACGAGACTTCGCCGAACTCTTATTTAGCCAGTAAAACTTGCTCTCGATGGGCGCCAAATCATCATGAAAGTGACGCATTGCAACACGTTCACCGCCGAGATAGGGATGTTTTTCGAACCATGATTCGACCTTCTGGTTTGGAAAGCTTGACACCGGAATCGTCTCATCCAAAAGATCTTCACCCTCGAGGAGTTCGTCAGACCATTTTTCACCTTTGGCGGACTTAGGAAACACAATGCGCATAAATTCGTTAGCTGCTTCGATAGCAATGTCAAGACTCATATCACGATTGGTCTCAGAATGAAGGGAGCGAATAAGTCTATCGATCTTTTCATATTCGTTCTTCAGCATAACTTGGTTTCCTATTCTTTGCTCGCATAGAAGAGTACATCTTCAATAGTATCTGCTCGGTGTTCTTCAGCGACATGTTCGCTAAGCTTGTTCATGAGAGCAATGAAGCGCGTGTTTGTCGAGGAAGTAATGACCCCGCGTTCTTTTACGTCGTTATTGATTAGCCTAACGATTTGTTTAAACTCACGATTATCCTGTTCACGGCGAATACCTTTTCGTACAAGACCTTGAAAGTCAATTTCTCCGGGATGATAAGGCTGTATGGCAACGAGCGCCTTTTGCTCTGAAGGATGAATCGTCCTTAGATTATCTATCGCTTCGGCTCTGACCCGCGCCATCCTATTGGCACGCTTGGAAACTTTGCTTCGGTTTAAGTTCGAAGAAATTGTGTCGCGTTGCAGCTTATTGTCATCTGGCGTTGTTTTTATTACAGAAAGAGCCTCTACTTCCTCGACAATCTCTGCAGGATATCTGCCTGTCGCGATCACCTTGACAAACATAGTTGTATTAAATGGCTCGTTCGAAATGGCACTATGCCCCTCAACTCGTTCAAGGGCAAGGTATGTTTTAGCAGGTAAGAAACCTTCAGACTGACTTGCGAGTAAACGGATTTCTCTCTCAGGTAAATAGTTCCATTTTCCTGATGGTATTGTCTCAATTCTTCTTCTGATTTCATCATCTTGGTGTTCGTCCAAAAAACGCCTCAGCTCGAAGATATATTCATCGGCAGAGTCGAATACGTCAAGTGCCTGAGAGGATGCAGAGATAGCTTCGGCGGCACTTGATGCTTTAGCAACGTCTTCGCTGTAGAAATCAGCAAACTCAATCGGGTTTTCCTGCTCACCAAGAATGCTCTGGTCGGTACCGATACTATTCTTAATGGTGTCAATTTTTCGCTCTAGACGTCTGACAAGATTCAGATACAACTCAAGATCGTCGTGTGGTTTCATATTAACAATCTGGACATCCTTATAGACAGAGCCCAATCGATTGATGCGTCCGTTTCGCTGAATCATTCTCACTGGGTTCCAGTGGAGGTCATAGTTGATAAGAATGCCAGCATCCTGGAGATTCTGCCCTTCTGAGAGAACATCAGTTGCAAACAGGAAGTCAATCTCTGTTTCACCGTCCTTGAGGATATGCTTTTTAGCAACAGGAGCAAATCTACAAGCAATCTCTTCGGTCTTTCCACCACTGGAGCCGGTCAAAAAGGCGCTACGCGTCCCAAAATTCGGGACATCAATCATCAATGCGGGCATGGTTTCCCTTAAATAGTCTATCGTGTCAGCAAAGAAGCTAAATACGAGAACTTTCTTTCCGTGGTCAGCGTTTGCGACGAGTTTTTTGACCTCGTCGGCAAAAGCGTGTGCCTTACCGTTCACGTCTGAATCCTGCATATATTGTAGAATAATTTGTAGGAGGTGAAGGATACCGCGATCCCTTGAAATGTCTTTTCGGAGCTGTTCGATTTTGTATTCTTGAAAAGACGCCTCGCGCTTTTCGACACCCTCAATCTTCATTCCAGAGATATCCTTCCCAGCATCGAGAGCCGCTTGAAGCGCTTTTGTCGAACGCTCATAAGCGGAAAAGGCCTTCTCCAAGTCCTCTCCGTACTCCGATTCAAGTTCGGCAGCATCCGTAAGCGAAACAATGTAACCCTTGTCCAAATACTTCTCGAATATGTCAAGGCGTTTGCTGTAGTAGTTCACAGATTTGAGGAGTGCAGCAGCAGACGATTCAAGCCGCTTAAGCCAAGTTACGTGCAAGATGTTGTGAATAGCTCGCTGAGTGTTTAACTTAGTTCGTTCCTCTGTCTTGAGGCCGAGATCCTGAATCTGCTCCTTAGTCTTGCCATAGTAACGGTGGCGGTATAAATCAGGTCTATACGGGACGAAGCCGAGAAAATTAATAATTTGAAAGATTCCGGGAATCAGCGACTGGGATTGTTCCTGCTCAAACAACATGCGGGCGACATGGTCGTCAACGGCATCTAATGCTGCGGGCTTCCCTTTGCCTGCAAAAATGGGCGCTAAAAGGTCTAAGGGATGCATCGTCTGCTGAGTGATCTCCAACGCAATGTCTAGGTTCAGACGCAGAGGATCAACGCCCTCAAATAGCTGATTTTGCTCGACGGAACATAGATTGTGGACTTGCTCAACAATGGTATCAGCATATCGATAAGTAAGTTGTTTCACCGTAGTACGCGGGAAGTGCTGCTGTACGCCTCCTTTCTGGAGACTTCCTTCCGCTTCGACACCTTGTCGCGTAGAGCGCACCAGATAATGTCTAAGTCCGCTTCTTAGTGTCGTGTCGTATCGGCTCCAATCGAAGGCTATGCCAGCTTTCTCCGCCTTCTTTGCTTCAGCCTGAATCTGCCTGAGAGCATCAATAAAATCGATACTCTGGACAACATCATCATTATTCCGATACTGAACAGGAACAGAAACCATGCTGCCGCGCAGTCCAAGCTGAATTTGATTGGCGAAGTCCATAAGACTATTGTTGATAGGAGTAGCAGTCAACAAAAGTACAGGAGCATTCGGACTCGTGTCGAGCAGACGTAAGATTGTCTCATAACGCGTACTTGACGGCGTTCGAAGATTGTGAGCCTCGTCAATAACGAAAAGATCTACTTCACGAACCCAGGGCTTTCGCATCTCATCAATAAGGCGTTCCTGCTCAGAAGTATTTTGCATCGAAATAACGGAAAAGTCATTGCCGTCAAGTCCAAAGTGTTTTCCAAGGTCGTCATACCACTGTTGTTTGAGTGCCGCAGGCGCTATCACGAGGATACGATGTGCTCCGGTCTCGCGATAGTGTTTGACGACGGCGCCAGCGGTCACGGTCTTGCCGAGGCCAACAGAGTCCGAAAGCATCGCCACACCCATCTTCTGTAGCTTGTTCAGCAAGATACCAGCATTGCGATCTTGAAATGCAAAAAGAGGGTCACGGGTGTCGTCTGAAAGCCGTTGAGGCGGAAGTAGTTCATCGGGAAACACCTCCATGAGTGTCTTAATGTAGACATCATAGGGGCCATACATCATGTCACCAACAGGACTCTTTTCAAGTATTTCAGTGAACGTTCCTGTCCATGGTTCAGCTTCCTCGTTCTCCCACATTTCGTTGAACCAACTGAGATGTCCATGCTCCTGTTGCTCGTTTTGGGGCTGGAATAACACAAAATGCTGATCCTGTTCGAGCCAATTTAGCTCTGCATTGCTTGTGAGACCGGCTTTAGTAAAGTTGCTCGAGCCTATAATACCAACTGCCTCTGACGCCCCCATTTCACCAAAGATGTAAGCTTTTGCATGAAGTCTTGGTCTGCGAAAAACTTTGACTTCAAGCTTGCCATCCTTCATGAGAGTCGTAAGTTTGCGAGCAACGTTACGTAATTCTGAGACCTTGTGTTCTTCTTCTCTACCAAGCCGTTCGAGGTCGTAAGAAAAATTCTTATCTGGAAACAATGTGTCGGGATTGTTTTCGTCGAGCTTAAGTGATTTCTGGAGACGATGAGGCAATGGTTCCTGCCCTATAAGGAGTCTAATCCCCTTGAATTTTGCAAGACCGTCGATAATATCTATCATGCCAGGCAAGTCCCAATAGCCCGTAGCAATTGACAAATACTTATACTTACCCGAATTTATAATCTCAGAAAGCACAGATTCTAGGTTTTGCCTTTTATTATCTATGAGTCGCGGGTACATATAGTCCTCTTAAGTCAAACTAGGCTACTTGATACAGCCCTTGCTTACTTCCTTTACAAGTTATAGAGATGCGCTCGTGTAAGTGAAGGAGCTCAAGCTGAACTCGCACAACTCTGAAACATCTTTAAACACATTTAGAAAACTCTCAGGGCAGGTACAGCAACCGCTACTTGGTTGTCAAAGATGAGCATCTTACGCTTACCTATCTCATCAACTTTGTTCTTTAGCGTACCTCTATATTGTACGACGTACCTTTCTCTGAGAACCTCAATATGAGCACAATAGATGATACAGTATTTGAGGGTTAAGCCTACAATTTGTGGAATTGAAAATACGCGATAATTTCAACTTGGCAAAGAAAAAACATGCCTGTTAGGGTGACTTGAAAAAGTTAATGCAACCAACAAGTAGTCTTGTACCATTGCGCAACCGGGCGTGTTTTGCACTTAAGGAAAGGCATATAAGAACTAAGAAGAAATACAAAGTCCTCTGCGCCAAAAAATTACGGCAGCCGTTAAGCTGCCGTAACGTAATGCCTAAGCGAAGGGGTTCTTTCCTTGAATAACCATCTGCGCAATCACGATGTCGCCGCGCGCAGGGGTGCAGTCAATGTGCTGAATATTCGGCGGCACAGAAAGAGGCCAATTCTTTTCAATTTGTGCCACCACTTCGTCATAGAAGTGCTTATGAATAAGCAAACCGCCTGACAAAACAACAGGAATTGCCTGCGGATCTAACGCCTTGGCTGCTTCAGCGCACTCTGCTTCGTCCAAGCGCTCTACCAACATGGTGGTAAGTTTTGCAAGTTCGCGAGCGGCGCCTTTTTGAATAGCAATAGCACAGGGGCTCTGACCAGCTAAAACCACCGAAGCCAGCTTAGCAATTTCACGAGGAGCAGGATTATTCCCCGCCCACCAAGAAAGTTCTTCAATGCGGTTTACGCCCGTTGCCTGAGCAATGTTGTTGAACAGTTCGTCAGGTTCGCCCAAGCCGTCGCAATACAGATGCGTATAGCGAATAGCTTCCTTGCCCATCCAGTAGCCAGAACCTTCGTCACTAAACGCATAGCCCCAACCACCGGTACGAAGCATTTTGCCCGAAGGGCTCAAACCCGTAGCAATAGAACCGGTACCAGCTACCAGCACCACACCCCAGCTGTTGTTCATAGCAAACAGCGGCGGGTAGGCATCGTTAATAACCAGGCTGCGCTCAGGATCAAAGCCATTTTCGAACACCATGTTTTCCAGGAAAACTTTATCGTTCGGCGTATCTAAACCCGAAAGACCATATACGCCAAACTGTGCGTTCGTCGCAGGCTGACCCAAAGCCTCGCTCAGTTTTTCAACGCCTTCCTTGAAATTGTTGCGGGCGCGTTCTTCGCCAACCGATTTGTGGCTGACCGCGCTCACCTTAATTTGCGCAAGCGTTTCACCTTCAAGAGTAGTTGCCAAAAAAGTAGTGGTGGAACCGCCGCCATCAACGCCCAAAATGAAAGCTTGATTACTGCTTTGTTCTGCGATTTCGCCCATTGAGCTCACTCCTTAGGTAGGATTGTTAGATGCCATGCTAACACATTTTTTCTTGTAATTTAGGAGGGCTCACGCTATTATAGCTAATCGCATCTGCGTACGGCAGGTGCGTCTATGCTGGCGCGGAGAGCTGACCGAGAGGCCGAAGGTGCTCGCCTGCTAAGCGAGTATACCCCACAAGGGTATCTGGGGTTCGAATCCCCAGCTCTCCGCCAGTTTCATTCTTCCGAGTTAATCTTTATCTTCCAACATGGCGTCTTTAAGAAATTACTAATTATCTTCTATATAATTAAGAAGCGTTTTTTTCGCTGTTTCGAGGTTCTTAATTATACTTTTTGGCGAATTATATAATTAAGCGCTCAATTTTTATGCTTTTCGAGTCATTACTTGCCTAAGCAAAATAGCCCCCTAAACCACACGCAACGCTAGCCATTTGTTCAAATTTGTGTAAAACCTGCAGGTTATAGCAGGGCAAATTCGCACAAAAATGCTAACTTTTTTGTTGACACTGCTTCCTAAACCTGCAACAATAGTCGGGCTGTACTACGTGCGCCGTTACCTCAGCTGGATAGAGGGACTGACTACGAATCAGTACGTCGGGGGTTCGAATCCCTCACGGCGCACCATTTCAGCAGATGTTCCGCAACGACTGTTAATTAAAGGTAGCAGCACGTGCGGTTTTTTATTATGAAGCCAAAGTTGGTGTGAGCATGGCTTCAGCAAACTGGCAGACACGCCAGTACTTCGCTGAAACCGCACTTCTAACAGCACGGTTTGTTTGGCTTCGCAGGTGTCTTAGGAAAGGAACGTACTTGAAGGTTCGAAAATCGAAGCCTCACAGTATGTAATCCCTTTCGGCTACCTTACCGGTGGTCAAAGGGACGACTGGCGGTAAGGAAATAGCATGCTCTATCTTTCTCAAATGATGGGGAAACCCGTCGTGGATGCCACGGGCGAAAAGATTGGCGTAATCTCTGACCTGGCAATTTCCACCGGTGAAATGTTCCCGCGCATCACCAGCCTGGCATTCCAAGGTCCAGGCAAGGTACCGTTCATGATTTCGTGGCGCAAGTACGTTGACACGTTCGATGACGACGGCATTACGCTTAAAGTAGATTCCCCTGACATTCGCTTCAGCTATTTGCAGCCCAGCGAAATTTTGCTGGCGCGCGACCTTTTGGACAAGCAAATTGTTGACACGCAGGGTATGAAAGTTGTGCGCGTAAACGACCTCAAGCTTTCCCAGTCTGGCACGCAACTGCGTTTGCTGGGTGCTGAAGTGGGCACGCGTGGTATTCTGCGCGGACTTTCACCTTTGCTGGAACGTGCCGTAGTGGCAGTAGCAAAAACCTTCGGCAAACACATCGACGAACAAATTATTGCCTGGAACTACATGGACTTGGTTGACCGCGACCTTTCCAAGGTACAGCTGTCTGTTACGCACAAACGCTTGGACGAGCTGCATCCTGCCGACGTGGCAGACATTCTGGAAGAACTAGATCCGCAGCAGCGTGCAAACGTATTCAAGCATCTGGACGACGCGCAGGCCACCGAAGTTATTTCGGAAATGGAAGACGAATACCAGGCAGACTTCATTGAGGACTTGGACGAAAAGCGCGCAGCTGGCCTTCTGGGCAACATGGATCCTGACGACGCAGCCGACATCGTTCGTGACCTCCCCTACGAAAAAGCCGAAACGCTCTTGCGTTTGATGGGTGTTGAAGACGCAACCGAAATTCGCCAACTGCTGGGATATAAAGACGGCACTGCAGGCGGCATGATGACCACCCAGTTTGTAACGGTGCATGAGGACACTACCGTAGGTGAAACGGTTGAGGTTCTGCGCGAGCTTCCTGAAGACCACCCCACTGTTCACTATGTGTATGTGCTTGATGAATACGACAAATTTGTGGGCGTTCTTTCGCTGCGTACGTTGGTGCTGAACAACAGCGAAAAGCCAGTGAGCGAAATTATGTTCCGCGACGTTATTTCGGCAACACCGGATGAAATTGAAGAAGACGTAGCAGCAGACATCTTCAAGTACGAACTTCCCGCAATGCCGGTGGTTGATGAAAATGGTTCTATCTTGGGTATCGTTACGGTTGACGACGCATGGGATGCCATCGAAGAAGACATGAGCGACGAAAAGACCAAGATGGCAATTGGCAAAGTGGTAGGCGTGGTGCTGGGTGCATGCATCTTCTTGGTGATTTACACCTTGGCACTTCTGCAGATTTTGGGTTACAGCTTTTAAGTACAACCCACGGGGACGTGTCTTTTGGGTTTTTAGGGCAATAAACAAGAAGATTAACTTGTAACTAGGTTTTGGAATGGCAGAAAAGAAACAGACAATTCAATCTATGAAAGCTGCCCAGAAAAGGGATAAGCAAATTAAAGCCCAGGCATGGGCTAAAGCTGCTGCTGCCAAAAAAGGAACCGTCGAAAAGAAAAAACACTTCACCTTTGGATTCGGCAAGAAAGACTCTCAGAACACCAGTGTTCTTTCAAGGAAACTCTCCGCAAGGTCTTCTGAACAAACTCAAGCACAAGCTGAAGCCAAAGCACAAGCCTTGGCAAACAACCGGGATCTTTCAGTGGATTCCACCACGAACCAGGAACCCTTAGTTAAAAAGCCCACCAACAAACTGTTGTTAGTTCTGGCGGCTATGGGTCCGGGCATTATCACCGCTATGGCAGGCAACGACGCCGGCGGCATTTCAACCTATTCCACCGTCGGCGCAAAGTTTGGGTTTGCTGCACTCTGGGTTGTTCCCATCATGTGCATCCTTTTGATGGTGGTGCAAATGACGGCCAGCCGCATGGGTGCTGTTACTGGTAAGGGTTTTGCAGCGCTCATTCGCGAACGCTTCGGTATTCGCTTAGCTGCCCTTGCTATGTTGGCGTTGCTTATTGGTAACGTTGCTACCACGTTTTCTGAATTCGCCGGTATTGCATCAGGTATGGAAATGTTTGGTGTATCGAAGTATGTTTCGGTACCCGTTGCTGCTATTGCAGTGTGGCTTTTAGTTGTTGGCGGCAGCTATAAGCGCGTGCAAAAAGTGTTCCTGATTCTTTCTCTGGTGTTTGTGACCTACATTATTGCTGCCTTTATGGCGCAGCCAGACTGGGAAGACGCCGCACTTCATACGGTGGTGCCGCATATCGTAAACGACCTAAGTTTCATTTCCCTGGTTATTGCCATGATTGGTACCACCATTGCTCCATGGATGATGTTTTTCTCACAGAGTAACGTGGTTGAAAAAGGTGTAACTACCAAAGAACTGTTTTCACAAAAGGTAGACGCAGTATCAGGGACCATAGCTGCATGCGTGGTTGCGTGGTTCATCATTGTCACCACAGGTGCCGTTTTATTCCCTCAAGGTATTGAAATCGAAAGTGCTGCTGACGCTGCACGCGCTTTGGCTCCCTTTGCCGGTCAGTATGCCGAAGCACTGTTTGCAATTGGGCTAATTGCTGCGTCGTTTTTGGCGGCTTGCGTTTTGCCGCTTACTACTTCGTTTGTGATCTGCGAAGCGTTTGGGTGGGAAGCTGGCGTGAACTTCAAATGGAGCGAAGCGCCTATGTTTAAAGGTATCTTCACCTTTGTGATTGCGTTTTCCGCTATTGTGGTACTACTGCCCGACATCAATTTGATGGGCGTTATGCTGACTGCTCAGTTTGTAAACGGCATCATCTTGCCCGTGCTGCTGGTGTTCATGGCAATCATTTCTGCGGACAAACGCATCATGGGAAATTTCCGCACCCACCGCGTTTCGAAAGTGCTCATTTGGTTCACCATCGTAGTAGTGGTGCTACTGACAGTTGCGCTTTTTATCATGGAAGCCTTGGGTTTCTTCGGAATCATCTAAAACCAAAGGACACCAAGGGGACGTGTGTTTTGGATTTTGCTTGGGGTATAGGTTGATAGAAGCGCTTGCCCTTGAATCCGAAACAAGTCTGAGCTTCAAACTTGCCTGTATTTTAGTGAAGCGAAGCAGCGCGACGCATAGTGAGAAGCCTTTGGCTTCGAACGATAGGAGCGCGTCGAAGTTGAGGGTTTAAGGGCAAGTGCTTCTTTAATACAAGAACCCAAAAGACACGTCCCCTTGGTGTCCTTTGGGTTCTTAGGTTTTTTGGTTACGGTAGAACTAGTAGCGGCTGTCGAAGATGCGCTTTGTCTTCTTTTCGGAACGCGGCAATTCTCCCATGGGCACACCCACAGCATCAGGCGTACAACCAATTTTCGCCTTAAAGATCATAGCCAATTCTTCTTCGCAACGCTTCTTAGCATCACCTTCAAGCGCCGTTTCAAACAACACCGTCAAAACATCGCGCCCAGAAATGTTTTCAATCATAACCTGATATTCAGAAGAAGCACCGTCGGTGATAGCAATGACGTCTTCCACCTGAGCAGGGAACATATTGCAGCCCTTCACTTTGAACATGTCGTCCGTACGACCAACCAGCGTATCAATACGCGGATGCTTGTCACCATGAGCGCATTTGCACGCTCCGGGAATAATACGCGTCAAGTCATGCGTTCGATAACGAATCAGCGGTGCACCTTGTTTGCGAAGCGTAGTGAGCACCAGTTCACCCGTTTCCCCATCAGGCAGTACTTCGCCTGTTTTCGGATCGATGATTTCAATGTAGACGTAGTCGCTCCATACGTGCATGCCCGCGTGCTCGCTGCACGAAATACCAATGCCCGGGCCATACACTTCCGTCAGCCCATAGATGTCGAAGATTTCAACACCCAGTTCATTTGAAATGCGAGCGCGCATTTTATCGCCCCAGCGCTCTGACCCAATGACGCCCTTGCGCAGATAGATTTTGTCGCGCAACCCTCGTTGGTTAATCTCTTCTGCCAACAGAAGTGCATACGAGCTGGTGGCGCCTAAGACTGTAGATTTCAAATCTTGCATCATCTGTAGCTGCTTTTCCGTGTTGCCCGGACCCATGGGTATTGCCATGGCACCCAAGCGTTCAGCTCCCAACTGAAAACCAATGCCCGCAGTCCAGAGTCCGTAACCCGGAGTAATTTGGATACGGTCTTTGTTGGTAATGCCCGCCGTTTCATAACAACGCGCAAATTGAATAGCCCAGTCGGTAACGTCTTGTTGGGTGTAAGGAATAATAACGGGTGTGCCTGTGGTACCGCTGGAAGAATGGATACGCACCACTTCTTCATCAGGCACGGCCTGAAGTCCCAGCGGATAAGCTGCACGCAAGTCGTCTTTTTCAGAAAACGGCAGCTTTTCAAAATCAGCTTGGGTTTGCACATCGGTTAAATCAATGTCCGCAAATTTCTTCGCATAAAACGGTGAACGTTCCTTGAGTGTTTTGAATTCGTTTTTCAGAAGGTCAAATTGTTCGTTGGTCAATTGCATGGCTTTCTCTTTCTCTGAGATTGCTGGATTATTGTTCCGTTTAGCAACACGTATTGTATTGTGCCGCTAAACTATCCAGCCATTCGCATGAACAGTACTACAGGGAAATGCGTACAGTTTTAAAGGGAATTTGGAAGAACCTGTACGCTCGGAAGCGCTTCAAGCCTAAAAAGACTTGAAGCTAAAGCCATCGACCAGCCAACGCTTTGCGCGCGGCTTTGAAATCAAGGATGTTAGAAATTCGTTCCATGCCACTATAGTACGCTAAAGTGGATTTCGCGTAAAGAGCGTAAAGAATCAATTTGCCTTTCAGGCCGCGCTTACTCTGCCACCAAATCTACGGCCGCAATGTTCATATCCACAAAAGCTGGCTTTACGCATGCGGCAAGTGCTTCTTTCAATTCTTCCAGCGAAAGAGGCAGCGCACTATTTGCTGTGGCATAAGCCAAAAGCAACGTGTTTAGCACCTTGCGTGTTTTCATTTGGGCACAAAGGCTTTCGTCTTCAACCACCAGCAGAGTACCTTGCATCTCTTCCACGGCTGTTTTAAGTTCCGCCAACACTGTTTCAGCAGAATAACTACCGCCTGAAAGAGCAGCGGTTACTGGCTGTACCGACGATTTTGCCGTAATAACGGTTGCGCCAGGTGCGGCATAAGAAAATGCACGAGCCGCTTCAGCTGGTTCAAAAGCTATGATGAGTTGTGCTTCGCCTGCAGAGATAAGCGGCGAATAAACTTCTTCGCCCTGGTTCCCCATGCGCACATGAGAAAGAACCGTTCCTCCGCGTTGCGCCATGCCTATGGTTTCAGCGGTGCGGACCTTCCAGCCTTTTGACTGAGCAGCCTGAGCAAGCACTTTTGCTGCCAGTACCGTCCCTTGTCCGCCAACACCAGCTAACAGTACGTTAAACATGACTTGCTCCTTCCCCGCCCTTGTTTACCACCAAAGCGTCGAAGGTACAAAGTTGAGTACAAAGCCCACAGCCATTGCAAAGTGAAGGATCAACACCTGCTTGTCCTCGTTTTCCAGCCGAAGGATTAAATACCAACGCAGGACAACCAATTTCAGTAATACAACGTTTGCAGCCGGTACATTTTGCGGAATCTACCCGCACAGGAGCATCGGGTTTTTTGAGTTGTATGCAGGGTGATTCAAAAAGAATGGCAGACACGCCCTGATAATCAAGCGCGGTTTGTGCTGCCTGTTTAGCTTCGGCGAAATTCAAAGGATTTGCATGCACTACGCATTCCACGCCACACGCTTTCAGCACGGCTTCTATAGAAACTGGTTTGTTTTGGGGACCCATCAACGTTTGTCCCGTACCTGGGTGAGGTTGCGAACCCGTCATAGCGGTGGTGGCGTTATCCAACACGCAAAGCGTAATGTTGTGTCCGTTGTAAACCGCGTTTACTACACCAGGTAATCCACTAGCAAAAAACGTTGAGTCTCCCACAAATGCCACGGTTTTTTTCTGAGGCTCGGCAACGGAAAAGCCCTGCGCCATGGTGATGCCTGCACCCATGCACAAACAGGTGTCTACTGCATCCAATGGCATTGCATTTCCTAAGGTGTAACAACCAATATCACCACAAAGTACCGCAGGGGTTTTGCCCAAGGCCTTTTTTACTGCATAGAAACTTCCGCGATGAGGGCATCCCGGACAAAGAACGGGCGGACGCACAGGAAGATGCGAAGCGTCCAGGGCGGAAGACCCTGCAACGGAAGGCGCAACTAACGCTTCATCGAGCCCTATGAATTTCGCCAACGAAGTAAGTATGCTGTCGACCGTATTTTCGCCGCGATCTTTCACACTGCCGTCCAACTTGCCATGGATTCGCAGGCTAATTCCCCTCTTGCCACACAGCTTGAACAGTTCGTCTTCTAAAATGTAATCAAGTTCTTCTAAAACCAAAACATCGGTAAGCCCTTCAACAAAAGAAGCTACCAATTTTTCTGGGAAGGGATACGGCGTGCCAATTTGCAGGAATTTATAAGGCGGAAGCTGTGACGCGTTGTTGGTGCTGGTAGCAAGATTGCTCTCAGACGGTTTAACGGTTGCATTCTTTTGTAGACGTTTCTGTATCAGGCGCAATGCCTCATGAGCATAAGCTGCAGAAATACCGCCAGCAACAATACCGAGCGCCGGCTGAATACCGCTCGCGCCAGTGCCCGTATCACTACGCGCACCAGTCTTGTTTTCAGAATCCACCTCCGTGTGCAATACAGCATACGTGTTGACGCGCGTCTTTATTGCATTAAACCCAACGTAAGGTTCTTCTTCGGAAAATAAGGTGGCCATTTGCTGCAAACGGTCATTAATTTCCCCGTGTGCTTCAAAGGCACGTTTCGGGAAAATAACCCATTTCGGATTGCGCTCAAATCCTTCTTCGGGAATCTTGCGCGCAGACGTTTCATCCGAAACTTCGAAGAAGGTAGAGGCATGGTTAATACGCGTCGTTGGCCGCACTATCACGGGAGTATGAAAACGCTCCGACAGTTCGAAGGCTGCCTTCGTCATGGCAAAACCCTCTTCAGGCGTAGAAGGATCCAACACGGGAACTTTTGCAAACGCTGCGAACCGACGCGTATCTTGCTCGGTCTGAGAAGAAATAGGGCCTGGATCATCTGCCACAAAAAGTACTAACCCGCCCTTGATGCCCACATAGTTCAAACTCATGAGGGCATCGCTTGCAACATTTAAACCAACTTGCTTACAGGTAAACAAGCATCGTGCCCCTGCATAGGAAGCACCTGCCAAAAGTTCTAAGGCAGCTTTTTCATTGGTGGACCATTCCACATGTACGCCATGCGCTTTGCCTTCGGCGTGCAATTTGGCAATAGTTTCAATCAGTTCTGAAGACGGTGTTCCTGGGTATCCTGCAACAACGCGAACTCCTGCCTCAAGCGCTGCATGAGCAAAAGCTTCATTTCCCATGAGTAGTTTTTTAGCGCTCACTTTTACTCCACCTGCTTACCTGTTGTCGGTGACCCTTGTTAAACCTAAGGTCAAGCCTTAGTCAGAACATGATTCTGATCTGCGAAAATCTAAACTAAGCCTACCTGCCAATCAATGCTTCAAACAAATTTAAGCTTCAGCCATTGCAGCTTTAAAATCGATAATCTTTTGGCGCATAGCTTCGTCGCCCGTACCTAACATTTGCACAGCCAAAATGGCAGCATTCTTTGCGCCATTAATAGCAACACAAGCAACGGGAACACCCGAAGGCATCTGCACCATAGAAAGCAAAGAATCCAGACCGCCCAGGTCAGACGTTTTCATGGGAACCGTAATAACAGGGTTTGGCGTATAAGCTGCTACTACCCCACCCAGGTGAGCGGCTTTACCAGCTGCAGCAATAATGACGCGCATGCCACGTTCGTGTGCACCCGAGGCCCACGCATGAACTTCAGCTGGTTTACGATGTGCAGAAGCTACCTTTACTTCATAAGGAATGCCAAATTCTTCCAGCTGTTTCATGCAAGGCTGCATAGCTTCCATATCAGACGTGCTTCCCATAATAATTCCTACTAAAGGTTCGGCCATGATTCGTCCTTTCCCTTTTTCTTTGACCTTCAACATTGTCTATTTTGTTTGCGTTTAACTTAGAGCTCTCTTGTAGCGAATAGTACTAAACCGATTTACCACAAACCTCTAACTAGTAATATGCCCGCGGTGTTTCGCGGGCATATTTTGAGTTATTCGGTATCGCTTTCTTCCATTTCGTCGAAGTCATTTTCGCTCATGCTGTCATTCGACGTACCGGAGCGTTTCTTTTTACCCGACGAAGAAATGGCCACCGCGCTGACGCGGTCTTTTTCGGCCACATTCATAACACGCACACCCTGGGTAGAACGGCCCAGTTCGGAAATACCTGAAACTGGGGTGCGTACCACAACGCCTTCTTCGGAAATAATCATGATTTCGTCATCGGCGCCGACAATCTTCATGACTGAAAGCTGACCCTTCTTTTCCGTCATGTTGATGGTAAACACACCTTGACCGCCACGGTGATGTTCGGGGTATTCCGAAACAGGAGTGCGTTTACCGTAGCCCTTTTCCGTAATAACGAACAAGTCTGTGTCAGGTTTAGCAATTTCCATGCCCAGTACCTGCGCATATGCGGGAACCGTCATGCCGCGCACACCCATGGTGTCTCTGCCCATGGCACGTACTTCACTTTCATCCCACAGAATTGCCTTACCAGCAGAAGAAACCATCATGACTTTTTCGCCCTGAGCCACGCGACGAACGGCAATCAAACTGTCGCCATCTTTCAGATTGATAGCAATCAAACCATCGCGACGAGAACGGTCATACAGGCTCATGGAAGTTTTCTTTACCATACCCTGTTGCGTTGCAAACATTAGGTATTCGTTTTCAGGGAAGTCCTTCGTTGCAATAACCGCAGAAATCTTTTCATCACGTGCCAGCGGCAGCAGGTTCACAATAGCGGTGCCGCGAGCATGGCGTCCTGCTTCAGGGATTTCATACACCTTCAGACGATAGACTTTGCCAGCCGTGCTAAAGAACAGCATATAGTTGTGCGTTGAAGCAATAAAGAGATGTTCGACGTAGTCGTTGTCTTTCAGGTTGACACCCTGCATACCCTTGCCACCGCGCTTTTGCTGACGATACGTGGTCACTGGCAAGCGCTTGACATAACCACTACGGGTCATGGTTACTACCATGTTTTCGTCGGCAATTAAGTCTTCTACTTCAATGTCTTTAGCTTCATTACCAATTTTAGTCTTGCGGGACGTGCCAAACTTCTTTTTGATTTCCTGAAGTTCTTCTTTGATGATTTCGCGCACGAGGCCATCATCTTCCAAAACACGCTTGTAGTACGCAATCTTTTCGCGAAGTTCAGCCAATTCAGCTTCGATCTTCTGGCGTTCCAAACCCGTCAAACGACGCAGACGCATTTCCAAAATAGCGTCAGTTTGTTTTTGAGTTAAACCAAACTGAGCCGTTAAGCGCTGCGCTGCTTCTTTGTCGGTCTGGGAAGAACGGATGATGCTAATTACTTCGTCAATGTTATCGAGCGCAATAATCAAACCGTCTAGTAGATGAGCACGCTCTTCTGCCTTCGTTAATTCATAACGCGTACGACGGGTGATAACATCTTTTTGGTGTTCAATGTAGTAATGAAGCGTTTCCTTCAAGGAAAGTACGCGCGGCACACCGTCTACCAGTGCCAGCATAATTACGCCAAAGCCAATTTGCAGCTGCGTATGCTTGAACAACTTGTTCAACACAACCTGAGGAATGGCGTTTTGCTTCAGATCAATAATAATGTCAATGCCATGACGGTCTGCAGCGTCGTGAATGTTGGAAATTTCGGTCAGCTTTTTGTCGCGAACGAGTTCACCCAGTTTTTCCAACAGACGCTTACGATTTACCTGGTAAGGAATCTCCGTCACCACAATGGAGCTTCTGCCATTTTTCTTTTCTTCAATGCGATACTTCGCGCGAACCGTCAACGAACCACGGCCAGTTTCGAAGTAGTCAATAATGCCCTTTTTACCCATGATGGTGCCACCTGTTGGAAAGTCAGGGCCAGGCATAACCTGCATGATTTCTTCAGTGGTGGCTTCCGGGTTATCCAGCAATAAACAAGTAGCATCAATGGTTTCACCCAGGTTGTGCGGCGGAATGTTGGTGGCCATGCCAACAGCAATACCCGAAGAACCATTTACTAAAAGATTCGGGAAGCGTGCCGGTAAAACAGTTGGCTCTTCCAAGCTTTCGTCGTAGTTGGGCTGGAAGTCGACCGTTTCTTTATCAAGGTCGCGCATTAATTCCATAGCAGCTTTGTCTAAGCGTGCTTCGGTATAACGCATAGCCGCAGCACTGTCGCCGTCAATAGAGCCAAAGTTACCGTGACCATCAATCAGCGGCACGCGCATAGAAAATGGTTGAGCTAAACGCACCATGGTGTCATACACTGCGCTGTCACCATGAGGATGGTACTTACCAATAACGTCACCAACAGTACGTGCCGATTTCATATGGGCGCGGTTTGGCGTATAGCCACTTTCATTCATGGCATACAGAATACGGCGGTGAACTGGTTTTAAACCGTCGCGCACATCAGGCAAGGCGCGGGCAACAATAACGCTCATGGAATATTCCAAGAAGGATTGTTGCATTTCCTTACCCAAATAAGCGCTGCGAACGGTAGTTCCTTCCCCACCGTTGGCGCCTTCAATAATTTCACCATGAGCAGGTGGCATGTCCACAATCATGGCAGCTGCACGAGCTTCATCAGAAATAGCATGTTCACCTGATTCGTGCCCGCTTACGCTTACTTCAGCAGCGTCGTCAGAATCATGTTCCGTTCCGTTTTGTTCTGCGTCAAAGTCGCTTTCGGCACGGGAAAGAAATTCGTCGAAGCTACCGTTGTTTTCAATATCGTCAGCCATTCAAAATCCTTTCAAATTTAAACGCTTCTGGTTTTGGTTGTTTGGCGCAAAAGCGCTTAAATGTCTAAGAAGCGTACGTCGCGTGCGTGCTTCTGGATGAATTCCTTACGCGGTTCAACCTGGTCACCCATGAGTTCGGTCACCACACGTTCAGCTTCTGCTGCATCGTCAATGTTTACCTGCAAAAGAGTACGCGTTGCAGGCTCCATGGTGGTTTCCCAAAGTTGGTCGGGGTCCATTTCGCCTAAGCCCTTATAACGCTGAACGTCGAACTTACTGGGGTCATCGTATTCAGCCAGCACCGAAGAAAGTGCACTTTCGTCGTAGATATAGCGTTCTACCTTAGGGCTACGAGAGTTCTTCTTCTTTAAACCAAAGATTGGCGGCTGCGCAATATAAATGTAACCGCGATTAATAAGTTCGGGCATATAGCGATAGAAGAACGTCAACAACAGACAACGAATGTGCGCGCCGTCAACGTCGGCGTCGGTCATGATAATGATGCGATGATAACGCGCAGCATCAGCATCGAAATCTTCCCCAACATTGGTACCAATGGCGGTAATAAGCGAGGAAATAGTGTCGGATGAAAGTGAACGGTTTAAACCAGCGCGCTCCACATTCAAGATTTTGCCGCGCAAGGGCAAAATTGCCTGGAACTTACGATCGCGCGCCTGCTTTGCAGAACCACCTGCGGAGTCACCCTCTACGATGAAAATTTCACTTTCTTCTGCATTCTTTGAAGAGCAGTCCGCAAGTTTACCTGGTAGAGAAAAACTATCTAATACGTTTTTACGGCGCGTCATTTCACGCGCTTTACGAGCAGCTTCGCGTGCACGCAAAGCTTGTGTTGCTTTAGAAATAATACGCTTAGCAGGAGCAGGGTTTTCTTCTAGATATTCGCCTAAACCTTGAGATACGGCATTTTGTACCAGAGGACGAATTTCAGTGTTACCCAGCTTGGTTTTCGTCTGACCTTCAAACTGAGGATCATGAAGTTTAACGGAAATAACCGCAGCCAAACCTTCGCGCGTATCATCACCAGAAAGGTTTGAATCTTTTTCTTTTAACAGACCTTTTGAACGAGCATATTCATTAATGCTACGCGTAACGGCCTGCTTAAAGCCGTCCAAGTGCGTACCACCTTCATGAGTGTGAATATTATTAGCAAACGCCATAACGGAATTAGTGGAATAGGAAGTGGTCCACTGCATAGCTACTTCCACCGTACCGTCTTCATTTTCAGCTTCAAAATAAATAGGCTTATTCAGCGTTTCTTTACCCGCATTGAGATACTTAACAAAGTCAATGATGCCGCCAGCATACTGGAAAACTTCGGTGCGCGGATTGCCTTCAGCGTCAGTGACGCGTTCGTCGTGCAGAATAATTTTAAGACCCTTATTTAAAAACGCCATTTCGCGGAAGCGATTTGCCAAGGTGTCATAGTCGAAAATAGTGGTTTCCGTAAAGATTTCTTCATCTGGCCAAAACGTCGTTTTGGTGCCCGTGCCTTTAGCCTTACCAATTTCATGCAGCTTTTCGCAAGTTTTACCGTGGTCAAAGGCAATAGCATATTCTTTACCGTCGCGACGAACATTCACTTCTACGCGTTTTGAAAGAGCATTTACAACCGAAACGCCTACACCATGCAAACCACCAGATACCTTGTAGCCTGCACCACCAAATTTGCCACCAGCGTGCAAAATGGTTAAAACAACCTCAACGGTTGGAATTTTTTCTTTGGGGTGTTTGTCTACAGGAATACCACGACCATTGTCAGTAACGGTAATGGAGTTATCCGAATGAATCCATACTTCAATTTTGTTACAAAAACCAGCAAGTGCTTCGTCTACGGAATTGTCTACTACCTCATACACCAGATGGTGTAAACCGCGAGGTCCTGTAGAACCAATGTACATGCCGGGGCGTTTACGAACAGCTTCAAGACCTTCAAGAACTTGAATGTCTTCACCACTATAATGTTCGTTAGATTTTTCTGCCACTGATATGCTCCTTTTAAATCTGTGTTTTAACTACAACGCTTAGTAATCGAACCGATTTATTATACCATGGATAGTATGATAAAGCTATGAAATACAGCGTTTAAGCACACTTAGAGCCTATTTCACAGGGTGTTTATGGGTAAGTAAGAAAAATTTCCCGTTTAGGACGTAACCATATGAAATTTAGCGCTTACATGCGCGCTAAATTTCTAAAGGTAGCTGAACAATTTGTGCCCTTTGTAATAATCCATCATTGAAGTATTGTAAATTGGTAGTCGTAATAAATGTTTGGGTATCTTCCATTAAAAACGACACTAATGAAGTGCGGCGCTGTTCATCAAGTTCACTCATAACATCGTCTAACAAAAGGATTGGTTTCTGATGTAGGTGATCTTCAATCATTTGAACTTCCGCAAGCTTATAGGCTAAAACAATAGAACGTTGTTGCCCCTGACTAGCAAAAGTTGTGGCATCTAAATTATTTAACGCAAAATTAATGTGATCTGCGTGGGGTCCTATGACAGAACGTTTTCGCGCTCGCTCTTCAGACCGCGCGCCATGTAGCGCGGTCTGAAGAAGCTCGCGAGCAGCGTCTTTTTGTAATACTTCATTATTGGTAATATCAGAAGAAGGGCGGGAAAATTTTTTTGAATTTTTGACCTCCCAGGACGGAATATACGTTACCGATAATTCTTCTCCTCCTGGAATAATTTGTTTATAAGAATCAGCACATAATGGAGCTAATTTAGAAAGTAGTGAACTTCTATAGCAGCTTAATTGTGCTCCACAAATAGTAAGTGTTTCATCAATACTATCTAATAAAAGATCTGATGCTTCTTCTTTAAGTAGCTTATTTTTATGTTTAATTATTTTTTCGTAGTCTTTTTTTATTACATAATAATTAGAAGAAAGTTGAGAACCTAAAACGTCTAAAGCGTTTCTTCTTTCAGACATAGATCCTTTAATTAGATATAAATCATCAGGTGTAAATGAAACACTAGGTATTAATCCCTTTAAATCTTGTGTCTGTTTACCCTTACCGTTTACGACATACTTTTTACTATGCTCTTTAATGTGAAGACCAATAGTTAATTCACGAGAACCATCACTTACATCAGTTGCTATATATGATTCTTCTTTTCCTTGTTGAATAAGTTGTTGTAAGAGTGGATTACGAAAAGAAGTAAGCGCAGTTAAGAGCTGAATACCTTCAATGATGTTAGTTTTACCAATAGCATTTTGGCCAACAAAAATAGTAAGAGCACCTAAGTTGTTTAAAGAAAGTTCAGAATAGTTTCGAAAATTTCGAAAGAAAATGTTTTGAACTTTTAAACTCATTAAGTGCTCTACTAAAAATAACTAAGCAATACGTACTGGCATAACTAAGTAGAGATAGTTTTCTTCTTCTGCACGGAAAATACCTGGTTTTAATCCAGAAACTGTTTCTAAAAATACCTTTTCAGAATTAACTGAAGAAAGACCATCTAATACGTAATTGAAGTTAAAGGCTATTTCAATGTCTTTGCCTTCTACTTCACAAGGAAGTGTTTCTTGCGCAGATCCAACATCTTGTGAAGCAGCTGAAAGCTGTACGGTTTGAGAAGCTACATTAATATCAAACTTAACAGGCGAAACGCTGGATCCTAAAAGGGATGTACGTTTAACTGCTGCACTTAAACGATTTACATCAATTTTTGTGCGAGTAATATAACTTTGAGGTAACAGCTGGCGATAGTTAGGAAAATTACCTTCAATACGTCTATTAATAAGAACAGTATCGCCACACGTGACTACAATTTGATTTTCAGCTAACGCAAGTTGAATAGTTTGTTCTGACTTAGGTAGTGAAGCAACTTCAGTTAAGAAATTGCCAGAGATAACTGCTTGGAATTCATCAACAGGGTTTGATAATTCTACTTCAGTGATACCTAACCTATAAGAGTCAGTAGCTACCATCTTTAACGTATTATTTTCTACACTAATTAATACACCAGTTAAGATAGCGCGCGATTCATCTTTTGAAACCAATTTTGCAACACGTTTAACCATGGCACTAAATTGATTAAAAGGAATTTCAATGCGCTGCAAAATATCAACGTGTGGAAAGCTAGGAAAATCATCCGGATTTAATGTTTTCAAAGAAAAAGATGAAGTATCACAACTAATAAGAGCTTGTTCTTCATTAGCATCAACATGAACAGCTGCATCACTTAAATTTTTAATAATTTCTGAAAATAACTTACCAGGAATAACTGCTTTACCTTCTTCTTCAATTAAAGCGGCAACCTTATATTGAGTAGAAAGTTGAAGGTCAGTCGTTTGTAAAACAAGAGCATCGTCCTTAGCTTCAAGCAAAATACCACTTAAAACTGGAAGGGTTGAGCGTGTTGAAATACCCTTCATTACAACCGATAAGGCGTTTTGTAATTCAGATTGGTTGATACTAAATTTCATGATGCTCCTTTGATTGTTTTTGAGGTCATTATTATAGAGCTTCTTTTTAAATATTTAATTATTAGGTAATAACAATAATAACTTCAGTTAATTTGTTAATAACTTACATGTTCCCAGTTCATAGGTTAAAAATCTATGGTTAAGAATGACTTATAACAAGTATTTTTTATTAACTAAAAATATCGGTAATATTATCTTTCTTAAAGAAATACCTACTTATAAGTCATATATCAGTCATCTATTAACTATTTTTCTTCCGAACATAAGTTTGTAACTTAACTTATAAAGAAAGTCCTCTGAAATTAATGAGTTTCAGAGGACTTAGAAGTTAAAGGTTTTAAGGTTTATTAATCTTCTTTTATTTTTTGCTGCAGTAGTTCAATTTCCTCACGTAGTTCACGGCTCTCCTTGATAGCTTTTTCTACTTCAGAAACTGAATACATGGCAGTACTGTGATCACGATTAAATTTCTTACCAATGTCGTTATAAGGAAGATCTAATAACTGGCGGCATAACCAAATTGCAATCTGGCGCGCATAAATAATATTTCTCGTACGTTTCTTCCCTACAAGGTCAGCGTGGCTTACTTTATAAAATTCTTCAACTACCTTTTGAATATCAGCGATAGTTAATCGTTTTGTAGATCCACCAGAAAAATGATTTTCTAAAAGACTCTTAACTTCATCTAAGGTAATAGTGCTTTGGTTAAAATACACCATTTGATAAATAACTTTTGTGACCGCACTTTTAAGTTCGCGAATATTAGAACTTGAAATTTCAGCTATATAAATTTGTACATTTTCAGGGATGTTAAAATCCGGCTTCTTTTCATTTTCTTTGTAATCTTGAATACAGCTTTTTACAATTCCAAGCTTTGTTTCAATTTCAGGAGGTTGAATATCAAAAGTTGCACCAGAATTAAAACGACTTTTATAGCGTTCGTCGATGTCAATGTTTTTAGGTGCGCGGTCAGCAGATAAAACAACCTGTTTTCCCATATCAGTAATTTTATTTAAGATTTGAAACACAATATCTAAGGTTTGTTTTTTACCTTGAAGATATTGGACGTCGTCTATAAGTAAAACATCAGCTTCTTCATAGTGAGTTTTAAAGTTTCTAAAGCTAGTTTTTTCTTTATCATGAGCAGCGCTAGCATCCATATAATCAGATAATAGTTCAGCACTATCCACATATACGGTGCGTAGATTAGGCTGCGTTTCGTGAATATAATTCTGAATAGCTCTCATTAAATGTGTTTTACCGAGCCCACTCTTACCATAAATAAAAAGAGGATTTAAATGTGCTTTACCAGGCATTTCTGCTACTGAAACAGCCATTGAATAAGCCATACGGTTAGAATCACCAATAACAAAGTTTTCAAAAGTCAACATAGAAGTTGGGTTATTAGTTTGATCAGGTAAAGGCTTAGGCTCCTTATATACATCAATATAGTTTTCTTCTTTTATTAATACATTTTGTGCTGGATAGTTTGAATGAAATTGTTCCTGATGCTGTTGTACTGGCACATATACCACGTTTTCTGAAGTTGGAATAGGTTGTACTGGCACAGGATTTACTGGAATTGATATATTCTTCGCTGCACTTTCGTCAATTTCAATAAGTACCGTGAAAGGCATATGATAAAGATCTTGAAGTGCCTGGCGAATAAATTCTAAATAATGACGTTCAATCCATGTTTTAATAAATTCATTGTCAGCGGTAATCATTAAGAAACCGTCGCTAATAGCCTGAGGAACCAAGCGAGAAAAGAAAGCATTAATCTGGGTACTATCTACCCCTTCATACTTTTTAATTTGTTCACAAACGTCCAACCACGCTTGTTGAATATTAGAACTATCCATCATTGTTCTCACCTAAACACTTATTACTAGTTCCCCAGAGTAGGAAAGATTGTAACGAAAAGCCCATAGTGGGGCAAAATCAAAAATATTTATAGGCGTAATTTCTTTTAAGTTTAAAAAAGTTTATAAGGCTTTACTGATTTGAAAACCAAGGTTAGTAAGAATACGTTTTTTACCAAGGCTTTTTTCAATAATACCTGCCTCTTCTAAACGTGAAAAAGTGTTGTAGGTGGTTGAGTTTGAATAATCAGTCATTTGTGTCACATCAGTGATTCCTAAAGCTCCCTCGCGCGCGAAAAGTTTAATAAATTCTTTTTCGCGTTCTGTTAAAGGCGGTAGAGGAATATGTTGAACAGTTGGCGTTTCTTGAGGTTGTTTGTGTGCTAAGGAAATAGTTACCACAGCGCCTGTTCCTAAGTTGTCTTCTATCGTGATAGTGCCTTGTGACAAATCAAGGTAGTCTTTAACAATAGGGAGGCCAGATCCAACACCACGGATATAGTGTTTCATTGGTTCTATGGCAGAACTAAATCCTGGAAGTTGTGCCTTTTCTTTTTGTTGAATTCCCGGTCCTTGGTCTGCAAAGCGAATAGTGTTTCCCTCATCCAATATAGAAACAACTACTTCACTAAATTGTGCATGAATAAAGTTTTCAGACACTTCACGAATGACAGTGTAGGGGATTTTACCGCCTACTAATTTTGCTTGTTCATATATTTTTGAACTCAGGTGTTCTATATAGTCAGTTGTTGGTGCTGGTTGGATTTCAGTAATACGAGGCGCACTTCTTAAATCATCATATACAGCAATACGAGCCGTTGTTGGCACAAAAGAATAATCAAACTGACATTCAGATTGATTTAAAAGATTTGGAAAATTTGTGCTCTGTTTTTCTGCTTCGTTCAAGGTTTTTCCGTTTTCAATTTCGTTTTTCATTGTTTTTCAAGAAAATTCAGCAGCATTGTAGCTGTTTTCAGTGGTTGAAATCTACCCATCTGCGTAAATATATTAAATTCCAATGACTAAAGAAGTATTGAAAAAGTTTTTACACCGTTTCGATTAGGCATTTTCTAAGTTTTCAACATTTTATTCAAAGATTGTGGAAAACTCTGAAAAAGAAAAAACCAGGCGTAAAAATTTGTTTAAAAAAATTTTTAAATTGTTGAAATATCTCTTGACATTACAAATATTTACGTTTTCCCAGATTAAAAGAGTGGTAATTTTTAAAGTCCCTTGATCGAAGGAGAAAAAATAGAACAAGCGTCCTATATCCTTACAATTTAGTTTGTAATGTATAAGTAAAATACCAGTTCAGAAGCTAGTTTTTTGGAATATCGTTCTTAAAGATGCCAATTTTATACATTTCAAAAATTACACTTAATGCGAGGGTAAAAAGGTGACATTTAAAGTTTTCCACAGCATTTTATGAGTGAAGAGAAAGTTTTTAACATTTTCCACCATTAAAAATTAGATTTTGTGGAAAACTTCATGGATAAAGAGGTTATTCATTTGTGCTTGTTTATTTTTTCTCTTTTTCCAGTTCCGCATTCATAAACCATCTGAATGCCTTCACAGAAAATTCGTTGACTTTCGTGTGTAAGTATATATAATTTTGAAGTTACTCTGTCAACGTTAAAGTGAGTTTTCTACCGTAAAGGAGATATATATGAAACGCACGTATCAACCAAACGCTCACAAGCGTGCTAAGTGTCATGGTTTTCGCGCGCGTATGGCCACGAAGGGTGGTCGTGCCGTTCTTTCTGCACGTCGCGCAAAGGGTCGCAAGCGTCTTTGTGTGTAACCGTTTAAGCGGTGGTTGTGTTGGATACTATTAAATCCAGCGCAGAGATTTCCGCTTTATTTCAAAACGGCTCACGCCTGCATACTCCCTACCTTACTCTTATTGTAGGGAAACGCAGCGAAAATAAGAACTTAGAACAACACGACCAATATGGTCGTGTTGCTTTTATTGCAGGTAAAAAAGTAGGGAATGCTGTCTGGAGAAATAAAGCGAAGCGACGCATGAGAGCACTTTGCCATGATTTAGGTGGGGTTTTCCCAGGTTTCGACGTAATATTTCTTGCAAAATCGTCGCTCACTCAGGTGAATTATAGTAAAGTACTGCAGGCATGCGAAAAAGCGCTGGATCATTCGGAACTACGACATGAAAACTGACGTATTGCATAAAGGTTTGGGCTTCATAAAGAAGATACCAATGTATATTGCAGTGGGTCTTATTATGTTTTATCGGCTGGCTATTTCGCCGCATTTTCCCAATGCGTGTCGTTTTACGCCTACTTGTTCTGAATATGGTCTTATAGCTTTTAAACGATATGGGTTTTGCAAAGGGTTTGTATTAACTGCAAAACGCATTTTACGTTGCCGTCCGGGGGGCGGACACGGATATGACCCTGTTCCTTAAGTAAGGGTTATATAAGGAACAAATAACGGGTTTCGTGTTTGTGCCTCTTTGGTATAGAAGAAAGGAAAAGGTATGTGGGAAGCGTTTAAGGATTGGATATTTAGCATTATTCAATTCTTCTACAACTTCTGCGGTGACTGGGGTTTAGCCATCATCATCATTACGATTATCTTCCGTATTTGTGTGGCACCTCTTATGCATCAGAGCGCGAAATCTTCGTACTACATGCAAAAGTTGCAGCCAGAAGTTGCAAAAATTCAGCAGCGCTATGCGGATAATCCTATTCGCCAGCAGCAAGAAATGCAAAAAGTTATGGCAACGGCAAAATCGAACCCTATCATGGGTTGCTTACCGGTCTTTTTACAGATGCCTATCTTTATGGCTTTGTTCCAGGTTTTGACCTACGACATGCCAAAGCATATTGGTGATATATCTTCTTTTACGTTCTATAACATTATTCCGAGCCTGGTTCTTACTCCTGGTAATGCTTTGAGCGAGGGATTTGGAACATTTGTTCCCTATTTAATTGTATTGCTTTTGTTTGCAACGCTGACTTTTGTTCCTTCAATTGCTCTGCAGTGGGGTAATCGCAATAAGCCGGGTAATCAGTTTAAACAGATGCTCGCTATTTCTGGCGGTATGAGCATTATGATGCTCTTTATTGGTTGGAGTTCTCCTGCTGGTGTACTTTTGTTCTGGAGTACTTCTTCTTTGATCGCAGTTATTCAACAGCGTATTTCTCAGCATCTTGTTCGTACAAAAGATGAACGTGAACAGGCCGAAGAAAATGCTGCTCCGAAGAAAGTTAAACCTTCTGAGATTGATGTGGAACGCAGGGTTAAAAAGCCGAAGCCAAAGAAAAAGCGCTAAAGCTTTCTTGCGTAAACGTTTACTTTTAAGGAGTACAGCATGGCTGAAAACATTGAAGGCGTTGAATTGGAGTTCGACGCAGAGAACCTTAATGGTTCTGAATATGAAGAAGTAGTCGAAGAAATTGAAAGCGCTGATGACCAAGAAATCTCTGACGAAGAACTTGATCGTATTGCCGACACTGCAATTGCAGCACTTCAAGATATTTTGAAATACTTCAACGTTGGTGAAATCACCATTGATGAATATGAGGGTGACGAAGGTGAACTTATCCTAGACATCACTGGCGATGATTTAGCTGTTCTTATTGGTCGTCATGGTAAGACCTTGGATGCCCTGCAGTTCTTAGTTTCTGCAATTACGGTGCGTTCTATCGGCTACCGCTACCCTATTGTTGTTGATGTCGAGGGTTATAAGAGTCGTCAACGTCAGAAGTTGGAATCTATTGCTCATTCTTCCGCAAACCGCGCGGTTGCACAGCATCGTTCTATTAAGCTTCGTCCGATGACCCCGTATGAGCGTCGTATCGTTCATATTGCGCTTCGTGATGATAACCGTGTTGAAACGGCATCTGAAGGCGAAGGTGCTGCTCGTCACGTGGTGGTCATTCCTCACTAAACAGTACTAATATATAAGTATTTAAAGCCCACCTTTGCGTGGGCTTTTTAATTTCAATTGAATCAAGTAACCAAGGGGGCGGAAAACCAAGGGAAAACCAAGGGGACGTGTTTTGTGGGTTCTATCCTCATATGTAGCAAACATCCTGAAGCCCTCCAACTTCGACGCGCTCCTATCGTTCGAAGCCAAAGGCTTCTCACTATGCGTCGCGCTGCTTCGCTTCACATTAAAATAGGAAAGCATGAAGCTCAGACTTGTTTTCGGGCTTCAGGGTGTTTGCTGAGTGTAGGCAGCTGGGTTGAAGGACACTCTGAGCTTCAAACTGTACTATTTACTATTGAAGCGAAGCAGCAAAGCGCATAGGTGAGCGTAAGCAAACGGTAGCTTTGCGGGTGTCCGGAAACCCAGCTGTCTACACTCGCAAACAAGACTCTTTAAAACCCAAAAGACTTATCTCCTTGGGATTCCCTTTGTAATTATTCGATACGCTACAATACACGTATCTAACGTACACCATGAAAGGCGCTTTATGGAAATCTCAGCTGAAGACCGTGGATTGATTAATAAACATCTGGAATTAGTACTTAAAGCAAACGAAATTACTAATCTCACGCGCATTTCCTCATATGAAGAAGGACAACTTCTTCATGTAGAAGATAGTTTAACAGGACTTCCTGAAATTATGCAGGCACATGATGGTAAATATGCAGACTTAGGAACTGGCGGGGGATTTCCTGGAATTCCGTTAGCTGTTGTCACTAAGCGAGAAACGCTCCTTGTAGATGCAGTGCGTAAAAAGACAGATGTGTTAGATCACATTATTAAAGAACTTGGTCTCCAGGATTATGTAAGTACGTATCACGGCAGGATTGAAGATCTCGGAAGAGAAAGAGCAGGAGAATTTGCTGTCATTACAGCTCGTGCCTTAACGCAGCTTGTTTCATTATTAGAACTAGCTGCTCCCCTGCTGCAACTGGGTGGCCATCTAATTTGTTATAAAGCTAAGTTAGATTCTGAAGAATTGGAAACTGCGCTCGCAATTCAAAAAATGGTTGGAATGAAGCTTTTACGTAAGAATGAGTTTATGCTTGCTGATAATCAACGTTGTATTCTCACGTTTGAAAAAGTTAGTGATCCGCAGATTAAGCTTCCTCGTAAGTCTGGTTTAGCTCAAAAGAGACCACTGGTTTCAAAGTAAAAAATAGGTAGTTCTTCATGAGATGTTTCACGTGAAACATCGATTTGAAATACTTTCTATTCTTTACAATGCAAGAGATGATTGTTTCACGTGAAACAATCATCTCTTTTTTAATGAGAACGAGATTATAATTTTTGTAAACTAGTCGATTATTTTTCTATTTTTCGCTATGCAAGTAATTTTTCTTACTCTATACTTTCCAACTGGTTGAGAACTCACAGATATTGTACTGTTGAAGGTAGATTGTTTCACGTGAAACAATCAAAACGCGAAGTTAGATACCTTGCTAGTACAAATTTACTAATACGAAGATGTTTCACGTGAAACATTCTTTTTATAAAACAACTGAATAGGTAATACCACAAACGGAGCAGTGCCTTTATAAGGCAAAACATAGAAAGGGGTATTCTGTGGGTTGGTTTGACAGTCTCAAGAAAGAGCGACACCAAGAAGTCGAAACTCTTTCGCAATCAGTCGAAGAAATCGCCGAAGAATCAAATGAAGAAGCATATGAAGACCTCGAAGAGGTTGAAAATGCTGCCGTAGTTGAACGTGAGGTACAGCCTAAGTCTGCACGTGACTATTCTGAAGTGGTTTCTACTCCTATTAAATCATATAAAGACAAGAAGCCAGTACAGCATGTTATTGGTCAGACAAAGATCGTTGCAATCATTAATCAAAAAGGCGGTGTTGGAAAATCTACTACCGCTATTAATCTTTCCGCAGCTTTGGGCGAAATGGGCAAACAGGTACTTCTGGTTGACCTTGACCCGCAAGGTAATTCTTCTAGCGGCTTAGGAATCGATAAGAGCGCAATCCAGAATTGTGTTTATGACGTTCTACTAAACGATGTTCCTATCCAGGACGTTATTATCCCTGACGTTTGTGAGGGCTTAGACCTTGTTCCAGCTACCATTAATCTTGCTGGGGCAGAAGTAGAGCTTGTTGCAGAAATGGCCCGTGAGAATCGCTTAAAAGACGCCGTAGGAAGCCTGCGCGGTAAGTATGACTACATTATGATTGACTGCCCACCTTCTCTTGGTCTTTTAACTGTGAATGCTTTGGTAGCAGCTGACAAGCTTCTCATTC
Source organism: uncultured Coriobacteriaceae bacterium (assembly GCA_949294735.1). Lineage (GTDB taxonomy): Bacteria > Actinomycetota > Coriobacteriia > Coriobacteriales > Eggerthellaceae > CASFII01. The sequence continues at coordinate 13,358 of CASFII010000007.1, read as the reverse complement.
CCATTCAGTGCGAATTCTATGCGCTGGAAGGTGTGACAAAACTTCTTGATTCAATGAAACGTGTCAAAAACCGCCTGAATCCTACGTTAGACATCTACGGTGTACTTCTTACCATGTATGATGGACGTACGGTTCTTGCTCGCCAGGTTGTTGACGAAGTACGTAATTACTTTGGCAAAACAGTATTCAATACCCTTATTCCTCGCACCGTAAAACTTTCCGAAGCACCTAGCTTCGGTCAACCTATTACACAGTATGACCCTTCAGGTAAGGGTGCTCAGTCCTATATTGATCTAGCAAAGGAAGTGATTAGCCGTGGCTAAAGCAGCAAAATCGGGATTAGGCCGTGGATTAGACTCTCTGTTAGGCGGTGCCCCTGAAGAAGTACAAACAACTGAACGTAAACAAGGTAAACAGGTTGCCTCAGAAAAGGCTCCTACTCCTGCCCGTGAGCGTATTGTTGTTGAAGCAGAACTTCCTGCTGACGAGATTGTAGAAATTGGAGTTCCAACGCATCCACGACCTGAAAAGCAAAAGACAAGCGAAAAGGAAGCAACAAAGGCTGCTTCCCCGGAAGCTGTTGAAGAATTAACCATTCAGGCAGTTATTGAACGCAAACTTGACGAAGTACCTTTGTCTTCAGTAGTACCTAACCCTGATCAGCCTCGTACTAATTTCAAGCCTGAAGAAATTGAAGAACTGGCAGCCTCCATTGAAAAAGACGGATTGTTGCAACCTATTTTGGTTCGCGCAACGGGTCCGCAATCTTATCAGATTATTGCTGGCGAACGCCGTTGGCAGGCTTGCAGAAAACTGGGTCTTAAAACTATCCCTGTTCGCATCAAAGAAGCTAATGATGACAAAGCTCTTGAATTAGCCTTGATTGAAAACGTCCAGCGTTCAGATTTGAACCCTATTGAAGAAGCGTATGGATACCGTCGTCTGATGGAACGTTGCAAGATGACTCAGTCTGATGTTGCCCAGGCAATGTCAAAGGGTCGTTCTACGGTTGCTAATGCGCTACGACTGCTTGAGCTTCCAGAGGATGCACAGCAGTTGCTTTTTGAGGAAAAGATTACCGCTGGTCATGCTCGTGCTATTCTTTCTATTCCTACCAAAGAAGGGCGCAAGAAGCTCACTGAAAAGATGAAGGCAGAGCAGATTACGGTTCGCGAAGCAGAAGCTATTGCGCGCTTGCTTTCTGGCAAAAAGCCAGCGGCTGGAGAATCTTCACGTACGCCTCTTCCTCCTTCGTACAAAAAGGTTGCGCGTGAGCTCAAAGATATTCTGCACACCAATGTTCGTGTGAAGTCTTCCAAGGGTAAGAACAAAATTGAAATTGAGTTCAAAGACGAATCAGAATTAGAACGTTTGTTCGTACAACTTACAGGAAGCGAAGAAGACAAGTAAAGTCCGGAATGTAGTTCAAGATTTAATGCTCTAGGTTGAGCTATTGGACAAAAGGTGCTGTTTTAGGGCCATAGGACAGAATCCATTGTTCTAGCTTCTATATAACCCTTAATAAGCCCCAGTTTTGGGGCTTATTATTTTGGTTTTATCTTAGCTAAGGTTTTTCCAGATGGTGTTTTTGAGTTGACCGCATGCTCCAGCAATATCGGATCCGCGGGATTTTCGCAAAGTGGCTTCAATATGATGTTCTCCCAGCGTACTAGTCCATAATCGCACTGTTTGAGGTGCAGCTGGCTTCAGAGGAGAACCAGGTACTTCGTTTAAAGGGAGAAGGTTTACATGGCACAGCAAACCATCGCAAAATGCTAGCAGCGCTTCTAAATCTTGTTTGCTGTCGTTTACACCCTGCATAAGTAAGTATTCAAAGCTGGGTCGCCGGTTGGTTTTCGCAATATAGCGTTCCAAAGCCTTTTTAAGCTGGGGGAGTGGTTGTGAAGCAACATGGGGCATAAGTTTGTCGCGTACTTCCTGGCGTGCGGCGTGCAGAGAAATTGCTAAAGTAAACTGTTCTGGTTCGTTAGCAAATTGGTCAATGCCTTTTATAATTCCGCAGGTAGAAACAGTAATATGGCGGGCTCCAATACCAAGGAATTTTTTGTTGTTTATGATGCGAAGCGCTTCGATGGTGTTGTCGTAATTTAAAAAGGGCTCTCCTTGACCCATGGCAACAACATTAGTGATGCGTTCGCCAATATCTTTTTGCGCATGCAGAATTTGTTCCACCATTTCGCCAGCAGAAAGGTTACGCGTAAAACCTCCCTGGCCTGTGGCACAAAATGCGCACGCCATTGCACAGCCTACCTGAGTGGAAAAGCAAACACTCAAGCGGTCTTTTTGAGAGTTTTCAGTGCTGGGCATAGCAACAGTTTCAACACAAGCACCGTCTTCATAGCGAAGCACGTATTTACGGGTTCCATCGGCAGAAATTCTTTTGTCAATTTCTTCAGCTGGAGCAAGGGGAAAACTTTCGGCGAGCTCTTCGCGCAACGCTTTTGACAAATTTGTCATCTGGGAATAGTCAAACACTCCCTTTTGGTACATCCATTGTAAAACTTGGTCGGCACGAAATTTAGGAAGTCCCTTTTCTGCCAGCAGGCGAACCACTTCACTTTGTGAAAATTGCTTCATTACCGCAATCCGTTCCGCTAATTTAGTGACTTATGCACCCCAGTACTTCAATTCTGCTATAAAATCTCTTTGCCTCTTAGGAACGCTTGCAAAAGCAAGGCGTTCGAGGTGCTCATTTGAGCAGTGATTATACCGAAGTTTACGAAGGTGGAGAAATGAGTAGCTTAGGTTCCAAGAAGCTTGTACCTGCAACATGTAAGGTAGCGTTGCTTGCTGGTGGTACCAGTGGAGAAAGGGAAGTTTCGCTTGCTTCCGGCAAAGGTGCTCACGATGCTTTGGTAGAAGCTGGTTTTCAAGTTACTCAACTAGATCCTGCAGACAAACAAGACCTTATAACACTCATTGGTGGAAACTTTGACGTTGCGTTTCTTTGTGTTCATGGTCAACATGCTGAAGATGGCACCCTGCAAGGCTTTTTGGAAATTGCTGGTTTGCCCTACATTGGTTCTGGCATCTGGTCTAGTGCTACGGCAATCGATAAAGCAAAGGCAAAGCTTTTCTACGAAGAGGCTGGACTACATACGCCGCAATCCATACGTCTGACAAATGAAGATACCGTAAATGTAGAAGAAGTGATGCATCAGCTGGGGAGCACCTGCGTGGTAAAACCTTCCTCTGAAGGAAGTGCACTGGGCGTTTATATTACTAAAACTGCTGAAGAATTATCACAAGCAATCAAAGCAGCCGAATCATACGGCGATATTCTGATTGAACAATATATTTCTGGGACGGAAGTAACGGTTGCTGTACTTGGCAACGAAGAGCTTTTGGCGCTCCCTGTTATTGAAATTGTCCCTCAGCATGGCTTCTATGATTACGAATCAAAGTATGCACCTGGTGGATCGCAGCATATTTGCCCTGCACCTCTTTCTGAAGAATTGACAAAACAATTGCAAGAAGCTGCTTGCAAAGCCCACAAGGCACTTCATTGTAAGGGCGTTTCACGCTCCGACTTTATTATTGATGCAAACAATACTCCTTGGATTTTAGAAACAAATACCTTGCCTGGCATGACCAGTACGTCATTGCTGCCAGACGCTGCCAGAGTTGCAGAGATTAGCTTCCCAGAGCTTTGTACGAAGTTGATTGAATACGCGCTGGACTAGTACCTTGAATCAGTACGTTGTCCTAGCGCGTTTGATTAGGATGCTGCTTTAGCACGCTTGCTTAGCACGCTGTCTTAGAACATGCCTAACCAGTGTAGGCCAAAGGCGGCCAGTACCACTAGTAAAATAATGAAAAGCCAGCTTACGGCGTAGCAACCTTTGTTTCCTTGCCTGCCTTGTTCAATAAGCCCTTCGCTTACTTTTTTGCGTGCTTTCAACACGGCCATGCCAGCCTGCTTCTCTGGCATAGGAACGGTTTGGGTAGGCTGCCAGGTACCATTGCTTTGAATAATTTGGTCAACCCCTTGTTCCCCAAAACTAATGTCAGGGCGTACCCCATTACCAAGGCGTTCACCTATGCCAGCAATAAAGGTTTCAAAAGGCTCAGCTAGGCGAGGGTCATAGCACATAACGGCAGCTTCACCCCAGTAGAAACCAGGAGAGGGAAGATCGTTATAGGCAACGAGTGCAAAGAGTGCTTTCATAACGAAGCCTTTGGCTTCGCATAAACTGAGTTTGCGGGAAAAATCTTCGTCAAAAAAACCAACTTCAGCACCAAAACGATTTTTCATCCATGCGATGCGTTTTCCATTTTCTGTTTTAAAAAAGATTTCAAACGCTTCGCCCACCACGCAGTCAGCGCCGATAAGTAAAGTGGCGTCCTTTTTAGAAAGCGTGTCGAACCTCTGGTATGTCCCAAAGTAGCGCTCCATGAGCCCTCCCATGTCGTAAAATTACTGGTATTGATGAAATATTGTACACGTATGCTGCCTGTTGCGCGCATTGGTTTTGAAAGCTGGGGTATATCCCATGGGGAATAGAGAAACGGTTGTTTCTGGAGTTGTTTCTGAGTCGTTGGCAAAATGGCTAACGGAAAAAACTCCCCAAGAAATTGCTGAACGATACGCTGGTTTAAAAGCAGCTGCTGCTGCGGCAGACTTTGGTGAGTTCGATCAAAACCTTGTCATAATTGATACCGAAACCACAGGCTTTTCTTTAAACCATGACGAACTTACTCAAATTGCTGCTGCTCGCATGAAACACGGCGAAATTACCGATTGGTTTATCACGTTCGTGAATCCTGGAAAGCCTATTCCAGACGACGTGGCTCATTTGACCAACATCCACGACGAAGATGTGGCAGATGCGCCTATTCCTTCTGAAGCATTAGCACAGCTAGTAGAGTTTGTGGGTGACGCCAAGTTGGTAGCTCACAATGCTGAATTTGACCGCAATTTCACAACAAAACATCCTGCCGGGTATCCTCTTTTAGAAAACACGTGGCTTGATTCGCTTGACTTGGCACGTATTGCGCTGCCACGGCTTAAGTCACACCGTCTGATTGACTTAGTGAAGGCTTTCGACGCTCCACTCTCTACTCATAGGGCTGATGCTGACGTAGCGGCAACCTGCGCGCTCTTTCGCATTTTATTGGCAGCCGTAGAAGCTATGCCAGCAGCTTTAGTGAAAGAAATTGCAGGTATGGCTACTCCTGAACAGTGGCCGACGGTAACAGTGTTTGAATATTTCGCTCAGAAAAATTCTGAACCAGGATCTTTTTCTTTGCGAAAAATTCGTGCCGAACGTACGCAGGGGGCACAAACTGCCAAGGCAAAGAACGACGCAGAAAAGCTAGCTTCTAATCCGCAACGGCCTCTGAAATTCCCGTCGCTTGCTGACATCAAAAACGCTTTTGCTGCCGATGGTTTAGTAGGTCAGCTTTACCCAGATTTTGAACCACGCGAAGAACAGCTTGCCATGGCGCAGGCAGTTCGCGATGCGTTTACCTCGTCTGAAAATCTTATGGTTGAAGCAGGGACAGGCGTTGGGAAATCGATGGCGTATTTGGTGCCCGCTGCAATGACTGCCCAACTCAATAACATCAGTGTTGGTGTGGCTACTAAGACTAATGCGCTGCTTGATCAGCTGGTATATCAAGAATTGCCTGCGCTTGCACTCTATATTCCGAATTTAACCTTCGCTTCTCTGAAGGGCTTTTCTCATTATCCTTGTCTGCGCCGCATAGAACGTATTGTGCACGAAGGCGCCCAGATGCGTACGGTAAATGGGAATGAATATTCGCAGGCTCCTGCCTTAGCAGCACTTCTTTCGTATATTGAGCAAACCGAATACGACGACATGGACGCACTCAAAATAGATTATCGTGTGCTGCCTCGCAGAAGCATCACCTGTACCAGCAACGAATGTTTGCGCAGGAAGTGCCCCTATTATGGAACTGCGTGTTTTGTGCACGGCGCCCGAAGAAAAGCGGAAACTGTTGATATCGTAGTCACTAACCACAGTCTTTTGTTCTGTGATGTGGCTGCTGAAAGCGGATTGTTGCCACCTGCGCGTTACTGGGTGATTGACGAAGCCCATAACGCAGAGCAAGAGGCTCGACACGCGCTTTCAGTAGAGATTACTGCTGAAAGCTTAGGGCGCATTGTTTCACGTGTACAAGGAACTGATGCAAATCGCAACGTGTTCGTACGGGCTGAGCGTAAGGCTTCAGTCAATGCCACACCCGCAGGAAGCGAGGCGGAAACGCTCTTGTATGCGCTTACCAGTAAGGCAAAAGCGGCAGGTGAAACGTTTGCTCAGGCAGCAGGTGACTTTACAGCGCATATGAAGGATCTATTGTTCTTCGACACCAGCAAGCGTAGCAAGGGGTATGAATTCGTAGAAATCTGGCTCAATGACGACGTGCGGGGAAGCGAAACGTTTCGTGGGCTTGTTGGTTTTGGCCTTTCGCTTTCGGACGCATCCGAAAAGCTTATTACTGCCTCTCAGGAATTGGTAGGTTTTTTAGAAGGCATGGATGGTGTTGAAGAGATCCAGCGCGAAATTGCCACCATTGCGCTAGAGCTAAAGGAATTGGTGCAGTCTATAGACTTAATCTTGAAGCAAAATCCTGAAACGTTTGTGTATTCAGCAACTATTTCACGCAAAAACGAACGACCAACCGACAAGTTGGAGGCGCTTCTTTTCAACGTAGGTGATGCACTCAACGAAACCCTCTATGCCAACACACATTCAGTGGTATATACCTCTGCAACCATGACGGTAGGGGATTCTTTTGCGGCGTTTGAATCGGCACTTGGTTTGAACCAAGGAGAGAGCAGCATAGCACGCACCTGTAGACTCAATTCCAGCTATGACTACGACCAGCATATGACTATCTATGTACCGAATGATTTACCAGAACCAAATGAGCCTAGTTATTTGGCGGCTTTGCAGAGCATGCTTTTAGGCGTCCACCTGGCTCAAGAGGGCTCAACGCTTACTCTGTTTACGAACAGAAAAGAAATGGAAAGTTGTTTCGACGCTGTCCAGCCGCAGCTTAAAAGGGAAGGCTTGCGCTTGGTGTGCCAGAAATGGGGCGTGTCTATCAAGGGACTTCGCGATGACTTTTTAGCTGATGAACACCTTTCCCTGTTTGCTCTCAAAAGTTTCTGGGAGGGTTTTGATGCGCCAGGGGCAACGCTAAAGGCAGTGGTTATTCCGAAGCTGCCTTTTGCAAAACCCAGCGATCCTCTTTCGTGCGAACGTTCGGCGCGCGATGACGCTGCCTGGAGAAAATATGTGCTTCCATCTGCTGTATTAGAAACGAAGCAGGCGGCAGGGCGTTTAATCCGCAAAGCAGATGACAGGGGAATTTTGGTTTTGGCTGATAAACGCCTTCTTACTAAAAACTATGGCAAAGTCTTTTTGGCATCAATGCCAAGCAGCACCATCAAAGTTTGTTCTGTAGCTAAAATGGTTGCAGATATTGAGGAAAATCACCGTCGCTAGGGCAATTTAAGCGCTTGCGGTAAGATAGACGCTGCAAATTTGCTGCAGCAGCAGATTTGTATGTAAGGAAACCGACTTCATACAGGTTTGAATTTGAAGAAGAACGAAGACAAAGTAGCTCGTGCGGCGCATCTGAAAAAACACACCGTAGGAACTTCGAATGAAATTTCCTTCAGTGTGTTAGATGCTATGCGTAATGCTGCCACCGATGAAAAAGAGGAAAAGAAAAGAAAGTTCCCAGGCTTTGGTGCTATTCATCTGTTTACGTTGCCGCATAGAAAAACTATTGCTACTCCTACAAAAAAAGATGCACTACCACTGTCTGGTGATGTGCTCCCCGAAACTTCTTCGCAAACACCTGGCATACTAAGCCCCGTTGCTGGTTCTTCTGCCCCCAGCAGTACTGCCAATGCGGTCGATTCGCAGGGTATATCTGAAACTTTCCTCGAAGGTTCTTCAGTCGCCACGGCTGATGCAGATGTGCCAACCATTCAGCCTACCTCTTCGGACACCTTGGTGCCGCCAAGCGAAGTAAGCAAACGCAAAACCACGAGAATTCGTCGTAAAACTATTACCATTGCGGTCATTATGGTGTTGGCTGCTTCGCTTTTGGGTGTTGGTGGCTATTTCGGATATGAGTACTACACCAACTTCCAAGCGCATTTAGCAACGCTGGATGATGCCATGAATGCGCTTACAGAAGCTGACAAAAAGATAGTTGCTATGGATGAGTCTATGGGCAACTTGGTGGCTGAATCGCCAGATCCATTGTTGAGCGAAGACCAACAGAAGGTCTTTGAAGATACGCTGGCTTCTTTGGACGAAACTCGCACACAGCTTAAAACCGCTACTATGGCAGCAACAACTGCGCGTTCGGGGATGCAAGAGGGCGCAGAAGACTGGGAAGCAGCTAACCAGGCGCTTTCTGCCATTTCAGGCAGGGAAGTAATGCTGGAAAATGCAGAGGTAATTATTGCTGAAGCCCAGGGAGCAACGGCAGCCTCTGAAGATGCAACTGCTGCTTGGGACAAGGTTTTAGAAGCAGACAGCGCTGCCCGTGAAGCTGCCCTTTTGGTGACTGAAACCACCAACGACAACATCAAAGCATCGTCAGAGAAGCTTAAAGAGGCGCAGAAGCTTTTCGAAGAAGCGGAAGGAGCTTATGCTACCGTTGCTAGCGAATACGCTTCGTTAGACGTTTCCCCTTATCAAGAGTATATTGCAAAGCGGATAGAAGCTTTGAAACACGCCCTGGCTTCCAATGAAGCTTTACTTGATAGAAACAAAGAAGACGCACAAAAAGAAAACGATGCCTACAACAAAGCAGAAACTGCAGCTGCGAAAATGGCCGAGAAATTCGCGAGCAACCCAACGCAGTTCATTACCGATACCTTTGTTGAAACTACGCAAGAAGCGCGGGATGCCTACAACAAAGCGCGTTCTGATGTGGGTTCGGCGGACGCTTTTCTTCGCGATTATCTGGGAATATCAAGTTAAATAGCGTATACTTCACTCAACTATGCATTCGTGTGCGTTTGCATGTCTTTGTTGTTGAGTTTTTCAGCAATAGAATTCGGCAATATCACACGCAAACGAACTTACGAAAAGCGCAAATACGCAAGATTAGCGAAAGGCGAAGCGTATGCCAAACATGATGGAACATGTGGCGTTTTTGTCGCAAAATGTAGGACCGCGTCCAGCGGGTACTGAAGAAGAACAGCAAGCAGCGCTGTATATTACCGAACAGCTGCAACAAGACGCGGGGCTTTCAGCTCATATTGAGGACTTTAATGAAACCACCGCATTCGAAGCACCTCGAGTTATCTGCTGTGGTATCACCATTGTTATCACGGTGCTTTCGATGTTTTTCAATGTGCTTATGATTCCGGCAATCATTTTGACCCTTCTTGCATTGGGACTTATGGTTGCCGATATTTTTGGTAAGCCCATTTTGCAGCGTTTCTTCCCGCGAGGAGTAAGCCAAAATGTGGTAGCTAAGTTTGAACCTGGTTATAGCGAAGGTGGAACACGTCGTCGCAAGGTTATTTTTGTTGCTCGTTATGACAGCGGCAAGATCAAAAAGGAACTGAATGGCAGCATGCTGAACATGATTCCTAAGTTGCAGTGGGCAACTTTAGGTGCCATGATCTTCATACCAGTGCTGCTGATTATCCGTAGTCTGTTTTTCTTAAACACACCAGGAGTTCCCGAAATTGTGCTTAACGTTATTACCGTTTTGGCGCTCATTTTGTGCGCTCTTCCGCTGGTAGGTGCCCTGGTGCACAAAACTGCTGGTTACAATGAAGGTGCAAATAGCAACGCTTCTGGCGTGGCGGTACTGCTAGAAGTGGCAAAGCGCGTTGGGCGAGGTGCTTCTCGTGCTACCTCTGACCGCGCAGGTGCAACCGATGCTAAGTTGCACGGCGAAGAAGCTCTGCGTGCCGCTGGTGTTATTCCTGAAGGCGCTTCCTTGGAATACAACGCATCTCCTGTTCCGGCAGATCCCAATATTGATTTAGAAACGCCTGCCGACAGACTGGCAGCTGCTAAAGCCGCTATTGCTGCTTTGACGGGCAAGCCTATTGATACAACACCATTTATTTCAGTGGCAGACAATTTGGTGCAGACTAAAGAGCCTGCGTTGCCTGAATACAACGAAGAAAATGTTCACGAAATGCGCGAAGATGTCCGCGAAGCGCTAACTGGCGAAGCAGCTCTTCATGAAAGTGAGGCTGCTTATGCTGCTGGCGTTTCTGGTGAAGGTGCAGAGCTTACCGAAGAAGCCGCTCCGCAAGAGGCACCTGTCCAGGAACCAGTTGAAATTAAACCTGCTGTTCCGCTGAACGCAGCGGCTGTTGCCTTTGGCGTTTCTACGGAGACTCCCGATTGGTTTAAGCGCGCTCAAGAAAAGGCGAAGAAGCCTGCTGAAGAAGCTGCTCCCGTGCAGCGCTCCGTTTTTGCAGATGCGCTCGATGCTGCTATTGCTGGCAGTGCTAATAGCTTTGAAGCGGCAAACGAAGCGGTTCAGGCGGGTACGTCTATTCCAGAACAAAAGCTTCGTCAGATGCGTGAAAGCATCATGGACGTTAAGGCTCCAAAATATAATCGCGAAAACGTTAGTTTAGTGGAAGGCGAAACCTCTGCTGAAGCTGCCAACGAAACTGGTGCTCAGCCTGCCGACGGTCAGGTTGTTGCGCAAACGGCTCCTCAGGAAGTAACCTCAGTGGCAGAAGCGGCTCCTGTAGCTCCAGTTGCGCAGGAAACCGTTTCCGATTTGGGAGCAACCACCGCCATGGCTCCTGTTGACATAACTGAACTTCAGGTAGGCACCAACAAGCTTGAAAAACAAGCAACATCTCTGGAAGTGCCTAGCGTAACTGGTATTGAACAGAGTGTTTCTGCTGGTAGCACGGCGGCACTGCCAATGCAGCCCGCAGAGGAACCTGTGCAGGCTGAAGCGGTAGCTTCTCAGGATGCCCCGAAGCCAGCTCGCCGTCCCATTACGTTGCCCGACATTACAGCTCCGGCAGCTCCAATTAGCGAAATGAAGCAGCGCGCACCGCTTGCATCTTCCGAAACAGGTACGAAAGATACAGCAAAGAGTCTGCTTACTATGCTTCCGTCTATTAATTTGGAGCATCCTGAAGAAAGCTCAGTACCAAGTGTTCCCGAGGTTTCTGCGGTTCAACCTGCAGAAGAACCTGAAAACTTCGTTGCTAACGATGCTTACGAGCCAGAATTTGCTTCGGACGATGCGGACGCAACGCAGCTTATTAACCCTGCGGGAGCTTTTGGCTCTGCAAGTGCAACGGGCGCGTTTGCTCCAGTAGGCAACGAACTTTTGCAAGACGTAAACCCTGAGGACATGTATGTGGATGACGTTGACGATTCTGCCTACGAAACCTCATACACCGAAACGGGAGCCTTTGCAGGTCCTGGGTATGTAGAAATGCCTAAATCTCGTGCGCAGCGGTTGTTTGACAAATTCCGCCGCAAAAAGGACGAAGAAGAGGTGTCCACGCAGCAGTGGCTTCATGTGGACGACAACTTCGATGCTCGTCAGGTAGGTGCTGCTCGTGGTGGCTGGGAAAGCTTCCGCGAAGACAGCGAATACGAAGCAGGTGTACAGGAAGATTTCGCACAGGCACCTGCAGATGCTACGCAGGCAATCAATTTTGACTACGACCAAAACTATGACCAAAACTATGCCGACGGATATGATCAAGGCTATGTAGATGATTACGAAGACGGCTATGAAGATGGTTACTATGAAGATGGCCAATTTGAAAACACTCCGAATAATCAATCGGGACGTTCTTGGAACGGTGGTGCATTCTCTCGCTTCATGAAGCGTAAAGCTCAAACCGAAGAAGCTGAAGACGTAGCAGAGGGCTACGATGAATATGCCGATGAACCTGAGCTTGAGGAGATGCGCGGAGAAGACGTGCGTGGCACTTCAAGAAGATCCCGTAACGCCTTCCAGCCTCGCGATAGTTTTGACTTTAATGAAGCTAAGGAAGAAATTGAGCAGACTGACTTAACAGCGCTGAACGACACTGATTATTCAGGAGTAATAGGAAAAATTCACACCTTCCATGCTTCTGACATTACAACGGAAGTTTGGTTTGTAGCATTAGGCTCAGAACTTTGCGGCAATGGCGGTATGCGTGCGTTCTTAAACGAGCATGCGCAAGACTTGCACGGCGCAGTTATCGTAGAACTGGACTCTTTGGGCGCAGGGGAGCTTTCCTTAGTAGAGAAGGAAGGCAAGTATCGTCCAGTTAAGACCTCTTCACGTATGAAGCGTTATGTAAAGAAAGCTGCTCAGGCTACGGGAATGCGTTACGGCACGGTAGATTTTTCGTGGCAGGAAACCTCATCTTCTTGCGCTGCAAAGACTGGATACCAAACGCTTCACCTGGTTGGCGCCGAAGGCAACAAACCTGCTCTGTATGGCCAGATAGAAGACGTGCTTGAAAACGTAAGCCCAGAAACGCTGGAAGAAAATGCAAACTTTGTAACTGAATTACTTCACAACATCTAAGAGATTGAGCGTCAACTTTTAGCGAAGTTACTAAGAAATTGTTTACAGCGGTGCGGAAACGTGTAAAATAAGGCGCCGCTGTGTATGCCACCCGTTACATTCTTGGGGTGCATTTAATACAAGGAGGAACACTGCTAAGTTTTAGCAGTTAAGTAATCGAAGGAAAGGTTAGAACTATGGCAATTGAAGCATATTGCGTTAAGTGCAAGGCTAAGAAGACCATGAAGGACCCAGTTGAAAGTGTTACCAAGAACGGTAAGCCGATTACCAAGGGTAAGTGCCCTGACTGCGGTACCACCATTTGCCGCATTGGCGCTGTAAAGTAACTTCGCCTAGTCATTTGATTTTTGTACGCCAGCGAAAGCTGGCGTATTTGTTTTATGAGCCCGAATATTGCAAAAGTGGAAAGCTCGTTAGATTTGATGCTGATAAGAGGCATGTAGAGAACGTAAGAGACCAGGAACTTTTTCAAAAAACTCTTGCGTTTGGCGTGTTGCTGGTATAAAGTATTCGAGCACTTTTGATGGGCCCGTAGCTCAGTTGGTTAGAGCGCACGCCTGATAAGCGTGAGGTCGCTGGTTCAAGTCCATTCGGGCCCACCATTTTTTGTGGATAAACGCTCCACCGTGAGCCGAGTTTGCCGGTGGAGCGTTTATTGATAGAATGGGTGCACTCACAAACGTGGGGCTTTAGCTCAGCTGGGAGAGCGCGGGCTTTGCAAGCCTGAGGTCAGGGGTTCGATCCCCCTAAGCTCCACCACGAAAAATCTCGCGAGCGGTTAACGCTCGCGTTTTTGTTTTCATGCCAATAAAGTAAAG
>CASFII010000006.1 GCA_949294735.1 uncultured Coriobacteriaceae bacterium | reverse complement strand
TTCTTTCGAGGAGCCTTGTGAGTTTCTATCAGATTTCGGAATCATGCGGCTTGCAGGTGCGACGGTTCCGAAACGTCCTCATCGGTCGCCATCGGAACCGTATGAAACCGTATGAAAAACAAGAACAAATGTTCTATCACTTCTCCCACTCGAATTGAACATTTGGGGACGTGGTTCGTTGAAGTTGATGTAACAGTTTCAACTTCGCTCTATTTTATATAGTTTGAGCTAGGTTGGTACTCGTTTGATACCCATGCAGCTTACTCTTCCAAATTTTCGTCGAGGTCTCCCGATTCTTTACTTGGATTAGTAGGTTCATCTGATTTTGTACAAAGATCTGAAATGTCGTTCAACATTTTGTTAATTGCATTGCGTTCGATTTGGTCGAAGGCGTCTTCTGGTTCATACTCAATGCCCTCGATCGACTCTCCTGCATACAGCCTTTTGATAAAAAGAGGGTAATTAAAGTCAGTCATTTTACCGCAGGTGATGAGCTTGGTTGATGAGGTGTTTGCCTCTACGTTTCGGATAATTTTAATTTTCATTTCCAGCTTCCTTTGCCCGCTCAAGAGACGAGTAGTCTTTCATTGCGTATTTCTTCATCCTCTTTCGAAGCGCCTTTTTGCCACCATCGGTAATTTCAGCAATCCAATCCAATGTAGGCTTTCCTTCAATCTCGCCATCAAGAGTACTAGATCGAATTTTTATTATGCCATCCAAGTCTTGGCACAAAATAACCGTTTGGGCATCCGCAAGCATTGGAATTGCGGCAGAGTGAGTGATGGCAATAATTTGACGATTTCTTTTCGCGTCTTTCATCGACTGAATGAGTCCGCCGGTAAGGTAATCGGCTGCGAGATTATCTTCAGGTTGATCGATGATCAACGGTGCGGTGTCGGCATTCGAAGCGAATATCAAATCTAGAATGGTCGCGGTTTTCCATCCCGCGCTGAGCGTCTTCCAATCGCGGCCATTTTTCGTTTTGATTGCGTATGTTCTCTTTCTTCGATTTTCAAATACTGAGTTCAGATTGTTTCTTAGATCATCATAGGAAGTGATTTTCGGATCCCTTTTTTTAGTATGGGAAAGAAAGAATCTTTCGATATTGATTGCGGACAATTTTGGAAGAGAGTGCGCTTGTGGATACATTTGCTGGAGTATCTCCAAAAAGGTATCCTCTTCGATATCGAATTCGTTTTCGACAGATAGTTCGTGTCCTTTCAGTTTCTTTTTCTCCGAGCAGCAATGAAAGTCCCATTTGCTAATTTTTTCTGAATGCATATCAAAGTATTCAAGTTGATCTACATATCGAGATATGAGGTCCTTTGCTTTTTCAAATTCCTGGCTTCGACGCGCGCTATTTCCAATGAGGGATGCGTAGTGCTCGTTAAGCGCGGATTTTGCTGCTTCTATTACCGTGAATACTCTTGATTCAAAAAGACTGATGTTCTTCCAGTCTAAGAGAGCATGGGATATACCCTGGAATTCCTTATCGCAATTAGTGGACAGCGGGGATTCTTTCATTCTTGATTTAAGGTTGCTGAGTGTTTGGTCAAAACGTTGAAATTCCCCCATTTCAAGCACTAATTTCTTGCGGTCTTCTTCTGAAGGCAGCCAGCAGCTAATTGGATTCACAGGAACCTTTTCGTGAGCCACGAGATTAGAGGGATCGTCGATACGTGATAGATCCGTTTCGAGGTTGTCGGCTTCTTCTATGGCGGTAATTAGCGAAGATACTGTATTCCGGAGCTCCTGCGCGTCGGTATCGGTTCTTCTGAAGAAATCGCTGTCTTCAGGGAATATAGACCGCACAATCTCGAGTTTATCAAGCGAAAAGTCCGGTAGCTTCTCATCGGCAACTTTTAGAATATAGTTTTGGGTAATGTAGTGAGGTTTTCTGAATGTTGCCGTTTCGACGTTTATTTCCGAAACGCCAAAACGCTCGTATACTGATTCATCCTCGGAATACCCCAGCTTCCTGGCGAGTGAATCGGCAAACAAGGTTTTCCCACATGATGATCCGCCGATAATTACGTTCAGGCCGTCTGATAGCTCGACGTCAATGTCAAGTTGCTTGTTGCTCAGGGAAACCTTTTCGATTGATCGAACCGGAGTTTCGGGCTTGGTTTCCGAGTAGACGAGTCTGCTGTCTTCCGACAGAGCCACCCTCAATCCCTCAAAGGAAGGGTTCGATTTCATCCAGGTTGGGATAAAGCTATCGGCATCCCCTTTGCTATGGGTCTGAGGGTAGATAGCGGGAGAATAGTTATCACTTCCGGTGATCAGATTCACAAATGAATCTATTCCAAGCTTCTTAAAATAGGCAATCGTCTTTTCTGTCCTCTTAGGGTTTCGCGAGGAGAATCCCTCAAATTGGTTGTAGTAGATGCTTCTGAGGACTGCCGTATCGCACGATTCGTTTTCCTCGATAGACGTATTGAAGGCGCTATGCGATTGCCCGCCATGAGGAACCAATATGAAATCGTATCCATCCAAGGATGTGATTATTTTTTCGATGGTTGGCAAGGAACAATAATCGTCGGGTGTGATGGTCTTTTTTGGATAGAGCTCGTCCAATATCTTATTAAGAGCCAGGACGGTATCTTTGTCGGATTTTTTGAAGTATGCATGGCAGTGATAGGGTCTTGTTCCCGTATTGCTCACATGGAGTTCCACACCGAGAACGAGATTAACGTCAGATCGAGTTCGTAGCTCATCATACGCATGGACGTTAATTGTGTTGTGGTCAGTGAGGGAAATTAAGCAACTTGCCCCATTTGATTTTTGTCTGATTTTCTCAATCAGCAAATCGAGATCGTAATCTTCGCATAATCTGTCTGGATTGGTGGATGTGTGAATATGCAGGTCAATGTATACGTAATCGATATTCATATTGTTACTACGCTTTCGGAGGAAGTTTTGCATCGTTGTTGCCAAGGCGGCCTGCGGTGCGCGCTTTGCGCATGGTGTCGTCATCGGCGCAGTCGAACGTCGCGAGCCAATGGGCCAGCTCGTCGTGCCTTTCCGGCGCTGGCCCGTTTTTCAGCTCCTCTAGCTTGTCCGTGAGGCAGACGAATGCCCACTCGACCATGTTTCCCCGCGTCCGCAGCCTGGGGCCAGAATTCTCGTCATTCTCAGGCGCCAGGTTCGCTGCCCCCGCTATTGCGAACAGGCAGTGCATCGCCTGGTTGGGACTTCCGAAATAATGCCTCGTCAGGGCCGTCGAGGTGACGCCCAGCGCTTCGCAGAGGGCCTCCATCTGCTTTGCGCGGGGCAAGCGCTTTCCCTGCTCGTAGCTTCGCAGGGTGAACAGGCTCAGGTCCGCCTTCTCGGCGAGCTCCTCCTGGTTGAGGTTGCGGATACGGCGCATGTCCCTGAGGGCGGCGGCGAAGCGTTCGCTTATCCAACGCTGCCCCGAATCGGGCTTCATGGGATCGTAGTCAGGGTAGACGGCGGGGTAGTCCCGCTTGCTGAAATGGTCATGGAACTCGTCCTTCCACAGCTCGTAGTCATCTCGGAACGCCTCCTCGTTTTTGCGCATCGCTTCGTATGCCTTCGCCCATCTTCCTATGCCTTGGATGAAGAAGTCCCTCGTAGGGGCGATGTAGGCGAAATCGTCGTTGTAGCCGAACTCGAAGCCGTAGGCGTCGGCCATCTCCACGGTCATGAGGAAGAGCTCGTTGTGGTCGGCGTCGTCGTCGAACGGGATCAGGGCCTCCGGCATGACCTCCAGCGCCGCCGCCAGGCCCCGGACGTGCTCGGGCTTCGGCATGCGCCTTGCGAGCTCGTAGTTGCGCACGGTGGACTCGTCGATGCCCGCCGCCTGCGCGACCTCCCTTTGGGTGAGCCCCCGCAGCGACCTCAGCCGTCTCAGCTTCTCGGCGAGGCGGTATTCCTTGCGCTCCCTCGGGAGGAGCGGGCTTCTCATCTTCATCGCATCCCCGCTTCGGATGTCCGATAAAGCGCCGGAATGGCGCAAACCTACTAATACATTTTCAGTCTACATCAACAGTGCGTTAATGTCTTGCTTCACAGTGCGCAAATGTGCTACTGTAACAGTGCGTAAACGTACTACTAAATGATGGGAGGAGGTGAACGGCGGTGAAGATGATAAACGCGAACGAGATCGCCGACCTGATGGGGGTCTCGAAGGCGACGGCCTACAAGATCATCAGGCAGCTCAACGCCGAGCTCAAGGAGGGCGGATGCAGGACGATTCAGGGCAGGGTGAGTCGAGAGTACTTCGAGAGGGCGTACTTCGGAACGCCCGACCGAGCCGAGAAGGGAGGCAGATAGTATGTCGGTGGGCAAGGAGAAGAACGGGACGTACACCGTCCAGTGCTGGTACCGAGAGCAGCTGACGGGAGAGCGCCACAAGAAGACCAAGCGGGGCTTCAAGAGGAAGTCGGACGCCGTCCGATGGGAGCGCGACTTCCTCATGAAGGCAGCCGGCTCGACGACCATGAAGTTCGCCGACTACTGCGAGGTGTACAGGTCCGATATGCTTCCGCGCCTGAAGCGCAACACGTGGCGCACGAAGGAGTACATCATCCGGGACAAGATCCTGCCGTACTTCGGCGACAAGGCGCTCAGCGACATATCTCCCGCCGACGTGCTGGAGTGGCAGACGAGGCTCATCTCCCGGGCCGACCCGAAGACGGGCAAGCCGTACAAGAAGACGTACCTCCGGACCGTGAACAACATCCTCTCCGCCATGCTCAATCATGCGGTGCGCTTCTACGGGCTTCCCTCCAATCCCATGAAGAGAACCGGCAAGATCGGCAGCGCGAAGGCCGAGGAGATGAAGTTCTGGACGAAGGACGAGTACCTGAGGTTCGCGGAGGAGGTCATGGACAAGCCGGGCTCGTTCGCCATCTTCGAGCTGCTGTACTGGTGCGGAATCCGCGAGGGCGAGGCGCTTGCGCTGATGCCCGAGGACTTCGACTTCGGCAAGGGGCTTCTGAAGATCGCCAAGAGCTACCAGCGCATTGACAGGCAGGACGTCATCACCTCCCCGAAGACGGCGAAGTCCGTGAGGACCGTGACGATGCCCGACTTTGTCGCGGAGGAGCTGTCGGAGTACATCGAGCTCGAGGGCTACGAGGAAGGCGAGCGCATTTTCCCATTCGGTAAGTCGTACCTCTACCACGAGATGGACAGGGGCTGCAAAGCGTCTGGAGTGAAGCGGATACGGGTGCACGATTTGCGTCACTCCCACGTGAGCCTGCTCATCGAGATGGGCTTCAGCGTGGTGGCTATTGCGGATCGCGTCGGCCATGAGTGCACCGACATCACGTTCCGCTACGCGCATCTGTTCCCGAACACCCAGGGAGACATGGCTCGGAAGCTGAGCCAGGAAAGGAGGCAAGAGCATGAGCGATAAGAACTTGGACGACGCCGGACGGTGGCGAAGCAAGACCGTCGCGTTCCGCGTTTCCCCGGAGGAGGCCGGCACCATCGCCACCCAGCGCGAGCTGAGGCGACATGGCTTCGAAGCCTGGCCGACTGAGGAGGAGGCGCTGCGCTACCTGTTCGACGTCAGCGATCGCCTGGACGCCGTTTGCGAAGCCCTGGGACTCGAAGCCGGCAAGGACGTTCGCGGCAAATGGCGCGTCTGCGCCGCGGGGAAACCCGAGGTGGTCTGATGAGAAAGTTGGAAGCCCTCACCGCCCAGTGGCTCCTCGAGAACCCCCTCGAGAAGCCGGGCTGGGTGGTGGAGGGGCTGATCCCGTGCGGACTGACGCTCGTGGCGGGTGATCCCAAGATCGGTAAGTCGTGGCTTGGCCTCGACCTGGCGCTCCACGTGGCCCTCGGAGAGCCCTTCTGGGGCTTTGCCACCAAGAGGGGAACCGTGCTGTACCTGTGCTTGGAGGATACGTTCAGCCGCGTCCAGGCGCGCCTCCAGCATCTTTGCGACGAGGCGAACGACAACCTCTGCTGCGTTGTGGAGGCGGAGCGCATCGGCAACGGCCTCATGGAGCAGCTCGGGGAGTTCGCGGACGGCCATGACGACCTGAAGATGGTCGTCATCGACACGTTCCAGACCGTGCGCACGCCGAGCAGTCAGACCATCTACTCCGCCGACTACGAGGACATGGGGGCGCTCAAGGCGTTCGCCGACGAAAGGGGCATCGCCCTTCTGGCGATCCATCACACCCGCAAGATGGGCGACGGCGACGTGTTCAACACCATCAGCGGCTCGAACGGCCTCATGGGCTGCGCCGACGAGACCATGGTGCTGCGCAGGAAGGCGCGTGGCAGCAGCGCGGCGACGCTCAACATCACGGGGCGTGACGTGAAGGACCAGGAGTTCAGTGTGCGCTTCGTCGACTGCCGCTGGGAGCTGGTGGAGAAGGTGAGCGACGAGGAGCTGGAGGCGAGGGCCGTCCCCGCCGTCGTCCATTCGGTCATCGCGTTCGTCAACGGCAGGCAGGCGCCGTCGTGGTGCGGTACCGCCTCAGACCTTCTTGCGGCAGTCGGAGGCGACGTGCGGGCGTCTCTGTCGCCGCTCAAGCAGGCGCGCGCATCCGGTTTGGCATGGACACGCGCCTGCCGCCTAGGAGGCGTCAGGCGCCGAATCCAGCAAGTAGCCCATGGCTGTCGGACGGCGTCCTACAGCCAGGACCCTTGCTGATGCGCACGCCGCCACTAGGGTTCCTATCGGCGGTGGGGGCAACCCCGCTCCCCGTTGTTGTGTGTTGAGAGAGTGAACGGACCTGCAGGTGGGAGCAACTGGGCTAAATTGTTCCAGTCGACAAGCGGCACGAGGGGGAGTCCCTATTGGCGCTGTGCCGAACAAAGCGAGGGTTTGCGTCAATTTGCGCTTCGAATTGGCACGAAAAGTAATGCCGATAAATGTCATCGTCCCCTGGGCTCATGTATCGGCTAGTGGCATGTTCAAAAAGCGCGACACCGCCTTGCTTCGGTGAATGTATTGCAAGGTAAGCTATTCGCCACGAGCAAAATGCATGTCCGCCTCTTCTCGGAAGAGTACGGCTTGCGGTATGTACGCTGTGAAAATATTCACGCGTGATGCCGTGTTATGACTTATAATCTGTAAACCATTTAGTTAACAGTTTGGATGATGATGGACCTATCTTTTGGAAAATATTTTCGCACTTTGATAGAAGAACGTTCTATAGCCAAGACGAATGTTTGCAGGGAGCTTAACATTTCTCGCCCGTATTTGTACTCGGTATTTGCCGATGAGAAGACCCTCACATCGGAGAAACAGTTCGCTGCAGCCCAGTTGTTGAAGCTTGATGATGATAGCAGGAGTAGGTTTTTTGACTTGGCTGCTAGAGATCGTGGCGAGGTTCCTGCCGATATCGTCGAACTGCTGGCGGATGCTGAAACGAGGAGAGAAATCAGAACTCGATACGGTTTTCTGGGCCTGCCGTCCGAGAAAAAAGCTGATTTTGATTTACGAAAGAAGCCTAAATCGGCCAAGTCGACAACAAAACAACTGATGGTTCCTTGTTGTTATCAAGGTGGTAAACAACGCGTTTCCAAAGAGATTGTCAGCACTGTTTTTGACAAAGTGTCCACAATCGACGACGATACGCAATTCTTTGATATTTGTTGCGGATCTGGCGCCTACACCATCGAGCTTTTGAATAGGGGTGTATCACCCGATCGAATCACGATGCTGGATGTAAGTTCTTGGGGTGCGTTCTGGAGTTGTATTGGAAACGGATTATTTCAGATTTCAATCTTTGATAAGTATCTGGATGCCGTTCCTTCAGATAAAGCCTCAGTGAAGGAGCATATGATTATTCTTTCTGAGCAAGACGCTTTGATTGACGAGCCGTATAAGTACATTCTCCTTCAAGCGAGCTCTTTCGGTGGAAAGCAGATATGGCGCAACGGGTCAGTCTGGAAAAACGCATTCTTTCGTTCTTATTGGGAACCGACTCCAACTAGTGTTAGAAAAAGTCCCGCGAACCCTATGCAGCCGGGTCCTGAAACGCTTCGTGCCAGAATTGTAAATTTAGTTGATGCGGGTAGGGGGTTAACTTGCATTAATGAGGATGTGACGTCGTTGTTCAATATCACGATACCCGAAAATTCGATTATTTATATAGATCCCCCGTATCGTGGTACGACGGGATATGCCTTTGGTTTTGACCTTGATGGCTTTGTCTTGTCGCTAAAGGAGCGAACGTCGGCTCCCATATTTGTTTCGGAAGGGATGGCTCTGTCGGATGAAGCGATTCGCCTTTCTTTCGGAGGAGCAAAAGGAGGAATTAGCGGCAATAAACGAGGAAAGCATGAGGAGTGGCTCAGTCGTGTTTGATAGGCATCTCCTGCTTCGCTCTTTGAGTGATGCGTTTGAGGCGGAATACTTACAATTGAACAATGGCGATAAAACAGTTTCAGGTGCATATGCATTGCTTGGTACACTGAAAACCACATTAATCTCATGCGCTTCGTATTCCTACATGTTTCAGGTGGCAAGGCCGCCCGTAAGCGATGCGCTGGCATTTTTCGAAAACTTGTCTTTGCTATCGTCTCGTTTCGGCGAAGTCATATCTAACAAATCCACCTCGCATTTAATGGATTCCTTGCCCGATGCGCCCTTTGATGAAGCGTCTCTTTGCGATTTGCACCAATGGCTTATTTGCATTGATGTGGCTTTGGGTGATAACGGCGATTTTACGCTTGGCGGTTCGAAAAATCAGCGTGATGCATCCGGATCGTATTACACTCCGCCGACTTTATCCGCTGAAGTTGCCGAGCATGCTTTTGGGATATATATCGAGAAATATGGAGTTGACGCAATTAAAAAACCATGCAGAATCGCGGATTTATCCTGTGGCGCAGGTGAGTTTTTGGTTGCGGCGCTCTCTTGTCCATCCGCGACAATGATGAAATCCCATATTAATATTTGGGCATATGACGTTGACCCATCTGCGTTGATTATTGCATTTTCACGAGTGGCGCGTTTGCTTGAGCTTGGGGAAAACAGGGACGAGTTGGTCGAATTAGCGTCCGGTTTTATTCTTGGGAACCCCCTTGTCTCTACTGTCCGTGATTTAACGGAAACGACGCGCGCTGAAAAGGAACTTTCGTATTATCTTGGGTTGCTGTATTCCGAAGCTATGGCAATCGATGCCGACCTGTTTCCCAATGAGGGTTTCAATATTGTTCTTGGTAATCCTCCTTGGGAGAAGATTCGTTTCGAGGATCGAAAGTTCTTTGATCTTATTGTCCCAGAAATTGCTGCTATTCCGAACAAAAACAAGCGAAAGATGGCCATTGCAGAGTTTGCTGAGCATGATGAACGTGGTATCAGCTTTCTGTACGACTTGCGCTTGGGAAGCTACAAATGGTTTAAGGAAAGCGGAAGGCCTGACTCTCTCAAAATAATCGGAGGAGAGCCGAATACGTACGTGCTGTTTATTCAAGCGGTGTTGGATCACACTGCAAGTCAATATGTTGTTGCCCAGATTGTAAAGTCTGCTCTAATGACGGCGCCTGCCTATGCTTCTTATTCTGCGAGCCTTGTTGCCGACGGCAGGGTCTGCGAAGTTCATATGTTTTCAAACAGACGGAAGCTGTTCCCTATCGATGCGAGAGAGCGATTCTGCGTCCTCTTTCTTTCTGAGGGCGTTTCAGGTTATTATTCCGCTTCTTTTGGCAACATGGAGCCAACGGATTTTTCGTCAATTGAAATGGTTCGAATTAATCAATCAGACCTCGAGATGCTAAACCCGCAGACTCATACAATGGTCGACCTCGATAGTAACGACGAATACTCCCTGATCCTTGATATGCAACGCCGGTTTGACTCGTTTGAGACGCAATACCCCTTGTGCCATTTTGGGCGCCTAGTTCATTTGACGACTCATGCCCAGTATATTTCGCTCGAACCAAATGACGATTTCGTTGGCGTGTTTGAAGGGAAGTACATCGGCCATCATGATTCAAGATATTCAACTTTTGCGGGCATTCCTGAAAGCGATCGCTACAAACCGAAGGTTCGCTCAAGAGCAATGAGTGATCTCGAGAAGCGGAACGGCGGTCCGGAATATCGTTATTATATTGATAAAGAAGCTTGGCGGGAGATTAGCAAGAACTACGCTCCCGGTCTGATGCTATGCTGGAGGAGTCTTACTTCCGCGACAAACAGCCGTACTATGATTGCTACGCTTTGCGAGTTCCAGCCTGCTTGTCAATCGGTGCAGTTTTTACAGCTCGACTCTGTTCCTGATCTCTGCTTGCTTGCAGGTTTGTTCAATTCAAAAGCTTTCGACTACATCCTTAGGAAGAAAATCCCGGGTATCGATTTGACTCAGGCAGTCATCAAACAAATGCCTGTGCCGTCAAGAGAGTCTTATCGGCAGGTTGTTGAGTTTCAGAGTGTGAGTGCGAGTATTGCCGATCATATCCTGTCGCGCTTACATTGTTTGTATGAAAACGATAAGGCTGTAGCAAATGAGCTGGAGAAGATTGCGCCCCCCCGACATCTTTGTGTAAGTCGGGAGGCCGCGTTAAATGATCTTGATGACCTCTACTGCCTTGCATATGGCTTTTCGGAGGTAGAGAAGCGAGTGGTTCAAATGGCCTTTTCTTAGAGAAGGCCAAACAGCTTCGCTTGGGTTGAAACCCCGTTCCTTGCAACAATTTCTGAGGCGTCTTGGAAGTCCTGCAAATCTGAATCGGGGAAGACGGTCATAGTGAAATAGTCTGGCTGGATGCGCTCAAATACTAAAATCTTTTGAACTAGGTACCCTCGCTCAAAGGCGTCAGTAATCTTTTGACCCGCTTTGCTTACGCCTTTTATCTGCAAACGCCAGGTTCCGTTTGCTCGATCTCCCTTGGGAAATTTCACCGTGTTTCCCATGTAGTCAACACCGTTGTAATTGATTGTTACGTCTAAGCTTTCCGTGCTTTCTGGGTTTACGCCGAAGAACATAACACCACCACCCATAGCGTTTGTTTCGCCGAGATCGTATTCTGTTCCTCTTGGGTTGCCCTTCTCTATTCTTGCTCGCATCGAAAGGTCGAGAATGTTTCGAGAGCCGCCAGTAAGTCTTCTGGTTTCAAACCAGAGCGTTTGGTAATCAGCATGCTTTTCTGGGGTGAGCACGGTGATATCCGTTTTGCCGTCGCCATACATTTCCATAAAAGCGTCAACTGCTATGGACTCTGTGGGTCTATCGCTTGCCGTCGGTTGGAGCTTCGGTAGCGTTGCTGGCACTGATTTCTCAAAAAAATATTGCAGGGAACTTTGGGTGGCCTGAGAACCCTTCTTCTCTTTTCTTTCTTTCGCCCTTTTGATTTTAGTGGTCATCTCGCGTTCTATCAGTCCAGCTTGCAAAAGTGCGTCAAGAAAGTCTTGCGAGGACACTCTTTTGGCTATAGGTTGTTCTCCCGACGCAATTGAATAGAAGTACTCGTCTATTTGACTTATCGCAATGACGTCTTCGGCATTGTTTTTGCGCAGGTCGGTAATTGAGCAACTCTCCATATTGGTCCAGAGACCCCCTCCTGTGAGGTTGTTGGAGCCGACAATAGCAAGGAGGGCGTCTTCGTTTTTGAAGGCGTATATTTTTGGATGGAATGTTTGGGTTGAGTCGACGTGAGCAACATAAAGATTCGAGCATATTTCGAATAGTGCAACGAGGGCTTCGTATGAGGTTCCTCCAAGGTCGATACCGACGATTGCGTCAATCGCTCCACCGTTTCGAATGAAGGCCTCAAGGGATTTTTTTAGTCTGAGCACACCACTGACCTTAGCAAAAGCAACGGCCATGGTGAGGGACGTGTATTCTGTTCCTTCGCAAATTTCAGATATCTTGCCACCGAGCTGCCCGGTAAAAGGTTGATGAAGATAGATTGTTGTGCTCATGCTACCTCCTTTCGTACACGCTTATTATACTTTCGGGAGTTAGGTTGGGTGATTTGAAAGCAGACGCATTAGGCGGAAAGTGTGTGTTTTAGCAGGTGGTTGGCTTCTGTGGATAATTGCGCAATGGGCTGAGTATTGAATGAGTATCGTTGAAGAAGGTCGACGGAAAGATTATTGTTCGTTTAAGTCGCTAGTCCAGATATGTTTAGCTCAGCGCCTGAACAGAGCGTATATGTATTAGTTGAATAAATGACCTGCGGTGGCACGAAATTGAGGACGTAAAATCGCACTTCAGAAGCCGATTTTCAAGCAAAGCAACCAATTTGCCATATCCGCCATTCCCGGCGGTTTGCGTATTATCCCTGAAAAATGCATAAAAATAGAGCACCCTGATAAACCCCAGGACGCTCCAAATACTAATACGTTAACGCACTGTTCTTATTCCCACTCAATCATCGCAAATTTAAAATACATGCTATATCGTGTCATCTTGTTGCTCCTCTTTCAGGAAGTTCCTTGTAGAGCGAATCATTTTGTAATCGGGCGGGGTGATTACAAAATGAGGTTTTTGCTTCCGTTTCATCTGGTTTGCGACTATTCCCTGGCGACTACTCCCATATTTACGAAGGGGAGTGGTCACAGGTGGTTTTCAACGGGCGCGCACGCCGTCTCTGATACGGCAATCGGGGGATGCAAACCATGCGCCCTCGGAGGCTTTCTCCCTGACTTTTGTCAAGAGCGGAAGGCGGAAACATTCTTTTTATGGGAAAAACATTCTTTTTATGGGATAATAAAAACAATAGATTATTCATAAGACGAGGAGACCCGTCATGAAGAAAAGATTTTTAAGCCTACTCTGCATCCTGGCATTTGCTTTGCCTTTCGTCGCAGCCACGCCATGTTTTGCGGATACGGGCGAAACCACGATAGGCAACATAACCTATCAACACGATACGGAAACTGATGAGGCGATGGTGACGCACGCCGACTCTGGCATTTCTGGTGATGTTGAAATCCCTGGAACGATAGAAGTCGGTGACCAGAAATACAAGGTCACCTCTATCGGGGATCATGCATTTAGCTGGTGCACAGACTTGACCGAGATCACCATTCCCGAGGGCGTCACCTCTATCGGGAATCATGCATTTCGTGGGTGCTCAAGCTTGACCCAGATCACCATTCCCGAGGGCGTCACCTCTATCGGGGATTATGTATTTAGTGAGTGCTCAAGCTTGACCCAGATCACCATCCCCGAGGGCGTCACCTCTATTGGTGATGGCGCGTTTTCTTATTGCTATGGCTTGACCCAGATCGCCATTCCCGAGGGCGTCACCTCTATCGGGGATGTGGCGTTTAGAGGGTGCTCCAGCCTGACGGAGGTCGCCATCCCCGAGAGCGTCACCTCTATTGGTGGTGGCGCGTTTAATGCTTGCTCAAGCTTGACCCAGATCACCATCCCCGAAGGCGTCACCTCTATCGGGGATTATGCATTTAGTGGGTGCTCAAGCTTGACCCAGATCGCCATTCCCGAGGGCGTCACCTCTATCGGGGATTATGCATTTAGTGGGTGCTCAAGCTTGACCCAGATCGCCATTCCCGAGGGCGTCACCTCTATCGGGGATTTTGCATTTAATGGGTGCTCAAGCTTGACCCAGATCGCCATTCCCGAGGGCGTCACCTCTATTGGTGAACGCGCGTTTAATAATTGCTCAAGCTTGACCCAGATCACCATCCCCGAGGGCGTCACCTCTATCGGGGAAGGCGCATTTGCCTATTGCTTCAGATTGAAAGAGATTACCATCCCCGAGGACGTCATCTCCATCGGGGATTACGCATTTACCTATTGCTCCAGCTTGACCGAGGTCGCCATCCCCGAGAGCGTCACCTCTATCGGGGATAATGCGTTTTATGGATGCGTTAACTTAACCAATGTCTATGTAAGGGAAGACTTGAGCTTAGGCACCGGTTCGTTTTTAAATGTGTCACAGGGCGTACATGTATGGTGCTATAAAGTGTTGAAAAACGCTGAGGCATCCGAAGACGGCAAAGTCCATGTTGCAATCGTTTCCGTAGAAGACAAAGACGGCACCGACATCACTGCTTCTCTCGCCATTTCCGACGGCGCTATGGGCGATGGCTATGTGATTGACGAAGTGAAGCCAAGTAATCTCACTTTGAAACATACGCTCACCAAGACCGAGGCGACTCCTGCCACCTGCACCGAGCCCGGCAATGTTGAATATTGGACCTGTGATGCCTGCGGCAAGTATTTCAGCGATGAGAACGGTTCGAACGAAATCACCGCTGAAGACACCATGCTCAAAGCCATCGGTCACAGCTACGAAAGCGGCAGATGCACCGTCTGCAGTGAGGTCGACCCCGCCTTCAAGGCAATGATCATTGAAGGCGCGAATGGAAAGTGGCAAAAGGGTAGCGAGGACGGACTGTCCTTCACTTCCAACGCTGCCTTCGCTGACTTCCAGAAGGTGCAGGTGGACGGAAACGACGTGGACTCCTCCAACTACACGGTAAAGGAGGGCAGCACTGTCGTCACCCTGAAGCCCTCCTACTTAGAAACCCTGTCTGTAGGCAAGCATATGCTGGCGATCGTCTCCGATACTGGCACCGCCGAGACCGAGTTCACTGTTCTTGCAGCTGAGGGCGAAGCGGTCGACAGCAAAGCCGACAACGACGGCGACAAGGAATCGCTCGCCAAGACCGGCGACGACTCCATGCTGCCGATAACAGTGCTTTCTATCCTTGCCGTCGTCTCTATCGCAACAGGGGTGTTCGCTCTGAGAAGGTCTCGCATCTAGGTTTCGCAAAAGCGCTTTATGAGTCTTATTCCGCCCTGCAGGCAATCCTGCGGGGCGGTTTTTATATGGGCGTCGAACAGGCGAGGATTCGAGAGGGCGCTCTCGATGCGTCGCCTGGAGGGACTCGTTCGGGGCGTAGGAGAATCGAACATGGAGAAAAAGGCCTCGTCAGAGGCTTTTTTACGCCGTGACCCAGCTTTGACCCAAAAGCTGTTTTTTCTCTTTCGAAAAACAGATACGAAAACGTATCACCATTTATTCCCACTCTATCGTCGCGGGGGGTTTGGATGTAATGTCATACACCACGCGGTTGACGCCTGGAACCTCGGCAACAATGCGGCTAGAAATGCGAGCAAGCACTTCGTAAGGCAGCTTCGCCCAGTCGGCGGTCATAGCGTCGCTCGACTCAACCGCACGCAAAATCACCGGGCGCGCATACGTGCGTTCATCGCCCATAACACCCACGCTCTTGATATCAGGCAACACCGCGAAGTACTGCCACACAGAACGTTCCACTTCGGGACCGCCCGCTTCAGCACGCACCAGTTCGCCATTGCGTTCGCCCGTCTGTTCATACAGTGCCGCGTTGTAGGCATCCAGCTCTTCGCGGACAATAGCATCGGCATTCTTAAGAATTTCCAACTTTTCGGGCGTTACGTCGCCAATGATACGAATAGCCAAACCAGGACCAGGGAACGGCTGGCGGTGCACAATGTGGTCGGGCAAACCCAGCGCCGTTCCCAGCGCCCGCACCTCATCCTTAAAGAAGTGGTCCAAAGGCTCAATCAAATCAAAGTGCACGCCTTCGGGGAACGGAATCAGGTTGTGGTGGCTCTTAATGGTAGAAGCCTTGCCGCCCGTCTTGCGCGCGCCGCTTTCAATAATGTCAGGATAAATGGTGCCCTGAGCAAGGAACTTCACGGGGCGGCCGCCCTCAGCCAGCTCCTGCGCCACAGCAAAGAATTCATTCCAGAACTGCGTGCCAATAATCTTGCGCTTTTGTTCAGGCTCAACTACGCCCGCCAACAGTTCAGCGTAGCGCTCTTCAGCATGAACATGCACAAAGTCAACGTCGAACTGCTTCGTGAACACTTCTTCAACCTCTTCAGGCTCATTTTTACGAAGCAGGCCGTGGTTTACAAACACGCAGGTCAGCTGTTTGCCAATAGCTTTAGCGCACAGCGCAGCAACAACGGAAGAGTCCACGCCGCCTGAAAGGCCCAAAATCACGCGGTCTTCGCCCACTTGGGCTTGGATGGCGGCCACGGAATCCTCAATGATGGAGTCCATAGTCCAGTCGGCCTTTAAGCCGCAAATGTTGAACAGGAAGTTCGAAAGCAGCTGGTTGCCATACGGCGTATGGCGCACTTCTGGATGGAACTGCGTGGCGTACAGCTTGCG
Source organism: uncultured Coriobacteriaceae bacterium (assembly GCA_949294735.1). Lineage (GTDB taxonomy): Bacteria > Actinomycetota > Coriobacteriia > Coriobacteriales > Eggerthellaceae > CASFII01. The sequence continues at coordinate 574,996 of CASFII010000006.1, read as the reverse complement.
CTCGGCGTTTTCCATGGAAGCTACAGGGCAGGTGTCGGTAGTAGCGGTAATTACGAAGCCTTCAGGAATCTGGTTCACTGCGTCACGATGGCTCATCCATACCGTCTGTTCAGCCGGCGTTTCGCCATACAGCTCAGATGCCACCCCTTCACTACGTGTCAGTGGGGCAGGGCCATATTCACCTTTTTCGGTGTGACCAACCGAACCGCCCAAAGTAACAGCCATAATTTGCTGGCCGTAGCAAAAGCCCAGCACAGGAATACCCAGGTCAAAAATGCCAGCGTCAATAGAAGGAGCATCTTCGGCATACACGCTTGCCGGGCCGCCTGACAAAATGATGGCGGAAGGTGCCATGGCGCGCACTTCGTCAGCCGTTATGTCGCACGGCACAATTTCGGAATACACGTGCAAATCGCGCACGCGGCGAGCAATCAGCTGCCCATACTGGGCACCAAAGTCAACAACAATAACCTTCTGGTCACTTAATGCACTAGCCACCTTTGCTCCTTTTGCTCCAAAGAGAAATTACGAACACCCATCAGTTTACCGCATGAGCTGCCCACATAAGCTAAGATAAGTAAATCAAATTGAGGAAAGGTAAAACATGACTCAAACGACCGAATCTACGCAAAACACTCAGACGATGACGCAGACGACCGAAACACCCCAAGCAGCCGAAACAACCCAAACATCCCAAACATCCCAAAACACCCCTTCAGTTTTAACCAAAGTTCCCGCAGAAGAACTCATTCGCTTCAACAACGACTACAACCACGGCGCCCATCCAAGCATCTTGGAAGCCCTTCTGCGCACCAACGATGAAAGTTTCCCTGGCTACGGAACGGATTTGTGGTGCGACCGCGCTCAAGAACTAATTCGCGAAGCAGCGCAGGCACCCAAGGCTCAGGTTCACTTTGTAACGGGCGGCACACAGGCAAACTTCACGGTAATTTCTGCGGCGTTGCGTCCGTGGGAAAGTGTTATTAGTGCTGATACGGGTCACATTCATGCGCATGAAACAGGTGCGGTGGAACACATTGGCCATAAAATTGAAACGCTGCCGGCGGTTGATGGCAAAATTACCGCCCAACAAATTGAGGGTTTGGCGGTGTCGTATGAGCTCAGCGACGTGCCCGAACACATCACCCAGCCCAAAATGGTCTACCTGTCGTATTCCACCGAATTCGGCACGCTGTATTCGCGGGCGGAATTGGAAGCTATTGCGCAGGTTTGCAAAGACTACGGTCTTTATCTGTTTGTTGATGGTGCCCGCATGGGGTATGGTCTGGGCTCAGTGGAAGCCGACCTTACGCTGGCAGATTTTGCGCGCCTGTGCGATGTGTTCACCATTGGTGGCACCAAATGCGGCGCTCTGTTTGGCGAAGCCGTGGTGCTGACCAACCTTGATTTGTTCGGCGAATTCTATTTCCGTAACAACATCAAACAAAACGGCGGCATGCTGGCAAAAGGCTGGCTTTTGGGCTTGCAGTTCGCCACGCTGTTTGAAAACAATCTCTACTTCGAAATTACGCGGCGCGCGGACGAACAGGCCATGCGCCTTCGTAAAGCGTTCCGTGAAGCGGGCGTGCCGTTCTATATTGAAAGCCCTACCAATCAGCAATTTGTAGTGCTGCATAAGCGTGTGCTCCAGGAACTGAGCAAAAAGTACACCTTTGAAAACGAAGGAACCGTGGATGAAGCGCATGGCATTGCGCGTTTTTGCACCAGCTGGGCAACAAAAGACGAAGAAGTAGACGAACTTATCGCCGACATTCAGCTGCTGGCAAAGGCGGGTATGCTGTAATTTCGAAACCAGGAAGGCCCTTATGAAAAAGACCGACGAAAAATACGCCGCATATGTGTCCATCTTGGAAGAAGAGCTCATGGTGGCCATGGGGTGCACCGAGCCCATCGCCATTGCATTGGCAGCAGCGCGGGCACGCGAGTTGCTGGGCGAAGTGCCTGAACGCTTGAAGGTGGAAGCCAGTGGCAGCATTATCAAAAACGCCAAAAGTGTGGTAGTGCCGCACACGGGCGGATTAAAGGGTATTGAAGCGGCAGTCGCAGCTGGCGTTATTGCAGGTCAGGCAAGCAATTTGCTGGAAGTTATTTCGCAGGTGGGCGAAGAGGAAATCCAAAACATTGCCGTGTATTTGCATGACACACCTATTGATATCACGCGCAGTGAAAGCGGCCTGGACTTCGACCTGGTGGTGTATGCGGAAGCTGCTACGCATACTGCGTCGGTTCGTATTGCGGAATACCATACGAATATTGTGCACGAGGAATGCAACGGGGATGTGCTTTTGGATGTTCCGCTTGATCACGAAGGCGACACCTACGTTGGTCTTACTGACCGTTCGCTGCTCAGTGTGGAAGACATCTGGGATTTTGCAAACACGGTGGATTTAGCAGACGTGCATGACCTCTTTGCCCGTCAAATTGACTACAACTATCACATCGCTGAGGAAGGCATCCAGAATTCATGGGGCGCCAACATAGGGAGCGTCATGTTGAACACCTATGGCACGGACATCAAAGTACGCGCGTGTGCTATGGCTGCCGCCGCTTCGGACGCTCGCATGAGTGGCTGCGAACTGCCCGTAGTCATCAATTCTGGCAGCGGCAATCAGGGCATTGCTTCTTCGGTTCCTATTATTGAATACGCCCGTGAACTGGGCGCTTCCGAAGAAAAGCTTTACCGCGCACTGGTGCTTTCGGCGCTTATTACCGCGCATTTAAAAACGGGCATCGGGCGCCTTTCAGCATTTTGTGGTGCGGTTTGTGCTGGTGCAGCAGCGGGTGCGGGCATAGCCTATCTGGAAGGTGGTGGCTACGACGACGCGGTGCATACCCTGGTCAACGCGCTGTCCATTACGGCAGGTATTATTTGTGACGGGGCGAAGCCTTCCTGTGCTGCCAAGATTGCTTTCGCGGTGAACGCGGGCATTTTGGGTCACAATATGTACAAGTCTGGTCAGCAGTTCTACGCAGGTGAAGGCATTGTGAAGCAGGGTGTCGAAAGCACCATTCAAAGCGTTTGCAGGGTAGGGCGCGAAGGAATGCGTTCCACCAACGATGAAATCATCGACATCATGCTCGGATCTCCCGGCTGCTAAATTCAGTCTTTCTAAAGTGGGCTTTTGTATCAGGGCATAAGTTAGGGCTTGCTCGGGTATAGGCTGGAGAATCTGTTGGCTGCTCAAATTTTATTGTTCTAAATTTGACAGACACAGCGCGACGCATAGGTGGGCAGCGTTAGCTGCGAACGGTAGGAGCGCGGCAGATTCGAAATGCCTATACCCGAGCAAGCCTACAGACAGGCTTGTCTTTTGGTTAACTTGCTTCGCTATTAGCTGTGCTACCCCTAGTCTGAACTGCCCGTTAGTATTACAATACCGCGGTTGGGTTTTGCAGAATTAGCTAGGTTCTCAAGTTTCGATTACGCAAACTCAATCGAATCCTGAGAGCTTATTAGGTTGGGGAACCTTCTACAAACTCACACTGAACAAGCGAATAAAATAAGAGGATGACAACGTTTAAGGGGGCATCGGTGTCTGAGAGCGGTAATTCAACTGCGCAAAAAGTAGCAAGTGCTCAAGGGGAAGAGTCGGGCACGGCAGCAGGTCACGAACGCTTTGCTTCGCGCATCGGCTTCATTTTGGTAGCTGCTGGTTGCGCAATTGGTCTGGGTAACGTTTGGCGTTTTCCTTATATCACGGGTGAATATGGCGGCGGCGCATTTGTACTGCTGTATCTCATCTTTCTCGTAATTCTAGGTTTGCCCGTTATGGTTATGGAATTTGCAGTTGGTCGTGCCAGCCAAAAGAGCTGCGCTCAATGTTTCGACATCCTGGAACCAAAGCGTCGCTTCCACTGGTTTAGCTGGTGGGGCTACATTGGCTGCATGATTCTGATGATGTTCTACACCACAGTTGCGGGCTGGATGGTTGCCTACATTCCGAAGATGGCATCAGGTATGTTCGACGGTGGCACCGCTGAAGTCACAGGTGAAGCCTTCAATGCGATGCTTGCAAGCCCCACGGAAGTTATTCTCTGGATGCTGGTAGCAGTGTTCATCGGTTTTATCATCTGCGCCATGGGTTTGCAAAATGGTGTTGAACGTATCACCAAATGGATGATGGCTATCCTGTTTGTGGCTATGATTGCGCTCTGTGTTCGCGCTATGACCCTGCCAGGTGCAGGCGAAGGTATTGCCTTCTACCTGGTTCCCGACTTTAGCCGCATGTTTGCTGGTGGATGGTCCACTTTCGGCGAAGCGGTATATGCCGCCATGGGTCAGGCATTCTTTAGTTTGTCGCTGGGTATCGCCGCTATGGAAATCTTCGGTTCGAAGGTAGACCGCGAACGCAGCCTCACGGGTGAGGCCATCAATGTAACCGCACTGAATACGCTGGTTGCTATTCTTGCGGGCCTCATCATCTTCCCTGCGTGCTTTGCTTACGGCATCACGCCTGACTCGGGTCCTTCGCTGGTATTCGTAACGCTGCCTGTAGTGTTTGGGCAGATGCCACTGGGTAACATCTGGGGCGCGCTGTTCTTCGTGTTCATGAGCTTTGCCGCGCTCTCCACGGTTATTGCTGTGTTTGAAAACCTCATCAGTTTTTCGATGGATAAATGGGGCATGTCGCGCAAGCGTGCGGTACTGATGAATGGCGTGCTGGTGATTGTATTGAGTCTGCCATGCGCACTGGGCTTCAATGTGCTTTCGGGCGTTACCTTCCCTGGCATCGGCGACATTCAAACTATCGAAGACTTCATTGTGTCAAACAATATGTTGCCGCTGGGCTCGTTGGTGTTTGTTTTGTTCTGTACGTGCCGCTACGGTTGGGGCTGGGACAAGTTCCTTGCCGAAGCCGACGCTGGCAAGGGTATTAAATTCCCAGCTCAGACGCGCTTGTGGGTCAAGTACGGCATCCCCGTGTTGATTATCATCATCTTCATCATGGGCTATGTGCCAAAGATTATGACCTGGGCAGGCATGGCGTAAGTGCACTGAAGGGCACGTTCCCTGGTTTAGCGAAACTCAAAAGACACGTCCCTTGGTTTCCTTGGTTTCGCTGCTCCGAAAACCTAGGGTAGTTGGCTAACGAAATAGTGACTCTGTCGAAATCCCCCGAAATGCTCGGGGGATTTCTGCCATAATGGGCGCAGAGGAAAGGACAACCATGCCTGATATTAGTTTGCGTTTTCATAAAGACCTGCTGGTGCTTTCAGCGCCTCTTAAAACGGTTCTTGAGCAGCAGGGGGTAAACGCTGAACGCGACCAAGAATTGATGTTGTTCGTAGAGCCAGACTCTATGGCAGAAACGCTTCGTATGGAAAAGCTGGCGGGCGCACAGGTATTGGTTGCTCCTACGGCAGATATCACGCCTTTGCAGCTTACGCACAAGGGAATGGAAGATACAGGGGTGCATCTGGCGGAAGCAGCGCTTGACCTAGCAGTTTCTTTAGAGCCCCAACATGTGCTTGCAGAAATTGCACCGTGCGGGTTGCCCTTGGATTCCTCTAGTAAAGCCTCGCTGAACGAAAACCGCAGCCAATATGCGCGTGCTGCCCATGCGTTTGATGAGCAGACTTTTGACGCATTGTTCCTCAACGGCTTTACCAACACAGATGACCTGAAATGTGCGCTCATGGGTGTCCGTCAGGTTACCGACGCACTTGTATTTGCTTCCGTTGACGTTTTGCCTGATGGGACGCTTGCAAGCGGCCGTGGAACGCTGGAAGAAGCCATTGCGATTATGAACGAATACGGGGCATCAGTGGTGGGCTTTGCCACGGCTGCGGGCTCCGAGGATGTCGAGGTGTTGGCAAAGCGCACGGTTGCTGCCACCGAATTGCCTGTTTTAGCCCAGCTGGAAGTGGCCGAAAACAACCCCAAGCAAGGCGTTGCCACAAAAGAAAATCCGTATTTCTGCCCCGATGCGCTGGTTGAAGCTGGCGAAAAACTCTGTGCTGCTGGCGTGCAATTTTTGCGTGCCGTCGGCCAGGCAACCCCCGCATTTACGGGAGCCCTGGTGGTGAGCACACTCGGTAAAGACGTCCTGCGTCCCGACATTAAAGAGCCAGAAGAAACGTCCGCAGCTCCCTCCGAAGAAGAAATTGCTGCGCGCATTGCAGACTTGCGTGCACAGATTAACGAAGCGCTGGGAAACAAGGAATAGCAGTGGCTCGTCAGCAAGCACATACGGGAAGCAATATCGAACGTAGTGAGTATTACGGCGCGCTTCAAAGCGTGGTGGAAGCGCTCTTCGAAAGCGGCAGTTCATTCGTTAATCCAGGAGAGTATCCACCGAAGGTTCGTCGGCTGGACGTTATCTTGCAAGCTGAATCTGCAGACTTGCCGCCCGATCTTCAAGAAATAGTAGAACTCTTGCCTCCTGGCAACTACACCCGCAAGCGCTTGTGCGATCAAATCAACTCAGCCATTACGGGTCACGCTTGGGGGCAAGTCTACGGTACCGTCGAATAATCCGATACGTTAAAAGAAAACTACCCACTCCATTTGGGCGGCTTAATTGCGCGATTTTTTCGCAATTCTCAACGTAATTTTCATTTAATTTCTGGTAGTAAATTACCGATTTTGGCTTGCGCTTAAAGGGCGGCAAAGCTACTATATATATCCACCCCTTAGGGGGTGAACCACAATATATAGTGGAAAAGTTGGTAATTCGCAGTGGAAACATTCTGGATAACTTTGCAAAACCACTGCTCGGTATGAATAAGACTCTGAAAAAGGCAGCAGAGCACAGTAAATTTCGCATCTTATATGTTGGGGTGCGGCGGAAAGGAAAACGTAATGGTTACCTCTATCATCAAGCGCGACGGGCGAACCGTTGAATTCAAGCAAGAAAAAATTACGGATGCTATCGAAAAAGCATTCCAGGCATGCGCCGCCATGCAGGACCGCAAGGTTGCTGACGAAATTGCTGCAAAGGTGGTAGAAAAACTTGAAGCAGGCGCTATCGAAGGTACGCCTACGGTTGAAGGCGTACAGGACTTGGTCGAAGAAACCCTCATTGAGGCTGGCTTTGTTCAGACCGCCAAAGCCTACATTTTATATCGTGCCGAACGCAGCCGCGTGCGTGACGTTAACAGCCGTCTTGTCCAAACCTTAAAAGACATTACGTTTTCCAAAGCAGCCGATTCTGACATGAAGCGTGAAAACGCTAACATTGACGCAGACACCGCCATGGGCACCATGCTGAAGTATGGTTCAGAATCCGCAAAGCAGTTCTACGAAATGTGCGTAATTGACCCGAAGTTCGCACGTGCCCACCGCGAATGTGACATTCATATTCACGACATGGACTTCTACACGCTGACCACCACCTGCTGCCAAATTGAACTGCGCAAGCTGTTCAAGGGCGGCTTCTCTACGGGTCACGGCGTGCTGCGTGAGCCGAACGATATTTCCAGCTATTCAGCTCTGGCTTGCATTGCTATTCAGTCCAACCAGAATGACCAGCACGGTGGTCAGTCCATCTGTGATTTTGACTACGGTCTGGCAGACGGCGTTCGCAAGACCTATCGTCGCTTGTTCAAAAAGCATTTGGCAGAAGCACTGGACTTGCTGGCAGAAAAGGAAAACAATCGCGAAATTTCCCAGGCAGCAACTGAAGCAGCCGAAGCTGCAACGGGCAAGTGGGCTTCTTTGGAAATGGACGAAGCATACGTTGCCGAAATCAAAAAGAACCTGGCTGAAGCTGGCGTAGAAGAAGGCATCATTGACCGCGCTGTTAACTATGCTACCAAAAACGCTTACAACGACACTGACCGTGCAACGTTCCAAGCCATGGAAGCACTCATTCATAACCTGAACACTATGCACAGCCGTGCTGGCGCACAAACTCCGTTCAGCTCGGTGAACTACGGCACGGACACTTCCGCCGAAGGCCGCATGGTAATCAAAAATGTGCTTCTGGCCACCGAAGAAGGTTTGGGATCTGGCGAAACGCCTATCTTCCCGGTACAGATTTTCCGTGTAAAAGAAGGCGTGAACTACAACCCCGAAGATCCGAACTACGACCTCTTTAAGCTGGCTATGCATTGCTCCGCGAAGCGCCTGTTCCCGAACTTCAGCTTCCTGGATGCTCCGTTCAACCTGCAGTACTACAAGCCAGGTCATCCGGAAACTGAAATTGCTTACATGGGCTGCCGTACGCGCGTTATGGGTAACGTGTATGACCCCAGCCGTGAAATCACGCCTGGTCGTGGCAACCTCTCCTTCACGTCCATCAACCTGCCGCGCTTGGCTATCCGCTCTAAGGGCGACATCGATCTGTTCTTCGACCTGCTGGATTCCAAGCTGCAACTGGTTACAGATCAGCTTTTGGAACGCTTTGAAATTCAGGCACGCAAGCGCGTATACAACGCACCGTTCTTGATGGGTCAGGGCGTTTGGATTGACTCCGAAAAGCTGAGCCCCTATGACGAACAGCGTGACGTACTGAAGCATGGCACGCTCACTACGGGCTTTATTGGCTTGGCTGAAACCTTAAAGGTTTTGACGGGCAAACATCATGGTGAAAGCGAAGAAGCTCAGCGCCTTGGTCTGGAAATTGTTGGCCATATGCGCAACTACGTAGACCGCGTGTCTCGCGAAAAGGGTATGAACTTCTCGCTTATTGCAACGCCTGCTGAAGGTTTGTCCGGTCGTTTCGTGCGTGTAGACCGTGAACGTTATGGCGTTATTCCTGGTGTTACGGATCGCGAATACTACACCAATGGTTTCCATGTTCCGGTGTATTACAACATCAGTGCTTTCGACAAGATTGCTATCGAAGCTCCGTATCATGCACTGACCAACGGTGGTCACATTAGCTACATCGAACTTGATGGTGACCCAACTGAGAACCTGGAAGCATTCGAATCCGTTATCCGCTACATGAAGGAATGCGGCATGGGCTATGGTTCCATTAACCATCCGGTCGACCGTGACCCTGTATGTGGCTACAACGGCATCATCGGCGATGTTTGCCCGAAGTGCGGTCGTACGGAAGAAGAACACAATGTTCAGTTCGAACGTATTCGCCGTATCACGGGCTATCTGGTAGGTACGCTCGATCGCTTCAACGACGCAAAGCGCGCAGAAGAAGCTGACCGCGTAAAGCACAGCCTGTAAGTTTTTGGTTTCGCTGGCTTACCAGCCAGCGAAACTACTCGACGCTGCGGCAAAGCGTAGCGCACAACCTAGCCCCTTATGCGCTACAAGCATTTCGCTGGCTTACCAGCCAGCGAAACTACCCGACGCTGCGGCAGAGCGTAGCGCACAACCTAGCCCCTTATGCGCTTACCCTCACGTGCAGAGCACGCTCGGTCGCGCGGCGGGGCTATTTTGCACACTACGCTTCGCCTCGCTGACTTTGCCAACTCAGTAAGAGACAAATGCCGTCCGCTAGCGAAACAAAGGATAAACATGACTGCTCCTACAGAAATAAGAATGTATGGCACGGTGGGGGACTCCATTGTGGATGGCCCCGGTCTGCGCTATTCGGTATTTGTACAGGGATGCACGCACCGCTGCCCTGGATGTCACAACCCCGAAAGCCAGCCTGCAGACGGTGGCTACCTGGAAAGTATCGAAAAGATTGTGGCTGATATTGAAGCCAACAAACTGGTGCACGATGTAACACTCTCAGGAGGCGAACCTTTCGAACAGGCGGCAGCGTGTGCAGAACTAGCACGTCGGCTCAAAGAAAAGGGTTACGGCATTTGGACCTATTCAGGGTATCGTTACGAAACCTTAAAACGCTGTGCGGATCAGGCGGCCGTGCAAGACACCGACCAAGTAAGCGACCAAGTTAGCGACCAAGATACCAGACAGGGCGCTACGCAAGACACCGCCCAGGATGCACAAGCTGCTACAAACACCCAGGACGCACCTCAGAACGAAAACGACCACGGGCAGGCAGCCAGTCTTGACCCCCAGGGTGTACGCGATCTTCTGCAGCATTCGGACGTCTTGGTTGACGGCGTGTTTGTAGAAGCACTCAAATCGCTGGAACTGCAGTGGTGCGGGTCATCCAACCAGCGCCTTATAGACCTGCCCGCAACGCGCGCCAAAGGGGAAGTGGTTCTCTGGAAGAAAAAGGACGTCTTTCCAACCAAGCCTGCTTCTTGGTAAAAGGTATCCATCAAAACCCACTAGTTCTTTCTAATTCTCCCCAGTTTTTCCAAAGCCTCCACGCGGAGGCTTTCTCTTTTCTTTACGTTTCCCGTTTCAACTTTACAAACATCTTACTTCCCTGAAACAGTTGCTTGATTTGCTAAGGACATCATTAGCACTGCAAGTTGCATTGCAAACAAGGTGAACAGCGTGCGAACGCGCACGTACAAAGTAAGGAAAGGAATGAAATGAAAAAGAAACTCGTAACAATTGCAGCTGCTGCAGTGTTGGCAATGGGCGCCTTTGGTCTGTTTGGCTGCGCTCAGGAACAAGCAGCAGAAGGCACGGATGCGGGTACGGAAGCAAGCGCTCCTACTGGTGACATCTCTGTTTACTCTCGTGAAGATGGTTCTGGTACGCGCGGTGCTTTCGTTGAATTGCTTGGTATCGAACAAGAAGATGCAAGTGGTGAAAAGGTTGACATGACCACCACCAGTGCTGCAATCACCAACTCCACTGCGGTTATGATGACCTCTGTTTCTGATGACCCGAACGCCATCGGCTACATTTCTCTGGGTTCTCTGGACGAAAGCATGGTAAAGGCTCTGGAAATTGATGGCGTTGCAGCTTCGGTCGACACCGTTAAAGATGGTTCCTACAAGGTATCTCGTCCGTTCAACGTGGTAACCAAGGGTGAACTGACCGACGTTGCTCAGGACTTCATGAACTTCATCATGAGCCCCGAAGGTCAGGCAATCGTTGAAGAAGAAGGCTACATTTCTCTGGAAAACTCCGGCGAATCCTATGCATCTGCTGGTCTTGAAGGCAAGATCACCGTTGCTGGTTCCTCTTCAGTATCTTCTGTAATGGAAGTTCTGGCTGAAGAATACGAAGCTCTGAACGAAGGCGTTGACGTTGAAGTAAACACCTCTGACTCCACCACGGGCGTAAACATGGCTCTTGAAGGCAGCTGCGACCTCGGCATGGCTTCTCGTGAACTGGCTGAAGATGAAACCGCTGCTGGCGCTCAGGCTACCGTTATCGCTCAGGACGGCATTGCCATCATCGTCAACCTTGAAAACGGTCTGGCTGGTCTGACCTCTGACCAGGTTCGCGACATCTACACTGGCGTGGTAACCACCTGGGACGAAGTTGCTGAACAGGCTTAATTGAAAGCCCGTGAGGAAACTACAAGGAGCACGCTAGAATGCACAAGCTTCATATTGGTGAAAACTTAGCACGGGCATTGTTTATCGCTGCCGCAGGGATTTCGATCCTTGCGGTAGCCATCATTTGCCTGTTCTTGTTTGCCAACGGTGTGCCCGCCATTGGCAAAAATGGTCTTCCCGACTTTTTGTTCGGAAGCACCTGGCGCCCTGCGAACGATATCTACGGCATCTTCCCCATGATTGTCGGCAGTATCTACGTTACGGCAGGCGCAATTCTGGTTGGCGTACCCATCGGTCTTTTGTGCGCCATTTATCTTTCCCGTTTTGCAAGCAGCAAGGTGGAAGCATTTTTGAAGCCGGGGGTTGAACTGTTGGCAGGCATTCCTTCGGTTGTATACGGCTTTTTCGGATTGGTTGTAATTGTTCCCTTCATTCGCGAGAACATTGGCGGACGCGGTCTTTCGCTTTTGGCCGCGGCGGTACTTCTGGGCATCATGATTTTACCCACTATTATCACCGTCGCCCAAAGCGCTCTGGATGCCGTTCCGAAGAAATATTACGAAGGTGCTCTGGCTTTGGGCGCTACGCACGAACGCTCGGTATTTCGGGTGTTGGTGCCCGCTGCTGGTTCAGGCATCATGGCAGGCATTGTTTTGGGCATTGGTCGTGCAATCGGCGAAACCATGGCAGTCATCATGGTTGCAGGTAACCAGGTAGTCATGCCAAACAGCATCCTAGATGGCGTACGAACTATGACGGCCAACATCGTGTTGGAAATGGGCTACGCAGCTGGTATGCACAGAGAGGCGCTGATTGCTACAGGTGTTGTCCTGTTTGTGTTCGTTCTCATGCTTACCGTTTTGTTTAACCTCATCAAAAAGCGGGGTGAAGCGAAATAATGGGCTTTTTACGTAAGAACAATTCCCAACTTGCAGGTGCTGCCGCAGGCGCTGGTAGTGCTGCAAATGCTGCTGGTGCTGGTGCAGCCGGTACCGCAGGGGCCAACATGGCAGGAGGAGCACTGTTTGGCGGGGGAGCGTTAGACAAAATTGACACCTGGTATGCCCAGAGTGCAGCGAAAAACGCACAAAAGAACAAGATCCTTTCAATCCTGCTCCGTCTGATTGTGCGCATTGGTGCTCTTCTGACAGCAACAACGCTTGTTTTCATTGTGGGCTACATCCTGGTAAATGGCATTCCCTACATCACTCCTTCGCTTTTCGAATGGGAATACACCACCGACAATGTTTCGTTGATGCCCGCGCTTATAAATACGCTTTTAATGGCAGGGCTTTCGCTTTTGATGGCGGTGCCCATTGGGGTAGGATCAGCAATCTATCTGGTGGAATATGCACCTCGTGGCAACAAGTTTGTGCAACTGGTGCGCACTACAACCGAAACGCTGCAAGGCATTCCTTCTATCATCTACGGTCTGTTCGGCATGTTGTTCTTTGTAACGGCGCTGGGCTGGGGTCTGTCGCTTATGGCGGGTGCCTGCACGCTTGCCATCATGGTACTTCCCGTGGTTATGCGTACCACCGAAGAGGCACTGTTAGCGGTTCCTGATTCGTACCGAGAAGGCGGCTTCGGCTTGGGTGCTGGACGTTTGCGCACGGTCTTTCGTTGCGTGCTGCCTTCTGCCATCCCCGGCATTTTGGGCGGCGTAATTCTGGCGCTTGGCCGCTGTGTTGGCGAAGTGGCAGCTCTCATCTTTACAGCAGGTTCTATTGCAGAAATCCCGAACCTTGCTGCTGGCGCTGCTGCGCTTTTCGATTCCACGCGTACGCTTTCAGTACACATGTATTTGTTGGCAAGCGAAGGTCTGCACATTAACGAAACCTACGCCACGGCAGTTGTGCTGCTTGTTGTAGTGGTGGCGTTGAATCTGTTGGCCACCTTTGTGGCAAAGAAAATGAATAAGGGAGACATAGATGACTAATTCTGCTGTGAATACAGAAACGCAGCTTCGTACTACCGAACCCGTTGCTGGTACGGTAATTCCTGGAACTTCTGCAGAACGCAAGGAAGCGGCACATAACCCTGCCTATATTCCAGCACATGTTTCTTCCGCAGAAGAGGGTCACGAAGCTCCGCGAATTACGCCTGTAAAGATGAGCGTGTTCGACTTGAACCTTCACTATGGTGATTTCCATGCGCTTAAGAACATCAATTTGGAATTCCGCAAGAACCAGGTAACGGCTTTAATTGGTCCTTCTGGTTGCGGCAAGTCCACGCTGCTTAAAACCTTGAACCGCATGAACGACCTGGTAGAAGGTTGCCGCGTGCAGGGTCGCATTGCTCTTGATGGTGAAGACATTTATAACGATCTAGACGTAAACGACTTGCGTCGTCGTGTGGGTATGGTCTTTCAGCAGCCGAACCCATTTCCTATGAGTATCTACGACAACATTGCGTTTGGTCCGCGCACGCATGGTATTAAAAAACGCGCTCAGCTTGATGAAATCGTCGAACAGTCGCTTCGTGACGCCGCTATTTGGGATGAGCTTAAGGATCGCCTTAAGAAGAACGCTTTGAGTCTTTCCGGTGGTCAACAGCAACGTCTCTGCATTGCGCGTGCCTTGGCGGTGCGTCCCGAAGTTTTGCTCATGGACGAAAGCACGTCTGCGCTTGACCCTATTTCTACGGCTAAAATTGAAGAGTTGGTAGGCGAACTCAAGAAGAAATACACCGTTGTCATGGTTACGCACAATATGCTGCAGGCTCTGCGTGTGTCTGACCGCACGGCATTTTTCCTGCTGGGCGAAATGGTGGAAGCCGGCAGCACGGATGATATCTTCACGAATCCAAAAGACTCACGCACTGCCGATTATGTTGCGGGTCGTTTCGGTTAAAATAAACTAACACTTCTTACTCAGGCAAAGCTTAGGGCAGCCGCATAGGGTGGCTGCCCTAAAGATTGGTGGAGCAAAATGATTTACTACGTCGAAGACGATACCAACATTCGCGACCTGACTATCTACGCGCTTAAGCAGGCAGGCTTTGAAGCGCAGGGGTTTGTTTCGGCAAAAGAGTTCTTTGACGCTTGTGCGCAAAAATTACCCGATTTGGTGCTTTTGGACATCATGCTTCCTGAAGTTGATGGTCTAGAAATTCTGCAACAGCTTCGTGCAAATTCTGACACCAAACATGTTCCCGTTATGATGCTTACTGCCAAGGGCACAGAATACGACAAGGTGTGTGGCCTGGACGCAGGTGCAGATGATTACCTGGCGAAACCGTTCGGTATGATGGAGCTGGTTTCCAGGGTAAACGCGCTGTTGCGCCGTGCTTCTGCTCAGACTACCCCTGCTAGCGATGAGCTAACGTGCGGAGACATCACCCTAACCACTTCTTCCCATAGCGTAGAAGTTGCGGGTAAACCGGTAGAACTTACTCTGAAAGAATTCGACTTACTTCGTATGCTTATGCAAAACGAAGGACGTGTGCTTTCTCGTAGCCAGCTCTTAGAAGGTGTGTGGGACATTAGCTTTGCGGGAGAAACGCGCACGGTTGATGTGCATATCCAGACGTTGCGTCAAAAATTGGCAGCAGCACATGAGGGTGCCGATTCATATATTCAAACGGTTCGTGGTGTAGGCTATTGCGTTAAACATCCTGCATAAAGCAGGTAGACCCCATGAACGCAGCGGTGAAGCAGACAAAAAGCCTCTCAGGCAGTATTTTTAGTACCGTTCTGGTATTCAGTCTGGTTATCCTTGTTGTGTTCGGTGTGGTTATAAGCTCTATCTTTTACGAATCCTATGAACAAGACGGCGAACAGAAGTTAAGTGTCTTGGCGCAGGATGCAGCAGAAGCGCTGAATGTTTCCGAGAAAGATTCAAACATTAACCTGCTTTCTGAGCAATTCCCTGGGCGTGTGCGCTATACGCTGATTGACGCGGACGGAACGGTGCTTTATGACAGCGCCAAAGACGCTAGTACCATGGAAAACCACGGTAGCCGTCCTGAGGTATTGGCTGCAGGGAATGGCGGTGTGGCGCACCTTACCCGTTATTCTGAAACCCTGAAAACCGACACCATCTATGCCGCCGTGCGTCTGGACGATGGTGGGGTAGTGCGTCTTTCGGAAAACCGTGAATCGCTGTTTGCTTTTTTGGGGCGCATGACAACGCCTATTTTCATCACTATCATTGTGGTTGCAGGCTTGGTGTTCTTGCTTTCCCGTATTCTGACGAATCGCATCATGAAGCCAATTGATGCGTTGAACCTAGCCGACCCGCTCGAAAATGAAATCTATTCGGAAATGACACCATTGCTTCGTCGTGTTGATGAGCAGCAAACGCTCTTGCGTCGTCAAAACGAAGAACTTGCAGAAGCAGAAAACCTCCGTCGCGATTTTTCTAGCAATGTAAGTCACGAAATGAAGACACCGCTGCAGGTTATTTCTGGGTATGCGGAACTCATGCAAAACGGCATGGTAGCTCCAGAAGATCAGAAGAAGTTTGCAGGGCTTGTCTACGAAGAAGCGCAGGCCATGCGTTCTCTAATTAACGACGTACTGATGCTTTCCCGCCTGGACGAAACGGCGTTTGACAGTGAAGTTGCCACCAGGATTGATCTGCTTGAAATTGCCCAGCGTGAAAAGATGCGTTTGGAAACGTTCGCTCAAGAACAGCAAGTGACGGTGGAAGTAGAGGGTAAAGAAGCCTTTGTTGCTGGTACTGAAGCGCTAATTGGTGAAATGCTACACAATCTGATTGAAAACGCCATTCGCTACAACCATCCCGATGGGAAGGTTTGGGTAAGTGTAAGTACCGAAGTAGTTCCCAATGCTTTTGCAAATGTTGATACGGGCATGACGCCGCAGCAGGCGTCCTTGTTGCGTCGTGCGCCTGGTGACACCAGCATGAAGGCGCAGAACCAGGTAGTTCTGCGCGTCACCGACACAGGACCTGGCATTCCTGATGAAATGAAAGATAAGATCTTCGAGCGCTTCTTCCGCATTGACAAAAGCCGTTCCAAAGAAACAGGCGGTACAGGTTTAGGTTTGGCTATTGTGAAGCACGCTGTTTTGTATCACAACGGCACTATCACCGTAGACAGCGAAATGGGTATTGGAACTACGTTTACAGTGCGTTTGCCAGAGGTTGAGTAGCTTTTGAGGCTGCGGAAAAGGCAGTGGTGTCTGTAGCGCTGTCTGCTCGTAGCGTTCGCAGATCTAAACGTTTCCCCCTGAGCCATGTCCATTCGAGCATCAAAAAACGCGCCCAAGGCGCGCTCATAAGGTAAATAGACACAACATAACTAAATAAACAGCATTCGCCCGAATAAGTCAAGACTTGTTCTTAGGGGGTGCTTCAGTATACTCATAGGTAGGTTCTACCCTCGTCAGTCATTGCGATGAACCGACATTATAGTCTTAGGGAGCTTTAGAAGCTGGCGAAATGGAGATTCGTATCTGTTGATACGAAAGCCAGGAAACCAGATGCGAGCACCCACCTTTCGAGGTGGGTTCATCCTACTGACAGAGGGTGGAGCTATTGAAAAAGCCCACCGAAGTGGGCTTTTAGTTTTTAGTGGACGTTCATAGCTTACAGATTCAGTGAACTACTGCTCTTTTGCTGCAGGTTCAGATGCTGCAGGTCCTGTGCTGATTACCACGTATACGTAGTCGCCCTTTTCGAGCCTACCGCTTGAAGGATCTTGGCTGATGACCTTACCCGCAGCCACGGTGTCGCTGCTTTCGTAGTCAACTGTCATGGTCAGACCCGCGTTGGTGATGGCGGTCAGAGCGGCATTTTCCGACTTTCCAACTACGTTAGGAACTTTAACGCCCGCAGGTCCTTCGCTAACCGTAATAGTTACCGATTCTCCCTTTTCAAGCATGCCACCGTTGGGGGTTTGTCCTACAACCGTGCCTTTGCTTTCGTCAGAAGAAGTGTATTCAACCGACACCTTAAAGCCGGCGTCGTTCAAAATGCTGGTAGCGTCACCTTCCGAGTACCCAATAACTGAAGGAACTTCAACGGGCTCAACGCCAAGTGACAGATAGTAGGTAACCGTAGCGCCAGCTTCGATGGTTTCACCAGCGGCTGGGCTTTGGCGGCAAACCTTGTCTTTTTCAATTTCATCAGAATATTCGGCAGGACCAGCTTCGTAGTTTAATCCTTTGGCAGCCAGTGCCTGACGCGCCTCGTCGGCAGTCATGTTTTCCAAATCAGGGACAACTAGTTCCTGGGTGCCCTGAGAAATTACCAGGTTAATCTTGCTGCCTAAGGGGCGTTTTGTTTCTGCAGGCGGATCTTGGCTAATAACGTGGCCTTCTTCAACGCTTTCGTCGAACTTGCCATCTACCGTGCCAACTTCAAATCCAGCCTCTACCAAAGTTTGTTCAGCCGTTTCATAGGCCATGCCCTCTACATTGGGAACTGGTTCGCCCGTTTGCCCGTTCATGAGGAAGAATACAATGCCACCAATGAGCGCAAGTGCGGCAATAGCGGCTACGGCAATTATCGCAATAGGCTTCTTCTTCTCAGGTCCAGAAGAGCCGCCCTGGTAATGGGAGGACTTTCCGTTCTTTCCGCCGTGGCCACCCTTGCCATTAGCAGAAGTAGGAGTGTAGCCTCCAGGCATTACCTGCGTTGCTCCGCCAACGGAACCGGCACCACCCATAGCGGCACCAGGCATAACCTGCGTTGCATCAGCGGAACTACCACCCAAAACAGCAGTTGCAGCAGCTGCGCTACCTACAGCACCAGCACCCATGGCACCACCCAGAATGGCGGTGCGTGCAGCGCCAAAGCCTTCCAAATTAACTGGACGGCCAGCCAGGAAATTATTTAGCGCGGAGCGCATTTCGCTTGCCGTAGCAAAACGGTCGGCCGGATTCTTTTCCATGGCCTTTAAGATGATAGCTTCCAGGGTAGGATCAATATCAGGTTTGATTTCGCTGGGCAGCGGAGGTAAATCTTGAACCTGCTGCATAGCAACGTTGACGGCATCAGGGCCATCAAAAGGCAGTTCACCCGTAGCAGCTTCAAATAGCACCACGCCCAAGGAATAAATGTCACTGGCGGCAGTGAGCTCTTTACCCTGTGCCTGTTCAGGAGAAATATAGTGAGCTGTGCCTAGTACCGCAGAAGTGTGCTGCATCACGGAATTCTTTGCGCGTGCAATGCCAAAGTCCATGACCTTAACGTTGCCGTCGGGCTGTACCATGATGTTTTGTGGCTTGATGTCGCGGTGAATAATGTCTTGGTTATGAGCAACCGAAAGTGCCTGGCATACCTGCGCACCAATTTCAGCAACCTTGCGCTGATTGATAGCACCACGTTGTTTGATGGCAGACTTCAAATCGGAACCGCGAACGAATTCCATCACAATGTAATACGTGCCATCATCTTGACCCCAGTCGTATACGTTTACGATGTAGGGACTTTGCAGATTAGCAGCAGCTGCCGCTTCTTGGCGGAAGCGCTGCGTGAAATTGCTGTCGGCAGCATACTGGGGGAGCATGGTCTTGATAGCCACCAGGCGGCCGAGAACGTTGTCTTGTGCACGGTAAACTTCGGCCATTCCGCCAATGCCAATGCGTTCGGTAATCAGGTAGCGGTTGCTGAGTGTTCTACCGGTCATACTTGCAGTCACGTTGTTGCTCCTTCATCTTGCGCGGTGTGCGTTTTCATATAGTTTTTTGCGCTATCGCACAGGATAGCGCATTTGCGCTTCTTTCGGTATCGCTGCGGCTCTTCTTACTGTGCTTCTTACTACGGTTGCACTCTCATAGGTCAAGGGAATTCTTTTACAGAAGCCCCTGCACCTGCAGAGCAGTTTGCAGAATGTCATGAGCCTTTGCGGCACCTTCTCCTTCGTCACCTGCTTCAATAACAATGGCAACCACAACACGCGGATTGTCTGCAGGTGCCATACCAACAAACCAGCTGTCGTTGTGGTCAGCTTTTTCTGCGGTACCTGTTTTACCAGCCACCTTCACGCCACTGATGGCAGCGGCAGTACCCGTACCGTCAGTAACAACGCCTTCCAGAACGGTTTTCACGCGTTCTGCTGTAGCGGCGCTAATTGCTTGTTTGAGTTTCGTGGGTTCAGCCTTGTAGCTAGCTTCACCCTGTGCGTTGTAAATGCCTTCAACCAAATACGGCTGCATAATGGTGCCTTCGTTTGCGATAGCGCAGCCAACCAATGCCATTTCCAGCACGCTTGCCTGCGGACCAGCGGGGCTTTCGTGTTCACCAACTGGTTCGCCTGCGGCTGCCCATGCCGTTTCCCATTCAGTCATTTCATCGGGGTTAGGCATAAGCGAGGTAGAAACAGGTAGGTCAAAGTCAAGTTCTTCATTGAATCCGAAGTCCTCAGCACCTGATACGAGCGCTTCTGCACCCATTTCAACACCTAGCTGACCAAAGGCAGTGTTCGACGAAAGCTCAGTAGCTCGCGCCAAGGAAACGGTGCCATAGTCATGATTGTTGAAGTTAGAAACGGTGGCGTTGCCAATTTCAATTTCAGCGGGTGCCTCAAAGGTGGTTTCTTCGTTTGCCACGCCGTCTTCAATAGCGGTGGAAAGCGTCACCATCTTAAAGGTCGAACCGGGTGCATACAGGGCGGTTGCGCGGTTGTAAAGCTGGCTACCGCCTTCACCTTCAGCCGAAGCGCTCAAAATACTATCAACGTCAGAGATGTTGTAGGTGGGCGAAGATGCCATTGCCAATACTGCACCCGTTTCGGGATCCATAACTACGCAGGCACCTGTTTCGCCCGAAAGAGCATTCTGGGCAGCTTGCTGGATTTCCGAATTCAAGGTGAGCGTTATGTCGTTACCTGCGGTGCCAATGCCAGAAAGTGAATTGATAACATCAGTCCAGCTGGCGAAGTTCTGCTGACCCTTCAGGGTTTCGTTGTAGGTGGCTTCAATACCGCTTGTTCCGTACTTTTCGGATGCGTAGCCAACAACATGGCTAGCCAAGTCACCAGCAGGGTATTCGCGCTCGTAGGTGCCGTCATCTTGCAAAACGCTTTGTGCCAAAATGACACCGTCGTAGGTAGAGATAGAGCCACGTTCGGTGCGCTGTTCGTGGGCAATGGTGTGATTGTTGCCAGGCATGTTCTTGTACGTGTCAGCCTGCACCACCATGATGAGTGTCAGGTTTGCCACCAGAAGCGCGAACATGGTTGAGCAGATAATCATAGAGTTCGTGAGGCGTTTACCCAACGAAACGCGGCCAAGCACGCTGTTGCTGTGAAGGGTAGTAGTTGCGCTGGCCATTTCGGTGCCAACACCTGTGCCTTCGTCACCACAGCGAAGCAAAAAGCCCACGCCAATAAAACTAGCCAGCAATGAAGAACCGCCCTGACTGATGAAGGGCAGGGTAATACCTGTCAGAGGAATCAGGCGAGTCACACCGCCCACGATGATGAATGCCTGCAAAACCACAATAGAAGTAACACCTACGGCAATAAACGAACTCACGTCGTTCTTTGCGCGGGCAGCGGTTACAAAGCCACGGATGGCGAAGCACAGATACAGAAGCAAGACCCCGGCGGCACCCAAAAGACCTGCTTCTTCAGCGATGGCGGCGAAGATGAAGTCGTTTTGGACGTAAGGAATGGTGTCTGCCATGCCTCGGCCAATGCCAACGCCGAAAAGGTCACCGTCGGCCATGGAATAAATTGCCTGCACAATTTGGTAGCCCGTGTTTTGTGCGTCGGCAAACGGGTCAAGCCAAATTTGCACACGTGTTTGTACGTGCCCAAAGAGGAAGAACAGCACAACGGCAGCAAGACCAGCCAAACCCAAACCTACTGCCAGGTAAAACTTTTTGCCGGTTGCTACATAGAGCATTATCAAGAACACGAAGAAGAATACCAATGCGCTGCCCAGGTCTTTTTCGAAGACAACAATAGCAACAGCTACCAGCCACATCAGAATAAGCGGCAGAATAGTACGCAGGTCAGGCAGACGTACAGGTCCTACGCGCCACGTGAACACTGAAAGCATTTCGCGGTTTTGAGCAAGGTAGCCTGCCAAGAACAGAACAATAACTATCTTCGCTATTTCGCCAGGCTGGAATGAAAGCACGCCGAAGAAGTTCAGCCAAATGCGGCTACCGTTAATTTCCTGGCCTATAACAGGAAGCATAGGGGAAAGCAGCAGCAAAAAGCCCACAATCATGAGGGTGTACTTATAGTTTGCTAGGCGTTCTTGTTTCCTTAGGAAAATCAAGATGAGAATCATGGCGGCAACGCCCAAGAAAAGCCACATTACCTGGCGCGCAGCCTGATCAGGAGCTAAGCGCGTCACAAAGGCAATGCCAATGCCAGCCAAGGCAAAGGTAATGGGTAAAATGGCGGGGTCAGCACCTGGGGCAAACTTACGAATTGCCAGGTGAGCCACAATAAACGCGGCGAAAATACCAATGGGTACGCCCAGGGAATTCAAGCCCACTTCTTCGCCAGCATTAAGTGCCAGCATGGCAAAGATGAGGACAACAAGGGGCGCTGCAACGCAGAGCAGTATGAGCTCGAGATTTCTGCGTGTCATGAGCGTGCTCCTTGTGGGGTGCTTTGTGCTGAACCTTGGGAAGTTCCCTGTGAAGCAGCTGTTGCGCTACCTGAAGCATGAGGGGTTGTGGTGCCGCTGGTGCCAGAAGCACCAGAAGTAGCTGAAGCGCCTGAAGCGCCAGGAGTACCCGCGTTAGAAGCACCAGCTTGTGCGCCCGAAGCTACCGCCGAAAGTGCTTGCTCGCGTTCGGCAATTTGTTCTTCGTAGGTTTCTACCAGCTTACGCGCCGCGTCTACGCTGTCGGCCTCTACGCCGCTTTCGCTTTGGAGGCGATTCACCAAGGCGGGCTGGATTTTTTGTAAGTCGGCAACCTCAAGGCTGGTTTCTTCTTCCATTTCTGAAAGCGGAATACCAAGTAGGCTACCAGGATAGCCTTTATAAATAGCTACCTTGCCTTCGTGTACGGCAAGATAAGCGTGGTTGTTAATCAGGTAATTAAATCCTGCAAATGCACCGGCAATTATTACTAACAAGAGTGCCA
The DNA here is from genome assembly GCA_949294735.1 of uncultured Coriobacteriaceae bacterium. Lineage (GTDB taxonomy): Bacteria > Actinomycetota > Coriobacteriia > Coriobacteriales > Eggerthellaceae > CASFII01. Next base: position 552,677 of record CASFII010000006.1, on the reverse strand, counting down.
GCACAATACCAATGTTGATTTTTGTCTTGCGCGCCAGTTTATGGGTGCGCTTTTCTTCATACCCAACTACATCAGCAATAATGACGGTTACGTTGTCGTGGCCGCCGTTTGCAAGAGCCTTGTCGACCAAGGCAGAGGCACATTGTTGCGGATCGCGAATACGCAGCATGGTGCGTTCGATTTCTTCGTTGCAAACCATACCTGAAAGACCGTCCGAGCAAAGTAAAAGACGGTCGCCGCTTTCAACGTTGATTTCGTATAGGTCAGGCTGCATGAGTGGGTCACTGCCCAACGCACGCGTGATAACTGAACGCTGAGGGTGAACACGTGCTTCTTCGGGGGTAAGCTGTCCAGCTTCAATCATGTCTGCCATCAGACTATGGTCACGCGTAATTTGCTGCAGCTCACCTTGGTGGAGAAGGTAGGCACGCGAATCGCCCACCTGTGCAACAACCAGACGCTCGCCTTCCAAGAGTGCTGCCGTGCAGGTAGTCCCCATGCCGTGACGACCGCGCCCTTCTTCAGCAGCACGGAGTACGGCGTGGTTCGCTGTCATAACAGCATTTGCCAGTTCGTTTGCGTCGGCGTGTACGGGTGCTGTTTCCGCTAAAACGTTGACGGTAATTTCGGAAGCAACTTCGCCTGCAGCGTGTCCGCCCATGCCGTCAGCCACTACGAACAGAGGCGGGGCAACAATTAGGTTATCTTCGTTATGATCACGAACGCAGCCTACGTCAGTTCTACTGCCGAATGTAGCCACTTCATGCGCTGCGTACGAAGTATGCTGTCTGCGGGATACCGGAGTCATTAGGCAAACCTAACGCGAATAGCAACGTCGCCAACGTTTACGACGTCATTGTTTTTAAGTGCTACGGGTTCAAAAATGCGCTGTCCATTGACGGCGGTGCCGTTGGTGGATCCCAAATCTTCCACGAAGAGGTTTTGACCCATGAGGGTAAAGCGTGCGTGGCGCGCTGAAACATACCCAGCAGCAATCACGATGTCGGCTCCAGGGCTGCGACCTACAATAACTGGTCCGCGAACCGAAATGTTAACGCCGCGCAGTTCTTTCGGACCCTTTTCTACCGAAAGGCTCCAACTACGTTCTTTTTTGCGCTGACCGCGTACCAGACCAATTCCTGTTTTCATAAGAGCAAACAAGAAGAGGTACAGCAGAGCAACGAACAGAAGTCGTGCAATCAGCAAAATAATGTCAATCACCAGTGCATCCCTTCGCCTGTGTAACCGAACTAGTATTAAGCGTTAGCAAACACCAAATTCGTGGTACCAATGGTGATGCGGTCGCTGGGGTACAGTGCTTCGGACGTAATTTCGCGACCATTTACAAACGTACCATTGGTGGAACCCAGGTCGGTGATAATCCACAGGTTGTTTTGTGTGTCAAACGTCAGTTCCGCATGTGTGCGCGATGCGTTGATGTCGTGCAGCACGATGTCGCATGAACCTTCACGACCAACCAGCAGGCGAGCAGAAGCTAAGCGATACGTGCGGTTTGTGTTGATGTCGATAAGCGACATCGGGATGATGTCAGTTGGTGCTGCACCTGCAAGAGGTGCGGCCTGACCTGCGCCGCCAGCGAACACCACGGTGTTGGGAGCTTCAGCTGCTGCAACAGCAGCGGCGTCTTCAGCAAACGTATCAATGCCTGTAAACGCATTATTAGCCACAGGCTGTTCAGGTATAACAGCTTCATTCTGGAAGTCTTGAGCAGACTCTTCGGCGTATTCGTTTTCGAAGCTTGCAAAGTCGCGTGAATCGAAGGTGTATTCGCCGTAGTCTGCACTGTAGTCAATTTCGTTTTCAGGAACGTCCGGCAAGGGTTCCTGGTAATAGTCGTCCTGTGCTTCTTGAGGGTAAGCCTGGGCTTGTGCGTTGTATCCAGCAGCTGCCCCCGCCATACCAGCGGCACCTGCGGCAGCATACCCAGCTGTGCCAACCGCATTACGACCAGCAGCAGGCATTGCTTGCGCGCCGTATCCAGCGGGCATATTTGCGCCTGCGGCACCGGCACCCGCAAATCCGCGAGAACGAGCCTGCGGCTTAGGTGTGGCAATGCCGTAGCGCTCCATTTCCTCTTCGCGGAGCTGTGCAACCAGCGGAGCGGCAACAGCTTCAGCAATGACGTCAAACTTACCGTGACGCAACCCGTCGTCCACAAAGAAACGAACCAAGGGCTGTCCGTCCATAATCAAGCCTTCTTCGCTGGCTTTAGCTCCCAGATAGGTTTCAATTTCGCCAGCCAGGGTGGGATAGTACCCAAACATGCGCTCGTCGTCTTCAGGGTTCACGAGTACCGTATACAGCGTAGGAGCATACTGCTTGCCGGCGCCCACCGTTTTTTCGCGGCGCATCTGCTTTTCGGCTTTTTTGGCAATTTGAACGGGCGAGATAGGAGAATTTGAAATTCGGTCTGCGGCCCCCTCAAAGGTGTCTTCAACTTTATTTTCGAAACGAGAAAGAAAACCCATGATTTTCCTGCTTTCTGCCGTTTTTCTAGTTCATTCTGCAATATTTCATCTTGCCACAAAAATGAGCGAATGGGGGCACCTTTACACTATCGCCATTAAAGCTTGCTCTTTATTAGTGGTGCGGGTTCGTTGAAAAGCTGTTTCTTTGACGAAAAAGCTTTGTAACCACGCTGTTAAACACTTGCTCGGTGGGTAAAAACTCAGATAATGAATAACTGAAGCCAAAGAAACGTATGAACTGCATAGCGAAAGGACACTCATGGAAGCAAAAGTAGCCTGGGAAGCATATGGTGCTTCAGATTTGGAAGCGCTTGAGAGTTTGGCAACGTCTTATATTTCGTTCATTTCTGAAAACAAAACCGAACGCGAATGCGCGGCAGCAGCCATTAAAAAAGCAGAAGCGGCGGGCTATGTTTCTTTGAAAGAAGCTATTGCGGCTGGTCAAACGTTGCATGCGGGAAGCAAGGTATGGGCGCAAGCGCAAGGCAAGGCGCTCATTTTGGTACAGCTAGGAACCGCTCCGCTAGCTGACGGGCTCAACATTTTGGGTGCACACATTGATAGTCCGCGTTTGGACTTAAAGCAGAATCCGCTCTATGAAAGCAACGGCTTTGCGCTTCTGGATACCCATTATTACGGCGGCATCAAGAATTACCAGTGGGTAACGTTGCCGCTGGCTTTGCATGGGGTGGTGGCAAAAACAGATGGTACGGTTGTGAACGTCGTGATTGGTGAATCCGCGGACGATCCCGTTTTTTGCGTGACTGATTTGTTGGTGCATTTGGCAAGCCAGCAGTTGGACAAAAAAGGCAACAAGGTAGTTGAAGGCGAAGATCTTGATTTGCTAGTAGGAAATCGCCCATTGATTGAAAGCGCAGGTGAAGGGGAAGCGGGCGCAACGGTAGGCGAAGTTGATAATGAAGCAGTCAGCGCATCAGCAGACGCCGCCAAACCAAAAGAACCAGTGAAAGCTTACTTTCTCAAGCTGATTTCAGAAAAGTATGGCATCGCCGAAGAAGACTTTCTATCGGCGGAATTGGAAGTAGTCCCCGCAGGGCGCGCCCGTGAAGCAGGTTTTGACCGCAGCATGATTCTGGGCTATGGACAAGATGACCGCGTGTGTGCCTATACGTCCTTGCGCGCTCAGCTGGAAGTAGGGCAGACCACCCGTACCGCAGTGTGCATTCTGGTAGACAAGGAAGAAATTGGATCTGTGGGCGCTACAGGTATGGCTTCCCAGTTCTTCGAAAACACCATGGCAGAAATTCTGGCATTAACGGGCGAAACGAATCCGTTAGCCCTGCGCCGTATGCTGGCGAATTCGCAGATGCTTTCTTCAGATGTATCTGCCGGCTTCGACCCTGCTTATGCAGCGGTGTTTGAAGCCAAGAATTCGGCATTCTTGGGACGCGGTTTGGTGTTCAATAAATACACGGGTTCGCGCGGCAAAAGCGGCTCCAATGATGCCAGTGCTGAATACATGGCGCGCATTCGCCGCATTATGGATGAGGCGAAAGTGCAGTATCAAACCGCCGAGCTCGGCAAGGTAGATGCGGGCGGTGGCGGCACAATTGCCTATATTCCCGCTAAGTACGGTATGGATGTTATTGATTCGGGCGTTGCGGTACTTTCTATGCATGCGCCGTGGGAAGTTACCAGCAAGGCAGACGTATACGAAGCCTACAAGGGCTATCTGGCATTTTTGCAAGCATAAATTTATGCAATTTCTGAGCGTTATTACCAGAAATTGTTCATTCCGTGTCTATAATGAAGGTACAAGAGGGAAGCTGCGCATTTGCGCCTATCAGACAAGGAGTTCAGGCTATGGCATTTTATTTTGAAGAACCGTCCCGCACCTTTAATGAATACTTACTGGTGCCTGGTTACACTTCGTCGAAGTGCATACCTGCGGATGTAAGCCTGAAAACTCCGCTGGTCAAGTTTAAGAAGGGCGAAGAACCAGCCATTTCTCTGAACATTCCTATGGTGTCCGCCATCATGCAGGCAGTTTCTGACGATGGTTTGGCAATTGCGCTGGCTACCGAAGGCGGTTTGTCCTTTATTTATGGTTCACAGAGCATTGAAGACGAAGCTGCCATGGTTGCTCGCGTGAAAGACTACAAGGCAGGCTTTGTAACCAGTGATGCTAACCTTTCTCCTGAAATGACGCTGGCAGACGTGGTTGCCCTGAAGGAAAAGCACGGTCATTCCACTATGCCTGTTACCCATGACGGTTCTGCTCACGGCAAACTGCTGGGTGTTGTAACTGAGCGCGATTACCGTTTATCTCGCATGTCAATGGACGAAAAAGTTGCCGACTTCATGACACCACGTGAGCGTTTGGTGGTTGCCTCCGCTGAAACTACGCTCAAGGAAGCAAACGACATTATTTGGGATCACAAACTGAACTCTCTGCCCGTAGTGGACACCGAAGACCACCTGCTGTATCTGGTTTTCCGCAAGGACTACGATTCTCATAAGTCTAACCCGAACGAAATGCTGGATGCCCACAAGCGCTACATGGTAGGCGCGGGCATTAATTCTCGCGACTACGCCGAACGCGTTCCTGCCCTGGTAGAAGCAGGCGCTGACGTACTGTGTATTGACAGCTCTGAAGGTTATTCTGACTGGCAGAAGTTCACCATTGAATGGATTCGCGAACACTATGGTGACAGCGTTAAGGTAGGCGCTGGTAACGTAGTGGATGCGGAAGGCTTCCGTTTCTTAGCTGATGCTGGTGCCGACTTTATCAAGGTAGGCATTGGCGGCGGTTCTATCTGCATTACCCGTGAACAGAAGGGTATTGGCCGCGGTCAGGCAACGGCAGTTATTGAAGTTGCCCGTGCGCGTGATGAATACTTCGAAGAAACGGGTATCTATATTCCTATCTGCTCTGACGGTGGCATTGTGTATGACCACCACATTACGCTGGCGCTAGCTATGGGTTCTGACTTCGTAATGCTTGGTCGTTACTTTGCACGTTTTGACGAAAGTCCGTCTAACCGCGTGAACATCAATGGCTCCATCATGAAGGAATACTGGGGTGAAGGTTCTGCCCGTGCTCGCAACTGGCAGCGCTATGACCTCGGTGGAGAAAAGAAGGGTATGTCCTTCGAAGAAGGAGTTGACAGCTACGTGCCCTATGCTGGTAGCTTGAAGTCCAACGTGGACACCACGCTTTCCAAGGTGAAGTCCACCATGTGCAACTGCGGTGCGCTAACCATTCCTGAACTGCAGCAGAAGGCGAAGCTGACCGTGGTATCGTCCACGTCCATTGTGGAAGGTGGCGCGCACGACGTTCTACTGAAAGACAAAACCCAAATTCACTAAGATATTTCGCCGGTCTCACAGCCGGCGAAAATTTTTGACGCTGCGACAAAGCGTAGCGAACAAGCATCCCAAACCCACCGCCAGAAGGCGAAACCCCCTGCGATGAAGGCGTTGCAGGGGGTTTCTACGAGAGGAGTGGATGTCCGAATAAGTAGTGTTATGTAGGCAGTGATTTACACATATTTGTTAGTGTTAGCCAGCGAAAAGACTACCGTTGAAGCGTTATGCAATAGCGAAGAAGCTTGCGGAGTGATAGCTCCGCCAATCCCTAAGGCTAAAAGCAACGAATTCAATCCGATAATGTTTCTATACGAATTACGCAGGCGGCGTTCTAGTCCGTAACTGAGAAGGCGCAACGTTACCAACGAAGAAAGACTGGTGTCTGAAAGCACAATATCAGCCACTTCTTTGGCAATATCTGACCCTTGACCCATAGCTACACCTACGTCTGCCAACGAAAGTGCCGGCGAGTCATTTACCCCGTCGCCCACCATAGCTATATGGCAACCTTGGTCTTTAAGCTCCTTTAAGTAAGCGTATTTTTCTTCTGGCAAAAGATCGGCCGTCCATTCGCAAATTCCTGCTTCTTGAGCTATTTTGGCCGCCGTTTTGGCAGAGTCGCCAGTCAGCATAATGACCCTTTTAAACCCAAGCTGTTTCAGCTGGGAAATTGCTTCAGGTACGTTCTGCTTCAGGGGGTCTTGAATTCCCAATATGCCAACTACGTGTCCGTCGATTGCAAGGTAGAGCGGAGAAAGCCCTTCAAACTCTTCTTCTATCTGGGAAAGCTTGGTATGGTCTAAGCTGGCGTGTTCGTCTTCCAAAACAAAATGTTTGGATCCTATAATGACACGCTTACCTTCTAGCGAAGAAACAATTCCGTGAGCAACTAAATACTCTACTTTGGCGTGCCGTTCGCGATGGGTTAGGTTCTGCTCTTGCGCTGCACGAACCACCGCGCGAGCTACGGGGTGGGGGAAGTGTTCTTCCAAGCAGGCAGCGAACCGCAAGATTTCCTTTTCAGACCAAGTGTCATTAAGCGACTTAATGTGAACCAGCTTCGGAGCGGCTTCAGTAAGAGTTCCTGTTTTGTCAAACACAATCGTATCTGCTTGGGCAAATTTTTCGAAATACTTAGCACCTTTTACCATGATGTCTTGCTTGGCGGCATTGCTCATAGCACTCATAACGGCGATGGAGCCAGAAAGCTTCAAAGCGCACGAATAATCAACCATCAATGAAGCAGAGACCTTAGTTATGTCTCTTGTGACTAAAGCAATAATGCCTGCCAGCAGAAAGTTCCACGGCACAATACGGTCAGCAGCTCGCTCCATGCGCGTTTGCGCGTTCGATTTCAATGATTCAGCTTGTTCTACTAAAGAAACAATAGAACGCAGCTTTGTGCTTTGGGTGGTTTCGCGAACTTTAACCAGAATGTTTCCTTCTTCCACAACCGTTCCTGCGAAAACATCATCGCCCACCGTGCGTTCTACTGCCAGTGGCTCACCAGTAAGTGTTGCCTGGTTGACCATGGCTGTTCCTTCAACTACGACGCCATCTACACAAACTGCCATGCCTGTTCGTATGGCAACAAAGTCTCCAGGAGTCAAACTTGAAGCGGGAACACGTATTTCGGTGTCGCCTTCAACCTTCTGGACAGTGTCGGGAACATCCAATAAAGAATGGATGAGCTCATTTTCTGAAGCTGCACGCGTGTAGTCTTCTAAGGCTTCACCTACGTGCAAAAGAAACATAGTTTGGCTAGCTGTTTTGGGATCTCGCTTTACGAACGACATCCCTATGGCCGTGGCGTCTAAAACAGGCACCGTGAGCTTTTTATGCCTAAGCGCCTGCCAGGCGCCTTTAAGGAAGGGGCGAAAAGCGTTAAGTGCGAAAAGGGTGCGAAGTGGCATGGGAAAGAACATGCGCCGAGCCACATAGGCACCCACAATGCGCGCAAGTTGCAGCATAAGCGCATGGGTTCTTGGCGCTAACGCCACGGTGTAACCTGTTTGTGCGTTCTTAAAGTCTGCAGGGGTAAGATTGTCCAGGTAAGTTAAAACCGAGTTACGTGCTTCGGCAGAAGCGGGATATTCAAGTGCTGTTTGTCCAATTTTTCCATACACCTGAATTCTTTTAACCTCTGGACAGGCGTCAAGTACTTTTATGAAAGCGTCCAGCTGAGAATCTAAAACGGGACCCGACAGCTTAATGCGAACACGACCTGGTATTTCATGAACTATTGAATACTGCATGCGAAAACAACTTTCGTTTCGCTCTGTTTGGCAAAGCTGTGCCTACTGGGCAGGTTTTGCTGCCGTTTTCTTCCTAGGTTTCTTTGTTTCTTCTTTAGTGGGTTCGGGGATCGACTCGGGAGCAACTTCCACGGCCTCTTCAGCGGCAGCTTGCGTGTTGATGTATTCTGCTTCGGCAATAATGTCATCCACCTCGGCTTTTGCCTGTTCAACCACTTCTTCGTAATACTGCTTGGCACGAAGTGCATATGCTGCACTTTGTACATAGCAGCGCTTTGCTTGTTGGCTCGTGAGTGCTTTTACGCCTACAGTTCCCAGCAAAAAGCCTGCTCCTACCAGCAACGATCCTGTTTTCATGCCCATGGTAACCTCCTTATTGCCAGTTCGACAGAGCTCTCTTAGTTGTTTGGTGTTTAGCGCTCAGACGGAATCGAAACACGGCGGTGCAAAACAGAGCGAATGCAAAAGATGCATCTAGCTTCGAAACATATCTGAATTTTTAACAACTAAGTTAGCCTTAACTAACTATTGACAAGAATAGTGGTATACTTGATATAAGTCAACCTTAGCAAACATTTTTTCTAATCGTGATTTAATTAGAGCAAGATTAGGGCAAGATTAGGATTACTTAAGAGCAGGAGGAAAGGGAACGCTATGAAGATGCATAAGTTTTTTGGTTGGGCTATGTTAATTTGCGCGGTGGCATCAATTTATACCGGTTATAAGCACAAATAGATTCTAAGGATTACATGCTTGTCAGGACGAAGCCATGAAACCATGGGAACCAAGGGGACGTGTCTTTTGGGTTTCCAGGTTTACTGTTATGGGTTGCACGCCTGACAGGGCGAATACCCTTCGTCGATGAGTTCGCTTCGGGTACCTGTGAATTCTTGCTTGTTGTTTGCGTTCATATCCTGGGCGCCATCGCAGGTGGGCAGGTGGAATTTATGCGATTTCGTATTCAGTACATAGGTTAGTTCGGTTTCAGCAGCCGAGCCTTCTGAAGCCGATTCGCCCGAAGCGTTCGCGGAACCTTCGGCATTGTTTGTGCCGCTGCTTGAACCGCTTGAGCCATTCGTGCTATCCGCAGCAGGCGACCCATCATCCGTAATCCCCAAAAGCATGGTTTCATCGCGCCAGCTTTCGCCCGTGGCATAATCAATACTGATGCCAGGCTGCACGTTGTAGCAGAATACGTCGAATTTCACGCCTTCGCCGTTATCCTCAACGGATAGTGCTTCCATGTGAACACCGCGAGCGACCAGTTCATCATCCACGAAGATAGGGGTGCAGCGGTATAGCACGTGGTTGCCCGTGGAGTGGACATATTCAGCAACTTCGTTTTCGAAGGGCAGCATGCCTTCGGTATTCATGTAGCGCGTGCCCGTGATGAGATTGTTTTTGTTGGCATCTTCGCCAGCCAGTTGATGGCCAATCAGGTGACAGCGATTGTAGAGGTACTTGTCTTCAATGAGGTCGTCGTAGCGCACCGTATGCCAACCGGTGGGTTTGATCATCCCGATGTCTTTGCGCTTTTCTGTAGGCAGGGTTTCTGGGCCAATTAAAGCAATGGTGGTACCGCATCGCCCCAGGTCGTCTAGGGGTGAATAGAATTCGGTTATGCCTTTGGCGTTGGCGGTGGAAAGTTCGGGCTCATTGTTGTTGACGATGGTCCAAGGTGAGCCAGTGTAGTTAGGAACCTTGGCGAGGTCGAATGCGTCTTCGCCCGCGGAGGCTTCTTTTTCAGCCTGCTGGACAGAGATTTCGGCTGATCCGCCTTCGCCAAAGATATAGGAGTTTTCTTCTTCGGCGCCGCCAAGCCCTAAGGCAGAACAGCCGACTGCAACGGCCAATAACAGGCAGACAATAAGACCAGAAACGGTGAGCTTGCCTTTTGAAAACTTCTTCATGCTTTGCTTTGCCAATTTCTGTTCCAATTCGGTTTTGTTCATGCCCGTTCTTTCGGCTGCGGCGTATTCTTTCAGTTACCTGCGGGGTCTTTCGGTTGTTGCGCATCCTTTTGGCTGGCTGCGGGGTCATTTCAGCGGCACCCCAAGTTGTTTTTTGCCGAAAGCATATTAGCGCAAAATTCCCGAAAAGGGCGGGTGTTGTTGTAGTAAACCTCACCCTTTTAGGCAAAAGCTGTTCTATTCCGAAACCAGGTGGAAATCCACCTTTTCTCGGAATAGGATGAGTGTGAACCGATTAAACGCAACTGCTAACTTTTAATCGTGCTGGTGGTTTATAAAATAGAAGAAATTACGGGCAAAAAAAGATTAAAGAAGGCTCTATGAACACCAACGAAAACACCACTTTACATACAAACAATTGCGCCGACAAAGTTGCAGTAAAACGCGAGGGCGCCAATCTAGTTAGTCTAGACGGCACGCGTAAATTCGTTCCATACGGCGAACCCGAGTGGGCATGGTGGATAGAGGTAAAACCTGACGGCTCTGAAATCCCAGGTCTGTGGGAATACTGGGACACCGAAGGCGCAGTCGTCCGCATGACAGAAAGCTAGCTGTCGTTGTCTGCAAGAGAAGGGGCTTGCTTTTAAGCCCTTCTCTTTCAAACCCTAGTAATTCAACCCAAACGTCCAAAGCGGGATGACGTTGCCGAAGCCGTGTTCAATCCCGTCTTTTACCACGAAGCCATTGCTAACACCCTTAATCTGGCTTTGTCCCTTGTTTAGTCCACCAATTTCAAATGTACAACCCTTTATTTCGAAATCAGCTGCTGATGAAGCGGTGACCAGCTGATTTACGCGCATCTGGTTGAGGAAGAATGTTTCGCGAACGGTGCCTATATCTGCCGATTCAGAAAGATTGTATAGAATATTTGGGTTGTCTAGATAAACCTTTTCGGCCTTACCTAACGCCCCCAACCCGCTAGCTCCTGTACGAAGAAGAGCAATCATGCCGGCCTTTTCCAGGTAGATTAAGTAGTCTTCCACATTGTTTCTACTCACCTGAATCTGCTTGGCTAAATTACTCATGTTAGGCTTAAACGGCACTAGTTCGCTAATAACCACCATAAGCTTCAATAGCTTTCTAGCGGTTGCCATGGTCATCTGCGCGTAAGCGGGAATGTCTTGTTCAATGGTGCGCGTTATAACTTGGCGCAATTCCACTTCAAAGTCAGCGTCGGTTCCAAAGGGGTAATATCCCGTATGGAGGTATTCTTCAAACAGGGGTAAAGGGTGCTCAACGCCAGGAATAGTTGCTTGGTTTTCCAGAATCTGGTCAAGCGTTAACTGTGGCGCGTCAATATTGTGGCGAATCTTCAAGAATTCACGAAACGAAAGCCCTTGCATTAAGTAGCGCGGCGCGCGGCGCGAAAGATCTGCTTCACCCTTTTCTATATCCAGGACTGAAGACCCTGTAAAGCAAACGTGTAGGCTGGGATAAGCATCGTATATGTTCTTCAGTTCGCGGGACCAACCTGGATACTTGTGCACTTCGTCAATAAACAGGTGTGTCCCACCGTTCTTCTGGAAAGCGTCCGCAACTTCCAAAAGCGTATGTGTAGTGAAATAGAGGTGATCTGCGCTTACGTAGAGCGCACTGCCGTCCGGATGAGCTTCCTGAATACGTTGCAGAAAGAGGGTAGTTTTACCTACACCGCGCGGTCCAACCAAGGCAAGCATTCTGTTTTCCCAGTTGATACGACTGTATTGATAGCGCTTGAAAGAGCTGTTGGTGTGCGCTAGTTGGTTCTGCATGTATTCGTAGAGCGTTTCCATTTCGAACCTTCGTTCCTCTGGTTTTGTGAAGTATTTGCACTGCCACAGTGCAGATTATAGCAAAAAAATGCACTGTCGCAGTGCATTTTTAAGCGAATTTTGCATTCAGGCGGTGCAATTCCGCAAAAAGTCCCTGGAAAAAGTTGCGATATTGCCAAAAAGTCCCTCGAAAAAGTTGAGCAAACTACAAAAAAGTCCCTGGAAAAAGTTTATTGCTCCAAGTCAAAAAGAAATCACAAAGTCGCCGCTAAATATATTCCCCAATTAAGGCACGAAGATCGTCTATACCTGTGCCTTTTTCGGAGGAAGTAGCAATAAACGGGACTTCCTTCGGCAGCTTCAGCTGCTTGCGGATGGCAGCCGTCTGCTTAATGGTTTGCTGCTTGGAAAGCTTGTCGGCTTTTGTCAGCACAATGGCGAAAGGTAACCCGCTTTCGCGCAGAAATTCCACCATGTGTACATCCAGCAGCGTGGCTTCGTGACGAATGTCAATCAGCGCTACCACCAGAGAAAAAATGCGCTCGTCGTTGAAGTAGCCCTCAATAAGCTCCGACCAGCGGTCTTTTTCCTTTTTGGATACCTTCGCAAAGCCATAGCCAGGCAAATCCACAAAGTCTACGCCGTCAACGTCGTAAAAATTAATGGTGGCTGTTTTGCCAGGCGTGGCAGATACCTTCGCCAAACCCTTTCTATACATAAGCTTATTCAAAAGAGAAGACTTGCCCACGTTGGAACGTCCCGCAAATGAGACCTCTGGGTGCGTACTGGGTGGCAACTGAGAAGAGGTTCCGTAGGCAGCTTTAAACGTTGCTTTATGGTAGTTCATAGTAATCCTTCACAGGGGCGGCAAAGCAGCCCGATTAATCAATGCGTTAGTTGTCCGAATTTTAACAAATACCCACGTAAGCCTAAAATCGCCGCTGAAAAACCCCTGACTTTCGCTATACTGAAATTTGCTGATAGCGTAATAGCATTCATTTATTGAAAGCGTGCGCGAAAGACAATCTAACAAGAAAGTTGGTGGTCATTATGGCAGCTCCTGCTACAGAACATGTGCGCAACATTGTGCTTGTCGGTCAAGACGGTGCCGGCAAAACGTCTCTGGCCGAAGCAATGCTCTACGTCTCCGGCAAAACTCCGCGTATGGGCACAACTCACGATGGCAAGTCTTATCTGGACTATGACGCCGAAGAAATCAAGCGCAAGTTCACCATTAGCACGTCCATTGCACCTATTCCTTACAAGGACTTCAAAATCAACCTGTTAGACACCTCTGGTCACCCAGACTTTATTGGTGACACGTTAGCCACCATGCAGGCCGCTGAAATGGCATTGTTTGTGGTTGACGCAGTGGCTGGTCCGCAGGTTATGACCACCAAACTTTGGCGCGAAGCAGAAAACATGCGTCTTTCTCGCGCAGTATTCATCAACCACATTGACCGTGAAAACGCGAACTTCGACGCCGCCATGGCAACCCTCCATGCACGCTTCGGTTCTCGTTTGGGCGCCGTTACTATTCCTATTGGGGTAGACAAAGACTTCAAGGGCGTCATCGACATCATTCGTATGAAGGCTCGTTACTTTGACGGCGACGGCACGGCAGAACGCATCGAAGACATTCCTGCTGAATATGCTGACGCAGCTCAAAATGCACGCGACAAGCTCTGTGACCTGGTTGCTGAAGCTGATGACGAACTCATGATGAAGTACCTGGACGGCGAAGAACAGCTGACCCAGGAAGAACTGGAATCGCTGCTGGATAAGGCCATTGCTCAGGAACTCTTCATTCCGGTGTTTGTTGGTTCTACCATCATCAAGCAAGGCATTCAGGGCCTCATGGAAGACATCTGCACGTACTTCCCGCATCCGCGTTCACACGGTCGCTTCCAGATGGCCGGCGGCGACACCATCGCTATCGACGAAACCAAGCGTCCTGCAGCGTTTGTGTTCAAAACGCTGTCCGACCCGTTCGTTGGCCGCATGAGCTTCCTTAAAGTTCTGGCGGGCATTCTGGAACCTGGCATGGAACTCATCAACTCCCGCACGGGCAAAAAAGAACGCCTGGGTCATTTGTATGTCATGATGGGCAAGGAGCCTACGGACGTCAAAAGCGCAAAGGCTGGCGACATTATTGTGGTTCCGAAGCTTTCCGAAACTAAGTCGGGCGACACGCTTTCCCAGTCAGGCGAAATTTCCATCGACCCGCTGCCGCTGCCCACGCCGCAGTATCCAGTGGCTATTGAAGCGGTCAACAAAAAAGACGAAGACAAGCTGGGTACCTTCCTCGCACGTATGGCTGAAGTTGATCCCACTATTCGTATTAACCGCAGCGAAGAAACCCACCAGACCGTGGTTACCACCATGGGTGAAGCTCAGGTTGACATGCTACTTTCCCGCCTGAAGGAACAAACGGGCGTTGAAGCTAAGCTGGTTCCTGTTCGTGTTCCGTATCGTGAAACCATTCGCAAGACCGCCGAAGCTCAGGGTCGTCATAAGAAGCAAACGGGTGGCGCTGGCCAGTTCGGCGACTGCTGGTTGCGTCTTTCCCCGAACCCAGGTGCTGGCTACGAATTCGTTGACGAAATCAAAGGCGGTGCTATTCCGGGCGGTCTGATTCCTGCCGTTGATAAGGGCGTGCAGGAAGCCATGGCTGAAGGCTTCTTGGCTGGGTATCCCATGGTTGACATTAAGGTAGCGGTATTCGACGGTAGCTATCATCCCGTAGACTCTAACGAAATGGCATTCAAGACCGCTGCTCGCATTGGCTTTAGGGCTGCCTGTGAAAAAGCGAACCCCGTATTGCTTGAGCCGATGGCCAACATGAGCATTACAGTAAGCGAAGAATACGCTGGTGCGGTAATGGGCGACATCTCCACCCGTCGCGGCCGCATTGTAGGCACGGACTCCAACGACGCGGGCGAAACCATCATCATGGTGCGCGCTCCGTATGCTGAGGTTCTCACCTACACGAAGGATTTGCGCTCCATTACGCGCGGTAGCGGTTCCTACACCATCACGGTAGAAGGCTATGAAGAAGCTCCGCACGACGTAACCAAGAAGATGGTTGACGCTTATCATGCTGCTCGCGCCGAAGGGAAATAATTGTTACTAGAATTTGCAAACTAGCAGAAAGGATAACTCCCATGGACACAAAAGTATATGAGCTTATCAACGACCAAATTAACAAGGAATTTTATTCTGCCTATCTGTATCTTTCCTTCGCAGACTACTACGAAGAAGAGGGTTTGAAAGGCTTTGCTAATTGGTACGAAATCCAAGCTCAAGAAGAACGTGACCATGCGCTCATTTTCCGTAACTACCTTCACGAAAATGGCTGCAAGGTGAAGTTGACCGCCATTGATATGCCCGACAAAACTTTCAGCAATTACTTAGAACCGCTGGAAGCTGGTCTGGAACATGAAAAATATGTGACATCGCTCATTAATGACATCTATGCAGCAGCTGCGGAAGCCAAGGATTACCGCACCATGAAGTTTTTGGATTGGTTCATTACCGAGCAGCAGGAAGAAGAAGACACGGCTGACACCATGATTACGCGCATGAAGTTGTTCGGTGGAGACGCACGTACGCTGTATGACTTGGATCAGGAAAATGCGGCGCGTGTATACAACACGCCAAGCCCACTGGCTAACGCCTAAATTGACCGCTTCCCTGTAACCGAAGCGCACCCCTCTGTGGGTGCGCTTTTTGTACAATGGGCATTAAACATATTCGAACGAATTGCAAACAGCGTAGTAAAGGCAGGACTCATGGAAAACTTTGAATTTGTTTCCCCAACACATTTTGTATTTGGTCGCGGCGCTGAAAGCAAGGTGGGTACTGAATTGGCTCATCGCGGCGCGCAAAAGGTTTTGCTGCACTACGGTGGACAGAGCGCCATTAAAAGCGGATTGATTGACCGCATTAAAGCGTCGCTCGATGCAGCGGGTGTTGGTTACGTAGAGCTGGGTGGCGTGCGACCCAACCCCGAAATAGGTTTGGCGCGCGAAGGTGTAGCGCTTTGCAAAGAACATAACCTTGATTGGGTGCTTGCTGTTGGTGGCGGCAGCGTTATCGACTCGGCAAAAGCGGTAGCGGTTGGCGCTCACTATGATGGCGATATTTGGGATTTCTTCGAAACGAAGCAGCAAACCGAAGACGTACTGCCTATTGCCGTGGTGCTGACTATTCCTGCTGCAGGTAGCGAAGCTTCCAAAAATGCCGTGCTTAACAACGACGAATTGCAGCGCAAGTCGGGCTATGGTAACAACGCTCAACGCCCGAAGCTGGCGTTCATGAATCCAGAACTTACATTTACGTTGCCTCCTTATCAGACAGCTGCAGGTTTGACGGATATGTTTGCTCATTTGCTGGAACGCTTCTTTGACGACGTGGGTGCGGTACCAGTAACAGACAATTTGAATTTATCGCTCATGCGCACAATTCGCGTGGAAGCGCCGTGCGTATTGGCGGAACCTGAAAACTACGACGCCCGCGCCAACATTATGTGGGCAGGCATGCTGTGCCACCAGGGTTTGGCGGGTGTCGGGCGTCACGAAGACTGGGCAACGCATGGCTTAGAACACGAACTTTCTGCGTTTAAACCTGAAATTACCCATGGTGCTGGCCTGGCGGTCATGTTCCCTGCGTGGATGGAATATGTCTATCCTGAAAATCCTGCGCGCTTCGCGCAATATGGACGCGAGGTGTTTGGTCTGGTAACTACGGGCGATCCTGACGCGGATGCTTTGAATGCTATTGATGAGACTCGTGCGTTCTTTGCTTCTTTAGGAATGCCTACTACGTTGGAAGAGCTGGGTATTCACGAAGAAGACATCGAAAAGTTGCTGCCTACGCTGAAGGCAAACAAGGGTGAACCGTTCGGTAGCTTCAAGAAACTTACCATGGAAGACGCTGCAGAAATTTATCGCTTAGCACTGTAGAATCCAAAAAACCCAAAAGACAGAACCCAAAAGGGACGTGTCTTTTGGGTTTTATAGAGCTTTCATGCGAGCGTAGACAGCTGGGTTGAAGGACACTCTGAGCTAGAAACTTAATTATTAATAATGTGAAGCGAAGCAGCAAAGCGCATAGGTGAGCGTAAGCGAACGGTAGCTTTGCGGGTGTCCGGAAACCCAGCTGTCTACACTCGCTAACAGGACTCTTATGAACCTAAAAGACACGTCCCCCGGTTCGGGTTTCTTGGGTTTCGGTCTTTAGTCTTTTACGAAGGCGTTGGTAATACCCGACACAATGCTGATTACAATGGCAGCCACAAACGCACTACCAAAGCTGGCAATTTCGAAATTCACTTGGAAAATGCCATTAACCAGCCATGCGGATAGATACAGCATTAACGTATTCACTATGAGGTAGAAAATCCCCAGGGTAAGCACGGTGATGGGTAAACTCAGTATTTGCAGAACGGGTTTCACTGCCATATTCACGAGCGCCAAACACAGCGCGAACAGAATGATGCCAACCCACGCATCGGTTCCAATAACATCGATGCCAGGAACCAGCCATACTGCCACGCCCGCAGCGAAGGCAGTCACAATCCAGCGAATAATGAACTCCACAATAAGTCCTTTCTGTCGCACTGTCTGCTGACGGGCGACTTGTCTTGTGTCACAATATCGGTATGACCAAGAACAGAACAAGCACTTCAGGAGAAAAATCACGGAATTGCAACCATGCTGTTACGCAGGGGACACGTGCGCTGCGCCCGACAGCACCTCTGGAGCACACGTCGGCGTCTGAGCAGCATTCAACTTCACTGCCTACCTGTCCAGTGGACAAGCTGTGCGGAGGCTGTACCAATTTGCGTATTCCGTATGCTCAACAGGTTGCAGACAAAGAAGAACGCCTAAAGGATCTTTATCTTTCTGGCCTTCCTTTAAAAGACCGTGAATTATTCGCGAACAGCTCCATCTTTCTACCTCTTTTGGGAATGGAAGAACCTTATCACTATCGCAACAAGGTCGTTTCGCCCTATGCCCCCGGGAAAAAACTTGCACGGGGGGCTCAAACGCCAGGAAAGGGGAGTACTTTCGCAAAAGAGGGGTTTGAGAAGGCTGGCAAAAGCGCACGTAACGGCAAAGGTAAAAGCAAACACGCCGAAAAACCGCAGCGCGAAATTCTTACAGGTATGTATGCGGCGGGCACTCATAAGCTCGTACCCACCGGCACCTGTCTCATTGAAAACCAAGCAGCAAAGAAAGTTACGCTTGCCATTCGAGACATCATGAAGCGCTTTCGCATGGAACCCTACAATGAAGACACGGGCGAAGGCTTCGTACGTCATGCCGTGGTGCGCGTTGGTCACACTTCAGGAGAAGTGTTGGTTACGCTGGTCACGAACGAGGAGGAATTTCCTGCTTCAAAGGCGTTTTGTCGTGAACTGGTGAAGCGCTGCCCATGGATTACGACGGTGGTGCAAAACATCAACAAGCGTCAAACAAATGTCATCCTGGGCGAACAGGAAAGGCGGCTGTATGGCCCCGGCTTTATTCTTGATACGCTGTGCGGTCTGAGTTTCCGTATTTCTTCTCATTCGTTTTACCAGGTCAATGCAGTTCAAACCGAAGTGCTGTATCGCCGAGCCATCGAACTAGCACACTTAAGCGGAACCGAAACACTTATTGATGCTTATTGTGGGACGGGAACCATTGGTTTAGTTGCTGCAAAAAATGGAGCTGCCCAGGTAATTGGAGTAGACAGTGTTGCGTCCGCTATTCATGACGCGCGTGAAAACGCACGTCACAACGGCATTGACAACGCGCAATTTGTGGTTGCGGATGCGGGTGAATTTATGCGCTCCTTGGCGCAAGAAACCAACCAGGTTTCAACACGGAACAATCTGGTGCTCTTTATGGATCCGCCGCGTGCGGGGGCAAGCGAAGAGTTCCTGCAAGCAGCACTTCAACTCAAACCTCAGCGGATTGTTTATATTTCTTGCAACCCCCAAACGCAGGTACGCGACGTAGCGGTACTGTGCGCCAAGGGATATAGACTAACCGCAGTTCAGGGCGTTGATATGTTTCCTCATACCGCGCATATAGAATCTATTGCGGCGCTTGAGCTTGCAACGCCAGGTGGTTTGGAGCCCGAAAACGAAGTACCCGAAAGTACGGCGCCCGAAAACAAAGCGTCCAGAAGCGCAACTTCCGAAGGTGCGGCTTAACGCCAGACCCGCAACAGGTTTAGATTGAAGGCAAATAATGCAGCGCAGTAAGACCACAAATCTCAAAGAAGAACAGAATAACCTTTCTAATTTAGCAGCGCGTGCACTTATGACCATACAAGAACAGCATCTTGCCGCCCCAGAAAGCCCAGTGTTGCTTATGGTGTCAGGGGGCTCGGATTCCACGGCGCTTGCCTATATTGCCGAAGAACTACATAAAGCGGGGTATCTGGGCGAATTAGCTATGCTGCACGTCAATCATCACCTTCGTGGGGATGACGCCAACATAGACGCCGCCTTTGTAGAAAATCTTGCCGCTTTGCTGGAAATCCCTCTTTTCCGCTGCGACATAGATGTGGCTGCTGAGGCCAGGCGCACTGGTGACAATGTCGAAGCGGTTGCTCGCCGTGAACGCTATTTGGCAGCAAACGAAGCTCTCAATAGTCTTTGTTTGCATGCGGCTGCGCCCGTGAGTGAGGGCCGAATTTTTACGGCGCACACTCAGGACGACCGCGTGGAAAACTTCTATATGCGCTCAATTGTTGGCACAGGACCAGGCGGTTTCCGTTCTATGTTGTATAAGAATCTGCCAGTGGTTCGCCCTCTCTTGGACACAAACCGCGAAACGCTTCGCACCTATCTTCAAGAACGCAAAGAATCTGAGTTGCCAGTTACGACTGACGACGAAGGCAACCTCTGGCGGGAAGATGCCACCAATGCACACACAGACAGGTTCCGTGCCTATGTGCGTCACGAAATAGTTCCTCTTGCAAAGGAGCGCAACCCGCAACTTTTGGAAACGCTTTGTAGAAGCATGAATCTTATTGCCGATGAGGATGATTTGCTGGAGTCCATGGCTTCAGAAATAGCGCAAACTCATATTGATTGGCTGGCGTTTCCTGATGCGCAAAATGAAGGGCAGCCCGACACTTCAGCAGGCTGCGTGATTAAACCTGCCTTTGGCGAAGTGCCTCTGCCGTTGCAGCGTCGCGTTTGCTTTAGCGTGCTGCAGCGTATTTTGGGGGTAGATGCCAGGATAGAAACCGCTTCAGTGCAGGCGGTGCTTGATGCTTTTGAGCACAACCGTCCAAAAGGCGGATATGTTACCAACATTCAAGGAAACTTAGCCGTAAGCGCAAATAAGCAGGGAGTTCGCATTGAGCCCATGCAAGCATTTCGTGCGCGGCGAAAGCGAGGAGAATAAATGAGCGAATCCGAAAACAATCTTTCAGAAAAAGAGGCTCAGAACACGCAACCTGAACAATCTGCGCAGCCTGAACAACCCGAACAACCCGTTCAGCCTGAACAATCTGCGCAGTCTGAACAACCCGAACAACCCGAACAACCTGTTCAATCTGAGCGCTCCACGCAGCCTGAAGAACTTCCATTCCGCGTGATTTTGGCAAGTGCGAGCCCTCGGAGGCGTCAGCTTCTGGAAGAGGCGGGAATAAACTTCACTATACACGTCTCTGAGGTGGACGAAACGTTGGAGCCCGATTTGTTGGCAGATCCTCCTGAAGCTGCCAAAAAGCTCGCTGAGCGCAAAGCTGGTGCGGTGGTGCAATCCGTACTTGCTGACCCAAATATTACGGGTATGTTTATGATTTTGGGCGCGGATACTATGGTGGTAAAGGATGCCGACATTTTCGGAAAGCCTAAAAACCTTTCCGACGCAAAACATATGCTCCGTGAGCTTTCTGGGAGCACGCATCAGGTGCATACGGCGGTTTCAATATGGATGGTGGCTGCACCTGAACCAGAAAAGGTGTCGTTGGGTTTTCGCACCTTTGTTGATACGAGCCACGTAACATTCAAAGAACTCACCGATGAACAGATTGCAGACTACCTGCGCAAAGGCGAAAGTTTCGACAAAGCGGGCGCATACGCCATCCAAGGCGAAGGTGCCGCTTTGGTGGAAAGCTATGAAGGCGCACTGGATAGCATCATTGGACTTCCTGTGCAGCGCCTGCTGAAAGAATTCCCTGACCTGGCTTTTGCGGTGAAATAAAGAGCACGCAATCGCAAAGACGCGACTTACGCGCTATCACAAAGCCGCAGCACGCGTAATCGCGAAGCAATAATTGTAAATATCATGGGGCTCATCTTCTGTAACCAGTTCGTCAACTGTAAATGTGAGTGAAAATGGTACACTTTCGGGTTACGACCTAGGAATAAGAGGCGAATATGCAGGTAACAATGCACGAAGATATTGAATCAGTTTTATACAGCGAAGAAGATATCGCGCGTCGTGTTCATGAAATGGGTCAAGCCATTACAGCTGATTACGCCGACAAGGCCGAAGAAGGTATCACGGTTATTTCGGTGCTGTGCGGCGGGGCAGTGTTTATGACAGACTTAGTGCGCGCCATCAATTTACCCATCGCTATGGATTTCATGGCGGTTTCTTCGTACGGGAATGCTGCTCAGAGTTCTGGCGTTGTGCGCATCATTAAAGACCTAACGCATGAAATAGCAGGTCGGCATGTTATTATTGCCGAGGATATTATCGATTCTGGCCTTACGTTGAATTACCTGCTCGACATTTTGGCAGCGCGGAATCCTGCTTCTATTGCGGTTGCGGCGCTTCTTAAAAAGCAGGTACCAAACCAAGCAGAAGTTGATTGCAAGTATCTAGGGTTTGAATGTCCGAACGAATTTGTAGTGGGGTACGGTTTGGATTTCGCTGAAAAGTATCGCAACCTTCCCTATGTGGGCATTTTGAAACCGGAAGTGTACAAGAAGTAGAAATATGGCAGATCAAAACAACAACAATCAGGCATCTCAACCCAGCTGGCGCGTAACTATTATTACGGCCATCCTATTTTTCTTGATTGCTTTATTCGTAAGCAATCAGATTATGGGAACCAGTGGAACCACTCAAACAGACGAACTGAAAACCTCTGAGTTTACCCAGGCGGTTGAACAGGGGCGTGTTTCCAGTGTGGTATACGACTCGGGTAATTACACGGTGTCAGGCAAGTATCATCCAGCGGTTACTGCGGGGGCAGCCACTACGGACGCTTTCAATTCTGCGTTCGACGCCCTGAATGCACGTATGGCTACGGTGGACAACACTGATTCTGGCGCTACGCTAGGCGGGGTTGCTACCACGTCTTTGCAAGAGGCAACGCTGGGAACCGAACGTAACTACACGTCGGTGTATGTTGGTCAAGATGCGTTGATGGAGCTTTTGGCGCAACATCCTGAAGTTTCCTACCAGATAACGCTGCCTTCTCCGTGGCTGGACATTCTGGGAACACTGTTGCCTATTATTTTGATTGGTGCGTTCTTATTATTCATTTTTAACTCTATGAACAAGGTCAACAGTTCTCAGATGAACTTTGGCAAAAACAAAGCGAAAAAGACGCTCGAAGAACGTCCGAACGTCAAGTTCTCTGACGTGGCTGGCGTAGATGAAGCAGTAGAGGAAATGCAGGAAATTAAGGACTTCCTTTCCAATCCTGCAAAATACCAGGCTATGGGCGCAAAAATTCCGCGTGGCTGTTTGCTAGTAGGCCCTCCGGGCACTGGTAAAACCTTGCTTGCCCGTGCTGTTGCAGGCGAAGCAGGCGTGCCGTTCTTTAGCATTTCTGGTTCCGACTTCGTAGAAATGTTCGTTGGTGTTGGTGCAAGCCGCGTTCGCGACCTGTTCAAGGATGCAAAAGAGGCTGCTCCTTCCATTATCTTTATCGACGAAATTGACGCCGTTGGTCGTCAGCGTGGTGCCGGTTTAGGTGGCGGTCATGACGAACGCGAACAGACCTTGAACCAGTTGCTGGTTGAAATGGACGGCTTCGAAAGCAACGACAGCGTGGTGCTGATTGCTGCTACGAACCGCGCAGACATTCTGGACCCCGCGTTGTTGCGTCCTGGTCGTTTTGACCGTCAAATTGTAGTTGACGTTCCAGACGTTAAGGGTCGCGAAAAAATCCTAAAGGTTCATTCGAAAGACAAGCCTATTGGCAGCGATGTTGACCTGAACAAAATTGCAAAGCTTACTCCAGGCTTTACTGGCGCCGACCTTGCAAACCTTATGAACGAAAGTGCTCTTCTGACAGCTCGCCGTGGCAAGAAGATTATCACCATGCGCGAAGTCAGCGAATCCATGGAACGTGTTATTGCTGGTCCCGAACGCAAGGGTCGTGTTTTGGACGAACAAACCAAACACACCATTGCCTACCACGAAAGCGGCCATGCTTTGGTTGGTCATTTGCTACCGCATGCAGATCCGGTACATAAGATTTCAATTATTTCCCGTGGCCGTGCTCTGGGTTACACCTTAAGCATTCCGAAGGAAGATAAGGTTTTGAACACCCTGAGCGAAATGCGCGACGAATTAGCTGTCTTCATGGGTGGTCGCGTTGCTGAAGAAATCTTCTGCGACGACATCACGACGGGCGCTTCAAACGACCTTGAGCGTGCAACCAAGATGGCGCGCGCTATTGTGACGCAGTACGGCATGAGTGCTGAACTGGGTACACAGGTGTTTGGCCAGCCGAACCATGAGGTGTTCTTGGGTCGCGATTATGGCAACACGCAGGACTACAGCGAAGAAACTGCAAAGCGCATTGATGACGAAGTGGCTCGCATTATGAAGGAAGCTCACGATCGAGCCTATGACATTTTGTCGGCGCATCGCGAGCAGATGGACTTGATGGCAAGCGTGCTTCTGGAGCGCGAAACGGTTGAAGGTGAAGCCTGCCAGGCCTTACTAGACAACACATGGGACGATTATCTGAAGCATGAAGATGAAATAATCGCCCAGCAAGAGCGTGAAGAAGCAGAAGCTCGTAAGCGTGATGAAGAAATGGAACAGCAAATTTTGCAGCACGCTGCTGAAGGTCAGCATCCTGGCGAATATATCCAGCCCTTGCAGGGTGATATGCCCCTGCAGCCCTATCAGCCAGGTATGTCGCAACAGCCTATGCAGCCAGGCGTTCCCACGCAACCAATGCAGCCAGGTGTGCCGCAGCAGCCTGCACCGCTGCAGCCAGAAGCACAGCAGCCCGCAGAACCTCAAGCTCCGCAGCCAGCTAAAACGCCGCAGTCTGAGGTAGCGGAACAGGTTTCGCAACCTGAAGCAGAGGAACAAAAGCCACAGTCTGAAGCAGAACAAAAGGACGGAGACAAGTAAGTATGATCTGGCACTGCTCTGGATTTTCTTTCGATAGTAAAATGCCCATCTTGATGGGCATTTTAAATTGTACGCCCGACAGCTTTTCCGATGGGGGCGAGCACGCAGACTTCAACGACGCCATAGCGCACGCCCAGCGTATGGTTGAAGAAGGCGCTCAGATTATTGATGTTGGCGGGGAAAGCACCCGTCCTGGTGCTGAAGAAGTCTCGCCTGAAGAAGAAAAGGCGCGCATCTTAGAAATAATTGCTGCTTTAGCAGATCAGGGTATTTGCGTAAGTGTTGATACCCGCCACCCCGAAGTTGCGAAGGCTGCTCTAGAAGCTGGCGCAAGTATCGTGAATGACATTTCAGGTTTTCGCAATCCTGACATGGTGGATGTGGTTAAGAGCTCTGACTGCGGTTTGGTGGTCATGCATATGCAGGGCGAACCGCACACTATGCAAGAAAACCCCACCTACACCGATGTTGTGGCAGAGGTGGCAGACTACCTCAAACAGCGCACTTCAGAGCTGGAAGCAGCAGGTATTGCTCATGACCGCATGTGTATAGATCCTGGTCCAGGGTTTGGAAAGACTCCAAAGCAAACGCTGGAACTAGTTCGCAATCTGCACGAGTTCGTGCACTTGGGTTATCCCGTTATGGCGGCTCTTTCTCGTAAATCATACATTGGCTATGCCTACAAGATTGACAATCCGAAAGACCGAGACGCAGTTTCAGCTACAGAGGCGCTGATGGCGTGCGAACTGGGTGCAAGCGTAGTCCGCGCCCACAATGTGGCAGAAACAGTAAAGGCACTGAAAGACCTGCGCCCCTATGTAGTGCTCAGTTTGGGCTGCAACGTTGCTTTGGTTGCGGAAGATAATGAACTGCGCGAGGCTAAAATTGCCCAGCTCAACCATGCTATTGGCCAGCTTTGTATGCTGCCCGATTCACAGCTTATCGATATCGCAAGTTTCTACGAAAGCGAGCCTGCGTATTACACTGAACAGGAGCCTTTTATCAACACAGTCGTCTTGCTTCGTTCAGGCATTGCGCCGAAAGAGCTGCTGGGTTATATCCATGCTATTGAAAACAGTCTGGGTCGTGTGCGCGAAATCGAAAATGGTCCTCGCACGTGCGATATCGACATCGTGGACTACCAAATGTACGTGGTTGAGAGTGACATTCTTACGCTTCCTCATCCTCGTGCCACAGAACGCGACTTTGTGGTGAAGCCGTTGCTAGAAATTCTTCCACATCATGTTTTGGCAGATGGAACAGTGGTAGGGGAAGTTCCTGAAGACAAACGCGTCGGTAGTGCGGTAAAGCTATAGGTTAGCTTGATGCTCGGTTCGCAGCTACGCATACAGACATTTGATACGGTTGAATCTACCAACCTGCGCGTGAAAGAAGCTCTGGAAGCGGGGGAGCCCGAAGGGTTGGTGGTTCGTGCATTTGCGCAAACAGGCGGATACGGCAGGCAAGGTCGCCACTGGCAGAGCCCCGAAGGTGGACTGTATTGCTCATGGCTTTTACGACCTACACAACACCCTTCAGCCCTTTCCACATTGAGTTTGGTAGCTGCTCTGGCGGTGCGGTCTGCACTGGTGCACCTTCTGGACGACGTGAACCGCGCGCATTCAAGCATTATTCGCATTAAGTGGCCAAATGACGTGGTGTTTGAAAAACCTTCTCGCATCGAAAAGCTTTGCGGCATTTCGCTTGAACAGCACGCAGGCGGATTGTGCTTGGGTATTGGCATCAATGTGTTTCGTCCGCAGAAGCAGCTTCCTGTAGAAGGGAAAATTATTCCTGCATATCTAGAGGATTTCACGGATTGTTTTCAAACTAGCTCACACAGGGAAGGGCTTAATCAGGTTTTCGATGCTTTGTGCTTTGAACTAGCGCAGGCCTACCACCTTTGGAGCGCCGAAGGCTTTACTCCGTTTGTCCAGGAATACCAAGCGCATTCTTTGCTCGAAGGTAAAGAAATTGCAGTTAAGAACCTGCAAGGCGAGGTCACGGCGCAAGGCGTCGTTCAGGGGATTGATGATAGGGGCTGTCTCTTGCTTCAAACTCCCAGTGGTTTGCAGGCTATTAATTCCGGTGAAGCCCACCTGGCACTCTAAACTCAAAACCTAAAAAACCAATGAACCAAGGGGGACGTGTCTTTTGGGTTTTGGAGCTTACAGATAGTGAACACCCTGAAGCCCTCCAACTTCGACGCGCTCCTATCGTTTCGCAGCTAACGCTGCTTCACTATGCGTACAAATCGTCCTGCCCGACAAGCGGGCAGGACTGCGCCCGCTCGGGCGCATATTTTCTTTTAAATAAGCCACTGGCTTATTTAACGCTTCAATAGTATTTAGATAAGTTTCAAGCTCAGACTTGTTTTCGGGCTTCAGGGTGTTCGCTGCCTACACTCACAGCAGCTTTGGAATCCAAAAGACACGACCCTTTGGGATTCTCTAGGTTCTCTGGGTTGGTTGGGATGAGGTTGTTGCCGTCTACCTGCGAAACAAGCCCGTTCGGTTTTGTGAACCGTGGCTAACTAATAACAATTTTTCCCAGAAATAAGCATTCTTGGATGGTGCAAAGACTATAGCTGAATTGTGCGATGCGCATCTCTGCGCTACCCAGTGCATGCCAGTTTACGGCAACAGCGGGGGCGGCAAAATCTTCTTCAGACGGTTCCTGTCGCGGATAAGCGTGAGGAAGTTCTGCTCGTCGGTAGTTAAGAAGCCACGTTTGTGGGTCAAGATGTTAAGCGGACGCTGCAACTGGCAACCCTCCAAGCGAAGCATGCTCAGCAGTTTTTGCTTGCATTCGTTTTGTACAGTCAGTGCGGAAATAATAGTAACGCCCAGGCCAGACATAACACTTTGTTTGATAGCACGCGTGCTGTTCAGTTCCATGGTAATGTTCAGAAGAGACGAATCATAGCCGCTTTCTTCTAACGCGTTTTCCATAACCTTACGCGTACCAGAGCCCTGCTCACGGCTGATAAAGCGTTCGTTAACTAGTTCGTCAAAGCTTACGCTGAGGCGTTTGCTCCACGGGTGATCAATGCCTACCACGATAACCAGTTCGTCATGCCAGAAGTTTTCTACCATCAAATCGTCGTTTTCTTCGATAGGCCCTTCAATAAGACCCAGGTGAAGCTGCTTGTCTAGCACGTCTTCTGCAATGCTTGCAGTGTTGGCAGTTTTCACGCTGAGCTTAATCTGCGGGAAGTCGTGATACAGTTCGTCCGCCAAGAAGGGGAGAACGTATTCACCAATAGTAAGCGTGGCGCCTACATGTACGTTGTGATGCTGCGCTCCCGAATGTTCCAGGAGCACCTCTTGGGCCTCGCGCATAGTTTGAATAACCTGCGTAATATAGTGATAAAAGATTTCGCCACATTCCGTCAGAATAACGCCGCGGTTTGTGCGCTCAAGAAGCTTTACGTGATATTCCTGCTCCAGGTTTTGAATTTGGATACTCACGCTTGGCTGGCTTATGTGAAGACGCTTGGCTGCTTGGGTAACATTTCCTGTGTCAGCGACTTCCTTGAACATAATGAACTGACCCAAAGAGCTCACGGTACTTCCTTCCCTTAAAAATGTCCCACGCCATGTTGCGAAACTCAGGACACCATAAACAGACCCTATGATTCGGGTGGTGCTATAAGCATACCATAAAAAATTTAGATAGCGTTATCGCAAATCAGTATTTTACGCCTGAACTCGTGCAAGGTACTGTAATCTCTGTATCTTTGTACAACTACAACCTATGAGAGGAGAGAGTGTACGATGATTGCGGCCTATGTCTTTGTCATCATTGGTTTAGTGGGCTTCTTGGTTTTCACCGCAGTAAAAGCGTGGAAATATTCCCACATGCCAGTTCACTCACGAGTCGATTTGTATCCTGTTCCCGGTGAAGGCAACGGGCGCGGTGCATACGGTGGCTCCTATTTCGAAAACGTAAACTGGTGGGAACGTCCTCGTCCCCACAACTTCATGGCTGAAGTTTGGTACATCGCAAAGGAAATGCTCTTCATTTTGCGTATGTTCGAAAACCAGAGAAGCCTCTGGTGGGCGTCCTACGCATTCCATCTGGGCATCTATGTGATGTTCGGCTGGAGCATCCTGATGGGCATCAGCGTAATTCTGTACCCTGCTCCTGAATTCTGGATTATTGGCTGCAACATTGTTGGTGGCGTTGGCTTTGCTCTGGCAACGCTGGGTGCAATTCTTCTGCTTATCCGTCGCTGCACCACCGACGAACTGCGCAAGTACACTACTCCTCAGGAATACTTTAACTTACTCCTCATTCTGGTTACCCTGCTGACCGGTATTGCTTCTTGGCTGACCGCTGCAGATCCTTTCGAGGTTGCTCACGACGTATTCACGCTCAACGCTTCCGCTGAACTGCCCGCACTGGTAGTAGTTCATCTGGTACTGGTTGGCATTACGCTTCTGTACATCCCGCTGACCAAGATGAGCCACTATATCGGCAAGTTCTTCGCTTTCCACAAGGTTTCTTGGGACAACGAACCCAACAAGGCTGACAGCCACGTTGCTCAGGCTATGCGTCGCGAAGCCGAACTTGGTGTTGTAAAGAACGAATGGGCAGCTCCGCACACCCATACGGACGGTCCTGAAAAGTAACTGGAGGAATTTATATGAGCCTTAAGAATAAAAAGCTGCGTCCTCGCGACATGGCGAACAAGGACGCTGTTCTCTCCCCGATTGACGACTTGGCTCCATTGCCAGCACCATATGACACGAATGGTTTGGAGCCTGAATTTAAGCCAATGAAGCCTGAATGGGCTGAAAAGCATTGCGCTTCTCTGGACGGCTTTATTGCCCTGGACACCTTGAAGCGTCCTGAAACCAAGGAAGAAGAAGACGAATTCGTCAAGAAGTTCCTCTCTGGTTTGGAAAAGCTGTTCTCTGACAGCAACGCTCGTGGTTTGCAGCCTCTGAAGCTGACCATGGAATTCTGCGCTAAGTGCAATACCTGCTCTGATGCGTGCCATATTTACCAGGGCAGCAACGGTGACGAAATCTATCGTCCAAGCTTCCGCGTAGACGTACTTCGTCGTATGTACAACCGTTACTTCACTCCTGGCGGTAAGCTGCTTCCTGGCTTCACCGGTGCAGATGTTGAAGTTAACTGGGAATCCATTGCTCGTTTGGCAGAACTTTCTTATCGCTGCAACCTGTGCCGTCGTTGCGCTCAGGTTTGCCCGATGGGTCTTGACAACGGTCTGGTTGCCAAGGAAATCCGTAAGCTCTTCAGCCAGGAAATGGGCATTGCTCCTACGCCAGTTCATGCTAAAGGCACCGAACTGCAGCTGAAGACGGGTTCTTCCACTGGTCTGACCAAGCCTGCATTCCTGGACACCCTGGAATTCTTGGAAGAAGACATCGAAGAACGCACGGGCCGCAAGGTTAAGTTCCCTATCGACAAGAAGGGTGCTGACGTTCTGCTTATGCACAACGCAGGCGAATTTATCACCTGGCCTGAAAACCCGGCAGCGTTCGCAATCCTTTTGGACGAAGCTGGTATCGACTGGACCCTCAGCTCCGAAATGCTGGGTTATGACAGCGTTAACTACGGCATCTGGTACGACGACTTCCAGGCAAAGAAAGTTGCCATGAAGCACTTCGAAGTTGCACGCAAGTTGGGCGTACGTCGTATTGTTGTTGGCGAATGTGGTCACGCTCACAAGGCAATCGCTGTAGCTGCAGACCGCATGGCTTCCGCAGAACAGCGCGTTCCGGTAGAAAGCTTCTTGCCGCTGATGGCAGACCTGGTTCGCAAGGGTAAGCTGAAGTTCGATCCTTCCAAGAACGACTTCCCAGTAACCCTGCACGACCCCTGCAACGTGGTACGTCAAATGGGTATCGTTATGCCGCAGCGTGAAATCTTGAAGGTAATTGCTCCTCAGTTCCGCGAAATGACTCCGAATGGTGTAGACAACTACTGCTGCGGTGGTGGTTCTGGCTTCGCTATTATGAGCTCTTACAACTTCGGTGACTTCCGCGACAAGGTTTCTGCACGTACCAAGTGGGCACAGATTATCAACGCATTCAAGGATGAATTCGAAAATCCTGAAATCATCAAGTATGTCTGCGCCCCGTGCTCCAACTGCAAGGGTACCATTCGTGAACTCCTGAAGGAATACAAGGCAACGGCTAACTACAACGTTCAGTACGGTGGTCTTGTTGAACTGATGGTAAACGCCCTGGTCAGCATGGACAAGCCGTACCTGGAATTCCTGGAAGACTAACTTTTAATCTTTCAACCGCCTGTGTGTTGGCTTTGCAAGGCAAAAGCTTTGTAAAGCCAGGCATAGGCGGCTTTTATTTTGCGGTACAATATGCCGCGGACTAAACGAAGGAAGTATATGGACTGCGTTGTTGTAGGCTTGAATATTAAGAGTGCTCCGTTTGAGTTGCTTGAAAAACTAAGCGTGCACCATTCTTTAAACGAACACTGCGTACAGGATCTGAAGCAGCAGGCAGACGTTAGTGCTGCGGTGGTGCTTTCTACCTGCAATCGTTTGGAATTCTACGCTACCGCTGAAGACCCTGACCATGGGGTTGAATCGGTGTGGAATTATTTCATTTCTCAAGGCGAAGCTATCAACGCCGAAGAACAGGCCATTCTGCGCGAATGCATGTATGCCTATACTGGAGATATGGCGGTGCGCCATCTGTTTGAGGTGGTCACTGGTCTTGATTCGCTTATTGTGGGCGAAGCCGAAATTCTGGGGCAAGTGTCTCGTGCGTATAAGGCAGCGTGTCGCGCCAATACCACTGACAAACTTTTGAACGTGTGGTTCCAGCGCGCTTTGCATCTGGGCAAAATGGCCCGTCATCAAACGGACATCAATCGCTTTTCTATGTCGGTCGGCCGCATTGCGGTTGATTTGGCGGTCAAGGAACTGGGCGGTGTTGAAGATAAGTGTGCCCTTATTTTGGGTGCTGGCGAAATGAGCGAATTAACGGTGAAGTACCTGGTTGCGAACAAGGTTTCGGTTGCCATGGTTTCAAACCGTTCGCTTGATAAAGCCATGGATTTGGCTGGTAGGTACGGCTTTGAAGCGCATGCGCTGGGTGAAGTTGCTCCATGCCTGGAACGCGCTGACGTGGTCTTTTCCGCAACCTCTTCTAAAAATTACATGGTTGACTTCGAAATGGCCAAGCAGGCTATGGAAAAACGCCCCGACCGTCCGCTTTTATTCTTAGATATGGCCGTGCCGCGTGACATTGATCCTCGCGTGGCAGAGTTGGATGGCGTCAGCGTTTACAACATTAATGAACTGCGTGACGAAGCAGACCGTAATCGGTTGCGTCGTGCTGCGGCAGAAAAGGGTGTGCGTCAGCTTATTGAGGAAGCAGTGGCGGAGTTCCGTCATTGGGCGCAGTCATTGGAACTGGTCCCTGTTATTGCGGCATTCCGTGCACGTGCTGAAGAAATCAAGCAGCATCGCCTGGAAGTTGCCTATGAACAAATGCCCAGCCTCTCTGCTTCACAACGTAAGCAGGTTCGTGTGCTGGCAACCACTATCACTGACGAATTTTTGAAGATGCCTGTAGAAAGCTTAAATGCTGCCGCAGGGTCGCCGAAGAGTCGTGATTATGCACGCATGTTGCAGGAACTTTTTGCTCTGGATGTGGTGGACAACAATCACCAAGATGCACAAGCTAAGCGTGCCGCCGAGGTGGCTTCAGCGAATGCAGCCGAGCCGCGCACGTGCTTCCCCAATCCAGCATCTGCAAATGTGTCTTCTTCTTCGGCTTCCTCCACAGAAAGTGAAGGCGCTTAATGGAAACCACTCTGGAAACCTTTCGTATTGGTACGCGCAAAAGCCAGCTTGCTTTGTGGCAGGCGGGATTCGTAAAGGCTGAACTGGAGAAAGCCTACCCTCATATGCGGGTGGAATTGGTCACCATGGATACTGAAGGTGATCGCAAGCTGGAAGTTTCACTTTCTTCTGTTGCTGGCAAAGGTTTTTTCACGGCAGAAATTGAGGAGCGTCTTTACAACGGTCAAATCGATATTGCAGTGCACAGCCTAAAAGACCTTCCTACCGAACTACCTGAAGGTTTGGAGATTGGTACGTATTGCGTGCGCGAAGATCCGCGCGACGCCTTTCTTTCCAAAGATGGAGTAACACATCTGGAAGATTTACCGCAGGGTGCCAAGGTAGGCACATCTTCGCTGCGTCGCATTGCTCAGCTGCGTAGGTTCCGCCCCGATATTGAGTGCGTAGAAATTCGCGGCAATTTGAATACGCGTTGGCGCAAGCTTCAAGAAAGCGAAGACTTGGCGGGTATTATCTTGGCTGCCGCTGGCGTTATCCGCCTGGGTTGGCAGGATCGCATTACGCATTTCTTCGATAGGTCAAACCTGCTTTCTGCACCTGGTCAGGGCATTGTGGCAGTGGAAGCGGCCAGCGACCGCGAAGATGTGCGTGAAATCCTTTCCGTCATTAATCACAAACCTACCGAACTGAAGGCGCGTGCTGAACGCGGTTTTCTTTCGGCTTTAGGTGGAGGGTGTCAAACGCCTATTGCGGCATTGGCTGAGGTTTCGGAAGAAAATACAAGCATTAGCTCTGCTGCGGACGCAACTGTAAGCGTTGGCTCTGCTGAAAGTGAAAACACAACTATCACGCTTTATGGCCGCGTCATTTCTTTAGACGGCAAAGCGTGCGTAAATGTAGAAGTGAGCGGTAATAATCCCGAAGAGGTGGGCGCGGAAGCTGCACGCGTTGCACTTGAAAATGGTGCGTGCGACATCCTGGCAACCACCTGCGGGAATAAATAGGTTTTAAGTAAAGGAAGCATAATGGAAGAAGCACAGGTATTTCTGGTTGGTGCCGGCCCAGGTGACCCGGGACTTATGACCCTTCGTGGGAAAGAACTGGTGGAACAGGCAGATGTTTTGGTGTATGACCGCTTGGTTGCACCCGAGATCATTGGTTGGGTTCGTCCCGAATGTGAAATGATTTATGTAGGTAAAACGCCTGACCATCATACGTTTAAGCAGGATGAAATCAACGCCATCCTGGTAGAAAAAGCTGAGCCCGGCAAAAAGGTTGTGCGCCTAAAGGGCGGTGACCCGTTTGTATTTGGTCGCGGCGGAGAAGAAGCCGAAGAACTCCACGCGCACAATATTCCGTTTGAAGTAGTTCCTGGCATTTCTTCAAGTATTGCTGCTCCTGCTTATGCAGGTATCCCGGTAACCCATCGCAAGATGGCTTCTTCGTTCCAGGTAATCACTGGTCACGAAGATCCCACTAAGCTGATGAGCGCTCTTAACTGGGAACAGCTGGCTGAATTCAAAGGTACGCTGGTCTTTTTGATGGGTATGAAAAATCTGCCTTTCATTGCTGAAGTGCTCATGGCTTATAGCAAGCCAGCAGATACGCCCGTTGCCGTTGTTGAACACGGCACCTGGCAAAACCAGCGCGTAATCACGGGTACGCTGGAAACCATTGCCCTGAATGTTATGGAAGCAGGTTTCACGAACCCTGCTGTTATCGTAGTAGGCGAAGTAGTAACGCTGCATGACCAGCTGAAGTGGTTCACGCCAAAGCCTCTGGCAGGCAAAACCGTCGGTATTACCCGCGCTCGTCACCAGTCTTCGGTGCTCCGCGACAAGCTGGAAGCTCTGGGTGCCACCGTTGAAGAATTCCCCGTGCTGGTTCTGCGTGATCCTGATGACACAACACTTCTGAAGCAAGCTGCCGCACAGCCAGGCACCTTCGACTGGGTTGTATTTACCAGCGCCAATGGCGTCAAAATGTTCTTCAAAGAACTGGCAGCTCAGGAAAACATCGACTTGAACCCCTTTGGCAAGGCGCGCGTTATTGCCGTTGGTCCTGCAACCGCTAAGGCACTTGAAAAGCGCGGCGTGAAAAGCGTTCTTACCCCTGATAGCTTCCAGGCTGAAGGTGTAGCAGATATCTTAAAGCGCATGCTTGAATCCGACCAGCGTGTTTTGCTGGTTCGTGCTCAGGAAGCACGCACGGTGGTGCAAGATATGGTAAACACCATCGGGGCTGAACTTGTTGATGTTCCTGCCTACAAGACGGTTCTTCGCGAAGACTTCAAAGACGCTCTGAACGAAGCTCTGCGCGAAGGTAAACTGGATGCTCTGACATTTGCAAGCTCTTCTGCTGCGCGCAATACGCTTACGCTGGTGGACGGCAACAAAGAACTGCTGACGTCAGTGAAGCTCTTTAGCATCGGGCCTCTGACCACACAAACTATGGAAGAGCTGGGCATTGCTCCTACCGCAACGGCTGTTTCTTCCACTATTGACGGTTTGGTTGGCGCAGTTGCTAACAACCTGGGAGGTTTGGAATGAATTTAGTTTCTCGTCCGCGCCGTTTGCGCCTGAACGAAACCATCCGCACGATGGTGCGCGAAAACGAAGTAAACGCGCAAGATTTTATTTATCCCATCTTTGTTACTTATGGCGAAGGGGTAGTGGAACCCATCAGCTCTATGCCGGGTGTTTCGCGTTACTCTATCGACAATCTACATCTCGTGCTGGATGAACTAACGGAGCTGCGTATTCCTGCCGTCATTTTATTTGGCATTCCCGAAACAAAGGACGAAGTGGGGAGCGGTGCGTATGCAGAAGATGGCATTGTGCAGCAGGCGGTTCGCTACATTAAGGCGAACTATCCGAAGTTGGTAGTCATTACCGATGTGTGTCTGTGCGAATACACAAGCCACGGTCACTGCGGCATTATTGAAAATGGCTACGTGCAAAACGACCCAACGGTAGAATTGCTGGCAAAAACGGCCGTGTCTCACGCTCGCGCTGGTGCCGACATGGTGGCACCATCCGACATGATGGACGGTCGCGTAGGCGCTATTCGTGAAGCGCTGGACGAAGCTGGTTTCCCGCTGGTTTCCATCATTTCCTATGCAGCCAAGTTTGCTTCTGGCTTCTATGGCCCGTTCCGCGAAGCAGCAGGTTCCACACCTGGTTTCGGGGATCGCAAGAGCTATCAGATGGATCCCGCTAATGGCAATGAAGCCATGCGCGAAAACTGGGAAGACATCAACGAAGGTGCTGACATGCTGATTGTGAAGCCGGCGCTTGCGTTTGGCGACATCATGTGGCGCACAAAAACTGAGACCCAAATGCCTGTTATCGCCTACAACGTAAGCGGCGAATATTCCATGATTAAGGCTGCCGCTATGAACGATTGGCTAGATGAAAAGCGCGTCGTCATTGAGGCTTTGCGTGGCATGAAGCGCGCTGGTGCCGACATGATTATTACCTACCACGCTATTGACGCAGCAAAGTGGTTGGCTGAAGGCGAATAAATACACAGGCTACACAGGCGCAAAAGTAAGCAAAGCGCGGATAACAGCTCGTAAACACAACGTACGAGCGCACAACGAACAAGCAAGGACTAACCCATGAGTGAATTTGTATACACCGCAAGTGAACATGCCTTTCAGGATGCAGCACAGCTCATTCCTGGTGGCGTTGATTCTCCCGTACGCGCTGCGAAAGCGGTGGGTGCCACCCCTGCTTTTATTGCAAAAGGCGAAGGCGCGTATTTGTGGGACGTGGACGGTAACCGCTACATTGACTACGTTGGTTCATGGGGTCCGCTCATCATGGGTCACGCTCATCCCGTTGTTTTAGAAGCGGTATGTGAAGCCGCACACAAAGGCTTAAGCTTCGGCGCTCCTACGGTGGCGGAAACCGAACTGGCACAAGCCATCACTGAGGCTTTTCCCTCTATGGAAATGGTGCGCTTGGTAAGTTCTGGCACGGAAGCCACTATGAGTGCCATTCGCTTAGCTCGTGGTGTAACAGGCAGAAACTACGTGCTGAAGTTTGAGGGCTGCTATCACGGACATGCCGATGCCTTGCTGGTAAAAGCGGGTAGCGGCGCGCTGACAATGGGCGTTCCCTCTTCGGCAGGCGTTCCCGCTAAAACCACCGAAACTACGTTGGTTGCGCAGTACAACAACCTGGAAAATGTTCGCGAATTGTTCCAGCAGTACGGCAACGATATTGCGTGCGTTATTGTAGAACCCGTAGCTGGCAACATGGGTGTCGTTCCGCCCGAAGAAGGCTTTTTGCAGGGGCTTCGCGACATAACTAAAGAATACGGCGCCCTACTTATTTGCGACGAAGTAATGACGGGCTTCCGCGTGAGCTTCGGTGGCGCGCAGGGTTATTACGACATCGACCCTGATCTGACGTGCTTGGGCAAAATCATTGGGGGAGGCATGCCGCTGGCTGCCTTCGGCGGTAAGCGTGAATACCTCAAGTACTTAGCTCCCGAAGGTCCGGTGTATCAGGCGGGTACTTTAGCGGGCAATCCCGTGGCTACGGCAGCCGGCCTTGCAACGGTGAAGCTGTTACGTGAACCAGGTGTGCATGAAGCGATTGTGCAAAAGACAGCACAGCTAGCAGAAGGCATTCGCGAAATTGCTCAGCGTTTAGGTGTCCCTGCTTGGGTTAATCAGGTAGGCGCCATGTTTTCGGTGTTCTTTACTGAAGAACCAGTGCGCGACTACGAAAGCGCTTGTTCTTCAGACACAGAAAAGTTCGCACGCTACTATCGCGCGCTCCGTAATGAAGGTATCTACGTAGCACCCAGCCAGTTTGAAGCTTTGTTTATGTCTGCAGCACATACGCAGCAGGATTTAGACGAAACGCTTAGTGCTGTCGAAAAGGTATTGAAAGCGCTGTAGGGTTAAAGCACTGTAGTTTTTTGCGGCGTGATTGCAGCTTACTGCTCGTAGCTTACTGCCTGCAGCTTACCGCGCACAGCTTACTGCTCGTAGCTTACTGCCTGCAGCTTACCGCGCACAGCCTGTGCGGCGACAATCTATAGGTTTACTACCTAAGGTAGACTACCAGGGCTTGACCCACAAAAAGTAGCTAAGAAGGGGAGTAGAGCTGCTATAAAGAACGCCTATACTTAAATGATGGTTGGGGCACTCAAAAGTGCCCCTTTTTTATGTTTTACAGCGGTTAGCGGCATGAAAACAAAGAAAACTGGCAGAATTTGAAAATGACAACCAAAAAGTTACCTATGGCTTACAATTAAAAAGATTTATTTCTGCCTAAATTGACAAATTTGAAAAAGTGCCAATGAACTGGACAAACGTCTGGTCATTAAAAATCGATATGGCACCATGAACCGACTATATTTTACAGTCAGATTTCGTAGTGCTTTAATGATTTTTGGCGATGACTATCCCTAGTCATTATCAGGGAAAATGGTCAATTTCGAACACTGAAAGGAGGGGCGAATACCTGTATGTATATGGTGACTCTAAATGAGGAAGCTTGCACTGGCTGCGATTCTTGCGCGGACGCATGTCCTGCACAGATTTTGGCATTTAATGGCGAGCACGCCTCAATCAGCGGTGATCCCTGCGATTGCATGGGCTGCGAGACTTGCGTGTTGGTATGTCCCGCAGGCGCGTTCACCGTACAGGAACTGTAGCGCCAACCAGGTTCCACAATGGAAACCATAGGAGGAGCAAACATGGTAGAAAACAGCAAGACCCCCCAGTTGGATGAACTGGAAAGCGGACCGTGGCCGTCATTTGTCACGGAAATCAAAAAGGCCGCCGCAAAGAACGACATGTCCAAGGACCTCTTGGGCGTTTTGGAACGTTCTTACCATGACAAAATTGGTCACTGGAAGCACGGCGGTATCGTAGGCGTTAAGGGTTACGGCGGCGGTGTTGTAGGTCGTTACACCGACTTGCCAGAAGAATTCCCTGCCGTTAAAGAATTCCACACGATGCGTATTGCTGCACCGAGCGGTTGGTTCTATGACACCAATGCTCTCCGTACGCTGTGCGACATCTGGGAACGTCATGGCTCCGGTATCACGAACGTTCACGGTTCCACCGGTGACCTTATCTTCTTGGGCACCACCACCGAAGAACTCCAGCCCACGTTCGACGAACTGGCTGAAAACGGCTTCGACCTTGGTGGTTCTGGCTCCGACCTTCGTTCTCCTAGCTGCTGCGTAGGCCCAGGCCGTTGCGAATTTGCATGCTATGACACGTTGGATATGTGCTATGACATTACCCAAGAATTCCAGGACGAACTCCATCGTCCTATGTGGCCTTACAAGTCCAAGATCAAGATGTCTGGTTGCGCTAACGACTGCGTAGCAGCCGCTGCTCGTGCAGACTTCTCTGTAATTGGTACTTGGCGTGACTCCATCCAGATCGACAATGAAGCTGTTAAGAAGTACATTGAAGACGGTATGGACGTACGTGAAGTAGTTGTCAAGAAGTGCCCGACCCGTTGCCTCAGCCTGAGCGAAGACGGCGAACTGTCCGTTGAAGCTTCTGAATGCACCCGCTGTATGCACTGCATCAACATGATGCCGAAGGCTATCAAGCAGGGTAAGGAAAAGGGCGCTACTATTCTTGTCGGCGCTAAATCCACCATCGTGCAATCCGCATTCATGTCTTGGGTACTCGTTCCCTTCATGAAGATGGAAGCCCCTTACGACGAATTCAAAGAACTCGTTAACACCATTTGGGATTGGTGGGACGAAAACGGTAAGACCCGTGAACGTCTCGGCGAAACCATTTACCGTATTGGTATGGGTCGCTTCTTGCGCGCTGTTGGTCTGGAAGCTGTACCGCAGATGGTATACCGTCCGCGTGCAAATCCGTACGTATTCTGGCCGCAAGATCAAATCTTCGCCGAAGCAAACGGCGGCGAAAACTAAGTGCTTAATGCTTTCTGCTTAAGAAAGCTCATTAAGGCAGACAACAAGAGAGGTGATTAACAATGGCAATGATCGACAATGGACCTCCGGACTTCCGTATGTATCTTCCTGAAATCATCAAGGAAAACTACGGTAAGTGGGAATACCACGAGCATGTGAAGCCTGGCGTTCTGAAGCACGTTGGTCCTGCGGGCGCTCTGTACACCGTTCGCGCAGGTGAACCGCGCCTGATGAGCGTCGACACCATCCGTGAAATCTGCGACATCGCTGACGAATTCTGCGACGGGCACCTTCGTTTTACGAGCCGCAACAACATCGAATTCCTTACTCCAAAGGAAGAAAATGTTGAGGGTATTATCGAAGCTTGCGCAAAGCACGGTTTCCCCGTAGGTGGTACCGGTAGGGCTCTGTCCAACATCGTACATACGCAAGGTTGGGTACACTGCCACACTCCGGCTTCCGACGCTTCCGGTATTGTTAAGGCCGTTATGGACGACCTGTATGAGTATTTCGGTACTCAGACGCTGCCGAACAAGCTGCACATCGCTATGGCTTGCTGCCTGAACATGTGCGGTGCGGCACACTGCTCCGATATTTCTATCGTAGCTATCCACCGTACGCCTCCTCGTATCGACCACGAAACGGTACGTAAGAGCAGCGAAATTCCGCCACTGGTTGCTTGCTGCCCGACCGCCGCTATTCGTCCGAATCCGAAGGAAAAGAGCGTTACGGTTGTTGAAGACCGCTGCATGTACTGCGGCAACTGCTACACGATGTCTCCTGGTATGCACATCATGGACGCAGACAACGACGGCTTGGCCATCATGGTTGGCGGTAAAGTATCTACCGCTCGTACCGATCCGAGCTTCTCACGCATGGTTATTCCGTTCATCAAGAATAACCCGCCGCGTTGGCCTGAAGTTACGGAAGCTATCCGTCACATTGTTGAAACGTGGATCAATAACGCTAACGACGGTGAACGTCTGGGCGAATGGATTGAACGTATTGGTTGGGAACGCTTCTTCAGTCTCACCGGCCTTCCGTTCTCCGAACTCCTCATCGACGACTTCATCTTCAGCCGCGAAACGTTCCATACGTCTTCAGCATTTAAGTACACCGACTAGGTTGTACTCGAAGTCTATAAAGGTTGCGGCTTAGTGCAACTTTCATAGAGGCCTAAATTTTCGGATATGGGGTGCAAACGCACCCCATGTCTGATAACATAGGCAAAGCGTGGTTACTTCGCTTAAGTAACAAAGGTAAAGGAATAGACGCTGGCAGCAGGAAATGGTCGGCGTCGCAAAACAAGGAAGGGGTGATTAATAATGGCAGAAGCTTCAAACAACACCAAGACCAATGGTGGCGGCCTCAAGAGTCTCTACCTGAAGGAAGACTGGTGGGCAGTGTGGATTGGCCTCGGTATCATCGTTATTGCATTTATCGCTAATGCTATGGGTGGCAACCTGAAGATGTTCACACCGTCAATCGCTGGCTTTGATGACTGGTCAACCGTACCGGCTGACCTGGCAGCTCAGGCTCCTAAGCTGATTGCTCTCTACATCGCTATGCTGATTATCTTTACTATTGCTTCAACCATTATGGGTCGCAAACCGGGTCACTTTGTGGCCGGCTTTACCTTGCTGTTCGTTATGGCAGTTATCGTACAAATTCTTGGTTCTTGGTCTGCTGCAAAGGCCGTTAACCTCGAAGCTCCGGTAATGGCTCTTATCGTCGGCATGATTATCGGTAACTTTGTCAAGATCCCTGAGTGGTTCGAGGCAGGCATGCGCACCGAATTCTACGTGAAGACTGGTATCGTTCTCATGGGCGCTACCCTTCCGTTCACGTTGATCATCGAATCCGGTCCGGTTGCTTTCGCTCAGGCTACTGTTATCGCAGTATCCACGTTCTTGACGATTTACTGGGTAGGCACCCGTGCATTCAAGCTTGAAAAGCCTTTCGCTGCAACGCTTGGTGCTGGCGGTTCTATCTGCGGTGTTTCCGCTTCTATCGCCATCGGTTCTTCTGTAAACGCTAAGAAGGACCACGTATCCGTATCCATTTCCATGGTTGTTATCTGGGCTACCATCATGGTATTCCTGCTTCCGTTCGTCTGCAAAGCTATGGGCTACTCTGACGGCGTTGCTGGTGCTTTGATTGGTACCTCCGAATTCGCTGACGCTGCTGGTGTTGCAGCTGCTGGCCAGTTCGGTGATGGCGCTATGACCACCTTCACCTTGATGAAGGTTGTTGGCCGCGACATCTTCGTAGGTGTTTGGGCATTCATCCTTGCTCTCATCTCCGTAACCTCTTGGGAAAAGGATACCGCTGCTGACGGTACTCGTCAGAAGCCATCCGCTGGTGTTATCTGGGAACGCTTCCCGAAGTTCGTTCTTGGCTTCTTCGTAGCATCCATCATCGTTACCTTGGCTATCATGGCTGCTGGTACCGGTACTGAAGCTGCTACCGCTATTGACGACAACGTTTCTGGCGCTGCTAAGAACCTCCGTACTTGGGTATTCGTACTCTGCTTCCTCTGCATCGGTCTGACCACCCGCTTTAAGGAACTGGCAGCAACCGGTTGGAAGCCGTTTGCAACCTTCACCATTGGTGTTGCTGTAAACGTAGTACTCGGCTTCATCATGAGCACCATCATCCTGAACGACTACTGGACCGCTGTTGGCAACCACGGTGTTGCATAATCAACTAGGAACTAGTGAGTTGTTTTAAATGAGTGAACAGGTAAAGCCTACTTGTATCCAGACGGCTTGTTTCTCGCTCCCGTTCTATGAAGCGGGCGAGTGGAGAGTAAAAGAAAAGTCGCCTTGGAAGCACCTTAAAAAGACTGAATATTACAGTGCCGAAGAAGTTCGAGATCTCGTAACTTACTTGGACAGAAATGTTCAGAGTGCTCTTGAGGTTATGAACGCTCTTTTAGAGATTCATGACGACTGGCAGATTACTCTTAAGAAAGACGGCATCTGGATGGAAACCGAAACTATGATGTATGAGGATATCCTTCCAGAACTAGACAAGAGGGGCATTGCCAAAGAACGCTATATTATGTATAGCGAATACACTCGAAAATGGGGCATGATTTAGTCATCATGTCTTGGTGTTGAAGCTCAGCCGGTTGCGCATTGCGTGGCCGGCTGAGTTGCTTTTTAGGACAGTTCTTAAGCATGGACCCACTCATCCCATGCAACCAATGGAACCCAGAGGTGCAACCCAGAGGGAACCCAAGGGACGTGTTTTTTGGGTTTTGAATCCAGAGCCAATGTAACCAATGGAGACGGGTCCTTTGGATTTCGAATCCAAGGTGCCAAAGAGAAGCACTGTTTGTTTTCCCTTTAATTCTCTTTTGTAACAATGCTCTAAAGGAGCAGCGGGTATTCTTCAACCGACACTCACCCGCAAATAATTGAATAGAACAGGTTTATATGATAGTATACAAGTAGCAATTAAAAGGTACGCTATTTCATTATTTGCGAGGTGATCCTTATGACCACCATCACTAAAGACAGTGTTAAGTCCTTAATCGATACAGGGAATATGCAAGTCTTGCTTGCAGCATTCGACGAAGATCCTGATAAGGTGCGTCGCAACCTTATTCGTCTTACCTATACACCCGATTCCCATACAACTCCGCGCGCAATAGAAGCGCTCCGCTACCTTACACAAGAACGCTCAGATTCCATGGATCTGTTCTTTAAGGAAACCATGCGTCGTCAGTTGTGGGCAATGAACGAAGAGGGCGGGAATATCCCTTGGTGTGCTCCCGAAATAATTGGAGCTGTAATTGCGGGCAACCCTCAAAAGTATGCCCAGTTTTTCAGCTATAACTTTTATGCCGCCATTGAAGAAATGAGTTTCCAGCCGAGCTTAGTGCATGCGTATGACTTTGTGAGCTCTTATGCTCCCGAAGTAACAGCTGAATTTACAGAGCAAATAGAAGATCTCCGCTCAAAGTTGGGAAACGTTCCGGAGCATAAGGTACGTCACAGTGTGTAACACGAGACGTCCCCTTAGGTTCCAAGAGAACTATTTATTGATATATTCAGTCAGAATTGAATCAAGGAGCTCTTCGGCTTCTTTTGACTTGCCAGCTTCAATCAAAGATAAAACACGCCCATCAATGGCGGCTTCCCAATAGTTCTTACGCTCGTGTTCGGGAACTTCTGTATTAACACGATTCCTGCGGCTCGCAAGCAAGTCAATATAAGCACTCCAGCTTTCGCTAAATTGTTCTTCAAGCTTTTCGCGAATTCGCCGTGCCAAGAGCGGGGAAGCACCTTCGGTTGAAACTGCAATAGACAAGTGCCCCCTGCGAAGCTGAGAAGGTAAAAAGAAGTTGCATACTTCAGGCTTGTCAGCCACATTAATCATAAGATGCCTTGCAACGGCGTCTTCATATACGCGCTTATTAACAGATTCAATATTGGTGGCTACAAATACGATGTCTGCCGTGTCAAGGTCCCCAGGTTGATATTCGCGCACTTGAAGCTCAATTCGGCCAGATTGTGCAAGAGTCAGTACCTCTTCAGTAGGTTCAGGCGCAATAACAGTAACGCGCGCATCGCATTCCAGAAGGCCTTCGATCTTGCGCGTGCCAACAGAACCAGCACCAACAACAACGGCATGCTGGCCTTCCAAAATAAGGTTTACAGGATACATTTTTGACACGAAAAACTACCTCAATTCCAGGTTCACAGCTTACCGATTTGGCATTGTACCATCCACGGAAAAAATCAGTATTCAGAATACCAGAAACAACTGGTCAGAGGGGACAAAACCCCAGGTGAAATAGATCATAGCCCCTGCGATACGGATTATTTATATTGGTATGAATTCCTTATATTTTACTCATACTTTTGTGGGTGGTTAAATGAAATCACTAGTGTACGCGTACTGTTGTTAGACCCTTGTACACGGGGTCAAAGGAGGGAGTTATCATGGATAAAGGTCCAGCAGATCCCCAGGTCAAACAAAAGGTTCTTGATTTTCTTGAGACCGTAGAAATGGCTAAGTCCAAGGAAATCGCAAAGCAGATCGGCGAACCAAAGTCCGCCGTAGACCTGGCTGTAAAAGAGTTGGCGATGGAAGACAAGGTTGAATACCTGTACATCACCACCACGTTCATTGCCT
This sequence comes from uncultured Coriobacteriaceae bacterium, assembly GCA_949294735.1. Taxonomy (GTDB): domain Bacteria; phylum Actinomycetota; class Coriobacteriia; order Coriobacteriales; family Eggerthellaceae; genus CASFII01. The sequence continues at coordinate 508,671 of CASFII010000006.1, read as the reverse complement.
TGAAGGGCAAGGTTCCGCCTCCGACAGCTGACTAAGGAGTAGTTCGCGTAAGCGAAAATCAAGCGCAAGAGCGCTTGTATGTAGGTCGACAGTTATTAATGAGAGGCTAGCCTAAAGTATGAGCGCTCTGACTGAAGAGATTGCAAAGGGGAAAGACTCTATTATGGCGGCTTGGGAAAAGTCCGCCACCGCCCTTAAGGGTCCGAGTCCTTTCCCCGTACGAAAAGGGCAGGGCAGGTTCGCAAACCCTGCTGCTTATCATCGCGAAGAGGGCATGAGTGACGTGCTCGATTGGCTCTGCGCAGATGAAGTTGAAGAAATCCCCGCGTCATTGGGTGATATCTGCCGCATCAAAGCAGTGCAAGACGACAAACCATCTCAGTCCTTAGCTTTTCTGTTTGACTTAAAGAACATCATCCGCTCAGTTGTGGGCTCTGCTGCAACCGAAGCGGAATATCGCGCCTTAGACGAACAAATTGACGCACTGGCTTTGCATTCCTTTGATTACTTTGTGGCATGCCGTAATCAAATCGCACAGCTTCGCGTCGAAGAAGTTTCCCGAGGCGAAAAAATGCTCCTCAGACGGCTCGAAAAGCTGGAAAATAAAGAAATGAACGGGGAAAATTTGGCATGAATAATGGCATCAAAATAGGCGTACCGCTGCTTATTGTAGTGGCTTTAGCGGCTATTGCGTGGATTGGCACGGATGCATTCCATCTGGATATGCTGTTCGGCGTTATCATTCCATACATTGCCCTGGCCCTCTTTATTGTGGGGTTCGTCATTCGTATCATCAAGTGGGCGCGTTCGGCTGTGCCGTTCCGTATTCCCACTACCTGCGGCCAGGAAAAGTCCATGCCGTGGGTAAAGCAGGCGAAGCTGGACAATCCTTCTTCGTCCGCTGGTGTTGTTGGTCGTATGCTTCTGGAAGTGCTTTGCTTCCGTTCACTCTTCCGCAACTCCAAAGCAAAGAAAGACGGTGACAAGCTGTCCTTTGGTTCAGCGAAATGGCTCTGGCTGTTTGCACTGGCTTTCCACTGGTCAATGCTGATCATCGTTTTCCGTCACTTGCGTCTGTTCTTTGAACCAGTACCGGCAATCGTGACGGGTGTAGAGGTTGTTGACAGCGCATTCCAAATTGGTTTGCCTATCATCTACATCACCGACGTGTTATTTGTAGGTGCAGTAACCTTCTTATTCCTTCGTCGTGTTGTCCTTCCGCAGGTTCGTTACATCTCCCTGCAGAACGACTTCTTCCCACTGTTTTTGCTGCTCGGCATCGGTATTTCCGGTGTTGTAATGCGCTACTTCTTCAGGATTGACATCGTTGCAGTTAAGGAACTGACCATGAGCCTGGTTGCATTCCAGCCGGTCATCCCTGAAAACGTTGGTCCTATCCTGTATGTGCATCTGTTCCTGGTAAGTGTTCTTCTGATTTACTTCCCCTGGAGCAAGCTCATGCACGCACCGGGCATCTTCCTGAGCCCTACGCGCAACATGGCAAACAACAACCGTGCAGTTCGTCACGTGAACCCCTGGAACTATCCGGTGAAGGTACACAGCTACGAAGAGTACGAGGAAGAATACGGCGAAAAGATGAAGCGTGTTGGTCTTCCTCTCGATTCAGAAACGAATGCGGGGTAAGACATGGCTAAGCTAAACAAAGAAGAAGTACTTAACTTTGAACTTGGCGTAGCCGATACGCCGTGGATGGATACCCCAACCGTGTTCAAAGAAGGCATGTACTGCCACGCCGCCAAGAAAAAGACGCTTGACGTAGTGGGCATGCCTAATACTCATGACTGGTCTTCCTCAGACGAAGACTGGAACCTTCCTGAAGACTGGAAGGAAATTTTGCTGGACGGCATGAAAGACCGTCTGGAAAAGTATCGTTCGTTCCGTCTGTTCATGGACGTGTGCGTACGTTGCGGTGCTTGTGCTGACAAGTGCCACTTCTATCTGGGTTCTGGTGACCCGAAGAACATGCCGGTGCTCCGTGCTGAACTGCTGCGTTCGGTATATCGTCGTTACTTCACCACGTCTGGCAAGCTGTTTGGCAAGCTGGCTGGTGCTCGTGACCTTACCGAAGAAGTTCTGCATGAATGGTGGTATTACTTCTATCAGTGCACCGAATGTCGTCGTTGTTCCGCTTTCTGCCCCTACGGTATTGACCAGGCAGAAATCACCATCATGGGTCGCGAACTTCTGAACCTCATTGGTTTGAACACCGACTGGATTGCTGGTCCTGTTTCAAACTGCTTCATGAAGGGCAACCACGTTGGTCTGGAACCGCAGACTATCATGGGTAACGTTGAATTCATGATGGACGACTTGGAAGAAGCAACGGGCGTACATTGCGAACCTTCGTTTAACCGCAAGGGTGCTGAAATCCTGTTCGTAGTTCCCTCTGGCGACCTTTACGCCGAACCGGGTACCTTTACGTTCATGGGTTACATCCTGCTTCTGGAACACCTGGGTCTTGACTACACGCTGTCCACCTATGCTTCTGAAGGTGGTAACTTCGGCTTCTTTACTTCGAACGAAATGGCGAAGCGCCTGAATTCGAAGATGTACGCTGAAGCAAAGCGCTTGGGTGTTAAGTGGATCTTAGGTGGCGAATGTGGTCACATGTGGCGTCTGGTGAACCAGTACATGGACACCTGGAATGGCCCAGCTGACTTCCTGGAAATGCCGGTTTCACCTATTACGGGTACCAAGTTTGAAAATGCGGCATCCACGAAGATGGTCCACATCACCGAATTTACGGCCGACTTGATCTACCACAACAAGATTAAGCTTGACCCAAGCCGCAACGATCATCTGAACGTAACCTTCCACGACTCCTGCAACACTTCTCGTGCTATGGGTCTTTTGGAAGAACCGCGTTACATCGTAAAGCACGTATGCAACAACTTCCATGAAATGCCTGAAGAAACCATCCGCGAAAAGACGCTTTGCTGCGGTAGCGGTGCTGGTTTGAATGCAGGCGAAAACATGGAACTGCGTATGCGCGGTGGTTATCCGCGTGCCGATGCGGTTCGTTCAGTTATTGAGCGTTTCGGCGTTAATACGCTGGCAAATATCTGCGCTATTGACCGTGCAGCTATGCCGGCTCTGATGGATTACTGGGTACCTGGAACTCGCGTTACAGGTGTTCACGAACTTGTTGGTAATGCTTTGGTACTGGGAGACGACGATTATCGTCAGCTCGACCTGCGCTTGGAAGAAATTCCAAATGCAAAGCAGCCGCCAGCTCCTGAACCTGAACCAGTAGCAGAAACTGCAGAAGGCGAAGCAAGCGAAGGAGGTAGCAATGCGTAAGGGCGGAAAAATTATGTTCTTTACGGCGTTGTTCGTAGTAGTGCTGTGCGCGCCTTTCATCCTGAACATGGGTAGTGCGCAAGCTGCTCCTGATCCGAGCCTTGACACGCCGGAAATCAACGCTCTTCAAGAAAAAGAGTGTATCGCAGACACCGAATGGATGCGTGAAAACCACATGCAGCTTCTGGACGACTGGCGTTGGGAAGTTATTCGCAATGGTGCAACGGAGTATGTAGCTCCAAATGGTCAGGTATATGACATGAGCTTGGATGATACCTGCTTAAGCTGTCATTCCAACCGTGAGGAATTCTGCGAAACATGCCACGATTATTCAAATGTGGAATTGTATTGCTGGGACTGCCACAACCCGGATTACGAGGAGTAGGTGACTAGCATGCAAAAAGATATGAAGAATCAAAACAGCATGGAACGCCGCACATTCCTAAAGGCTGGCGCTGCTGTAGCTGCTGGTGCTGCAGTTGCAGGCACGCTTTCCGGTTGCCATGGCGGTCCTATCACGAACAAAGCTGATGGTTCTGAGGTTGTGGAACCCAAGGCCAAAACGCGCCAGTGGGGTTTCGTAATTGACGTTCCAAAGCTGAATGAGCTGGGCATTTTCGAAGAAATCAAAGAAGCCTGTCACGCATACCACAACGTCCCTGATACGGGTAATCCGAAGACGGCCGTTAAGTGGATTTGGGAAGAGGAATATCACAAGACCTTCCCGGAAATCGCAAGTGAATATCTGAACGAAGAAATCGAAGAACTGGGCTTCCCAGTACTGTGCAACCACTGCGCCGACGCTCCGTGCGTTCGCGGTTGTCCTACTGAAGCTACGTTCAAGCGTGAAGACGGCATTGTTTCAATGGACTATCACCGTTGCATTGGTTGTCGTTTCTGCATGGCTGCTTGCCCGTTTGGCGCTCGTAGTTTGAACTTCTCTGATCCGCGCGAATTCCTGGATGAAGTGAATCCTGAATTCCCGACTCGCTCAAAGGGTGTTGTTGAAAAGTGCATGATGTGCTCTGAACTTATCGACAAGGGTGAAACCCCCATCTGCGCAGCAATGTCGCAAGGCACCATTATCTTTGGCGATTTGAATGATCCGTCCTCTGACGTACGCAAGGCGTTGAATGAAAACTTTACCATTCGTCGTCGTGTTGAATTGGGTACGGGTCCAAGTGTGTACTACATTGTGGACGGAGGTGAAGCATAATGCTAGAAAAAGCGCTTAAGGGCGGCAAGCTGTACTGGGCTTGGGTAGCAATTCTGCTGGTCTTCATTGGCATTGGTATTGCTGCTTACATTAACCAGTTTAACTATGGCTTGGGCTTGACCGGTATGAGCCGCGACGTTAACTGGGGTCTGTATATTTCTCAGTTTACGTTTATGGTTGGTATTGCAGCATCTGGCGTTATGGTTGCCATTCCGCTGTACTTACACAACTTTAGAACATACGGCAAAATTGTCATTTTCGGCGAATTCATGGCAGTTGCTGCTATCGTAGTTGCGCTGCTCTTCGTTCTTGCCGACCTTGGCTATCCAACCCGCGTGTTTAATGTAATCCTCTATCCCTCACCACATGCAATGTTGTTCTGGGATATGTGCGTACTTTCGTCTTACCTGTTGGTAAACATCCTGATTGGTTGGACGGTTCTGGGTGCAGAACGCAAGGGTGTTAAAGCCCCGAAGTGGTGCCGCATTCTGGCTATCATTTCTATTCCTCTGGCATTCAGCATCCACACGGTTACGGCTTTCCTGATTGCTGGTCTGCCTGGCCGTTACTTCTGGATGACGGCTATCATGGCACCTCGCTTCCTGGCTTCCGCATTTGCAGCAGGCCCGGCAGTACTTATTGTGGTGTGCATGATTATGCGTCGCTTTAGCACGTTTAAGGTTACCGACAAGGCAATTGACGCTTTGGCAAAGACGGTATGCTATGCCATGATTGCTAACGTGTTCTTCTTCCTGTTGGAAATCTTCACCGCGTTCTACAGCAACGTTCCGTCACACAAAGCTTCGCTCATCTACCTGTTCGCAGGTCTTGATGGCGAAAATCAGCTGGTTCCCTTCATGTGGACCGCTGTAGTGCTGGCATTTGTAGGTTTGTTCCTGTTGCTGGTACCAAAGATGCGCAAGAACCTGAAGGTTCTTCCCGTAGCTTTGATTTGCGTATTCTTGGCATGCTGGATTGACAAGGGTCTTGGCTTGATCTTGGCTGGTTATGTACCGAACTCCTTCGAAGAAGTTATTAACTACATTCCCAACCCGAACGAGATTTGCGTCATCATCGGCATCTATGCAATTGGCTTTTTCGTACTGACCATTCTGTACAAGATTGCTGTTGCCGTGAACGAAACGGGTATTGCTTTCGATCACAGCGAAGAATACGAGCGCAAGCTTGAAGAAGCTGGTGGTGAGCACTAACGCTCACGGATTTTGTATCACGCATTCAGGCCGTATGCTTGCGGCACGCGGCCTGATGTGATAACTTGTATAAGCCAAGATAAAGGCTGACATTTTATTAGAAATGCCAATCATCATTGGAGGAGGTAAGAAATGGCAGAACTGCAAGTAGGCGATCGCGTTCTTGCTCTCGACGAAGACGGTTTCTTGGAAGATCCTACTCTGTGGGACGAAGAGGTAGCAGAAGCTATCGCTAAGACCGAAGACGTTGAACTGACCGAAGAACACTGGAAGATCATCAACTATCTGCGTCAGTATTATGCAGACTTTGGTGTAGCTCCGATGGTTCGTAAGATGCTGAAGGACACCGGTAAGTCCAACGCTGAAATCTACGAACTGTTCCCCAGCGGCCCGGGCAAGGGAGCTTGCAAGATTGCTGGTTTGATGAAGCCGACCGGCTGCGTCTAAGCCTTACAATTAATCTTCAAGGAGAAGCGCTCTTCGGAGCGCTTCTTTTTTGTTTGAGTTTTAAGAAGCGCTTGCCCTTAAACCCTCAACTGCGACGCGCTCCTAACGTTTCGCAGCTAACGCTGCTTCACTATGCGTCGCGCTGCTTCGCTTAAAAATATCTAGTTAAGTATGAAGCTCAGACTTGTTTCGGATTTAAGAGCAAGTGCTTCTTTATAGTTATAAGACCCAAAAACACGTCTCTATTGGGTTCATTGGGTTACTTTGTGGTATCTGTTCTGGTATGTTGATTCAGGAAAAATTTGCGGCGCACCTGCGCAGTATGAAAGGCACTTCATGACTTCAATTCCTCGTTTTATGATTGCAGCACCGCACGGTAGAAGTGGCAAAACAGTCTTTACACTGGGTCTGCTACGTTCACTTGCGAACAAGGGTGTGGCGGTTCAGCCATTCAAAAAGGGTCCCGACTATTTAGATACGGGCTGGCATACGGTAGCGGCTCGACGCGAAAGCCGCAACCTTGACCCCTACTTCATGGATGCTTCTATGATGCGTCGTGTACTCCATAACGCTGCTGCGGGGAATATGGGAAACAGTCCAGCGGACTTGGTAATTGTTGAAGCTGCTATGGGCTTATATGACGGGTCTGATGTTGCTGGTAGCAGTTCTTCAGCTGAAGTAGCTAAGCAGCTTGGACTGCCTGTCATCTTGGTGGTTGACTGTACACGCATGACACGCAGTACGGCAGCACTGGTGCAGGGTTTTATGAACTTCGACAAGGACGTTAATCTTGCGGGCGTTCTCCTGAACCGCGTGAAAGGAAAGCGCCAAGAAAGGCTCGTGCGTGCCTGCATTGAAGAATACTGTGGCATCCCCGTGGTAGGAGTGCTTCCATTTGATAAGCGCATGGATATTCCCGACCGTCATCTGGGTCTTACTTCTAATACTGAAGCCGAAGAGAAAGATGCGCAGCTAGATGAAATTGCATCTATCGTTGCTGAACACGTTGACTTCGAGCTCATCAAAAAGATTGCTGAAAGCGCTCCCGAACTGGGCGAAAAGGCTCCTGAAACCACTGCTTATGCAGGTTCAGACCGTGTGAAAATTGCCGTTGTGCGTGATCGTGCATTTTCGTTCTATTATCCAGAAAACTTAGAAGCACTACAGGCGGCTGGCGCAGACTTGGTGTTCTGCGACAGCATGGCGGACAAGGCGCTTCCTGAGGGAATTTCGGGGCTTTACATAGGCGGCGGTTTTCCAGAAGTGTTCGCTGCCGACCTTGAAGCTAACAAGTCTTTCCGTGAAAGCGTCAAAGCGTTTGCTGAAGCGGGCTATCCCGTATATGCCGAATGCGGTGGACTCATGTATTTAGGTAACACGCTTCACTGCGAAGAGGGTAGTTTCAGCATGTGTGGCGTCTTGGATTTGTCAGTCATGATGGAAGAAGCTCGTCAGGGTCATGGTTATGCCGTGTTAGAAGTTCTAGAAGGACACCCATGGATGCAACCAGGAACCAAACTAGTAGGGCATGAGCACCATCATTCTCATGTGGTGGACAAGGCGGAAAGCGTACCGCTCGTATGCGCTAATACTCGCGGACACGGCATTATGAATAGGCACGATGACGCTTCGTATAAGAATGTTGTAGCAGGCTATACACACTTGCACGCCTTGGCATCTCCTGAATGGGCACCTGCCTTTGCAGAGGCGGCGCGCAAGGCGCAAGGGACGTCGGAGCGTTAACCAGCGCCGACGTGTAAGTCTCCGTGCTGACACGCAAATCTCAGTGTTGCAAACACGCGAATCACCGTGTTGTTGTGTGAGTTTCCGTGCTACAAACACGAGAATCTCCGTGCCACAAACGTGCAAATTCTCGTGCCACAAACACACAAAGGAAGACTTTGAAAAAATCCTTAACCTAATGCTTTTGCGTACTGGTTCTTTTTTGCGCAGAGATTCCCTTTTTGCGCGTAGGATCCTGGTTTAGTTCTGGGGTGACGGAAGGCAGCGCCACTAAGAAGCAAGCACCGCCTTGCGGCAAATTAAAGGCACGAACGGTACCATCGTGTGCCTGAACCACCGATTTCACGATAGCTAAGCCCAAGCCCGTACCTCCCGTATTGCGGGCACGTGAGGCGTCGGTACGGTAGAAGCGGTCAAACAACAGCTTCGGGTCAACGTCGCCAAACCCTGTGCCATCATCTTTGACGGCTATGATTGAATTTCCTTGTAAGCCATAGAGCTCAATGGTGATATGCCCGCCCTTATCAATAAAACGAGAGGCATTTTCTACCAGGTTGAAAATAACCTGCTTCAAGCGGTCGCGGTCACCCAAAACATCGGGCGCTTCGCCCTTTACTTCAGTGTGTGCTTCCACTTCGCGCAAAATAGGATCAAGCATATCCAATACCTCATACACCAATTCTTTCAGGTGAATGAGACGGAATTCTGCCGGAGAAGTAGTTTCCATGCGCTGGAGCGAAAGAAGGTCTTTCGTCAGTCTGCTCAGGCGTGAGCTTTCGCTCATGACAATATGGGCAAACTTATCATGGAGTTCGGGCGGCAAATCGGGGTCAAGGAGCATTTCCGCATTGCCGCTGATAGCGGTTAAGGGCGTACGCAGTTCGTGCGCAACGTCGCTCACGAATTCCTTTTGACGACGGTCCTGAAGGATAAGATCCTTTTCCTGGCGGTCAAGTGTTTCTGCAAGCTCGTTAAAGCTTTTCGCCAATTCATCAGCTTCGTACAGGCGCCCGTCTTTGGGGAAAATCTTTTCGTCCCCAATGCGATATTCCTTAACGCGACCCACCAAAAGACGCAATGGTTCAGCAATGAAGTATCCAATAAGCAGGCTGAGGCAAAAGACGATAACCGCAATAGGGGGAATCAGGAAAAACAAATACGGGGTAGTGTCCCAGACCAAAAAACCTACACCAGCCATGATGATGCACGACAGTATGGCAAGCAGGGTTGCCAGAAATGCAAAGTATGTTTGCAGACGTTTAATAGTGCTCACCAATTATTGACGGAAGCGATACCCGTAACCGCGCACCGTTTCTACCAGACCAGGGTCATATCCAGAGGCTTCAATTTTATCGCGTAGGCGTTTGATATGGGTGTCAACGGTTTTGGTTTCTGTAAGGTATTCCCAGCCCCAGGCATCACGCAATAAGTCTTCGCGCGAAACAACCTTGCCCGCATTACGCATCAGGCTTGCCAGAAGTTCGAATTCACGCGGCGTGAGGTTGATGTTTCCGTGTTCACCCTTTGCGGTGTGTGCACTTTCATCCAAGGTAAGACCACCGGCAGAAATGCTGTGGTTAGCAGCAGGGAAGTCGCCGCCTGAACCGCGGCGAAGGAGTGCGCGAACACGGGCGATAAGTTCACGAACGCCAAACGGCTTGGCCAAGTAATCGTCTCCGCCAATTTCCAGACCAACAACCTTGTCCAATTCGGTATCGCGTGCAGAAAGGAAAAGTACTGGTGCCGTGGTCTTGCTCCGCAAGCGGCGGCAAAGTTCATAACCGTCCATGCCTGGCAGCATAATATCTAGCACGTACAAATCGTAGTCTTTCTCTAAGGCAAGCGCATAGGCTTCTTCACCGTTGGCAACCACGTCAACGTCATAGCCTTCTTTTCGAAGGGCATAACTTACAAATTCGGTAATGGATGCTTCGTCGTCAACAACTAAGATGCGACTAGGATTTTCGCTCATGCTTGTGCCTTTCTGCCAGCGGGTTTCGTGTTCAAAATGCAATCTTTTGCGAAGATTATGCTGAACACCCGAATGTTGTTCCGCAATCGTTTACTATAAACCAAAGCGCCGCAAAGCTGCTGGGTGATAAAGGAGTTTGTTGGGAATATGTTACTTGCCGTTGACGTGGGAAATACCCAAAGTACCTTAGGAATTTACGACGGAGAAAAGCTGCTTAACATGTGGCGAATTGCTACGAATAAGTCGCACACGTCTGACGAACTCCGCGCAAAACTTTTACCACTTTTCAGGACAGAGGACTTCAACATTGCGAACGGCTGGAGTAGCGTGCTTGCTTCGGTGGTTCCTCCATTGACGACCGTTTGGTGTGAGGCTCTCCAAACGCTTACGGGTAAGCCACCCGTGGTGTGCACTGCCGAAAGTGCCGCAGGCTTGTTTGAGGCCGACTATCCTAGCCCCTCTGAGATTGGGGCCGACCGCGTGGCTGACGCGGTGGCTGCAAAGGCTTTGTTTGGTGCACCAGTTGTAGTGGTAGATTTTGGAACAGCAACCAATATTGAAGTCATTGACCGTCGCGGTAAGTTTGTAGGCGGCGTTATTGCTCCTGGCGTAGAAACTTCTGCATCTGCGCTGTTTGCGAACGCAACACGCTTGGCCACGATTGACTTAGTTGACCCACATACCGCCATTGGGACGAGCACTGAAAAGGCAATCCAGGCAGGCATTGTATACGGTGAAGCGGATCGTGTGGATGGCTTACTGCGCCGAATTTTCGAACAGCTGGGCGAAGAAGTTCCTGTGGTCCTAACGGGTGGATTGGCAAAACGTATGGCAGATTATCTGCATACACCCAACACTGTTCATCCTGAACTTACCCTAGAAGGTCTGCGACTTATTGCCGTTCAAATCTAACCGAAGCGTTTGAGCAACAATCTTCATAAGTGTTTCGTCGGGCACGTCGGGTTTAAGTTTTAGCAACCCTACCAGTCCGAAAATAACGGTGCAGAACATTTCGTACACAAGTTCAATCTCTATTTTGTGATGCTTGGCGTATTCGGTAACCACATAGGCATCAATACAATCAACGGTTTCCTTGATAGCTCGGATGGCGAACTGTTCGCGAATGCCCAGTTCGTTTAAGACCAAAAACATAGCGCGCGGTTGGCCGTTAGTGTCGTACAAGGCCCTGCGAAACGTTTGGATACAACTACGCAGAGCGCCGCGTACATCCCCAAAGGAACGGCCTTCGTTCCATACCAACACACTTTCTACTATGTCTTCAACATAGTCATCTATAACCGCATTGGTGATAGCTTCTTTGTTCGAGAAATAGTAATACAGAAGTTCGCGGGTAACACCCGTTTCTTCGGCAATGTTTTTCATGGTGGTTTTAGCAATGCCCTTGGTTTCGTAGAGCTTGCGCGTTGCCTGGACAATGTCGCCAGCGCGTCCTGTTAGACGGCGGCTTTCGTGCGCGGAACGTACGGACATAGTAAGCCCCTTTCTGGTTAGTTTCTTCTGTCTGGGCTCACCTATATTCTACGTTATTATCTGCGATTTTTTACGTCAAAACACTATTTGTCAAAGATTTACATTTCGAATATTTTTGTGAAACAAATGCCCCAGAAAGGGTGTTACACTGCGCGCTGTACACGGAAGAAAAATAGCATAGTGACATGGCATAAGACGATTTTTTGACGCAGCGGATGTAAGTTTTATTGGACGCGTGGGGAAGGGCGGCTTAAGGGCGCCAGTAGCACGACTCAAGGGCGCCAGTGCACAGCTTTTGGGTGCCAGCTGTACGGTTTACCGGCGCCAGCTACACGACCGATAGTTGTCAGTAGCAGCCAGCAACTAGCAGCAACTATGAATAGCCGCCAGCAACTCGTTCAGTAAAACAAGATATAACCCTACGGCGTGACCGTCGAATAGAGCAAGGAGGTCATAATGCTATTTGAAGTGTATGGCGAAAACGCCCTTTATCAGTGGGCCGGATGGGCGATGGTATTCATCTGTCTGATCCTGGTAAACGAGTTTGCGCGCAGGAGCAAACTCGGCGGTATTCTGTGTTTCCTCGTGTTGCCTGCCGGACTTACCATCTACTTCATTGCTATTACCATAAGCGCAATGAACGGTGCTCAGTGGGCACTGGAAAATCCCACCCATCTGTATATGAACAGTTGGTTCCACTACGCGAAGCTTTATGCGGCAACTATCGGTTGTATTGGTTTCATGGCTCTGAAGTATAAGTGGGGCAAACTGGGCAAATCGGAATGGTTCAAGTGCTTCCCATTCGTAATCGTTGCTATCAATATTTTGATTGCTGTTGTAAGCGACTTTGAAAGTGCTGTTCGTGCTTGGGGAACCACCTGGGTATCCTCTGAAGGCGTATTGCTGTATGGCGGTTGGCATAACGTATTCAACGGCATTGCTGGTATTCTGAACATTTTCGTCATGACTGGCTGGTGGGGCATTTATGTCTCCAAGAAAAAGCAAGACATGCTGTGGCCTGACATGACCTGGGTATTCATTATCAGTTATGACCTGTGGAACTTCTGCTACACCTACAACTGCTTGCCTACGCATTCTTGGTATTGCGGTTTGGCTCTGCTTTTGGCTCCTACCGTTGCTGCCATGTTCTGGAACAAGGGCGGCTGGATCCAGAACCGTGCTTTCACCCTGGCTTTGTGGTGCATGTTTGCGCAGTGCTTCCCGCTGTTCTTAGACAGCAGTGTCTTTGCAGTACAATCTGTAAACAACCCTGACGTAAACCTGGTAGTTTCTGTCATAGCGCTGGTAGCAAACGTGTTGGCACTGGGTTATGTGTTCTATCGTGCGAAGAAGCTTGGTCGCAACCCATACAAGCAAGAAGTGTTTGTGGGTACGCGTGACTACGAAAAGGCAATGTCTCGCCGCGAAGAAGAGGCTGCTGCTTAGTTAGTTTGTTAGTTCGTTAGCCAGCTAGTTGGCTGTGTTGTGATAACCAGGATGCATCAATTCTGTGCCAGCCTGGGAGATTACAAACACCGAACCTATAAAGACTAAACCCCTCGGGAAAAGGAGCTGAGAAATCGGCTCCTTTTTCTTTCTTTAAACCTCTCTATAGCCTATCGGCAAAAAACGAAAACAATAATTTAGAAAGCCGAACTTTTTTGCCGATAGATAGACGTAGCCATTCGCGAGCGGAAACAGCAACTTTTAGTTAAACCACAATATGTACTTTTTATGACTAACCGATACCACAACTTATTGTGGTATCCTCTATTTCATTCTTGTTGTATCTGGTTGTGAAATTGTGGGCAAAATTTACAATTCCTCTTGCGCCTTGTTTTGACCTTTGGGGGCTCAAAATGCGGGGGTCGCAAGCGGAGCAATTCGCAAGTCGATAGAATGAGAAACCTGCGAAAGAGGTTTGGATCGTATTGGTTCGTCCTAGGCCGCCCCGTCGGTTTCAAAACGAAGGTTAGAGCCAAGTCCGAAACACCTTTTGCATAACGTTTTTTGCGTCCGAAAACGTCCGAGGAGAATGGGGTCCCAAAGTGCTGACAGATATCGAAATTGCCCAGGCTACTAAACCGCAACACATTAAAGAAATTGCCGCAAAGGCAGGTGTTGCCGATGAATACCTGGAAATGTATGGCAACTATAAGGCCAAGGTTGACTACAACCTACTACTCAATGAACAACATGAAGACGGTAAGCTCATTTTGGTAACCGCTATCAATCCGACTCCTGCGGGCGAAGGTAAAACTACCACAACGGTTGGCTTAGCTGATGCACTTTCCCGTCAGGGCAAAAACGTAGTGGTAGCACTTCGTGAACCTTCTTTGGGCCCCGTGTTTGGCGTAAAGGGTGGTGCCGCAGGCGGTGGCTACGCTCAGGTTATCCCCATGGAAGACATCAACTTGCACTTTACGGGCGACTTCCACGCCATTGGCGCAGCAAATAACCTTCTGGCTGCCATGATTGACAATCACATTCAACAGGGCAATGCGCTCGGCTTTGATGTGCGCAAAATCACCTGGAAACGCTGCGTTGATATGAATGACCGTCAGCTCCGTAATGTTGTTGATGGCTTAGGCGGCAAGGCTCATGGCGTTCCTCGCGAAGACGGCTTTGACATTACGGTAGCTTCCGAAATCATGGCTATCTTCTGCTTAGCTACCAGCATTACGGATTTGAAAGAACGTTTGGCACGCATCGTGGTGGGCTACACGCGTGACGACAAGCCCATTACCGCAGGTGACCTGAATGCGCAAGGTGCCATGACGGCGCTTTTGAAGGACGCTTTGAAACCGAACTTGGTCCAAACGCTGGAAGGAACCCCTGCGTTTGTGCATGGCGGTCCTTTCGCTAATATTGCTCACGGCTGCAATTCTATTATGGCCACCCGCATGGCTATGGCACTGGGTGACTACTGTGTTACGGAGGCAGGCTTCGGCGCTGATTTGGGTGCAGAAAAGTTCCTGGACATCAAGTGTCGTCTGGCTGGTCTAAAGCCCGACGCTGTTGTGGTAGTTGCGACGGTACGTGCTTTGAAGAACCACGGTGGCGTACCGAAAGCTGACTTGAATGAAGAAAACTTAGAAGCACTGGAAGCTGGCCTTCCGAATTTGTTACAGCACGTTGAAAACATCACGCAGGTTTATAAGTTGCCTTGCGTGGTTGCTATTAATGCATTCCCCACAGACACCAAGGCTGAGCTTGATTTGGTTGAAGCGAAGTGCCGTGAGCTGGGCGTAAACGTTGCTCTTTCTGAAGTATGGGCAAAGGGCGGCGAAGGTGGCTTAGCGTTGGCCGACGAAGTTGTTCGTCTGTGTGCCGAAGGTGACGCTGAGGGTCGCAATAAGAATACCTTTGAATTTGCCTATGGTGACGAAGGTGGGTTGGCTGACAAGATTGAGGCCATTGCCAAACGCGTTTATCGTGCTGATGGTGTAGATTTCGAGCCTGCTGCGGTAAAGGAAATTCAGCAGCTTGAACAGCTTGGTTTTGGCAATATGCCTGTCTGCATGGCAAAAACGCAGTATTCGTTCAGTGATGATCAAACCAAGCTAGGAGCTCCGCGCGATTTCCGTATTACGGTGCGCAAGGTCAAGGTAAGTGCTGGTGCTGGCTTTGTGGTGGCGCTCACGGGCGACATTATGACCATGCCAGGTCTTCCGAAGGTTCCTGCCGCTGAACGTATTGACGTTGACGAAACGGGTAAGATTTCTGGTCTTTTCTAAGAGCTGTTATAAGGTTGCACTACGCATGAATTTGGACACACGTTTTTTGGATGAACTCGCAAGTTCCGCTCCCACACCAGGTGGGGGCGGGGCTTCTGCTTATGGCGGCGCTTTGGCAGCTGCAGCTGCTTCTATGGTAGGAAATTTAACGCTGGGCAAGAAAAAATACGCCGATGTACAGGATGAAGTTCAGGCAACGCTTGAAAGGCTCGAGGTCCTGCGTAAGCGTCTTTTGGAACTTGTGGAAGCAGATGCTGAAGCATTCAAACCAGTGGCAGCTGTTTACCGGATGCCTCAGGGAACACCCGAAGAAAAGGCAGCCCGCGAAGCTGCTATGCAGGTGGCCGTGGTTGGTGCCATTGAAGTTCCCCTTGAGATTATGACAACGTGTGCCGGTGTGATGCAGGAATGTCGTTTCCTGGCATACCACGGAAGCCGTTTGGCTTTGTCAGATGTAGCAGTTGCGGTTGAATTTGCTCGTGCTGCGGCTTATGCAGCTAGCTACAACGTAGATATCAATCTTAATTCGTTATCCAATGTTGACCAGGTAAAACAATATGAAACAAGCGTTGAAGAAATATTATCTGACTTAGATGCCAAGGCAGATATTCTTCGCGGATATGTAAAAAAAGAATTGCGAGGGTAGGGTGGCAAAACTACTTAAAAGTACCGAAGTAACTGCCAACATTGCGGCAAACATTGAGCCCAGGGTTGCAGCACTTCAGGCAAAGGGCGTCCAGCCAACGTTAGCCTTTGTTCGTGTGGGCGAGCGTCCAGATGACATGAGCTACGAACGCACGGCAACAAAACGCGCTGAAAAATTGGGTATTGCTACCAAAAGTTATACGCTCCCCGCAGATTGTTCTCAGGCAGATTTGGAAGCCACTTTACGCGCTATCAATGCGGATGCTTCGGTTCACGGGTGCTTAATGTTTCGTCCTTTGCCAGAAAGCATTGACGAAAAGGCAATGTGTGATGTACTGGCAGCCGAAAAAGACGTGGATGGCATTTCTACCGCTTCTTTAGCGGCGGTATTTACCCACGACGAAGGTGGTTTCCCGCCGTGTACCGCGCAGGCTTGCCTGGAAATGTTGGACAGCTATGGCATTGAAGTTGCAGGTAAACATGCCGTAGTGGTGGGTAGAAGTCTGGTTATTGGGCGGCCTGTTGCTATGATGCTTTTAGCGCGCAACGCAAGCGTAACTATTTGTCATTCTCGTTCAGAGAATTTGGAAGACATTTGTCAGACTGCCGACATCTTAATCTTTGCAACAGGAAATGCCCGTGCTTTTGGTGCGCCGTATTTTCATAAAGGCCAGGTTGTTTTGGACGTCGGCATTAATTTCGACGAAACGGGCACCTTGTGTGGCGACGTAGATTTTGAGGCGGCAGAAGCAGTGGTGGATGCCATTACGCCTGTACCAGGCGGCATTGGATCGGTAACCACAAGCGTCACAATGCTGCACACCGTCCGGGCTGCCGAACGTCAGCTGTAAAATCGGCTCCCAAGAGAATCGAGTGAACCATGGCTATTTTTACTCCCAAAGAAGTAACCGATAACTATCTACAGGCCAGTATTGGTAAAGCAACTTCTCCTGCATGGCGCTTATTTGTCTTGGGTATTGCTGCGGGTGCGCTTATCAGCATGGGTGCCGTTGCTTCTTCTACCGCAGCGTGCACGGTCGAGGGCTTTGGCATGACCCGTTGGGTTTCGGGACTTATTTTCCCCATTGGTCTCATTATGGTTATTCTTTTGGGAACCGAACTCTTCACGGGCAATGCACTGATGGTAACTGCCGCCATTGCAAAAAAGATTACGTGGGGACAGCTAGCTCGCAACTGGGTGCTGGTGTACTTCGGGAACTTCGTAGGCGCCATTGGCGTTGCGGCACTTATGGCGTTCTTTGGACAGCTGGGCTTAGGGGACAATACCGTAGCAGCCTATTCGGCGAAGGTAGCAGCTTCCAAATCAAGCATGCCTTGGATGAACGTATTTGTACTCGGAATTTTCTGTAACCTGCTTGTTTGCGTTGCGGTGTATTTGGGCAACACGGCTCAAGACACGGCAGGACGCATCCTGGGAATTTTCTTCCCCATTATGGGATTCGTAACCGCAGGCTTTGAACACTGCATTGCAAATATGTACTACATTCCTGCGGGAATTTTCGCCTCCATGGTTCCTGGGTTCAGTGACGCCATTGTTGCCTTGGGTGTTAATACCGAAGTCCTCACCTGGGGTAACTTTGTATTCGCAAACCTTGTTCCCGCTACGCTTGGCAATATTGTTGGTGGAGCACTGGTGGGTATTGTGATGTATGCTTGCCACGCAACGAAGGCTTCAAAGCCCACGAACGGGTAACGAAACTTAAACGCATCCTTAATAAATTGTAAGAAGTACCCCATTGTGCTCAATTTGGCGTATCATATGCGCCATGGCAAATGGACTAACATATGAACGAGTAACCACCTCTTCAGACGCCACCAAAAAGCTGGCTGCTTCGCTGGCTTCCTATTTACGTCCCGGGGATGTGGTAATTCTTGATGGCGACCTTGGTGCAGGTAAAACGCAGTTTGTCCAAGGGGTTGCTGCGGCGTTGGGCGTACACGGTGCTGTTACCAGCCCCACGTTCAACATTCTGCTTGAATACGAAAACGACACGCTTCCGCTTTACCACTTTGACCTGTATCGTCTGGATGACCCCAACGAACTTGAAGACGTTGGTTTTTATGACACCTTGGAAGGCGAGGGCGTTTGCTTTATCGAATGGGGAAGAAAGTTCATCGAAAAGATGCCAACTGACTACCTAGAACTTCGTTTTGTGGTAGACAGCGAAGGTAAGCGCAGGATATTGGCGCATTCTTATGGTGAGCGAGCGCGCAGGCTTTTGTTTCTGTGGGCGAAAAACCCCGAGTCACATTTGATGAAATCGGGCGTTAATGCCTGGATTTGGTAATTATTCTTTCGAATTCATTCGGTGAAAAATGAAGTATGTATTAGCTTTCGATACTGCTAATGAGGTTATTGCGGTTGGAATAGGTGCCCTGCATAGGGTGGCAGAGAGCCCGTCAGTAGAGTTCGTGGGCGCAACAGAGATTTCTGCCCGCCGAGCTTCCAATACGCAGCTTTTGCCTCAGATAGATACGCTTCTTAATACGCTGAATATATCCCGGGAAGATATTGCATGTGTGGTGTGCGGTCGTGGACCTGGTTCGTTTACGGGCGTGCGCATTGCTATGGCAACAGCGAAAGGCATCGCTTCTTCGTTAGGAGTAGGGCTTATTGGGGTATCCACCCTTGATGCGCTGGCGTGGGGTGCCTATGCAGCAGATGTTCGCGGCACTGTTTTGGTTGCCGCTGATGCTATGCGAAAAGAAGTGTATCCCGTGCGTTACCAGGTAACCGATTCGGGTGTAAAGCGCTTGGAAGCAGATAAGGTTATCAAAGCGGTTGAGGTACCTGAATTGTATGCCGCTTGGGCGGGTGATTTGCTGATAACAGGGGATGCGCTTCTGAAGTACGCCGAGCTTTTGCAGCCCTTAGGGTCATTTGTGGAGGAAAATCTTTGGACTCCCACGGGGAAGGGTTTGCTATTGGCGTTTGAAGCGGCATGGCATTCGGGTGAAACAGATCCCTTTGACGTAAACCGTCACAACCCTGGTTTTACGCTGCCGGTATACACACGCCTTTCGGACGCAGAAGAAAACGAGCGTATCCGCCTTTCAAAAAACGACCCGAAGAATTTGCGTACCGGCGTGCAGGATGCAGGTATTCGCAAAGACCAGCGTGCAACCATGAACGACACTGCCATTTTGAATGCGCAGGCAGACGAGCACGGCATGGTATACAAGCCTCTTGATGCTGCCCATGCACAGGCGGTGGCTGCGCTTGAGGCGCTCATGATGGGAAGCGACGCCTGGAACGAAGCGTTGGTAGCCGACGAGCTGCCGCGGGCAGATAGAAGCTGGTGGGCTGCGTATGCTGCCGGAGACGAAATGTCGCAGGACAAGATACACGACCAGGACAGTCTGCCGCTCATTGGCTATGCAGGTGGCTGGATTGTCGATGGTGACCTCCAGATTTTAAAGGTGGGAGTTACTCCAGAGCATCGTCGTCAAGGCATTGCAAAAGAACTGATTGCACGTTTGGCTTCAGACGCTCGTGATTTAGGTGCGCAAACGGCTTCGCTGGAAGTGCGTGCCAGCAATACAGGTGCTCAGGCTTTTTACGAAACCTTAGGGTTGCAGCTTATTGGAATGCGTCCAAGGTATTACTCAGATCACGAAGATGCCTGCATTTTCCAAGGTCCCTTACCACTGATTTCTCATGATGTTGCAGGCATGGAGCTCAAGATTGACGAAGCCACGAATTCTGCCGCACATGCTGAAGAAGGGGAGTGTGCAAGCGTGCTTGCTGCCGAGGGTGCACAGGCTACGGAGATACTTAAGGCTCACAGACCACTTATTTTAGCCATTGAAAGTTCCTGCGACGAAACGGCTGCCGCAATAGTGGATGGAAATGGAACGCTTATTGCGGACGTGGTAGCGTCCCAGATAGACTTCCACGCTCGCTTTGGTGGGGTGGTTCCTGAAATTGCTAGTCGCAAGCATATTGAAGCAATTTGTGGTGTATGCGACGAATGCCTGGAACGTGCTGCTGTCCATTTGGGCGTTACGCGCCTAAGCTGGGAAGATTTGAACGCGGTTGCGGTTACCTACGCACCTGGTTTGGTGGGTGCACTGGTAGTTGGCGTGGCATTCGCAAAGGGTGCCGCCTGGGCACATAATCTTCCCTTACTTGCGGTAAACCATCTGGAAGGCCATTTGTACGCCAACAAAATTGGAGCACCCGATTTTACGCCGCCTGCTGTTGTGTCGTTGGTATCGGGTGGTAATACCATGTTGGTGCACATGAAAGACTGGGGTCAGTACGAAACCTTAGGTGCAACCATCGATGACGCAGTTGGCGAAGCTTTCGATAAGGTAGCTAAAGCACTGGGCTTGGGATACCCTGGTGGACCAGTTATTTCTAAGTATGCAGCGCAGGGTAATCCTGAAGCGATTCCTTTCCCGCGCGCAATGATGCATTCGGGTGATTTGCGTTTTTCGCTTTCGGGGCTTAAGACTGCGGTGGTTACCTATATTAATGAAGAACGTGCGGCTGGACGTGAATTGAATATCCCCGACATTGCTGCCAGTTTTCAGCAGGCAGTGGTGGATGTCCAGGTAAAGAAAGCCGAAATGGCTCTGAAGCAAACAGGAGCTCCTACGTTTTGTTTGGGTGGGGGTGTAGCGGCTAATCCAGCCTTGCGTTCCGCCTATGAGAATCTATGTAGACGTCGCCGTGTTCGTTTGGTGTTGCCGCCTATGAGCGCTTGTGGCGACAACGCGGGTATGATTGCGCTTGTGGCGCTTGACCGCTATAACCAGCGTAAGTTCGAAGATTTAAGCTTGGATTCGTTAGCGCACACTAACCTTGACGAACCTTACTAAAACCAAAGAACCCAAAGGGACGTGTCTTTTGGGTTATTGTAGAGCTGCCTACACTCAGCGAATACCCTGAAGCCCGAAAACGAGTCTGAGCTTCAAACTTTACTATTTACTATTGAAGCGAAGCAGCGCGACGCATAGTGAGAAGCCTTTGGCTTCGAACGATAAGAGCGCGTCGAAGTTGGAGGGCTTCAGGGTATTCGCTGTTTGTAAGGAAAACCCAAAAGACACGTCCCCTTGGTTCACATCGGGTTCATTGGATTTCTACCGTTCACCGTCGAAATACTCCACCACTTTAGTGGAATAAAGTTTTTTCAAAATTTCTCTTTACTTTATCACTCTACTGTAATAAAGTACTCGCCATCGGAAAGAGAGCATCTGCTTCTCTTAAGGAAAGAAAAGAAAAATGGAAAGCATTAGGAAGGTACAACTATGAAAGCTATCAAGAAATCTCGCCTCTTAGCAGCTTTCGGTGCAACGTTTGCTCTGGTTGGCGCACTCGCACTGACTGCCTGCAGTACTCCAGCCGAAGAAGCTGCTCCAGCAGAATCTGAAGACACTTCTGCTGAAATCACCACGCTGACAGTTGGGTTTGACCAAGCATATCCTCCCTACGGTTTTGTAGGCGACGATGGTGAATTCACTGGTTTTGACCTTGACTTGGCAGCCGAAGTGGCTGAGCGCAATGGTTGGGAAGTTGCCTATGAGCCTATCGACTGGGACGCTAAAGACACGCTTCTTGATTCTGGCGCCATCAACTGCATCTGGAATGGCTTTACCATGGAAGGTCGTGAAGATGACTACACTTTCTCCGAGCCCTACATGTTGAACGCACAGGTGGTTGTGACTAAGGCCGATAGTGGTATTGAATCCCTGGAAGACTTGGCAGGCAAGACCGTTATCACTCAGGTTGACTCTGCTGCACTTGACGTACTCGAAGGCGACCAAGCAGATTTGGCTGCCACCTTCGCAAAACTTGAAACTATTGGCGAATATAACACGGCATTCATGCAACTTGAATCAGGTGCCGTAGACGCCGTAGCATGCGACCTTTCCATCGCTGCTTATCAGATGTCAGCTAAACCTGACGTTTATGTACAACTTTCCGAATCGCTTTCCGAAGAGCACTATGCAGTAGGTTTCAAGCAGGGTAGTGAAGCACTGGCTACCTTGGTAACCGACACCCTTCGTGAAATGGACGAAGACGGCACGGTTGAGGAACTTTGCAACAAATACGCTGAGTATGGTCTGAGTTACAGCAACTGGGTACTGGAATAATACAGACCGCAGAACTGGGAATGCTTACGTAGGCAGCAGGTTAGGTACACTTCGACTCATCACACCAAACTTGCTAAGCATTTCCACAAGGAAAACGAAGGCGCTGCGACAGGAGGGGTTCGCAGCGCCTCTTTGACCGCTTAGGGAAAAGTGACATCAACAAATAACATGTTGCAACGCGCATAATGAAGTTAACGAAGATAACGAAAACGGGGTAGGCATGGATATCACCACAATGACCGGAATGCTCTTTGAAGGGTTTGGGGTAACGCTTCAAATCTTTTTCTTTACCTTGTTCGGATCCATTCCGTTGGCGGTTCCGGTGGCTCTTTGCCGTATGAGCAAGATTGGCATTATTCGCACTATTACGCGTGCGTATATTTCAATCATGCGCGGAACGCCGTTAATGCTTCAAATGTTTGCAATCTATTTCGCGCCGTATTATGTATTTGGAATTGAACTGACTACCGATTCAAAATGGCAAGCGTGTATCGTTGCGTTCATTATTAATTATGCAGCTTATTTTGCTGAAATTTATCGAAGCGGTATCCAGTCTATTCCTCGTGGTCAGTATGAGGCCGCAGAGGTGTTGGGCTACACTCGTGCTCAGACGTTCGTTCGTATCGTGTTTCCGCAGGTCGTAAAAAGAATTCTGCCTGCTATGGGCAATGAAATTATCACGCTGGTAAAAGACACCTCGCTTGCTTTTGCCATTGGCGTTGCGGAAATGTTCTCTACCGCAAAAGCATTGGTCGCATCCCAGGTAAGTATGGTTCCGTTTGCCATTTCTGCTGTGTTTTATTGGGTATTCAATTTTGTGGTGGAAGTGGCTATCAACTGGGGCGAAAAGCGTTTGGCGTATTATCACGACTAGGCTTATACGCGTAAACTGATTGAGATTGAGTCTGCGCTGACTCAGGCGCATGAAGAGAAAAGGGCTTGCATGAGCGAACAAAACAACATTCCTGCTGTTAGTTTGGTGGGTGCCAAAAAATCGTTTGGTGAAAACGAAGTGTTGCGGGGTGTTACTTTAGAAGTCAATCGCGGTGAAACGGTGGCTGTTATTGGGCCTTCGGGCGGCGGGAAGTCAACGCTGTTGCGCTGCATGACGCTTCTAGAGCGTTTAGACGATGGCACTTTGCGCTACGAAGACGATGTGGTGACCGAAGGATATGGCGTGTACGCTGACAAGCGCGCTCTGGCTAAAGCGCGGTCTCACTTTGGGTTGGTGTTTCAGAATTACAACCTGTTCCCCCATATGACGCTGCTCCAAAACGTTATGGATGCTCCCGTACAGGTGCAAAAGCGTCCGCGCGCGGAAGTGGAAAAGGAAGCCTGCGCTCTTATTGAAAAAGTAGGACTTACGGGAAACGAATACAAAGTGCCTTGTCAGCTTTCTGGCGGACAGCAGCAGCGTGCAAGTATTGCGCGGGCGTTGGCCTTAAACCCCGAAATTCTTTATTTTGACGAACCTACGAGCGCACTGGATCCTGAACTTACGGGGGAAGTGCTTAAGGTGATTCGTCAGCTGGCCGCAGAAGACATCACAATCGTGGTGGTAACGCACGAAATGGCGTTTGCTCGCGAAGTGGCAGACAGGGTAGTGTTCATGGACGGTGGTGTTGTGGTGGAAGAAGGTAAGCCCGAAGAGGTTTTGGTGAACCCCACTCAGGAACGTACCCGCGCATTTTTGGAGCGTTACAGCGGTTAGAAATAGCCCCTGACCTGCTTGAAATAAAAACTACTTATCGCAAATGCGTAGAAATTAAAAAAATATATAAAAGCACTTTACAACGCCTTGAAATAAGGGCATATTATAGCTGCAAACTTAAGACCCACCCCTCCAACAAGAAGCCCCGCTATTCGGCAGGGCTTCTTGTTCTGGAGGGTGTTTTATTTTGGAAGAACTCTCTTTATAAGCTCTACTTGCTTCCAAGAAAATGACTTAACCACAATTTGAACCACTTAAAGCATAGGAGTAAGAATATTTCTCTACTTACCCTATAATTCGTACAGCATAAAGACGCTAACAATAATACGTTTGACTAATTTGAGGTGCTGGTTTGAGTATTGACACTGCAACAGGCAAAGAAGCTCCTGCTGAACTTTCTTCCGAACGTGTAAAGAGTATTTTTTCGCAAATTGCGAAGAAGTACGAACGCTTCAATGCCGTCTCTAGTTTTGGCGCTTATAAGGCGTGGCTTCACGGCATGATGAAGCAAGCACCTATTAAGGCAACGGACAACGTGCTTGACATTGCAGGCGGAACAGGGGATGTAACTTTTGCGGTTGCCCGCGCAAAACATCCCGCTCACATTCAATGTACAGATTTGGTTCCTGAGATGCTTGAAGTGGCAGAGGCTCACTATGTGGCAGGTGCTGCAGATGGTGTGCTCGTCACCTTCGAAGTGGTGGACGCCCAGAACATTCCCTATGAAGACAATTCTTACGACGCAGTCACCGTGGCGTATGGTATTCGTAACATGCCCGACAGACCGCGCGCTCTGGCAGAAATGTATCGCGTGCTCAAACCTGGTGGTGCGCTAGTGTGCCTGGAATTTTCCACGCCGCCTAATGCAGTATGGCGCGGCTTGTACAACTTTTATCTAAAGCACCTGATTCCATTTTGGGGCGGGCTTATTACGGGTGACAAAAGCGGCTTCGTGTATCTTTCGAAGTCCATTAAGGCATTTCCTGATCAAGAGCACTTGGCGCAGATGATGCGTGAAGCGGGTTTCGAAAACATCAGTTGGAAAAACTATACGGGTGGAATTGCCGCAGTTCATGTAGCCCATAAGCCATCAGAATAAAAGCATTGCGCTTGCGAAGCTTATTTCTTTTTACGACTGCGCAGTTTGTCTAAACGGAAAGCGTCGCGCGCACCTGCCGTACCGCCAGCACCCTTAAATCCTTTTGCACTGCGAGGCGCATGCACACTTGCCACACCCAAACGTTTTGCGAACGTCTCGGCGTCTTCGCGTTCTTTTTCTTCGCGAATCATCTGTTCCAGCAAAGGATCAGGCTCAACGGTTCGCAGGGCGCTTTCAGGAATGGCGGCCGCTTCACCTTCATGAATGGCGGTACCAGCGCGACCGGCCTTCAAATCATGATTAGCCGCATCAAAGGCGGTATTCGTATTCGTGCGCGAAAATCCCGGCGCCACAACACTGCCATATGCCGCAACTTGTTCACCCTGTTCGTCGGCCAAAGCGCGGCCGTCGCCCATACCGTCGGTTACGACGCCCTTAAAGGTACAACGCGGCGTGCCGTCTTCATTCCAGGCGGGTGCTTTAACACCGTTTACCTGGTCGGAATATTTCAGGTCACTTCCAGCCCCGCGCCATTTTCCTGAAGCATGGGCAGCAAAGTTCGCCGGTTCATTGGTGAGCCAAAGTTTTGCGAGGTGGCCTACATGGGTTGGCTTCATCTTAAATGCCCAGTTAAGCTCACTTTTCTCTGCAACCGTGTTTTCGGATAGACGTTCGAATTCTTCTTTTAAGCTGGCCAACCTGGCGTCTATGCGCCCGGTGCCATTACGTAGCACATCGTCCAAGCGATTCATCTGTTCGCGCGCTTGCTTAATGTTCTTATCAACGTTTTCCGCCATGGTGGCATCCAAAATGCCGTGGGCTCCCTTGACGCGGTTAATTTCCAGCGCAGCATCGTAGGTGGCGTCCACCATTTCGTCAGCGTTCATGTAGACGCTTTCGTAGTTCATGATGTGCTTCCAAGAAGGCAGAATCATGCGTTCACGATGTTCTTCAAACGTGCGGGCGCGCAATTTGTAGCCGTAGGCCTCAGGGTTGTCGAACGCAATAGAGCCAACGTCCAAAAACGGCGCCATGGGTGAAATCATAACCACCAAGCGCGGGTCGTACCCGACGCGTTCGTATAAGTGCTGCACGTATTTTCCTGTTTCACGTACGCTGTCAGCGGTTTGTTTGGGGATACCCGTCATGAAATACAGGTCGAAGCGGTCACAATTCTTGTGCGAAAGTGCATCCACTATGGTGTCTTCCAGTTCGCGCATAGTGTAGTGACCTTTTCCGAACGCCTTGCGCACGTCGTCGTCGTGACTTTCGGCGGAAATTTCTACCGACCAGCTTTCAAGGTTTTTGTCCAGCAGGTTGTAGAAGTCATTACCCCCTGGCGGTGGACCGAAGAACTCGAAGCCAATAGGGTTTTTCAGCTTGCCTTTTAGTCCCGTAATAAAACGATGCGTGTAATCTTCGCCTGCTTGCAAAAAGTCATTCAAAACAAAAATGGGACCCCAAACATGATTCTGTACGTTTTCGATGTCGCGAATCAACAGGGCAGGGTCGCGCCATGCTACGCAACGGCGACCGAAGTGGTTCTTGAAAGCATAAGCGCTTCCGCCGCAGGTGGCGCAGTTGCGCGCACAACCACGACAGGTAAGGCTTGCGGTCACCGGATAAGACAGCCACCCCTTCATAGGCAGGTAGCTAGTCATGTCGTGATGGCGCAAAACACCCTTCATGGGATAGGCGTAGTCAAGCGAAATAGCGTTCATGTCGTCAGGTACCCACGAAAGCGCATTAATATGAATGCCGCCTTCGGCATCTTTCCAGGTTAGATTAGGAATATCAGACAAATCACCCACGGGTGTATGCGTGCGTGCTGCGCGGCTAACGCGTTCGACAAGCATCCGCATGGGTTCTTCGGTGCTGTCGCCACGGAAAACATAATCAATGCAATCGTAGCGAATAAGATCTTCGTGGAAGATGCTTGAAGAAAGACCACCAAATGAAATAGGTACATTTGGATGAAGTCGCTTCAAGATTTTGGCAACTTCAATTGAACCGTGGCAGTGAGGCATCCAGTGAAGATCGATGCCGAACATATAAGAATCAAGCTTTGCTAGGTTCTTTTCTACGTCAAAGTTTCGCTTGTGGAGCATCATGGATGCGAGGTTATAAATACGTGAACGCAAACCGTGACGTTCAAGGTATTCGCACAACGTGGTAAGCCCCAGAGGATACATTTCGAAAATAGGGGTAGAAGGCACCATGTCCGAAACGGGACCATACATGATGGAACGTTCGCGGAAGTCATAGGTGGCTGGCGCATGAATGTATGTCATATCGAGGGTTTGCACAGCGGGGAATTATAGTATAACCATGCGTCATATGTCCGATTTTTCCGCAGATAATTTCGCGAAGATTCCCTGATGGCTTCCTCGTACACCGTCTTCATGTGCCAAAGGGTGGTATCATAGGAAAATCTATGGAAAGGTAAGAACTATGCTTCTACGCGCTCAATATATTTTGCCGGTTACTTCCGAACCCATTACGGGCGGGGCAATTCTTGTGCGTGATGGCAAGATTCGCGACATCGGCGTTTCTGAAATTCTTCTTATGCGCTATCCTGAAGAAGAGGTAAAAGATTTCGGGCTTGCCGCTTTGATGCCTGGTCTGGTAGACACGTACACCAGCCTGGAAAACTCGGTTATGCGCGGCATGTTGCGTGATGTTCCGTATACCACGTGGCTGGTTGCTCTATCTGATATCGCCACCAAAATGGAAGTAAGTGATTGGTTCGCTTCTGCTGTTTTGGGCGGTTTAGATGCGCTTTCTTGTGGTATTACCTGCGTGGGTGACGTGACGGTTTCTGGTGCTTCGTGCACCGCTACGCAGCGCCTTGGTTTGCGCAGTGTTATTTATCGCGAAGTGGGCGCCATGGATAAGCGTCGCGTAGATCATGCGTTGTATTCTGCGCAAAATGACATTATGCATTGGCGCGCAGAAGTCGACGAAAGCCGCGTGACCATCGGCATGGCTCCTTCGGCAATTTATACCTGCCATCCATCGCTGTACACCAAGGTTTCCCAGATTACACAACGTGAAAAGATGCCCATGGCAGTCTTTTTAGCTGGCAGTAGGGAAGAATACAACTTTGTGAAGTATGGCTCTTCGGTATTTTCGCTGCATAATGAAGGTGTGCGCCGTGGGTTTATGGAAATTCCTCCTTGGCTTCCTACGGGGTCTTCGCCCGTTCGCTATGCGCTGAACTGGGGAGCTTTTGAAGGCGAAAACGTACTGGCTATACATTGCGTTCACGTGGATGACGAAGACATCAAAAAACTTCGCGAATACTCTGTTTCAGTGGCCGCCTGTCCGCGCAGTAATGCGCAACTCGGTATGGGTGTTGCTCCCGTAACAAAGTTTTTGCGTTCTGGTTTGAACGTGGGTTTGGGATCGGGTTCACCAGCGGCAACAGATTCTACCGACATTTTTAGCGAAATGCGTATTGGTATGATGCTTCAGCGTGCAACGAATCCAGGTAAATTCCTCGATTCTGCAAGCATGCTGGAAATGGCTACCATTGGGGGCGCGAAGGCGCTTCACCTGGATGACAAAATTGGTACGCTTGAAGTGGGCAAATGCGCAGACATCATTGCGGTTGACCTTTCCAGTTCGCATCAAAACCCAACGGGTGACCCAGTATCTGCCGTGGTCAACACCTGCGGTGCTTCGGATGTGCTTATGACCATGGTTGACGGCAAAATTTTGTACGAAACCAATAAATGGAACGTAGACGTTGAAGTGGCAAAAAATATTGCTCATGTCATTGAAATTCGTAGCAAATTAAGAAAATAACTTTCAGGAGAAAGAATGGCAAACAAGCAAAAGATTAGTGCAAAGCAACGCGAAGAACGTATTAGAGCTGCTCAGGAACGCGAAGCGCGCGCTCAGGCAGCTAAAGAGCGCTCCGAGCGTCTAAAGAAGATCTTCACCATTGTGGTATGCGTCATTTTGGTATTGGCTCTAGGCATCCCAACGGTTGCTCTTTCGTTCTTTAGCGCGGGGGCTTAATCACCATCTGCCGCATAAAACTGCTTGCAGCAAACGCTTAAATGCCACCGCATAGAAGGTTTGTGCTACTATATCTCGGTTGCTGTGCCCGCAAAAAAAGTATGCCGCATTTGGCGTTTGAGCAGTTAAAAGCAGGTGTAGCGTACTTCTTCATACGTATGAACAACAAAGGGGAGAGCTTTGTTTGGTATTGGTGGATTTGAATTATTCCTCATTCTGTTGTTTGGGTTTCTAATTTTCGGCCCCGACAAACTGCCCGCAATGGCTAAAACAGTAGGTCAGGCTATTGCGAAGTTTCGTGACGCCCAGTCTGAAATGTCGAAGGTTATTAAGACCGAAGTTTATGATCCTGAAAGCGGAGATCCGTTCAAGAACCCCTTGGATGCGTTGGCGAGTTTGGGGAACACCACAAAAGAAACCGCCCAAACGGCTGCCAGTGCAGGTGCTACTGTAGCGGGTGAGGCACGTAAGCGCGCAGAATCTTTTAGCGAACGCAAGGCTCGTTATGACGCTGAACGTGCTGCAAAGAAGGCTGCTGAAGCTGAAGCAGCCGAAAAGGCTGAAGTGGAGGCTGCCGCTGCGCAGAAAGAAAGCGTAGAAAAGGCTGCAAAGCCAGTTGCCAACAAAGCGGCTGACGCTTCAGATGCCAAACCATCCACCAAGAAGAGCACGGCTAAGGCGGGCGCTACCAAAACGAGTACCTCTAAGGCAAGCACCGCTAAGACGGGTGCTACTAAAACAAACACCACCAAGGCAGGTGCCACTAAGGCTGGCACCACTAAGACCCGCACCGCAAAAGCCACCGCAGCGAAGAAAACCCCTTCTGCTGCAGAACTGTACGGTACAAAGCCAGCTGCAAAGACCACAAAAACCGCTACCACCAAAAAGGCTACAAGTACTTCCAAAGCAGATCCGAAAGCTGCTGAAGCAAAAACTACTACCGAAGAGAAGGGGGAATAAGCTATGCCTATCGGTCCGGCGCGTATGCCCCTTCTTGAGCACTTGGGCGAGCTGCGCATGCGCTTAGTGCGCATAGTTGCGTGTTTGTTCATTGGGGTTGTTGTCTTTTATATGGCTACTCCAACCATTGGTCAGTTTCTATTGGATCCCGTCCAGGAATTCTTAAAAGAAGGTCCAAACGGAACCGTCGACATGGTAATTTTGGACCCGTTTGAAGCCTTTAGTGTGCGCTTCAAAATATCCATTTGGGCGGCGCTGGTTGCCTGTTCACCAGTGGTGTTGTGGCAGTTGCTGGCGTTTTTCTTGCCTGCTTTAAAGCCAAAAGAACGCAAGTGGTTTATGCCGACCTTCGTAGTAGGCGTTTTGCTCTTCATTTTTGGCGTGGTATTTTGCTATCTCATCATTCTGAATCCGGCATTTCAGTGGTTGACGGACCAGGCAACGGGGCTTGGTACCATCCAGCCACGCTTATCTACCTACATTGATATCATTATCAAGTTTGAAATTGGCTTTGGTATAGCGTTCGAACTGCCACTCGTTGTGTTTTACCTGGTTATTTTCGACGTTATTCCCTATAAGAAGCTTCGCAATATGTGGCGCGAAATCTATGTTGGCCTGCTTATCTTTTCGGCAATGGTTACCCCTGATGCTTCTCCGATAACCATGGCATTGATGTTTGCCGCTTTGATTGGCTTGTACGAAGTAAGCTTGCTTATTTCGCGTGTGGTACTCGCCAAACGCATTAAACAACAAAACGAAGAACTGGCGCTAGAAGAAAGTGATGGCGCATAACTATGCATGAACTGGGCATTATGACGGGCGTTATGGAGGCGGCCACTGAAGCTGCTCATAACGCAGGTGCTGAAAAGCTCTTGAAGATTAGTCTTTCAGTTGGCGAAATGACTGAAGCTATTGAAGATGCCCTGGTGTTTGCATTCGAGGCACTTAAAGAAGGTGATCCGTTTACGGCGGACGCCGATCTGGATATCAAGATTATTCGTCCGAGCAGTCGTTGCTTGGAGTGCGGAGCTGAATACGAACACGACCGCTTCCATATGCTCTGCCCAGAATGTGGCAGCTTTGCCACCGAATTGATTGCTGGGCGCGAATTGCAAATTGACTCTATTGAAGTAGATTTGCCAGACGAGGCAAACGAACAGGAATCTTAACAGGATTTTAAGACTAAGGATGCGCTATGCAGATTGATGTAAAGCAACCTATCTTGCAAAAGAATGACACGCTGGCAGCAGAATTGCGCAAGCGTTTTGCCGAAAACCATGTATTTGTATTAGATTTGCTCGCAAGCCCTGGTTCTGGGAAAACCTCTACCATCTTGGCAACCATTGATGCCTTGCGAGACGAATTCAATATTGCGGTTATCGAAGGCGACATTGCCAGCAGCGTAGATGCTGAAAAGATTAAGGCTCAGGGCATTGCGGCTGTTCAGATTAATACGGGTGGAGCATGCCACCTGGAAAGCGCCATGGTGAAGCGCGCTATCGACATTTTAGATTTGGAACGCCTTGATCTTATTATTTTGGAAAACGTAGGCAACTTAGTGTGTCCTACCGACTTCGACTTAGGTGAAAACGCCAAGGTAATGATTTTGTCGGTGCCCGAAGGCGACGACAAACCCCTGAAATATCCTGGCGTGTTCCAGGTTTCAGAGGCAATTATTCTTAACAAGGTAGACACGATGCCCGTGTTCAACTTTGACAAAGAAGCTTTTGAAAGTGCGGTTAAGCAGCTGAATCCAACCGCCCCCATTTTTCCGATGTCTGCAACGAATGGAGAAGGTGTGCAGGCTTGGGCAGAATGGTTGGCTGAACGAATTCGCAACGCGTAGCCCCTGCTGGATTCCTGGAATTTCATATAGGTACTACGTGGACGTGTGACTCATCATGGAAACTGCCGAACAATACAAAGCCTGTACAGAAGCACTGGCAGAATACGTACATACTGCTGGATTTACTGAGGTGGTCATTGGTCTTTCGGGCGGTATAGATTCCAGTCTGGTGGCAGTAATGTGCGTTGACGCTTTGGGGGCAGAAGCGGTACATGGCGTCTATCTTCCTGGTCCTTATTCCAGTGAAGCTTCAGTGGCAGATGCTCAGGAATTAGCTCTTAATTTGGGCATTTCTGCCTTCTCCGTGTCTATTAATGAGGCATACGAAGCTTTCGCGCGAAGCCTTTCTGATAGCTGCAAGGAAAAGTGGTATGGGCTTGCATCTGAAAACACCCAGGCAAGATGCCGCATGATAGTCCTAATGGCCCTTTCAAATGCACATCATTGGCTGTGTATGAACACTGGCAACAAAAGCGAAGCGTACATGGGTTACTCAACGCTTTACGGCGACA
Source organism: uncultured Coriobacteriaceae bacterium (assembly GCA_949294735.1). GTDB lineage: Bacteria > Actinomycetota > Coriobacteriia > Coriobacteriales > Eggerthellaceae > CASFII01. Next base: position 476,617 of record CASFII010000006.1, on the reverse strand, counting down.
TGTGCGGCGCATTTGCTCCTCTGGGCGGCTTGTACAAGACGGATGTGTTTGCGCTTGCGCGCTGGCGCAACAATGAAGCGGTGGCGGAAGGTAAGGTGCCGCCAATCCCTGAAAACATTCTCATAAAGCCACCAAGCGCTGAACTTGCTCCAGGTCAAGAAGACGAACGAAGTTTAGGCATTACCTATGCTGAGCTCGATCGGATTTTGTTTGCTCATGTGGAAAAAGGTATGAACGCAGAAGAATTGATAGCTCAAGGGTTCAGCGCTGCTTCGGTTGAACGAGTCTTAGCGCGCGTTAAGGCCAGCGAATTCAAACGCAAGTTGGAACCGCCTTGTCCTGACGTTGCTTTTTACGCGTAGTCTTTATTTCGTTTCGTAATAGTTTGGTAATACTCTTGCGGTGGTATAGCGCAGCCTTCGAAGGCTGAGTATCATACTGCCATGGAAAAATATCTGGTACATAATCGTCCTATGAGCGCTACGGACTGGGCTTTTGATGTAGCGGTTGCTCTCCTTGCCTTTGCGTTCGGTGCAGTTCAGATGATTCTGTCCGTTTCGTTCGAATTTATGCCCGATGAAATGTTGCGTAGAATTTTAGGCATTGAAGCGGTTGTACCTGGTACCGCAGCGTTTCTTGCTTTAGCGCTTACTACCTTGCCGTTGGCTTTGAGACGGCGTTTTCCGTGGCCCGTGTTTGTGTTTGTTCTAATTTCATACGTGGGAACCCAGGGATTTTTTCGGGAGTATTCTTTGGCGGTGGTGGGCTGTATGGTGGCTTTGTTTACTATCGCAAGTGAATGCAGCAGAAAAGAGGCAATTATTGCAAGCGTAGCGGCAGTTGCGGCGTTGCTTCTTGTTCATAACCCAACCTCAGAAAGTTTGGCGTTGCTGTTGCGCTTTCAAAACGTGGTGTTGCTGGTTGCTTCAGCTTTGGCTGGTTATGCCTATAAAGTACGTCGTGAATACCTGCAGGCTACCGAACAACGCGCCGCTGCAGCAGAGCGTGCTAAAGAAGAAGAAGCAGCGCGCAGGGTAGAAGAAGAACGAGTACGCATAGCGCGCGAGGTGCACGACATTACCGCTCATTCGCTGTCCGCGGTAAGCATCCAGGCTGCCGCTGCCGAACGTATGATCGACCGTAATCCTGAGGCGGCAAAAGAAGCCATTGCTACCGCCCGACACACAGCGAAGTCCGCGCTGGAAGAACTGCGCAGCATGATTGGTGTTCTTCGCGGCGAAGATGCTAAGCCTGATTATGCCCCCACCTTTGGAACCGAGCGCCTTCCTGATTTATGCGAGTATTTGCGCAAGGTGGATATTCGGGCAGAATTTGACAAGGGCAATTATTCCAAAGAGGATGTGCCGACTTTTATTGATGTGGCTCTCTTTAGCGTTGCACGCGAAGCAGTTACTAACGTACTTCGTCATGCGCAGGCGACGCAGGTAAATATTCGTCTGGCTAAAGATCCCCAAAGCGTTTCTTTAGTTGTTGAAGACAATGGTGTGGGCATCTCTCAGAATCAGAAGAGCGAAGGTCACGGCATACAAGGAATGGCCGAACGCGTGAATCTGCTTGGTGGAACGTTTTTGGCTGAAAACAAACCAGGAGGCGGGTTTAGTATTAGCGTTTCTATTCCGCTGGGAAAAGTAGGTGAAGCTCATGATTGACGGTAAGCTTATTCAGATATTGATTGCTGATGACCAGGACATTGTTCGCAGCGGATATAAGCTGATTCTTTCTTCATACGATGATTTAGTGGTAGTTGGCGAAGCGCGAACGGGGGAAGAAGCGGTTTCGCTGGCGCAAGAATTGCAGCCTGATGTGGTGCTTATGGATATCCGCATGCCGAAGAAAAATGGCATAGAAGCAACCCGTGCTTTAATGGCAGATCCTCGGTTGGTTGGGGTACATGTATTAGTGCTTACCACCTTTGATATCGACGAATATGTTTACGACGCTTTGGCTGCAGGGGCGAGCGGCTTTCTGCTCAAAGACGCCGAACCAGATGACATTGCAGAGGCAATTCGCGTAGTGTCAAAGGGTGATGCGCTCATTCAGCCTTCCGTTATGCGCAGGCTGGTTGGCAATTTTGTAGCTTCGCGGCCTCGGGCGGGGAAACATGAAAACCTTACACGAGCGCTTCGTCAGCTGACTGACAGGGAACGCGAAATTCTTATCCTAGTGGCGCGAGGGCTCAATAATGAGGAAATAGCTGCAGAGTTGGTTATTTCTCCTGCAACCGTCAAAACTCACATAGGGCGCATTATGAACAAGCTTGATGCGCACGACCGCGCACAGCTTGTGGTTGCTGCCTATGAGGGTGGCGTTGTGAGCGCGAGTGTGTAATTTGCGTAAAATCTAAGTGACAGACACTTAAATAACCTCAATAATTCTTGCATTTTAAGTCCATGATGTTATAGTGGCTACTGTTGATTAGCACTCCAAAGGTTCGAGTGCTAGCACTCAGCACCGTCTTTTGTACGGTGATTATTAATGAGGTAATAACAGGTCATAGGGATGAAAGGAATAAACTCATGAACTTGAAACCACTGGGTGACCGCGTAATTGTTAAAACCGACGAAGCTGAAGAAACTACTGCCGCCGGTCTGTATCTGTCTCACGACTCCAAGGAAAAGCCGCAAACGGGTGTTGTGCTGGCTGTAGGCGAAGGCCACTTGGACAAGGACGGCAACATGGTTCCCGTTCCTGTTAAGGTGGGCGACCGTGTGCTGTACGGCAAGTATGGCGGTACTGAAGTTTCTATCGACGGCGAAGATGTGCTCATCATGCGCTGCGAAGATATCTATGGCGTATTCGAATAAGTCTGGTTGGAAAGGAACACATCATGGCAAAAGATATTAAGTTCGAAGCTGATGCACGTACCGCATTGGCAACGGGCGTTAAGAAATTAGCAGACGCCGTTAAGGTAACGCTTGGCCCTAAGGGTCGTTATGTGGCTCTTGAAAAGTCCTATGGTGCACCTACTATCACCAACGACGGTGTTACGGTTGCAAAAGAAGTTGAACTGGAAAATCCAGTAGAAAACATGGGCGCTCAGCTGGTTCGCGAAGTTGCCGTTAAGACCAACGACGTTGCTGGTGACGGTACAACCACTGCTACGCTGCTTGCTGACGTTATTGTGTCTGAAGGTCTGAAGAACGTAACTGCTGGCGCAGACGCTTTGGGCATTCGTCGTGGTATTCAGAAGGCAACGGACGCGGTAGTAGAAGCTATCAAAAAGGACGCAACTGAAGTTTCTACGCAGGAACAAATTGCTAACGTAGGTACCATTTCCGCTGGCGATGCTGAAATCGGCCAGAAGATTGCTGAAGCTATGGAAGCTGTTGGTAAAGACGGCGCAATCACGGTTGAAGAAAATGCTCAGACGTTTGATCTGGAACTGGAAATCGTGGAAGGCATGCAGTACGACCGCGGCTACATTTCTCCTTACATGGCAACTGATATGGAGAAGATGGAAGCTGTTCTGGACAGCCCCTACATCCTGCTGACCGACCAGAAGGTAAGCAATATTCAGGATATGGTTCCGCTGCTGGAAGAAATCATGCGTTCTGGCCGTGCGTTGCTGCTTATCGCTGAAGACGTTGAAGGTGAAGCACTGGCAACCATCTTGCTGAACCGCGTACGCGGTACGCTGAACTGCGTAGCTGTAAAGGCTCCTGGCTTCGGTGATCGTCGTAAGCGTATTTTGGAAGACATTGCAGTTGTTACCGGCGGTACGGTAATTGACAAGGACTTCGGCATGACGCTGGCAGACGCCAACATCAGCATGCTTGGTCGCGCTAAGACCGTTAAGGTTGGCAAGGACGCTATGCTTATTGCCGACGGTGCTGGCGAAAAGGCTGCGATTGAAGACCGTATTGCTCAGATTAAGAGCGAACTCGAACGTACCGATTCCGACTTCGACCGTGAAAAGCTGCAGGAACGTCTGGCTAAGCTATCTGGTGGTGTTGCCGTGCTTAAGGTTGGCGCTGCCACCGAAAGTGAGCTCAAGGAAAAGAAGAGCCGCATTGAAGACGCTTTGCAGGCAACCCGCGCTGCCGTTGAAGAAGGTATCGTAGCTGGTGGCGGCGTTGCCCTGGTTGATGCAATCCCTGCTTTGGATGCTGTTGAAGTTTCCGACAAGGACGAACAGGTTGGTGTTGAAACCATTCGCAAGGCTCTGGAAGCTCCTATGCGCGCAATTGCTCAGAACGCTGGTTTTGAGGGTAGTGTTGTGGTTGAGCATGTTAAGAACATGGGCAAAGGCGAAGGCCTAAACTGCGCAACTGGTGAATATGGCAACATGATTGAAATGGGCGTTAATGACCCTGTTAAGGTTACCCGCACCGCTTTGCAGTCCGCTGCATCCGTAGCTGCTCTGATTCTTATTACGGAAGCAACTATCAATGAAATTCCGAAGGAAGGCCCTGACTTGAGTGCACTGGCAGGTGCTGCTGGTGGCATGGGCGGCATGATGTAAGCGTGAAGCTTCAATCTGCTTTATAGCTAACTGAAAAGTGGGGTTCATTTGAACCCCACTTTTATTTTTAAAACTCAGACTTGTTTTCGGGCTTCAAAACCCAAAGGGAACGTGTCTTTTGGGTTCTATCCTTGCATACAGCGAATACCCTGAAGCCCTCCAACTTCGACGCGCTCCTATCGTTTCGCAGCTAACGCTGCTTCACTATGCGTCGCGCTGCTTCGCTTCACTTATAAACAGCAGAATTTGAAGCTCAGACTTGTTTTCGGGCTTCAGGGTATTCGCTAAGTGTAGACAGCTGGGTTTCCGGACACCCGCAAAGCTACCGTTCGCTTACGCTCACATATGCGCTTTGCTGCTTCGCTTCGTATTTGAATAAATAAGTTTGAAGCTCAGAGTGTCCTTCAACCCAGCTGTCTACACTCGCATCAGTTTTGAACCCAAAAGACACGTCCCCATTGGGTTCCATTGGGTTCTCTATTGGGTTCTTCGGGTACAATACGCAGGGAAAGAAAGGCGCACATGAGCGAATCAGAAACCTTCGATAGCAGATTGAAGCTTCTCTGGGGCGAAGAGGGGCTTGCTCGGCTGCGCGCTTCGTGCGTGCTAGTGCTTGGTGTTGGTGGTGTCGGCTCTAACTGTATTGAAGCTTTAGCTCGTGGGGGCGTGGGTTATCTGACCTTTGTCGATTTTGATATCGTACAGCCAAGCAACATCAACCGCCAGGCGGTCGCATGGCAGCGTACCTTGGGGCGCAAAAAAGTTGAAGTTATGTCTGAGATGATTGCTGAAATAAATCCCGAAGCCCAGGTATTAGCAATCGATCAATTCCTTAAAGAAGCTGACCTGCCGTTTCTTTTGCAGAAGGTTGATGCGTGGCTGGCAGATACGGCTGCGCAAACGCAGGAACAGAACACGCCTCGCATTACCTATATTATCGACGCGCTTGACACTACATCGGTCAAACTGGGTATTGCTGAGCTGGCTAAGCAAAAAGCACTCCCACTCATAAGCAGCATGGGCGCCGCCAACAAAATTCATCCCGAAAATCTAAAATTTGCCGATATTTTCGAAACAAAAAATTGCCCCCTTTCGCGAGTAGTTCGCAAAGGTTTACGCAAACGAGGCGTAGAATCTTTGCAGGTGTTGTATTCTGATGAGGAACCAATTGAAGTACCCGGTGGAGCATTAGGCAGCGCTTCGTTCATGCCGCCCATTATGGGAGAAATGCTCGCGGGATACGTAATTCGACATATCGCTGACAAGGCGAAGGGAGAACTCCATGACTGAAAAGCCAAACTTGCAGAAATTGAACCCTAACGACCACATTGGTAACGCTTATGGGGCTTTCTTAACGCCCGATGGCGCCATTGATGCAAAAGAAATTATTGGTACGGACCACACCGTTTTGTCTGACCTGCAAGCAACTGCCAAATCTTATGCCGACTTGGTGGCAGAACAGGCAGAAAACGTTCCGCTGTTTGATATGCACTGTCATTTGAACTTCGCAGACAATCTGCAGGGTTTGTTGCCGATGATTGCAAAGATGAAGGGTGGCTTTTTCTCAACCACGGTAACGCCCACCGATTACCTGAAGGGCAAGTTCGTGCTCGGACGTTGCCCGGGTGTGCGTAATGGTTTAGGTCTGCATCCGTGGTGGCTGGCAGATGGGCGCGCCACGCTTGATGACGTTGCGCGTTTCGAAGAATTGGCTGCTGAAACGTCTTATATCGGCGAAGTTGGCATGGATTTTTCCGAAGATCACCAGGAATCTATTGAGCTTCAAAAAGAAGCATTCGATCGCATTGTGCAAGCATCGTGTGCGAGCGGTGGCGGTAAACTCATGTCGATTCATGCCGTACAGTCAGTGCCTGAAGTGCTTGACACTTTGGAAAAGCACAACTGCACCGACACAAACGTATGCATCATTCACTGGTATTCAGGCAGTTCCGACCAGCTTAAACGCGCCATTGATATGGGATGCTATTTCTCGGTCAACCTCCGCATGATGGCCACTAAAAAGGGTCGCGAGTATGCGCGTGTTATTCCTGTAAAGCGGCTTTTATTAGAAACAGATCTTCCTCCGAAACAGGCAGGCATCTATAACCTGCATGAACACATGCAGCGTTTGCGCAATACGCTTGAGATGTTGGCGGAAATTCGTGAAGAGAATCCGAACGAACTGGGCTTTGCTATTGCAGAAACCAGTAGGATGTTGCTGGGGTTATAAGACTAGAGTTAAGGGGCCAGGGCTATAACTCTAACCTTATGGCGCCAGGGCTAAAGCAACTTTTGTTGATAGAGCCCTGCGTCGGCAAACCCTAAGTTTCTATAGTATTCACGTGTACCTATGGCACTGATGACGTTTGTGCGGTCATAACCTGCTTCACGCGCCATTTCGCAAGCCTTCTGGATGAGGCGTTTTCCTAAGCCCGTGTGTTGAGCGTTGCTTCCTTCTTCGTGGAGTCCTGCAACCTTGCCATACACATGCACTTCACGAATCATGGCTTCGTGGGAGTGTATAGGCAGCTCATTCTCAAACTGTTTAACCACCTCTTGCTTGGGCAGCGAGAGTCTCAAAAAACCAGCAATCTTGTGTTCGGGGGTAGTCCACTGCAAGAAATATTCCTGAGACACGCTTGTTTCGTAGGGAACAACCTCCAAAGAGAGAGTACTGCGCTCTGCGCTTCCCGTGGCAATTTCTCGGAATCTAATTTCGCGAATAGGGGTATTCGTTTCGTGCGCTACTTTCTGGGCGCGTTCTTCCACCAACTGGCGGAGGTTCACTTTTTTGTTACCCGCCAAAATATCGTGCGAAGAAATATCGCGAATCATGCGCGAAACACGTGTATAGGGTGGGGTTGCCAGCAGGTCATCTACCAGAACCTCTACCAGAGTTTCTTCTGAATAGGGTTTCCAGCTGCCGTCTTCAAAATGGGCACAGAGGCCCGTTCCCGCTACCAGGGCACAGGGGTAAAGCTTTACTTCGTCGGGTAGATAAGTGCTTTCAGTGACGAGTTTGCGGTAGTCGGCCTTATCCGCTTCGGGGTTTGCACCGAAAAGGTTTGCCATAAAGTGAATGTGAATCTTAAAGCCGAACAGGCGAAGTAGTGCAAAGGCACGCTGGATGGTTGAGACTTCTATACCGCGATGATTTAACCGAAGGATGTCAGGGTTTAAGCTCTGGATACCAATTTGGACTTTGGTGCATCCCAGTTGTCGGATAAGAAAAAGATTATCCGTGGTTATGGAGTCAGGACGTGTTTCAATAACCAAACCCACGCAACGATGCTTCCCGTTTTCATTTAAGGCGTGCTGTGTGCGCAGGTCATCCATGGCTGCCTTCTGGGTAGCAGAGACTTGCTGCCATGAGGGGTTTCGCTCATACAATTCAACCATTGCCTGGTTATAAGTGAGCGCGCCTTCCAGTACCTGCTGCTGCACCTCTTGAAGAGCACTTCGTAGCACATCGCGTTCATTTTGGATCCCAAACGCCTTATAGCTGTCTTCACGTTTTTGAACTTGGGTTTCTACATAGCTGGCAGCATCTTCTCTGCCTAAGTCATTCAATGCACGAAAGAGCTCAGTTACAAACCATACTTGATAGCTCTGGGGATAGTCGCTCCATGTGCCGCCCAGAACAATGAGCTCCACCTTGTCGGTAGTGTGACCCATTTGTGTAAGTGTGCGAAGACGCGAGGCCACCTGCAAATACGGGTCAAAGAAATTTCGCTCTGCGCGTTGACACGCCGGCTCATCGGTGAGGTAGCTTTTTGGCATGCGGAGGTCGTTCGGGCAATATAAGCAGTTGCTTCCGCACTTCCAAGGCTTTGTTAACACCGTGATGGTAGCAACGCCTGATGCAGTACGCCGAGGCTTAATCTGCAAAAGCTTGATAAGCCGTTTTTCCAGTTCAGGCGTGATATTCCAGCTTTGCCAGTGGGCAGGTTCTTCGTTTTTGATCCGCAGATAGTAGGGAAAAAGATACTTTTTGGCATAGCGGCGCTCTTTTTCGTGCGCCTGTTTGTTGTAGCGACGGAGCGTACGTTCTAGCCGCGCAGGGTCGTTGTTTGCGTCGGTGTTTGCGCGAAGCTGCGCTATGATGTCAAGCAATAAATCTTCCATGCTTCTATTGTACAAAATGGGTGCAGGAGTTCCAGGCAAAAGGCGGGTTAATGAACGCAGAAACGATACAAGCATTATGCGCCATCAACAAGCAGTTCTACGAAGGGCAGCATGCTTCATTTGCGGCAACTCGCCAAAATGGGTGGCCAGGCTGGGAAAAGGTCGCCGATTGCTTTGAACTTGATTTTGCAAGAAACACCCCTGGTCCTTATCGTGTGCTGGACATCGGGTGTGGCAATCTGCGTTTCGAGAAGTTTTTGCAGAACAAATTCCCTCATCAGAGTTTTGAATTCTTTGCTACGGATTTTTGTGATGAACTCTTTGAAGACGCTGAGCTACCTGGTGTCATCAAGCTGGCGGGAGAAGAGGACTCGGACGTCAGCTGTGCGCACAGAGCAACAAATTGCCCTGCGGCTTCAGACGTGCAATATGTTTCCAGTGATGTAGTTCAGCTTCTTCAGCAGGGCACATCGTTACGTTCTCTTGGATTTCCGTTGACAGAGGCAGCAGTGGCCTTTGGTTTTTTACACCATGTTCCTTCCGCCCAACTACGTCTTATGTTCCTGCAAGAACTTATGGAGTGCGTAAAGCCTGGTGGCTTGGTTGTCGTTTCGCTTTGGCAGTTTGCGGAAGACGAACGGATGCTTAAGAAAGCGTTGGCGTCGCACGCTCAGGCCCAGGCGTCTTTGAGCAAATCAAACACCCCTGGCTTGGATTTTTCTCAACTCGAAACGGGTGACTTTTTCTTGGGATGGAAAGAAACGCACAATGCTTGGCGCTACTGCCACAGCTTTTCGGAAGGCGAAATTGCACAGTTGGTAGAGCAGTTGAAGCCTCAAGCGGAAGTGTTTGCTTCTTTTAAAGCTGACGGTAAATCTGAACAGCTAAATAGTTACCTTATTTTCCGCGCCTTACACCGATAAACTTTTGCTCTCACTCCTGTTTTGATGTTTTTTTCGCACGGGGGGTATATTTCCTTGCGAAAATGAGTACAGCGTTCAATTGGTGAACATGATGAAAGGGGAAATCATGAAAGCGAAGCGATTGTTGGTTGCGCTGCTTGCGGCGTTTATGTGCCTGGGTGCATTTACGTTGGTTGCTTGCTCAAATCCTGAAGAGCAGATTAAAGCAGCTGTTGAAGCCGAATTCGAAAGCATTAAAACGGGTGAAGCAGCAGCAATGGAGGAAGTTGCTGAAGGTTTTGACTCTGCAAGTGGCGGTGCTCTGGACGAATTGGGTGTTACCACTGATGAATTCTTGGCGGCATACCTTGATGGCTTCGATTACAACGTCGGTGAAGTCACCATGGACGGTAACGACAAGGCCGTGGTAAGCATGACGGTTACCATGAAGAGCATTAGCCAATGGCAAGATATCTTCACGGAAGAATTGAACACCTGGGCAGCAGATCTGACAAACTATTCGAGCATGGAAGAAGCCTACGCTGCTGCTGGTCAGATTATGGTTGACACCTTAAAAGAAACTCCCGTTGCTGAAACTGAACCGTTCGATTTTACTCTCGTAAAGAATGGTGACGTTTGGGAGCCAGATGCCAATGCTGAAGCCAGCTTCTCTAACGCCATTATGTCGCTCTAAGGTTTTATGTGCTATTTGGCTTAGACGAAAAGAGGGCATAAACTCTCTTAAAAACGAAAGTCATACTTGTGCGAAAGACGACTCCGTAAGGGGTCGTCTTTTTTGTTCCCGAGCGTTCTCGCCTTCGCATAGTTGCTTTATTACCTAAATTGTACGTGTGCTTTACGTGCCTTTTACTTCTGTGCGCCATGATACAAACAAGAAAGAATTCGAACTCGTCAAGAAAGGAGCCAGATATGACACTCCCTGTTGTAGTTCTTGCAGTGGTTACGTTTGGTTGTTTGGCGGCTCTTTTGATTGGCGCAGTTGTGCTGCGCAATAAGGAGTAAGGCTTAGGAACCCTTATAAGCACCCGAAACTTCAAGCGCGACAGTTTACGTACTTCTGTAGGCTAGGGATGCGTAAATCGCCAGCGAATTCTTTCGATAGGACAACTTTTCTCGGCTCTCCACCGACCCTTGGGGCTTCCCAAGGGTCGCCCCTTATTCTGGGCTAGGTTTCTGTTTTCGCATGCGAACTTGCTCTCTATTTCTTTGGGACCGCTCGATAAAAACTCATTCAAGACAAAGTGCCTTTATAGATTCCAACTCTTTCGTACTCATAAGGCGAAACGCAAAAAACCTGCTATACTACAAGTTTGTGTGTAAAGCTTATTAGTAACGTATATAAGGTGGCAAAATGGCAATTACCGACGAATTGGCAGCGCTGCAAGAAAGCACGCTGGCAGATATTGCGAAAGCTGAAAACACCGAAGCACTCGATCAAGTACGCGTTGCGGTGTTGGGTAAGGCAGGTACGCTCACGGCATACTTGCGTTCTATGGGTCAAGTTCCTCCCGAAGAGCGCGCCGTTGTAGGTAAAACCGTAAATGCAACGCGTGTAGTTGTGGAAGATGCTTTGGCTTCCCGCAAAAAGGAATTGGAAGCAGCTGAGCTGGATGCAGCTATTTCTGCAGCTGCGGTTGATGTAACTCTGCCAGGACGTGCGCAGCAAATGGGTACACGCCACCTTATTAATCGTATTACCGATGAAATCTGCGAAGTCTTTTTGGGTTTAGGTTACACCGTAGCCTACGGACCTGAAGTCGAAACCGACTACTACAACTTCGAAGCACTCAACGCTGCGGCAGACCATCCAAGCCGCAGCATGCAAGATACTTTCTACGTACACGACCTTTCGGGCGATGCCTCTAAGGTACGCGGCGAATCGGATGTATTGCTTCGTACGCAAACTTCTGGTGTTCAGGTGCATGTAATGGAAGATCAAGAACTTCCTATTTACATTGTTGCTCCTGGCAAGGTATATCGTCGCGACGTGGCTGATCCCTCGCATCTTCCGCAGTTCAACCAGATTGAAGGTTTGGTTGTAGATAAAAACATCACGTTCGGTGACCTAAAGGGCACGCTTGATTACGTCTGCAAAAAGATTTTTGGCGAAGAGCGCAAAACGCGTTTTCGTGCGCACTATTTCCCCTTTACGGAGCCTTCTGCTGAAGTTGACGTGAGCTGCGGTATTTGTCACGGCGAAGGTTGCCGTTTCTGCAAAGGCACTGGTTGGCTGGAGCTTTTGGGCTGTGGCATGGTTGACCCCAACGTTTTACGCATGTCAGGCATCGACCCTGAAGAGTATTCGGGTTTTGCCTTTGGCTTGGGCGTAGAACGCGCTGCTTGCTTGAAATATAACGTGCCTGACCTGCGCATGCTTCTGGAAGGCGATATGCGCTTCTTAAGGCAGTTCTAAGTTTGGATGAACTTAAAGTTTGGTGAGGCAGTTAAACGCTTGACGGGTTTTGACCCTGGGCGAACTAAGAAGAAGAGAGTGGACGAATAATGAAAATTTCTCTCAAATGGCTTTCTGAATATATTGACGTACCTCAGGACATTAAAAAGTTCTGCGATCGCTTGGACTTGACCGGTACTGGCGTTGAAGGCGTCGAAAAAACCGGGGATATGTTTGACCACATTGTGACTGCGAAGGTGCTCACGAAAGAGCAGCACCCCGATTCAGACCATTTGTGGGTAACCACGGTTGATGTAGGGGAAGCAAACCTGGGTGAAAACGGGCAGCCAGAACCGCTGCAAATTGTGTGCGGCGCACAGAACTTCAATGCGGGAGATCACATTGTAACGGCTATGGTTGGTGCAACTTTGCCAGGGGATTTCAAGATTAAAAAGTCGAAGCTTCGTGGCGTTGTCAGCATGGGTATGAATTGCTCCGCACGTGAGCTGGGCTTAGGCAACGACCATGATGGCATTATGATTCTTCCCGAAGATGCACCCGTTGGGATGCCTTTGGCGGATTATCTGGGTGCAGGGGATACGGTTTTAGATTTGGAAATTACTCCAAACCGTCCTGATTGCCTTTCAGTAGCTGGTTTCGCACGCGAAGTGGGTGCTATGTATGGCAAAGACTGGACGCATCCGGTGTATGCCATGGCTGAAAAAATGGAGTTGGACACTCAGGCTGAACCAGTTGATACGCAGGTAGAAATTACCATTGACGACCCTGTGCGCTGCCCGCGCTATACTGCCCGCGTTATTCGTGGCTGCAAGGTTGCTCCGAGTCCTGACTGGTTAGCGGAACGCCTCACTGCTATTGGTCAGCGCCCCATCAACAATATTGTTGACGTTACGAATTATATTTTGTTCCTGCTGGGTCAGCCTCTGCATTCGTTCGACCTTGATAAGTTGACTGACGCCAACGGACATGCACACATTGTTGTTCGTGCAGCAGAAGAGGGCGAAAAGCTTACTACGCTGGACGGCGAAGACCGTACGCTGACCTCGGATATGACTGTTATTGCAACCCCCGAAAAGGGAGCTATTGCTCTGGCCGGTGTTATGGGCGGTCTTGATACCGAAGTAACCGAAGAGACCACAAATATCCTGCTAGAAGCAGCTACGTTTGAAGCTGGTCGTACGAGCCGCACCAGCCGCAACCTGGGGCTTATTTCTGAAAGCTCTCTGCGTTATGAACGTGGCGTTGACGACCACGACATTGACTTGCGTTCCGCTGCTGCAGCAGCGCTTATTGCTGAAGTTTCTGGTGGTACGGTTAGCTATGCAACGGTTAATGACCAAGGTATTGTTGATGTATGGGATCAAATTTCTCCCGTTCATAACCTCGAATTCCGCATTCCGCGTTTCTGCGGCATGATGGGTGCAGACATTCCACGAGAAAACATTGTTGATATTCTTGTTCGTCTGGGTTGCGAAGTAACCGAAGGCGAAAACGAAGAGACGCTTGCGGTAGTGGCTCCTACCTTCCGTCCCGACCTCGAGCGCGAAATTGACCTGTATGAAGAAGTACTGCGTTTATGGGGTATGGACAAAATTCCGCCCACATTGCCAGGTGGTCGCATGCGTGTAGGTGTTCGCTCGAATGAAGAACGCAAACTGGACATCATCAACAACACCCTGCGTGCTTGTGGTCTCAATGAAACGGTGACGTATTCATTCGCTGAGCCAAGCGACCTGCAAAAGCTTCACATGTCTACCGAAGGTCTGGGCTTGCCTGTCGAACTGATTAATCCGCTGAATGCTGATCAGAGCGTTATGCGTCAAAGCATTATTCCTGGTCTTTTGCGCAGTGTTTCCTATAACCAAAACCACGGCGTAAAGAACGTGCAGCTGTACGAAGTGGGCACAGTGTTCTTTGCAGCTGAGGGTAGAAAAAAGCCAAAGGAACGTCGCAAGGTAGCAGGCGTGTTGGCGGGTGCTATGGGTGATGCTACCTGGAATGCGACACCTGCTGCTTTCGATTTCTTTGATGGCAAGGGTGTTATTGAAAACCTCGCCCGTGAACTTGCGTTACCGAAGGTGCGTTTTAAGGCGCTTTCCGCTGAGGAAGCTCCGCATTTGCAGCCCGGACGTGCAGCGGAAATTCTTTCTGGCGGTACCGTGCTTGGTTGGGTTGGCGAACTGCATCCGCTGGCAGTAAAGGCCTATGATGCCGATGCGCCAGTTGTTGCCTTTGAACTTGACCTGGCTGCTTTGGTGAAGTCAAGTGAACCTGCTCGCCCGTACGTTGATGTACCTACGTTCCCGGCCGTAACTATGGACGTTGCCTTTGTGGTTGATGAAGCAGTTACCCACGAACGTATGATGCAGTGCATGAGTTCTGCTGGTGGCAAGCTACTAGAAGATGCTCGTCTGTTTGATGTGTACCGCAATGAAGAGCGTTTGGGTAAGGGTAAAAAATCCATGGCTTATGCTTTGGTATATCGTGCAGCTGATCGAACGCTCACCAGCGAAGAAGTGGATAAGACTCACGAACGCTTGGTGAAGAAGGTTTGTGGTGCAACGGGTGCTGAAGTCCGCGGCTAAGCTCCCTTCAATTTCTCATGAATAGTAAAGATGCCGGCCTTAGCCGGCATCTTGCGTATAGTCCCAAAACTTCCTAAAAGACCACCTAGAGACTGTCGAATTTCGACGCGCTCCTAACGTTTCGCAGCTAACGCTGCTCCACTATGCGCATAAATCGTCCTGCCCGACAAGCGGGCAGGACTGCGCCCGCTCGGGCGCATAATTTCTTTTAAATAAGCCACTGGCTTATTTAACGCTTAACCTTTGACAAGGATATTTGAAGCTCAGACTCATTCTCCAGTCTCTAGATGGTCTCTTGAGAAGATTATTCCGCAGCTTTTGCTTTCCTCCAGAGTTCTTCGAGCTGTTCGCGCTCTACCTCTTCAACTTCAACACCCTCTGCCCAAGCATCTTGTTCCATGTGCGCCCAACGGCTTCGGAATTTGGTGCAGCTGGCGCGAAGTGCTGCCTCGGCATCAATTCCCATGCGACGAGCCACGTTCACAAGCGCAAACAAAACATCTCCGAACTCCATTTCGGCAGCAGCGTGTTCAGGGGTTTCTCCCTTCATCTTGCCGTTCGGTGATTTGGGAGCCTTTTCGTAAGCGGCTTTAAGTTCGGCTATTTCTTCATTCACTTGCCCCCAGATATCATCAAGCGTATCCCATTCAAATCCAGCAGAAACTGCCTTGCGGGAAATCTTTTGTGCTTGCAATAAAGCGGGAAAGCTTTTTGGAACACCGTCGAGCAAGCTGGGACGCTTGGATATGTCTTTGGGTTCAGCTTCCTGTTTTTCTTGTAGCTTAATCAGATCCCAAACTGCCAAAACTTCATTCGCGTCGCCCGCTTCCAGATTTCCAAACACATGAGGATGGCGGCGCACGATTTTATCGTTTACTTCTTTGCAGACGTCATCAATAGTAAATTCGCCCGCATCTTCAGCAATTTGGCTATGCAAAAGTACCTGCAGTAATACGTCGCCGAGCTCTTCGCGCATATGGGCAATATCGTTTGCTTCTATAGCATCTACTGCTTCGTATGCTTCTTCAATCATGTTCTGACTAATACTTGTATGCGTTTGCTGTTTATCCCAGGGGCAGCCGTCGGGTGCGCGCAGCGCGGCAACCGTTGCCACAAAGGCATCGAAGTTTGGGTGCGCATTCGGTTCTGCAATTATTTCTGCAACTGAGGGTTTTTGGTCTGTCATAGCTACTCCTTCGCCATTCGTTCAGGAATTCAAGCTATTCAATACTCAAACTACTTGAACTCTAAAGACGTTTCTAAGTTGTCTTCTCTAATGCGAGTTTAGTATAGCGCGGCTTGGTACAATAGGCATTCGAATGAAAGCTCAAGAAAGGAACGTTATGATAGACCCGAGTAAAGCAGCATTGTTGATGATTGATATGCAGCAAGGGTTTATATCCGATGCTTCTTCGCTCTGTATCGCAGGAGCTCAGGCAAGCGTTTCGAGCTGTGCACAGGTGCTTAAGGCTGCTCGCTCGCAAGGGCTTGCAATTTTTCATGTACGCCGGCGTTATGCTGAAGACGGTTCTAACGTAGAACCTGTTCGGTATAAGATATGGGCAGAAGGGGGTCGTCCGCTCTGCGAAGCGGGAGATAACCCTCATCTGCTGGATGCGCCGGAAAGTTTAGCTCCTATTTCTGGTGAACAGGTGGTGTACAAGCCTCGTTTTAGCGCTTTTTTTGGAACAGCGCTTCATGAAATGCTTCAAGACGCTTGTATTACCACGGTGGTTCTCATTGGTACAACTACGCCAAATTGCATTCGCTCAACGTGTTATGATGCGCTTTCGTTAAACTACAACGTGGTAGTTGTGGAAGACGCCACCTCTTCAAGAACTCCTGAGGTGCAGGCAGCAAACATAGAAGATATGGCCTTTATTGGAGCTCACGTTATGACTGCTGAAGAATTCTGCACTCGTGGGCTGTCGCAGGTGGAAGATGTAGTGGGTGACTTTTCAGCAAGTGTTGAGGCGTATACTGCGGCGCACAATGCTTCGTAGATACTGCACGTTCTGAGAAAGAGGCTTAAGGGCAAACATGCCAGTCATCAAGGTAGACACTATTGAAGATCCTCGTTTGGACGCTTACGCGCGTCTTACCGAAGTTCAACTTCGAAATAAGCTTGAACCCGAAAAAGGTATTTTCGTTGCTGAGTCTGGCAAGGTTATTGAGCGCGCATTGGCAGCAGGCATGCAGCCGCTTTCGTTTCTTATGGAAGAAAAGTGGCTAGAACCAATGAGCGAGTGTATTAAGTCTGCCACCGAACAAAACCCAGATTTCCCTGTGTTTGTAGCACCTCACGAAGAACTTCAACACCTAACCGGTTTTGAAGTTACGCGCGGTGCTTTGGGCGCGTTCAAGCGACCTGCTTTACCAAAGGTGGAAGACTTACTCAAAGATGCGCGTCGGGTTGCGGTACTTGAGGATATAACCAATCACACGAATGTTGGTGCCATTTTTCGTTCTGCAGCGGCGTTGGGTGTGGATGCGGTGCTGGTGACGCCAGCCTGCTATGATCCGCTCTACCGGCAATCAGTGCGTGTTTCTATGGGTACGGTGTTTCAGGTGCCATGGACGCGTATTGGCACTAGTGAAGAATGCCATAATTGGGCAGATGAGGGAGTGGCACTGCTTCATAAACTTGGGTTTAAAACAGCAGCCTTAGCGCTTACAGATGATTCCATTCCGCTTGGTTCGCCTGAGTTGGCGGCAGAAGAAAAGCTTGCATTGGTGTTTGGTACAGAAGGGGATGGCCTGGCGGAAAACACCATTTCACAATGTGATTACACGGTACGTATTCCCATGCAGCATGAGGTTGATTCGCTTAATGTGGCGGCAGCAAGTGCGGTAGTTTTTTGGGAATTGCGCGTACGGTAAGAATTCGAAAGGGATATACATGATTGGTTTAGAGAACACTGGGAAGCTAGGTTTTGGATGCATGCGCCTGCCGCTGCTTGATCCCAATGATCCAAAAAGTATCGACAGGGAACAGTTCAAAGCTATGGTAGATGCCTTTATTGCTGGTGGTGGCACGTATTTTGACACCGCATATGTATACCATGAGGGCATGTCTGAAGTTGCCCTGAAAGAGGCATTGGTTGATCGCTATCCGCGAGACAGCTTTACCATTGCAACAAAATGTCTCGCATGGAGCATGGAAAGCAAAGAAGCAGCGCAAAGTTGCTTGCAAACTTCACTTGAACGTTTGGGAACTAGCTACGTAGATTTCTATCTGCTGCACAACGTAGGCGGTGAACGTACTCAGAAATTCGACGAGTACGGCATGTGGGAATTTGCTCAGCAAAAGAAAGAAGAGGGTCTTATCCGCTTCTGGGGCTTTTCTATGCATGATGGTCCTGAAGCCTTAGACGAGCTTTTGACGAAGCACCCTGAGGTGGATTTTGTTCAGCTTCAAGTGAACTATTTGGACTGGGAAGATCCAGTGGTGCAGAGTCGCAAATGCATGGAGGTGGCTGCCAAGCATAATAAGCCTGTTGTCATAATGGAGCCAGCGCGAGGTGGTCGCTTAGCCGAATTGCCCGAACGTGGGGCAGAGGTGCTTCGTGCGGCAAATCCTGAGGCAAGTGTTGTTTCGTGGGCATATCGCTTCTGCTGTAATTTACCAGGCGTACTTACGGTACTCTCTGGTGCTTCTTCGCTTGAGCAAATGCAGCAGAATATGGAAGAGTTC
The DNA here is from genome assembly GCA_949294735.1 of uncultured Coriobacteriaceae bacterium. Taxonomy (GTDB): domain Bacteria; phylum Actinomycetota; class Coriobacteriia; order Coriobacteriales; family Eggerthellaceae; genus CASFII01. The sequence goes on along the minus strand of CASFII010000006.1, from coordinate 458,394 downwards.
AAGCACGCTACACCTCTGAACGCAGCGGAGGAAAAAGCGCTGGCCGCGGCGCTCGAAGCCTTGCGCGCGGTACCACTGGTACCTTGTACGAATTGCCGCTATTGCGTAAAAGATTGTCCGCAACAGGTAGCAATTCCTAACATTCTTTCGCTTCTGAATTTATTTATGACCACTGAAAACCAGACCTTTACCAAGCAGCTTTACTCGTGGCAAGCAACGCCTGGTAAGGCTTCGGATTGTATAGCATGCGGAAATTGCGAAAGCATGTGTCCGCAAAGTATCAACATCATTGATCAGTTGGAACGCGCGAAAGAGCTTTTCGAATAAGGTTTCGAAGGCAAGTAACAGATTAGTAAAGCATGGAAGGTGCTGCTGAGTAGCCCAATTTGTCTTTCTATAATGTTCGCTGCGCAAATAATAAGGCGGTAGCCAGGTGGCGTGGATCCACCCGATTTTGAATTAATAGATTAAGGACAACAATGGTAGAAGAAAAGCCTCTCACACAACAATTCGACGAAGAACTCAAAGAGACTTTAAACGAACTTCTTGATATAAACGAAGACAGTGAAGTACCAGGTGATAGTATTGATAAGCTGCGCGCCATGGATCAGCGCACTCGTTCAATCCTGCAAAAATATCGTGCCGCCATGCGCGAAATGGAAGTACGCTTCGAAATTATCGACCAAGATCTAAGTTTGAAGAAGCATCGCAATCCTATTCATCATGTGGAATCACGTCTGAAAGCTCCTGCAAGCATTTTTGAAAAGCTGGGACGCTATGGCAAAGAGCCCACGCTGGAAAACATGGAAAAATATGTTATGGATATTGCGGGCTTGCGCATCATTTGCTCCTACATTAGCGATGTCTATAATCTGCTCGAACTTCTAAAGAAGCAGGATGATTTGGAAATCATCAAAATTAAAGACTATATTGCCAACCCTAAGCCCAATGGGTATCGCAGCTTGCACGTATTGGTGAAGGTGCCGGTGTACTTTTTGGACAAAAAAGAATACGTTCCCGTTGAAGTGCAGATTCGCACGATTGCGATGGACTTTTGGGCAAGCTTGGAGCACGATTTAAAGTACAAGTCGGTGAGTGTGGTTGAGGGCATTGACTCTTATGATGAGTTGAAAGACTGCAGCCGCATCATTGAAGACGTAGAAGCCCGCATGCAGATTTTGGCGCGTGCATTGGAAGTGGACGGCGAAGAGGAAGAAGCAGCCCGAGCATAACTCTGAATCGCGGGTTAGACTGTGGCTTCAATGCTGGCGGTAGTAAAGAAGCAACAGCCCGAGCATAAGTTTTGGATGGGTTTTGTCCGCCTTACATCCTTACGTTAATAAACTAAAGACTACATAAAACCTTGAATGAAGCCCGAATGCACGTGGAAGCATTCAGGCTTCTTCACAAATCGTACACATTCTGTTCCAGAAATGCGCCACTAAATGCATAAAAACATATCTATATACAAAGATTTTGTATAAATATCGAAAATTACAAAAAATAATTCACTAAATCGCGAAAAATTTGAAATTCTGACTTGCATACCTTTCGGAATAAGGTATAGTTCTCCTTGCATTGAACAAGCGCTTAATGCAAAAAAGTTGAATGAAATTTTAATAATATGCAAAAGCAAGGAGAAAGGAACGTACGATGAAGATGAAGAAGTGGGGTGTATTGGCAGTTGCAGGTGCTTTAACCGCATCGCTCGCACTGTTTGGTTGCTCAACCACCACGGCTGAAGAAGGAGCCGGCGACGAAGCAACTGAAGCTAGCTACACGCTGGTAAATGAGGGTAAGTTTACGGTTGGCGTTTCTCCGGACTTCCCGCCTTTTGAAAACCTGGTAGATGGCGAATATGTTGGTTTTGACATTGAGCTTTCCAAGGCAATTGCTGAAGAACTCGGCTTGGAAGTTGAATTCAAGACCCTGCAATTCGACGGCATCCCTGCAGCAGTAGCTGCTGGTGGTCAGGTAGACGTTGGTATCACTGGTCTTACCATTACGCCTGATCGTCAGGAAACCGTTGACTTCTCCGATCCGTACTACATCGCCGACCAGAGCGTTGCCGTTATGAAGGGTGGCGAAATCACCGCTGATAACGTTGACGACCTGCTGAACACCGAAGGTATGGTAATCGCTGTACAGAGTGGTTCTACTGGTGAAGCATACGCTCAGGAAAACTACTCTAACGCAACCGCTCAGGCTTATGGCAATGCAACTGACTGCTTCGCAGCAATGCAATCTGGTCAAGCTGACGCAGTGTGCATGGACAAGGCTGTTGTAGAACAGATGCTGGCTGAAGCTTACACCGACGCTGAAGTTGTTAAGCAAGTTGCAACGGGCGAAGAATATGCCGTAGCAGTTTCCAAGGATAACCCAGAACTGTTGGCTGCTATCAATGAAGCTATCGCTACTCTGACTGAAGACGGCACCATCGAAGATCTGACTGCTCAGTTCCTCGGCTAAGAATTACCCAGACTCTGCCCCCTTGGAGCGCAAGTTGGAGGGCTTGCGTAACAAGGGGGCATTAGTGCTCTTTTGGCTTTGAGGTTTGACCTAAGAATTTGTAAGGCCGGGCACTACTGAAGATCCAAGAAAGATGAATCGAATGCAGAATTTTATCCCCAGCGCAAAGCTCAACGATAAAACGTCTACTGCCAGCAAGTTGTTTCTTGCGGCAGTTGTTTGCCTGTTGGCAGCTTTTCTTGCTTTTGCTACGCCAACTCAGGCGTTCGCGCTCGAAACCGCAAAGTGTACTGCGCAGCCGAACGCTGAAAGTGGCAACGATATCATGGGTGCTACGGAAACCCGTATTACCTGGGAAGTGCAGCTGGCAGAAAATGAAACTCCTACATCATTTTCTCTGACACTACCTGAAGGCTCTAGCTGCACGACCGACCATGCCAAGCTAACTATGCTTACGGGCGCAGATTTAATGACCCGAAATGACCTAGATGCAACGTGGTCTGTTGACGGACAAACCATTACGGCGGAATTGAGTGAGCCGGCAACTGCAGGTGCATACTATCGAGTGACGGTCTACGACGTATTTTTCCCAGCTAACGGTGGTTCTATGAGCTTGGTTGGACACATTGGTTTGTCTGACGGAACCGTGGCAGAGGTTAGTGATATTCCTGCTATTGAGGTAGTGGGTGTAACCATCTTTGAGCAGATTTCTCAAAGCCTGAAGCAGCAGGATTGGGTTCAGGCATGGAATTCAAACAAATTCTGCAAACTGTTCTTAGATCCTACCATTATGGTCACCAGCTTCCCTGTAGTGTTCTGGGGCTTTTTGCAGGCCTTGGCAATTGTTGCGTGCGCATTTCCGCTGGCAATTCCTGTGGGCTTTATTCTGGCGTTGATGCGCATGTCTAAGTTCGCAATTCTGCGTGGCATTGCTTCAACCTACGTTAATGTAGTTCGCGGTACGCCGCTCTTCCTGCAAATTTACATTGCGTTCTTTGGGTTGCCTTTGGCAGGCATTGTTATTCCGTCGTTCCCGTTGGGCGTCATGGTTATGTTCTTTAACTCGGGAGCTTATCTGTGTGAAATCTTCCGTGCAGGTATTCAGTCTATTAGTAAGGGGCAGTTTGAGGCAGCGCGTAGTTTGGGCATGAACGGTGCTCAGACCATGCTGTTTGTTATTGTTCCGCAGACGGTTCGCCGCGTCATTCCTACCATGACAAGCGAATTCATTTTGCTTTACAAGGACACGTCGCTGTTGGCAGCAGTAGGTGTTATGGAAGTGGTTATGTACGCAAAAACCATCGTTGCGGCAACGGGCTCCATTACTCCTTACATTGTTGCAGCCGTCTTCTACCTGATTATTACGCTGCCGTTGGCTAAGGTAGTTGGCATTCTTGAAACGCACTTAGACGATACCGATGGCGGTTCGGGCAAAAAGAAGCGTAAGAGCAAGGATACGCGTGGCGCTAAATCTCATTCCACGGTTATTCCCGAACGCTTGGATCAACCTGCTCAGGGTAACAAGGGTATAACTCCAGAACAACAACCGAGTTTATAGGAAAGGTACGAAGTTATGGTTGAAATGAACACAGCATTGGCTTCCGAAGATTCCTTAAATTCGGCAGCTGAAGAACAACCAATTGTTCGCATTCGTAATTTACATAAAAGCTTTGACGACCTACATGTTTTGCGTGGCGTTGACTTAGATGTTTACCGTGGGGAAGTAGTGGTTATCTTAGGACCCTCTGGTTCCGGTAAGTCCACCATGCTCCGATGCATTAACCTACTGGAAGAGCCAACTTCTGGTCAGGTATTTTTCGAGGATACTGACATCACCGCCAAGGGTGTGGATATCAACAAGATTCGTGCCAAGGTGGGCATGGTATTTCAAAGCTTTAATCTGTTCCCGCATCTTACCGCCAAGAAAAACGTCATGTTGGCGCAGCGTAAGGTGCTTGGTCGCTCTGAAGAAGAAGCCGAACGCATTGCAATTGAACAGTTGACGAAGGTGGGTTTGGCGGAACGTGTTGACTACAAGCCAAGTCAGCTTTCTGGTGGTCAGCAGCAACGTGTTGCCATTGCGCGAGCTTTGGCCATGGATCCGCATGTAATGCTCTTTGACGAAGCCACTAGCGCACTAGACCCTGAATTGGTTCGCGATGTACTAGGCGTTATGAAAGAGCTTGCTGCAGGTGGCATGACCATGATTGTTGTTACGCATGAAATGGGATTTGCGCGCGATGTAGCGGATCGCGTTATCTTTATGGATGGCGGCGTCATTGTTGAACAGGGCACGCCAACAGAAGTGTTTGATCATCCGAAATCAGACCGCACAAAAGACTTTCTTGGTCACATATCGTAAAGAAATCGCCGGCTCAACCGGCGATTTTAATGCAAGCCCAAAAGACCAAAGGGGACGTGTCTTTTGGATTTCTTTACATATAGCGAACACCCTGAAGCCCTCCAACTTCGACGCGCTCCTAGCGTTTCGCAGCTAACGCTGCTCCACTATGCGTCGCGCTGCTTCGCTTCACTTTTGAAAAGAAAAGTTTGAAGCTCAGACTTGTTTTCGGGCTTCAGGGTATTCGTATGAGTGTATGTAGCTGGGTTGAAGGACACTCTGAGCTAGAAACTTATTCATTTAAATACGAAGCGAAGCAGCAAAGCGCATAGGTGAGCGTAAGCGAACGGTAGCTTTGCGGGTGTCCGGAAACCCAGCTGCCTACACTTATCGAACAAGACTCATTAAAACCCAAAAGACACGTCCCCTTGGGTTACCCTTGAGTTAGGATTGCGCTGGGTTAGCTGGGTTATTTGTATTCCTTCATGAGTGCTTCGAAGGCGGGCATTGCATCTTCGATAGTCTTTTTCGCGATACAATAACTTACGCGCACCCATCCCGTTACCCCAAAGCTATCTGAGGGTACCAACAAAAGCTCGTGCGCTTTTGCACGCTCAGAGAAAGCTTGCGCATCGGGCTCAAGGGCACGAACCCACAGGTAAAAAGCTCCGTCGGGTTCTACAAATTCATAGCCAAGTTTACTTAAGCCTTCCGTAAGCAAAGCACGGTTTTCGGCATAGGAAGCAACATCTGAAGGCTCATCTACGCAGGCAGCAATAACTCGTTGCCAAAGGACAGGAGCGCAGACTGCCCCTAAGGCACGCCCAGCACCAGCAATGGTTGTCATGACCTTTTTGGCATCGTCTGCTAAGTCAGACACATAAATGTAGCCAATGCGCTCACCTGGTAAAGAAAGTGATTTCGAATATGAATAACAAACAATAGTGCGTGCATAAAGGCACGGAACATAGGGTACTTCTTTGCCATAAGTGATTTCACGATAGGGTTCATCGCTAATCAAATACAACGGTCTGCCAAATTCAACCTCTTTGGAACGAAGAACCTCAGCTAACCCTTCCAGGTTTTCGCGTGTGTATACAGCGCCTACAGGGTTGTTGGGCGAATTGATAATAAGCGCGCTCGTATGTTCGTTGATAGCGGCCGCTACTGCATTGTTGTCAATCTGAAAATCGGGCTGATGGGCGGGCACTTCTACGCAGGTGCATCCCATTTGTTCAATCCAAACGCGATACTCAGGGAAATAAGGGGAAATGACCAACACTTCGTCACCAGGATTGGTAATGGCGGCCAGTGTAATGGCGATTCCGCCCGCAGCGCCTGCCGTGAAATAAACCTGCTCAGGAGTGGCATCAATGTTGAAGCGTCGAGCGATACTGTCTGCCACCGCTTTGCGGGCACGCATGTCTCCCGGTGCGGGAGTATAGCCATGTAGGGCGCAGGGCTCTTCTTCCATTAGCTGCAGCACTGTTTCTTTTACCTTGCTAGGTGCGGGAATGCTTGGGTTGCCAATGCTGAAGTCAAATACTTTATCTTCGCCAATTTCTGCTTTGCGCGCTAAACCATAGGCAAACAGTTCGCGAATTGCACTGGGTTCGGCACCTAAGTCGTACATGTGCTGGTTAATCATTGCTTCTCCTTAAAGTTTGTACGCGGGGTGGAGCTGTTGGCTTAAACGCACGGCGTACTTCTTTCGTGACTCCTTAATGTTAAGACGTCAAATGTTCGCTATTCATGATAACAGGCTAGCACATTTTGGGTGAAGTGGGTTAGTCTATGCAATTGCAGAAAGAAAGGATTGTATGGAACCCGAACAAAAGGTGCGCCAGGGTGTTCTGGCAGGACTTCTCTGTTATCTTATCTGGGGCTTATGCCCCTTGTTTTGGGCGCTTTTGTCCGACGTTAACTCCTGGGAAATAATTGCTCAGCGTATTGTTTGGTCGCTCGTAATAGTTGCTTTCGTATGTAAGTTCTTCTTGCACGTGAGCTTTTTGCCTCTTTTGCGCGACAGCCGTGCTAGAAGACACCTTATTCCTGCTGGCATCCTTATCATGATCAATTGGAGTATCTATATTATTGCTATGGTTACAGGGCATGTGGTAGAAGCTGCGCTGGGTTATTACGTCAATCCGTTGGTTTCAATTTTGTTGGGTGTTGTGGTATTCAAAGAGCGTCTTACGCCTTTGCAAATTGCCGCGACGGTTCTTTCTGCAGCAGGAGTTCTCTATTTTACCTGGCAGTATGGTAGTTTTCCTTTAATGGCTCTGGGGTTAGCAAGCACATTTGGTATCTATAGTGCCATCAAAAAGCACGGTGGATACCCTGCCGTTCCTTCTATTGGTGTAGAGGGCGTGGCGGCTCTTCCGTTTGCGCTGGTTATCATTGTGGTGTTGTTTGCAACAGGAAATCATGCCTTCTTGGCAGATCCAAGCAGTCTTTCTAGCTGGGGAACAACAGGTTTGTTAATTCTTGGCGGCCCAATTACCGCAATTCCGCTCATTTTATTTGCCTCGGCGGCCAACAAAGCGCCACTGTCAATCATCGGTTTTATTCAATATGTGAGCCCCACCATGAGTCTGCTGATTGGCGTGTTCGTACTAGGTGAACCGTTTACTTCGGCGCACCTTATTTGCTTCCTCTGCATTTGGGTAGGGGTTGCCCTTGTGGTGGTTGATGCCTTTTTACCTAAGAACAAAAAGGGTAACGAGACAGCAAAATAAGCAGGGTATCGCTAAAACCGACAAAGCTGCAGTGTAAGCAGAAGCACGCCAAAGCCACCGAATATACAAAATAAGCAGCGTACTGCCAAAAGAAGCACGCCAAAGCCACCGAGGCTACAGAATAAGCATGGCATCGCCGAAGCTAAAGAAACGATACCTTTCCTGAACAGCGTGTTCGTAGGCGTGCATGATGTTTTCACGCGTTGAAAAGGCGCTTACTAGCATCATGAGCGTTGAACGCGGAACATGGAAATTGGTAATGAGCCCATCTACTGCGTGATACTCATATCCTGGAAGAATATAGAGTGAGGTAGCTTCACGGCTCCGAGGTGTAACCACACCAGCTTCAGCGTCCCAGGCGCTTTCTAAACTGCGAACACTGGTGGTTCCTACTGCAATAACTCGACCGCCACGGGCACGGGTTTCAGCTACCGCCTGAGCGGTTTGTTTGGGAACCGTATAGAACTCAGTATGAATTTTGTGTAGGGTGGGGTCATCTTCGTCCACTAGGCGGAAGGTGTCTAAACCAACTTCCAATTCTACTGTTTCCCAGCCAACGCCCTGTTCGCGCAGGCGACTGATGAGTTCGGGTGTGAAGTGGAGTCCTGCGGTTGGAGCAGCGGCCGATCGTTCACGCGTGGAATATACCGTCTGGTATAGCTCTTCGTCTCCTGCATAGTCCTTAATGTAAGGAGGAAGGGGAGTGTGTCCAACTTCGTGAAGTGCCGTATCAAGGGAATCAAGCGGGGTTGTTAAGCGCACCAGTCGCTCACCTTTGCCGCTTTCTCCTTCTTTTTCTACCCAGTCAAGCACCTCTGCTGAAAGGATAACCTGGCCTGAGGCGTTAGCGAAATCAACCACAGCACCAGGTTTTAAGCGCTTTCCTGGGCGGACCAAAGTTTCCCAGGTTGCGGTGCCATTTTTGGGTGGTTCAACCCCGAAAACCTGGCGGAGTAAGAACACTTCGGCTGCTCCGCCCGTACCGCGTTTTGCTCCCAAAAGGCGCGCTGGCATAACGCGCGTTTCGTTTGCTACGAGCAAATCTCCGGGACGCAAATAGTCCACCACGTCGCGGAAGATACGGTCTTCTAATGCGCCCGTTTTTCTGTCCATTACCAACATGCGGCAGGCATCGCGCACAGATGCGGGTTCTTGCGCAATCAGTTCGGGCGGAAGTTCGTAGTCAAAGTCGTCGGTTTTCATAAGATTCCTTACACTGCAGAGTGAGGTTCGTTTTGCTTCGGGCTCCATAATAAAGCTTGTTTGTTATAGGTCAGAGGATGAAGTCTTTTTTGCCTGTTCGCGCAAGGCTTTCAGAACCGCATGCTTTCGGGCCTGCTTTTGTGCGTATGCTTCTCTTTCCGTACGCCGTGCCAGCCGAGCTGCCTCTTCGGCGGCTCGTTCCTCAGCGTGAGCTGCTTCATATGCTGCCCGCTCGGCTGCGCGTGCAGCTTTGCGTTCGGCGCGTTCGTATTCTGCTTCTTGATACGAATAGCTGCAACCGCAATAGTTTTGACGATACATTCCAAGCGCGCGACTTCGGCGTGTTGCTTCCTCATAGTAGGGACGAAAGTCCTCAAACAGGGGTGTCACGTCAGCGATTCCAGCAGCTTTTTGTAGTTCTTCCTGAATAATGGAAGTATATTGATAAGGGCTCACACTGAGTGTGGTTGCAATTCCTTCAAATCCGTTTTGTGCTGCGTAGAGAGCCGTTTCTTCTAAACGTAGCTTGTAGCAAGCCCTACAGCGTTGCTCTCGTTGAAAAGGATTGTTATGCGCCAACCCAAAACAGCCAACCTTTTCCGCCCAGAGCGCTGGTTGGTAAGAGCCTTCAATAACGGGAAGATTTACCCCTTGCGTCCAGGTTTTGAGCGTTAAAAGACGATGTGCGTATTCTTCGCCAGGTGCAATATTCGAATTGGCGTAAAAGATAGTTATGTCGTGCCCCGCCTGTTGCAAAATACGTACGGGCTCTAACGAACACGGACCGCAGCAGGCGTGAAGTAACAATTTCATTGGGAATTCCTTAGAATTCTTTCACTGCAAATAACTTGGCTTATACTATCACGTCGAACTAACGATTCCCACTGCCTCATGAAAGGAAGAAACACCATGGAACAGGCTCAAGCAGAACCGCAGCACCAATCGAAGGGTATGTACCGCGCTGTCTTTTTTGATTTGGACGGTACGCTGTTACCAATGGAGATCGAAGAATTTCTCGTGGTGTATTTTAAGGCCATTGGAGCTTTTGTAGCTAAGCACGGTTTAGACCCACAGGCGTTCACGAAAGCCTTGCAAGCTGGTACGAAGGCAATGATGAAGCATGACGGAACAATCACCAATGCAGAGGCTTACTGGAATACTTTCTATGAGCTTATAGGGGAATCCGAAATAGATTGGCAAAAACTTCTTATGGAGTTCTACAACCAAGAGTTTGCCGCTATTGGTAAAGACGTCCAGGCAAATCCCGCTGTAAAACAAGCCTTGGATATACTTGAGGCAAAAGGTTATACCTTACTTTTAACCACCATGCCTATGTTTCCGCCAGAGGCAGTATGCCATCGTTTGGCGTGGGCCGGCGTTGGTGCGCATTATTTTAAGCGTTTGACCAGCTATGATAATTCTACCAGCACTAAGCCTAAACTTGATTACTACGCAGAAAACTTGGCAGCATGTGGGCTTTCTGGCGAAGATGTTTTAATGGTGGGTAACAACACGGTAGAAGATTTGGCTGCTATGCAGCTGGGTTGTGATGCTTTTCTAGTGACTGACCACTTGCTTGACCCTACTGGAAACTTTGACTTGAGCACAGTAAAACATGGCTCCATGGCAGAATTTGCTGCCTGGGCAGAATCTCTGCCCGAGTGTGAAGCTCCCGCTACGTCGGTAGATGCTGGTGTGATTGGCTATGAAACCAAGATGAAAACACTTGGGGCAAATCGAGTTGCGCAAGCCGAAGAACATAACTTGGAAGATTCGAAAGACTTTTATCAGGGAAAAGCTCCAGAATTGGGTGCTTTCTTAGGAAAAGACAAGGAATAGTTTATGGCGCTATTTGAATGCACGCATGATGCACAAGACGGTCATGCGCGTGCGCTTACGTACACCACAGCCCATGGAACGTTTCAAACGCCCATGTTCATGCCAGTGGGTACCTCCGCTACCGTTAAGGGCGTAACGGTTCAACAGCTGCGCAGTTTACAATCTCAGGTAGTACTGGCTAACACATACCATCTTTCGCTTCGCCCTGGTGCTGAGCTCGTGGCAGAAGCGGGGGGCGTTCATAAGTTTATGAACTACGATGGCCCTATGCTTACTGATTCTGGTGGCTTTCAAGTATTTAGCTTGGCCGACACGCTGAAGCTAGACGACGACGGGCTGACATTCCGCAGTATCTACGACGGCGCAAAAGTGCGCTGGACTCCAGAAGAAAACATGCGTATTCAGCAGCTATTGGGCGCCGATATTGCAATGCAGCTGGACCAGTGTGCCCCTTATCCCGCCGAGCGTGAATTTGTGGAACGTGCTGTTGAACTTTCAGCTAATTGGGCGCGTCGTTGCTTGGCAGCTCATAATCGCCCCGATCAAACACTTTTTGGCATTGTCCAGGGTGGCATGCACCTTGATTTGCGCCTCCGATCTATCAATCAGCTGCTTGAAATTGAAGAGGAAAGCGTGGCAGCAGGCGGCAGGCGTTTTGGCGGTTTTGGTATCGGTGGTTATTCGGTAGGAGAAAGCCACGAAATCATGTTCGAAACGCTTGGTGAAGTGGCGCGCGCCTTGCCTGAGGATCGTCCGCGTTATTTGATGGGAGTAGGAAATCCCACTACGTTGGTACGTGCGGTTCGTGAGGGCGTGGATATGTTTGATTGTGTGTTGCCTACCAGGACAGCCCGCATGGGAACTGCTTTTTCCAGCCAAGGTCGCATGAACCTTCGCAATGCTAAATATACACATGATTTCACGCCGCTTGATCCAGAGTGCACGTGTCCTACCTGTCAAAACCATACGCGTGCCTACATTCGCCATCTGGTAAAACAAAACGAAATGTTGGGTGGTATCTTGCTTTCCATCCACAACCTTCACTATTTGCTTGACCTGATGCGTCGCGCACGCGAGGCGGTTCTTGCTGGAACGTATGAAGAGTTTTACGAAAGCTGGATGAATAGTCCTGCAGCTAAAGATTACTAAGTATTCTGCAACTAAAACTGCCAAGCAAAGAGATTTAGTGAAACGCCTGGACGGAGCAAGGGCTTTAACATTTTAGTTCGTCCAGGTGTTTGTATTTGCATGGGCATTGCTGTCCCGTGCTTATTTCGTTTGTGGCATAATAAGAAAGTTCATGGACAGATTGCACACAGTGGTGCTTTTTGTTGCTGTGTGTGACGATAAAACGTACGAATTAAGGAAGTATCCGCAGATGGTAGGCAAATCTTCGAAAAGAGCATCACGCGCTAGTCGCAGTCAGAGCACGGGTAAAAAATCCGAAAACCTAACGGGTCTGAAAGCAGTACAGCACAAAACTTCTTCCAAGCTGGGGCGTTCGCACAGAATTGAAGAACGTCGCAATAGTTGGCTTTTAGTTCTGACCGCATTTTTAGTGGTTGTTTCTATAGCACTTTTTATGCCGCCTCAAGAAAAGATTAACCAGGGGCTCGATATTCAGGGTGGTCTTTCGGTTGTGCTTACTGCAACAGGGGAAGACGGTTCAGCTGTTTCGGCTGAAGATATGGAAAAGTCCCGCGCTATCATCGAAAGCCGCGTTAATGCCTTGGGTGCTTCTGAAGCGGTGGTACAGCTGCAAGGAACGAATCAGATCTTGGTCCAGATACCAGGTCTTTCTGATACCGAAGAAGCGCTGAACACGATTGGCAAAACGGGTAAATTGGAATTCGCGCGTTTGGACAGCTTCACTGACGAAGACGTGGTGAACAAAATTGAAACAGGCCAATACGCTACTGAAGAGACAGTAACGGATTCTTTTGGTAACACGTTTGCCACAGGAAAAACTTCATACCTGAAGGTTGAAGAAGGTACCTATACCCCTATTGTTACTGGTTCTAACATTACCCGTGTTACAACGGGTACCGCAAACGAATTGGGCAGCGAATATGCAGTAAACCTTTCGCTAGACGCTGAGGGTACTGAAGCTTTTGCCCAGGCCACCAAGGATCTGGCTCCTACACATGGTCAGATTGTCATTATTCTTGACGGGGAGGTGCAGTCAGCACCATCCGTACAAAATGAAATCCCAAATGGTGATGTGTCTATTACGGGTAACTACTCTATTGAAGAAGCACATGCCTTACAAACGGTTCTCGAAAGTGGTTCGCTGCCTGTCAGCTTCGAGTACGCTCAAAGCCAGGTGGTAGGGCCTACGCTTGGTCAGGACGCATTGGCAAGTGGTGTGTTGGTCGCCTTGATTGGCATTGCGGTTGTTATTCTGTACCTGCTGTTCTTCTATCACGGATTGGGTACGATTTCGGCGGCAGCTATGCTGGTGTTTGCTGTTTTGTACTTGGGTATCTTGGCAGGACTTTCTGCATTCGGCCTCTTCAGTCTTTCGTTGGCCGGCGTTGCTGGCATTGTTCTTACCATCGGCATGGCAGCCGACTCATCCATTCTTACTATGGAACGCTTCCGTGAAGAAATTCGTATGGGTAGAAGCGTACGCAAGGCTTCACAGTCTGGTGTAAGTCACGCTATCTGGACCTCTATTGATGCCGACCTGGTAACGCTTGTTTCGGCTCTGACGCTGTTCTTCCTGGCAAGCGCGTCGGTGAAAGGTTTTGGCTTAACGCTGGCGTTGGGTATTTTGTGCGACATCGTCATGATGCTGGTCTTTAAGGCCCCGCTCATTCGCCTGCTGGCACCTCGTTCCATTTCGAAACATCCGAAATTCTGGGGCATCCAGGACAGCTTGGGTGCGGCGAAATACCGTGATGCTATTGCTCAGGGTAATCTGGATGCTGAATATGAGCCAGAACAGATAGCCGAAACAGCAGATGTTTCTGCTGAAGCTAAGCAGGCTGAGGCAAAGGCAGAAGCAGCAAGCGCAGAAAATAGCGTAGCTGGCAGGGCGGTTAAGAAGCTGCACGGTCGTTTCATTAAGAAGGACATCAACTTCCTTGGACATCGCAAGGTATTCTTGAGCATTGCAGCAGTTCTGGTAGTAGCCTCTTTGGCAGTCATTGGTGTTAAGGGTATGAACTTTGGTACCGAATTCGTTGGCGGTACGTCTATTTCATTCCATAGCACTGAAGGCATTGCTATTGAAGACATGCGTGCAGCGTTTGACAACGCTGATGTTCCCGATGCAACTGTGCAAACAACGGTTGCCGACGGGCAAGAAGGCTTCTTAGTCCGTATTACCACTACGGATGCACAAGAAGCCGCCTCAATTGCGAACCAGGTTGCAAGTGAACTGGGGATTTCTACCGACAGCTTCGAAGTTTCCACGATTGGACCTGACTGGGGAGCGAGCGTCATTCAGTCTTCGGTGATTGCGTTCCTGGTTTCTATTGTGCTTATCATTCTGTATATCAGTATTCGCTTCCGCGACTGGAAGATGGGCGTGATGGCAATCGTTTCGTTGCTGCACGTCATGATTATTGTTGCAGGTGTGTATGCGCTGGTTGGACGCGAGGTCACCCCGAATACCATTGCAGCATTGTTGACTATTCTGGGCTATTCTCTGTATGACACCGTTGTTGTTTTCCATCGTATCAATGACAACATGAAGAGCGAAGGTGTAAAGTGCTCGTTTATGTCGATGGCAAACCATTCCATCAACCAGGTGCTTATTCGCTCAATTAACACCACGCTTTCTTCTCTGATTCCCGTAGTTGCTATGCTCTTCTTCGGTGGCGATACGCTGAAAGACTTCGCCTTTGCTATGGCTATCGGCTTGGCGCTAGGCTCTTATTCTTCTATTGCGGTAGCAAGTCCGCTGTATTCCATGTGGAAGACGCTCGAACCAAAGAATGCGAAACTGGCGAAAAAATATGGCAACGCGGTACAGCTTTTTGAGTTTGCAAAATCTGGTCCGTTTATGGCTGCGCCTAAAACCACCGAAAAGGATCAATCCTTTAAGGCGAAGCAGGTCAAGGCTCATAAGTAGATAGGGAAGAATATGGCTGAAAACGAAATTCGCGAAGGTAGTGCTCCTAATTTTTGCCCGCCTACTGAAGAAGGTATTACGCTGACGCTTCAGGATGAAACTGGTGAATCTATTACGCTAGAATTCTTGGGGCTTATCATTCACAACGAACGTCGCTACGGGTTTTTCTTCCCAGTAACCGAGGAAGCGCCTGTGGGTTCTTCGGGTGCGGTGGTTATCTTGGAAGTACTTGAGCTTGATGAAGAAGGACAACCTTCTGAATTCGAGCTGGTGGAAGATGAGAAAATCGCCGAAGAAGTATATGCTGACTTCATGCAGGCAACCAAAGACTTATATCGCTTCGAATAAATCCAAAGAACCCAAAAGAACCCAAAAGGGACGTGTCTTTTGGGTTCTATATTGATGCAAGTGTAGGCAGCTGAGTTTCCGGACACCCGCAAAGCTACCGTTCGCTTCGCTCACCTATGCGCATAAATCGTCCTGCCCAACAAGCGGGCAGGACTGCGTCCGCTCGGGCGCATAGTTTCTTTTAAATAAGCCACTGGCTTATTTAACACTTAACTTTATTAACAATAAAGTTTCTAGCTCAGAGTGTCCTTCAACTCAGCTGCCTACACTTGCGCAAACACCCAAAAAAAACGTCCCCTTTGGGATAACTTTGGGTTAGATGAAGTTGAGGGTAACTACGGCTGCGAGAAGAACTACCAGAACAATGGCTGCAAAAGCATCGTTTTTGGTGTAGCGAAGAGGTTTAAGTTTGGTTCGGTTGCTTCCGTGATAGCAGCGCGCATCCATGGCGTTTGCCAGTGTTTCGGCATGGCGAAACACACTTGCAAAAAGAGGAATTACCAGTGCGCTTGCAGCTTGCGCCCCACCTTTGAAGGGGTTATTGCTAAATCTAGCGCCTCTGCTGATTTGTGCGCGATAAATACTCTGCCACTCAAAGGCAAACTGCGGTAAAAATCTGAGCGCTATTCCCATCATCATAGCCAGTTCGTGCGCAGGAAACCCGCGTTTAGCAAAGGGAGAAAGTAATTTTTCGAAGGCATCCGTGATGTCAATAGTAGTGGTAGTTAGCGTAAGCAGGCTTACGGCAAACAAAAGAAGTGCCAGACGCACACCCATAAAAGCAGCCTGCCAGACACCCTTTTCGCTAATAGTGATAAAAGCCCAGTTGAACAGTACTTCTCCGCCCTGAATAAAGAAAAGATTCAGCAGTACCGTTACTACCACAATAAACAGCAGTGGCGCCACAGCGCGCAAAGCTTTGTGTGGGGGAATGTGGGCAAAACCATATAGTCCTAAAATGAATAAAGCACAAAGCGCAAGCCCTGCCCAGGTGCCTGCGCAGAAGATAATTACCACCAGCGCCAAACACAGAAGCATCTTAGCGCGCGCGTCCAGGCGGTGAATAACGCTTTCACCTGGCCAGTATGAACCGAAGGTAAATTTATCGCGCATGATAAACCTGTGCCAATGCTTCAGCTAAAGAGTTTTCGTTGTAGAGCTTTTCGGGTAGTTGAAGACCCTCTGCACGTAGCGAGTTTGCTAGACGCTGTGCACCAGGCACCCCTAGTCCAACAGCTCGTAGCGCTTCAGGTTGTGCAAATACTTCTTCAGGAACACCTAAGGTAAACTGCTTGCCTTCATTGAGTACTAAAATGCGATTGCAAAGGCTTGCAAGGTCATCCATATTGTGCGAAACCATCACAACGGTAATACCGCTTTGGTGTAAATCTTTAATAAGTCCCAAAAAATCGGCGCGTGCCTTTGGATCAAGCCCTGCAACGGGTTCGTCCAGTACCAAAACTTCGGGTTCCATAGAAAGAACGCCCGCGAAGGCTACGCGGCGTTGCTGCCCGCCTGAAAGTTCAAAAGGGCTCTTTTGAGCAACCCGTTCAAAATCCAACTGGACAGCGTCCATAGCCTTGCGTACGCGAATATCAGTCTCTTCGGGAGTAAGTCCCATATTGCGGCAACCAAAAGCCACATCGTCATATACCGTAGCGGCAAAAAGCTGATATTCGGGGTATTGAAATACCACACCAATACGACTTCGCGCACTACGCGCGTTAGTTTTGTCGGAAAGGTCTTGCCCATCTAACAGCACGTGCCCCGTGGTGGGATGAAGAAGTGCATTCATGTGCTGGATGAGCGTACTTTTGCCACTGCCAGTATGCCCTGCAATGCCAAAGAACTCACCAGGTTCAAGGGTAAAGCTAATGTTTTGTAATGCCCATGGGAGGTTGGACTCTGTATGGCGCTTCAAAGCGCGTTTTACCTGTTTTGCATCAGCGTAGGTGAAGCTTACTTGGTCAAAAACAAGTGACATAACTCCTCCTTCAACGCGCTTTCGGTAATACAGGTAGATACAGGCACGCCTTTCCTTTGCAGTGTGAGCGAAAGGCGGCAGGCGAAGGGAATTTCCAGGTTCAATTCCTCCAAACGTGCCGCCTGACTCAGAACTTCATCAGGGGTTCCGTCTAAGCATACTTCGCCTTCTTGAAGAGCAATCACCCGATCTGCATCAGCAGCTTCTTCCATGAAGTGCGTAATCATAATGACCGTCAGACCTTCTTGGTGAAGCTGGTGGCATACACGCAACAGTCCACGACGTCCGCGCGGGTCAAGCATGGCAGAAGCTTCATCCAGAATAAGAAGCTCAGGCTCCATAGCAAGCACGCCAGCGATAGCAACGCGCTGCTTCTGTCCTCCAGAAAGCGCACTGGTTTCATGCTTGCCGTATTTTTGGAGGCCTACACCTGCCAAAGCTTGCAGGACGCGATTTTCTAGTTCGGGGTTCGGAATTCCTAAATTTTCTGGACCGAAGGCAACATCGTTTTCAACCAAACTTGCTACCAGCTGATCATCGGGATTTTGAAAGACCAATCCCGCCTTACTGCGAATAAGATAGGTGAGTTTGGGATCTTTGGTATTGTTTCCTAAGGTAGAAACAGTGCCCTCATCAGGGGTTAAAAGCGCATTGATATGCTTGGCCAGAGTAGACTTTCCTGAACCATTGCCTCCCAAAAGGCACACAAATTGCCCTTTTTCAATGGTGAGGTTTAGGTTACGAAACACAAACCGTGTTCCGTCGTAGCTAAACCCTGCATCGGTGAATTCAACTGCTGTCGTCATAGTTTTCCTGCTCGCGTCTGCCTTCTTGATAGCATTGACACTGCGCGACGCTTTGTCTGTTGGCGCTAGCGTTGCGCAGTGCTTTCAACAAGTATGCCTTCGCTTTACTTCTTCGTTTCAATAAGTTTCATGATAGAGCGATATACCACAAGGGTAATAAGAGAATTCAGCACCGCCTTAATAAGATTGAAGGGCAACAAAATGGGAAGAATCATGGCAATAACGGATTCCAAGGGAGCGCCCATGTATAAAGGCGTGATAACAAGGTTGCCCAGAATTGCCAGAATGGTCGCAATAATGGTACTGATGACCAGCCCAATTGCTGCCGATTTCAAAGTGGGGTTTTTCTTATACAAAAGGGAAGCAGGTAGGATGAAGCCAATCACTACCAGGATATTCATGATAGATCCGGCTAAGTCTGCCAGCATGATGCCGTGAATCACAATACCTACCACGCCAACAGCTACCCCTGCACCGCCACCATAGGCAAGTCCAACAATGAGGGCGGGAACGAAAGAGGGGTCGTACTTAAGAAAAGGTGCTGCAGGAAAAAGGGGAAGTTCAATAAACGAAAGCAGAACTCCTAATGCGCACATCAAAGCCATCGTAACCAGCTGTTTTGTTTCCCACTTGTTTGTGTTTTCCATCGTGTGTCCTTTCGTTGAGCTAACAAGTGCTAAGCGGGGGAGTTTGATGTTCGTTTCCGTTGCGTGGTGCTAAGCGCGTGCCTTCGTGTGAGCGGAAAAGAGGCTCAGGTTTGTAACGCAAACAGCAACGGTGCAGACAAAAAACAAGCCCGCATGAATTCGTTCATACGGGCTTGTGATTCGCTAAAGCAACACCTTAAGGCGAGAGCGAATATCTGCCTCTTCCATCCGGACTATAACCGTTGGTTGTGGACTTTCACCACATCAGCCCGAGCAGACAAGGCTTGAGCTAAGTAAGTCAAGCTTTGTCTGCTCAGGGTCGCGGACTTTTGGTAATACTTGCAAGTTATCAGTTTCGGCGACATGCAAGTATTTCCAATTACCGCCAGTAAGGATTTTCACCTTGCCCTGAAACAGAATTCATCTGAGGCGCATTCTAGCACACTAAAGGCGTAAGAATACGCAAGCTTGGTAGGTAAATTCCAAAACGGTATGCAGACTGCACCTTTTCAAGCTTGCATGGCCGTTAGATTTCTGCCTTCCATAAGCCGTGCAGGGTGCAGTATTCATATGCTTCCAGAGCTTTGTCGCCTTCTGACAGTACAAAAGTAGCCTTTGGGGTGTCACCAGGTTTGAATTCATGAATTTGGACACCTTGTTCGGTGACAAGGTATACCCAGGTAATGTAATGCTCTTCGGTCATAGGATGTTCAACGCTGCCAACTTGTACCGTAACCGTGTTGCCCTCAACCGTAACTGCTGGAACGTGCTTTTCGGTAGCTGCATCGGCTGTGTTGGCAGTGAGCTCTTCCATAGGCTTGCCGCAACATACAATAGGCGGACGTGCTTCCACAAGCTTTACTACAATGTTTCCGCAGGTGGCACAACGATAAAAGGTTGCCTTATTCATATGAGTTCCTTTCAATTGAACGTTCGGGCTCAGTTTTCTGAACACCAGGTTCATGCTAGCACCTTTTGCAGGGGAAAAGAGCTGTAGTGTGCAGCCGTTGTTGAACCGTTGCTTCATACAAAACAGCGTGACTTATCTTGCCTAGAACCCTTGCATTGCAGCAAATCGTTGCCGTTAACGAGGTTTTTCCCTGTAAAAACTGACGAATTGGCTGCATGTGGCTATAATTCGGAAAGTTGTTCTTTAAAGGGGAAATACCATTAATTAGAGAGTTGAGAGTTGTATGGACATTGTCCAGTTTATTACCGATGTAGATGCTTTTGTTTGGGGTCCACCAATGATTGTTCTTTTGCTGGGCTCTCATTTGTTTTTAACGTTTCGCACAGGTTTTATTCAGCGCAAGTTGCCGCAAGCTATTCGCATGTCTTGGAAGCAGGATGGTGATGGGCACGGCGATATTTCTAACTTTGGCGCTCTTTCAACAGCACTTGCCGCCACCATCGGTACAGGATCCATTGTAGGTGTAGCGACCGCCGTTCTTTCAGGTGGTCCAGGGGCAGTATTTTGGATGTGGCTTACGGGTATTTTTGGTATTGCTACGAAATATGCCGAAGTGTTTGCTGCGGTAAAGTACCGCGTACGTGACCACGCAGGCGGCATGCTGGGTGGTGCCATGTATGTCTGGGAACGCGCTTTTGTAAAGAAGGACGGAAGCATCCCTTGGTGGGCTAAACTCGGTGCAGGTGCCTTTGCTATTTTTGCAATTATTGCAACGCTTGGTACCGGTGCTGCCGTACAGTCTGCTGCAATGACGGGCATTATTACGTCGAATTTCCCTGGAACCTCAACTTTGGTCGTTTCGCTCATCATTGCAATTCTTATTGCCATCGTGGTGTTCGGTGGCGTAAAAACTATTTCGAGCGTGTGTGAAAAGCTCGTACCTATCATGGCGGTTCTGTATGCGGGTGGCTGTTTGATTATTCTGGCTATCAATGCGCCTGTGCTGGGTGAAACCATTCAGCTCATTTTTGAATGCGCATTTACCGCAAAGGCTGCTTTTGGTGGTGCAGTTGGTTCTGGCATTATGGTGGCTTTGCAGTTCGGTTGCGCTCGAGGACTTTTCTCAAACGAATCTGGTTTAGGTTCTGCTCCTATTGTTGCTGCGGCAGCTAAGACGAAAAATCCTTCAGAGCAGGCTCTCATTGCTATGACGGGTACGTTCTGGTCAACCGTTGTTATCTGTGCTCTTACGGGTATTGTTCTGGTAAGCACCATGATTACGCATCCCGACATTCAAGCTGCCATCATGGAAAACCCTTCCATCTATACGGGTACTGAATTGGCAAGTGCCGTATTTGCTGATATTCCTTATGTTGGCACGCCCGTGCTGGTTATCGGTATGCTTTCTTTCGCCTATTCCACGGCCCTTGGTTGGTCATACTATGGCGACCGCTGCGCTGCTTATCTCTTTGGCAAACGTGCCATCAAGCCTTATCGCGTGATTTATGTTCTCATGGCGTTTTTGGGCGCTTTGGGTGTAGGCGACATTGTGTGGACTATTTCCGACATCGGCAATGCGCTTATGGCGGTTCCCAATATCATTGTGGTGCTTTTGATTTCTGGTTTAATTGCTCGCGAAACAAAGCATTATGTGTATGATGGCAACATCGATGAAAAGGATGAAACACCTATTCCGACTGTTGAATCAAAGTAGGTCATGCCTATGAGCGCTCGCGTTGCAATTATTGGCGGAGGTGCGGCAGGGTTAGCCGCTGCCACTGCCTGTGGTGAGGCGGCGGGCGCAGCTGCTGAAGTGGTTATTTTTGAGGCAGACGAACGCGTTGGGCGCAAAATTCTTGCCACGGGAAATGGGCGCTGTAATTTTTCGAACGCCCATATAGACGCGCAGGTCTACCGCAATTCTGAATTTGTGAAGGCTGCTTTTGATGCGCTGGGAATTCAGCCTCAAAGCGTGCTGCAATTCTTTTCGCAACACGGGCTTCTTTGGCACGAAGAAGCCGAGGGACGTCTGTATCCTCTCACCAACAAGGCTTCAACGGTTCTTGATGTTTTGCGTGCTTCGGTGGCAGCTTGCGGTGTTCGTGAAGTATGCGGTCATGGCGTTGTTGCTGTTGAACCACCAGCAGAGCCAGGCAAGAAGTTTACCTTGCGTATGGACGATGGGGCTTTTGAGCGGGCAGACGCAGTAATTTTGGCATGCGGCGGAGTTCATGCCTCGCTGCTTCCTGCGAACTTTTCTTGGCAGCCACCCCAACCCGTACTCGGTGCGCTTAAGGCGGATGTCCGTGATGCGAAAGCGCTCGACGGGGTACGTCTTCGTTGTTCGGTGAGTTTGCTTCGCGGCAGACAGAATGAACTGGTGGCACAAGAACATGGGGAAGTATTGTTTCGCAAATATGGCATTTCGGGGATTGCGGTGTTTAATCTTTCTCGCTTTGCTCAAAAGGGCGATGTACTTTCTTTAGATCTCTTTCCAAACCATAGTGTTGAGAGCCTTTCGGAGTTTTTGATTACGCGTTCCGCTGATTTGCGGAACCTTGGACTTGCGCAGACCTGCGGAGAGGTGTTGCGTGGCATGCTACTTCCCGTCGTTATGCGCTTGGTGCTTAAGCGTGCCAGTCTTGCTGAAGAGAGCGCTTGTAGCGAAGCGGTTTTAAGGACGCTTGCTCATTGTCTTAAATCGCTTCGTTTTGACGTTGAAGGCATGGGGGATGCGCGCAATGCTCAGGTAGCGCGTGGTGGATTTGCTGTTTCACACTTCAATCCCGCCACGATGGAGGCGTACGACCAGCCGAATTTGTTCGTGGTTGGGGAAGCGCTAGATGTGGATGCTCCTTGTGGGGGCTACAATTTGCACTGGGCTTGGGCAAGCGGCATTTTGGCAGGCAAAGCAGCCGCTGCTGCTTTGAACGCTTGAGGAATTTCGTGATTACAGTTTCAAACGTGTCATTACCATTGGATGCTGGTCTTCCTGACGGCGAAAAGATGCTTCGCCAGTATGCTGCCCGCGCGCTTAGGATACAAGAGAGCGCCCTGAAGTCAGTTTCGGTGGTTAAACGAAGTGTCGACGCTAGAAAAAAGACCAACGTTCATTTTGTGGCAACATGCGAGGTGAGCCTGTTCGATCCCGAGCTTGAAAAGTCGCTTGTAGAACAAGGGCTTGCGTGCGGAAAAGCGTCGCAAATTCCCTTAATCATCCCACACATTTCCTCTGACTGCACAAAAGGCAAACTTCGTCCTGTAGTGGTAGGAGCTGGTCCTGCAGGGTTGTTCGCCGCACTCTATTTGGCGGAAGCGGGTCTCAAACCGCTGCTTATAGAGCGAGGGGGAACGGCAGAGGAGCGCTTGCGGGCAACGCAAGCTTTCAATGAGGGTGGCACTCTCGATCCTGAGTGCAATATTCAATTCGGAGAAGGTGGAGCAGGGACGTTTTCGGACGGAAAGCTCACCACTGGCACCAAAAGCCCCCATATTCGTCAGGTGCTTGAGGCTTTCGTCCAAGCGGGTGCTCCTGAGGAAATTCTGTGGCAGGCAAAACCACACGTAGGAACCGACAAGCTGGTGCAGGTGGTTCAGAACCTTCGCAAACGTATTCTTGCAGCTGGTGGTGAAGTTCAATTCCATACGAAGCTGGTGGAACTCAGTTTTTCTGAAGGGCAATTGCGTTCCATTTCTCTTCAGAACACGCTTACAAAGCAAACTGAAGAAGTAACGGTTACTCAGCTGATATTGGCTTGTGGTCATTCGGCGCGCGATGTATTTTCCCTGGTTCAGCAAGCGGGGCTTGCCATGGAGCGCAAGCCGTTTTCAGTAGGCGTGCGCATCGAACATCCCCAGGATTTCATCAATGTTGCACAATATGGTTCAGCCGCCCAACATCCTGCGCTGGGGGCAGCGGATTATAAACTTGCTGTTCATCTATCTGATGGTCGCGGCGTTTACACCTTCTGTATGTGTCCTGGTGGGAGTGTCGTAGCAGCGGCCAGTGAAGAAGGCGGCGTTGTAGTCAACGGAATGAGCAACTATGCCCGAGAAGGCAAAAATGCGAATTCTGCGCTTTTGGTAGACGTTCGTCCGGGGGACTTACCTGGAACCGACGTGCTGGAGGGTGTTCGATTTCAACGAGACTTAGAACATCGTGCATTTGGGGTGGCGAAGGAGCAAGGCGGGAAAGCCTATACTGCTCCTGCACAGACAGTTGGGGACTTCCTCTCAGTACGCGTTGGAGGCCCTTCTCAAATGGTGCAGCCAACCTATCCGCGTGGGGTGGTGTACTGCAATCTTCGTGAAGTTCTGCCCCTGTTTGTGCACGAATCACTTACCGAAGCATTTCCGCTCCTTGATAAAAAGTTGCACGGGTTCGCTCATCCTGAAGCTGTTATGACTGGCGTAGAAACGCGGAGCTCAAGCCCGGTTCGTCTTCTTCGTAATGCAGATATGCAATCCTATTTCACTTCGCCAGAGCAAGGCTGTGGGGTGTATCCCTGTGGTGAAGGCGCAGGCTATGCGGGCGGTATTATGAGTGCTGCAACCGACGGGTTGCGCGTAGCTGAAGCACTTGCGGCTACCTATCTCGAGTAAAGGTTTGAAGGTAAATTCTCAGAGGTTTTCTTTACTCTTTTCGCTATACTACTTCGCGTTGGCACGATGAATGGTGTTGGGCGCAACACGAACAGCACATTAAGATGGGTGCTGTTTAGGGGAATGCGGGTGAAAATCCTGCGCTATACCAGTAACCGTAAACGCTGACAGCTGGATAAGTCTACGGGCACGCAGACCAGCTGGATGAAGCAAAGTCGGACTACCTCTTCATCAATTTGAGCCCTGGAGGTCGTTATGAAATCTATGTTTTCCCTTGTATCCGTATCTAAGTCAAAGCTGTTTAGTGGTTTTGCTGCCATGATGTTTTCGCTTGCACTGGCAAGCACGCTGGTAGTTACGGGCTGTTCAGCTCCAGCTGAAGATAATCAGAATACTGCCGAAAATGCAGTCCAGGCAGAAGCAACGCTTGCCGTAACGGTTGAAGCTATTGCTCCAGGAGTAAGCGATTTTGAGCCATTGTCTCAGGCGGTGGAGATTTCTGAAGAGGGAACGGTGTATGACGCCCTTATGGCAACGGACTGGGAATTGGATGTTCAAGATTCTCAATACGGCAAGTACGTCAATGCAATTAGTGGCTTAGCAACTGGCGACGCTGGTAGCATGAGTGGCTGGGTCTTCACTGTGAATGGCGAAGAGATTATGGAAAGCTGCGAAACGTACGTTTTAGCTGATGGCGACACGGTTGAATGGGAATATCTCTCCTAGTTCTGCGTGCGAAATCCATTTAAACACTATCATCCTCTGGTAGCCTTTCTGTATTTGGCGAGCGCTATCGTGTTTTCGATGCTCGCCATGCAGCCAGGCTACCTTGCGCTTTCACTCGCAGGCGCCTTGATGTGCTTGGCTTCAGTGGACGGGGCGCGCACGGCTCTTCGGTCGCTGATATGGGTTCTGCCTCTTTCTGTGGTGTTGGCCTTTGTTAATGCATTGGCGGTCACAACGGGCGAAACAGTGCTTTGTTGGTTGGGGAATCGCCCTGTAACGGTTGAGGCGCTTTGTTTTGGTCTTTGTTCAGGGGCGATGCTATCTTCGGTTCTTCTGTGGTTTAAAAGTTACACAGTTTGTTTAGACAGTAATGCTTCGTTGGCTTTGTTTGGAAAGTCTCTGCCCACAATCAATCTGATGATTTCTCAAACCATGCGCCTTTTTTCTCAGTTTATAAAGCGCGGGAAAGAGATCGCTGCTGTTCAACTTGCCACCCACAAGGCAGTTTCTGGAGGAACATCTTTTGATGTTCGTAGCAAAGCAAAAAGCGCCTTGCGCATTGTTTCGGTGCTTATGGGGTGGGGTATGGAAGATGGACTCATTCGAAGTGCTTCGATGAGGGCGCGCGGATACGGTGCCACGAAGCGTCACACAACCTATGTTCGCTACCATCTGGGTACAGCCGATAAGGTAGTTCTAGGTATTTTGATGGTTCTTGTTGGAGTCAACGGGGTTTTGCTTGCTACCGGGGGAGGCGCATTTGAGTTTTATCCTGTGCTTTCAGGTTTTGCCCCTTGGCACAACATGGTGGCATACGGAGCTCTTTTGATAGTGCCAGCCGCGCTCAAAGCGAGAGAGGCATGGGTATGGCGAACGTAAATTCTGCAGCGGTACAGGTAAATAATTATTCTTTCAGTTACCAACGAGCCGATGGAAGCCTGCAGCCCGTTCTTCAAAATGTTTCGCTCGAATTGGAGCCAGGTGCTTTTTGCGTTGTAGTGGGGGCAACTGGGTGTGGGAAGAGTACCTTTCTCCTTTCATTAAAACCTGAACTAGCACCTTCGGGTGTAACTTCAGGCTCTATTGCCGCCGGCGGTACAGCTTTAATGCGCGAAGGGGTGCGGATAGCGGTATCTCAAGAGTTCTCTGCACAAACTATAGGGTTTGTTTTACAGGATCCTGCCGCGCAGATAGTTTGCGACACGGTTTTACAGGAACTAGCTTTTGGGCTGGAAAACCTAGGAATGCCCCAAAATGAAATGCGGCGACGGGTGGCTGAGGTAGCTCATTTCTTTGGTATCGAGCCATGGATTCATCTGTCTTGCGAAGAGCTTTCTGGTGGTCAAAAGCAAATAATCAATCTGGCTGCGGTACTTGCACTACGACCCCAAGTTCTGCTGCTTGATGAACCAACGGCACAGCTTGATCCCTATGCGACGCGGCAGTTTTTGAACATGCTGTCCCAGGTCAACAGAGAGTTGGGTATTACTGTTGTGATGGCAACTCACAAGCCAGAAGAAGTTGAACCCTATGTTACTGCTCGTTTGGAATTAGGGGAAACGGCTGAAATCGTCGAACGAGATGCATTACAAAGCGAACTTGCGCGGCGAAAATGCGAACGTGAAAACGCGTTTTTAGACAACCCTCATGCTGTTGGGGTTCACAATCTTTACGTACGGTATGAGCGGGAACAACCGTGGGTGCTTCGAGGAGTGAATCTAAGCATTCAACAAGGTACTATTCATGCTCTGGTAGGAGGAAATGGTAGCGGAAAGACCACGCTGCTTAGGGCGGTTGCGGGTATCTTAAAAGCGCAACGCGGGAGTGTACGGAAAATCCAAGACTGTTCGCAGGCCTATCTACCTCAAGATCCAAAAACGCTCTTTGTGTGCGACACGGTAGCTGAAGAGTTGGCAGAGTGGCGCACGTTGTACGGCTATGACAAGAGCGATGAGGAATTTTGGCTCAGTCGATTCGGTCTCGCTGAGTATGCTGAGTTGCATCCTTATGATCTTTCGGGGGGTCAGCAACAAAAATTAGCGCTCGCGAAACTGTTGCTTACCGGTGCTGAACTACTTTTGTTGGATGAGCCAAGTAAAGGGCTTGATGCAGACGCATGTGCAGAGCTTGTTCAACTCTTGCAGGAACTGGTAACTGAGGGTAAGACCGTGGTATTAGTAAGTCACGATTTGGCCTTCGTTTCGGTGGCTGCTGATAAGGTTTCAATGCTTTTCGACAGTGAAATTGCTTGCACTGAATCAACAAGAGATTTCTTTGCTCATAATGTTGTGTATCGTCCACCTGTTCGGTCTCAGTTGTATGGAATGCTGAGGCAGAAGTGAATAAGGCTCTCCAAAAGGTAATTGAAGGTGCTGCCTTGGTGGCGGTTCCTGTTGTTCTTGTTGTGTGTGCGTTGACTCGCATTCAGCAGACAGCTGCGCTGAGTCTCTTTGTTGTATTGGCTGCCTTGCTTATGTTCTTCGTAAGCTACGACAAAAGCAGGCCAGCTTTGAACCAGGGGATGCCGGTGGTGGTTCTGGCGGCGCTTGCAGCAGCGGGACGTGTGCTCTTTTTTGCCATTCCTGATTTCAAACCTGTTTCCGCCATTGCTATTATTGGTGGTGTTGTGTTCGGCAAGCGCAACGGGTTCATGGTGGGCGCACTGGCGGCGTTAGTGTCGAACTTCTTTATGGGGCAGGGACTCTGGACACCCTGGCAGATGTATGCCTGGGGTCTCGTTGGTTATCTCGGTGGCTATTTTGCTGAACGAGGGTTTTTTCGCAGGAAGGTAGTTCTTTTAGGCTACGGGTTTGTATCGGGGTTGTTGTTCGGCTTCATAATGAACTTTTGGAGCATCCTTGGTTTTACCCAGGCTGATGGAGCGCTTATAGCGCTCATCTACAGTACCGCTCTGCCGTTTGATTTAGTTCATAGTGCGGCCACCGTAATTTTTCTTTTGGTGCTATATGTTCCGTGGCAACGTAAATTAGAACGCATAAAGCGCAAGTACGCCGTTGGGGGGCTTGCACAGGCCCATGCTACAATGAATTCTTCGGTGACTGCAGGGCAAAAACCAACGAATAGTCAGGAAAGCGCAGGTCATCCAATGTTTCAGGAAACATTCGACCATATAGTTCAGGTTTTAGCTGAAGGCAAACCTGTAATTTTTCCAACCGATACGGTATACGGACTTGGTGTTGCAGTGAATGCTGCAAAAAGCCCGCAAGTTCTTTATGAGCTCAAAGAGCGTGATGAGGGTAAGCCAGTAGCCTGGCTTGTTAGTGAGGTTGCCGACATTACGCGCTATGGGAAAAACGTACCCGATTATGCACTGAAACTTGCACAGACCTATTTTCCTGGTGGTTTAACGCTCGTGGTGCAGGCGGGTGAAGAGGTGCCTGCTTTGTTCCAGGGAAAAGATGGCACTATTGGACTTCGCATGCCTGACTATCCCTTAACGCTTGACCTTATTAAGCGGGTGGGTGCCCCGCTGGCAACCACTTCGGCCAATATTTCTGGCGAACCAGCAACCAGCTGTTTCAAGGATATAAGCCCGCAACTTCTTAAAAAGGTGGAAGCAGCGCTGCAGGCTGACCCGGAAAAAACCGCTCCCGCTTCTACGGTTGTTGACTGCACAAGTATCCGTCCTCGAGTTCTTCGGCAGGGTGCCATTATCATCGAATAGCCCTCAATACCCCGCTCCTTTTTGCTTTCTTGCCGCCTACCTGCTCTTTTATGTAAAACCGACGAAGGCTTCCTATAATCAAAGAAGCGAGCGTAAAGGGAGGCAACATGACAGATAACGTAGAACGCACAACGCTTACCTATCCTTCGGCGGATGGAAAGCATCAAGTACATGCTTATGTGTGGGAACCAATAGAATTGGTTGCTTCAACAAAGCCTCCCCGAGGAATTGTTCAGCTTGTTCATGGGATGGCGGAACACATTGGCCGGTATGACCACTTTGCTCAGTTTTTAGCTTCTCAGGGCTTTGTTGTGTGCGCCAATGACCATATCGGTCACGGCAAAACAGCCCGAAGTGAAGAAGAGCTTGGACATATGCCTGTAGAGGGAGGCAAAGAAATCCTTTTGGCAGACGTTCACGAACTGCGGAAACGTCTCTTCCTACAGTATCCCGCAAGCACTCCTTATTTCTTGTTTGGTCATTCCATGG
The DNA here is from genome assembly GCA_949294735.1 of uncultured Coriobacteriaceae bacterium. Lineage (GTDB taxonomy): Bacteria > Actinomycetota > Coriobacteriia > Coriobacteriales > Eggerthellaceae > CASFII01. Next base: position 429,529 of record CASFII010000006.1, on the reverse strand, counting down.
GCAGTTTTATTGTTCGAGCGTATCTTGCGCGCCACGGGGCAGGGCTTTCTGGTGCCATTTTATGTGGTACAGGAAATCAGCCGCTTGCACTTTCAATGGCAGGTAATTTTCTTGCGAAACGAATTGCGAACGTCCAGGGTGAACGCACTCGAAGCACTTCGCTTCACAATATGGGTGCTGGGGCGTTTGCAAAAAAGATTAAAAACGCTGTTACCGATGTTGATTGGATTTCTACCGATCCGGAGGTGGTTAAACAATATCTCGAAGACAAACTGTGTGGCTTCATGTTTTCAGTGGGAGGATACGCAACGCTTACCAGCTTGACTGCTGAAGTGGTGAAACTTTCATGTGCCCAAGGAGTGCCCAAAGATTTACCAGTGCTGTTTGTTGCTGGCGAAGAAGATCCCGTCGGGGAATGTGGCAAGGGAGTTCGCGCGGCTGCTCAGCTCTTCCAAAAGGCGGGCGTCAAAGAAGTAGAGCTCAAGCTCTATCCTGGCATGCGCCATGAAATCTTGAACGAAAAAGGGAAAGAGGAGGTTTATTCCGACATTCTTTCATGGATTGAAAAACACGTGTGGTAGTTATAGTAAAGGAACAACGGTGAAAAAGTACGTCATAGCGCTTGACCAAGGCACCACCTCTTCACGGGCTATGCTCGTTGATGTGAAGGGTCAGGTTGTTGGTGTGGTGCAACGTCCGTTTCCGCAGATTTATCCGCATCCTGGTTGGGTGGAGCACGATCCTAAAGACATCCTGTCTTCGCAACTTGGTGCCTTGACAGAGCTTTTGGTGGCACACCAGGTAACGCCTGAGCAAATAGACAGCATCGGAATAACCAACCAGCGCGAAACCACTATCATTTGGGACAGAAAAACGGGTGAACCGATTGCAAACGCTATTGTGTGGCAATGTCGTCGTACTGCTTCCATCGTGGAAGAAATCACTGCGGATCCTCTAGTTTCCCAACGCATCACTGCGAAGACGGGCTTGATACCTGACGCATACTTTTCTGCCAGTAAAATCAAGTGGCTTTTGGATAACGTAGAGGGTGCTCGCGTTCGTGCTGAGGCTGGCGAGCTAGCCTTCGGTACTATCGATTGCTGGCTTTTATGGGCGCTCACCAATGGGGAAGTACACGCAACAGATACCACGAATGCCAGTCGTACCATGCTGTATAACATCCGAGAAGGTTGTTGGGATACAGAACTTCTTGAGCTGTTCAATATTCCTGAATCGCTACTTCCCGAGGTGAAGCCATCGGCAAGCTTTTTCGGGAAAACCTCAAACCCGCAGCTCATGCAAGGTATTCCTATTTGTGGCATAGCGGGTGACCAGCAAGCAGCGCTATTTGGCCAGTGTTGTTTCAAGCCAGGGCAGGCGAAAAATACGTATGGTACCGGATGCTTTTTGCTTATGAATACGGGCGCCGATGCCTGCGTTTCAAAAAACGGACTTGTGACCACTATAGCCGCCAGTGCTCCAGGGGTTGACCACACTGAATACGCTCTTGAGGGGAGCGTGTTTATGGCGGGTGCCCTTATTCAGTGGCTTCGTGACGAAGTGGGGCTTATTCAAACTGCCGAGGAAACGTGCGATTTGGCACGAAGTGTCGAAAGCACGGGTGGCGTGTATATAGTTCCCGCCTTCACTGGTATGGGTGCTCCGTATTGGGATGCTGAAGCACGTGGTGCAATTTATGGATTGACGCGTGGTACACAAAAAGCTCATATAGTGCGCGCCGCTTTAGAGGCCTTGGCGTATCAAGTTTTTGACCTTGTTCGCGCTATGGAAGCGGATGCTGGCATGCCCCTTTCAGTATTGAATATAGACGGCGGCGCTTCTGCAAATGACTTTCTTATGCAATTCCAAAGCGATGTCCTCAAAACGCCGCTTTGTCGTCCACAGAACAGGGAAACAACCGCTTTGGGTGCTGCCTATTTGGCTGGCTTAACTACGGGCTTCTGGAAAAGCACTGAAGACTTACTGGCGCTGCGCTCGGGTGACAGCCGCTATAACCCCAATATGGAAGATGCTCGTCATATGGAGCTTATAGCAGGTTGGCATGAAGCAGTTGCCCGCACCGTGTATAAACCTAAGCATTAATTTTGTGCCAGCTACGAAAACTCTTTAAACGTCCTGAAAAGTACCCTTGCGAGGGTTAAAATAGGCGCGGTAATTATGCGACCTCAAAAGATGAGCTTCTTAAGTAGGAGTATATACGGGTCTTGGAAAGCGTGCATGCACCAAACAGAAAGGGTAGCGCTCATGAAAATTAGTATCGCAGCAGATCATGCGGGCTTCGAACAGAAGGAAGCTTTAGCGGACTATCTTCAGCAGCAAGGTCACGAAGTTATTAACCGTGGTCCTTCTACTGATGACCGTGTAGATTACCCAGACTTTGCTGCGTTGGTTGCTCACGACGTAGCTGATGGTGCTGCAGAATATGGGGTACTGGTATGCGGGACTGGCATTGGGATGGCGGTAGCTGCCTGCAAGATTCATGGGGTGCGCGCGGTCAATATCATCACACCCGAATTTGCGGCGCTATCCCGTGAACACAATGACGCAAATGTTCTGACGCTTTCCGGACGCTTCGTGGAGCTGGAAACGAACAAAAAGATCCTCGATACGTTCTTGACTACCGAATTTGGCGGCGGTAGGCACACGGGTCGCGTTGCTAAGATTATGGCACTTGAAAACTAGGTTGAGAAACCGCTCAAACTGACACCTATAAGAAATCGAAATACGTTTGTTTGCGTAACCAAAACGAACAAAATAGTAAGGAACTGAAATGATGACAAAAGAAGATTTCCTCAAAGATTCGCGTGTGACGGTTGTTGATCATCCTATGGTGCAGCACAAGCTTTCTATCTTGCGCGACAAGAATACCCCCAGTAAGCAGTTCCGTGAATTAGTACGCGAACTTGCTATGTTCGAAGGATATGAAGCTACTGCAGACCTTCCGCTGGAGCCGATTGAAATCGAAACGCCGCTTCAGAAGATGACTGCGTACCAGATTGGTGGCAAAAAGCTGGCTATCGTTCCTATTCTGCGTGCTGGTTTAGGCATGGTAGATGGCGTTTTAGACTTAATTCCTGCCGCACGCGTAGGTCATTTGGGTATGTATCGCAATGAAGAAACCCATCAGCCAGTGCCTTATTATGCAAAGATGCCCGAAGATATTGCACATCGTGTCGTTTTAGTTGTTGATCCTATGCTGGCAACAGGTGGTTCTGCCGTGATGGCACTGCAATACCTTCGTCAGCAAGGTGTTACGGGCACTATTAAGCTTATGTTTTTGGTGGCAGCACCGCAGGGCTTGGAAGCTGTTCTTGAATGCGATGAAGACATTCAGGTTTACACGTGCTCTATCGATGACGGTTTGAACGAAGCTGCCTACATTTTGCCTGGTCTTGGCGATGCAGGTGATCGTATCTTTGGCACCAAATAGCCTTATAGACGCTTTTGTAGGCACTTGCGTTTATTCAGGAAAGAGAAACCATGACACACGAAGCAAACGAGCACAAAGACGAACGCCCCAGTTGGGACGAATACTTCATGAAACTTGCTAACGAGGTTGCTACACGCACTACGTGTATGCGACGCGCGGTAGGGGCGGTTATTGTGAAAGACCGCCGCATTTTGGCAACGGGATATAACGGAGTGCCCTCAGGGCTTCGTCATTGCGCCGAAACAGGATGCTTGCGTCAAGAATTGGGAGTACCTTCTGGCCAGCGTCATGAAATCTGCCGTGGTTTACACGCTGAACAGAACGCCATTATTCAGGCGGCGCGCTATGGTATTAACATCACAGGTGCGTCTATCTATATCAATACGCAGCCCTGTGTAGTGTGTGCCAAGATGCTTATCAATGCGGGTATCGAAGAAATTGTCTATCAAAATCCTTATCCCGACGAACTGGCAATGTCCATGCTTGAAGAAGCAGGAATCAAGCTTCGTATCTTTGAGGGATAAGTAAATCGGCAGAGAGCTGTCATAAGGTCAGCATATAGAGTACTTATAGAGCCCTTAAAAATCAGAATAACCGCTCGCCCAAAAAATGAAAGTTTTTCCCTGTTGCGGGGGTTATAGTCATAATGCTCCATTATAGTATGTAGCGTTTATGTAAGGTGCGCGTCATAGCGCAAAAAGACAGGAACCAGAACACGAATGGCACTTTCAATCATCTTAGGTCTACTCGCCGGTTTCGTTGGTTTTCTGCCTCTGCTTGGCGCCCTGCGTCTAACTAAGAAGGTGACGACAACTAGCAATTTTAGCCACATGAGCGCATTGCTCCTTGGCGTGCTGGTGTCGTTTCTTTTGCTGTTTGGCGCAATCCTTACGTGCAAACTAGTTGCACCTGACCTGGTCTTCCCGTTCGGAGTCGCTGAAGTTGCAGCGCTTTCGGTGACGGCAATCATCTTTGGTGTAATCAAGTTGGTGCGGAAATAGACGAAAGGTAAGGATACGTGAATCCCTTAGAGACTTTAGCCGCGGAGGCTACCCATCTACAGCATTCCTTTGATCCCACCACCGTATTTAGCATCGGTGATTTTGGCGTATCGCAGTACATGGTTTATATGGTTATCTGCCTTGCTCTTACGCTGATTGTGGTATTGGTAGCTGCTAAAAAGCTTACCCTGGTTCCTAAAAACAAGTTCATCAACACCGTGGAATACGGCTATGAATTTGTAAAGAAGGATATGGGCGAAGGTGCTATCGGTCATGGCTACAAAAAGCACATTCCGTTCTTGGCCACGCTGTTCTTCTTTATCTTGATTTCGAACTTTGTTGGTCTTATTCCGGGTTCTAAGACCCCAACGGGCACCATCAGTGTTACGTGGGCGCTCGCTGCTATCTCTTTCGTTTACTTTAACTACTGGGGCATCAAGGCTCACGGTGGTTGGGGCTACATCAAATCCATTGCACCTTCTGGTTTGCCGAAGGTAATGGTTCCTGTTATCTGGTTCTTTGAATTCATTTCTTTGGTTCTCCGCGTACTTACCTTGGCCGTTCGACTTTACGGCAATATGTTCGCAGGTCACATGGTTCTGGGCATTTTCGCCTTGGCAACCAGCGTGTTTATCCAGGCTGGCATTCAGGGCGACTTCCTGATGTTCCTGCCGCCGGTTGGCTGGATGGCGCTGCTTATTGCTATGTATGCACTGGAATGCTTGGTTGCTTTCTTGCAGGCATACGTATTCACCACGCTGTCTGCGGTATACATCGGTCTGGCAACGGGCGAACACTAAGAATTTGGCGCCCGCGCAGCGCCCCTACAAAATGCGCCTAATTGTGGTTACTTAGTCGGTTAGGAGTCCGACTAGGAAATAAAAGAGGCTCGACTTCAAAAATGGTTTTGAAGTCCCGTAAAAGGAGGAAACAAGTGGATATTACCCTGGTACTCTCAGCTCTGAAAGTTGTTGGCTATGGTCTTGGCGCTATCGGCCCTGGCATCGGCATCGGCATCGCTTGCTATGGTTGCTGCGTTGCTACCGCTCGTCAGCCTGAACTGCAAGGCCGTCTGTTCACCAACTTCATCATCGGTGCTGCTCTCGCCGAAGCTCTGGCTCTTATCGGCCTCGTAGTTGCGTTCATTATGTAACTCCACCCTTATGGATTTACCGCTAAGGGTATTAGGAGGTACGAACGTGAAAGCAGGAGCAAAAAGGTTTGCTGCTCGATTGGGGGCGTTGCTGGCTGTCGCAGGCAGTGCAACGTTCATGTTCCCTGCATTCGCTTTCGCTAGCGAAGAATCGGGTGGCATTGACGCAATTCTTCCAAAGATGGATGAATTCATTCCGATGCTCATTGCCTTTATCGTACTGTGGATCATTCTTGCGAAGTTTGGTTGGCCGGTATTCAACGGCATGCTGGAAAAGCGTGAAACCAACATTCGTGAGAACTTGGAAAAGGCAGAAGCTGCACGTATCGAAAGCGAACGTGTGCTTCAAGAGTATCGCAAGCAGCTTGACGAAGCGAAGGCTCAGTCTGCACAAATTGTTGCCGAAGCCAAAAAGACGGGTGAAGCTGTTAAGGCTGACATGACCGAAAAGGCTCAGGCAGAAGCTGCTGCCATCATTGAAAAGGCACGCGCAGCCATTGAGGCAGAAAAGAAGGCCGCAATTTCTGAACTGCAAGGTTCTGTGGCTGACATTTCTATTTCGGTTGCATCCCGTGTTATCGGCAGCGATTTGTCCGACGAAGAACATCGCAAGATTGTCGAGCGTTATGTAAATGAGGCAGGTAGTTTCAATGCCGACTAACCGACTCCTCGAAAAAGAGAAGGTCGCGACGTATGCGTCCGTCCTGCTCGAAGCCGCCCAAGAAGCGGGCGGTCAGGACGCGGTGCTCGAAATTCGCGATCAAGCGGAACAAATCCTGCGCATCATGCGCACCAACATGGATTTGCAATCCGCGCTTACAGACAGCACCTACACGCCTGAGCAGCGTGCCACCATTGCACGCGGTGTGTTCGCTAGCTGCAATTCCGTTTTGACCGAAGTTTTAGCTGTTATGGCTGAACGCGGCGACATCGAATTGCTTACGCGTGTTTGGAATGCCTACTGTGAGCAGCTGCAAGAAAAGCTGAACGTGAATGTTGTTGACGTTACTACGGTAGTGGAACTGGACGACCATTTACGTGAAGTTATTAAGAAAAAGGCCGAAGCCGATTTGGGTACGAATGTTGTTCTGCGGGAACGCGTCGACACGTCCCTGTTGGGCGGCATTTTGATGAGCGTGGGCGGCAAGCGTATCGACGCTAGCGTTGTTTCGCAGCTGGAAAACGCTCGTATCGTGCTCAAACAAACTATGGATGGAGGTGAATGCTAGTGACTGAAATCACCGCAAAGTCAATTGACGAGGCCCTGCGTAAGCAACTTGATTCGCTGAACACCAGCGTAGAGTCGCGCGAGGTTGGCACCGTCATCCAGATTGGCGACGGTATTGCGCGTATTGACGGCTTGAAAGACGCTATGGCGGGCGAACTTCTGGAATTCGTTGGTGCTAATGGTCAGACCGTATATGGTTTGGCTCAGAACCTCGAGGAAGATGAAGTCGGTGCTGTACTCTTAGGTGACGTCACTGCAATCAAGGAAAACGACCAGGTTCGTACGACCGGTCGTATTGTAGAAGTTCCTTCGGGTCGCGAAATGCTCGGCCGTGTCGTGAACCCGCTTGGTATGCCTATCGACGGTAAGGGTCCCATCAAGGCTGAAGGCATGCGCCCAGTAGAATTCAAGGCTCCTGGCGTTATTGCTCGTAAGCCAGTGCATGAACCTATGCAGACGGGTATTTTGGCAGTAGACTCCATGATTCCTATTGGTCGTGGTCAGCGTGAACTTATCATTGGCGACCGCCAGACTGGTAAGACCGCTATCGCAGTTGACGCTATCATTAACCAAAAGGGTCAGGACATGATTTGCATCTACGTGGCAATTGGCCAGAAGGCCTCCACGGTTGCACAGGTTGTAGAAACGCTTGACCGTTATGGCGCAATGGATCACACCATTGTTGTTTCCGCTACCGCATCTGACTCTGCTCCGTTGCAGTACATCGCTCCTATGGCTGGTGCTGCAATTGGCGAATACTTCATGTATACCGGCGAAAACGGCGAAGCAGCATCTGCTACGAACCCCGGTCGTCACGTGCTCTGCATTTATGACGACCTTTCAAAGCAGGCTGTTGCTTATCGTCAGATGTCTCTGACGCTGCGCCGCCCACCTGGACGTGAAGCTTATCCTGGTGACGTGTTCTACCTGCATTCACGCTTGTTGGAACGCGCTGTTAAGATGTCAGACGAAAACGGTGCCGGTTCACTGACGGCTCTGCCCATCATTGAAACCCAAGCAGGCGACGTTTCCGCCTATATTCCTACCAATGTAATTTCTATTACTGACGGTCAGATTTATCTGCAGACCGACCTCTTCTTCCAAGGTCAGCGTCCTGCTGTTGACGTAGGTATTTCGGTATCTCGCGTTGGTGGCTCCGCTCAGATTAAGGCTATGAAGCAGGTTGCAGGTTCTCTTCGTCTTGACTTGGCTTCCTATCGCGAACTGAAGGCATTTACGCAGTTCGGTTCCGACTTGGACAAGGCTACGCAAGACCAGCTGAACCGCGGTGCGCACATGACCGAACTTCTGAAGCAGGGTCGTTACAACCCTATGCCGGTGGAAGAACAGGCAGTGGCTATCTATGCTGGTGGTCATGGCTATCTGGACGACATTCCGGTTGGCGACGTAGTTCGTTTCCGTACGGAACTTTTGGACTACATCCGTGCTCAGAAGCCTGAAATCTTTGCGCACATCGTGGAGGAAAAGAAGTTTACCGACGCCATCGAAACTGAACTGAATGCGGCTATTGAAGCTTTCAAGTTGCAGTTTAGGGTATCGGCGTAAGGTAGGTAGACTATGCCGAACCTTCACGACATCGAACGGCGCATCAATTCCGTCGCCTCGACGAAGCAAATTACGCGCACCATGGAAATGGTTGCGGCTGCAAAGATTCGTCGCGCTACCGAGCGCGTAGAAGCTGCCACGCCGTATTCTTCTTCCATGATGGAAATGCTTGCGAATGTTGCTGAGCGCGCAGGTGGTTCGGAAAACGCCTTGCTCCGTAAGCACGACGAAAAGAAAAACGTGCTTGTGGTAGTTGTCGTGTCGGACAGGGGTTTGGCTGGCGGCTTCAACTCTAACGTGTTGCGCCATGTTGAACACCTGATGAAAGATAGGCAGGCTGCGGGCGCGCAAGTGCACGTAGTGGCATGCGGCAAAAAGGCTGGCGGTTACTTCAATTACCGCAAGATTGAACCCGTTATGGAGTTCAAGGATCTTTCTGCCGACCCAACTGTTGACGAAGCATCCACCATTACGGCGTTTGCTATCAACGGGTATGAAAGCGGCGAACTTGACGAAGTAATTGTGGTTTACAACCACGCAAAAAATGCTGCTGAGCAGCAACTTCGTGAAGAACTGGTATTGCCAATTGATACCGAAGCGCTGCTTGCGGATAACAAGGAAGGCGAAGCAGCTTCGGCACTTTCAGGTGACGTAGTTTTCGAACCAGACGCTGACGGCGTATTGGATCGTTTGCTTCCTGCGTATGTCCGCACCACTATCTATCATGCACTCATTGACTCAGCTGCTGCTGAACAGGGTGCGCGACGCACTGCTATGAAATCGGCGACCGACAACGCCAACGAAATGGTCGAAACACTGACCAGATTGTATAACCGTGTACGCCAAGGTGCTATCACGACCGAGATTTCGGAAATCGTGGGCGGTGCCGCGGCATTGGAGGAATAAATGGCTGAAGCAAAGAACACATCGGCCACGCAGGGTGCAACGGGGCGCATTGTCCGTATTGTCGGCGCTGTTGTCGACGTTGAATTTCCGCCGGAGCAGATGCCGGCAATTTATAACGCTCTGCGTGTCAACGCAACTACCCCTATTGGGGAAGTAAACACTATCCTGGAAGTGCAGACGCACTTGCCGGGTGACTTGGTTCGTACCGTTGCTATGTCATCCACGGATGGTCTTATTCGCGGTATCGAAGTAGTCGACACGGGTGCTCCTATTATGATGCCTGTTGGTCAGCAGACCTTGGGCCGCATCTGGAACGTAATGGGTGAACCTGTAGACGGCAAGCCTATGCCTGAAGGTGTTGAATGGATGCCTATTCACCATCCAGCTCCCGAATATGAAACCTTGACCACCACGACCGAAATTTTCGAAACGGGTATCAAGGTTGTTGACCTCATCGAGCCCTATGTTAAGGGTGGTAAGACGGGTCTATTCGGCGGCGCAGGCGTTGGTAAGACCGTTATTATTCAGGAACTTATTAACAACCTGGCACAGGAACACGGTGGTACTTCCGTATTCACTGGCGTAGGTGAACGTACCCGTGAAGGTACTGACCTCTTCCTGGAAATGAGCGAATCTGGCGTAGTTGAAAAGACTTGCCTGGTTTATGGTCAGATGAACGAACCTCCTGGAGCTCGTCTTCGCGTAGGTCTGGCTGGCTTGACCGAAGCTGAATACTTCCGTGATCAGGGCCAGGACGTTCTGCTGTTTATCGACAACATCTTCCGTTTCACCCAGGCTGGTTCTGAAGTATCCGCTTTGTTGGGTCGTATGCCTTCCGCAGTAGGTTATCAGCCGACGCTGGCAACTGAAATGGGTGACTTGCAGGAACGCATTACCTCTACCACTACCGGTTCTATTACCTCGGTACAGGCAGTTTACGTTCCCGCTGACGACTTGACCGACCCGGCTCCTGCAACCACATTTACGCACTTGGACGCAAAGACCGTTCTTTCCCGTTCCATCGCCGAATTGGGTATTTACCCCGCAGTTGACCCATTGGAATCCACTTCCCGCGCGCTCGACCCTGAAATTGTTGGCGAAGAACACTATCGCGTAGCTGTAGGTGTACAGGAAATTCTGCAGAACTACAAAGACCTGCAGGACATCATCGCTATTTTGGGTATGGACGAACTTTCTGAAGATCAGAAGCTCATCGTAAACCGTGCTCGTAAGATCCAGAAGTACCTGGGCCAGCCCTTCCATGTAGCTGAAGTATTTACTGGTAATCCTGGCAAGTACGTTAAGCTGGAAGACACCATCCGCTCCTTCGCGGAAATCTTGGACGGTAAGTGCGACCACATTCCTGAACAGTGCTTCGTATACAAGGGCGCTATTGAGGACGTGTACGCTGCTTACGAAGAGATGCAGAAGGCTGAATAATGGCTGGGCTTGTGTGCGACATCGTAACGCCGGCTGCCAAGCTGTATTCTGACGACGCGTATATGGTGGTCGTGCCAGGTGTCGAAGGCGAAATGGGCTTTCTGCAAGGGCACGTGCCGCTGGTATCGGTACTTGCCGACGGTGTAGCTCGCATTATTGCTGAGCAAGGTGGGGAATCGCTCGCCTTTGCTTTGCAGGGTGGTTACGTTGAAGTAACGGGTGCTAAGGTTATTATCCTGGCTGACCGCGCTATCCCGGTTAAGGAGATTGATACAACGGCTGTGCGCGAAGAATTGTCTGCGTTAGAATCGCAGCGTTCAGGCATGTCGGACGAAGATGCTGCTAAATCAACCATCGACGCCGATATTGCTTGGTGCAAAGTTCAGCTGCATGTAGCAGCTTAAAAGAGTACCTCTTTTATCCACTCCTAAAGAGCCCGCATACGCGGGCTCTTTTAATATATCGGCCAAACCAAAGGGGACGTGTCTTTTGGGTTCTAAAACTGATGCGAGTGTGGACAGCTGGATTTCCGGACACCCGCAAAGCTACCGTTTGCTTACGCTCACCTATGCGCTTTGCTGCTTCGCTTCAATAGTAAATAGTACAGTTTGAAGCTCAGAGTGTCCTTCAACCCAGCTGCCTACACTCGCGCAAAAACTCAAAAGGCTCGCTTTTGCGAGCCTTTTCGATAACTATTTAAACAATTATGCGTAGTGAAAATACTAGTAGCGCACGAAAATCATGTTTGAGTAGACGCCGCTCTCAATTACCCCAACTTGGGGGCTAGAACAGTGAATCATCATGCCGCCACCAATATAAATGCCGCAGTGTGTCCAGTTGGTGCAAACATCACCAGGTTTCGGATTGCTTACACGTGGCCAGTTCATAAAAGTAGTAGTGCTGCCAAGACGGCTGTAAGAACCTGTCAAACAATAGGAAACAAACCCTGAGCAGTCAAACTTACCAGGAGAACATGCACCAAATACGTAATTGGCATTACCTAAGTAGCTATAAGCGCGGTCGACGATAGCGTTACCCGTTACTGCACTGTAGGGAGGCTCTTTGCCAGCATGGCTTCCACTGCCGCCACCAAGCGTGCCGTTGTTGTGAGCATCTTGAGCCTCCTGAGCCTGAGCAGCTTCCTGAGCTGCCCGCTCTTCTTCTAAAAGTGCTGCAGCTTCAGCAGAAAGACTGTTATATACATCCTGCATTGCGGCCACAGTGTTCTCAGCTTCATCTTTAATCTTTTTTGCTTCTTCAGCTTTTTTAGCAGCAACTTTTTCTTGTTCGGTGTAGACCTTCTTTTCTACTTCAACTTCAGCGCGAAGATCTTTGGTTTCCTGAACCATCTCTTCGTCGTTTTCATTGATTTTACCCAACAAGAACCAGTTCTGAGAAAACTCATTAAAGCTGGCTGCGCCGAGCAAAAAGTCTAAGAAGGTAGAAGAACCAGTGCGATACATACTACGGGCGCGCGAGCTTAAATTGTCTTGCAGCTCAGAGATGCGTGCTGTCGCTTCATTGATTTTCTTTTCAGCTTCATCCATACGCTTTTGAGCAGCTTTTTGTTCAGCCAAGGCGTCGTCGTAGTTGGCAGTAGCTTTATCAAGCTTTTCTTGCATGGAATTAAGTGATGCGAGAGCGGCATCTGCTTCAGCTTGCTTTTCGGCTGCAGTGTCCGCAAACGCAAAAGTAGGGCTTCCTGCTAGCAAGCCCAGTGTTGCTACGGTTGCCCCACCTAAGAAGGTTCTTCTGTTGATGGAAAAATCGGTGCTTGTATATTCGTCGCTCTTGAAAAGACCCAAAACGTACTCCCCACGAATAACTTGCTCATTTGCTTGTGCATGCTTGTTCCAAATGAGAACAAGCGGTTTGCCCATTTTAGCGGAAAGTCTGGAACGTAGTAAAGCCGACCACCAGAAGGAAGCCGGCTTTGACATATAAGCTACAAATATTCGTTAAGAAAGGGAGATGTGTCCCAGTGAAGCAGATTAGCCAAAACGTAGAGCGTGCGTGAAACCAGACCAAGATAGTGAGTCGGTGTCACGAACATAAGCGCCAAAGGTAGGGGCGTGTACATAAGGAACGCCACCATAACCTACCGCGATACCAACATGGCCGCTGCGCCACAACACGTCACCAGGGCGCGCTTCAGACACCGGACCACGCCAGGTGGCTACGCGGTACAGAGCGCCGCTTTGGTGTGGCAAGGAAATACCAACTTGCAGGTACGACCAACGAACCAGACCAGAGCAGTCGAAAGAGTTCGGGCCTTCAGCGCCCCAAACATAGGGGCAACCAATACGAGAAAGCGCGTAGTCGACAACGGAGCCATGAGAGGGAACGTCTTTGCCGTTACCCGTGTAACCGCTACCGCCGCCAGAACCTCCTTCTTCTTTAGCAACTTCAGCTGCTGCTTTGGCTGCTGCTGCCGCTGCTGCTGCAGCCTGTTCCTGTTCAAGCAATTCTTTTGCTTCAGCGTCAAGTTTTTCAACCAGTACTTGTGCCTGGTTGACTTGAGCTTCAACATCATCCTTGATCTTCTTAGCTTCGGCAGCCTTTTCAGCAGCAATCTTTTCCTGCTTTTCGTATTCAGCCTTAGCTTCTTCAAGTTCAGCACGAAGGGTTTTAGTTTCGTCCACCATGTCGGTGTCGTTCTGGTTCATACGGTTAAGCAAATCCCAGTTTTGTGTGAATTCCTGGAAGGAAGTAGCACCAAGTAAAAAGTCTAAGAAGGTAGAAGAACCAGTGCGATACATGCTGCGAGCACGAACGCTCAAGTTTTCCTGAAGTTCTGCAATACGTGCGTTTGCTTCGTCAATCTTCTTTTGTTCAGCTTCCATGGCAGCCTGAGCAGCTTCTTGCTCTTCAACTGCAGCATAGTAATCATCAGAAGCTTTTTCTAAGTCGGCCTGCAAGCCAACCAATTGATTACGCACTTCGTCAGCCTCAGCCTGTTTTTCGGCTGCGGTTTCTGCGAATGCTAAATTAGGAGCGAGAAAAGAAGCGGCGCCTAAAGCAACAGCTCCGCCAATGAATGCTCGCCTATCTAGTGTGTTGGTGTGCTCTTTCACTGGAAACCTCCTCGATTAAGCACGTAGTACGTTTTGGGCACAAGCTGTGTTACATAGTATCACAAGCAGGCAAATCTTCAAATTCTTATGCGTAACTTCGCCATAAAACCTGCTCAAATAGCTGATTTTGCTTACAGGAAGATGTTGGTCTGGAGTTTATTTCAGCTGCTTTCGGAAGGTAAGGAAGGCTCTGAATGAAATGTAAACGTCTATATATAGTATAAACTTAGCTAAGAGCTACTATCCATAGGGCATAGCTTGGCCTTGATGCGAAAGCGGCATAGAAACAGACAAGAATGTTAAGAATTTGCAAAAACTTAGAAGAGTTGAAGCAGATGTTTAAGATGGGATAGGGTGTTTAAGGTGGAATAGGGCAAGGAAAAACCTATCATTAAAAGATGAGCAGCAATCAAAAGAAGTGCCTCTATATAATATGTATATAGAGTAAGAACTACGTTGAAAACACCGTACCATGGAAAAACACTTCGCGCGTCCACAAAATAGACACACCCGAACCCGTGTAGACAGTTGACAGCCGAATTTCCATCGCGTATTATTCGTTTGCTTGCGCAGTTCGAGGGTGTTTTACGCCCGCAAATTTCGCAAGTGGCAGCTTGATAAATACACATGAATTGAGCGTCATTCAAGCGTAATCATGGGAGTGTGCCCGAGTGGTTAAAGGGGACGGGCTGTAAACCCGTTGGCTCTGCCTACCTAGGTTCGAATCCTAGTGCTCCCACCATCGCGCCTGTGTAGCTCAGTCGGTAGAGCACTTCGTTGGTAACGAAGAGGTCACCGGTTCAAGTCCGGTCGCAGGCTCCATTTAATGGCGGTGTAGCTCAGTTGGTCAGAGCACACGGTTCATACCCGTGGCGTCACTGGTTCAAATCCAGTCACCGCTACCATTTGTAAGTTATCGCGCCCGATTTTCGGGCGTGTTATGTATTATTCGGTTTCAAAATTCACGAAGCCAAGCCTTAGTAGCAACCTTTATATTAGGAGGAATGACATGGCTAAAGAGAAGTTTGAGCGTTCTAAGCCGCATGTAAACATCGGCACAATCGGTCACGTTGACCACGGCAAAACCACGCTCACCGCTGCAATTTCCAAGACGCTGTCTGAAAACGACGGCTCTCATGGTACCGCAACTGCAGACTTCACCGCTTTCGATCAGATCGACAAAGCTCCTGAAGAACGCGAACGCGGCATCACCATTTCGATTGCTCACATCGAATATCAGACTGACACCCGTCACTACGCTCACGTAGACTGCCCGGGTCACGCTGACTACGTAAAGAACATGATCACCGGTGCTGCTCAGATGGACGGTGCAATCCTCGTTATCGCAGCAACCGACGGTCCCATGGCTCAGACTCGCGAACACATCCTGCTCGCTCGTCAGGTAGGCGTTCCTTACATCGTAGTCTTCCTGAACAAGTGCGACATGGTTGACGACGAAGAACTCATCGAACTCGTTGAAATGGAAGTTCGCGAACTGCTGACTTCTTATGAATTCCCGGGAGACGACACCCCGATTATCCGCGGTTCCGCTCTGAAGGCCCTCGAAGGTGACAAGGAATGGCAGGAAAAGATCTGGGAGCTCATGGACGCTGTAGACAGCTACATCCCGACTCCGGAACGCGACGTAGACAAGCCGTTCTTGATGGCTGTAGAAGACACCATGACCATCACCGGTCGTGGCACCGTAGCAACTGGTCGTGTAGAACGCGGTGTTCTGCATGTAAACGACCCGCTGGAAATTGTTGGTATCAAGGAAACCCAGAGCACGGTTTGCACCGGTATCGAAATGTTCCGCAAGCTGCTTGACGAAGCTCAGGCTGGCGACAACATCGGTTGCTTGCTCCGTGGTATCAAGCGCGAAGAAATCGTTCGTGGCCAGGTACTCTGCAAGCCCGGTAGCGTTACCCCGCACACCGAATTCCTCGGTCAGGTTTACATCCTTACCAAGGAAGAAGGCGGCCGTCACACCCCGTTCTTCGATGGCTATCGTCCGCAGTTCTACTTCCGCACCACCGACGTTACCGGTGTTGCTCACCTGCCTGAAGGCACCGAAATGGTTATGCCTGGCGACAACATCGAACTCCGTGGCGAACTCATTCACCCGATCGCAATGGAAGAAGGCCTTCGTTTCGCTATCCGCGAAGGTGGCCGCACCGTTGGTTCCGGTCGTGTGACCAAGATTTTGAAGTAACTTAAATCTAAGGTTTAAGCGAGCTTCATAGAGCCAGACAGGAAAGTGTCTGGCAGCTGTTAGATAACAAGTGGAACCTGTCACTATGAATGGCGGGTTCCACTTATCTAAATTCATGTGTATGCTAGCAACCTGCTTGAAACGAATAGGTAAAAGGAGAATTCATGCGTACTTTGGTCACTTTGGCGTGCACCGAATGCAAACGCCGCAATTATACGACCAAGAAGAACAAGCAGAATAATCCTGACCGTATCGAGTTCAAGAAGTACTGCAAGTGGTGTGGTCATCACACCTTGCACCGCGAAACTCGCTAGAAGGTTAGGTTTACGGAACAAGGCACAGGCCAGTAGCTCCAATTGGTAGAGCGGCGGTCTCCAAAACCGCATGTTGGGGGTTCGAGTCCCTCCTGGCCTGCCAGCTTGTTTATCGAGCAGCCACCATAGGCTGCTTGTTTGTCGTTTAGATATAGGTAGAAATTCCTGAAAGGAAATACCCTGAAAACACATTGTTTATCAGGGGAAACCCAAGGGTAAAGGATTTTAGATGGCTCAGAAATCTAAAACACAACGTGCTAAAGCATCCGCTGCTCGTGCCGCTAAAAAGGAACAGGCACGTAAGGCAGAAGAAGCTGCATTGAACGCAGAAGCAACGCAGGAAGAACCGGCCGAAGAGCCGAAAAAGAGCTTCCGTGAACGTCGCGCTGAGCGCATTGCAGCCGAAGAAGCAGCACGCGAAGAAGCTAAGAAAGCCGCATTGGCTCGCAAGGCAAAGGAACCAGAAAAGAAGAAGCGTTTCCAGTTCTTCCGTGACGTGAAGGCTGAAATGAAGCGTATTACGTGGCCGACCAAACAAGACGTACTGCGTTGGAGTGTTGTGGTTGTAGCTGCACTTCTCTTCTTCGGCATCTATGTTGCCGTGCTTGACAACGTGATTATTACGCCTGCCCTAGTTGGAATTTCAAGTATTCCCGCTCTGTTCTAAGGAATTGCATCGTGGCAAAGAAATGGTATGTCCTACATACGTATTCTGGATACGAAAAAAAGGTTAAGAAAAATCTTGAAACGCGCATTGACACGATGGGCTTAGAAAACAATGTCTTTGCTATTGAAATCCCAACCGAAATGGTTACGGAAATCAAAGAAGGCGGACGTCGCGTTGAAAATGAAAAGAAGGTTTTTCCTGGCTATGTGTTAGTTCGTATGGAACTGGATGACCGCTCTTGGGCGGCAGTTCGCAACACTCCAGGTGTAACCGGTTTTGTGGGTAGCAATGGGAAACCTGCGCCACTCACACGTGAAGAGTACAACAAGATCATGAAGCGCACCAGCCGTGAGGCTCCGAAGAAAACTTCAACCAGCATTGAAGTTGGTCAGTCGGTTAAGGTTGTTTCTGGTCCTCTGGCTGAATTTGACGGCACCGTGGCAGAAGTTATGCCCGAAGCCGGCAAGGTGAAGGTTATGGTTTCCATCTTCGGGCGTGAAACCCCCGTGGAACTTTCCTTCGATCAGGTGGCAAAGATTTAATGTGTCGCCTCTCTGCAAACTTTGGTTTAGCAGGGTAAAGTAAGCCTGTTGTGCTTATGAAGTTGAGAACACGAGCTTAGGCGTGCCCAAGTGGACTGGGGCTTCTCACGCAAAGGCTCTGCTCATAAAGATTCGTGTAGGTTAGTCTAAAGAGCTTTCTGAAGAAGGCTCCGAAAGGTGTAAAGATGGCTGAAAAGAAAGTTGCTGGCTTTGTTAAGCTGCAAATTCCCGCCGGCTCTGCTAACCCGGCACCTCCGGTAGGCCCGGCTCTGGGTGCTCAGGGTGTTAACATCATGCAGTTCTGCCAGGCATTTAATGCCCAGACGCAGGACCAGGCTGGCACCATTATCCCTGTTGAAATTACTATTTATGAAGACAAGTCTTTCACGTTTGTGTGCAAGACCCCGCCTGCTGCAGTTCTTATCAAGGAAGCACTGAACATTAAAAAGGGTTCTGGCATTCCTCAGATTCAGGCTGTTGGCACGCTGAGCGAAGCCGATCTTCGCGCTATCGCTGAAAAGAAGCTTCCTGACCTGAATGCTCACACGGTAGAAGCCGCAATGGAAATCATTGCTGGTACTGCTCGTTCCATGGGTGTTCGCATTGAAGGCAGGGAAATGAAGAAGAAGTATGTTCCGTCCCGTAAGGTAGCGGCCATGCTTCAGGGCAAGACCATCGAAGAATAACGGTAATAATTTCGCAAGGCTTTAGCCAAAGCGAAATGAAATAAGTGGAAGAACGAAAGCGTTCGCCATACCACGAAAGGAATTATTATGACTAAGAAATCGAAGAACTATCAGGCAGCTGCCGAAAAAGTTCCTGAGACTCCGCTTGCACCTCTGGCTGCATTCGAACTGTTGAAGGAAATTTCTACGGCTAAGTTTGACGAAACGGTAGAAGTCCACTTCCGTTTGGGTATTGACACCCGTCAAGCTGACCAGCAGCTCCGCGGTACCGTAAGCCTGCCAAATGGCTCTGGTAAGACGGTTCGCGTTGCAGTTTTTGCTGAAGGTGAAGCTGCTCGTGCTGCAGAAGAAGCTGGTGCAGACATCGTTGGCACCGACGAACTCATTCAGCAAGTACAGGCTGGCGAATTCAACTTTGACGCTGCTGTAGCAACCCCTGACCAGATGGGTAAAGTTGGTCGTCTGGGTAAAATCCTTGGTCCTCGCGGTTTGATGCCGAACCCGAAGTTGGGTACTGTTACCCCTGATGTTGCTAAGGCAATCAAAGAGCTCAAGGGTGGCCGCGTTGAATATCGTGCAGACCGTTATGGCATTGCTCACGTTATTCTGGGCAAGGTTAGCTTCTCCGCTGAACAGCTGGCTGAAAACTACGGCGCTGTTTACGACGAAGTGCTCCGTATGAAGCCTGCAGCTGCAAAGGGTAGATATGTGAAGTCGGTAACCATCGCTTCCACCATGAGCCCGGGTATTGCAGTTGATTCTTCGGTAACTCGTAACTACACGGAATCTGCGAGCGAATAAATTCGCGAAAGCGTTTACGAAAGCCCCTTGGTTAGTGCCGAGGGGCTTTTTGTTTTATACTGCCCAAGGAAGAGAATCAGGGCATGAAAGGTAAAGAAGCATGATTATGAAGAAGTCACCAGCCGAAATTGAAGCTATGAAAGAAGCGGGCAGAATTTCTGCCAAAGTATTGCGTGAGGTAGGCGCACGGGTACAACCTGGGATTTCAACCTTAGAGCTTGATCAGTTTGCCGAGGCTCTTATTCGTTTAGAGGGCGGAATTCCAGCATTTAAGGGGTACGGTGGATTCCCGGGAAGCATTTGTGCGTCAATCAATGAGCAAATTGTTCATGGCATACCTTCTGCAGGTGTGATTCTTAAAGAAGGCGACATTATCTCAATTGATACGGGCGCAATTGTTGATGGTTGGGTAGGAGATAATGCTTGGACCTTCCCAGTAGGTAAGATTTCTCCTGAAAAACAGCGTCTTTTGGAGGTAACGGAAAAGTGCATGTGGGCAGGCCTAGAAGCAGCGCGTCCAGGTAATCGCCTGGGTGACATTGGTGCCGCCGTGCAAGAAATTGCAGAAGCTGCAGGTTATGGCGTTGTGCGTGAATATGTTGGGCATGGCATTGGTCGTAATATGCACGAAGATCCCAACGTACCCAACTACGGTCGTAAGCACACGGGTATTCGTCTAGAGCCAGGTATGGTGCTTGCTATTGAGCCTATGATTAATATTGGTACCCATAAAACCAAGCAAATGCCTGATGGTTGGCTTGTGGTTACTCGAGATGGTAAACCTTCCGCGCATTTCGAAAAGACCGTTGCAATTACCGAAGATGGTCCCCTTATTCTGACGACGGAACCAGACCATCGTCGTCCTGTTTAGGCGTCATTTGGTAGAGCTTCTTTGGATTGGCATAAGAATAGACAATTCCTGAACGGGCGAAATTCGATTTTTTCATGCCAGAGACGTGTGAGCCTGAAGGGCTACATTAGGATAAAGTGCTGTGGTATACTTCATCCGTCATATTCGGAAGCGTAAGCTTCACTTATAGATGAGGGTTCTGTATTTTTGGAGGGGGCAGAACCCTTTGTCTTTTTAATTCGTTCCGCCGGCTTAACAGCCGGCGGAACTTTTTGCCGCTGCGAAACTCTGTAGCACTACATCTTTAAACCTTACGCATTGACTTACTACGACTCTGAGCGAGTTGCTCTATAATTCTGCAAAGCAAACGAAAGGACAAAGCGTACGTGGCAAATCTAAACGACATTGTTGAGCTTGCAGAAGCGTTTGAGACCCAGGCAGTGTATCTGGTGACCGATCGTTGTGTTGCGGTCCGTAATCGTCATAGTAGCTGCAAAAAGTGCGTTGAAGCCTGTCATGTAGAAGCCATTTCGGTAGGTAAAAACCAGGTCATAATAGATAATGCTGCATGCGTAAGCTGTGGCGCGTGTGCGGTTGCGTGTCCTACCGAAGCACTTATTCCTTTAGCTCCCCTTGATCAAGAATTGGCATTCGAAATAACTCAAGCAACTCTGGCAACACAGGGTATGGCGGTGTTTACGTGTGCTCGCATGGAAGCAAAGCATATAGCCGACCCTGACAAATGCGCCGTCGTTCCTTGTCTTGCAAGAATGGAAGAGAGCCTGCTTATCGATTTAGTTGCACAGGGCGTGCAGAGCATTGTTCTCGTGGATGGCAACTGTAAAACATGCAAATATCACGCCTGCGAAGAAGGCTTTGAGAGGGTAGCTTCAACAGTGAATGACCTCATAAAAGCCCAAGGCGGTACCGTAACAGTAAGAAGAGCTTCAGAATTTCCGGAATCAGTACTAAGTGCCGATATTTCTAAGTCTTACGCTGCTTCAAGAAGAGGATTTTTTAAACAAACGGGCGCTTCCATGAAATCAGCAGGACGTAAGGCGGCAGAAAAAGCCCTTATGGCGGCCTTAAACGAAGAAAAGAAAGAGCTCACACTTCGTGAGCAACTTGGCATACGAGACGGAAGGCTTCCCATTTTTCATCCTGAGCGCCATCTTAAAGTGTTAGATGCCATGGACCAAATTGGCACAAGTCAGATCCCTGAAATTGAAACCCGTCTTTTCGGAAGTGTAGAAATAGATCCTGAAGTGTGTACCACATGCATGATGTGTACGGTGTTTTGTCCTACTGGCGCGCTTATGAAGAGCGACGAAGCGCCAACAGTCTGCACAAATGGGGCAAAAGCGGATGCTTGTCTGGAATTTTCGCTTGCAGACTGTGTGCAATGCAACCTTTGTGTCGACGCCTGTCCGAAAAAGTGCTTGAGCGTAAATCCGTGTGTTTCTACTGAAGAGCTCTTTGATTTTGAACCGCGCATTATCAATTTACCAAAGCAGCCCGAGCGGTTCGGTTTTGCTCGAATCTAAACGAAAAGGGGTGCTGCCATAAAGCAGTACCCCTTAATGCGATTTCTTGTCCAATAATCGCGTTATAGCTTATCGTGAACCAGGTTTGCGGACCATGCGACGTTCGGTAATAGTGAAGTTGGGGTCACTTAATACGTCAATCAGTTCAAAACCTACGTGTTCGTATAAACCCTGCAGGCGGTCACAGTAGCACTCTAAGTACAAATTAATACCACGTTCGTCTGCGAAATCATAGAACGGGGTAATAAGGCGACGGAAAGCGCCGCTTCCGCGCTTTTCAGGATCAACTGCCCAACCATAGAAATAAATATGGTCTACGCCAGAGGCAGCGTCAGCAGCCCAAGAAAAGTCAGAAATAGGAGCCATCTTTTCCGCGTGAGTTTCCAGGAGGCGGGCTTCATCCTCGGTCAGCAAAGCTGGCAAAAGGGTGCCCTGTGCTTCCAGCTCTGCGTGCGTGTGACCCTGCATTTCAGAATGGAGATACCCACCTGCAACTGCCGCAAAATCGTCGGTTGCATAGACGCCTTGATAGGGAGCATGGGCAGTAAATTCATCAATTTGCTGCGTGATGAGAATTTCGCGCTTGCGCTCAGTACTTGTTCCTATTGCATCTAGAGCCGAAAGCCATTCGATAAACCAAGGCTCTTCCATAAAGCTGGTTCCTAAAATTCGTGCTGCATGCTTAATGTCTTCGGTGTTTTCTGGTTTGATGGTAATAAGTCCAGGTAATTGCATGGCTGCTCCTTTAATCGTTTTAAAAGAGGGTATCACATAGAGGTAGAAGGAAGAAAAATAGCAACAAGATTACCAATTTTTAAGAAAACGAGTGAGCCGATAAGCCGGATTCTGTCGTTAGGACGGCCATTTATCTTCGATGCCTGTTACCAAACATCTTAAGCACGCAACCCGAACGCGCGGAAGGGCAACCGCATAGCGTTCCTATTTGCGCTTGCTTCGGATGGGGTTTTCCAAGCTACTTTGTTACCAAAGTACTGGTGCGCTCTTACCACACCGTTTCAGCTTTTCTCCTGTTTCTGCGCCAAAAGGCGTATTTGCAGGGGAGTTTTCTTTTCTGTGGCACTTTCCATCGGGTCACCCCGCCCGGCCGTTAGCCGGCATCCTGCCCTTTGAAGTCCGGACTTTCCTCATGCCATTGGCACGCGACCGTCTGGCTCACTCGTTGTATAATTCTACCATTCTTATACAAGCTTTTTGTTCCAAGTGGGGCGTTATGCAGAGGGGAACCAAAAGCCAAACAGGGGAGGATGCATGAAAACCTGTGCGCTTGTGGGTGCAGCAGAATTTAATAAAGACGACTTTCTTGCTCGACATGAAGTGGGCATGTTCGACTTTATCATTGCAGTTGACGGCGGGTTTGCTTACTTGGAAGAGTTGGGAATTAAGCCTGATATGGCTGTAGGAGACTTTGATTCGCTTGGGTATGTTCCGCGTTGCCGAAGAGTTTCGCGCTATCCCATTAAAAAAGACAAGAGCGATATGGAGCTCGCACTTGAGCAGGCCCTTTTTTGGGATCAAGAAGTCATGTACGTATACGGTGCGCTTTCGGGACGTTTGGATCATACCGTAGCCAATCTGCAGCTTTTCGCTAAGTTTTCTGAAAAGGGTGCAGAGGTCACAGGCATTGGCAACGATTTCGCAGTTCATACCGTTACGGGTCCCGATGTGTATGAGCTACCTGAAGGGTTGCCCGAAGGAAGCACTGTTTCAGTGCTTGCCGCTAACGATGTGGTAGCGGGCATTATTGAGCGGGGTATGGAATATTCGCTCAATGACGAGCAGCTGACGAACCGCAGTTCTCGGGGTATTTCGAATACCTTACTCGCAGAAGCGCTTGAGACTGGGGCGGCGGTGGCTGTGGAAAATGGTACGCTTTATGTGTTTCATTCGCTAGAAACACAAGATTTCTCATATACTGAATAATAGAAAACGGGGAGCTTGCATACTGGTAGGTGAAGCCTGGCTCACAAGAATTAATCTTGAGGTGTTGCTTTACGCCAAGTTTGCTGGCTGAGAGGGCGTTCGGTGCCGACCCGCGGAACCTGTCTGGGTAATGCCAACGAAGGGAGATCTATGACGCAGATGGATGCGGCACGTGCTGGTTGCGTGACTCGCGAAATGAAAATCGTTGCAGAAAAAGAAGGACGTAGGCCCGAGTTTATACGCGAAGGTGTTGCAGCTGGCCGTATTGCTATTCCGGCTAATATTCACCACACTTCGCTTTCTCCCGAGGGCGTGGGCGGTGGTCTACGTACCAAGGTGAATGTAAACCTGGGCATTTCGGGAGACATTGCGGATGAAGCTTTGGAATGGGAAAAGGTAGCAGTAGCGCATGAGCTAGGCGCTGAAGCTATCATGGATCTTTCTAATAGCGGGAAAACGCAGCATTTTCGTACGAAGTTAGTAGAAACGTCACCTTGTATGATAGGCACCGTACCTATGTATGACGCCATCGGGTACTTAGAAAAAGCACTCATCGATATTACAGCAGAAGACTTTATGGATGTTGTTCGCAGACATGCTGAAGACGGTGTGGACTTTGTCACCGTGCATGCAGGTATGAACAGGCGCGTTATTGAAAGTTTCCGCGAAACGGGTCGTCTAACCAATATCGTAAGTCGAGGAGGCTCGCTTATTTTTGCGTGGATGGAAGCGACAGGAAACGAAAACCCGTTTTACGAACACTATGACGAAATGTTAGATATTCTGCACGAGCATGATGTCACTATTAGTCTGGGTGACGCCATGCGTCCTGGTTCGATCTACGATGCGAGCGATGCGGGTCAGATTGCTGAACTCATTGAAATTGGCAAGCTGGTAAAGCGCGCCTGGGAGCGTGGCGTGCAGGTTATGGTGGAGGGTCCAGGTCATATGGCGCTTGATGAAATTGCTGCCAATATGAAGATGGAAAAACGTCTCTGTCACAACGCGCCATTTTATGTACTAGGTCCTCTGGTGACCGACATTGCTCCAGGATACGACCATATCACTGCTGCTATTGGTGGTGCTCTTGCAGCCAGTTCGGGCGCAGACTTTTTGTGCTACGTCACGCCTGCGGAACATCTTCGTCTTCCTGATGCAGCGGATGTTCGCGAAGGTTTGGTTGCTACTCAAATCGCCGCCCATGCAGCTGACATTGCAAAAGGGCTACCTGGTGCGCGCGATAGAGATAACCGGATGAGCGATGCACGCAGGAGAGTTGATTGGGAAGAAATGTTTAACCTTTCGCTTGATCCGGTGAAAGCACGTGCGTATTTTGAAAGCGCTCCGCCGTCGAATGAAGGTACCTGCACTATGTGCGGCAAAATGTGTGCCATGCGTACGGTGAACACCATTATGGAAGGGCTCACCGTGTCACTTGATAACAATGATTAAGTACGTACGTTGAGGTGCTGATTAATACTGAATTATTACTGGGTAGTAAGTGAAGCACCTACCACCCTGCACTGTGAAATGTAAATACGACAACGTAAGGAGAACATGATGAAAGAATTTGCTTTGAAAACCGCTTTAGATAACGTTCGCGCTACCTGTCCGTTAGTGCACAACATTACCAACTATGTAACCGTAAACGACTGCGCTAATGCACTTTTAGCTATTGGCGGTAGTCCCATCATGAGTGACGAACCCAAAGATGTCGCCGATATTACGAGTATTTGTGGGGGTCTGGTTCTTAACATTGGCACGCTAAATAAGCGAAGCATCAAGGGTATGCACGTAGCAGCAAGCCGTGCGGCTGAACTTAGCCACCCCATCGTACTTGACCCGGTAGGAGCGGGCGCTTCAACGCTCCGTACGCAAACGGCGGCAGAACTTTTGGATAAGTATCCTATTGCGGTTATCCGTGCCAATATGTCGGAAGCAAAGGCACTTGCAGGCGGTGCGGCAACTACGCGCGGCGTTGATGTGTGCCCCGATGATGCGGTAACTGAAGACAACCTGGCCGAAAGCGCTGCTTTTGCCAGGTCTTTGGCCGCACAAACGGGCGCAGTAGTGGCCATTACGGGGGCTATTGACCTTATTGCAAACGCCGAATGTGCTTACGCTATCCGTAACGGTAGTCCCGTTATGGGCAAAATTACAGGTGCAGGTTGCATGCTGACATGCGTTTGTGCTGCCTATGCTGTAGCAAACAAGGACTCACTCTTGGAAGCTATGGTGGCTGCTGTTGTGGGCATGGGCTTGGCAGGCGAAATGGCTGCTGCTCGTATGACGCCGCAAGATGGCAACGGAAGCTTCCGAACCTACCTATTGGATGCGCTCTACAACCTAAACGGCGATACCTTAGAAGCAGGCGCGAAGGTTGAGGAATTGTAATGAGTAGTGCGCCTCTTTCTTATACCTGCGCAAAGGATGCAGGAGTCAAGAATTGGTCCGCGGAAGATATTCGTAGAAGTATGCTTCTCTATGCGGTAACCGATGAGGCATGGCTGAATGGTCGCAGTATGGCTGAATGCGTTCAGGAAGCCTTGGATGGGGGAGCTACCTTCATTCAACTGCGCGAAAAAAACAAGACGACGGAAGAGCTTATTGAAGAAGCCCGAGAGATAATACCGCTCTGCAGACAAGCGGGTGTGCCCTTCGTTATTGACGATGATGTGGAGGCGGCGCGGCTTAGTGGGGCGGACGGTGTACACGTTGGGCAGAGCGACACTGAGGCAGCTGCCGCGCGAAAAGTGCTTGGTAAAAAAGCTATCATTGGCGTGTCTGCGCAAACGGTTGAGCAGGCCTTAGCTGCCCAAGAAGCAGGAGCAACCTATCTTGGCGTGGGGGCTGTTTTCGGTACTCCCACTAAAACGGATGCGGTAATCACTGGTGTAGATGGCCTGGCAGATGTTTGTGCTGCGGTTGATATTCCTGTGGTGGCAATAGGCGGGTTAAACGCAAACACTATTGATCAGCTTAAGGACAGCGGCGTTGATGGCGTTGCGGTTGTTTCGGCGATTTTTGCTGCCTCTGACATTACCGCAGCAACGCGTAATCTGCGCTCTTTGGCAGAAGAAACACTTTCAAAATAGCTGAGTGAACGGAGGCGCTATGCAAGCAGTATTAAGTATCGCAGGCTCAGACAGCAGTGGTGGAGCAGGTATTCAAGCCGACATCAAAACTATTGCTGCACATCATCTGTTTGCAGAAACTGCCATCACGGCGTTGACGGCGCAAAATACTCTGGGTGTTACGGGTGTTTTAAATGCAAGCCCAGAATTTGTAGCTCAACAAATAGATGCGGTTTTTAGCGACATTCGTCCTGCTGCAGTAAAGATTGGGATGGTTTCAGTTCCTGAAATTGTTGAAGCTATAGCAGAAAGACTACAGTTTTGGAAAGCTGAAAACGTGGTGGTTGATCCAGTAATGGTGGCGACGAGTGGATCTTCGCTTGCAGAATCAGGAACCGTTCAGGCACTGAAGACCTATCTGTTTCCTCTTGCTGATGTGTTGACCCCTAATATTCCCGAGGCGGAAGTTTTATGCGGACACGCTTTGGAAACCGAAGAAGCACGGGCTCAAGCAGCCTTAGAGATTGCAAAGTTGTGTAAGGGTGCTGTGCTGGTTAAAGGGGGCCACGGTACCGGCACTGCAAATGATGTGCTAGCGCATGAGGGCGCGGTACAATGGTTCCGAGGAAAAATAATTGATACCGAAAACACCCATGGTACGGGTTGTACGCTTTCTTCTGCTATCGCCTGTGGGCTCGCAGAAGGAAAAAGCATTCCCGAAGCGGTAGCTATGGCAAAGGCATATCTTACGGGTGCGCTAGCAGCTGGGCTTGACCTGGGAAAGGGAAGTGGGCCTTTACACCATATGTGGAGCAATTCTTTGCGAGGGTAGTTAAGCATGGCGCATCTGCAAAACATAGAAGGCATTCAGATGGAAGGCAAGTTGCCTGAAGTGCGGCTTGCGAACACCCCTTTTCGGGTTGTTTCTCCGTATGAGCCAGCAGGCGATCAACCTCAGGCTATAGAGAAACTTGCAGAGGGCATCCGTGAAGGCTTGCGCTATCAGACTCTTTTAGGGGTAACGGGCTCGGGCAAGACTTTCACTATGGCAAAGACTATCGAAGCGGTGCAAAAACCAACACTCGTCATGGCTCCAAATAAAACGCTAGCTGCTCAGCTCGCAAGCGAATTGAAGGAATTTTTTCCTGACAACGCGGTAGTGTATTTCGTCTCCTATTACGACTACTACCAGCCAGAAGCCTATGTGCCTGCATCCGATACCTTCATTGAAAAAGACGCTTCCATTAACGAAGAAGTTGAAAAACTTCGTCATGCAGCTACGAGTGCTTTACTTTCACGACGAGACTGCATTGTGGTTGCTTCGGTTAGCTGCATCTACGGTATTGGCAGCCCGATGGATTATGCGGGCATGGCGGTGTTTGTGGATAAGGAAAAAGAAGCTGACCGCGACGACGTCATCCACGATTTAATTGATATTCAGTATGATCGCAATGACTACGAACTGAAACGTGGTACGTTCCGTGTGCGCGGAGATGCCTTAGATGTGTTTCCACCTTATGCTGACCAGCCAATACGTATTGAATTTTGGGGCGATGAAATTGAACGCATCTCTGAAATTGACCACGTAACAGGCGAAGTATTAAACGAATACGAAGCCCTACCCATTTGGCCAGCATCGCATTATGTAACCGCTCGTCCCAAAATGGATCGAGCACTTACCACTATTCGCGATGAACTGCGCGATCGTCTACAGCAGTTCAAAGAAGAAGGTAAGTTACTAGAAGCGCAGCGCCTGGAAATGCGTGTGAACTATGACCTGGAAATGCTGGAAACCATGGGTTTTTGTTCCGGCATTGAGAATTATTCACGCCACCTGGACGGGCGCGAACCAGGTGAACCCCCCTACACGCTCATTGACTACTTCCCGAAAGACTTTTTGTGCATCATAGACGAAAGCCACGTGACGGTTCCGCAAATCCGCGGCATGCATGAAGGTGACCGTTCTCGTAAGGTGACGCTTGCTGAACACGGTTTCCGATTGCCTAGCTGCCTTGATAATCGTCCACTGCGTTTTGATGAATTTGAAGAGCGTGTTCCGCAATTTGTGTATGTATCGGCCACGCCAGGAGACTACGAAGAAAAGGTTAGCCAGGCAAAGGTTGAGCAGATTATTCGTCCAACAGGTTTGCTTGATCCAGAAATAATTGTGCGTTCTTCTACGTCTCAGATTGATGACATTATTGATGAGGCAAAGGAGCGCGCAGCGAAAAATGAACGCGTGCTTATTACTACCCTTACAAAAAAGATGGCGGAAGATTTGACCGACCACCTACTTGACCAAGGTATCAAGGCTCGCTACATGCATTCTGATATTGCTACCCTTGAACGCGTGGAAATCTTAAGCGACTTGCGGCGTGGTGAATTCGATGTACTGGTGGGTATCAATTTGCTTCGCGAAGGCTTAGACCTCCCTGAAGTTTCTCTGGTTGCCATTTTGGATGCTGACAAAGAAGGCTTTTTGCGAAATCATCGTTCGCTTATTCAGACAATTGGTCGTGCGGCACGTAATGTGTCAGGTCAAGTCATCATGTATGCCGACAAGATTACCGACAGTATGGATCGCGCCATTACTGAAACGCGCAGGCGTCGCGCTATCCAGATGCGCTATAACGAAGAACACGGCATTGAGCCTCAGACCATTCGCAAAGCTATCAATGACATCATGACCTATGTCCAGGATGAAGTAGGCAACACAACAGCCGAACAGGTAAATAAAGAACTAGCAGCGCTTTCCCGTGAAGAGGTTTTGCGCATTATTGGTTCCATGGAAGACGATATGGCAGAAGCTTCCAAGAATATGGACTTCGAAGAAGCAGCCCGCCTGCGTGATCAGGTGGTTAAACTTCGTTCGCAGTTTGAAGGTTCTAGCGAAGAAGACGTGCTTAAGGATTTGAAGCGTACGGCACGCAAGGGAAGCGCGTACGGTAATCGTAAGCATGCAGCCTACGGAAGTGCGCGTCGTTCGTAGTTTCTTCTCAGAAATTTAAGATGCTCTTGTGCCGAGGTTTTCCTGCTGCAATTCTTAGAGCCCTTTTGCGCTAAGAAAACACCGTAAGAATTATGCGGAAATCCCGAGAGATTTTAGCGTCGTACCACCAAGATAAACTCTGCCGCGAGTATAATAATTCGTTACACAGAAGAATCAGAGAGGAACCAAAGTGGCTGACGCAAAGACAGACATTCAGGCAACGGTTGAACGTGCTCTGAAAGATGAAAAGGTGCTGGCTTCTTTAGCGGAGGATTTGTCGGGCAGTTCTCGTCGTTCACGCATGACGGCTGCTCAGGTGTTCGAACAGGTGGCAAAAACTGATGTTTCTAAAATTGCCCCCTATGGCAACGAGCTGGTAGACGCCCTGAATCGCCCAGAAGCGCAAACGCGCTGGGAATCTCTGGAAGCACTCTGTGAACTGGTGGATATTGATTCGCGCACCTGCGACAAGGCGCTTGCTGGCGCTGAAGCGTCGCTCTTTGACGAAGAAAGCGGCTTAGTGCGCCTCTCTGCTATGCGCTTTTTGTGCAAATTAGGCGCCACCACTGAAAAGCGTTCGGAAAAAACATGGCCTTTAATTGATGAAGGTATTCAGTGTTACCACGGTGACCTGGAATTTTCCGACATGCTGTTGGCGGTTGTTAATTTTTCTACGGGTAAGCTTGCTCCTTCGGTAAAAGAAGAATTGGCGGCACGCATGAAGTTTGATTCTGAAAATGCAAAGGGTTCGCTCAAGCGTAAGGCGGCTCAAATCATTGAAAATGTTTCATAAATGAAGCGGAGCCCCGCTTTGTGCGGGGCTTTTGTTTTTACAAGGGGGAAGCACAATGACACAACATATCGTAACGCTTATTCCAGGCGATGGCATTGGTCCAGAAACCTCTGCTGCCATGAAGCGCGTGGTAGAAGCAAGCGGAGCAGATATTTTGTGGGAAGAAGTTCCAGCGGGTGCTGCGTGCATCGAAGAGTTCGGGACACCTTTACCTGCTCACACGCTGGAAGCCATCAAGCGCAATAAAGTTGCTATCAAAGGTCCAGTGACCACACCTGTTGGCACGGGTTTTCGAAGTGTCAACGTGGCGCTGCGTAAAGAGCTTTCCCTCTACGCTAACGTTCGTCCTATTTTTTCCCTTCCAGGAACGGGTGCGCGCTATGAGGGTGTTGACCTGGTTATCATCCGAGAAAACACAGAAGGGCTCTACGCTGGTATTGAATTTGAACGGGGAAGCGAAGGAGCCAAAAAGCTTATAGCGCTGTGTGAAGAAGAAGGCGTTGGCAAGCTTCCTCACAATGCGGGTTTTTCCATTAAGAGTATTTCCGTGACTGCTTCAGAAAATATTGTTCGGTACGCTTTTGAGTATGCCTTAGAGCATGGGCGTCATAAGGTAACCGCAGTTCACAAAGCAAACATCATGAAGTATTCCGATGGCCTGTATCTACAGGTGGCTCGCGATGTGGCGGCTGAATATGCTGGCAGAGTTGAATTTGAAGAACGTATTGTGGATGCGTTTTGTATGAATATGGTTATGAATCCTGCGCAATTTGACGTAGTGGTACTTCCTAATTTATACGGAGACATTGCAAGTGATTTGGCGGCAGGGCTTATTGGGGGGCTCGGGCTGGCTCCTGGTGCAAACATAGGAAAAGACTACGCCGTATTTGAAGCGGTTCACGGGTCTGCACCTGACATTGCAGGACAAAACAAGGCAAACCCTACGGCTGAGATTTTGTCGGCCGCTATGATGCTTGATCACTTAGGGGAACATGAAGCGGCTAATCGTATCTATGATGCGGTGCAAGCGGTGTATTCTCGTGGCGAACACGTGACTGCAGACATTCGCAAAGTAGGTTTGGAGCAGACAGAGAACGCCAATCCTGCAACCTGTACTGAGTTTACCGACGCGCTTGTGGAAGAACTGAAACGAAAGGAAACGCTTTGAAGCAATTTCTTACGGTAGGTAACAAAACCTATTCTTACTATCCCATTTCTACTATCGAAGGTTCTGATTCGCTTCCGTATGCATTGCGCGTGTTGCTCGAAAATGTTTTACGCAATGCTTCAAGCGAAGAACAGGCGCAAGAACTCGCAAATCGCATTGTTAAAGCAGGCAACGCAGGAGAGCAGGGAGAAGAAATTGAATTTTCACCTGCGCGCGTATTGTTTCAGGATTTAACGGGCGTTCCGGTTTTTACCGACTTTGCTTCCATGCGTGAAGCGTTTGAGCAAAAAGGCGGAGATCCTCAAAACATCAATCCCCATATTCCTTGCGACTTGGTTATTGATCATTCGGTAATTGCGGATGAAGCAGGTTGTGCATCCGCCTTGCAAACGAACGAAGACTTGGAGTTTTCGCGCAATACTGAACGGTTTGAGTTTTTGAAGTGGGCGCAAAATTCGTTCGAAAAGGTTCGAATTGTTCCCCCAGGCGTGGGCATTTGTCATCAGCTCAATATTGAAAATTTTGCTTCAGTGGTTCATATGCTGCCTGAAGAAACGGAAGCACCGCTTGTGTACTTCGATACCCTGGTGGGTACCGATAGTCACACCACCACTGCTAATGGTATCGGCGTGCTTGGTTGGGGTGTGGGCGGCATTGAAACAGAAGCTGCTGCACTGGGCCAGCCTATTACTACTCTTGTTCCGAAAGTAATTGGTATTCACGTAACAGGAACTCTGCAGCCACAGGTTTCGGCTATGGATGTGGCTTTAAGCTTTGCGCAGCTTTTGCGTGCGCGAGGCGCGGTTGGCGCCTATGTTGAGTGCTTTGGTGAAGGGGTTGAAAACCTGTCCGCCACACAACGTGCTTGCATTGCCAACATGACACCTGAATACGGATGCACCTGCACCCTGTTTCCTGTTGATGAAAAGGTACTGGAGTTTCTGCGTCTGACGGGTCGCTCTGAAGATCACCTTGCGTTGGTTGAGGCATACGCTCGAAAACAAGGCATGTGGAACGAACCAGGTGATACGGGCGAACATCGCACGTATGCTGAGGTTATCGAATTCAACCTTTCTGGTGTGGAGCCCAGTCTAGCGGGTCCTTCTAAGCCTCATGACCGTATCGCCTTAAGTCAGGCAAAGAAACGTTTCCAGGAAATATGCACTGAGCGCAATTTGGTGAACAATCTTGCTGAAACTATTGAAATAGCAGGCGCAACCTATGAAGTGGGGCAGGGAACTATTGCAATGGCGGCAGTTACGAGCTGCACTACCGCAACCGACCCTGCCATGATGGTAGCAGCAGGCATGCTCGCAAAAAGGGCACTTGAAAAAGGTTTGCGCCCGAAACCGTGGGTGAAGACAGTCTTTGCTCCAGGAAGTCACGCAACTGAAACGCTTTTACAGCAGGCTGGTTTGCTGGAGGCTTTGCAAAGTCTTGGCTTTTATACTTGCGGCTTTGGCTGTATGACCTGCATTGGTAATTCAGGCGCTATCCCCGAAGTGCTTCAGCCTGTTAAAGAAAAAATAGAGCTTACCAGTATTCTTTCTGGGAACAGAAATTTTGAAGGGCGCATTTCTCCTGACATCGCTCAGAACTATTTAGCTGCGCCTGCGGTAGTGGTGGCATATTCTTTGGTTGGCACCATGGATTTTGACCCATTGAATGAGCCAGTGGGGACAGATGCGCAGGGCAACGAAGTGTACCTGACTGATTTACTTCCTACAAATGACGAAGTTGCCAGTGTTCTTCAGCGTTATTTGCAAGCAGACCTGTATACGCAGGCAGCGCAAACCTTGTATACCGGCAGCACTAGCTGGGAAAACCTGCACGCAAACACCAGCGATACCTTTGCATGGAATGAATCTTCTACCTATGTGCGCCGCCCACCCTTTGTGGATGAGGCGGAGTGTATTGCAAGCAGTAAGAAGCTTCAGGGTGCTCGCGTTCTGGCATATCTAGGCGATTTTATTACGACTGACCACATTTCTCCGGCAGGCTCCATTGCGCCTGACTCTGCGGCAGCTCAGTATCTGGAAAGTTGTGGAGTAACTCCTGATGCGCTGCACAGTTATGGCGCGCGTCGTGGTAATCATGAAGTTATGATGCGCGGAACGTTTGCAAACGTAAAGCTGCAAAATAAGCTTGCAGCCGGCAAAAAGGCTGCCTGGACAAAGGATTTCTTGTCAGGCGAAACCACTTTGATGTTTGATGCTGCTATGCATTATCAGCAAGCAGGGATTCCGCTTATTGTTCTTGCGGGAAAAATGTATGGAAGCGGGTCTTCTCGCGACTGGGCAGCAAAAGGTCAACGTTTACTGGGGGTACGCGCGGTACTTGCTGAAAGTTTCGAACGTATACATCGAAGTAACTTAATTGGCATGGGCATTGTGCCTCTGCAATTCAAAGAAGGCGAAAGCGCTGAATCGTTGGGTCTTACCGGAGAGGAAGTTTTTTCCTTCGAAGGACTAAATTTTGATGCAACGCACGAAACACAGGAGGCCGCGTTTGACGCGTTGCCCCAGTATGTACGCGTGAGTGCCCAAACTCCACAAGGTGAAACGCTCTCCTTTGAGATGGTTATACGAATCGATACGCCAACCGAATTGGCCTATGTTCGTCAGGGTGGTATTTTGCCCTACGTGCTGCAGCAGCTTCTTGCCAACTAGATGCAGCTTTATGGCTAGGCGTAGCTTTACGGCTAGGTGCAGCTTTGCAACTAGGTGCAGCTTTGCAACTAGGTGCAGCTTTAGTTGTTCTGAAGGGGCGCCTGATGCGTCAAAATGAAGGAGCAAGCACTTAACTTCAGCGCTAGAGTTGTCAAACAGATGACAGGACAGGTAAGCGCCCCTTAATTAGGCGTGTATTAGTGTATAGTAGCCAAGTTGCTATTTTGAAAAGAGGAGGATCATGGCACAACAATCTGGCATTGAAGCCTTGCTTGAGGCGCTTCGCCGTTCAAGCGGGTTTGACTTCACAAGTGCTGCCCCCGCAGACTTTACGGTTGAAGATGCAACCGAAGATGCTAGCACTTCGGGAGAAAACTCCCGTCGTAGCGGCAAGGGAGGAAACGGAGGCCGCGGTGGTTTTGGCGGCTCGGGTATTCCTCATGTTGAAATTCCCTTTGCGGATAAGATGCGTTCAATGGGCAAACGCGCCATTGTTATTGGCGTCATTTTGCTGATTATTATTTTGTTGGCAGCGTATTGGTGGTTCCATCCACCTATCAATATTCATTCGGTTGATACCTGGATGTTTGTTGTTATTTTCATTTTGCTTCCCACTTACCTGGTGCTTTCGACGCGTAGCAAGAACTACAGCGTAGGAACCTCAAAGGTAGAGCAGAACGAATCGAAGGCAAAAACTTTCAAGTTTGCTTCATATATTCCTGTCGCTATTGCGCTTGTGGGCGTATTAGGGGCAGTGGCTTCGCTTTCGTTCTTCCCGGGCAATGCAGAAAAGTACGCAAACGTCCTGCAGACGGAAACAAATGATTTCACCGAAGATATTCAGCAGGTAGATTATTCAGAAATCCCCATTATCGACCGCAGCTCTGCAATTTTGCTTGGTAACCGCGAAATGGGTTCTATTCCTGAATACGTAAGCCAGTTTGAAGTGTCTTCGTTGTATAGCCAGATTAACTATCAGAGCAAACCGGTTCGCGTGAGCCCGCTTCTCTATGCTGACCTGTTTAAGTGGTGGACCAACCGCGAAGCTGGTATTCCTGCTTATGCGATGGTAGATATGACCACTCAGGAAGCTCAGATTGTTCGTTTGGATGATAATCCTATTCACTATTCAGAATCTGAACCGTTGGTGCGCAATATCGACCGCCACGTGCAGCTGAAGTACCCCTTCTATATGTTTGATGAAAAGTCGTTTGAAATTGACGACAATGGTCAACCATGGTGGATTTGCCCTGTTCAGGAACGTACTATCGGCTTGTTTGGTGGCACTACTATTAGCCGCGTTGTTCTCTGCAATGCAACCACGGGCGAATGCCAGGATTTGGCTATTGAAGACTGTCCGCAATGGGTTGACCGTGCATATCCAGCAGAACTGCTTATTCAGCAGTACAACTGGAGCGGTGCCTACAAGAACGGCTGGCTGAACTCCTTCCTGGGTCAGGAGGGCGTGGTGCAAACCACTCCTGGCACCAATGACCAGGTAGGGTACAACTACATTGCAAAAGACGACGATGTATGGGTATACACAGGTGTTACCTCGGCAACTGCCGACAACTCCATTGTGGGCTTTGTACTCATTAATCAGCGTACGGCCGAATCGCACTATTACGAAATCTCAGGTGCTACCGAAACATCGGCAATGGGTTCTGCTGAAGGCCAGGTACAGAATTTACGCTACACCTCCACCTTCCCGCTACTCATCAATGTTGCCGACCGACCGACCTATTTCATGGCGCTGAAAGACGGCGCGGGCTTGGTAAAGATGTTTGCAATGGTTGATATCCAGAGTTACCAAAATGTAGCGACGGGCAGCACGGTAGCTGCTTGCCAGGAAGCATATCTGGAATTGCTGGCGTCAAATGGCATTGAAACCGCAACGGAAGCCATTGAGACGGTAAGTGCGCAAGGCATCATTTCGGTTATGACGCAGGCAGTGGTGGGCGGCAATTCTCACTTCTATGTCACCTTGGAAAAGGACGACAATGTATATGACTTTGCGCTGCCTGATTTGATGGACATTGTTCGCTTCCAACCGGGCGATACCATTAAGTTTGCCTACGTGGATGACGGCGAAACAGGCGCCAAGGTTGTTCAGCGTTTTGAGGGCATTGAAACCTACGACTACGACGTAGCGGATGCCGCTCCTACAGGGGACACCGCCTCTGATGCAGCCGCCGCCGATGCTGCAGCTGCAGCGGGAACGGCGTAAGATACTATCGCGCTGAGCTGTTCGTAAAGCTTTCGTATGGAGCACCTGTGAATCCTCGTATTCGCAGGTGCTCTTTGCTTGACTCTGGATGAGGGTGACCTATAATAATCAGGCTGCATTTTTGTAGCATGGAATACAAATAGTTCCGCTGCCATAGACAGCAGGTACCGAAAGGTTTAATGGCGCTTGAGCGCTGCCCGCCGAGGTGGTCGTAGATGTTTGCCTTATCGACCCCTGCTGTCTTAATGACGCGGGGGTCGCTTTTCTTTATGGCGACTCACCCAACTTGGGGCGGGACGCGGAATAAAGAAAAGGAGGTGTATTATGCCAAACGCTCAAAACCAAGCAATGCTCGAAGCTGTTAAGGCTGACTTGCAAGATGTTACTGCCGTATGGGTAGTTGACTATCGCGGTCTGACAGTGAAGGAAGTTCAGGCTCTCCGTAACGACATTCGCAATGCTGAAGCAACCATGAAGGTGTACAAGAACACCATCATGCACATTGCTTTGGAAGAAATGGAATTGCCGAACATGGACGCTGTCCTGGAAGGTCCTTCTGCATTCATTTTTGCTGCTGCTGATCCGGTTGCTTCTGCTAAGGCCATTAAGGAATTTGCGAAGAAGAATCAGAACCTGGTCATCAAGGGTGGCATGATGGACGGTATGTTCGTTGACGCTGCACAGGTAGAAGCTATCGCTGCTCTGCCTTCCCGCGAAGAGCTTATCGCCAAACTGCTTGGTACCATTTCGAATCCGTTGGTCAAAACCGTACGTGTTCTCAATGGTCCTATGGAAGCGTTCGCCCGCTGCGCGCAGGCTATCGCCGACCAAAAGAGCGCCGCTTAAGATGCGGCAGTGTGCTGCCTAGTAAAAGGGCTTGCACAACAAAAAGAAATTGTGCTGCATAACGCGGCGTTGTATGAAAAACTCGGCAATAATGCCACCGAATAGAAAGGGAAGTAACAATGGCTGTTACTCGCGAAGAAATTATTGAAGCTCTGAAGGAAATGCCGGCTCTGGAACTCTCCGAACTGGTTAAGGAACTCGAAGAAGTATTTGGTGTATCCGCTGCTGCTCCTGTTGCTGTAGCTGCTGCACCGGCTGCTGCTGAAGCTGCTGCTGAAGAAAAGACCGACTTTGACGTTGTTCTCGAAGGCTTTGGTGACAACAAGATTGCTGTTATCAAGGTTGTTCGTGAGATCACCGGTCTTGGTCTGAAGGAAGCTAAGGAAGCTGTTGAATCTGCTCCTAAGGCTATCCAGGAAGGTGTTGCTAAGGACAAGGCTGAAGAAATCAAGGCTAAGCTGGAAGAAGCAGGTGCTGCTGTTACCTTGAAGTAACTCTTCTTATAGTGTTGCTTTACGGGGGCTGTCTTCGGGCAGCCCCTTTTGTTTGTTGATTGAAACAAAAAAGCAACAGCCAAGAAACAAAGGGCTGTATTAGGCTAAAACTTCGCATTTACGGCGGTAAACTGCGATTATGTTCATTCCGAAACGTGTTTTTCTATGCATACGAAAGAGGGTCGTCATGCAGATGGGTTATTTACAGCGCGCCTACAACGATATTCGTTATTCGGCAGGGTGGTTTGGAATTATCGCCCGTCTTGCGCTTGTTATGCTAATCCCTATTTTTGGCATTATTGTTGCACTTGGTTATGCCTACGGCTGGGCACGTGATATGGCATGGGGTATTCACCAGCCTATGCCAAAAAGCATTTTTGAGAATCGTGATGGACAACTGTACAAACGCGGCTTTTTCGTGCTTGTTATTAGCGTTGTATTTGCGATGGCTCCCTTTGTGGTGGGTGCAGCCATTTCTCTCTTTGGGGTGAGCGGGGTTGCTCTTACGTTTGTGGGTGGCTACTCCATTTCCGGGGCAGGAATTGCGAGTTTTCTGAGCTTTTTGATAACGCTGGTGTGCATTGGTGCGTTCTTCTTCGCACAACTCTTTAGCTGGGTGGGCAGCATGCGTACCAGTATCTACGGCAGGCTTTCAGCTGGTTTTCAGTTAGAGAAAATGTGGAAGATGATTCGCCGTGATTTCAAAGGTCTTCTGCGCATCTTCGGCATGACGATTGTATTGGCTTTGATCGTGAATGTAGTTGCCTATCTTGCGTTGATGTTGTTCGGGCTTTTCATGGCTTTCATTGCAGTTGTTTTTTCCTATGGAACCACAACTGCTGCAAACATTATTTTGGGTCTGTTGACTGTGGTCTTAGTAGGTGCGTTCGTCGTTTTTCTCATCATGCTTTGTGTGTTTACGAATTTAATGACCGTACGCGCATTGGGTCACTGGACCATGCAATTTGAAATTCCTCTCTGGGGCGGACAAGATGACCCAATGCCTTTTGAACGTGCGGAGCAGACTACCCGGCCGACCCAACAAAACTATTAGCGTTCAGGCAGAATAAGCGTTCAAGCAGAATCCTTCCGGGCGTCGAGTAGATAAGTCGGCGTTTGCAAAACCTCTTTAATTTTGCGCACCGCTCCAGGCGGTGCGTTCTTTGTGTTTGAACTTTCTTTCTCACTTGTTACAATGCGCCTGTACCAAACAGAAAGGACGAAACATGGCTACAGAAAAACTTATCGTCACCGGAATGAAGTGCCCCAAGTGTGAAGCACGTGCGGTAAAGGCTTGCATGTCTTTGGAAGGAGTCGAATCAGCTACTGCCAATCACGAAACCAATACGGTAGAGCTTACCTATTCAGGCGATGCGGCTGTTCTGGAAGCTGCAAAAGCTGCCATTGTAAATGCAGGCTACACGGTGGAAGGTTAAACATTGCCCGAATTTATTTTTCAAATGTACCAGGCGCGTAAAGCGCATGGTGAC
Source organism: uncultured Coriobacteriaceae bacterium (assembly GCA_949294735.1). Lineage (GTDB taxonomy): Bacteria > Actinomycetota > Coriobacteriia > Coriobacteriales > Eggerthellaceae > CASFII01. Next base: position 390,403 of record CASFII010000006.1, on the reverse strand, counting down.
AAAGTTATCCTGGACGATGTAACTCTTTCGTTTTATCCCGGCGCAAAAATTGGCGTGGTGGGTCCCAATGGCATGGGCAAGTCAACCCTCCTTAAGATTATGGCGGGTGTAGAGGAAGTTTCTAACGGTCAGGCACGCTTGACGCCTGGCTATACGGTCGGGCTGCTGCCTCAGGAACCTCCTTTGGAAGAAGATAAGACGGTCATTGAAAATGTACGCATGGCTTTTGCAGATGTTCTTGCGAAAATTGACCGCTTCAACGAAATCAGTGCTCTGATGGCTTCACCCGATGCTGACTTCGATGCGCTTATGGCAGAAATGGGTGAATTGCAGGATGCTATTGACGCCGCAAACGGGTGGGACCTAGACAGCCAGCTTAATCAGGCAATGGATGCGCTACAGTGTCCTGACCCCGACGCACCCGTATCTCAGCTTTCAGGTGGTGAACGCAGGCGCGTAGCTCTTTGTCGTTTGCTTTTGGAAGCACCTGACCTTCTACTTTTGGACGAACCAACTAACCACCTCGATGCCGAAAGCGTTTTGTGGTTGGAACAGTTTTTGCAAAGGTACCAGGGTGCGGTGTTGGCAGTAACGCATGACCGTTACTTCTTAGACAATGTGGCTGAATGGATTTGCGAAGTAGACCGCGGTCACCTGTTCCCCTACAAGGGTAATTACTCCACCTATTTGGAAACTAAAGCGGCACGTTTGGCTGCGCAAGGACAACGTCAAGAGCGCTTGCTGAAACGGATCCAAAACGAACTGGAATGGGTTCGTAGCTCTCCGAAAGCTCGACAGGCGAAAAGTCGAGCTCGTCTGGAGCGCTATGAACAGATGGAAGCGGAAGCTCGTGCGTTCGAAAAGAGCGAACTCACCGACATTCGTATTCCCGTTGGTCCACGTTTAGGTGCCAAGGTTATTGAGGCGGAACATCTGCATAAGGCGTTTGGTGATCGTGTTTTGATTGATGACCTTTCGTTCACACTTCCTCGCAACGGCATTGTGGGTGTTATTGGCCCGAATGGTGTGGGTAAAACCACCCTGTTTAAGGCGCTGGTAGGTCAGGAATCACTTGATGGTGGTACCCTTGCTATTGGCGAAACGGTCAAGATTTCCTACGTTGATCAGAACCGTGCAGGGCTTGATCCGAAGAAGACTGTGTGGGAAGTGGTGTCTGACGGTCTTGATTATATGGTAGTGGGGGAGACAGAGGTTCCTTCCCGCGCCTATGTTGCGAGTTTTGGCTTTAAGGGTTCTGACCAGCAAAAGCCAACAGGTGTGCTTTCTGGCGGCGAACGAAATCGTTTGAATTTGGCATTGACTCTGAAGCAAGGTGGTAATTTGCTCCTTTTGGACGAACCCACCAATGACTTGGATGTCGAAACGCTCGAAAGTCTTGAAGAAGCTCTTCTGACATTTCCAGGATGTGCCGTAGTGGTAAGCCACGACCGTATGTTCTTAGACCGCATTGCAACTCATATGCTTGCTTGGGAAGGTACCGACGAAAACCCAGGTAATTGGGTCTTTTTCGAAGGTAATTTTGAAAGTTATCAGAAAAACAAGATTGAACGTTTGGGTGAAGAAGCGGCAAGACCACACCGTTTGCATCGCAAGCTGACAAGGGATTAGTACTAGGTGCGCGCCCTTAAACGAACGGCAAAAATTAAATACGGAAAAATAAATTTCAATTGAGGCGACTTAAGGGGTCGCCTCAATTTTTACTTGACAAACGGTTCTTTCTTTTTATAGTTATGAACAGTTGTTCATATGTTGTAATAAAGAGGCGAAGAAGGATCAAAACAACTGATTTTTCTTGCTATTAACGGCGCGTGAAAGGCTCTGCCGTTGTATACTTCGCTTGAGAAATATGTTAGCAAAGGATAACTCACGATGAAGCAGACGTTTGACGTAACAGGCATGACATGTGCAGCGTGTTCAGCTCGAGTGGAAAAAGCAACCAGCAAGGTTGAAGGTGTTGAAGGCGTTGCAGTCAACCTTCTAAAAAACTCAATGGAAGTTGAATATGATGGATCTCCAGAGGTAACCCGTGCTATTAGTGCAGCGGTAGAAAAGGCTGGGTACGGAGCTTTTCCGCGTGCTGCTCTTGGTTCGGCTGCGGGAGGAGTAAATGCGCAGACATCGGCTTCTGGTTCATCGTATGCGGCAGGTGCTGGGAGTGCTTCGGGTGCTAGTTTTGCATCCAACAACGCCACACAGCTTGCGGAAAAAGAAGCCAAACAGGTGCGCTTCCGTTTGATTGTTTCATTTATCTTTACCATTCCTCTGTTCTATCTTTCCATGGGGCATATGTTCGGGTGGCCTTTGCCAGAAGTCTTTTTGGGCGACGAACAGGTAATGGTTTTCGCTTTGACGCAGTTTTTGCTTTTGATTCCTGTCATTTTTGTTAACTTTAAATTCTTCCGCATTGGGTTCAAGACGCTCTTCCATGGTGCGCCAAATATGGACAGCCTGATTGCCTTAGGCTCTACGGCTTCTACGGTGTACGGCATCGTGGCTCTGTATCGCATCGGCGATGCACTCGGTTCAGGGAATCTTACGCTTGCACATATGGCAGCAATGGATTTGTACTTCGAATCTGCTGCCATGATTTTGACGCTGATTACCTTGGGTAAGTACTTTGAAGCACGCGCAAAAGGTAAAACCACGGGCGCCATTTCTAAGCTCATGGATCTGTCCCCAAAGACAGCCCTACGTCGCAAAGATGACGGAACCGAAGAAGAGGTTCCTGTTGAGTTCGTGCGTCCAGGAGACTTGCTTGTCGTCAAAGCGGGTGAAGGCGTCCCCGTGGATGGTCTTGTGTTGGAAGGCTCGGGCACGGTGGATGAATCGGTCATTACGGGCGAAAGTGTTCCTGTTGAAAAAACGCCAGGCTCGCTGGTCACGGGAGCGACCATCAATCGTACGGGTTGGTTTGTTATGCGTGCAGAGCGTGTTGGCGCAGATACAACCTTGGCCGGCATTATTCGTTTGGTTGACGAAGCAACTAGCTCAAAAGCCCCTATCGAAAAAATTGCAGACAAGATTAGTGGCGTCTTTGTCCCCGTTGTTATAGCCATTGCCTTAGTGACTTTCGCCATTTGGGTGGCAGTTGGCGCATCTTTGTCAGTTGCTCTTTCACATGCAATTTCAGTACTTGTTATCTCTTGTCCGTGTGCCTTGGGGTTAGCTACACCTACCGCTATCATGGTGGGTACTGGTAGGGGCGCAACCAGTGGCATTTTGGTTAAGTCGGCAGAAGCATTAGAAACAGCGCAGGCAGTGCGCACGGTTGTTTTCGATAAAACGGGAACTATTACAGAGGGTTCGCCTCAAGTTACCGATATTGTTGTTGCGGAAAACGCTAACGAATCCAGTTTCCTGAGTATTGCTTTGAGCTTGGAAAGCAAGAGTGAGCATCCTTTGGCTCAGGCAATAGTTGCTCGTGCTCAGGCTCAACATGCGCAGAAGCTTGAAGTAGAGCATTTCCAACAAATTGCTGGAGGCGGACTTTCGGGAACTATCCAGGAGAAAACCATTCTGGCTGGCAACAAACGCCTTATGAGCAGTCATGGAATTGATGTTTCTACCTATGACGCTCAAGCAAAAAGTCTTGCAGAACAGGGCAAAACGGTAATCTATTTTGCTTCGAATCAGCAGCTTCTTGGCATTGTTGCGCTTGCTGATGTGGTGAAGAAAACCTCTGCCGCTGCCATTAATGAGCTTCATGCTATGGGTATTGATACCGTTATGCTTACCGGCGACAACGAGGTGACTGCCCAGGCAATAGCAAAGCAGATTGGTATCAAGCAAACTATCGCTGGTGTTTTACCTGATGGGAAAGAGGCCATTATTCGCGATTTGGCAAAGTCGGGTAAAGTTGCCATGGTGGGTGATGGCATCAATGACGCTCCGGCTCTTGCTCGTGCTGATGTAGGTATAGCTATTGGCGCAGGCACCGATATTGCTATTGAAAGTGCTGATATTGTGCTTATGCACAGCGATTTGGCAGATGTTCCAGCTGCTTTACATCTTTCTCGTGCCACTATGCGCAACATCAAACAAAACCTCTTCTGGGCTTTGTTCTATAACAGCATTTGTATTCCCGTGGCGGCGGGTGCGCTTTCGTGGGCAGGGGTTACGCTTAATCCTATGATTGCAGCCGCCGCGATGTCACTTTCTTCGGTGTGCGTAGTAAGCAATGCTTTGCGTCTGCGTCGCTGGAAGCCAACTACGCAAGCTACGTATCAGGAACGTGAAACTGCAGAAGTTTCAGGCGTTGCAGCTAACGCAGAGCAGAAGTCAGCAGGTGTTTCTGATGAAACGGCTTGCTTGGAAAAGAAGCAGGTTTCAGAAAGCGCAGCGTTGACAGCGAACCTGTCAACGCAAGAAGCGTCAGTTGTTAGTGAAAAGACACTTAAGGTTGGCGGTATGATGTGCGAGCATTGTGTTGCGCATGTAACCGAAGCTCTTCAGGCGGTTGATGGCGTGGTTGCTGCAGATGTGAGCCTGGAAAACGAAACAGCTGTGGTAAAGCTTTCAAAAGAGGTGCCTGACGAGGTCCTTATTCAGGCGGTCGTTGCTGAAGACTACGAAGCAGAAATGGCTTAGTCTTTTGAGGTAATTCATGCAGCATGAATCTGTGGCATATCAAACCATTTCTGGGCAAGCAACGGCTGAAATTGAAGAGAAGAAAAGTCGTTTTATCGCACACGTCGCACACGTGGAAACAGAAGAGGAAGCGCTTTCCTTTTTGGAAGAAGTGCGATCAGCTCATCGCATGGCTCGTCACAACGTGTACGCCTACGTACTTCGTTCGGCAGACGGAAACGGTACGGGAGGCGAACGAGTTCGTTATTCGGACGACGGAGAACCTCAAAAAACAGCAGGACTGCCTACTCTGGAAGTCATTCGTCATGAAAACCTAACCGACATCATTGTGGTGGTTACACGCTACTTTGGTGGCACGCTGCTGGGGACGGGTGGTTTGGTTCGCGCCTATACTCAGGCTACTCAGGCTGGCATCGAAGCAGCTGAGTGCGTGGTGGTTTCTCAATGCGTGGATATCACCATCAAGGCTCCTTATGCGCTCTACGAACAGGTCAATCGTCTTTGCTTGCAGCATGAGGCGAAGGTGGTTTCAACTGATTTTGCTGATGAGGTAACCCTTTGCGTAAGGGTACTGAATGGTGGGCAGTCAGCTTTAGTGGAAAGCCTCGTTGAGCTTATGCGGGGCAGTAGTGGCATTCAGGTTTCAGAGCCCTTTGATGCGGCGTTTTAACCAAAGATTACAAGGGTCACATTTGTGCCTAGACTAGGATTCTGGCTCTTTTAGGTTGCGTTTTCGCTATAATTCCTGAGCGGAAGAGTGTAAGTGTGAAAGGATGCAGTGTGGCTCGCTTTGACTACGAAAACTATGTAGTAGATATTCCCGACTATCCTGAACCAGGGGTTGTTTTTAAAGATATTACGCCGCTTTTGGCTCATCCGAAGGGGTTTGCTTCGGCTATTGATGACATTTCTGACCACTTTGTTGGTAAAGGAATTACGAAGGTCATTGGTGCGGAAGCACGCGGTTTCATGATTGGCTCACCTGTTGCTCATAGACTGAGCGCCGGTTTTGTTCCTGCACGTAAACCGGGGAAACTGCCGCGTGAAACGTATTCGCAAAGCTATGAACTGGAATACGGCACTGATTCCTTGGAAATACATCGTGATGCGTTAAGTTCTGATGACGTTGTTTTGATTGTTGACGATCTAATTGCTACGGGCGGTACGGTGGAAGCTACGGTTAAGCTGGTCGAACAGACGGGGGCAAAGATTGCTGGCTTCGCCTTCTTGATGGAGTTGGCGTTTTTAAATCCTCGCGAGGTTATTGCCAAGGTAAGCGACGAAGAGGTGTATTCGCTCATCAAAGTGCACTAAAGAAAAACCCTTCTTTTTAGCTGCCTGATTAAAACAAGCACAGAGCCGCATCTTTGTAAAGGATGCGGCTTTTCCATTTGGGCTGGAATCGTGCTATTTGCCAAATAAGTGTAGTTTTGTATGAGTTCTAGTCCTATTATCCATACATGCTGTTACTGAAGAGAGAAATAAATCCTAAAGTCGTCCTAATGATCATGCTGTTGGGCACGTTTGTTGCCTCGGTTAGCCAAAGCATGCTTACAAGTGCGCTTCCTTCGGTAATGCATGAATTCGAAATTGATGCCACACTTGGTCAGCTTCTCACCACTTCGTACATTTACACTTTGGGTATTGTAGGTGCCTTTTCGGCGTTTCTAATTGTTCGTTGCAACGTGAGACATCTATTCTTGGGAATGCTGGCACTCTTTGCTGTTGGTTGTGCGCTGGCATTCTTCTCAATGAATTATCCCTTGCTTTTGGTGGGACGCTTGATGCAGGCTTGCGCCACGGGCGTTTTAATGCCGCTTCTTCAAGTTATCGCTCTAGGCATCTATCCGAAAAGCCAACATGGGCAGGCTCTGGGTTTAGTGGGTATGGTTCAGGGCTTTGCCCCCGTTTTGGGACCTACTTTATCAGGTGTTATTACCGACGCTTTAGGTTGGCGTCCTATTTTTGCCATTTTAGGAACCTGTGCCTTTATTTCGTTGGTGGGTTGTTCGCTGGTGGTTCGCGATGTTGGAGAACACGAACGGATTAGTGTCGATGTACCTTCGCTTGTCATGTATACGCTTGGTCTTGTTATGTTTATGGCTGGCGTTACGGGCTGGGAACAGTTCGGGTTCTTTCACGGTGCTTCAACCATGTCAGTCTTGGTTGCGGTAATGCTCATTGCTATTTTCTCTGCGCGACAGCTTGGTCTAGATAACCCTTATTTGAATCTGCGCTTGTTTTCCCATAAAAGTTTTTCGCAGGGTATGGTGCTGCTGTGTATCGCGCAGTTTGTTATGGCTGCTTCGGCTTTGCAGGTTCCACTGTATATGCAAGAAATTCATGGCTATTCTGCAACGAAATCAGGTCTGGTGCTGTTGGTAGGGGCAATCTGCATGCCGCTCTTAAACCCCGTAACGGGGCGCATCTATGACCGCTGGGGAGCGAAGGTAAATGCTATTGTGGGATTTTTCCTACTTATCTTAGGAACTGGTTCCTTCGTCTTTTTCAATGATCATACGCCAGCATTCATGATTGTACTGATGTATGCGCTTCGGATGACAGGCGTTTCGTTTGTTTTGATGCCTATGACTGCATATTGCATGTCTGAACTGGAAAAGAAGGATACACCACAGGGCACCGCTATGGTCAACTCCTTCCGTCAGATTATTGGTTCACTTGGTTCGTCCATTATGGTTGCGATTGTAACGATATTCTCTGCAGGCGGGGGAGGAACCGCCGGAGTAACTATGTATGGGTTTAGCGTGAGCTTTGGTATTCAGGCTCTTGTTGCGGCTTTTGCCTTTGTAGCGGTTTCTGCGGTGAGTGCACTGGTAGGTTGGAGAAAGCACCGGAGAAAAGTTGTCGCAAAGCGCACCTATTCAGTATCTACAGACGTGGAAGAAACAACCTCTTCAGATGAAGAAGGAACGCCACGTGCGTAGACTACCGTACGCTCGTTATTGCTTTTGTGGTAGCTGCAGGTTACAAAGCTAAAAAGCTGAGCGTCTTGGGGAATGTCAGCTGGAAGTTTCAGGCGAATCTGTGCATTGTTGAGGCAGTCTTTGTACCATTCGTGAAAATCTTCAGTACTTTCGAATACGGTGCGTTTGCTTGGCGATTCCCCCGACAAAACTGACACTGCCTCAACGGCAAGTGCGTATTTGGTTTTTGGCGTCTGAAATAGAATAACGGGATGCCTCTTCGCAAACGAGGTATCAGAGTAGTTTGCAATGGTTGCAAATAGCAGCGTGCTTCCATGACCCAGATTGTGACCACACATAACTACGTTTCTACTGTATTGATATCCCACCTCAGCGCAGCTAGCATCAATATAAGGGCACCCTTGATAGTTTGATTTTTTAAAAAAGTCATGGTCAAGGTAATACGCTGGATCCTCAGAAGGTGCTTGTACGACGGGATAGCTGAGTGGGGTTTCTGGGATTGACACCCAACCAACAACCTCAGAATTTACCTTTTTGAGTTCTACCCAGTTTATCTGTGGGAATTCGTCTTCCAATGACTCACTTTCGCTCGAAGAGGCTTTCTCTATAAACCTTGAAGTTGGGTTGGCGTCAATCCAGGTGCGCCCGCAGTACGATACGAGCACACCTGCTGCTCCTAGACCCACGGACACGCAACATGCAACAACAACGGTTTGCAGAAAGCGTTTCAGGTGTGTGCTAGCCATGAGCGTTTATCGAAGGATTCGTTTGCCAATACCAACGCAAGCTACAAGCAGAGCAAGGCAAATAAGCGGGATAAAGATATTTGTACCCGTTTTGTCGTGAGTCTCTCCAGCGGGAGGCTTGCTGACTCCAATGGTTTGGTTTGCGTCAGTTATATCGGCGTGCTGAGCAATTACTACGCCTTCCGCTTCAATAACCTCAAAAGCAACAACGAGGTTTCCCACCAAGCTTCTTGCATCGAAGGTGAATTCCATTGAAATGGTGCCGTTGGCTTCGGTTGGAGTAAATTCTTTTTCCACAATCAAAGGTTCGCCCTCAACTAGAAGTACCTCTTCCGTTTCTTGGTCAAGCAAGGCACCTCTCACAACATACTTCCTATTAGGAACAAGATTTTCATAAGAAATAAGATCAGTGACAGAAGCATCTTTTTCCGCAGTAATTACGCCGTTTCCATCGTGGGTATCTTGAGCATGTGTGGTGATTTGTGGCTCAATTACGCTGAGTGTTTGGTTTTCGTCTTGGGAATCACAATGTTTTGCCACGACAGTGCCCTTTCTTAACAATGTTTGGTATACGACTATTTCTTTGTTTGCCAGGCGGGTAGTGTCGCACGTTATAGGAACTTCTAAGGTGCCCTCAGACTTTTCTGGAGTAAATTTCGTTTCAATACAAATTTCTTTGCCTTCGTATTGAAGCGCCTGTTCTGTTTTCGCGTCGACAACGGTCGTTTGTAAAAGATATTCTTTTCCCGGCGCCACATCGGCATAAGAAACCAGGTCAACAAGGCGGCACGAGGGGTCGGTTACCACCTGCTTGTCTTCGTCAACAGCGTCAACGGCAAACGTGCTGAGCTTGGGGCTTTGTACTTCTACCGTTTGAGATTCGCTGTGTTGATCCGCGTGCTTTGCTAGACAAATATCGTCGGAGTAGAGATATTCGTAAACTACAATCTTTTTATCAGCAAACGACGTGCTATCGAACTCAAACGATACCTCAACGCTTCCACTGCTTTTTTCTGGCGTGAAGTTTTCTTTTGAGGTTAGGGGTTCTCCGCCAAACAAAAGCTCTTTCCCCGTTTCAGCATCAACGAGCTTTCCGATCAAAGTATACGATTCGTTAGGAGCTAGGTTGTGATAGGTGACCGTATCTGAAAGTATCGTTTCTGCATCTGCAGAGAGGCACTTGTCTCTATCAAGTCCGTCGTAGGCTTCACTTTTAATTTCAGGAGGAAGGACGCGAACTGTTTGGTTTTCGTTGGTAAGGGATACATCGCGGGCAACCTTATGGCCATTTGAATACAACTCTTCAGCTACGACTACTTGTTTGCCACCAAGGGCTCGGGCGTCAAATTCGTACGTTGTTTGAACGGTGCCGAAGGGTTTTTCCGGGGTGAATTGGGTAACTATCTGACTCTTTTCAGCCTGCTGGCCATTGAGAGATACGGTCTTTTCGGATTCTTTTTCTATGAGCGAGCCTCTAAGTTCGTATGTACGATTCGGAATGAGTCCCGTATAGAACACGGTATCGGTGATTTGTGCCTGTTTGCTCGCATAGAGTTCTTTCGACCCTTCTGCTGCTCCTGAAGCGTAACTTGAAATGTAAGCTTTTGGATCGTCGATGGTTCCAAGCTGAATAACATAGTTGTCTCGAGAGACGACAATACCGTGAAGCGTAATAAGCTGCAGTCCTTCGTTGGCGTCGCAAGAAAGCTCTTCTAGCGTATAAGAGTCATAAGGAAGCGCACCCAGGCTGTCCTGCGGTTCGGTTTTTTGCTCGGCAGTGCCGCTGAACCAGATTCCTGCTAAAGGATCCTGGGCGTCTTCGTCGTTTGCGTTGGTGTTAGTTGAATGGAGGTTAAACGAACTTGCCGTACTTGCGTAGCCGTTTTCGTCGGTCATAATCACATGGCTTTCGCCCGTTGTTTCGCTGGTGAGTTTAAAGGGAATACAGGCTAGACGTTCGGCATTTTCGCCGTTGGCTTTTACAAATTCTAAATCACCGCGAACTATCTGATTGGCAAAGGCTTTTTCATTAGTAAACTCCACCATTTTGCCGTGCTCAGAGATATCGAAATTCAGCACCTCTTCAGAAAGCAAGTAGCCTTGACCCACGGTGAGTTCTTTTATCTCATAGTTCCCATAGGGAAGTGCTGCTTTGCCCGTTTCCGCAACACCGTCTTCAATGCTTATTTCGCAAACAGTTTCACCTTTGTTATACCATGCGTTGCCTACGCATACGGGCTGGTTGTTATTGCTGATAATTGCGAAGCTGGTACCTTCGAAACTAGCTTTTCCAAGCTGTGTGCTCTCGTGCGTTTCCTGATCAACCTTTTGAATGCGGACACCTCCGCGCATTACTTCATCTGCAACCGATACGGGTAGGTAATTTGACGTAATGGCTTCATTGCTGGAGCCGTTGATGATGCGAGTATACGGATAAGACTCATTCTGTGAGTCTGCCCACTTTTGAGCTGTGTTTCGATAGCCTTGAGGAGCTTTCGTTTCTTCTAAGGTAATAGTTCCCAAAGGGAGTACAGGGTTTCCTTTGGTGTCGCGAAACAACTCATCTCCTGAAACGAATGCACTGTCATGTAAAAGCACCTTGCCTTCATCGTTGCTTTTGAGAGTCCATGTACGCAAGGGTTTTTCTGCCGATGCTGCCTCTTCGGTGGTTTTGTAAAACCCCGCATAGAAACAGATTTTCCATTCAGAGCCTGCTAGAGTTGCTGCTCCTTGAGCAGAAGCGCGTTCTTCGGCCTGCGCACCTTCTGCATCGGTTTTGGCTAGAAGAAGCTCAATAGCGCCATAAAGAGGCTGGTCAGAAACTTTTCCAGAATTGACTGCCGCTGTTTTATCTTCGTTTACCTTCACTGGATAGACGGTAGTGTCCAGCTCCATTCCCTGAGGTGCCTTGAGTTCTTTTATGTAGTAGGTTCCTTCATCAAGTTCCTGTGATTTCGCAAAACCTTTTTCGTTTGTTGTAAGACTACTTATTTTGTTAGTTCCCTTTTTTGCGTCCGTTTCGCTGGCGAAAATGCCGTATTCGGCGCCCTTAAGGGAATAGTTCGGATTATCGTTGGTGAGCTCAGGAAGTGCGGAAGCCTTTTGGAGGCTTACCCACCCTGTCTTCGGGATAAGGCGACCAGTAACTAATTGCTGGGTACCAGAAGTGCCTGTGCTCCATTTTTCAACTATCCAAGTATCGGGTGGGGCAGGAAGCTTACGCACCGCGTCAATCATGTCTTGAGCAAGGGAGGTCTCCATGTGTCCGTTCGCCGCAGAAACGGCAGTGGCGGTACGCACGAGCGAATAGCCCTTATCTTCAGGACCTTCAAAGCCATAGTACAAAACTCGGCGAATATCATTGTTCGTTACGATGCCTCTGTTATACACCGCATCTCCCTTGCTGGGAGGGTCTTTTTCATGCTCGGCACAGATAGCCAGAAGCGTTATGCCGTCTACGGTAATTTCCATACGTCTGCTATGAGCAGGAGTACCTGATGGGTTTTTGTTTGCTTCGTCGGTGAGCGTTTTGCCGACGTAGCTTACGTGACCCACGTCTCCGCTGCGTCCACCTCCCGCAAAAGCCTCAGTAGAGGGAAGATGAAGCAGCAACAACAGCGAGCAAATAAGCACTCCAGCAAGAAGGAATGCGAAGGGAACAGTTCTACTGATAAAGGGAATACCTTTGCCAGGCGCAAAGAGTTTATGGCGAACCTCTTGCGCAGGTAGCGTCTTGGCTGCTGAATTTCGTTCTTTCATGCAAGGTCCTTTCGGGCAAAGGATGCACGGCAGCCGAGTTTTCTAAGGGGAAACTGCCGCTGCATCCGTTTTTGCAAGGACGACACAATAGGGGTTGGAACTTGAAGGGAGCTTGTGCCCAACTACGTGGTGCGTCCGTATCTTGCATACTAAGAATTGCTTTCATCACTGAGCTTCCAAAAGGGTCTTGCAAGTTGCGCTCAAATTACACGCTGCTCTGTTTTCTTTACAGCGTGATTTCTTTGGGAACAGTCAGCCTTCAATCAGAGAACTGCCAGAGACTTTGCAACAAATTTGCAGAAATCTAACAGTTGCTCTGCAAGCCCTTAAATTCCGCAGCGTTTTCCCAGATGGTTCAAGAAAGAAACAAGCAAGTAACAAAACACGCCTATTCGCCAAATCGCGCGCTTGTAGCACCATGAACGGGTGCTTTTCCGTTACAATGTAAGAGGAATATTAGCGCGTTTACTCGGACAAACGGGGGAGCTATGGATAGCAAGAGTACGCTGCATATTGGCATCGACGTAGGTTCTACCACTGTCAAGCTTGCCATTTTGGATGAGCACAACCAGGTGCAGTATTCGGTGTATCGTCGACATCATGCCGACGTACGCGCCACTATTGTGGAAGTGCTTTCTGAGGCTGCAAAAGACTTTGGCAATGAGGTCATGAGCATCGCCATTACGGGCTCGGGCGGTTTATTGCTGGCGCAGTGGCTGGGCATCGAATTTGTTCAAGAGGTTATCGCTAGTAAAACGGCGGTAGAAACCTTTATTCCCAAGACCGACGTTGCCATTGAATTAGGCGGCGAAGACGCAAAAATCATTTACTTTGACCAGGGTATCGAACAGCGTATGAATGGTACGTGCGCAGGCGGTACGGGTGCCTTTATTGATCAAATGGCGGCGCTCTTAAACACCGATGCAGGTGGCTTGAATACGCTGGCAAAAGACGCTAAAACCATTTACCCCATCGCCAGTCGTTGTGGCGTTTTTGCTAAAACTGACGTTCAGCCGCTTCTTAACGAAGGCGCGCGTAAAGAAGACATCGCAGCAAGTATTTTCCAGAGTGTAGTTACGCAAACAATTTCTGGCTTGGCATGTGGCAGACCTATTCGCGGCTATGTTGCTTTCTTGGGTGGTCCGTTGCAGTATCTTCCTGAACTGCGTAAACGTTTCTATATCACGCTGGACTTAGATGATGAACACATTATCGTTCCCGAAAATGCGCACCTATTTGTTGCCAGTGGTTGTGCTATTGCGGGTGCCAAGGCTGGTGCGAAGGCAGAAAAACTGACGGATGTGCTTGAGCGTTTGCAGAATCTGGGTGACATCCAGGGCTCAGAAGTAGTTCGCTTGGATCCGCTGTTTGAGAATGACGAAGAATACGAAGAATTTAAGAATCGACACGACGCTGAAAAAGTTCGTCGTGGTTCTTTAGCAGATTACGAAGGTGTGGCTTATCTAGGCCTTGACGCTGGTTCTACCACATTTAAGGCAGCTTTAATTGGCCAGGATGGCGAACTTCTGTGGTCGCACTATGTTTCCAACAAGGGCGACGTGTTGGGCTGTGCAAAAACAGCCTTGGCAAGCCTGTATGGTGAACTTCCAAAAGACCCCGAAACAGGCGAACCAAAGGTTTATATTGCACACTCTACCGTAACGGGCTACGGCGAAGCACTGCTTTTGGAAGCCTTGTTGGTTGACTCAGGGGAAATTGAAACGGTAGCTCACCTACGCGGTGCTCAGGAAATGCTTCCAGGTGTGGAGTTCATCTTAGACATTGGCGGTCAGGACATGAAGTGCCTGCGCGTTAAAGATGGCGTTATTGACCACATCATGCTAAACGAGGCTTGTTCTTCAGGTTGCGGCAGTTTTATTGAAAGCTTTGCAAGCGGCCTGAACTTGGATGTTTCCGAATTTGCTCAGACAGCTATCCGTGCTGACCATCCTGTTGATTTAGGCAGCAGGTGCACGGTGTTTATGAACTCCCGTGTTAAGCAGGCTCAGAAGGAAGGTGCAACGGTAGGCGACATTGCTGCTGGTTTGGCTATTTCGGTTATCAAGAATGCGCTTTTCAAAGTTATTAAAATTCGCGACCCGCGTGACGTGGGTACCAAGGTTATTGTTCAGGGTGGCACGTTCTTGAACGACGCGGTTCTCCGTGCGTTTGAACAGCTTTCTGAAGTCAATGCGGTGCGCCCAGACATTGCTGGCAACATGGGTGCCTACGGCGCGGCGCTGCTGGCGCGCGACCGTGCTCGCAAGGGCGATCGCTCCACCTTGCTTTCGCTGTCTGAAATTGAAGCGTTGGCTCCCACGCATCGTACCGTTCGTTGTAAGGGTTGTTCCAATTCCTGCTTACTTACCGTAAACGACTTTGGTGTGGATGCAAAAACGGGCAAGCATCGTCGCTTCATTACCGGTAATCGCTGCGAAAAGGGCGCAGGAACGCTCAACGAAAGCAAGAATGTACCGAACTTATTTGAATATAAGTCAAAGCGCTTGTTCGATTATTACAAGCCACTTGAAGTAGAAAACGCCCCTCGTGGTACGGTAGGCATTCCGCGCGCTTTGAACATGTATGAAAACTATCCGTTCTGGTTTACCTTCTTCACTCAATTGGGCTGGCGCGTTGTGCTGTCTGACCCGTCCACAAAGAAAACCTATGAAGCGGGTATTGAATCTATGCCGAGCGAAAGTGTTTGCTATCCCGCGAAGCTTTCGCACGGCCACATCATGAATTTGCTGGACAAGCACCCCGATTTCATTTGGTTCCCCTGCAGCAAGTGGGAACGTCAGGAAGACGAAGGCGCAGGCAACCACTTCAACTGTCCTATTGTGGCAAGCTACGCTGAAGCGCTTCGCTTAAACATTGATGAATTGCGTACCTCTGATGTGCAATTCCTGAACCCGTGGCTGCCGTATGACCGCAAAGAAAACCTGAAAGAGCGTCTTTATATTGAACTGGTGCAGGCTCATCCAGAACTGATGGGTAGCAAGGGTGCTCCTTCTAAGGCAGAAATCAGTGCCGCAGTGGATGCCGCTTGGGCAGAAGACGAAGCCTTCAAGCGCGATATACGTGAAGCGGGCGTCAAAACCCTTGCCTGGATGGAAGAAACGGGTACGCACGGCATTGTTTTGGCTGGTCGCCCGTATCATAATGACCCCGAAATTAACCATGCTATCCCAGAACTTTTGACCAGCTTTGGCTTGGCGGTGTTAACCGAAGACAGCGTGGCTCACTTAGGTACGCTAGAACGTCCTATCCGTTTGGTTGACCAGTGGATGTATCACACTCGTCTGTATGCTGCAGCAAAGGTAGCAACTGAACGCAAAGACCTTGATCTTATTCAGTTGAATTCGTTTGGCTGCGGTTTGGACGCGTTAACCACCGACCAGGTGCAAGAAATCTTAGAGCGTGCGGGTAAGGTATACACCGTACTTAAGATTGACGAAGTGTCTAACTTGGGCGCAGCGCGTATTCGCGTGCGTAGTTTGCTGGCGGCCCTGAAAGACCAGGCAGACGAAGAAGCCGAAGCAGAAATGACGCCGCGTGCCTGCCCAGCTGAAAGCATCAGCTTAGACGATGCAGTACCCGAAAGCTTCACCGAAAAGGCTTCGCCTGAAGTTCGCGAGCAGATGAAGCAACGTACGGGCGCTACGACGGAATTCCCACGTGCGGTCTTTACCGAAAAAATGCGCGAAGAGGGTTATACCATTCTGTGTCCACAGATGGCGCCTATTCACTTTGATCTATTGCTTCAGATTTTCCATCGCTTTGGCTACAACATTGAACTGTTGCCAAGCGTTGACCACGGCGCGGTGGATGCGGGCTTGAAGTACGTCAACAACGACATCTGCTATCCGTCTATTTTGGTCACGGGCCAAATTATGGAAGCGGTGATGAGTGGGCGTTATGATACCAACAAGTTGGCAGTCATCATTACGCAAACGGGCGGCGGTTGTCGTGCCACCAACTATATTTCGCTCATCCGCAAAGCGTTAGCAAATGTGGGTCTTTCCCATATTCCTGTTATTGCGCTTTCGTTTAAGGATCTGGGCGAAAATAATCCTGGTTTCAAGATTACGCCGCAGATGCTGCTGCAGGCAGTATATGCACTGTTGTATGGCGACCTTTTGATGATGTGCTTGTATCGCACGCGTCCTTATGAGGCGGAGCCTGGTGCGGCGAACGCGCTCTTTGATCACTGGATGAGTACGTGTGGCGCGCAGCTTTCCCGTGGGGTGAAGCGCGGCGAATTCAAAAAGACCGTAAACCAGATTGTGGAAGACTTTGACACGCTGCCGCTGGTTGGTGAAGGCACCAAGCCTCGCGTAGGTGTGGTGGGCGAAATCTTGGTTAAATTCCACCCAACCGCGAACAATCAAATTGTTGATGTAATTGAACGCGAAGGGTGCGAAGCGGTAGTACCTGGCTTGGTTGAATTCTTCCTGTTCGGTATTGCTGGCGGCATTTTCCAACGCCAGCTGGGCAAATCCAGGAAGAGCGAAATCGGTAGCCGTTTTGCTCTGCAGGCTATTAAGGAATTCCGTAAGCCGGTGACAGAAGCGCTGAAGAAATCCAACCGCTTTGAACCACCTGCCAATATTTACGAATTGGCTGAATACGCCAGCGAAATTCTTTCGCTTTGCAACTCTATGGGTGAAGGTTGGCTGTTGACAGCGGAAATGGTAGAGCTCATTAAGACGGGTGCTCCGAACGTAGTTTGCACGCAGCCGTTTGCTTGCTTGCCGAACCACGTGGTGGGCAAGGCGGTTATCAAGGAGCTTTGCCGTAGGTATCCTGAAAGCAATATTGTGGCGGTTGACTATGACCCAGGCGCCTCAGAAGTAAATCAGCTGAACCGCATTAAGCTGATGATTTCGGTGGCGAAGGCTAACCTGGAAGAAAAGGAACAGGAAGCTCGTAAGACGCGTAATGCGTTTATTGAATCCAGCAAGCCGAAGGCAACCGAAGAAGATGCTGGCGCTCTTGAGATTGAAACGCAGTCTACGATTTCGGTTAACTAACCAGAGCGCTCGCGTTACAAATTAGCGTTTTCAAGCTAGCGAACTAAAAAAGAAGTGCCCGAGTAATCGGGCACTTCTTTGTTTCGTGAGTGTTGAAGCGTCAAGCGTTTCGTTTGACGCAACCTTTATGACATCAACTAGCGCAGGTTAAACGGAACAATAGTAGCCGGAATAGCGCCATCCATAATGAGTTTCGGCTCACCCTCCATCAAAGGCTTTACGTAATCGATAGCTTCTTGAGTAATGCCCTGATAGTTCGGCAGTGCCCATTCGATGGGGAATTGTTTTACGAAGTTCGCAAATTCGCACACAGGCTTTGCGGTGTAAAGGGGCTTATAGTTGCCGTTTTCGTCTGTGCCGCGGTCAACGCCAACTGCCATGGCGGTAAAGCCAGGATTGGTGCTGCGCATGTGAGCGCTCATGCCTAAGTTGTATGCTTCGTCCACATCAATCTTACTCTGGGCAAAGTTGGAAGAACGAGCAGCGCGGGAGAGCGACTGAACCACGCCACGCGGAGCAACACCTGCATCAATAATCATTTGCTTCAGGCATTCACCTGCACCGCCCAAAACTGCATGAGCAAAACCGTCGTTTGCACTGCTGCCAGCGGAAAGATAGGTACCGTCAGCGTAGCGAGCACCTTCGCTTACTACGATGTAACAAGAACCCTTTTCATTGAACTTCTTCTGAACTTCTGCCAGGAAAGCATCCTTGTCGAAGGGAACTTCGGGCAAAAGCAGCAAATCAACATCGCCCGTTGCACAGCAGCTGGCAGCCAGCCAACCAGCGTCGCGACCCATAGTTTCCACGATGAAAACTTCAGGGCGCGTATAAGCTGCATAGTCAAGTGCGGTTGCATGTACGATCTGGTTTGCTATCTTGGCAGCGCTGGGGAAACCAGGGCAGTGATCCACGGGAACCAGGTCATTGTCGACGGTTTTAGGAATGCCAACAAAACGCTGAGGAAGGTTGTGCTTCTGAGCCCATTCTGAAAGCGCATCAACCGTGTCCATGCTGTCATTGCCGCCAATATAGAACATGACTTCAATGTCATGCTTTACCAGCACGTCCATCAAAGTTTGAAAATCTTCTTCATTTTCACGCTTCAGCTTGTAGCGGCAAGTGCCCAAAGCAGAGGAAGGCGTTTGCTTCAAAATATCAATTTCATTGCTGGAAAGATTGGTGAGGTCATAAAGCCTGTCGGCTAGCACACCCTCAATACCGTGAAGTCCGCCGTATACGTGTTCGTAAACGGGATTCAGCTGGTTTGCGCGAATGACGCCAGCTAAACTTGCGTTAATGACGGTGGTTGGTCCGCCGGATTGTGCAACAAGGCAATTACCCATAGTTTCCTCCGATGTGTCGGGTTGTCACATAGTAAGTTTATTGTATCCCAAAGCCACTTCAGAAAACCTTAGAACCTCTTGCAAGAGGCTTTCGCGACAAATAGTTCGGAATAGTGTCTTGACCCTTACGTTACGTTATAGTTTATGCTGAGTGTATCTTGATATCAGGAAGAGCAGTCGTATGGCGGCAGTTGCAGGAAAAGAAGAAGCAAAGCGCATGAAGAAGAAATCTTTATACACGGTAAAAGAAGTAAGTGATTTTGCGGGGGTTAGTGTTCGTACGCTTCATTACTATGATCAGGTTGGCTTACTAAAACCAAGCACCATTACCAAAGCGGGTTATCGCTTGTACGACAACCACAACCTTCGCCGCTTGCAAAGTATCCTACTTTTAAAAGAACTTCAGTTTTCGCTGAAAGACATATCCGATATTTTGGAAAGTCCTTCGTTTGATCAGAAACAAGCTTTGTGTGAGCAAATAAAAATCTTGGAGTTACAAAAAGTTCATATAGAACAGCTTATTGCGTTTGCAAAAAGACTTCAAAAGCAAGAAAAGGATATATCAATGACATTTGATGCGTTTAACACCTCTGAATTAGAAGCCTATAAAGCCGAAGTGAAAAACAAATGGGGGACTACTTCAGCTTATAAGGAATTCACCCGACGAGAGCAGCAAGGATCAAACTTTGCTGTTGCGGGTGAACAGATGATGAACTTATTTGGCGAACTGGGTCAGTTGAGGCACCTGCCTTCAGATAGTGAAGAAGTACAGGCTAAGGTTGCTTCTATTCAGCAATTCATTACAGATAATTTCTATACCTGCACGAAAGAGGTTTTTGCAGGTCTTGGCCAGATGTACACGGCTGATTTACGGTTTAAGGAAAACATTGACAAGGTGGGCGGCGAAGGAACTGCAGAGTTCGCGTCTAAAGCCATTGCGGTGTATTGCAAATAAGCCAAAGTTGCGTGAAATTAGGTGAAGCCGTGCGTTGCTGGGAAGCAAGTTGTAGCCAGATGCCGCTAACTATCAGCCAAAAGTCATGCGTAGTTGGCGACATAAGGGCTAACTTCTTGACGCGTCAGCTACAATTTTGCCCATGGATATTTTAGGAAGCATTGAACATATTCTTTTACATTCGCTGGAAGACACCGCGTATCTGGTACCGTTTTTGCTGGTCACCTATCTTCTGATGGAATGGCTCGAGCATAAAACGGGGGAGCGAGCCCAGGAAAGCATTCGACGTGCTGGAGTAGCGGGACCAGTGGTGGGCTCCATTTTGGGTGTGGTGCCTCAGTGCGGCTTTTCGGCGGCAGCTGCCACGCTCTATGCAGGGCGTGTGGTAACGCTCGGAACACTTTTTGCGGTGTTTCTTTCCACCTCCGATGAAATGCTTCCCATCTTTTTGGCGGAACAAGTACCACTGCCCACCATTGCTAAAATACTTGGTGCCAAGATTCTGGTAGGCATGGTAATGGGGTTTGTAGTAGACGCGGCTGTTCATATTGCACGTCGCGAAGCTAAAGCTTTTCGTATTCATGAGCTGTGCGAGCAGAGCCATTGTCAATGTAATGGTCGCTGTGAAGCCTGCGAATTGCAGCCTGAATTGGCCTACGACCACGAAAACGATCACGAACATCATCACGACCACAGCGGTGCATCCATTTTCAAGAGCGCTGTGATTCATACTATTCAAGTGACGCTGTTTATTTTTGCAATTACATTGGTACTTAATGCTATTTTGGTATTCATTGGTGAAGACGCACTGGCACGTTTCCTGGGGCAAAATGAGTTGCTTTCCATTATGGGAGCAGCGCTTGTGGGGCTTATTCCTAATTGTGCAGCAAGCGTAGTCATTGCGCAGTTGTACGTTGATGGTGCGCTTGGCGCGGGAGCTATGTTTGCGGGTTTGCTTGCTTCTGCGGGCGTGGGGCTTTTGGTCCTTTTCCGCACAAACCGTAGACCAGGGGATAATCTTATTATCTTGGCAGGTCTTTTCGCCATGGCCATCTTCTGGGGTTTACTAGTAATGTTGTTTGGCATTAGCTTTTAAATTGAAGGCAGTTTAAGGAACGCACGTGACCGACGAAGAAAGACGCGAACTAGCACGAAAACGCTTAGCAGAGCGTCAGGCTCGCCTGCATGGCGGCACCACGCCTTCGAACCGTGGTGGTCGCAGAACGAATTCGTCAGGGAAGTCCCTTTCGCCGCAGACACAGTCTCGTGGAGCGTGGGTTCCGCGTAGTTCAAGAGGTTTGCAGGGTTCGCCTAGCAATCAATCACGAAGCAGTCGGGTTCTGGGCGGTGTTCAGTCACTATTTGGTCGTGCGGGCGCGTTTATTCAGCAGTTCGCAGAATCGTTTGGGGTAAAGGGCGTTGCACTCGTTGTAGTAGTGCTTGTAGTTTTGCTTCTTGCCATATTTGGCATTGTCAACTGTGCGGGAAGCGCTACTTCTCAGGCAGCCGAACCTCCCGCGGCTGCGGAAGCGCAAACCAATGAAGCAGCTTCTGAAGAACCAGCTGCCAAAAAACCCGAAACGCAGCAAGTATCAATCAATAAAGAAACCCTGCAAAACATTCTCGGAGATGACTTGGCTGCTCAGATGATAGAAAAGGCAGACCAAAACGAAGACGTGGCATGGATTGCGTCTCATCCTGAAGAATATGGTGTTGATGGCGAAAGGGTTCAGTTCAAACTTTTACGTTTAGCTACTTTAGAACCTGAAGCCATTTCGTTTGTTCGCGGCTTTCCCGAGTCGTATCCGTCTGATACAGGTGGAGCCTGTGACGAAGTGGCGGAGGGGACAGTTCCTCGGTTGTATCAATGGGATCCTCGTTGGGGGTACTCCGTTTATAGTTCAACTACGTTTGCGCTGACGGGCTGCTGTCCTACCGCTTTATCCATGGTGTATCAGGGGTTAACGGGCAGCAATGATTTATCGCCATACGATATGTCTTTGCGCGCACAGGAGGGTGGCTATATGACCACCTACAACGGAACTGATACGGCTTTTCTTACTAACGAAGCGGAGAGCTTGGGGCTTAGCTGTGAGTCAATTTCGGTGGATGCTGATAGCTTGCGTTCAGCATTGTCTGGCGGGGCGGTAGTAATCTGCAATGTAGGCGCGGGTGATTTTACTGACGGCGGTCACTTCTTGGTGATAGCTGGCCTCAATGATGACGGCACCTTGAAGATTAACGACCCCTTCTCTGCGGAACGCTCTGATAAAGCGTGGGATATTGATCGAGTACTAAACCAGACAATGGGGCTTTGGGCGTATCGTCTTGCGTAAGTCTGTTTTACTTAAAAGTCTGGATAAGTTTCTATCGAGACTTTGATAAGGGTACCCTTACAAAACCTTACAATTATTCATGTTGACCTTGCGCGGTGCTGCCGTTAAAATAAGCGCTTGCGCGTTGCGAAAGACTATGGGCCGTTAGCTCAGTTGGCAGAGCAGGGGACTTTTAATCCCAAGGTCGCGGGTTCGATTCCCTCACGGCCCACCATGTTTCGCACTTCGCTTCTGAAAAGCTTGGGTTCGCCAAAGCTTTCCCTTGCGAAGATAAGCGCTTTTTCTTTCTTTTGGTTTTGGGCCATCGTCCAACGGCAGGACTCTGGATTTTGGTTCCAGCTATCTAGGTTCGAATCCTGGTGGCCCAGCCAACTTTCTCAAACCAGCTTTCAAAACTACGCTCATCATCAAAAAGTGGATATTTTTTGCGTCAAAATTTTCTTTGACGCTCTTAAGAATTTTTTGCTATTATTTACTGTCGCTGTTTTAGTCGCTAGGACTGCAGAGGAGCACTTTTGGCGAAAGAAGATGTTATCGAGCTTGAGGGCACCGTCCTCGAGGCGCTGCCGAACGCAATGTTTAGGGTTGAGCTCGAAAATGGCCACAAGATATTGGCCCACATTTCTGGCAAGATGCGTATGCATTACATTAAGATTTTGCCAGGAGACAAAGTAATGACGGAGCTTTCCGTCTACGACTTGAACCGCGGACGCATTACCTACCGCTTCAAGTAGTAAGAATTTGCACGGGAATTGTGTACTTCCTGTGCATTTTTGCGCGCTGTAGAAGGAAATTTTAGCGGCATGGAAGCAAAAAGGGTGGCGCGCAAAAGCCGCTGCACTGCCCTTCGTAAGTAAGAAAATAACCACCAGCGGCTGGGTGTGAACATAGAGTAAAACGCATAACCGAAAGGAAAATGATATGAAGGTACGTCCTTCGGTCAAGAAAATGTGCGACAAGTGCAAAATTATCCGACGCCACGGCAAGGTGCTCGTAATCTGCGAAAACCCGCGCCACAAGCAGCGTCAGGGCTAGGAAGAAAGAGGAGAGCTATCTATGGCACGTCTTGTTGGTGTCGACCTTCCTCGCGACAAGCGCATTGAAGTCGGCTTGACCTACATTTATGGCATTGGTTTGACCACCTCAAAGAAGATTCTTGCTGAAACTGGTGTAAACCCAGACGTTCGCGTTAAGGATCTTACTGAAGATGATTTGTCCAAGTTGCGTGACTACATTCAGGAAAACCTCCACGTGGAAGGTGACTTGCACCGCGAAGTTTCCCAGAACGTAAAGCGCCTTATGGAAATTGGCTGCTACCGCGGTCTGCGTCACCGTCGCGGCCTGCCCGTTCGCGGTCAGCGCACGCACACGAATGCGCGTACCCGCAAAGGTCCGCGTAAGCAAATCGGCGGCAAGAAGAAGTAAGGGGACGAAAAGTGGCAGCTAAAAAGCAAGTACGCACCCGCATTAAGCGTTCCGAACGTAAGAACATTGCCGTGGGTGCTGCACACATTAAATCTACGTTCAACAACACCATTGTTAGCATTACCGACCCGCAGGGTAACGTCATTTCTTGGCAGTCCGCTGGTACGGTTGGCTTCAAGGGTTCTCGTAAGTCCACTCCTTTTGCAGCTCAGATGGCTGCAGAAGCTGCGGCTAAAACTGCAATGGAACATGGCCTTCGCAAGGTTTCTGTGTTCGTAAAGGGTCCTGGTTCTGGCCGCGAAACGGCTATCCGTTCTCTGCAGGCAGCAGGCCTTGAAATTGCTAGCATTCAGGATTGCACTCCCATTCCGCACAACGGTTGCCGTCCGCGCAAGCGTCGTCGCGTCTAATTGAAAGGACGATAGTATTATGGCTCGTTATACTGGAGCGGACTGCCGATTGTGCCGCCGCGAAGGAACGAAACTGTTCCTCAAGGGCGACCGTTGCTACACGGACAAATGCGCAATCGAACGCCGCAACTACGCGCCTGGTGAAGCCGGTAAGAAGCGCGTAAAAGAAAGTGAATACCGCACTCAGTTGCGTGAAAAGCAGAAGACCAAGCGTATTTATGGTGTTCTGGAAAAGCAATTCCATCACTACTATGACCTGGCTGTTTCCACCGAAGGCAAGACCGGTGAAGAACTGCTCCGCATTCTGGAAAGCCGCCTGGACAACGTAGTGTATCGCCTTGGTTTCGCGAAGTCTCGCGCCGAGGCTCGTCAGCAAATTCGTCATGGGCACATCAACGTGAATGGCGTTCGCGTAACCATTCCGTCTTATCGTGTGCGTCCTGGTGACTTGGTTGCTGTTGCTCCGAAAGCGAAAGACATGCTGGTTATCAAGAGCGCTCTGATTTCCAACGAACGCGTACAGGTTCCTGCATGGCTTGAAGTCGACATCGAGAAATTACAGGGTAGTGTGCTGTCGCTTCCGCAGCGTGAACAGATTGACCTGGACATTCGCGAACAGCTCATTGTCGAACTTTACTCGAAGTAATAACTTCGCAGCGTAAAGTACAGCATACGTAAGGAAGCACATAAGTAAGGAGGCTGAACCCTTTATGACGGAGTTCATGAGGCCGACGGTAACAACAGAAGAAGTCAACGAAACCGTAGCACGTTTCATCGTGGAGCCGCTGGAACGTGGTTTCGGCAACACGCTGGGCAATAGCCTGCGTCGCGTGCTGCTCAATTCGCTGGATGGTGCAAAGGCTACCGCCATCAAAATTGAAGGCGTACAGCACGAATTCACCACCGCTGAAGGCGTAATTGAGGACATTACCGACATTGTGCTGAATGTGAAAGGCTTGGTATTTGCAGCTAATACTGACGACGTAACCGAAGCAACGGCTCACGTTTCAGTTGAAGGCCCCTGCACGGTTACTGGTGCAGATCTGCAAGTTCCAGCTGAATTCACGCTGATTAACCCCGAGCATGTGATTGCCACGGTTGCTGACGGTGGTCAGTTTGATATGACCGTTCGTATTGGTGTGGGTCGTGGCTATGTTTCCGCTGAACGCAATAAGCGTACGGAAGACCCCATCGGCATCATTCATGTTGACTCACTGTTCTCACCGGTGCGTCGTTGCACGCTGAACGTTACTGACACGCGTGTTGGTCAGCGCACCGACTATGACAAGCTGGTTCTGGAAGTGGAAACTGACGGCAGCATTACTGCAACGGATGCTGTATGCCAGGCCGCTAACATCATCAACCAGTACATGGGTGCATTCTTGAGCTTGGCTGCTACGGACGAAGAAGAGGAAGCAGAAGTTCCTTCCATCTTTGCTCCTGAAGGCCAGGAAAGCAGTGCTGAATTGGACAAGCAGATTGAAGATTTGGATCTTTCCGTCCGTTCTTACAACTGCCTGAAGCGTGCTGGCATTCATTCTGTGCGCCAGCTGGTTGAATTCAGCGAGAATGACCTGCTCAACATCAGGAACTTTGGTGCAAAGTCCATCGAAGAAGTGAAAGACAAGCTCATTTCTATGGACTTGAATTTGAAACTTTAGGAGATACGTCATCATGAGGCATTATAAGAAGGGTCGTAAGCTGGGCACTGACAAGAGCCACACTAAGGCTATGAAGAAGAGCCTTACTGCTGCTCTGTTCACTAACGACCGTATTAAGACGATCGACGTACGCGCTAAGGAAATCCGCAGCGACGTTGACCGCATTATTACCTGGGCAAAGAAAGGCGACCTGCATTCTCGCCGTCTTGCCATTGCCAAGTTGGGCGACAAAGAACTCGTGCGCGAAGTGTTTGAAAAGGTTGCGCAGGGTATGTTCGACGGTCGCAACGGTGGTTACACCCGCATCATGAAGCTGGGCAACCGCAAGGGCGACAACGCCAACATGGTTATTATTGAATTGGTGACCGAAGAGCTTATCAAGGAAGAAGAAAAGCCTGCTAAGTCCACCAAGAAGGCAACTCCGAAGAAGGTTGCTAAGGCAGAAGAAGCTCCTGCAGAAGAAGTTGCTGAAGAAGCTAAGGCTGAAGAAGCGGTTGAAGAAACCACTGAAGAAGCTGCTCCTGCTGAAGAAGCTGCAGAAGAAGCCGAAAAGAAGGCTGAATAACTTTTGCAGATTTGTTTATCTGAAGAATGAGCCGCGCCTTTGCGCGGCTTTTCTTTTATATTGGAGTCCAAGAACGCAAAGAGCCCAAAGGGGAAGGATAGCCCAAAGAACCCAATAGCCCGTGTCTTGTGGATCCTAAAAGATAGCCCAAAGGGGACGTGTTCTTTGGGCTCCTAGGGATGATAAGTTACTGAGAAGAACGGATTACAGCAAGCCGACATGCGGTTGTCTATAGGAACATATATTTCCGGGAACTCTCCCGTACATTCCTGTGATGCGCGGGTAAAAGTATTGCTCCTTTTAGCGTATTGGATAACACTCTTTTTAGTGGATACCTGGACTGGTCTTTTGGTATGTGCTGTCATCTATGGCGTAATACACCTGTTGAGTAGTATTCCGCTTTCTCGCGTGTTAAAGCTTGCCATTCCTATATATGTAATCGTGGGCATTATGGTTGTCTGCAATAGTTTTCTCTGGACGGCTTCTGGGTTTGCTTTTAATGAAGCTGGTTTTTTCAAAGCTTGCTTCTTCGCTCTTCGAATCATTTTGTTGGTCTTTGCAACGTTCCTGGTGAGTTTTTCGACTACTTCCAACGAGCTTACCGATGCGTTTCGTAGTTTTCTGAAACCTCTTCGCGTTTTACATATTCCTGTAGAAGACGTAGCAATGGTGTTTTCCTTGGCGCTACGTTTTATTCCTGTTACTGCTGAAGAATTTAGTCGCGTCTACAACGCACAAGTTGCGCGAGGCGCAGCGTTTGAGGATTCCAGTCTTACAAAGAAGGTTCGCGCTTGGCAGACCGTCTTCATCCCACTTATCGCTGGTCTTTTTCGCCGATCAGAAGTTTTAGCTTTGGCTATGGAAGCGCGTTGTTACCATGCTGGAACTGCTCCTACCAAGCTGCACAAGCAAACTTTTGGCGCTCGAGAGTTTGTGCAGTGTGCTGGAGGTTTTGCAGTTTGTATAGCACTTTCAGTGTTTCTGTAGTTATTAGGCTACATAGCCCCATCTCATTTATTGGTCTTTATAGAGTAATACTGCGATTCCGACATTCCCGAGACTCCATAGACCTCAACTTGAAGCTCGCAAAACTCTTTCATTCGCCGCGAAATACTCCTGCGTGGTATCATTAATCTGTTGGCGTCGTTCGCGTCAAACGGACGGCAGTTTACCTTTCTGAGGAGGCTTATATGAGCGTCATTATGGATGTGTACGGTCGTGAAATTCTGGACTCACGCGGCAATCCTACCGTTGAAGTAGAAGTCGTTTTGGAAGATGGCGCGTTTGGTCGTGCTGCAGTTCCCTCTGGCGCTTCTACGGGTGTTTCTGAAGCTGTTGAACTGCGTGACGGAGATAAAGAACGCTATTTAGGTAAAGGCGTTCTGAATGCTGTCAATCACGTGAACGACGAAATTGCCGACGCTCTTATCGGTTTAGACGCCGAAGACCAACGTATGGTTGACCAGGCTCTGATTGCTTTGGATGGCACTGATAACAAGGGCAAGCTAGGCGCAAATGCAATCTTGGGCGCTTCGTTAGCAGTTGCTAAAGCTGCGGCAGATAGTACCGAACTTCCGCTGTATAAATACATTGGTGGTGTAGCAGCTCATACGCTTCCAACTCCTATGATGAACATCTTGAACGGTGGCGCTCACGCGGACAACAACGTTGACTTCCAGGAATTCATGATCATGCCTGTTGGCGCTCCAAATTTTGCTGAAGCACTTCGTTGGTGCGCCGAAATCTATCACACGCTTAAAAAAGTACTCCACGACGCTGGTTTAGGCGGCGGTGTAGGGGACGAAGGTGGCTTCGCTCCGAACTTTAAGACCAACGAAGAACCGCTGCAATACATTGTGAAAGCATGCGAAGCTGCTGGTTATAAACCTGGTGAAGACATCATGTTCGCCATGGACCCAGCATCAAGTGAATTCTATAACACCGAAACGGGCAAGTATGTATTAGCAGGTGAAGGCAGGGAATTAACCAGCGCTGAAATGGTGGACTACTGGGAGGCTTTGGTTGATAAGTATCCCATCATTTCCATTGAAGACGGTATGGGAGAAAACGACTGGGAAGGCTGGAAGCTTTTAACCGACCGTTTAGGTAAGAAGATTCAGCTGGTAGGCGACGATCTTTTCGTAACCAATTCCAAGCTTCTTGCCAAGGGTATTGAAATGGGTTGTGCGAACTCCATTCTTATTAAGGTTAACCAGATTGGTAGCCTAACTGAAACCATGGAAACCATCGAAATGGCAAAGGAAGCAGGGTATACCTGTGTTATCAGCCATCGTTCTGGCGAAACCGAAGATACCACCATTGCGGACTTGGCAGTGGCAACGAACGCTGGTCAAATCAAGACGGGTGCTCCTTGCCGTAGTGACCGTGTGGCTAAGTACAACCAACTTATTCGCATCGAAGAAGAGCTTGATACGCAAGCAAAATATGCCGGAAAGGCAGCTTTCTACAACTTAAAGTAGAAGCTCGGAACCAATAGCCGTACAGCTGCGTAAGCGCACTTGCGGCAGTGCTACGAATTAATCTTATGGGGTCAGGGAAAATCTGACCCCATTTTCTATGAAGTGCTCGTAGAGCTTTCACAAGCAAAATCTTGAATACCACAATTTATAGTAGTAAAATAATCCTCAGATTCTTCCTGAAATTGTATTCAGAAATGACGCCCCCCTACAATTTTAGCTAATCTATCAGGACTTTTAATTTTCCAACTGGCGAAATTAATGGTTAAAAAGGTAGCCACTCCTACGCTCTTATGATAAAGTGACTAGGACTACATATAGGGGGAGTATGTCTATTCCCAGCATAATGATTTAGTAACTTTAACATTAGTCAATCGATTTGCAGGAGAAGAGCTATGGTGTTCAATAGCAGTACTTCACATTCAGTAGCTGCACCTAAAAACTTGCTAATGGGGGGGGGTACCTTAATTGTAACGCTGCTGTTCGCAGTGATGCTTTTATGTCTGCCTCAAACCGCATGGGCAAACATCTACCTTGATGGGCAAGAACAAGGTAGAGGTGATATTGAGATCAGCAATTCAACTGGATCTCACACACTTTCCGGCGAAGGAACTACCGGAATTTTAGGTAGAAACTCCATTATTATTGATGGCGGTTCACCTACTATCACGCTTTCAAATCTCTCTATTTCTGAAACAAGGAACCTTAGTTCTGCTATTGAAATTAGAGGTGGCGCTCAGGTTACCTTAAAACTAGAAGGCACAAATACCATTCATGGTGAAAGTGGACATCCTACTATTTGGGTAGAGCCAGGCTCCTCTCTTACGATTGATTCTGATACTAACGGCACCTTGACTGTACACGCTTACGGCAATGCAGCTGCTATCGGTGGCGGCACTGGCACCAATTCGAACTTTGGTGACATTACCATCAATGGCGGCAACGTAATCGCCTATGGTTCTGGCGGTGGTGCTGGCATTGGCGGCGGCTACGAAAGCGGAACTGGCAGCGTGGATGGCAACATCACTATCAATGGTGGTTGGGTAAAAGCCTTTGGCGGTGAAGGCATTGCAGGCGTTTCTGGCGCTGGTATTGGTTCTGGCGAAAACGCGCACTATGAAGGCACTATCACCATTAACGGTGGTGTCGTGTATGCCCAGGGTGGTGACGGTTCCAGCAGTATTGGTGGTGGGCACCGCGCTATTGGTGATAGCGGTCACGGCACCTTTAGCACGGGCACTAACGGCAACGCAGTAATTTGTGCTCCTCAAGGTATTGGTAATCCTGAAAATAATGCTTCTTGGGATGCAATCTTCGTAAGCTACGACGGCACTGAAAATTCCGCTACGCTTGGTGCGGATGGCGGTGTAACGTTTGACACAACCGCTAACGTGCAAGTGTGGGGTGATCCAGTAGCCGACTATAACATCACAGTAAGCTCTGGCACGACGCTGCACATTGTTGAAGCTACTGAAACAAAAAATCCTGCTTCTTTAACTATGCAGGATAACGTAACGCTGACCAATAACGGCCGAATTGTTCTCGGCTCAAATGACAACGACACTTCTACGCTTGTGCTTTGGGGTGGTAAAGAGCAGACTGCCGGAAATGGCGCGTTAAACGTTGATCTAAACGCTGCAGTAAAGGTTCCTTTGACCGAAGCTTTGGTTTCGCTTAGCGAGACCAAATTTACTTATAACGGTGCAACGCAGGCTCCTACGGTGAGCGTTGTTCTTGAAGATCTGTGGGGCTATGACCAGGAATTTGAAACCCCTGCAGACTATACGCTAACTATGCCTTCACCTAGTGTTGAAGTGGGCGACTACACCATCCCCGTTACTTCTACGGGAACGGGTAATCTTTTAGACACTGATAAGGTGGAAAAGACCTACTCAATTGTGAAGGCAGACTTTACGGTAAGCGTGCAGTCACCTTGGAATGTAAAACAAGGAGAAACAGCCCTGCTTTCGAAGCTTCCAACTATTGGCAAGGGTGCGGCGGTACGTGCTCCTGGTATCCAAAATGACGACCTTGCTGACTTAAAGGCCGGTACTTTTACCTGGTATCTTGACGCTGACCATCAGCAGCCCGTTACTGATACAAGTCTCGAAAACGCCGAACTGGGCTCCACTACGCTGTATTGGGAATATGCTCACAATGACGGTAATTTCGTAAGTCCGAAGTCAGGTCAAATCGAAGTTATTATTACTGAATTTACCCCAGTAGACGTTGATTTTGCTGACAACTATATCGAAGTTACCTACGGCGATGCCGCCCAAACGCTCACCCCGAGCTTTACGTTAGAAGGTACTCCGTTGACTCCTGACGCATCTCAGTTAACGTGGGTAAGTAAAAACCAGGATGTTGCTACGGTTGACCAAAATGGCGAAGTAACGTTTGTAGGGGCTGGTTGGGCAGAAGTTACCGTAACCATAGCTGAAAACAATTCTGCTAATCCACCGTATGCTCAGTCAACGGGTAGCATTTGGGTACATGTTTTGCCCAAGGAAGTAAAAGTTGTCAACGTGCAGACTACCGACCGCCAATATGACGGAACTACCGAGGTTGAGGTAACGGCAGACCTTGATGGTGTTATCAATAATGATGACGTAGAACTAAATATTAGCGGCGAACTTCGTACGCCTGATGTACGCGAAAACAAGACGGTTGATTTGACCTGTGAACTGACTGGCGCTGACAAAGACAATTACAAGTTGGTAGAGGCCCCTGCAACAGCAACCGTAACCATTTCTAAGGCAGACACGGACCTGAACGGGAAAGAGATTGTTCAAGTAATCTATAACGACACGCAGCGTACCTACTATGTACGTTTGGCAAACCTGACTCCTGACAATGCTCCTGAAGGTTTCCTGAATGGTCAAGCATTTAGCTTAGGCGCTGACGCAGTTGAAATTCTGAAGACGGGTTATTTTGAAGCTTCGGATATTTCTGTGGTAGGCGGAAGCTATCTGCAGATCCCTGTCAACAAAGTAGATACCACCGAAGAAGCTACGGTTGCCAACATCACCGTAACCATTTCAAGCCGCAACTTCAACGACATTACGGGTAAGGTAGTTGTCAAAACCGATACGCCAGTAAAGCATGTTATTACTGCGGAAGCTGGTGAAGGGGGCACCATTGATCCTGCTGGTGAAGTTGAAGTAATTGAAGGTGAAAACCAGACCTTCAACTTCATTCCAGACGAAGGCTATGAAATTGACCAAGTTCTGGTAAATGGTTCTCCTGTTGAAATTACGGGTACTTCCTACACCTTTGAAAATGTTACTGATGCACAGCTTATCTATGTAAGCTTTAAGGCGGTACCTGGTCAGGGCGGTTCCACGGGCGAAGAAGGCACCACAGGCGAAGGCGATTCTGGCGAAGACGCTGGTGAAGATACTCTTACCAAAACCGGCGACAATACTCCTGTTGCCTTGCTGCTGGGAGCCCTAAGCGTTTCAGCTTTGGCTGCAGCTGCTGGCTATGGCTTCTCTAGAAAGCACAACGAACAATAAGCTTGTAAGCTGAAAAGTTGTTGGATGAGTAAGAAGTCTAAACATACGAAAGATACTCTTTCGGGAGTTTCGGAAAGAATTAATGGCAGGCACGCGTTCGTAAGTGAACGCGTGCTGCAATATATAGCAGAAGAAACCAAAAAGAATGGTTCAGTCGTCTTTGAAAAAATGACGCTGGCAAAACATCTCAATTGTTATATTAGATCGCTTGACAGAGCTATTGTCGCCCTTCGGCGCGAAGGTCTCATCATTTCTGAGTTTTTGTATGCTGAAAACGGAGCGCAAATGGGTAATAGCTATAAAGCAACTCCTAAAGGTATAGCTTTAGCTGAACGTTTTTCTCCTGACCGTAAAGCGGGCAAGCGGGGCGGAATTAACCTCTTAAAAGAGGAAGAAGAGCCCTCCGTATAAATTATATTTTGTGGTAAAAGCACTATAATCATCAGCATGAAACCGAATGCTGGACAGATGATTGTTAACGTGCCTGATGTTGCCCTTATTTTTGAGGGTGGAGGCATGCGTGCCAGTTATACCGCAGCTGTGGTGGTTACCCTTCTGGAACAACAGCTGTATTTTAGTAAGGTATATGGTATCTCAGCGGGCTCTAGCCATGTAGTGAATTATGTTTCTCGCGATATTCCTCGCGCTAAAGCTTCCTTCGTAGATTTGGTAAACGATCCAAAATTTGGTGGCATAAAAACTTTTCTACAGGGCAAAGGCTTCTTTAGTGCGCATTACCTCTATGAAGGCAATGTTGAAAACTTGGTGGGTACAGGGGATGTGTTTGAGTTTGACTTGGATGCTTTCTTGAGCAATCCCGCTGAAGTACATATTGAGGGGTTTGATTGGGATACCGGCGAAACGATAGCCTGGACTAAAAAGGACATGCAAACCCTGCGCGACATTATGCTTCGTGTGCGTGCCAGTTCAACCATGCCTATCTTTATGCCTCCTGTAACTTTTGAGGGAAGAACATATATGGATGGGGGAATGGGAAGCAGCTGGGGAATACTTTTAGATGCTGCTCGACGCGACGGATTTAAGCGCTTTTTTGTGGTGCGCACGCAACCAAGGGGATATCGCAAAAAAGAGCCGGGCAAAGCAGAGCAGGCGCTCTTCCGCTTCCTCTTTCGTAAGCATCCAAAGGTTGCTGAGAATACGCTTGCAAGGTGGAAGCACTACAACGCCCTTTGTGACGAATTGGAGTGCTTAGAGGACGAAGGAACAGCGTATGTCTTTTATCCTGAGGAAATGCGCATAAGTAACAAGGAAACGAACTTCAGCAAGCTTGAAGAGGCATTTAATCTGGGATATGCGCAAGCTCAGCAAGAGCTTCCAGCGTGGAAGAACTGGTTAGGATTGTGAAAAAGCTATTTTCAGGTATCATAGGCGCTGTTTGTTTTTTGAGATGAGACGCCTACTTAGAGGGCTTCAAAGAGCCTGATAATGTTTAATTGGATGATGTACGCAAGGTGGCATAGGATCCCTTGGAAAGGACAATTGTGGAACGTACAAAGATTATAGATTTGTATGAGAAAGCATCAGAACTGGGCGGCAGTTTGGTAACTGTTGCTGGCTGGGTACGTAGTGTACGCGATATGAAAAACTTCGCGTTTGTTACTATCAATGATGGCAGTTGTTTCAAAGATCTTCAGGTGGTAGTAAGCCGCGATGCGGTTAGCAACTATGATGAAGTGGCTCGTCAGCTGGCTGGAGCTTCAGTAGTGGCCAAGGGTGAATTGAAGCTTACGCCCGATGCCCCGCAGCCTATTGAGGTTGCTGCAGCCAGTGTAGAAGTGCTGGGTGAAAGCGCACCTGACTATCCACTGCAGAAGAAGCGTACAACGGTGGAATTCCTGCGCACACAGCAGCACTTACGTCCGCGTACGAACTTGTTCCGTGCGGTGTACCGTATTCGTTCCGTGGCTGCATTTGCTATTCATGACTTTTTCCAAAGCCGTGGTTTTTTGTATGTACATACGCCTATCATCACCACGTCAGATGCTGAAGGCGCTGGTGAAATGTTCCATGTAACCACGCTGGATATTGACAATCCACCACGCACGGAGAGTGGTGCGGTTGATTACTCTCAAGACTTTTTTGGTAAGCCTGCTAGTCTGACGGTATCCGGTCAGCTGAATGCCGAAAACTTCGCTATGGCGTTTGGTGATGTATATACCTTTGGTCCTACCTTCCGCGCTGAAAATTCCAATACGAAGCGCCATGCGGCTGAATTTTGGATGGTTGAGCCCGAAATGGCATTTGCGGATCTGAAGGATGACATGGACACCGTTGAGGCCATGTTGAAGTATGTCATTACCTATGTCATGGAAAAGTGTCCCGACGAGCTGAATATGCTGAACAAGTTTGTAGACAAAGGCTTACTGGAGCGTTTGCATCATGTGGCCACTTCAGAGTTTGCGCGCATTACCTATACCGAAGCAGTCGAAATTCTGGAAGCTGCTGTGGCTGCGGGTACAAAGTTTGAGTATAAGGTTGAATGGGGCGTGGAACTGCAGACTGAGCATGAGCGCTATCTGACCGAACACCACTTTAAGCGTCCGACGTTTGTGACGGATTACCCTGCAGGCGTTAAGGCATTCTATATGCGATTAAACGACGATGGTAAAACAGTTGCCGCTATGGACTGCTTAGTTCCCGAAGTGGGCGAAATCGTTGGCGGTTCACAGCGTGAAGAACGTCTGGACATTCTAGAACGCCGCATTAAAGATTTAGGCATGGATCCAGAGCAGTACAAGTATTACTGCGATTTGCGCCGTTATGGCACCTGTGAACATGCAGGTTTTGGCTTAGGCTTTGATCGCTTGGTTATGTACATGACGGGTGTTGCAAACATCCGCGACGTATTGCCGCATCCTCGCACGGTAGGAAACGCTGATTTCTAAGCAGCCTGCCAAACCCAAGAAACCAATCTCAGAAAAACCCAATGGGGACGTGTCTTTTGGGTTAAGGCTCTTCAGGCTATAACTAGTGATAAAAGAAAGTCGGCTGGCGCCGACTTTCTTCTCTTTTCTTCTATGTAGCGTAAGCTTATTCTTTGCCATCCCAGCAATAGGTGCACACCTTGCTTGGGTCAATACCGATGGCTTCCAGCATGCCAGGAAGCGATTGATAGCCCAAAGAATCAAAGCCCATTTCGTCACAGATGGCCTTCAAAAGACACTTTCCGCGTTCGGTGGTGCCATCTGCATATTCTTCAAGGTGCTTTTGGCCTTCGTCGCCTTCAAGCTCTTGAATCTTACGACGTGCCAACAAATCCATGTCAGACTTGCCGCGAGAGAAGCTTAAGTATTTGCAGCTATACATGATGGGCGGACAAGCAGAACGCATGTGAATTTCACCTGCGCCGCAGCTTGCTAAGAAATCTACCGTTTCACGAAGCTGGGTTCCGCGGACAATAGAGTCGTCAACAAATAGAAGCTTTTTATCCTTAATAAGTTCCGGGATATGAATCTGCTTCATCTTTGCAATGCGATTACGCACTTCTTGGTTTGCTGGCATAAAGCTACGTGCCCACGTTGGCGTGTATTTGATGAAAGGTCGCGTAAAAGGCACACCGCATTCGGTGGAATAACCAATAGCGTGCGGTACACCAGAATCGGGCACGCCCGCTACGTAGTCAAGGTCAGGAAGAGTACCGTTTTTAGCTTCTTCGCGAGCCATGATTTGACCATTGGCATAACGCATCATTTCAACGTTTTTGCCTTCGTAGTTTGAGTTTGGATAACCATAATACACCCACAAGAACGCACAGATTTTCATGTCGTCAGTTGCGGGAACCAGAGTTTCGTAACTATCGGGATGGACGCGAACAATTTCACCAGGACCAAGTTCGTATTCGTCTTCGTAGTCAAGCTTGTGATAGGCAAACGATTCGAATGAAATACAGTGGCCGTCTTCATTTTTGCCGATAAGAATGGGTAGACGGCCGCGCTTGTCGCGTGCAGCAAGGATGTCACCGTACTCGGTCATGATAAGAACGGTCACCGAACCGTCAATAACATCTTGGGCGTGTTGAATGCCGGAAACAAAGTCATTCTTTTGGTTAATGAGCGCAGCAATAAGTTCGGTGTCGTTTACCTTACCTGACCCCATGGCTGCTAGTTGACGGTCACCATGAGAAAAATAATCAGCAACCAGTGAATCAAAATTGTTGATGGCACTAACCGTTGCAATAGCGAAGGTGCCAAGGTGGCTTCGAATGATTAGTGGTTGCGGGTCCGTGTCGCTGATGCAGCCAATGCCGATGTTGCCCTTGAACCCAGGTAAATCGCCTTCAAAACGAGTGCGGAAAGGAGTGTTCTCAATTGAGTGAATGGCTCTTTGAAAGTAACCGTCTTCTCCTTGGAAGATAAGACCTGCGCGCCTGGTACCCAGATGAGAATGGTAGTCTACACCGAAGAACACATCCAGAACTACATCGCGCTTTGACGTCGCACCAAAGAAACCGCCCATGATTCGCCTTCCATTTCCCTCTATGGTTTTTCAAGAAGTATCCAGTATAAAACTGCGAAAGCCTCTTTGTGCGTGAAAGGATAAATCGCCCACTATTTTTGCAAAATTGGCGTAATTTTTCCGCGAGCCAAGATGGTAATGCTGCGGGTTGCTCGGGAAATACTGGTGTACAAGCGGTTATGAGCTACCGCATCATCAGCAGGGAAGAGCCGCTCAGAAGCGTCGGGAATGATAACGTGGTCAAATTCCAGGCCTTTAGCCAGCGGCAACGTCAAAAACACCAATCCTTGTTCAGGGAGTTTCTTGTTTTCGTCCACCAGGGGTGGTAAAAGGTTGGGAGCTACTTCTTCAAGGGTATTACGTAGGCGCCGAGCTTCGTGCTTCCAGGGTACGATTACAGCTGTTAAACCAGCATCTGACTGCGCTTGCTTGAGCGCCACACAGAGGGCAGTCAAGTGTTCTTCTTCAGTGGTACATTCTTTGAGGATGGGTTCACGTTGTGCGGGCTGCACCGAAGAAATACGCATCTGTTCTTCGCTAGGTAGAAGGCTTGCAAAAAGTGCAGTTATCTCTGGCGAAGAACGATAGCTGGTAAGCAGCTTGCATTCAGCAATACTCCCACGTTCTTTTTCAAACACCTGGCGAACCTGGGCAAAGCTTGCCGTACCTGCTTTGATAGCCTGGTGCTCGTCGCCCAGCAACATGAAGTGTGCGCGGCGGAAGTAGCGTGCCAAAACTGCCAGCTGAGCAGCGGTGTAGTCTTGCACTTCATCAATCATGACATACTTTGTTTCAGGTTTTCCCATGCCCGTGATAGCAATTTTGAGATAGAGCCATTCCACGGGGCTTAGGTTTGCCTTACCTAGAAGGCGCATGCCCACACGATCTATCCGGAGCCATTCATCTTGTTCAACCAGGGAAAATGCAAGCGCGTATTTTTCCCGTACGTAATTTAGGGCCAGTTGGCGCAATTCCTGTTCGTTTTGCGGGTCGAGGGTTTCATGGAAAAGCTCTAGCTGTTCGTCTAAAGAAAGATCAAGCATTTCACCCTGGACTTTTTCGCTGGCTGCCATTTGTGCCAGACGTGCTTCCAGGCGCTTTTCCAAGTCTTCCCGAACAAGCGTTACCTGATGGGTACCACCAGGAAGATGACGATACTTCGCCAGGGCTTGTCGTACTACGTTTGCGGAGATGAGAAGCGTGTCGCCTATACGGATATCACGCACGTCAGCATCTTCAAACGTGAAGTGCTTCACTGCTTCGTCAATGCGCGCGAGGTTTTCTAATGGGGTGTTAAGATCGCCGTTTCGACGCGCAGGAGGTATAAGGCGCGCGGCAAATTCATTCCAGGTGGTTGTTTCAGGGTTGCGTTCTCCCAGTTCAGGCAGAACATCAGCAATATATGCCCGAAAAACGGGGTTAGGGGTAATAAGGCAT
This sequence comes from uncultured Coriobacteriaceae bacterium, assembly GCA_949294735.1. Classification (GTDB taxonomy): domain Bacteria; phylum Actinomycetota; class Coriobacteriia; order Coriobacteriales; family Eggerthellaceae; genus CASFII01. Next base: position 352,709 of record CASFII010000006.1, on the reverse strand, counting down.
ACTTCACGCGGGTTCAGTGTTTCGCGCTGCTGGTAGAACAGGTATGCAATGCGCTGAAGCAGTACTGAGGTTTTACCGCTGCCAGCAATGCCAGCAACTAAAAGAGCAGGCACATCTTCATGGCGAACTACCAGGTTCTGTTCCTTCTGGATACTTGCTGTAATAGCGTGCATATGAGCAGTGCGTTCCTGCGAAAGGGAGGCAAGAAGCAAGGCATCTTGAATAGCTACGCTCGTATCGAAATAGGCATTTAGCTCGGTGCCTGTTATGTCGAACTGACGGCGCAGTTTTAAGTCTACGTGGATGCGTCGCCCATTTGCAACGTATGAGGTGGAGCCCATGTCCTGGTTGTAGTAGGTCTCTGCAACAGGACTGCGCCAGTCAACTACTAGACGCTTGCAGTTTTCATCCGACGCTCCCGCTGCGCCGATATAGAGTTCTTTCGGTTCTTCGTTAGGTTTGAACTGTAAAGACACTTTTGCGAAGTAGGGCTGCTTGAGCAAAAGCTGCACGTCGTTGAGCTTGCGAACGTTTATGTCTTCGGTCAGGTTGTAGGCATCAACGATACGATTAACCGCAGAAAACGCGGCGTAGGTTTCTAAAGCTTCGTCAAAGGTGGTGGCGTTATAGGTGAGTTCTTCAGACATACCTTTGCGGTCTTCTGCAGCCGCTTCACGATTTTTGGTTATTTTTTCTACCAATTGAGAAGCTAGCTCGCGCAATGCTTGGGAGGTTTGGGCAAGATGAGCTGCTTCGGCTTCAAAAATAGGACCAGAAGTGGGTGTATCCTCAGCGACATTGTTTGCGCAAGTCGCGGAGTTCATTGGTTGGTTCACCGCTGCATTTGTTTCGAAGTTTTCGTTCAAAACGACTCCTTAAAGGTAAAAAATCGGCTAACTATTGTAGCGCAAACATGAAGGGGGAATACAGGGGCAACAGGTAACGAATTGGTTTCATGCTACACTTTGATCATGCCTCATGTTGAAGTAACAGATGTAAATGTTTTGTCTGCTCATCCCGAGTGGGAAGAGTACCTACAGTTCTATAGGGTCATTCCCGATTGGCAGTTGCGCGAAAATACTGCTGCGCCTGCAGGGCTCTTTATGGCCGAGACTCCTAAGGTGATTGCGCAGGCGCTGAGGGCAGGGTTGCGCCCGCAGTCACTGTTGCTTCCCGAAAGTTTTGTGTCTGCTTCCTTCAAAGGTTGTTCGGCTGCCCCTCCCGAAGGTTGTTCACCCGCTTCATCTGAAGGTTGTCCCTCGGTTTCATCTGAAGAAAACCCTTGGTCAGGGATATTGTGGCAGTTTGAGCACAGGTGGCCTGAGGCTCCTGTTTTTGTGGTTGATAAAGAAGTGTTTTCCTCTATAACTGGGTATAAAACTATTCGCGGTGGCTTGGCGGTATTTGAACGCCCTGCGCTTTTGACGGTTGAAGAGCTGCTAGGTGGTTTTACAGGCGACGTTCAGCGAGTGGCGGTTTTGGAAGACGTAGGCAACTATCGCAACATTGGCTCTGCCTTTCGTGCTGCAGCAAGTTTTGGAATAGATGCGGTGCTTGTTACTCATTCTTGTCACGATCCGCTTTATAGGCGTGCCGCCAGAGAAAGTAAAGGCGCGGTATTGCAGATTCCCTGGACGCGCATTGGGACTGAACAGCACTGGGCAGCTGAAGGGGTTCCTTTATTGCACAGGCTTGGTTTTAAGGTGGCAGCGTTAGCTCTTCGTGATGACACGCTTTCCTTAGATGCGTTGGAGCTTGCTACCTGTGAAAAGCTAGCTTTGGTTTTAGGGACCGAAGGGGAAGGGTTGGCGGAAGAGACCATTGCGCTTTGTGACTATACCGTCAAAATTCCCATGGCGCATGAGGTTGACTCGCTCAATGTTGCTGCTGCGTCTGCGGTAGCTTTCTGGGAGCTTTCGTCTAAATTACGTCCATAGCAATATGAAGAGTTGTCGGCTGGTGAGATATTTTCTTGTTCAGGCAGTTCTCGCTTGATGAAACTGTCCACTGGACTATTTCAGTCGCTGTGGAACTCGCCTAAAGCATCTCACCAGCCGACAACGTAACGAATCCTGTCAAGTTCTACTTACAGTTCTTTTTGCGCATAAAGCTTGACGGCCACAAAGCAGCTTGCTGCATAGATAGTAAAAATACTTAAAGCGACAATCGCTGCAATCAAAAGGGTATTGCTGGGATTAGCAATGAATTGTATAGCTGAATATATCCAAGGGACGTTCTCGAGTTCTGGAATGAACCATACAATAGCCAGAAAAGCTATACATACAACTACAGGAATGAAACGCAGAGCTTTCGTTGCTCCATAACGCATGACAAGAGGAAGCATAAAGGTAGCGAGGATAAGGATAGAAGCGCAACCAGCAAAAGCTGCAAGAAGCAAGAGCTGAACGTCACATTGTTCTGATAACGCAATCACCGTTTTTTCTGGTAGAAATCCTAAATATGGTGCACTCGCTGCAACCAAAAATCCTACCAGGGCGGCAATGAGAGCCATTCCTACCGCGCATAAAAGCAGGTTTGCGTAGCGTGCAAGAACAATAGAGCTACGCGAAATCGGTAAACTTGCCCTAAAGCGCTCCCAACCATTCATTTCATCATAAGAAGAAAGGGTGAATAGGAGCATGATAGGTGTCATAGCACCAATAGCAGCCGCTAAAACAACGACGCTGCCAGCACTCAGCCCAACAATAACTCCAATAATCAAATAAATAAGCATCATCTGCAAAAAGATATTCTTAATGGTGGCGAATTCGGAAAACAATGCAGCTTTCATCGGATTTCTCCTTTCAACATAAGTTGCATGTAGCCTTCAATGGTTGCGCGTTCGCAGACGATTTCTGGGAAATGTTTCGTAAAGGCAAAGCGATCGGGCACCAGAAAATCTATGCCATAGCCATGGTTGGTGTAGCGGATGCCTTCCTTGGTGGTTGCCAAGGTTGCCTGGATAAAGTCACTGGACATAATTTCTTCGAATTCGTTTGAGCGGCATTTGACAATGCCCGACATATCGGTAATCTCGTCTTTTTCTAGGTCAAAGATAATGCGACCACTATCAATGCATACAATCCGATCAGCTATTTTTTCTAAATCGGAAGTTATGTGACTTGAAAGGAGTACCGCACGGTTTTCATCTTCGGCGAGATAAGCACGAAGAATATCCAACACTTCTTCACGAGCCATAGGGTCAAGACCCGCTGTAGCTTCGTCCATAATAAGAAGCTGGGGACGGTGGGCAAGAGCACACGCTACTTGCAGTTTCATGCCCATGCCACGACTCAGTGATTTGATTTTTTGATTCAAGGTAAGCCCGAATTGCGTCAACAGCGTTTTAAAAGCGTGGTCGTCCCATTCGGGATACGAATTGCGCATGATAGCGGCAATGGTTTTAATGGGCAGTTCGGTTACAAAAGGACACGTATCAAACACGACGCCGATATTGCTTTTTATTCGCTGAGCGGTGTCACTATTGCTGGTACTACTAAAGGGTTCTCCGAAAAGGATTACCTCTCCTGTATTCAGAGCGCACAAACCCAAAATGGCACGAATAGTGGTAGTTTTGCCAGCACCATTTACGCCGACAAATCCAACTACTTGACCTGAGGGTACGTCTAAGCTGATATCATCGAGTACTGCGCGGTCACTGTATTTTTTCGTAACGTGACGCACACTAATGAGGTTGGTCATGGTAAATCCCATCCTTATTGTTCGTTGGCAATCAAGCGCAGAAGTTCAACAAGTTCATCAGTTTCAATGCCAGCTTTCTTTGCCCCAGTGACAGCTTTTTCAAGGTGTTTTTCAATGGTGCGGAGTTGTTCTTCTCTTAGAAGTTCTTGATTACCGCCCGCGATAAAGCTCCCTTTACCAGGAACTGTTTCGATAAACCCTTGTTCTTCCAAATCTGCGTAAGCTCGCTTCGTAGTGATAACGCTAATTCGTAAATCAGCTGCTAAAGCACGGATGGAAGGAAGCTGCTCTCCTTCTTTGAGTTCTCCACTCAGGATGAGATCTTTCATCTGAGAAGTGATTTGCTCATAGATAGGCTTGTCACTCGCATTGCTAATAATGATTTCCATAGTTCTCCTACGTGCCCGCTTACCTAGTCTGCTTGTTTTGGCTATTGGTTTATGCCAATCAAGCACTAGGCAAAGAAGGCTTTACTTTCGCTCAGGCTTTCCGGACTGCTTGAGCGGCACGAGATTCTTTTACGGTGTGCACCCTGTAGAAGAACCTCAATGCGGTGGTGTATATACCCGATATACACACTATATACACGCTATACACAGTTGTCAATAAATTTTTTGTTCAAATCATGTTCGGATTTAAAAGCGGGAAGGGATTAGGAGAGTTTGCCTTTGACGTGGGATACTTGATGAAGGAAGGCTTGAAAGATGGAGGGCAGGTGAAAGGTGCCTGCTGAAGCGCTGGTGTGTTTGTGGGAGATTGTGTTGGCTTCGGGCTAGAATCTAGCGTTATTCTTGAAAGAAACCGATGATGGATTGCAAAGAATTTGCTCAACGCTCACGGTAGAATTATCGGTAGAATAAGTGCTGCTAAGAAACGAAAGGATGCAGTATGGCGGAGAAGGTTTTGTTTTTGTGGTATCCCAAGTGTTCTACCTGTAAAAGGGCGAAAGCTTGGCTTGATGAGCATGGTGTTACCTATAATGCTCGTCATATTGTAGAAGAAAACCCCACTGCCGAAGAACTGGCCGAATGGCACAAACGCAGCGGACTTCCCATTCGTCGTTTCTTCAATACCTCAGGTATGTTGTACAGAGAGCGCAACATTAAGGCGCAACTGGATGCCGGTATCGCCGATGAAGCGGCCTATGCTTTACTTGCTGAAAACGGCATGTTGGTGAAACGCCCAGTTGTGGTAAGCGATACCTTTGTACTTACTGGTTTTAAGCCTGATGAATGGGAAAAAGCGCTCCTGTAGTTTGTTATACTTAGCTGCGAATCATTTTCGGTAAGAAGCTCTCGTACTTAGGCAAGGCATGTTAGACGAAATTCAAGTTGAGAATTTAGCGCTCATTCGCGAAGCAACGCTCGTTCCTTCACGTGGTTTAACCGTGCTCACAGGCGAAACAGGCGCAGGTAAAACGGCATTACTTTCCGCGTTAAAACTCCTTATTGGCGAACGAGCTGACAAAAGCCTTGTACGTGACGGCGAATCTGCCCTGAAAGTTTCTGGACGTTTCTTCGGAGCGTTTGTTGAAGCGCCTTACGAAAACACGGAAGTAGACGAAACGGACAAATTGAATCGACTTTTTGATGCCGAAGCTGAACAGGTGGTAGTTCGTACGGTAACGGCAGATGGTCGTTCGCGCGTTACTCTTAATGGGGAAATGGCAAGTGTGGGTGAACTTGCGCAAGCTTTGGCTCCGAGCATTGATTTATGCGGTCAGCATGAACACCAGCAGCTTATGAAACCTTCTGCTCATTTGCAGATGTTGGATGCCTGGGCAGAAGATTCGGTTTCCTTAGTTCGTGCGAAATACGAAGAAGCCTACGATGAGGCCTGTATAGCTGCAGCTGAGCTGCGTCGTGTTCAAGAGGCGGGAGCAGCTTCCACCGCCAAGTTAGAAGAAGCTCGTTTTGTTCTGAGAAGCATTGATGCAGTAGATCCGCAACCTGGTGAATATGAAGAACTGAGCGCAGAACTAGCTCGTGCCGAACATGCGGAAAGTTTGGCAACGGCAGCTGATGCGGCACACGTATCGCTTACTGATGACAATGCAGCATTGGACGCCCTCAACACCGCTATCAGTGCTCTTGATGCTGCTTCGCGTTACGATGCCTCGCTGTCTGAGTATGCTGCCTCGCTTCGTGAGGCAAGCTACATACTTGAAGACGTGGCTCAGGAAATGCGCGATTATCGCGACAAAGTGGAATTTGACCCAGAAATTCTGTCTGCTCAGCAAGAACGCATGGCGGCAATGCAAACGCTTCTGCGCACCTATGGTCCAACCATTGAAATGGTGTTAGAGCGTCGCGCAGAAGCGGCGGAGTTGGTTTCTTTGGTAGATGACGCAGCAGAGCGCGAAAAGGCGGCCCAAAAAGCTTTAGACGCTGCCGAAGCAAAACTTGCTGAAGCTGCCGAAGCTTTAGCGCAGGCTCGCAGCGTTGCGGCGCCGCAGTTTGCTGCAGCAGTGACACATCAGATGGCGCGTCTAGAAATGGGCAAAGCCGAGTTAGTGTGCAGCCTTCAGCCGCTCCCGCGCCAAGCGTGGACGCGCTTAGGTTCGCAAGCAGTGGAATTCCTCTTTAAACCTGGTTCTGGCATGCAAGCTCGTCCTTTAGCGCGCATAGCATCGGGTGGCGAAATTAGCCGTGTTATGCTGGCAATCAAGGTTGTCTTAGGTGAAGCTGACCAGGTAGATACCTTAGTGTTTGACGAAGTGGATGCTGGGGTTGGAGGCAGTACGGCGGTTGCTCTGGCTGATGTTTTGGCAGACTTAGCTCAAACACATCAAGTGTTGGTAGTAACACATCTTGCACAGGTTGCTGTCCGCGGTGATGCTCACTATGTCGTAAGCAAAACCGAAGGCGATATGCCAGAAACCTTACTGAGGCAGCTTTCGGAAGAAGGGCGTCCCGCTGAAATTGCCCGCATGCTTTCGGGTGAGGTAAGTGAAACCTCGCTTGCGCATGCTCGCGAATTACTTGCACGTTCAAAGTAATCGTTTTGCGTGAGAAAAGAACCCAAAAGACACGTCCCTTTTGGGTTCTTTAAGTTACCTTTGGGTTTCGCTATTCAGAGGGCATACCGTAAGCTAAAAGCTCATCAATAGTGACAAACTTATAGCCTTGTTCCACCAGCTGTGGCAATGCTTGACGCAGAGCAGCCACGGTTTGCGAACGGTCACCGCCGCCGTCGTGCATCAGAACCACATCGCCTGACTTGGCGCTCATAATGCGCTGCGCAATGGTGTCAGCGCCTGGCAAACGCCAGTCTTCAGTGTCTACGTTCCAACCTGCTTCAGCGGTGATATAAGGCTGCAGGGTCCAAATGATGTCACCGTGGAAGTTACCGCCTGGGGCGCGAATAACCTTGCTGGCTTCTTCGCCAGTAACTTCAGAAATGGCTTCCAGACCCTTTTGAATTTCTTCAATCTGTTCGTCAGCACTCATGAGCGTAAGGTCAACGCCATTGCCGCTGCCGCTCGCGTGATCCCAAGTATGTGTACAAATTTGGTGGCCTTCTTCAGCAGCTCGCTTTACCGTGTCTTTATGGCTAGAAATCTGTTCGCCAATAGTGAAGAACGTTGCCTTCGCACCATTTTCTTTCAGGATGTCTAAGATTTGTTCTGTAGTGGTATCCCAAGGACCGTCGTCAAACGTAAGGGCAATAACCTTGTCGTCGCCCGTGTCGGCCGTATAGATGTGATAGCCCTCGTTTACGACAGGCTTCGTGTCTTCGGTAACTTGAATACCAGAGATGTCACCTGTCTTTGTGGTGCGTTCGCCGTTTTCACCCTTAGTGTAGACATGGAGCGAACCTGCCCAGTAGTTGTCGTCTTCTACCTTTTTGTAGGGGACTTCTTCAACGGTGGTTTGGAAAGTTTCAGTCACGTCAGCGCCATCGCTGATTTCCACTACGGCGTCTTTTCCAAGTTCAGTGTTGCCGTCGTTTGTTTCTTTACCGTTGACCGTTGCAGCAAAGCGATCGCCCTTGCCTTCTTCCAGGAGCGACCCATCAATAGCCATAAGGTTACCCGGTGTTGGTTCGGCGTAGCCTTCTTCCAAAATGGTGTCGATAGTACACCCGCGGTTTACCGTATGGGTGGCACCATTAACAGTAATGTTGTATACGGGGGGATTAATGAAAAGATAAATACCTACCGCAATGGCAACAAGCAGTACCACTGCAGCACCAATGGCAAAAGGATTCTTCTTTTTACGTGCCTTCTTAGCCTGGGAATAACGGTCGAACGAATTATACATTGCCGTTTCTGGGTTTTTCTGAACCGCATTGCGCCTGTTTGCATCTGTGCGGCCTGTGCTTGTACGGCGCTGTTGGCTGTATGACGGACGCTGCTTGCGTGTACCATCAGAAGCGGTGCGAGACCGACGATCTTGATTTACCGAAGATCTTTGTGGGGTGTGTTCTTGCGAACGCGATGCGTTTTGCGTGCGCGAAGTACCTTGCGGATGCTGATAAGATCCATTCCTGCTAGGGCGTCCTGGGTAAGCCACTTGAGCGCGTTCGCCTTGACGGTTAGCACTTTGTGAAGGCTGACCATACGCTGAACGAGAAGCAGGGTTTGTATGGGCGCGACCATAGCTTTCGCGAGGTTGTCCATAGTTATTTGAAGGGCGCTGAGACCCATAGCGATTTGGCTGATTTTGTGGTGTATCTGGCATAAGAAACTCCTTATTCAGAAGTACCAGTCTTGTTTATTCCGTAACTACGTCATTGTAAACGGCTTGTAAAGTGTTGCAAGCATATTCGGAAAATACCCACGTTTGACCTAGAATTACTGTCCTGTAACAGTGCGGTTACTTGGCGGTTACCTTGTGGTTACAGGGAGTCGCCAGCGGTGACTTCGAAGCAGCCTTGATACAGTCCCAAAGCGGTTCAGTGTGTCACAGGTTTACTTGAGTTGCTTTCCGTTAGTGTCCCAGTAAAAGCGCTTAAACTTGCGAATTTGGTTCAGATACATTATCTCTGCCCAGCGGTTGTGTGCTGAAGTATCAGGGCTGTAATGGAGCGGATAAGCATCTTTGGTTTTCTTTAATAGTTTGAGAGCTTTTGTCAAACGGTCTTTATTATCCATGCTTCGTTTGAGTACATAGGCAGGAACGCAGCAGTACAAAAACGGCTCGTAGGCTTCACGGTATTCTTCAATGCCGCCCAAAATAAATTCTTGCACCATAAGTTCAGCGAAATTCAGACCGCCCAAGCTCATGTAGTAGGTGTTGCGTCCGCAGCGGGTGTTTACCTCGAAGAAACGGAATGAACCGTCACGTTCGTCATACTTGATGTCGAAGTTTGCAAACCCGCGATATTTGGTGTGCGCCAGGAATTTTTTTGCGCACGCGATAATGGCCTCTTCGCGTTCTCCCATAATACAAAGCGGGTTTCCTAAAGCGGTGGGATCGTGATCTTGCAAACACACAACACCGCCAGATACTGCCTTCACTTCGCCTTGCGCATCAGAGCAGGTAGTAAGCGTGCGTATGGCATCGTCGCCACCAGGAATAAAGTCTTGCAGTACCAGGAGGTTGTTGTAACTTGATTGACGAATACTTTCCCACACCTGAGTAAGTTCTTCAGCGCTGTCGATTTCATAAATCTTGCGCCAACCAGGAATAGTTTCTTCGGCATCCTGGAATTGCGCTGAATTAGAAGGCTTTGCAATCAGCGGATATGTGAAGTCTTCCACAGGGAGAGTCTTGGGCCCATCTTCGCCGCAGCTGAAATACCAGGTTTGGGGGTAAGGAATATCAAGTTCTTCGCATATTTCGTAGAAGCGGCGCTTTTGTGTAATGCTGTCCAGGAGTTCGAAATCAATATAGGGAACCACATAACCAGCCGCTTCCAAGCGTGCCTTATTTCCAGAAAGGTGGCGCGCGTGGCAGTCGTCGCATCCTAGTAAGAGCAGCATGCGATTCGGGTTTTCCTGGTGCACCTCTTCAGCCAGCTTTTCAAGGATGACCATGAGCTCTGCTTCGTCGTGAACCCCTTCTTCTATGCGGTAGTCAGTGAAACGGCTGCTTGAAAGCATTTTGATATCTGCAGCTGCTAGGACAATAGTTTTAGGAATACCGAAGGCGCGGTGAAGTTCTCGCACATAGCTGTAGGCAAGGATGTCGCCACCCACAACAACTGGTTGCAAAAGTTCGGCGACTTGTTCGCGCTTAAGAAGGGGCGTATACGAAGCATTCAAAGTCATCTTGTCTCCTTGAACATTTTTGGACGCAGGCATTAATCAAACGCCATTGTGTAAGTGCTAGCTATGTTTAAACTTTCGTGTGAATTTATCAATAACCGATGTAAAGAATACCGCTTCGGGTAGACGAAGCGCTGCGGCTGGTCCGAACGTAACAAATAGGGCAACTAAGCCACCTGCAACTACGTAGCCAAATGCCTGCGGAATACTTCCCGAAAGAGGCGCCACGAATGTTTCAAGTGCCAAAAGCACGCCTGCGCCAGCTGCCGCGCCAATCACGCCAAAAATGGTTCCCAGCACGCATGCGCGGAAGATAGAGCTTAGTCCCAGTTTGCCGAAGCGAATGCGCAGGTAAGCAAAGAGCATAACGTCTCCTACCAGGTAAAATGCGATGCTTGACCACGCGATGCTTTCAATGGGCAGGGTGGTGAACGCTGCTGCACCAACAATAAGAAGCGCTTGCATAACGCTGATAATGGTGTTCACGATGGCAAAAGTTCCCATACGGCGCAAACTACTAAACGCTTTTTGCAGGTAGGAATGAACACCATAAATTGGCAAGGAAAGCGAAAGTGCACACAAGTAGCTTGCAATTTGGTAGGTGCTGTCCATGGTGAATGCACCTGCGTGGTAAAGCGTTACCAGCGGCACCGAAAATACAATCAAGTAGGCAGCGAATGGAATCAGCATGAAAAGAATCTGGTTCGTGCCGTTGACGATGCCTCGCTTGATGCCAGCGAAGTTGTTGTCGGCGTGCATGTCAGATAGCTCGGTAAACATGGCGGTTGTAATAGGAACTGCCAAGAACGAATAGGGTAGCGTGTACCAAAGTCGTGCATACATGATGATGGAAGGGCCGTCTTCGGTGTAAGCGTAGGACGTGGCATTTTGTACGGAAACTACTACAAATGAACCAATCATTACCAGAATCGTAGGAAGGCCAAGTGCTATGGTTTCGCGCAGGGCGGGGTCACGCAGGTTCAAGCGAAGGCGCAGGCGAATGCCGTTTTTGCGAAGAGCAGGCCACTGCATTGCCATTTGAATAAACACGCCCAATGGATTGCCTACCGCAATAATCAAAAGTGCGAGGGTGGAATTGACGGGTTCAACAAATACATAAGCCACGAACGACGCGATAACAATTAGGTTGTTCGCTACTGGCGCAATTGAAGACCATAGATAGTCGCGGTTTGCATTCAGAAGACCCGACAAAATAGAGCTGACGCCGTAGAATACAATCTGAATAGCAAAGATTTGGAAGAAGTAGGTGGCATCTCCCATGGTGCTCTGGTCAGAGAAGAAGCTCTGTGTATAAATGACCTGTGCAGGAAATGCTATGCATACAACCGAAAGCGCGCCCAGCAAGATAATAACAATGGTAAATAAATTGGAGGCGTAGGCGTTCCCTGCTTCGTTGCCTAGTTTCTTCTTAACTGAAAGATATACTGGCAAAAATGCTGTTACCAGCATGCCGCCAATAACCAGTTCATAGAGCATATTAGGCAAGTTATTAGCCACCTGATAAGAACTGGAAAGCATGGTGGAACCAAGGGCAAACGCCATCGCCCAGGTTCGTGCAAACCCCGTGATGCGCGAAATAATGGTGCAGACGCTCATGAGTGCTGCTGAAGCGCCAATGTTGTTTTCGTCGGGGGTGGGAGTGGGCTTATTGGTTTTGTTTTGTGACGGCTTGGGCGGCTGAGCTGGTTGCGCTAGCTGCGCGCGCGCCTGGTTCAACGCTTTCTGCTGTTGTCTTGCTTGTTGAACGGGCAAGTGCTGAGACAGTGTTTGCTGGTTTTGATGCGCCTCTGGCTGTTCGCTTGTGCGCTGCGGCGAGCTTTTGTGCTGTGCGATCGCGTTCTGCGCATGGCGCTGGGCAATGCGTGCGGCGTTCGTTGGCGTTCCGTGCGTTGCTCTTTGGTAGTCTTGCGTTAGCTCCCACATTGCTTCGCGTGTTTTGTCGCGTCCCGCGTGTTTTCCTTTTATGACGATTTCTGCTGTAGAAGCAGGGCTTACACCAGCTACATGGCGTCCCGAAACTCCACCTGCTTTAGCTTTGGCACTTTCGGCAGCGGCCGCAGCAGTGCGAGTGGTAGTACCCTGTTTGGCATGGTGTGCCGCACGGGCACGGATGCTTTCTTCTGCATTTGGTTGATAAGGAACGACCGTTTGCGCTACGCCATGAGCTATAGCGGTGCGGTCAAGTGCCGCATGCCGGCCACGAACAGGTAACTCGCCCGTAGAAAACGGGCGAGTCGAGAAACTATGTTGAGCTCGGCTGAGCTTGTCGGACATACGGGTTCCTTTGCATTTAGTATAATGTCCCATCATAGCAAAAATGAAGGTGGGAAGCCCTATGCGTATCCTTATCGTACGTAATAATTCCAATTCACAGGCAGTGGACGCTTCGCTGCTTTTAGCAACCTATTTAGCAACGCAGGGCATTGACTATGCGTTATGCGATTCGCCACAGGTGGGTGTGATTGATGCGCCTGTAGAGTCAGATCTTGGTAGTCCCGAAGATTACGACTTGGCCGTTATCTTAGGCGGCGATGGAACCATTTTGCGCACGGCACGTTATATTGGGGCGTCGGGTGTTCCTATTTTAGGTATTAATTTTGGCAGATTGGGCTTTTTGGCGAATTCCAATAGCGAAGGTGTTGTAGCTGTTTTGGCTGCAGCTTTATCGGAAGATGCAACGGCAGAGCGGCGTACCAATTTACGTATTGATGTTCTTTGCGAAGGCGATGAAGTTGACGAATATGGTGACCCTATCAATCCGCGGAGCTTCTTTGCTCTGAATGAGATGGCGCTAACTCGTGGTGCGAATGGGCGCATTATTGACTTTTCGCTGGCTATAGCAGGATCTTCTATTGCAGAAATGCGTGGAGATGGTTTGGTGGTAGCTACCGCTACTGGTTCTACCGCCTATGCTCTTTCGGCTGGAGGACCCCTGGTGGCTCCAAGTTTCGACGGACTGGTGATTGTACCCCTGGCTCCCCACAGCTTGCATGCGCGACCTTTGGTAACTGCCAGCAACGACATCGTTGAGGTTGATTTATCTGGTAACCCAGCATCGCGTGAGGCGACGCTTTTTATCGATGGTGAAATGATTCCGTTTGAGACGCCCGTGCAGCGGGTTTATGTGCACACGGGCGACGTTCCTACCACGCTTTTGCGCTATAAGAGCGACAGCTTCTACGAACATGTTTCGAAGGTGTTTTTCTAAGGTTTCCCTAGTTTTCCGTGAAAAAAACGCCCAGGAGATTTTCTTGGGCGTTGATTTTTTAGGAATCCACGTAGCTGCGTGGAGGTTTAGCACGCTAGTGCTAATACGCGCTACTACTTATTGTGATAGAAGCGATGTGATTCATATTTCGGTTCGCAGCATACATTGATACCCAAAGCACGATAAAGCTTTTCGTCTGCTGCAGAAATAATGACTGAGAAAAATGCGTCGCAGCCTTTCAAGTCCCCTGCGTGATCAATGAGCTTCTTAGCAAGTGGGTCAGTTGCAGAGCTCACGGAAAGAGCCAGTAGCGTTTCATCCGAATGGAGGCGTGGGTTCTTGCTATGCAACACGCCTGTCTTTAAGTTGCAGATAGGTTCAATAACTGCGTCACTAATGACGTCAATTTCATCGTCTACGCCCGCTACACCCTTCAAGGCGTTCATAATAAGTGAACTTGCAGCACCAAGGAGGTTCGAGGTTTTACCCGTGACCACTGTGCCATCGGGCAACATCATGGCGGCAGCGGGGCGACCTGTCATTTCTTCCTTTAACAGGGCGGCACTGCGAGCCGGGAATTGATTCACTGAAACACCAGCTTGGTTCATTAAGAGCTCAAGTTTTTCAACAATATCTGCGCCCGCACCGGTGCGTTTTTCTTCAACAGCAGCGTTGAAGAAGCGACGAATAACTTCTTTGCGAGCAGCTTCGCAAACCACGTCATCATCGATGATTGCCATGCCTGCCATATTAACACCCATGTCGGTGGGGCTTTTGTAGGGGCTCGTGCCAGAAATCTTTTCCATCATGGCTTTCAGCACGGGAAAGATTTCTACGTCACGGTTGTAGTTAACGGTGGTTTCACCATATGCTTCCAGGTGGAAGGGGTCAATAATGTTTACATCGTCTAAGTCTGCCGTAGCAGCTTCATAGGCGATATTAACTGGGTGTTTTAGAGGAAGATTCCAAACAGGGAACGTTTCATATTTGGCGTACCCAGCAGCAACACCGCGCTTGTTTTCGTGATAAAGCTGAGAAAGGCACGTAGCCATTTTGCCTGAACCAGGGCCAGGTGCCGTCACCACAACAAGCGGGCGCGTAGTTTCTACAAAATCGTTTTTGCCATAACCTTCATCACTTACGATGCGATCAATGTCATAGGGATAACCTGGAATAGGGTAGTGCAGATAACTCTTAATACCCAGGCTATCTAACCGGCGACGGAACAGGTCAGCAGAAGGCTGCCCAGCATAGTGTGTAATAACAACACTGCTTACATAAAAACCCATGCTGCGGAAAACATCCATCAGGCGCAGGGTATCATCATCGTAGGTAATACCAAGGTCCCCGCGAACTTTGCTCTTTTCGATGTCGTTGGCGTTGATGGCAACAATGATTTCTACGTCATCAATGAGGCTTTTAAGCATGCGAATCTTAGAATCAGGCTCAAAACCAGGCAAAACGCGAGCAGCGTGATGGTCGTCAAAAAGCTTGCCGCCGAATTCCAGATATAGTTTTCCTCCGAAAGAATTAATGCGTTTGCGAATACGTTCTGCTTGCAAGGTGATGTATTTCTCGTTATCAAACCCGATGCGCATAATTTTTCCTTTCGTCGCTGGTGACTGCATCTCTTCGAAATCGGCTTCACACAACCGCTTGATTATAGCCCAAAGGTTGACCCCAAAATGTGGTGATGTTTTGCAAAAAATACCATTTGCCGAACTTTTACCTATGAAGTTACGAATTATCTATTCGTAACACTACCAGCGCACTTCTTCTGGTATAGTGAGGTGCGCTGTGTTACGGATTTGAAATGAGTAACACTGTAAAAGTTAGCATTGCAATCGGGGAAAGGAAACGAAATGGAGCGGCTGGTGAAAGAATGCCGCGCAGCTGCCACAAAAAGCGTGTGTTAAAAGGGCGCTTGGTTTCCTAAAGACTTTAGACCCCTCCTTTTCTTCGAGGATTTAATATGAAAAACATTTCACGACAAGGTTTTCTTAAATTAGCTGCCTTTGGTGCTGCCTCTGTTTCTGTAGGAGGGCTTTTGTCGGCGTGCTCTCAGCGGGGAAGTAGCGGCGCAGAGACAGAGAATGAAACTGGCGCTCAAACAGCCCAACAGGTGATACTTTCCATGACTCCTGGTTCTGAACCGGCGGCTGGTTTTGATCCGTTAGTTGCGTGGGGCTGCGGGGAACATGTTCATGAACCGCTCATTCAGTCGACGCTCATTACTACCAATGTGGATTTAGAGTTTGAAAATGACCTGGCAACTTCCTATGAGTGCTCGCCTGATGGCATGCAATGGACGTTTACGATTCGAGATGATGTGGTCTTTTCCGACGACGAACCTCTGACTGCTAAAGATGTTGCGTTTACCATTAATGGCATACTTAAAAACCCTGCCTCCCAAGCAGATCTTTCTTCGGTTAAGAAGGCAACCGCAACGGATAACACTCATGTGGTGCTAGAAATGAATGCGCCCAACAATGCACTTTTATATACGCTCGCAGTGGTGGGTATTGTTCCCGAACATGCCTACGGCGAAAACTATGGCGCAAATCCCATTGGTAGTGGACGCTACTTGCTTGAGCAGTGGGATCAAGGCCAACAGGTTATTCTCACGGCAAATCCACTGTATTACGGTGAAAAACCGCAGATAGAACGTCTAGTGGTGCTTTTTATGGAAGAGGACGCTTCTATGGCAGCTGCGGTAAGTGGCAGTATTGATGTGGCATATACTTCCGCTAGTCTTGCAGCCAACATCCCCGAAAATTATGACCTCCTAAACTGCGCTTCTGTTGATTCGCGCGGTATTTCGTTGCCGAGTATCCCTGCAGGCAGTACGAAAGTCATTGAAGAAGATATGGCTTATGAAGCGGGAAATGATGTTACTTGTGACATCGTCGTAAGGCGTGCTCTCAATTACGGAATTGATCGTACTCGCATGATTGACCATGTACTCAATGGGTTTGGCAAGGTTGCCTGGAGTGTTTCAGACGGTATGCCTTGGGCTTCCCCTGATATGGAAATAACTCCTGATACTTCGTATGCGAAAAAGCTTTTAGATGAAGCTGGCTGGAAGGCAGGTTCTGATGGTGTTCGCGAAAAAGAAGGGGTGCGCGCGTCGTTTGATTTGTTGTATGCGGCAGGCGATTCCACGCGTCAGGCACTAGCGTTCGATTTTGCCGAACAGGCAGCAGAGCTTGGTATTGAGGTTATCGTGCAAGGTTTAAGCTGGGACGACATATATGTACGGCAGTATTCCACTCCCGTGTTGTGGGGTTGGGGATCGAACTCACCTGTTGAGTTATACGAACTCACTCATTCGCAAGGATGGGGTGATTATGCGTGCTATGAAAACTCAGAAGTTGATACTGCGCTTGAAAACGCTTTAAAGCAGCCTCAGATTGAAGATTCTTATACGTACTACCACAAGGCTCAATGGGATAGCGAAACGCAGACAGGGGTAGCACCACAGGGTGCTTCCACTTGGGTATGGCTCGCTAATGTTGACCACCTTTATTTCTGCCGCCAAGGTTTAGATGTGGCAGAGCAGAAACCTCATCCTCACGGGCACGGATGGTCGCTTGTGAACAATATTGACCAGTGGTCTTGGCGATAGCTTCAGCAGTTTTAGGGAACTACAAAGGTGCATACACTTATTCGACAACTGCTTAAATTTTGCCTTCTTATGTTGGCAGTAAGCCTCGTCGTCTTTTTTCTGGTAAGCGTTTCTCCCATTGACCCAGTTCAAGCAAATGTTGGTCAAGCAGCTTACGTAACAATGAGCGAAGAAAAGCGCGTACAACTTGAACTATATTGGGGTGTTGATGCGCCATTTTGGGAGCGCTACGTCAATTGGCTAGGTGCTCTTTTGCAGGGAGATATGGGCACCTCTCTTCGTTTCAACGCTCCTGTGGCAGAAGTTATTGCACAAAGGGCGGGCAATTCTTTGGTTCTCATGGGAATTGCTTGGGCTATAAGTGGTGTCCTGGGTTTTGTGCTTGGTGTGGTCGCGGCCGCGTTTAGGGGTAGATGGCCCGATAAAATAATACGTGCTTATGCGTATTTACTCGCCTCAACTCCTACCTTTTGGCTTGCGCTTATTGCGTTGATGGTTTTTTCCGTGTGGCTTGGCTGGTTTCCCTTTGGCTTTTCAGTTCCCATAGGCATGGCAGCTTCGGACATTACCGTGGCAGACTTAGCTCACCATTTAGTGCTGCCTGCAGCAACGCTGTCATTGTTGGGGGTTGCTAACATTGCTCTTCATACGCGCGAAAAAGCGTGTGATGTGCTTGAGAGTTCCTATGTGAAGTTTGCGCGAACACGAGGCGAAGGCGGGTTCACGCTTATTCGCCGTCATGTTCTTCGCAATGTTGCTCTGCCTGCCCTGAGTCTGCAATTTGCAAGCATTTCAGAAATATTCGGCGGTTCTGTTTTAGTGGAACAGGTTTTTTCGTATCCAGGGTTAGGACAGGCGGCAGTGACCGCAGGTTTAGGTGGCGACGTGGCGCTTCTAGCTGGTATTGCTCTTGTTTCTGCGGCGCTGGTGTTCGGCGGCAACGCGTGTGCAAACGTTTTATACGCGGTGATAGATCCGCGGATGCGCACTAAGAAACAAGCAAAAGGCGTGTTTCATGTTGATGATACGGAGGCGGGTGCTCATGCGTAGCGATTCTGTGGCAGTGCCCGTTTTATATCAGCCACCCAAGCGGCGTGTTGCTACACGTAAGCGCATGGTGTTTGTGTGTGTGCTTGCTTCGTTGCTTTTGGTTATGACGGTTGCTGCGGGGCTTCTGTTTTCTGATGCGGCTTCGCAAAGTAATTTTTTAGAGAAGCAGCTAGCTCCCAGCTTTGAACACCCCTTTGGAACCGACTGGCTCGGCCGCGATATGCTTCTCCGAAGCGTGGCTGGGCTTTCTACCAGTATTTTAGTAGGCGTTTTGGCTGCAGGCTGTTCTGCAGTTATTGCTCTTGTTCTAGGCGCGGTAGCTGCTTTGGGAGGCAAGCGGGCAGACACGGTTGTAACCTGGCTCATTGACCTTTTAATGGGTGTTCCCCATATTGTGCTGCTGGTACTCATTTCTTTTGCACTTGGTAAAGGTTTTGTTGGCGTGACGGTTGGTGTTGCGCTTACCCACTGGGGAAGCCTTGCGCGAGTGGTTCGTGCGGAACTTCTGCAATGCAAACAAGCTGACTACATTATGGCTGCCCGTCGTTTAGGGAAGGGCCCTCTCTACATAGCCCTGCACCATTTTTTGCCCTATGTCTTACCTCAGTTTATTGCCGGATTAATATTGTTATTTCCGCACGCCATTTTGCACGAGGCGTCCATCACTTTTTTGGGGTTTGGTCTGTCACCCGAACAGCCCGCCATTGGCATTATTTTGTCAGAAGCTATGGGGTATCTTTCGGCGGGAATGTGGTGGCTTGCGGCATTTCCTGGACTTGCTTTGTTGGTAGTGGTTTTGGTGTTTGATCGTTTGGGGCAAAATGTGCGCAAGCTGCTTGACCCCCGTACCTCGCAGGAATAGGGGGTGGTTGCGATGAATAACCTGCAGGAAGGCGCGCAAAAGGACATAACACTGCACGAAAACCTTCAGCATGTAAGTACGCAGATGCACCACCACCATACGCACACTTCTGATTCAATGCATACAGACGGTCATCATTTGTTGCAGGTAGAGCACCTGTCAATCAGCTTCGAACGGTACGCTTCGCAAGGTTCATTCTTTGCTTCTGAAAGAGAACAAGTTCACTCGGCGCGTGATTTAAGCGTTTCGGTGCACGCTGGAGAGATTTTGGCAGTAGTAGGCGCTAGTGGTTCAGGAAAAACGCTTTTGGCAGATAGTATTTTGGGGCTATTTGAACCAAACGCTACGGTCCGTGGGCGAATTTGGTTTGACGGTAAGCCGCAAACAGCTGAAACGCTGGCTCAGTTGCGTGGACATGGGATTTCTTTAGTGCCGCAAAGTGTGAACTATCTCGATCCACTCATGCGTGTTGGTAACCAGGTGCAAGGTTGGTGCTCTTCTGCGGCAAACCGTGCTGAGCGTGAACGTAAACAGCAAGAATTGTTTAAGCGCTATGGATTAGATTTAAGTGTAGCGAATTTATACCCACATGAGCTTTCTGGCGGTATGGCGCGCCGTGTTTTGTTGTGCTGCGCTCTTATGGATAACCCTAAACTTATTATTGCGGATGAACCTACACCAGGTATGAGTCTTGATTTGGCCGTTCGCGCTATGGACGATTTCCGTTTCTTTGCTGATGCGGGTGGCGGCGTTATGCTTATCACGCACGACGTAGAACTTGCCCTTCGCGTTGCTGACCGTGTTGCCGTGTTTAAAGACGGTACGGTTGTGGAAGAAACAGCAGCGGATAATTTCTCCAGCGAAGAAACGCTCCAGCATCCCTTCAGTAAGGCACTGTGGCGCGCAGTGCATGCATGGGATAAGGGCGGTGAGTCTCATGCTTGAGTTACGGGATATTACCTTTGGGTTTAGCAATAAAGCTCTCTTTAAGAATTTCAATTTGAAAGTTGCCCCCGGCGAGAGGGTGGCACTTTTGGCGCCTTCAGGAGGTGGAAAGACTACCTTATGCTGTATTGCGGCGGGGTATATTGCGCCGCAAGGTGGGTGTGTTTTGGTGGATGGTGTACCTGTTGCAGGGGATTGCACAAGCTCTGGTAGTATCCAAGGTGTTTTTCCCGTTCAGCTTATCGGGCAGCATCCAGAACGAGCTCTTGATCCTCGCATGCGTTTAGACGAAACACTTGCGGAAGCAGGAGGCTCACCTGAAGAGAACGAGCGGCTCATGCGGATTTTGGGCATTAAGAAAGCGTGGCTTGACCGTTATCCACACGAGCTTTCAGGAGGAGAACTACAGCGCTTTTGTATCGCACGAGCGCTTGCTACTAATTCACCCTATTTGATAGCCGATGAGATTTCTACCATGTTAGATGCTATAACTGAAGTTGATATTTGGAATGTGTTGGCTTCTGAAATTGAGCAAAAAAACAAAGGACTCATTTTCACAAGCCATAAGCCTAGCTTGGTGAATTATTTCGCTACGCGCATAGTCCACCTCTAATAATTTCGCAGCACCTAAGAACCCAAAAGACACGTCCCCTTGGGTTCCCTTGGGTTAATTAAGCTTACTGTTGCAATTAGCGGTATACTTTTCTCGTATCAAAAAGAGCGTGACTAAGCGCAAAGGCGCATCTTAAAAGCCATGCCGCATTGAGAGAAAGGCTTTTCGGTGGCTGATATTCCAAACGGTTTTACAGGTTTTGCAAATAGGGGCGTTGGTGCCTTTCAATACACGCGTGATCATAACCGTGTACAAGCAACTGAGCCTGCTACGTTTGACCCAGAAAAGCTGGCACGAATTCCCGAAACCGATCGTCGCTGGGCATGGTTGGAAATCGACCTTAATGCCATTCGTCATAACGTAAGTCTTATTCGTAAAGGCATTGGTGCAAATACACGTTTAATGGCAATAGTGAAGGCTGATGGCTATGGCCACGGCGCGGTTCGCTGTGCGAAAACGGCTCTCAATTCTGGCGCAGATTATTTGGGTGTTGCAACCGTTCAAGAGGCCATCGACTTGCGCGAGGGCTTAGTGAATGCGCCTATTCTCATTTTGTCGCAGCCGCCAGCAGAATCCATTCCGCTTCTTTTGGCTTATAAAATCATGCCATCGGTTTATTCGCCCGAATTCGCTATCCAATACGCCGAATCAGCGGATGCTTGTGGGTTACGAGCTCCGTATCATCTAGCCGTGAACACTGGCATGAACAGAATCGGCGTGCGTCATGACGAAGTTGTGGCATTTATGAGTCAAGTAAGCTTCCATCGTGCGCTTGAGCTGAAAGGTACCTTTACTCATTTTGCTACAGCTGACAGTAGTGAAACACTGGATTTCAACATCCAGGCGAAGCGCTTTGTGGAGGCCATCAACGCGCTTCGCGCCGCAGGAATTAACCCTGGCATTGTTCACGCAGCCAACTCTGCGGCAGCAATTCGCTATCCTGAAGTACGCTTCGATATGGTGCGCTTGGGGATTGCTATGTATGGACTGCATCCTAGCCAAGAAACTCGCATGATGGTTGACCTTCATCCCGCCATGAGCGTGCATGCGCGTGTTACGGATGCGCGTGTGGTGCCTATGAGCGAAGGTGTGAGCTATGGCATGACCTACAGAAGTCCTGGTAGTGTGAAAATCTGCACCATTCCCATTGGATATGCCGACGGGCTTCCACGTAAGCTTTCAAATAATACAGACGTTATTTTCCAGGGGAAGCGTTTTCATCAAGTAGGTTCTATCTGTATGGATCAGTGTATGTTTGAGGTTGATTTGCGTTCATACGGTGTACGCCAAAGAATAGAACCGCAGGTGGGCGACGAAGTGTTGTTGGTGGGGCGTCAAGGTGATGCAGTAATCACGCTTGACGACATGGCAAACAAGCTTGACACCATTAATTATGAGCTGGCAACAGGATTTTCGCTCCGTCTGCCGCGTTTGTATAAATAAAACGTTTCACAAAACGCGCTCAGTTACTCGATGTCGTTTTAAGTAGGAACCAATATGTCTAAACCTCATATTCCTCTTGATGAAATTCGCGCTCAGGTGGAAGCGTGTCACGCTTGTCCTCTGGCCGACGGAAGAACGCAGACCGTGTTTGGAGTAGGAAATCCAGCAGCACGGGTGCTGATTGTGGGTGAAGCTCCGGGGAAAAATGAAGACTTGCAGGGTGAGCCCTTTGTGGGTGCTGCAGGCAAATATCTTGATGAATTACTTTCAGTTGCGGGGCTTAAGCGAGAAGACGTTTTCATTGCGAATGTGTTGAAATGTCGTCCCCCGGGAAATCGCGACCCACGTCCAGAAGAAATTGAAGTCTGCACGCCATTTCTGCGCGAACAAACGCGCACCATTGATCCTGAGTTTATTGTGACTTTGGGGAACTTTGCCACTAAGTTCATATTGAAAACTGAAATAGGCATCACTCGTTTGCATGGCACACTTCATCAAGCAGGTAAATTCAAGGTGTTTCCTATTTTCCATCCCGCCGCAGCGTTGTATGACGGCAAAAAACGCGAAGCGCTTGAAAACGACTTTGCAACGTTGGGTGAATTACTCGGTAAAGAAAACAACGAAGAATAGCCTGTTCTGGCGCAGTTGCTAGAGCTGGTTTCTGAGTGCAGTTATATGAAGTGGCTGCCAAACGCAGTCGCAAAAGGTGGCTGCCAAGTATAGCTACCTGAAGTGCTACCCGAAGTTACTACCTGGTGCAGCTACCTGAAGTGCTACCAGGTGCAGAGCTGAAAGCTCTTATTCTGATAATTTCGGCGCAACAAGATTGCGTAGTTTCAAGTAATTTTCGTCTTCATGTTGCTTTGAGTGTGCCAAGTAGAGTGGAACGGTAGGAACATCTGGTTCGTTAAAGGGGAGCACAACGCTTTTCGGAAGTAGATCTCCAATTGCAGGAATATAAGGAACGAGGGTAACCCCTTTGTTCTTGAAAAAGCTGAGTGTGTCTTTAAGACGGGGTTGCATGCGAATAAAGTCAGTGGGTAGATTGCGTTTTCTAAAGTCCTCTTCCAAAGAAGTGTTAAAACCTTCAAATGCAAGTGAAAGTCCCAGCGGATAGCTCATAACTTCAGAAAGAGTAGTTTCGGCTTGTTTTGCTAAGGGGTGGTTTTTGAGCACCATAGCTCCTACGGGAACTTTGCCGATAAACGTTGAGGAAAGATGCTCTGCTTCAATGGTGCCGAAGACTACCATAGCGTTTACCGTACCATCTGCTAAGGCTTTGTAGCAGGTTGCGGAAGACCCGAAAGAAACAAAGGTTTCTAACCCAAGCTGCTTTTTGAAATACTGTTCAAGACAGCGAGCTGCTCGCTTTGCGCTTAAAAACGTAGGGGAAGAAACGATGATGGTCAAAGGGTTCTCTGAGGCAATAGCCTGGTTATGGCTGGCAGATAACTCTTCAAGTTCTTGGAAGGTATCTAGCACTAAGCGAGCCTGCTCAAAGAAAATCAGACCAAATGCAGTAGGAGCTACTCCGCGAGCCTTGCGCACCAAAAGAGGTGTTTTTACTTCGCGTTCCAAATCGGAAATAGCTTTAGACATGCCCTGAACCGTAAGAAATTGACTTTGAGCGGCCTTAGAAAAGCTGCCCAGTTCAACAACGGAAACAAAGTATTTGATTTGGTTGATGTTCAATGCATTCCTTTGTGCGTAGAGAAGCTTTGAGTGCAAATCGACCCTAAAGGTCCGTGTATTTACGAGCATGTATTCTGTTAATTCGCACAACCTGCTTCACGGTATACCAATACTAACTTTAGCGTAGACTTCGCTCCGAATCTGCTGTTCAGATTAAGTTCTTTACATCCTCAACCAATAATTGAAGATTCATCACAATTAATTTACAAGTAGTTCTTTGATTGCTTGGTGAAGCCTGAAAGGTTTCGCTGTTTTGAAGCTGTATTTTGCTATGATGAAGTGTTGTAGGTAGTCAGTGTTACTGCGCATATGTTAGGCACAATAAGGTACTTCAAAGGAGTAAGCACATGTATCCCATTCTGAGCACCGAAGCCTTAAATTCTGAAGTAACGCGCATGGTGGTTCAGGCACCAGAGATTGCTAATAAAATCTTGCCTGGTCAGTTCATTATGCTGCGTATTGACGAAAAAGGCGAACGCATCCCCTTAACCATGAACGCATGCGATCCTGAAAAGGGAACCGTTACCATTATTTTCCAAGCGGTGGGTGCAACCACCATGCGTCTTGCTCAGATGAAAGCGGGCGAATGTTTGCTGGACTTTGCTGGCCCTTTGGGCAACCCTACCGAACTTGAAGGTTCCAAGCGTGCGTGCGTAATTGGCGGTGGTTTAGGTACCGCTATTGCTTTTCCACAGGCCAAGTGGCTTGCTGACCACGGGTGCAAGGTGGACGTTATTACCGGTTTCCGCAATAAAGACCTGGTGCTTTTGGAAGACGAAATTGCTGCATGTGCTTATCGGTACAAAGTTATGACTGACGACGGATCAAATGGCAACAAGGGTGTAGTTACTGCTCCGCTCCAAGAATGGATTGAAGAAGGCGCAGACTATGACCTGGTATTGGCGGTTGGTCCAGTCATCATGATGAAGTTTGTTGCCGCCACAACTCGCCCCCATGGCATCAAAACATTGGTTTCCATGAATCCACTTATGGTGGATGGCACAGGCATGTGTGGCGGTTGTCGCGTCAAGGTGGGCGACGAATACAAGCATGCTTGCGTTGACGGCCCTGACTTTGATGGTCATTTGGTTGACTTTGATGACGCAATGCGTCGCGGCGTTATGTATAGAGAATTTGAAGGTACCGCGCGTGAGATTATGGCTGCCAAGTTGGCGGCTTCCGAAGGGCGCGACTGCGGGGAACATGCACAAACACCCGCTGGCGAAGAAGGGAAGGGGGAATAACATGCCACGTTTAAACTATGAACCGAACAGGTCAAAAGAAAAGACCCCAATGCCTTCGCTGGAGCCTGCTTATAGGGCTACGTGCTTTGAAGAAGTGGCGTTAGGCTACACCGAAGAAGATGCTATAAACGAAGCGCGTCGTTGCATCCAATGCCCAAACAGCCCGTGCGTGGAAGGTTGTCCCGTTGGTGTTCCCATTCCTTCGTTTGTGGCACAGGTTGCTGAAGGTAATTTTGCTGAAGCATTTGCGCTGGTGAAAGATGCAAATGCCCTTCCTGCTATTTGTGGTCGCGTGTGTCCCCAAGAAACACAGTGTGAAGGCAAGTGTACGCGCGGCAGAAATGGCGATCCGGTGGGTATTGGCCGCCTGGAACGCTTTGTTGCCGACTGGGCAATGGAGCAGGGAATCACCTCATCTGAAGCAAATTCTGAGGAAGGTGTAGGTGCAGGTTCTGATGCCGCCGCTAAAACGCTTGCTGGCAAAAAAGTTGCGGTAGTTGGTTCTGGTCCTGCGTCTTTGACGTGCGCTGGCGAATTGGTTAAGCGCGGCTGTGAAGTTACGGTGTATGAAGCACTCCATAAAGTGGGCGGCGTACTTTCTTACGGCATTCCCGAATTCCGTCTTCCGAAAGATTTGGTAGCACGCGAAGTTTCTGCTCTGAGTGATGCAGGTGTAACGTTTGAAGTAAACGCGTTGGTAGGTAAGCTTTATACCATTGATGAGCTTATGGAAGAGCGTGGCTTTGACGCCGTCTTTGTGGGCACGGGCGCTGGTCTTCCGAGCTATTTAGGTATTGAGGGTGAAGCTGCTAACGGTGTGATGGTGGCAAACGAACTGCTTACGCGTGTGAACCTTATGAAGGCGTACCTGTTCCCCGAATACGATACGCCCGTATATGCTGGTAAGAAATGTGTAGTAGTTGGTGGCGGCAACGTCGCTATGGACGCGGCGCGTACCGCTTTGCGCTTGGGTGCAGACACCACTATCGTATATCGTCGTAGCATGGAAGAAATGCCTGCCCGCGCTGAAGAAATTCACCATGCCGAAGAGGAAGGTGTGAACTTCCAGCTCTTAACGAACCCCACGCGCATTTTAACGAATGATGCTGGCTGGGTGACTGGCATTGAATGTGTCCGTATGGAATTAGGTGAACCTGATGCCAGTGGTCGTCGCCGTCCTGTGCCGGTTGAGGGTAGCGAATTTGTTATTGATGTTGATATGGTGGTCATTGCTGTTGGCTCGAAGACCAACCCTCTAATTGCGCAAACCACTCCTGGTTTGGATGTGACTTCGCGCAACTTGGTGGTGGCTGACGAAGAAACTTGTGCGACATCTAAACCAGGCGTATTTGCTGGTGGCGATACGGTTATTGGTGCCGCTACGGTCATTCTAGCAATGGGTGCCGGTAAACGTGCTGCTGCAGGTATTGAAAAGTATCTGACGGAGCAAGCATAAGTTCCGCTGCTGAGTTCTGTTGACCAGCATGGATAACAAAGTGTCTTTGCTTCAAGGATTTAATCCGGTCGAGTATATTAACGAGCCCCGGTGGAGAGCATCCAGACCGGGGCTTGGTCGTATTGTGGCGCTCATGGAGCGATTAGGCAATCCTCAGGATTCGCTTCGGTTTGTGCATGTTGCTGGCACAAACGGCAAGGGCTCCACCTGTGCGTATATAGCAAACGTCCTACAAGCAGCAGGGTATAAGGTGGGGCTTTTTACGAGTCCTTATATTGAAACTTTTGAAGAACGCATTCGCGTAAATGGGAATAATATCGCTTGGGATGACTTATGTTCCGTAACGCTGGATGTGCAAAAGCAGGCAGAAGCGTTAGCAGAAGAAACAGGAGACCATGCCACTGAATTTGAACTCATGACAGCGGTGGCGCTACTGCACTTTGCGCGTAGTGCTTGTGACATAGTGGTTTTGGAAGTTGGCTTGGGTGGCAAGCTAGACTCTACCAACGTGATTAAGAACCCTGAGGTGTGCGTTATCGCGCGCATTGGGCTGGATCATACAGACCTGTTGGGAAACACTTTAGCGGAGATTGCGGCTGAAAAAGCGGGGATTATTAAGCCTGGCGTGTCCGTGGTCACTTATCCTCAAGAGCCTGAAGCCCGGGATATTATTGCAGTTCGTGCTAGTGAATGTGGCTGTGACCTGCATATTGCCGACTTCAGCGAGCTTTCGGTTGGGGAATTGACAACCCAAAGAACCCAAAAGACACGTCCCCTTGGGTTGGCGAATAAATCTAAAATACCCGTCCCTACGGATGATAAAGCATCTGACTTCGATGGACTCAAGAATCAACTTGTTCGACAGTTTACCTATCGAGAGCACGCGTATACAACTCGTTTACTGGGAAGTTATCAGCCAGAAAACGCAGCGCTTGCTATAGAGGCTATCCAAGTTCTGAAAACCCGCGGCTGGAACATTACTGAAGAAAACTTTCAGCAGGGAATAGCTCAAACCGTATGGCCAGGTCGCTTTGAAGTAGTACCTTACCAAGATTTTCAACTTATTATCGATGGTGGTCATAATCCTCAAGGCGCCGAAGCGCTAGCGAATTCGCTTAAAAGCGTTTTTCCTGGCGAAGAGCCTGTTTTCATAATGAGTGTGCTGGCAGACAAAGATTACCCTGCCATGATTCAGCAAGTTATCCCCTTAACTTCAGGTTTTGTGTGTACTACGCCCAACAATCCGCGAGCACTATCAGCGGAAGAATTGGCTACCGCCATTCGTTCAGAAGCCGTGAAAGAAGGCACGTTGATGCCTGTGCAAACCGTAGCCTCAGCCGAAGAGGCTCTGGAAGCCGCCACGAAACTTGCGCACGCCGCCAATACCAAGCTTATCTGTGTTTTTGGAAGTCTTTATTCCGTGGGTGAATACCGCAAGCTGTTTTACGCAAAACAATAGGAACAAAACTTGGTGTAGAGTTTTCCTGTTCCAAAAAAGTTAAAACTTTTAAGAATTTTGGAATAAGTGCAATGTTCTATTCCAAAAAATGAAATTATTTTTCGATTTTTGGAATAGCTTTAAAAAACAACCCGAGTGCCGAAGCACTCGGGTTGGGTCTAACTTCTGGATGAAGTTGCAGCTGGTTTAGCTGGTTGCTATGCCTTCAGGCTATCAACGTGCTTAATAACATCGCCGACGGTTTGCAAACCTTCAGGTTCGCCAAAATCAATGTCGCACTTTTCTTCCAGTTCGCAAATCAGTTCTACCATGTCCAGCGAATCAACGTTCAATGAATCAAAGGTAGAATTTTCGTCTACGGTTGAAGGATCAATTTCAAGGTTCTCCTGAAGGATTTCCTTCACAATATCCAGCGTTGCCATAAAAGTTAGTCCTCCTTTTGTTTCAGCAAGCCGTAGCCACCCTCGCCGCGGCGATACAAAATACATACGACACCTGTGTCGCGGTCAGTATAGGCGAAGAAGTCGTGACCCAAAAGGTCAATTTGTACAAGAGCTTCTTCTTCGGTCAGGGGCTCAAATTCTAATTCTTTAACACGAACAACTTCATCTTCAGCTGAGAGTTCTTCCATCAGTGCATCAAGATCGGTTGGCTTCGGTTCAGGAACTGCTGCCAGAATGTCTTCAGTCGAGCGAACCTTGCGGTCAATTACGCGCGTCTTGTATTTACGCAGCTGGCGAAGAACCTTTGCTGCAGCCACATCAATGGCAGCATACATTTCTTCTTCGTTTTCTTCTACACGGATGATGTGTCCTTTGGTGCGCATAGTGACTTCGCATACAGCAGGACGAGGATTTGCTGGATTCTTTTCCCTGTATAAAACTACTTCAGCATCCAGCGGGCTGATGTCCATGACTTTCATGGCGTTGCCGATTTTCTCTTCGGCGTACTGACGCAAAGCGTCAGAGACAGGCATTCTACGTCCGGTTACGGTAATGCTCATAGTGCTCACCTCTTCGTTCATGCCAACAAACCTGTCGCAAAATGTGCTGCCATCTGGCATTAAGCACATCCGCTGGATATAGAATACCGTACTTTTTGTGCCCGCGGCGGGTTATTTTTCTACCTGTTGGAAAGCTGTAATGAAAGTCACGAATGTGACGTGCGGCAATATGTGAAAATTTCTATCAATTAGAAATATTTCGCGCGATACGCACGGGCGCGTTGCTTGCGAAACTGGCGGTGAACGGCGAATTTTCTTTACTGCCGCGTCTTTTGCACCTGCCTGATGAGGGGCTAAGTAACAGTAAAAAGTGGTTTTATCTCAGCTATATAGTCATTTAGTAGGTTTCTTTTGGAGGTTCGTTTTTTGTGGGCGTATTATGGGGGCAATAGTGTATGTTGCCCTCTGCTTTTATCCTACGCAATTGGAAAGTTGACTATATATGAGTTCTCAGACCGACAAAACCTCTTTGGCAGATTCTTTGTCTGGCTCACTGCCCGAAAGGGAAGTGGTTCAGGCGGAACAGGAACCAGCACGGGTTGAAAAGGAATCAGCACAGGCTGAGCAGGAATCAACACGTGCTGGAAAAAGAGAAGTCTACATAGAAGAAGTTCAGCAGCACGAAGTGCGCTATCAGCGCCTTCTGAACTTTACGAGCTCCTCAACAAAAGCTGCTGCCGTAATGCTATTGGCTGCCATAGTTTCGCTCATCATTGCGAATACTTCCGCCTACGCAACCTTTATAGAATTTTGCCATACTGAAATAGGCTTCTTCATAGGTGATTTTGTAGGGGAAATGTCGCTTTTACACATCATCAATGACATTTTTATGGCGGTATTCTTCTTGCTGGTAGGTTTGGAAATCAAATACGAAATGACCGTAGGGGAACTTACTAATATCCGTCAGGCGCTGCTGCCTATTTTGGCTGCCTTTGGTGGTGTGATGGCTCCCGTGGCCATCTATCTTGCTTTCAATGCAAACAACCCTGAAACCATAGGTGGATGGGGTGTTCCCACGGCAACCGACATTGCTTTTGCACTCGGTATTTTGGCGCTTTTAGGATCGCGCATTCCCAATGGCGTGAAAGTATTTTTGAGTACCCTTGCTGTGGCAGACGACATCATTGCTATTCTGGTCATTGCTATTTTCTACGGACATAGTCCGTCGTTTTCTTGGCTGGCGGCAGCTGCGGTTATATTCGTGTTCCTCATCATCATGAATAAACGCCACGTGTATGCACTTTTTCCTTATCTGCTTATGGGGGCTGTCCTCTGGTTCTGCGTATACATGTCAGGTGTTCATTCCACCATTGCGGGCGTGCTTTTGGCTTTCGCCATTCCCACTGGTTCGCGAGTGAATTTACGTAGCTTTACCCGCTGGTCAGGTGAACAAGTAAAAGCAGCGCACGAATCGTTTGACGAAGACACCCCTGTGGTAATGCAAAAAGACTATCTGAAAACAGTCAAGAAGCTTTCCAAGGTTGCTAAGCAGGTTACGCCCCCTGCAACGCGCCTAGAACACAAACTCTATCCGTGGGTCTATTTTGCAATTTTGCCCGTGTTCGCACTTACCAACGCCGACGTATCACTTGTGGGTGTAGACATGGGTGAAGTGCTTTCTAGCCCCGCATTCTTTGGGGTCTTCTTCGGATTGTTACTGGGAAAGCCTATCGGAATTATGCTCATGAGCTGTATCGTCATTAAGACAAAACTAGCGCCTATGCCTGAAAACGTTACGTGGCGCCATCTGCTGGGTGCAAGTGTTTTAGGTGGTGTCGGTTTTACGATGGCGATTTTTGTGGCAAACTTAGCGTATTCAAACGAAGCCATGATAACGCTCGCGAAATGTGGCATTTTGGCAGCGTCGTTTATGGCGGGGGTAGTGGGCTTTTTGCTCCTTTTTATGCAGGCGAAGCATCAGAGCGGAAACGCGAAATCAGAGCCTACAAAAGCAGAGCAACACGACTAGTTCATACCTGCATTCGATATACCTGATGAAAGGATAAAGCATGAAATCTGCGGCAATCGTTTTAGCGGCAGGAGCCGGTACGCGTATGAAATCCACGAAACCAAAGGTTGCTCATGAAGTTTTGGGCAAACCCTTAGTTCGATGGGTGGTAGACGCTGCAAACAAAGCTGGTATTAAGCGCGTAGTTACGGTTGTTGGTCACGAAAGCGATCAGGTTATTCCGCTTGTCGAAGATGACTGCGAAGTAGTTGAACAACCTCAGCGCCGTGGCACTGCCGATGCCGTAAACGTGTGTCGTGATGCATTTGCGGACTTCGATGGCTCTTTGGTTGTGCTCTCAGGCGACTGCCCTTTAATCACCTCAAAGACCATTCGCGCGCTAGTACAAATGCGTGAAGAAAACGACGCTGCGGTGGTTGTGCTGACTATGAAGCTTGATAACCCGTTTGGCTATGGACGCATTATTCGCGACGTAAATGGCCAGGTAGAGCGCATTGTCGAACAAAAAGACGCCACGCCAGAAGAGGCAGCAGTCAATGAATGCAATTCAGGTTTTTATTGCTTTGACGCTAAAGCACTTTTTGATGCGCTGGGCAAGGTGGACAACCACAATGCTCAGGGTGAATTTTACCTGACGGACGTCCTTGCAATTTGCAGGGAAGAGGGTAGGGCTGTTTTGGCGCTGACTACCGAAGATCCTGCCGAATGTTTAGGGGTAAACTCTCGCATGCAACTGGCAGAAGCAACAAAGCAGCTCCAAAAACGTATTAACGCTGCCCATATGGCGGCGGGGGTTACTATGACTGACCCTGATTTAGTGTGGATTTCTCCCGATGTCAACATTGGTCAGGATACCGAAATTCTTCCCATGACATTCCTCATGGGCGGTTCCTTTATTGGGGAGGGCTGCGTCATTGGGCCCAATACGCGTCTCACCGATACTATTGTGGGCAATAATTGCGTACTGGACGAAACGGTGGCTATTGAAGCCGAATTGGAAGACGGTGTTCATTGTGGTCCTCGTGCCTATCTGCGTCCTGATACCTATTTATGTGAAAACGCCAAGGTGGGTACACACGTTGAACTAAAGAAGTCACGCGTTGGTAAGAATTCCAAGGTTCCGCATCTGTCCTACATCGGGGATGCCACCATTGGTGAAGATGTAAACATTGGCGCTGCTTCAATTACGTGCAACTATGACGGCTATCACAAACATCAAACTATCATTGGTGACGATGTGTTTGTTGGTAGCGACACCATGATGGTTGCTCCCGTTAAAATTGGTAACCGCGCCATCATTGGGGCTGGCTCTGTCATTACGGAAGATGTTTCTGCGGGTGCTTTAGGCTTGGGTCGCGCTCGTCAAACTGAAATTCCAGACTGGGCTGACAAGCGCCGTTCGGAACATAATCGCTAACCTATTCGCTTATCAAACCGCACGGTCTTCGTGCTACAATTTTTGGTGGCTTTTGCAAGGGTGTTTGCGCAGAAAGGATGCGGGCAATGACAGATTTTGAGCGTTCTATCGCGGTATTTACTGGTTCGGTAAACCCTGGTTTGGCAGATGAAATTGCTGCTGATTTAGGTATCGAACTGGGCAACGTTAAGTTGGAAAAGTTCGCTAACGGCGAAATTTATGCTCGTTATCAAGAAAGCGTACGCGGACGTGAAGTCTTTTTGGTGCAGTCAGTTTGCCCAGGTAATGGCTATGACGTAAACGACGCCCTTATGGAACTGCTGATTATGGCTGACGCGGCAAAGCGCGCTTCTGCTCATAATGTGAGTGCGGTAATTTCCCACTATGGCTATGCCCGCCAAGACCGCAAGGCAGCTTCTCGTGAACCTATCACTGCAAAACTGGTTGCTGACCTTCTGACAGCAGCTGGTGTGGGAAATGTTATTACCATTGACCTTCACCAGGATGCTATCCAAGGTTTCTTTGATTTGCCGGTAAACCATATGACGGCAATGCCTATTTTTGCTGACTACTACAAGAGTATGGGCTTAGATCCTGAAAAGCTCTGCGTGGTTTCTCCAGACGTAGGTCGCGCAAAGGCAGCAAAGAAATTCTCCACCATGCTTGATTGCGACATTGCCATCATGCATAAGGATCGGCCGAAGCATAACCAGGCAGAAATTACTGCCTTGATTGGTGATGTTACGGACAAGATTTGCATCCTGAACGACGACATGATTGACACGGCAGGTTCTTTGGTGGCTGCAGCAGCAACCTTGAAGGCACGCGGTGCAGAACAAGTTTTCGCTTGCGCAACACATGGCTTATTCAGCGGTCCTGCGTATGAACGCATTGAAAATTCGCCTATTGACGAAGTGGTTGTAACGAACGCTGTTCCTGTTCCTTTAGACAAGCAGACGGGTAAAATCAAGGTACTCTCCGTTGGTCCGCTGTTTGCTAAGACCATCCAAAACGTGTTCGTCAATGGTTCAGTTTCGAGCTTGTTTGAATAACGAAACAAGGAACTCGTTTTGTTTGTAGTTGTCGGGCTGGGAAATCCAGGGCAAGAATATGAGCACACGCGTCATAACGCGGGTTTTGATACGCTTGATCGCGTAGCTGAAGAAGTAGGTGCTCGTTACTGGAAGGCCGAATGTGGCGCGCTCACAGCTAAGGGTATGTTGCATGGGCAAGAAATCCTTTTAGCTAAGCCCCAAAGTTTTATGAATACTTCAGGCGGTCCGGTAAAAAATATCTTGAATGCCTATGGTGTCCAGCCCGATGAATTGATTGTTATTCATGATGAACTGGATATTGACCCAGGCACCATTCGTGTGAAGTTCGGTGGGGGACATGCAGGACACAATGGTTTGCGCTCAATCTGCGACAAGCTAGGTACACGAGACTGGTATAGGGTGCGGGTTGGTATTGGACGCCCACCAGGGAGAATGCCAGTTGCCGACTATGTTTTGTCGCTTCCTAAAAAAGAGGCGGAAGAAGAATTCGAATACGCCTGCAATCGAGCGGCTGAAGCAGCACTGTTTTTGGTAGAAAACGGGCTCGAAAAAACTCAACAAAAATTTAACTAAAAAAAGAATAGACACACCCGGGTGCGTGGCGTTTGACAAGCTGCACAAAGGGCACTAATATTCTCGTTCGCGTCTTTTTGAAGGCGTGTGTAAGCATGGAATTTTCCCTTGGTAGGGGGAAATTCTTATAGTAAGAAGGAGACAGTTTTGCCTACTATCAACCAGCTCGTGAGGAAAGGCCGCCAGAAGACGGTCGACAAGAAAAAGACTCCGGCGCTCAAAGGCAACCCGCAAAAGCGCGGTGTGTGCACGCGTGTGTACACCACCACGCCGAAGAAGCCGAACTCGGCTCTGCGTAAGGTTTGCCGTGTCCGCCTGGTCAACGGCATGGAAGTGACTGCCTACATTCCTGGCATTGGTCACAACCTGCAGGAGCACTCCATGGTGCTTATCCGCGGTGGTCGTGTTAAGGACCTCCCAGGTGTTCGTTACAAGGTTATCCGCGCAACGCTTGACTGCGCTGCAGTGGACAGCCGCAAGCAGGCTCGCAGCCGCTACGGTGCTAAGCGCCCGAAGTAGTTAGTAAGTAAGTCGCGCGGGTTGCAAAAGTAGTAAGTAAGAGGGCAACCTAATGGGCTTTAAGAAACAACAAGGAAAAGCCCCGAAGCGCGCATAACAAGAAGGAGAAACAATATGCCGCGTCGTGCAGCAGCTGTCCGTCGTGAACCGAAACCGGACGCAAAGTACAACAACCGTTTGATCACGCAGCTGATCAACAAGATTTTGCTTGACGGCAAAAAGTCCGTCGCTGAAGGCATTGTTTATGGTGCTTTCGATGTAATTGAAGAAAAGACTGGTCAAGACCCCATGCAGGTTTTCAAGAAGGCTATGGACAATGTTCGTCCTACGCTGGAAGTAAAGCCGAAGCGTGTGGGCGGTGCTACCTACCAAGTGCCGATGGAAGTGAATTCCCGTCGCGCAACCACGCTGGCAATTCGCTGGATTGTGGACTTCTCTCGTAAGCGCAAGGAACACACCATGAAGGACCGCCTGGCTGCTGAAATCATGGATGCAGCTGAAAACACGGGTGCTTCCGTAAAGAAGCGTGAAGACCTGTACAAGATGGCCGAATCTAACCGTGCATTCTCGCACTATCGTTTCTAAGCGCAGCGTGAGGTAAACACATGGCTAAAATGGATTTAAGGGATACGCGTAACATTGGTATTATGGCCCACATCGACGCGGGCAAAACTACCACTACTGAACGTATTCTGTATTACACGGGTAAAACCCACAAGATTGGTGAAGTCCATGACGGCGCTGCCACCATGGACTGGATGGTTCAGGAACAGGAACGTGGCGTAACCATTACGGCTGCTGCTACCACTTGTACCTGGATGTATCCTGGTGGCGATCCGAAGGGTAAGCCGTACCGCTTCCAAATCATCGACACCCCTGGTCACGTAGACTTCACCGCTGAAGTTGAACGTTCTCTGCGTGTTCTTGACGGTGCAGTTGCAGTGTTTGACGCTGTTGCTGGTGTTCAGCCTCAGTCTGAAACCGTATGGCGTCAGGCTTCTAACTATGGCGTTCCGCGTATCGCTTACATTAATAAGTATGACCGCGTTGGCGCTGACTTCTTCCATGCAATTGACACCATGAAAGATCGCCTGGGTGCTCCAGCTATTGCAGCACAGATACCTATGGGTGCAGAAGACAACTTCTGGGGCGTTATCGACCTGGTTACCATGACGGCATGGGACTTCAAGGCTGACGAAAAGGGCATGACCTATCCTGAACCAATGGACGCCATCCCTGAAGAATTCGCTGAAGAAGCTGAACTCCGTCACCAGGAACTGCTGGAAGCTGCTGCTGACTGCGACGATGATTTGATGGAAAAAGTTCTTATGGAAGAAGAAGTCACAGTTGAAGAACTGAAGGCTGCTATTCGCAAGGGCACCATCGCTTGTCAGCTGCATCCGGTATTTGTAGGTTCCTCCTACAAGAACAAGGGTGTTCAGGAACTTCTGGACGCTGTAGTTGATTACATGCCGTCTCCAGTTGACGTACCCGCAATCAAGGGCGTTAAGCCGGGCACCGAAGAAGAGGACGAACGTCCTGCTGATCCGAAGGCTCCGTTCAGCGCACTGGCATTCAAGATTATGACCGACCCGTATGTAGGTAAGCTCACCTACCTGCGTGTGTATTCCGGCAAGCTGGATTCTGGTTCTTATGTATTGAACGCTTCTAAGGACAAGAAGGAACGCATTGGTCGTCTGCTGCAAATGCACTCTAACCAGCGTGTTGACATTGATTCCTGCCAGGCTGGCGACATTGTTGCAGTGGTAGGTTTGAAGGACACCTCTACGGGTGACACCCTCTGCGATGAACATGCTCCCATCATCCTGGAATCCATGGAATTTGCTGAACCGGTTATTGACATTGCCGTTGAGCCGAAGACCAAGGCTGAACAAGACAAGATGTCAATGGCTTTGCAGAAGCTGGCTGAAGAAGACCCCACGTTCCGCGTAAGCACGAACCAGGAAACTGGTCAGACTATTATTGCTGGTATGGGCGAACTTCACCTGGAAATCATCGTTGACCGTCTGCTTCGCGAGTTTAAGGTTGAAGCAAACGTTGGTAAGCCACAAGTTGCTTATCGCGAAACCGCTACCAAAGAAGTACTGGGCGCCGAAGGCAAGTTCGTTCGCCAGTCTGGTGGTCGCGGTCAGTATGGTCACGCCATTATCAATATGTACCCACAGGAACCAGGCAAGGGCTACGTCTTCGAAAACAAGATCGTTGGCGGTGTGGTTCCGAAGGAATACATCACGCCTATCGACAAGGGTATCCAAGAAGCACTGAACTCTGGTGTTTTGGCAGGCTATCCGGTAGTTGATGTTCGAGTTGAGTTGGTTGATGGTTCTTACCATGAAGTTGACTCCTCTGAAGCAGCGTTTAAGGTTGCTGGTTCTATGGCAATCAAAGACGCTCTGAAAAAGGGTTCCCCGACGCTTCTTGAACCTATGATGGCTGTTGAAGTGGAAACCCCTGAAGAATACATGGGCGACGTAATGGGCAACCTGTCCAGCCGTCGTGGCCAAATTCAAGGCATGGGCGACCGCGGTAACGCAAAGACCATCAAGGCGAAAGTTCCGCTGTCTGAAATGTTCGGTTACGCAACTGACCTGCGTTCCACTACGCAGGGCCGCGCTTCTTATACGATGCAGTTTGATTCGTATGAACCGGTACCGAAGAACGTTGCGGATGAAATTATTAGCAAGGCCGGCGGAAACGCTTAATGCGTGCGCACGGTGATTATTACGGAGGTAAGGTAAGTGGCTAATCAAAAGATTCGCATTCGCCTGAAGGGTTATGACCATGAAATCGTGGATCAGTCCACGAAGCTCATCGTGGACACCGCCCAGAAGACGGGTGCCAAGGTATCCGGTCCTATTCCGCTGCCGACGGAACGCAACCTGTATTGCGTAATCCGCTCACCGCACGTGAACAAGGACTCTCGTGAACAGTTCGAAATGCGTACGCACAAGCGTCTGATTGACATCCTGGAACCCACCCCGAACACGGTGGACTCCCTGATGCGTCTTGACCTTCCTGCGGGCGTCGACATCGAGATTAAGCTGTAAGGGGGCGTGCAAATATGATTAACGCCATCTTTGGTAAAAAGCTCGGCATGACTCAGATCTTTGCCGAAGACGATACGGTTGTACCCGTTACGGTTATTCAGGCTGAACCGAACAAGGTTTGCCAGGTTAAGACCACTGCAACTGATGGTTACGAAGCAGTTCAGATGGGTTTTGGCGAAGTTCGCACCTGGAAGAAGACTGGTGAAGCTCGTGTAAACAAGCCAATGGCTGGTCACTTCGCAAAGCAGGGTACCGAACCTACTCGCTACCTGCGCGAAGTTCGCGTTGAAGACGCTGCTGAATACAAAGTTGGTGACCTTCAGACCGTTGCTGCTTTCGCAGAGGTAAAGAAGGTTGACGTAACCGGTACTTCTAAGGGTAAGGGCTTCGCTGGTGTTATGAAGCGTTATGGCTTCGGCGGCGGCCCAGGTGGTCACGGTGCTCACTTCCATCGTGCACCCGGTTCGGTTGGTCAGTGCGCCACGCCGTCCCGCGTGTTCAAGGGCCTGCGTTTGCCTGGTCACATGGGTAGTGAAACGGTGACGGTTAAGAATTTGGACGTCATCCGCGTTGACGAGGAACAGAACCTCATCCTCGTTAAGGGTGCTGTGCCGGGCGGCAAGAACGGTATCGTTCGCGTTCGCATGGCATAAGTCCACGTATAAGTTACGAAGTTGAGGAGCTGCAAATATTATGGCAACGATTGAGATTAAAGACGCAAGCGGGCGTGCTACCGGCAACGCCGAACTGTCCGCTACCGTCTTCGGCATTGAGCCGAACGTGCCTGTCATGCACCAAGTCGTTCGTGCGCAGCGCGCATCGTGGCGTCAGGGTACCCATGACAGCAAAACTCGCGGTCAGGTTCGTGGCGGCGGCAAGAAGCCGTGGCGCCAGAAGGGCACTGGTCGTGCTCGTCAAGGTACCATCCGTGCACCCCAATGGGCAGGCGGCGGTGTGGTATTTGGCCCGCATCCGCGTTCTTACGCTTTCCGCGTAAACAACAAAGAAGTTAAGCTGGCAATGCGTAGCGCACTGTCTGCTAAGTTGGCTGATGGTCAGCTGCATATTG
This sequence comes from uncultured Coriobacteriaceae bacterium, assembly GCA_949294735.1. Taxonomy (GTDB): domain Bacteria; phylum Actinomycetota; class Coriobacteriia; order Coriobacteriales; family Eggerthellaceae; genus CASFII01. The sequence continues at coordinate 314,505 of CASFII010000006.1, read as the reverse complement.
TGAGCAACTTTGGTTTCGCTGAACCGAAGACCAAAGAAGCTGTAGCTGCACTGAAGGCTCTGGGTTTGGAAGGTCGTGTAACCATTGTTGTTGCTAACGACGATGTAAACACCTACCTGGCATTCCGCAACCTTCCGCAGGTAAACGTACTTCCTGTAGCTGAAGCTAACACCTACGAACTGGTTGACAACAAGGCTTTAGTGCTGACTGAAGCCGCACTGAAGCGTCTCGAGGAGGTGCTCGCATAATGAAGGATCCTCGTGAAGTTATCATTCGTCCGGTTATTACCGAACGCAGCTATGACGCTATGGAAGGCAACACCTACACCTTCGAAGTAGCTAAGACTGCTAACAAGGTGGAAATCCGCCAAGCTGTTGAAGCTATCTTCAACGTTAAGGTGGTTAAGGTGAACACCTCTACCGTTAAGGCTAAGCCGAAGCGCGTACGTTACCAGCTGGGCTACACCCGTACCTGGAAAAAGGCTATGGTTACCCTGGCACCTGGTGACACCATCGAAATGTTTGCTTCCTAATTTGCGAAGCGCATAAGATACACTGCAGCCCCCAGTTTTCTGGGGGCTGTTTTGTTTTTTGATTCCCATGCAAAATCTCCTTTCATAACCTGAAAACCCAAAGGGACGTGTTTAATGGGTTTATCCTTTCGTCTCCCTTTATTCTTTTTTTCTTTCTTCATCGCTCTTTACTAATAATTTTCTTGACGGGGGGGGGGTAAATATAGCTATTCTGCTATGTAATTGGGAAATTACACGCTTTGTTTAATTTGTTATCCCAAAGGGCTCGTAAATAACAATTTGAAAGGAAGAAAACAGATGATTGAGGCAATCAAGAAAGCCTGGGTTGGCGTTCTTGCTCTTGTCGCAGCGCTAAGCTTAACGGCAGCCTTTGCTGTCCCACAAGCTTTAGCTGTGGAGGGTGACGCGTCGGGCGACACCTCGGTTGTAGCTTCCGTCGGAAAGGATACGTACTCTTCCGTGCAGGAGGCGGTAAATACTGCTAAAGCAGGTGAAACCGTAGTTTTGGAAGCTAGCGTTACCGAGAACGTAACCATTGCTGAAGATGACAACATCACACTCGATCTTAATGGTTTTACCTTAAGTGGTGGTACTGGTGTTGAACATAGCGGTATGGCCGCAATCCTCAATAATGGTACCTTAACCATTGTTGATACTAAGGGAAATGGAGTCATTCAGCGTGAAGACGAGGGAACGGCGAATTCCTCCTACTATGTTATCGACAATCAGGGAACCATGACCATTCAGGGTGGTTTCATTACGAACAACTCTGGCGATCCTGCTAATGGAGACGTAGGCTCATCTCTTATTCGTAACGGCGGATATGACAAAGCTACGCTCACTATTGAGGGAGGCACGCTTCGGCAAGATAACTTCATCGCTGTTAAGAACGATGACTATGGAATTCTAAACATCACCGGTGGTCACATTATTAGCGCAAATAAATCAGCTGTTCAAAACTGGGCTGAGGCTAATATTACGGGTGGAACCATCGATGGTCTTATTTTGACTAGTGTATGGAGTAATGATCTTCCTGCCAGCAAAACTACTATTGGTGGGGAAGCAACCATTAATGGCCCCTTTATGTCCTACGAGTATGATCCAACTCTTTCGGTAGTTCCTGTAACGGAAATTACGGGTGGTAATATCAATATTACCAGCTGGGAAGTTACTGCTGGTACAGTGGTAGTTTCTGGTGGTACTTTCACGGGCGAAGTCCCCGACGAGTTCCTTGCTGATGGCTTTATTCTTAACGAAAGCGGTCAAGTAGTACCTGAACCGATCTATCACACTGTGCAATTCGTATTTGTTAAGGGTGACTTATCCGAAAAGATTGCTGTAGCTGTAGAAGATGGCAAAACGGTAGTTGCCCCTGAAGTTCCTGGTGAGTTCAGTGGTCTTACCTTAAAGGGTTGGTACACTTCTAAAGACGCAACTCCGGGCACCGAGTTTGAATTAACGACACCCATTACTACTGACCTTACGCTCTACAGTGGTTGGGCAGATGAAACCGAACAGGGAACTGAGGAAGGCGACAAGCCTGCAGCTGAAGAAGAAGCTGGAGACACCTTGGCAGAAACGGGTGACTCTATGCCGATAGCTGGTATGGCTGCAGCTTCTGTGATTGCTCTGTCTGTTTTGGCTGGTGGCGCTTACGTTCTGCGTCGTCGCGAGTTTTAATAAGCGCTGGCCTTGCTAGATTTCCGCTCTAGCTAACGGTATGCGGTATCTAGCAACTTAAGAGAAAATTTATTCGAGCCCTTAATGGTGGGTGTCGCATAGGCGGCACCCACTTTTTTGTATGAGGTGATAGGCACTCTCCTCTTTCAAAGTAACAGTTGCGTTAAATTTACGCTTCACAGCGAAAGAACTTCAAACCTCAGCGGTTCTTTTCGTATACTTTAAGGTTGAGCATTATAGGTGTAGTTACACCTACCAAATTTGTGTTGGAAGGTACAACATGGCTTTTGTTGAATTTCGGGATGTGCACAAAAAATATACCATGGGCGAGGTTAAAGTTTCCGCTGCTGATGGTATGGATTTCGAAATTGAAAAGGGAGAATTGGTAGTAATTGTTGGCCCTTCTGGTTCTGGAAAAACCACATTGCTCAACATGCTAGGTGGTATGGATACCTGTACTTCTGGTGAAATTGTTTTGGACGGAAATCGCATTGACCAATACGGTGAAAAGGAACTGACGTATTATCGTCGCTATGACATTGGTTTTGTGTTCCAGTTCTACAATCTGGTGCAAAACTTGACTGCGCTCGAAAACGTCGAATTAGCTTCACAGATTTGTAAAGACCCCTTGGATGCCGAAGAAGTGCTCGGACAGGTAGGGTTGTCGCATCGTATCAGTAACTTCCCAGCGCAGCTTTCTGGTGGCGAACAGCAGCGCGTAGCTATTGCCCGTGCGTTGGCCAAAAATCCGAAACTTTTGCTATGCGACGAACCAACAGGCGCTTTGGACTACAAAACAGGCAAAGCCATCCTGAAGCTTTTACAGGATACCTGCTGGAATACGGGACGTACCGTTATTGTAGTCACACACAACAGTGCTTTTACTGAAATTGCCAATCGGGTGATTCATATCAAAGAAGGTAAAGTGGAGGCCATGGAACTCAACGAGCATCCGCTTTCTGCAGAGACTATTGAGTGGTAAGGCGCTGGTGTAGCGGCAAGAAAGATTGAAGGTTCACCAAGAAGATACTCAGAGCAAGGGAAGAGACTCAATAGAAAGATTGCCAGAACGGTACAGCCTACGTGAATAGTATTTTTAACAAAGACATTCTTCGTTCTATCACCCATTCGCTTGGGCGCTTCCTTTCTATTGCCATTATTGCTGCGTTAGGCGTGGGTTTTTATGCTGCGCTTCGCATGACGGGTCCCGACATGCGTCTCGCTGGTGACGAATACTACGACGGTACGCACTTAAGCGACATCCGCGTTATGTCGAGCCTTGGTTTAGGCGATGAAGACGTTGAAACCCTCCGTGGAATTGAGGGTGTGGAAGCGGTCATGCCAGGTTATCAATCTGATGTGATTGCCGAAATAGCAGATGAACGCTATACCGTATCTATACATTCGCTAGATACCGAATCAGCTTTAGCAAGCGATACTTCTGATGGAACCAATGCGGTTTCAGATAATGAAGACTATATTAATCGTCTAATTCTGGTTGAGGGTGCCTTCCCTCAAAAAGCAGATGAATGCGTTATCGGTGCCGATGTGGTTATGGGTACCGATGTACAAATCGGAGATACGGTTACCTTAATTGAAGGCACGCAGGATCTAGAAGATACCTTTGAGGTAAAAGAATATACCATCACGGGTTTTGTGCGCTCCTCCTACTATGCTTCCCCCACAAGTCTTGGTTCAACGTCGCTAGGTAATGGGGCGCTGGATCAGTTTGTATACGTTCCCGAAACGGCGTTTTCTGCCGATTTACCCTACACCGAAGCCTATCTTACGATCGAAGGTGCGCGTGACGAGCTTTCTGGCTCAGATTCGTACCAAGCAGTCGTTGATGAAGTACTTAAACGAATTGATGAACTTGAGCCTCAGCTAGTAACTGACCGTACCGCTGCGGTAAAAGCCGAAGCACAAGAAGAGCTGGATGAGGGTTGGGAAGAGTTTGAAAAAGAAAAGGCTGATGCCCTTCAGCAGCTTGATGATGCTGAAGCAGAATTGCAAAGCGGCAAGCGCGAACTTGATGACGCAAAAGCACAGCTTAATGATGCCTGGTCAACTATTGTTTCTTCGGAAAAGGAAATCGAAGATGGCTGGGACGACTATAACGGCGGTGTTAAAGAACTGAAAGAGCAGCGCAAAGCGGCTGAGGTGGGTTTTGCGGATGCGGAAGCTCAACTCGAAACAAATAAGGCTCAGCTTGATGTCGCATGGGCTCAGGCGGGTATAACGTATGAACAGGCGCAAGGCTCACTTAGCGCAATTCAGCAAGGAATCGAACAAGCAGAACAGGCTCTTGCTGCGCTTCCTGATACCGAAGACTATGCTGAACAGCGCAAAAAACTTGAAGAAACTATCGCTTCTCTGAAAACTCAGGCACAGGGTTTACAGACACTTATTTCGTATCAAGAACAATACGATGCAGGTGTTACTGAGCTGAACAAACAAAAGCAAACTGCTGAGCAAGAGTTTGCTTTTGCTGAACAACAACTGGCGTCAGCAAAACAGAAACTTGAACGTGGCGAAGCGCAACTTAAGAGTGGCAAAAACGAATACTATGCAGGCAAATCTGAATACGAACGTGGTTTAGCGGAATACAACAGCGGCAAGGCAGAATTCGAAGAGGAAAAAGCTGATGCCCTTCGTCAACTAGATGACGCCGAAGCAGAGCTTAAGAACGCGCAAAAAGACATTGACGATATAGAAAAAGCTGAGCTTTATGTACTTGATCGTACGAAGTATATTGGCGCTGAAAGTTTCCGTTCTGATGCCACGCGAATTGACCAAATTGCTCAGGTATTTCCCTTTATCTTTTTCCTAGTTGCGGCATTAGTTTCCTTAACCACTATGACGCGCATGGTAAACGAAGAACGCATCTTAATTGGCACGTATAAGGCATTGGGATACAGCAGGGCTCGCATCACTTCGAAATATATCGTTTATGCACTGGTAGCAAGCTTGATTGGTGGTGTAATTGGGCTGATTGCTCTTACTCAGTTCCTGCCGTACTTCATCATGAATGCATACGCCATTGTGTATGCAGTACCTCCGCGACCGACGCCTATTGACATCCCTACGGCTGCTATCGCGCTGGGGCTTGGTATCGGCATCACGCTTTTAGCTACGTGGTATGCGGCAACCTCTACTTTGCACGAAGTTCCAGCGTCGCTTATGCAGCCGCGTGCTCCTAAAGCAGGTAAACGCATTTTGCTTGAACGGGTAAAACCTGTCTGGAAGCGCCTTTCGTTTAGCTGGAAAGTAACTGCGCGCAATATTTTCCGTTACAAGCAGCGTTTCTTCATGGCAATTGTAGGTATTGCGGGTTGTACTGCGCTGTTGCTGACAGGCTTTGGATTGCAGAATGCCATCAACGACATTATCGATAAGCAATTCTATGAAATTTATCGCTACGATATGGTGGTTCGCGCAGATGATGATGTGCTTCCAAGCGAAAAGGATAATCTGGTAACGGCGTTGGATAACTGCATTTCAGGGGATGGAGTAGCTTCAGATATTGAGGCTCCTGCGGATGGAAGCCAGCTTATAACCGAATACTTGTGGACCAAGACTGAAAATATGATTGCAGTGGCTGATGGTGTAAAAGATCAGCGGTTTGAGCTGGTGGTACCTGAAGATCCTGCTACCTTCCAGGACTATATAACGCTTCGCGAACGCGTTGGTCACGAATCACTTGAACTCACTGATGAGGGCGCTATTCTCAGTGAAAAATTTGCAAGTCAACTGGGCGTTTCGGTAGGGGATACCATAGAGGTATACGAAGAAGACACGGTAGGTAACGCTATGGGTGAACCTTATACCATCCCTGTAGCGGGCATTACCGAATTTTACGTTAATCAGTATCTCTTTATGACACCTACTCTTTACGGGGAAGTCTTTGGTGAACAGCCGCACTACGCTACTGTTTATGCACGCGCAACCACGGATGTTGCTTCCCGTGCTGAAATGAGCAGCATGCTGTTGGAGCAGGATGGCGTGAAGACAGTTAGCTACAACGATGAACAGATTGATTCTTATCGCACCATGCTGAAGAGCGTTGACTCGGTGGTTGTTGTATTGATTATTGCTTCTGCCGCCTTGGCCTTTGTGGTGCTCTACAACTTGACTAATATCAACATCAGTGAACGTCAACGCGAAATCGCCACGCTCAAAGTGCTGGGCTTCACGCGCCAAGAAGTAAATTCGTACATCTTCCGTGAAACTATGATTCTCTCCATTATTGGCGCCTTAGTGGGTCTGTTCTTGGGAATATTCTTGGAAGCCTTTGTGGTCCAAACAGCCGAAGTGGATATGGTTATGTTTGGACGTGAGATTCATGGTCTAAGTTTCCTCATTTCCTTTGCGCTCACTATGGTATTCACCGTGCTGGTAATGTGGTTTATGCATCCGAAGCTAGCACGTATCGACATGGTGGAAAGCTTAAAGTCAAACGAATAACAATAAAACTTTCAACCGTAGGCAAGTATAGGGATCGCTTCTTAGGTCTGAGTGCTGTAGTCTTACCTTTTTGAGGTGTTGCAGATTCGTTTACGTTTCTGCGCGGTCTGTGTTTTTCTATGAAAGCTCATTTGAACTTGTATACAATGTTCGAGTTTAAGTTCCGTTGCGTAATCTAATGAAAGTGAAGCAATGATTCTAGAAGCTTTAAAAGCGTTTTTCATAGGTGTGGTTGAAGGTATTACCGAATGGCTGCCCATTTCTTCAACTGGCCACATGATTCTGGTTGATGAATTCGTAAAACTTCAAGTTTCGCCAGAATTCTTAGAGCTTTTCTTGGTAGTCATTCAGCTGGGTGCCATCATGGCGGTGCTCATTCTGTACTTCCATAAATTAAATCCCTTTTCACCTCGCAAAACGTCGGTGGAAAAAAAGAGCACCTGGCGTTTGTGGGGTATGGTAGTTATTGGGTGTATTCCTGCCGCTGTTTTTGGGTTTACACTGGATGACTGGGTGAATGAACACTTCTACAATAAAGTGACAGTTGCCATAGCGTTGATTGCTTACGGCATCATATTTATTGTGTTGGAACGTAGAAATCGTCGTCGTTTGGCTGAAGCAAAAGCTGCGTTGGCGCTGGGTACGGTTTCAGAACTTACGCGTGGCAAACATGTGCGCGTCAATCAAGAAACAGCACTTTCTCCTGAAGAAATTGAAGAACGTGCAGAAGCAGAGCTCTTCAAGATTACAAACGTTGACGATATTGACTGGAAGACCGCACTGAAGATTGGTCTTTTCCAGGTGCTGGCTATTATCCCGGGCACGAGCCGTTCTGGTTCTACCATTATTGGTGGTATGTTGTGCGGATGCTCCCGTACCGCAGCGGCTGAGTTCACCTTCTTCTTGGCGATCCCTGTTATGTTTGGCTGGGGTGTGGTAAAGGCAGCTAAGTTCGTACTGGGTGACTTGGTTATGACCTCCACTGAAATCATGGTGCTGGTGGTTGGTATTGTTACCGCGTTCGTGGTGTCGGTGTTAGCTATTAAGTTTTTAATGGGATATATCAAAAAGAATGATTTTACTGCCTTTGGCTGGTATCGCATTGCCGTTGGTATTCTGGTACTTGGTTACTTTGTTTTTGAAATGATGGGAATGCTTCCGTAGGGTATACAGGAAGGTGTCTAAAGAGGTAATAACATGAAGATTTCTCAACGTAAGCTAGCAAACGGAAGTTTTGAAATTACCGCAACGGCAAGTCCTGCTGATGTAGACGCCGCTTTTGATCAAGCACACTTTACGTTTGCGGAACAAATGGGCCTTCGCCCTGAGCCTAATAAAACGGTTGCTCAGGTAGCAGAAGCAAAGATGGGCATCAAAGACTTAGACACCATTGTCCAAAATCAGGCTTTAGAGGCGTTGGTGCCGTATGCGTTGGACAAGCGCAGTATTGTTCCGGCGTTTCCACCCGAGCCGCGTTTGCGTAGTGAGCTTCTTCGCGGTCAACCGTGCACCTTCGAATTCATTGTTACCCCGAAGCCTGAGTATGAGCTCACTTCCTATGAACCAGTTCACATTGTGGTTCCGCCCTTTCAGTTGGATGAACGCGCAGTTCATGAGCAGATGGAGAAGTTGGCTCATCAGCACCTGGAATGGCAAACCGCAGAACCTCGCGCTATTGGCGAAGGTGATGCGTTTTTGCTGGCGCTCGAATGCTCCGCGAACGGCGTGCGCATGGAAGGACTTTGCACTCCTGGCAGAACGTATATGATGGGCAAAGGTCTCATGCCTGAACCGTTCGAAAAGGAACTGGTTGGCATGAAGCCAGGGGATACAAAGAAGTTTTCCTTTGACACCCCAAGCGTCGACGAAAACGATAACGAATTCACTCAGCAGATTGATTGCGAAGTAACCATTTTGGAAATGCAGCAGCTAGCTGCGCCGGAAATCACCGATGCATGGGTAGAAAAGAACTTGCCTGGTTTCGGTACCGCAGCAGATTTGCGCGCCAGTATTGCGGGTAATTTGGAGCGCGAAGCGCGTAACCAGTATGAAGACTATAAGCGTCAGCTGGTGGTGGCCGAGTTGGGTAAACGTTTCAAGGGTACTATTGATGATGCAATTTATGCGGCTATGCGCTCAACCATGACGGTCAACTTGCGTAGTTCGGTACAACAGCAAGGAATTCGCTGGGAAGACTATATTGAACAGCAGGGTGGTCAAACCCAGTTTGACTTGATGCTGATGCGTCAAACCCGCGACATGTTGGTGCAGGGTTTTGCGCTGGATGCGCTGTATCGTCACGAAAAACTTACACTGACTGAAGAAGACTGGGATTACGCCTGTGAAACCATGAATCCTGGTGCTGATCCAAAACTGACACGCAAGCAGATGGAGCAACAGGGTAAAACGTTTGCATTGCGTGAAATGGCAGAACGCTTTAAGGCAAACCGCTACTTGATAGAACACGCTGACATTGAAATTGTTGAAGCCTAAGACAGAGGAGAAATCATGAGCCTTGTGTTTCCAAAAGACTACGATCCCGTATTAACCGTTCGTGAAACGCAGGATGCTATTAAATACATCCGTGATACGTTTCAGCACGAATTTGGTAAGGAACTAGGACTTTCGCGCATTTCTGCACCTTTGTTTGTGACGAAAAGTTCGGGTTTAAATGACAACTTAAACGGCACGGAACAGCCGGTACATTTTTCCATGGCAGCTCTACCTGGCGAAGACATTGAAGTGATTCATTCTTTAGCTAAATGGAAGCGATTAGCTTTAAAAGAATATGGTTTTGGTTTGCATGAGGGTTTGTATACCAACATGAACGCGGTGCGCAAGGATGAAGAGTTAGATAACCTCCACTCAGCCTACGTTGATCAGTGGGACTGGGAAATGGTGATTGCGAAGGAAGAACGCACCGAAGAAACTTTAAAAGACGTTGTGCGCCATATCTTTAAAGTTGTGAAGCATATGGAACACGAAGTTTGGTACAAGTATCCCCAAGCGGTAAATCATCTTCCTGAGGATATTTTCTTTATTACCTCTCAGGAATTGCTTGATTTGTATCCTAGTCTTTCTTCTAAAGAGCGCGAAAACAAGATTTGCCAAGAAAAAGGCTGTGTTTTCGTGATGCAAATTGGTGATGAGCTATCCAATGGCGAAAAACACGATGGTCGCGCACCTGACTACGATGATTGGAAGTTAAATGGCGACATTTTGTTCTGGTACGAACCTCTTCAGTGTGCCTTAGAGATTTCCAGCATGGGCATCCGTGTAGATGAAACGTCTTTAGTGGAGCAGTTGGAAAAAGCAGGATGCACAGACCGCATGAATTTGCCGTACCACAAGGCGGTGGCTGCAGCTGTACTGCCGTACACGATTGGTGGCGGCATTGGGCAATCGCGTCTTTGTATGCTGCTTCTGAAAAAGGCGCACATTGGGGAAGTGCAAGCTAGCATTTGGCCACGCGAAATGCGCGCTATGTGCACCGAACATAATATCCCCCTGCTTTAGAACCCAACAATCTAAAAGAACCAGGGGACGAACCCAAAGGGACGTGTCTTTTGGGTTTTGCGAGGTGGTGCAGGTTGATAGAAGTGCTTGCCCTTGAATCCGAAACAAGTCTGAGCTTCAAACTTTATGTTTATTAGTTAAGCGAAGCAGTCCGACGCATAGTGAGAAGCCTTTGGCTTCGAACGATAGGAGGACGTCGCAGTTGAGGGTTTAAGGGCAAGCACTTCTTAAAGTATATAAACCCACAAAACACGTCCCCATTGGGTTTTCCTTGGGTTTTGTGACTTGTGCTATAACCCCAGATAAACATTAGAATTCCATATTTCGTAAAAATTTTTCTTGACCTGGGAGTTTCTGCGTTATATCCTGGCGAATTGCAACTTTTTACGGGAAAGTGTGCTTTTGTAAAGGAGGAAAAGCCTCGTGGCCAAAGCAAAAAAGAGCGCTCCCACCAGCCTTTATAGGGATCGCAGAAGCTTCGCAAAAATCCCCGACGTCATGGACGTCCCCAATCTGATTGCAATTCAGATTGACAGTTTCGAATGGTTTAAGAAAGAAGGCCTTGCACAGGCATTTGCTGATGTATGCCCCATTGAAAATGGTAGCAAGGACATGTGCGTTGAATTCGGCAAGCACGAGTTTGGCGACCCGAAGTATTCGGTAGATGAATGCAAGGAAAAAGACGTAAGCTATCAGGCTCCGCTTTTTGTTGACATTCGCTTCATTAATCGCGAAACCGGCGAAATCAAAGAACAAAACGTATTTATGGGTGACTTCCCGCTGATGACCCCGCGCGGTACCTTTATTATCAACGGTACGGAACGCGTTGTTGTTTCTCAGTTGGTTCGTAGCCCTGGCGTTTATTTCGCTCAGGAACGCGACAAAACTTCCGATAAGACTATCTTTAATGCAAAGATTATCCCCAGCCGCGGCGCTTGGTTGGAATTCGAAACCGACAAGCGTGATGTGCTTTCGGTTCGCATTGACCGCAAGCGCAAGCAGCCGGCCACGCTGCTTTTGCGTGCCTTGGGTTTGGCAGAAACGCGCGAAGAAATCATTGAACTTTTGGGTGAAGATGAAATGATTCTGCGCACGCTTGACCGCGACCCTGCCACCACTAAAGAAGAATCACTCATTGAACTTTACAAGCGTTTCCGTCCCGGTGAACCGCCAACAATCGACAGCGCTCGTACGCTTTTGGAGGGTCTGTTCTTCAATCCGCAGCGTTACGACCTGGCAAAGGTTGGTCGCTATAAGATTAATAAGAAGCTTGGCTTTGACGCTGACTTCGAATCTTCTACGCTGACTGAAGAAGACATCATTTCTACCATGCGTTACATCATCGCGCTGCATGCAGGCGACGAAAGCGTAACTACGGACGACATTGACCATTTTGGCAATCGTCGTATTCGTACGGTGGGCGAATTGATCCAGAATCAATTCCGCATTGGTCTTTCTCGTATGGAACGCGTAGTGCGTGAACGTATGAGCATGCAGGAACCGGACGAAATCACGCCGCAGAGCTTGGTTAATATTCGTCCTATTGTTGCTGCTATTAAGGAATTCTTCGGCAGCAGCCAGCTGTCTCAGTTCATGGACCAGACGAACCCTGCAGCAGGTATTACGCATAAGCGTCGTTTGTCTGCTTTGGGTCCTGGCGGTTTGTCTCGCGAACGCGCTGGCTTCGAAGTACGCGACGTTCACACTTCTCACTATGGCCGTATGTGCCCGATTGAAACCCCTGAAGGTCCAAACATTGGTCTTATCGGTTCTCTGGCAACGTATGCTCGCGTAAATCCGTATGGCTTTATCGAAACGCCGTATCGTCGTGTTGTTGATGGTAAGGTTACGGACGAAATTGACTACCTGACGGCTGATGAAGAAGAAAACTACACCATCGCTCAGGCAAATGACCTGTTCAACCAGGAAACTCGCGAATTCGGTAGCTTCGACGAAGACGGCAATTTCGTAAAGGCTACGAAGGTGCTCTGCCGTACGAAGGACGCTAAGGGTGTATTCGGCGAACCTGACGAAGTAGCTCCTGAACTGGTTGATTACATGGACGTTTCTCCTCGCCAGATGACCAGTGTTGCTACGTCTCTTATTCCGTTCTTGGAACACGACGACGCAAACCGCGCACTCATGGGTTCTAACATGCAGCGTCAGGCTGTGCCACTGCTTCGTCCCTCCGCTCCTTTGGTAGGTACGGGTATCGAACATCGCATTGCAGTTGACAGTGGCGAAATCCTGGTTGCTCAGAAGAGCGGTGTGGTTGACTATGTTGACGGTCAGACCATCATCATTCTGAACGACGATGGCGAATATGATGAATATCTGGTACCGAAGTTCCAGCGCTCCAACCAGAGCGGTTGTGTAAATCACCGTCCGTTGGTTCGCAAGGGTGACGAAGTACATGCAGGTGACGTACTTGCTGACGGTCCTTCTTGCGACGGTGGGGAATTAGCGCTTGGTCAGAACCTCATGGTTGCCTACATGCCGTGGGAAGGTTACAACTACGAAGACGCAATCATCGTGTCAGAACGCGTTGTAGCAGAAGACTTGCTTACTTCTATTCATATTGCGGAATATGAAATTGATGCTCGCGATACGAAGCTTGGTCCTGAAGAAATCACTCGCGAAATTCCTAATATTTCTGACGACATGATTTCTGACCTGGACGCTGAAGGCATTATCCGCATTGGTGCTGAAGTATTCCCGGGCGATGTGCTGGTTGGCAAGGTTACGCCAAAGGGCGAAACCGAACTGACCGCTGAAGAACGTCTGCTCCGTGCAATCTTCGGCGAAAAGGCTCGTGAAGTTCGCGACACCTCGCTGAAAGTACCTCATGGTTCTGGTGGCCGCGTTATTGGTATCACGCGCTTTAGCCGTGCAGCAGGGGATGAACTTGCTCCAGGCGTAAACGAATTGGTTCGTATTTATATAGCTCAGAAGCGTAAGATCCAGCAGGGCGACAAGCTGTCTGGTCGTCACGGTAACAAGGGTGTTATTTCAACGGTTTTGCCTGTTGAAGACATGCCCTATTTGGCTGACGGCACGCCGATTGACATCATTTTGAATCCTCTGGGCGTACCAAGCCGTATGAACGTTGGTCAGCTTCTGGAAAACCATCTTGGTTGGGCAGCTAAATGGGGTTGGTCGGACGACGACAACTCTACTGAAGTAGTTGAGGGTCCAATCCATGTTGCAACGCCGGTATTTGACGGCGCCACAGAAAAGGAAATCTCCGACGCCATTGAACGCGCCAACCGCAACCTGATTAATATCAACCATGCAAAGTATGGCGACAAGGCTCGCGACGAATTTGTGCCGCAGCTTTCCCGTACGGGCAAGACGTGGCTGTACGACGGCCGCACGGGCGAAAAGTTCCGTGAACCTATTACGGTTGGTCAGAGCTACATCCTGAAACTTGGTCACATGGTTGACGACAAGATTCACGCACGCTCCACTGGTCCTTACAGCTTGATTACCCAGCAGCCGCTTGGTGGTAAAGCACAATTTGGTGGCCAGCGCTTCGGCGAAATGGAAGTGTGGGCGCTGTACGCATATGGCGCATCCAACGTGCTGCAAGAAATCTTGACCGTGAAGTCTGACGACACGGCTGGTCGTGTGAAGTCTTACGAAGCAATCGTTAAGGGCGAAAACATTCCAGCTGCTGAAGTTCCGGAAAGCTTCAAGGTTTTGGTAAAAGAAATGAAGTCGCTTTGCTTGAACGTAGAGCTTGAAGGTCACAATCATCGCATTGCTAACGAAGACGAAGGCATGGAAAGCGAAGAAGCGGCCGATCAAGCACTGTTTGAGGCTATGGCAGATGATGCTAAAAAGACCGAAGACGAAAGCATGAGCGCACTCGACGATATCGCTGCTGAATTGGGAGAATTAATGGGTGACGCCAATATCGGTGGTACGGAAAACGACTTAATCGGTGAAGGAGAGGAGAACTAAGATGACGACGGAATTCGACGTAAACAATTTCGACGCACTGCGCATCTCTCTTGCTTCTGCCGAAGATGTGCGTAGCTGGTCTCGTGGCGAAGTTAAGAAGCCCGAAACCATCAATTATCGTACCCTGAAGCCAGAAAAAGATGGCTTATTCTGCGAAAAGATTTTTGGTCCTACGAAGGACTGGGAATGCGCCTGCGGCAAATACAAGCGTGTTCGTTTTAAGGGTATTGTCTGCGAACGCTGCGGTGTTGAAGTAACGCGCTCCAAGGTTCGCCGTGAACGCATGGGTCATATCGAATTGGCTGCTCCGGTAAGCCATATTTGGTACTTCAAGGGTTCTCCTTCTCGTTTAGGCTACCTTTTGGATATTCCGCCCAAGGAACTGGAAAAGGTACTGTACTTTGCTAGCTCCATTGTTACCTGGGTTGACAAGGAAGCTCGCGAAGAAGACGCTGATGAGCTGCGTGAAGAACTTGAAGCTGACTTGGAAGAATTGGATGCCGAACGCGACCGTCTGATTGAGGCTACGCGTAAGCTTTCTACGGACTATGTTCCTGAAGAGGACGAATTTGTTGATGACTTCGACGAAGAAGAACGTCTGACTCCAGAAGAAGTTGAATACGAAATTGCTGACCTCTACGAAGAGTTTAACGAACGTAAAGTGCTGCGCCAGGAAGCTTTCGATGCTTTCATGAAGATCGAAGAAAAGCAACTGGTACCTGATGAAGCGCTGTATCGCGAAATGCGTGTGAACTACCGTGACTACTTCAAGGGTGGCATGGGCGCTGAAAGCGTTCGCGATTTGCTGGAAGCAATGGATTTGGAAGCAACGGCTGAAGAACTGCGTGAAGTTATCGCGAATGGCAAGGGTCAGAAGCGCGCAAAGGCCATCAAGCGTTTGAAGGTAGTAGACGCGTTCTTGAAGTCTGACAACAAGCCGACGGACATGATTTTGGATGTTATTCCTGTCATCCCGCCTGACTTGCGTCCGATGGTGCAGTTGGATGGTGGTCGTTTTGCAACGTCTGACCTGAACGATTTGTATCGTCGTGTTATCAATCGCAATAACCGCCTGAAGCGCCTGCTGGATCTGGGTGCTCCAGAAATTATCGTGAACAACGAAAAGCGTATGCTGCAAGAAGCAGTAGACAGCCTGTTCGACAACGGTCGTCGTGGTCGTCCGGTTACTGGCCCGGGCAACCGTCCGCTGAAGTCTCTCTCCGACATGCTGAAGGGCAAGCAGGGTCGTTTCCGTCAGAACCTCTTGGGTAAGCGTGTTGACGACTCTGGCCGTTCCGTAATCGTTGTTGGTCCACAGCTGAAGCTGCATCAGTGTGGTCTGCCTTCTCAAATGGCATTGGAACTCTTCAAGCCTTTCGTTATGAAGCGCTTGGTTGAGCTGGAATATGCTGCCAACATCAAGGCTGCTAAGCGTGCTGTTGACCGTGGTGCAAGCTACGTATGGGACGTTCTGGAAGAAGTTATCGCCGAACACCCTGTACTGCTGAACCGCGCACCCACCTTGCACCGCTTGGGCATTCAGGCCTTTGAACCGGTATTGGTAGAAGGTAAGGCAATTCGTTTGCATCCGCTGGTTTGCACCGCATTTAACGCTGACTTCGACGGTGACCAGATGGCTGTCCACGTACCACTGGGTGCTGAAGCTCAGGCTGAAGCTCGCGTCTTGATGCTGTCTTCCAACAACATCAAGTCTCCTGCCCATGGTCGTCCGCTGACGGTCCCAACGCAGGACATGATTATCGGTCTGTATTACCTGACCGCTATGCGTGAAGGCTTCCCGGGCGAAGGTCGTGCCTTCATCGACTTTAAGGATGCTCTGAATGCTTACGATGCTCGTGCAGACGTAGACCTGCAGGCTCGTATTTTGGTTCGTCTGAAGCGCGACACGGTTATTGCAACCGCCTACAACACGTTTGAAGAGCACAAAGCGGGCGAACGCATTGAAACCACCATTGGTCGCATTACGTTTAACTCGGTACTGCCAAAAGATTATCCGTACTTGAACTATGAAATGAACAAGAAGGAAATCTCTCGTTTGGTAGAAGATGTATGCAACCGCTACGAGCTTTCTGAAGTGCCGGCAATTTTGGACGGTCTGAAAGACGCTGGTTTCCATTATGCAACGCGTGCTGGTGTTACCGTTTCGGTATACGACGCTACGGTTCCGCCGCAAAAGGGCGAAATCCTGGCTAAGGCTGATGCGAAGGTTGCCGCCATTGATGAAGACTACGAAATGGGTCTGATGAGCGACGACGAACGTCATAAGCAGGTAGTGGATGTTTGGAACGAAGCCAATGAAGAGGTTGGTAACGCAATGGCCGACAACTTCGACCGCTTCAATCCTATCTACATGATGGCCTTCTCTGGCGCTCGTGGTAACATCAAGCAGATTCGTCAGTTGGCCGGTATGCGCGGTATGATGAGTGACCCGAAGGGTGAAATTATCGACCGTCCTATTAAGGCAAACTTCCGCGAAGGTCTGTCGGTATTGGAATACTTCATTTCCACGCATGGTGCCCGTAAGGGTCTTGCCGACACCGCTCTGCGTACGGCTGACTCTGGTTATCTGACCCGTCGTCTGGTTGACGTTGCACAAGACGTTATTATTCGCGAAATTGACTGCGGTTCTACCGACGGTGTTCCGTATCCTATTCACAACGACAAGGGCGAACTTGATGAAAATCTCATTGGTCGTTGCCTCCTGGAAGATGTCGTTGCTGCTGATGGTACGGTACTCTCTGAAGCTGGCAGCTATGTTGAAAGCATGGCTCAGATTCGCGCTTTCGAAGAAGCAGGCATTACTGAGGTAGTCATCCGCACCATCATGACCTGCCACGCAGAACATGGGGTATGCCAGAAGTGCTACGGTTGGGACTTGGCTACGGCTCGTCCGGTTAATATCGGTACCGCCGTCGGTATTATTGCTGCTCAGTCCATTGGTGAACCGGGTACTCAGCTGACGATGCGTACGTTCCACACTGGTGGTGTTGCAGGTGAAGACATTACCCACGGTTTGCCTCGTGTTCAGGAACTTTTCGAAGCACGCAAGCCTAAGGGCCAAGCGGTGCTTGCGGAGATTTCTGGCACCTTGCAGATTGCTGGCGACAAGCAATCCAAGACGCTCACCATTCACGACCAAGAAGGCAACATCCGCGAATACGTAGTAAGCGCACGCGCACAGCTGCTGCCGGGTGTGACCGATGGCTGTGAAGTTAAGGTTGGTCAGCAGATTACCAAGGGTTCTGTTAACCCGCATGACCTGCTGCGCTTAACTGATCCGAATACGACTCTTCGCTACATTGTTGGTCAAGTCCAGGGCGTATACGTAAGCCAAGGTGTAGACATCAACGACAAGCACATTGAAGTAATTGCTCGTCAGATGTTGCGCAAGGTTGCTGTGCTTGACGCAGGCGACTCTGAATTCTTGCCAGGCCGTCAGGTGAACCGCTTTGAATTTGAAAAGGTAGCAAACGAACTGATTGCTGAAGGCAAGCAGCCTCCGGTTGGTCAGCCGTTGTTGCTGGGTATCACCAAGGCTTCCTTGGCAACGGATTCCTTCCTGAGTGCCGCTTCCTTCCAGGAAACCACGAAGGTTTTGACCGACGCTGCTATTGAAGGCAAGGTAGATCACCTGGCTGGCTTGAAGGAAAACGTCATTATTGGCAAGCCTATTCCAGCTGGTACTGGTCTGAAGCGTTATCGCAATGTGCGTTTGACCTATAAGGGTCGTCCAGTGGATGGCGAAGGTCGCTTCGACACGCTGCCTGATTATGCTCCTGAAGACCTGCGCAACATTGAAGACATGTTGCCTCAGCCTCAGGACTGGTCGCTTGGAAACGAAGGCTACCTGTCTATGGGTAACAGCTATGGCAGCTACTACAGTGGTCTTTCCTTGGGTCACCATCGTCATAACTTGTCTGACGAAGATGCTCGTCTGTACATCTATGATGACCTGGGAGTTTCCCAGCGCTGGGCAAACAAGTTCAGCGAAGCTGGCATTGAAACTGTCGCTGACTTGGTGGGCCGTACGGAAGAAGATCTTCTGCGTATTGAAGGCATCGGTGTAAAGGCTATCGAAGAGCTGAAAGAAGGCTTGGCTGAACACAATCTGTCACACGTAATTGAAGACGATTTGTCCGCTTCAAGCGACGATATGTCTCAATTGCTCGACATGGTATTCAGCCCCGACGACACCATCCTGATTGGTGGCGACGAACCTCCAACATTCAACACCGAGGGTGAAGATATGCTAGGTGAAGCGCTACCGCCTCGTTCTTACCAGCGTAATTTGGAAGAACTTGATGCGCTCCTTGGTTCTTCATTCGGATTCGGCTTAACCAGCAAAGAAGACGAAGAAGCTTCCGACAACGAATAGTTTATGGTTCCGCCGGCTTGTCAGCCGGCGGAACTTTTTATTTCAGGCTTGCGTGATTTCTTCGCGAATTAGACTTGCCAGAGTTTGTGTTGTTCTACAATTGGCGAGGCATTATTTTCTCAGGCAATAGCTTTGCTGTTGCGGGCGTGTATTGAAGAGAAAGGATCTGGCATGGCACGTTTATTTGGAACCGACGGTGTTCGTGGCGTTGCTAATACCGAACTTACGTGTGATTTAGCATTTAAACTTGGTCAGGCTGCTGGTTTATTCTTGGGTGGCCATATTGTGGTTGGTAAAGACACGCGTCTTTCGGGTGATATGCTGGAATCTGCTCTTTCGGCAGGCATCATGAGTGTTGGCGGTACGGTTCTCCGTGCGGGTATTATTCCGACCCCCGCAGTGGCGCTTCTTACCCGCGAGCTGTATGCAAACGGCGGTGTAGTCATTAGTGCTTCCCATAATCCACCTGAATACAACGGGATTAAATTCTTCGATGCCGAAGGTTTCAAGCTTCCCGATAGTGTTGAAGATGAAATCGAAGCATTCATTAAGGCGGGCGGTGCCCAAGAAGTTCCTGATGGTCTTGGTTGTGGCATTGTAGTTGATGTTGAAGACGCCTGTGAGATTTATATTGAACATGCAGTGCAAAGCATTCGTCGTCAAGGTCTTGATTTCTCTGGTATTCACATCGCACTCGATGCGGGGCATGGCGCATCGGCTATGACAAGCGCCGAAGCGTTCAAGCGTTTGGGAGCTGAAGTTACTGTCATTAACGACGACTTTGATGGTACCGACATTAATGTGCAGTGTGGATCAACGCATTTAGAGCCTCTTCGCGAACTCATGGAAGAATGCGGTGCTGATGTGGGTATTGCTCACGACGGCGATGCTGACCGTGTCATGCTGATGACTCCATCAGGTGAAGAAATTGACGGCGATATCGTGGAAGCAGTTTGCGCCTTAGACATGAAGCAACGTGATTGCTTACCTGGCAACACGGCTGTAAGCACGGTAATGTGTAATCTGGGTTTTGTGCACGCTATGCGCGATGCGGGTATTGATGTTGTGCAGACCAAGGTAGGGGACCGCTACGTTTTAGAAGAAATGCGCGCTTCGGGTTATGCTATTGGTGGCGAACAGTCGGGTCACATGATTCTGCTTGATTACAATTCTACGGGCGATGGTCTTATGACCGCTTGTCAATTCTTGGCTGCTGTTCGCAGGAGCGGGAAAAACGTAGAAGATGCTATTAAGGTTATGAAACGCTTCCCTCAGACGCTTATTAACGTGCGAGGTGTGGACAAGCACGCGCTTGAAGGCAACGCCGTCATTGCAGCGGCAGTAGCTGAGGCAGAAGCTGCCTTGGGAGATTCTGGTCGCGTTCTGCTTCGTCCTAGTGGTACCGAACCAGTTGTTCGAGTGATGGTGGAAGCTGAACGTGCTGAAGATGCCGAAAAGCATGCCCAAGCAATTGCCGAAGTTGTTAAGCAAGAGCTGTAAAGTTTACCTAGTTTAAATCTAAAGAACCCAAAAGGCATATGTCTTTTGGGTTCTTGTTTCATATTGAGGGTTTAAGGGCAAGCACTTCTTTGTTGTTGGAGAACCCAAAAGACGCGTCCCTTTTGGATTGAAACCTTGTAAAGTGCAGCTGTGGTGCTTACAATGAACAGGTTTGAAATCATGAAAAGACTGCACAAGGTGAGGTCTTTAAGGAACAAGAAGGGTATGAGAGGTCGAGTTTAATTATGGGTAGCGTTGATATTCCAACTATTGCTCCGGTTTATTTCGCCATTCTGGTGGGCATTGCTTTTGTTGCTTACATCTTTGTTATCAAATCAAACAAGGAGTGGCGCGAAAACAAACAGCATGAAGAAGAGCAGCATAAATTGGAAGTTCAGCAAAAAGAGGAAGCAAAGGCTGAATCAGAAGTAAAAACTGTTGAAGCCGCTGCAGAAGTTCAGGCTAGCGGGGTTGAAACAGCTCAGGCTGTAGCAGTGGAGGCCGAAGAGGTGGCTGAAGCATCCGAACAGGCTAAGGAATCTTCCGAAGAAAAATAGGGGTTATTTGCTCGATTGCAACGGTATGGCAACGGTTTGCCTTATCCGTTCTTTACATATTGAAGCGCTCTAGAATAAAGGCATCAAAGGTTTTGTTTGAAATCTTTGATGCCTTTTAATTTGCACAAAGTAAAGGAGTGCAACATGAACGAATATCAATATAACTCAAACAACCCTCGTCAAAATAATGATGAGTACTACCAAAACCCCTATATGATGCCAAAGTCAGATTTTTCGGAAGACTTAAAACCTAAGCGCGACTGGGGCCTTATCTTGAGTGGCATAGTGATGGTGCTCTTAGCTGCTTTTTTCCTCTTTGCACCAGGAATCACGCTGGTCACCCTGACTGTTCTCGCGGGCGTTGGTCTTATTGTGTCTGGCGTGGGTGATATTGCCAGCTATTTCCGCTTCAAAAAGATTGTTCCTATGTCTGGCTGGTTGGTTGCTTACGGCATTATCAACTTCCTGGCAGGCTTTTTCTTTATTCTATATCCCGTGTTGCTTTCGGGCGTTATACCCGCAATTTTGGGAGCAGCTTTCGTCTTTTTTGGAATTCTCGAAATTGCAGCAGCAATAAGCTTGCGCCGCACGGAAATGCCTCTCTGGGGCTGGATGCTCTGTGCGGGTGTCATTGAAATTCTGTGTGGCATTATGTTTGTAGCCATGCCAAGCAGCATCGTCATCTTCCTGGCAGTTTTCTTGCTCGTTCGAGGCATTTCTATGACGCTCTATGGTGCACGCGCTTCAACTGTATTGCGATAGTCAAGAAAGCAAAGCCCATAACTTGTAAAGTAGCGATACAATAGGCGACGAAGTTAAGACGTAGACTAAACTACTCAGGTTTCGCTACATAAAGTGGTCTTTTGTGTAATGATAAATCACGGGAAATGGGCGCTATGACACACGAACAAGGCAATTTGTTTGACGAAAAAACTCTAGCTGAAGCAACCTCTGACGCAGGCGCACGTATTGAGCACCTGCGTCGCGAAATTGAACACCATAGCTATCTTTACTACGCAAAAGATGCTCCTGAAATTTCTGACGGCGCATTCGATTCGCTTATGCGCGAACTGAGAGAGCTAGAAGCTGCTCACCCTGAATACTACGATGCCAATTCTCCGACACAACGTGTGGGAGGGTATGTGGGCGAACAATTTGCTCCTGTTCGCCACGCTTCACGCATGTATTCATTGGACGACGCCATGGATTTTGGTGAATTGGATGCTTGGATTGACAGAGTAGAAGATTTCTTTGGGCATCTGGTTCCCATGGTTTGTGAACTCAAAATAGATGGATCCTCTATTGCGCTGAGTTATGAAGATGCTCGTTTGGTGCAGGCTTCAACGCGCGGTGATGGTGTTACGGGGGAAGACGTTACGGCAAATCTACGTACCGTTAAAAACGTACCCCTTCGTCTGCGTGAAGAGGCGCGTGATGGGATTGCCACCAGTGGCGTACTTGAGCTTAGAGGCGAAGTCTATATGCCAAAAACAAGTTTCGAGGCGTTGAATGCTGCGGCTGAAGCCCAAGGTAAGCAGGGGTTTGCAAACCCACGCAATGCTGCTGCGGGCAGCTTGCGACAAAAAGATCCGAACGTCACCGCAAGCCGTGACCTTTCTTCGTTTTTGTATGCCGTAGCTGACGAAAACATGCTCACCCTTGAAACTCAGTGGGAACTTTTACAGTGGCTTCACGAAGCTGGTTTTCACGTTAATCCAGACGTGAAGCGCGTCACAACGCGAGAAGAAGTACATGCTTTCTGCGAAGAGGCAATCAAGCGCCGTGGCAGTTTGCCGTATGAAATTGATGGCGTGGTGGTTAAGGTTGACAGTTTTGCGCAACAAAGAGAAATGGGGTTCACTGCTCGTGCGCCTCGTTGGGCCATTGCCTTCAAGTTTCCACCTGAGGAAAAAACGACACTTCTGAAAGAAATTCGTGTTCAGGTAGGGCGCACGGGTAAGCTCACTCCCGTGGCCGAAATGGAGCCAGTGGTTGTGGCAGGGTCCACCGTAGCTCGCGCGACGCTTCATAATGAAGACGAAATTCTACGCAAGGATCTCCGTGTGGGTGATACGGTCATTGTTCGTAAAGCGGGGGATGTTATCCCTGAAGTTTTGCGTCCAGTGCTTTCGCTTCGTCCTGAAGACGCAGAAGTTTGGCATATGCCAGCTACTTGCCCAAGCTGCGGAAACCCTGTTATTCGTGAAGAAGGCGAAGCGGATTATCGCTGCATTTCCATCGATTGCCCTGCTCAGGCGTTAGAGCGCTTGCTTCACTGGGCCAGTCGTGGTGCTATGGATATCGATGGCATGGGCGAAGAAATTGTTGCGCGCTTGGTTGAAAGCGGGCGTGTGGCAGATGTGGCGGACTACTATACGCTCGATGAGTTTGAGCTTTCTCAGCTCGATATGGGTCGTGCAAACAAAAAGGGCGAAGCCATTCGTCTAGGAGAAACGGTTGCAAAAAAGCTTGTTGCCGCCATAGACACAAGTCGTCATCGTACGTTTGCGCGCGCGCTTTTCGGTTTAGGTATTCGACACGTAGGAAAGACTGTTGCCGAAAGCATTACCGCTGTCTTTCCCTCAATTGAAGCTTTGTGCGCCGCAAATGAACAAGATTTAGCCGGTATTGATGGTGTAGGTGAAAAAATCGCGCGTAGTCTTTATGTCTTCCTGCACACTCCCGACAACGTTGCGGTTATTGAACGTCTGCAGAAGCAGGGCGTAACGTTGGCTGACGAAGTTGACACCACGCAGCAGCTTCCGCAGACCTTAGAAGGTTTGAGTTTCGTTTTGACGGGCAGCTTAGTGGAAAGCGGAATGACGCGCGATGAAGCAGGGGCTGAACTCAAGGCTCGTGGTGCAAAGGTTTCAAGCAGTGTTTCCAAGAAGACAAGCTATGTCATTGCTGGTGAAGCAGCTGGCAGCAAATACGACAAAGCAGTTGCCTTAGGTGTTCCCGTCCTTGACGAAAAAGCATTTTTGGCCATATTGGAAACGGGAGAGGTTCCCGAGCAGTAGGTTGAAGCAAAAGGCTTTTGTTGCCCTATGGGTTATCTGGAAGAAGAATATCTCTCGCATCTCCGTATAGAACGAGGCTGTTCCCCTCGAACGGTTGAGGCATATGCGCGGGATTTGGAAGACTACGGGACATTCCTTGCTCAGCGTTCCATCGAAATTGAGGATGCAACACGCGACGACATTAGTGCCTATGAAGCGGTTTTGCTTTCGCGTGGATTTGCTACCTCAAGCGTAAAGCGCAAAATTGCTGCTTTAAAAGGGTTCTACAAGTTTTTAGTGCGTGAAGACTACGTAAAGTCAAATCCCACGTTGGCTTTGCCACTGCCGAAAATTCCCGAAAAATTGCCTGATGTACTTTCTATTGATCAGGTTAACGTACTTCTTTCGCAAGAGATTGATGGTACGCTGCGCAGTTTAAGAGACCGGGCTATTTTGGAAGTTCTCTATGGGTGCGGCTTACGTGTGGGTGAGCTTACTAACCTTGATTTGGGCGATGTCTTTTTGGATGAAGGTTACTTGCGTGTACTAGGTAAAGGGAGAAAGGAGCGCATTGCCCCCATTTCGGGTACGGCAGCCCAAGCACTAGAAGCCTATCTTACCCAAGCTAGACCTCACCTACAGAGTGGTAAAAAGGCAACGGCGGCGGTGTTTCTTAATGCACGGGGTGGCCGTTTGACTAGGCAAAGTGTTCATTCCTTGGTGTCTCGCGCAGGGTTGGTTTTAGGAATAGAAAACCTTCACCCGCACACACTTCGTCATTCGTTTGCAACTCATATGCTTGAAGGTGGGGCAGACCTGCGTGTTATTCAGGAAATCTTGGGTCATTCCGATATTTCTACCACTCAGATTTACACCCACGTGGATCGCTCTCATATCAAAAGCGAATACTTAGCGGCTCATCCACGGGCGCGTCTGTAGTCTTTATTACCTTCTTCTACTTTAGGTTGAAGCTAATTCTCAATAAAGCAGCCTGAGCGACTAGGTGACAAAATCATTTTTCCAAGCATAATACCTCCACCTATGCTCCCATTTTCTCCCACAATCGCAAAATGTGGAAAACTCTGTTAATAAAGTACTAGATATAGTGTGTATAACCCACATCTTTCCACCGATGTTCAGCTTTCAATTCTTACGAAAAACCGCCAAAGACCAGCTTTTTTAGAACAAACTCAAAATAGAGTGTTGTGTAGTGGGAGATTGTGGGATAGAATGTCAACACGCGGGAAGTGTCCCGATATGGTGTGGAAGGAAAGCATGGCCAAAGAAACCGAAAGAGCAGAGGAAGCCAAGGTCGAAAACGTTATCGATCTCAATGGCGAATTCCGCTTTAAGGTGGATGACAAAGGCCGCGTTTCTCTTCCTGCAGTATTTCGCAAAACACTTTCCAAGCAAGTCGTTGTAGCTCGCGACTTTAAAGAAGAATACCTACGCGTGTTTGAAAAGGAAGCATACGCTCAGTTTCTTGATGAAATTTTCGAGCGTCGTTTCGGTGGTTTTAACCCCGCCAATTCCGAACACGTAAAACTGTATCGTGCAGCGCGCGCAAAGTCTGCTGACGTTGAAATTGATTCAGCTGGACGCATTTCTTTGTCGCAGGCACTCCGTGATGAGGTTGGCATCGAAAAAGACGTTGTCATCGTAGGAAACCGCGGCTACTTCGAAATTTGGGACGCAAAGCGTTATGACGAAATGAGCGCAGAAGTTGACCTTTCTCAGCTGTACTTCTAAGGGCGGCTTAGAAATGTTCCTTCCGCAGTAGTCATAAAGACGTGAGCGCAATGACAAACGAATACCGGCATATACCAGTTCTGCTCGCCGAGTGCATCGAAGAATTACACCTTAAAACGCAGCAAACCTTCGTGGACGCAACACTCGGCGGAGCAGGGCATTCAATTGAAGTTGCCAAGCGTCTGGGCACAGACGGTACGCTCATTGGTATTGACCAAGACGAAGTGGCTTTGCGTGCTGCTCGTCAAAAATTGGAATCCTTACCCGAAAGCGAGCGTCCCCACTTAAAGCTCTTACGTGGCAATTTCGGGGATTTGGACGATTTGCTTTTGGAAGCTGAAGTTCCTGGAATCGATTGCATCCTCTTCGATTTGGGCGTTTCTTCTGTGCAAATTGATACACCCTCTCGTGGCTTCTCCTTTAAGGAGAATGGCCCCCTTGATATGCGGATGGACTCGGGCAAACACACCTTAACCGCAGCAGAGGTCATTAACACCTATAACGCAGCAGACCTCACCCGTGTCATCCGTAACAACTCAGACGAAAAGTGGGCCAGCCGAATTGCTGAATTCATTGTGAAAGCTCGCCAGCATGAACCCATTGAAACCAGTGAACAGCTGGTAGAAATCATTAAGGCAGCCATTCCTGCTTCAGCACGACGCGCTGGTGGTCATCCAGCAAAACGCACGTTTCAAGCGCTTCGCATAGAAGTAAACTCGGAGCTTGACGTGCTAAAGAGAGGCCTTGACGCAGCAGTTCGCTGGTTGAACCCTGGTGGGTATCTGGTGGTTATAAGCTACCATTCGCTCGAGGATCGTATTGTGAAAGACACGTTCCACGCATTCGCCAACAGATGCACGTGTCCTTCAGATTTTCCCGTTTGTATGTGTGGTAAAGAGCCGGTACTTGAAATTGTTACGCGCAAACCTATTTTGCCGACCGAAGAAGAAATTGAACGAAATCCCCGCGCTCGAAGCGCCAAGCTTCGAGTTGCTCGGAAACTATAAAGGACAGACGCCCCAAAAACACTGATTAAACGAAGCAAAGGGGGTGGGCGTATGAACAGCGCATATTCTCGAAGCTCTCGTTCGGGTGGATATCGTACTTCTCGTTATGAATACGGGTTTGATGGTAGCGCAGCACGCGCTCCCCGTCGTGTTGCTCCAGAAATTTCTGAGCGTCCACGTATCTCTGTTGTCCCTGGTCAGGGGAATGCTCAGGCTGAAGCACCCCTTCCAAATCATATGTATTTTTTGGCCAAGGCCGTTGCAGTGGTGCTGGTTGTGCTGGCACTTATCTGTGGCGCGCGCATTGCTCTGACCTCAGCTTCGCTTAGTGCTTCTCTGACTAGCCAGGAACTGTCTTCCCAAATTGATTCGTCTCGCACTGAAGGCAGAACACTTGAGGTGACGCAGAGTTCTCTTTCTAACCCTACGCGCATTAAGAGTGAAGCCAATGCGCTAGGTTTGGCGGCACCTACAAAAACAAAAACGCTTAAGCTGGCACCTGATGTGGTACAGCTCGACGATGCTGGCAATCTGGTTTTAGCACAAAGCATTCGCGTGGCGGCGGGCTTATAAGGAAGAGGCCTTATGGCTGGTCGTCCAGAATCTCCGCGTAGAAAACAATCTGCGCACGCCCATACTTCAAACCAGGAAAACCGTTCTTCACATAAAGGACGGTTTTTCCCTGCCTCTGAGGGAGTTGTTCCTTCTGGACGAATTTCGGTTGTCTTTATCTTTTTCTTGGTAGTCGCACTTATCTTTTTTGGGCGTCTTATCTACGTGCAAGTCATCAAAGCTGACGAATGGTCAGCAGAAGCCGAAGAATCCCGTACGGTGAACTTTCCAGTCAATCAGCGACGTGGCACTATCTATGATCGTAATGGCACGGTACTTGCTACCAGCGTTGATGCAACCACCATCTATGCCAACCCTGCTGAAGTAACAGATCCTTCTTCAACGGCAACGGTGCTGGCAAGCGTTCTTGGGGGCGAAAAGAAAGACTACGAAGCGTTGTTGACGCAGGATAAAACCACCTTTGTCTACATCAAACGCCAGGCAGATGTGGAGCTTGCTGAAGAAGTAGAATCATGGGACTTAAAGGGAATTTACTTTATTGCCGACACGCGCCGAGAATACCCGTGTGGACGTATTGCAGGTCAAATTGTGGGATATTGCAACGTTGACGGCGAAGGTATTACGGGTCTTGAACTTCAATATGACGATATTCTCAGTGGCACCCCTGGTGTATATACCGCTGAGCGTGGTGAAAATGGCATACCTATTCCAGGTGGTTTGATTGAAGAAGAGCCCGCCGTCGATGGTCAAGACATCATGATTTCTATCGACATAGAACTGCAGGACTATGTGGAAACTGCTCTTGAAGAACGTGCTGATGAATTGGATGCAGAAGGTGGCTCGGCGGTAGTTATGGATGCGGGAACAGGTGAAATACTGGCAGCCGCATCACTTCCTTTACTTGACCCTTCTGACATGAGCAAGGCTGAAGTAAGTGCTGACCAGCTGAAAGCGGTTACCCAGGCATTTGAACCTGGTTCTATCTTTAAAACCGTTTCCACTATGGCTATTTTGGAACATGAAACTATGACCCCTGATGACACCATCTTCTGTCCTTCAGAAATTGAGACTGACGGCTACACAATTTCTGACGCTCATGAACGCGAAGATGCTACCTATAGCTTGCGCCAGATTTTGGATCAAAGTTCAAACATTGGCATTTCGTTAGCTACGGAAAAGATGGGTTTCGAAGAGCTGTACGACAGTATCATTACGTACAATTTGCAAGAGTCTACAGGGGTTGACTACCCTGGTGAATCTTCGGGAAGTATGCAGCCCTTTGAAAACTGGGCGCGTATTGTCGGTTACAACGTAAGCTTTGGTCAGGGTATTACCTGTACGCCTTTGCAAATGGTGCGTTTCTACGGAGCTCTTATCAATGATGGTGTTCAGGTAACCCCTCACTTCCTTATTAGCCTACCCCAGACAGGCGAAACTCCTGAGTACGATACCGAAGACGTTATCGAGAACAAAGATGCAATTCCTACGATGATAGACATGCTTACTACCGTAGTTGAAGACGGTACGGGTGAAGATGCTGCTATTAAGGGTTATACCGTGGCTGGTAAAACAGGCACGGCAGAAATTGCTGAAGGTGGCGTGTATAAAGAGGGCGTTTACAACCTTGACTTCGTAGGATTTTTGCCAGATTCCTCCAGTCAGTTGGTATGTTTTGTGGGGGTCAATGAGGTTTATGGTATGGACACGGTTACATCCACATTTAGCGATATAATGTCCACTGCTATTGACCGCTTTAAGATTTCCTCGAATTAAGCTGGAGTGAGGCAGTATGAGCAAGGCATGTGCAGAGCTTTTTGAAGGAATGGATTGCAGCATCTTAGGGAATCCAGAGGAAGAAGTTTCGGGAATTGCATACCGAAGCGATAAAGTCCGTCCTGGTGATGCTTTTTTCTGTATCGTAGGATTTACGGCTGATGGGCATTCTTTCGCCCAGGACGCCATTAATCGTGGTGCAAAAGTGTTAGTGGTTGAACGTAAGGTATATCTTGCTGATGCCACGGATGTCACTGAAGTCGTAGTTAAAGATACGCGTAAGGCTATGGCTCACGTAGCTGCTAACTTTTTTGACCATCCGTCAAAAAGCTTCAACTTGGTGGGCATTACGGGCACGAATGGTAAAACCACCACGACGTATTTAGTGGAACATATTGCGCGCGTTGCAGGACGCAAAACTGGCGTTATCGGAACTACGGGTATTCGCATTGGTGACGCCCAGGAAAAGTCTGAACACACCACTCCCGAATCCCCTGATTTGCAGGGTTTATTTGCCCGCATGCGTGATGAACGCTGTGACGTGGTGGCTATGGAGGTAAGCTCTCACGCCTTAGACCTTTTGCGCACCTGGCATACTCATTTCACAGTTACTGCATTTACGAATTTAACCCAGGATCACCTGGATTATCACCATACGTTTGACGCTTATTTCGAAGCAAAGGCAAAACTTTTTTCCGCTGATTATCCCGCGCGTCGTGTAATCTGCATTGACGACAAGTGGGGCCAGGAATTGCTTCGCCGCTGTTCAAAGGCTGAAGAAGATGTCATTACCACAGGCTTTGATGCATCGGCGCAGATTCATCCAGTGTCAGTAAGTTATGAATTGACTCATACCTCCGTTACGTTGGAAGTACGAGGTGCGCGTTACACCTTTAGCTATCCGCTCGTGGGGCGCTTCAATGTTTCAAACGTTATGACGGCGTTTGGTGTTGCTCTGCAGCTTGGATTAAAGCCAGAGCTCATCGTTCGTGCTCTAAGTGATGTGCCACCTGTTCCAGGTAGGTTGGAGCGGGTGAAAACGGAACACGATGGCGGCATTTCAATTTATGTTGACTATGCTCATACCCCAGACGCCTTGGAAAAAGCACTTGCAAGCGTGATGGCGCTTAACGACGAAGCTAAGGCAGAAGGCAAGCCTTATGGTCGTACGTTCTGCGTATTTGGCTGTGGCGGAGATCGTGATGCTAGTAAGCGATCCATTATGGGTCGTGCTGCACTTGCGGCAGACTATGCCATTGTGACCAGCGACAATCCTCGTCATGAAAATCCACTCGCAATCATTGACGACATTGTGCGTGGTATGGGGGATGCTGAGGGCAACTATGAAATTGAACCCGACCGCAGAAACGCCATTGCTCGCGCTATTAGTTTGGCACAAAGTGGCGACAGTATTCTAATAGCTGGCAAGGGTCATGAAGACTACCAGCTTGTGGGCGACGAAGTTTTAAGCTTTGATGACCGCAAGGTTGCTGCTGAAGAGCTAGAAAAGAGATTTGCGTAATGCGCCTGAACGCGAAACAAATTGCTTATTGCACAGGGGGAACCTTCGTAGTTGACCCTATGGAAGCTAGTTTTTTGCTCACTGGGTTAGTGTGGGACTCTCGAGAAGTTTTTAATGGGTGTCTGTACGTTGCACTGCCAGGTGAGCGTGTTGATGGACATTCGTTTGTTGCCGCGGCATTTCGTTCTGGTGCGCGCGGAGCGTTAGTTATGCAGCCCTTAGATGATGCAACTCTGTTGCTTGCCAAGGAAATGGGTGCTGCTGTTATTGAAGTTCCTGACACTGCTGCTGCCATCACTGATATTGCACGTGAGTGGCGTACTCATCTTAAGGGCAAGGTTATTGGTTTGACGGGTTCTACGGGTAAAACCACCACGAAGAACTTGGTACGCGATGTGTTGGCGGCAAAGTTTAGCGTTGTAGCTACTAAAGCCAATCAAAACAACGAATTAGGGGTACCTAAAACCATTCTTAACGCAAACCCTGAGACCGAGATGATTGTGGTTGAGATGGGTATGCGCGGCATGGGTCAAATTGCTTCGCTTTGCGAATTTGTTCGTCCCCAGTGGGGCATTATCACTAACGTAGGGGATAGCC
Source organism: uncultured Coriobacteriaceae bacterium (assembly GCA_949294735.1). GTDB lineage: Bacteria > Actinomycetota > Coriobacteriia > Coriobacteriales > Eggerthellaceae > CASFII01. The sequence continues at coordinate 283,677 of CASFII010000006.1, read as the reverse complement.
ATATTGAGCTGTTGGGAAGTCGTGAAAACATTGCACGCGCAAAGTCTGAACTGATTGCGGCATTGCCGGCCGCTTCGGGCGTGGCATTTCTAAACGGTGCCGATGACATGACCGATTTCATGCTTGAAACTACGAATTTTGGCCGTCTTGGTAATGCTGTTGTTTGTTTTGATGGTTCTAGTAAGTATCAAGTTGGGGGCGGAGCATCTTTGGGCTGGCGCCATCGTCCAGCAGTCTGGGCCGAAAATATTTCGCTTGATTCTGAGGGGCGTCCGCACTTCACGCTGTGTGAACGTGGTTTTTCTGAAGGCTTCCCCCCAGATTCTTCTGAAGACACTGCAATCCACCGTGTAGCGTGCCACTTGAGCTTGCGTGGCTTGCATAATGTACACAATGCCTGTGCGGCAGCTGCAGTGGGGCTCCAGGCAGGCATTAGTTTAGAAGCAGTTGCTGGCGCACTGGCTGGCTCACTTCCTGAGGCGGGTCGTCAAGAAGTTTTGAAAGCGCGTGGCGGTTTCACCATTGTTAACGATGCCTATAACGCTAACCCTGACAGCATGCGAGCTGCACTTTCTACCTTTTGTTCGTTAGATATCCCTGGTGCTCGCGTTGCTGTTTTGGGAGATATGGGAGAATTAGGGAGTTTTGCCCAAGCTTGTCATGAGGGTATTGGTAAGCTTGTTGCTACACTGCCGCTTGATTGTTTGGTGTGCGTTGGGGAGCTTGCACAGCATATTGCTGACGCTGCACTGGCGGCAGGCATGGACGAAACAAAGGTTGTGCGCGCAGCTACTATCGCTGACGTGCTGCAAGATTTGGACATTCGATTACATCCTGGAGATGCGGTTTTAGTAAAAGCTTCTCATTTTATGGAACTGAATCGTGTGGTTGAAGGGCTGGTTAGCTAATGTTTGGAGTGTTTGACGACTATCCTACCTTTATGGTCTTTTTGGCAGTCGTAGTGGCACTGGTATTGACCGTGGCATTCATGCCGTTATGGATTCGCTTTTTGAAGTCGAGTCATATCGGACAACAAGTTCGTGCCGACGGTCCTGAAAGTCATCTGGTAAAGCAAGGCACACCTACCATGGGAGGTGTGATTATGCTTTTAGCAGTACTTGTCACCGTTGTGTTGGTAGCAGCACCTTCTCCGGAAACGTATGCTCTGTTGGTAGCTACGCTCCTTACGGGCGCTTTGGGTTTAATTGACGACGCTTCTAAGGTTATCAAGGAGCGCTCTTTAGGACTCACACCTAAGGCAAAGCTCATTGGTCAGTTTGCCATTGCAACTGCGTTCGTTTTGGTCGCGGTGAACTGGGTTGGCATTGAACCTACGGTCGACATTCCTTTTGTTATTACGCTTGATTTTGGAATCTTGACGACGGTTCTTCCCGTAGGCGAGGGTATTGCAATTCCGTGGCTGTATTTGATTGTCATGGATATCCTTCTGGTTGGTATGTGTAATGCCGTTAATCTCACCGACGGTTTGGACGGTCTGGCTGCCGGCACGGTAATGGTGGTAATGATCATGATGGCTGCCATCGCCTATCGTTCAAATCTGTTGCCACCCGCCATTTTCGCAGCAGCCTTAGCAGGTGCTTGCATCGGCTTTTTGTGGTTCAATTCATTCCCAGCTGACATCTTCATGGGAGACACTGGTTCTCTTGCGCTCGGAATGGGCTTGGCTTGTTTGGCAATCCTAACCAAAACAGAATTTGTAGTTTTGATTATCGGTGGCCTGTTTGTTGCCGAAGCGCTTTCCGTTATGATTCAGGTGTTTTATTACAAACGGACCCACAAGCGCATCTTCCTTATGGCACCACTTCATCATCACTTCGAAAAGAAGGGTTGGAGTGAAACAAAGGTAGTTATTCGCTTTTGGATTATCTCCGGCGTCTTAGCAACGCTTGGTTTTTCGCTGTACTTCGCACAGTCTTTGTTAGGGGCTTAAATGTTTTTAATTGAGGGGAAGAACTATGCGCCCGAACGCTTAGGGCGCGTTTTAGTGCTGGGCTTTGGAAAAAGCGGTCAGGCAGTTGCTCGCTATGTGGCGTCACTTCCAAAAGGTCGTGCCGAAAGCCTTACCATCATGGCAGGGGATCACAATCCCGAAGCTGATGAACTGGCTCGTGAACTTCATGAAAAAGTGAATGCCAAAGTACTATTCGGTAGTCAAAAAGTGGAAGGCGTGTTCGACCTCTGTATTACAAGCCCAGGCATTCCTCCGACTTCAACACTGTTTAGAAGCGCAAAAAGTTGCAGCGTTGAAGTTATTGGCGAAGTCGAATTTGCTTGGCGTGAGGCAGACGAGAATTCTCGTTGGGTTGGTATTACGGGAACAAACGGCAAAACCACTACCGTTTCTTTAACTGAGCACATACTCAAAGAAGCTGGGTTACACGCAAAAGCGGTGGGCAATATAGGTGATACCTGTTTAGAAGCGGTAGCGCATCATGCAGCTGATGTGTATGTTGCTGAACTTTCGTCCTACCAGCTTTCCACTATCAGCCGCCTGACACCTCAGGTTGCGGTTATCTTAAACATTACGCCTGATCATATTACCTGGCACGGCTCTTTCGGGGAGTATCGCTACGCCAAAATGCGCATACTGGAAAATCTGCCAAAATCTCATGGTTTGGCGGTGCTGAATGCAACTGATGAAACCGTAGGCGAAATGGTGGAAGCGCTCCAGCAAATCCCTGCTGCCGAAGCAGGCTTTGATACGCTTTCGCTTGGCACTGCTGAGGGCATTTCGGGCGATGCTCGTAAGACGAGCGGTCAGACTAACGCTGCTTGGTTGGGAGAAGACGGTGCGTTGCATGTTGCTTTAGCAGGTCAAGAATATACTCTTGCTTCAGCAGATGCACTGCAGATTAAGGGTTCTCATAACATAGAAAATGCCTTAGCTGCTGCGGCGTGCGCGTTGGCATTAGGAGCAGACCCCAAGGCAGTTTCGTCAGGGCTTACGTCTTTCGCTCCACTAGAACATCGCATCGAGCCCTGTGGGGTTGTGAACGGTGTTGCATGTTATAACGACTCGAAGGCTACCAACGTCGACGCCACCCTCAAGGCCTTCTCTGCTTTTGGTGCCATTAAGCCAATCGTGCTTTTAGGCGGACGCGACAAACAAACCGACTTAAGTGAATTGGTACAAGTTGCCAAAGAACACGCCAAGGCTGTTGTCTGCTACGGTGAATCACATCTTCGTTTTGCAACTGCATTTGAAAAGGTTCAAGAGGAGCTCCCAGTGCTTCATGCCGCCCACATGGAAGACGCATTGGATACGGCACTTGCTTTTGCGGAAGCGGGCGACATCGTATTGCTTTCTCCTGCCTGTGCTTCGTTTGACGAATTCAATTCTTTCGAAGAACGCGGAAAGGTCTTTAAACAGCTTGTCGCTACTCGCTCTGCATAGCAAAATCATACGATAGACAAGAATTACTAGGACGTTATGGCACGCGCGCAATCAACATCTAACCGAACCACTCCCGCCCGTGTTGCAGGACCTCGTTTATTGCTTCTGCTTTCTGTTCTTGCCTTGATGCTTATTGGGTTGGTGATGGTTTATTCCGCTTCATCAGTTAAGGCAATTGACTCTGGCTCAGATGCAACAAGCTACCTCTTTGACCAGGTTAAATATGCAGCTATAGGCATCGCTGCTGCTTTGGTTTTATGGCGGATTAACTACACACTCTGGTCGGGAAAACTCGTATGGGCTGGATGGGCTGTCATTGTAGTGCTGCTGATTTTAGTTGCGGTGGCAGGCAGAACCGACTATGGCGCAACGCGCTGGCTTAACATAGGTCCTTTCAGTATGCAGCCCTCAGAATTCGCAAAAATCATCTTCATTATGATGTCTGCGAAATTTATCTGGGAACTTCGCAACGGAACATCTGGCGGGTGGCTCTGCGTAGCCAAGTTCTTCTTCATTGTTTTGGTTCCACTTGCGTTTTTGTTCAAGACGCAGTCAGACTTGGGAACTACCGCTATTTGTTGCATGGGTATTATTGCTGTTCTTTGGTTAGGCGAGGTACCCACCAAAACAGTTATGGGTATAACTGCCTTAGTAGTCATTGTGGCGATAGTAGCTGTCTTTTTCGTTGACTACCGAGCTGACCGTTTTTCGTTCATCGATCCTTGGAACGATGGCGAGGGCGGTTATGGCTCTGGCTATAACATTAAACGATCGTATTATGCGCTTGCTGAAGGAGGTCTCTTTGGTGTGGGATTAGGAAATTCCCATGAAAAGTACCTCTATCTATTTGCCTCAGAAAGTGACTTCATTTTCTCTATTATTGGTGAAGAGCTGGGTATGGTAGGCGCCCTAGCAGTCATTGGGCTTTTCCTGCTATTCCTCTATGCGGGTTTGCGCATAGCGGTAAGCGCACCTGATGGCTTTGGCTGCATGTTGGCAGGCGGCTGCACCATCATGATTGCGTTTCAGGCTTTTTTGAATATTGCTTGTTGTATTGGTGTTTTCCCTACAACAGGTAAGCCTCTGCCGTTCATTTCTTCAGGTGGGTCTAGTATCATTGCTACGCTCATCATGGTAGGGCTTATTATGTCGGTATCACGTGCTTCAGGCGGTCCGTCGGTATATGATCGCCGACGTGCAGATTTACGAATTGTGCGCGAAAGGAGCTAATATGCAAGTTGTTTTGTCTGGCGGCGGCACAGCGGGTCATATTAATCCTGCTCTCGCTTTGGCTGAAACATTACAAGAGAGGGGTTGTACCGTGTATTTCGCAGGTACACCTCATGGTCTTGAAGCGACATTGGTTCCTCAGGCGGGTCTGTCTTTTACGCCCTTTGAAGCATCGGGTTTTAACAGGAAACAGCCGCTGTCTTTATTTAAAGGCATTGCCAAAATTGAAAGAAGCACGCAGCGTGCAAAGGAATGGTTTAAAGAAATTAAGCCCGATGTGGTAGTGGGCTTTGGCGGCTATGTTTCAATTCCTGTTGCGCATGCAGCAGAAAAGCTGGGTATTCCTGTAGTTTTGCATGAACAAAACTCTGTTATGGGCATGGCAAACAAATATCTTGCCAAAAAAGCCGAAGCGGTTTGCGTTACCTATGCTTGTTCAGCAGAGGTTTTAGGAGAAGAAGTTGCACAACGTGTAAAAGTGACGGGAAACCCTGTTCGCAAACAAATTCTGGCTGCAACAAAAACACAGGGACGCGAACTATTGGGAATTCCCGAAGATGCCTTTATGCTTTTGGTATTTGGCGGCAGCCTAGGGGCGCGTCAAATTAACCATGCGGTTGCAGCTATAAAAGACGACCTTCTTAGCATCGATAACGTACAGGTGGTGCACATAACTGGTCCGCGCGAATATGAGGCTACTCGCGAACTCTTGGCGCTTACCGAAGAAGAGCAGCAGCGGTGGCACGTGCTTGACTATCAGGATCGAATGGGTGAAACGCTCGCGGCGGCGGATGCCATTATTGCTCGAGCGGGCGCGACTTCCTTGGCGGAAATTTCTGCACGCGCTATTCCTGCGCTTTTGCTTCCGTTTCCGGCAGCAACGGCAGACCATCAGACAACAAATGCACGTGCGTATGTTGAAGCGGGTTGTGCGTATATGCTTCCCGATGCAGAGGCCATGACTGAGGAATTCAGGAAACTGACACTTTCCTTAGTAACGGACGAGGAAGTACGTACGTCTATGACCGAAGCGGCGCGTGCTCAAAAGACCGCAGATGCAGCGTCGGTTTTGGCAGATGTTGTGATGGAAGCGGCTTCTAACCGCTAGCATGCACTACAATAACCACGAACGAAAAAGAAGACAAAGCATGAGCCTTAGATGAAATTCAGGCGGTGGGACACTATGGCAGAAATCACAACGGAAAAAACTTCGTCAGAAGAACAGCGTATTCACTTTATTGGCGTCGGTGGTGTTGGTATGAGTGGTATTGCTCATGTAGCTGCTGACCAGGGGATTAAGGTAAGCGGTTCCGATATTAAGGAAAGCCGCTATACGAAAGATTTACGAGATAATGGCGTAGAAGTCCACATTGGACACAGTGCAGACAATATCCCTGAGGGAAACCCAATCGTAGTAATTTCCACTGCCATCTTGGAAAACAATCCTGAGTTGATTGCAGCACGCGAGCGCGGATTGGAGATTTGGCATCGCGCAAAAATGCTTGCTCATTTGGGACGGGGTTTGGATACGTTGGCAGTTGCTGGCACGCACGGTAAAACAACTACCTCGTCTATGCTGGCAAGCACTTTGGATGCACTCGGTGAACAGCCCACGTTTTTAATTGGCGGCATTGTTCGCTCATATGGTACGAACGCCCACTCGGGTTTAGGAAAGTACTACGTGGTTGAAGCCGATGAAAGCGATAAAAGCTTTACCTATCTTTCGCCGAAGGCAGTTCTCGTAACCAATATTGAAACCGATCACCTAGATCACTATGAAAACTTGGACGAAATTTATAAGGTTTTCGGCGATTTTATTGCCTTAGTTCCGCAAGACGGCATGGTAGTAGCTTGCGGAGAAGACGCAGCCTTGGTTGACCTTGTCAAAAAAAGCAATCGACCCATGCGTACTTACGGGTTTTCAGAAGAATGCGATGTTCGTATCGTTGAGTGGCAGCAAAAGGGGGTGAGCAGCACCTTTACGCTGTTAATGCCCGACGGTAGAACAATCAAGGGTAGCATTAAGCAAAATCCTGGTGTTCATAATGTATTAAATGGTGCCGGTGTCATTGCTCTGTTGGATACGCTTGGGTTTGACGCCCAGGCAGTCGCGAACGCGCTTGCGGATTTTTCTGGGGTGCGTCGTCGATTCGACTTAATTGGCGAAGCGGCAGGGGTTACGGTTGTTGATGACTATGCTCATCATCCCACCGAAATTGCTGCTACTATCAAGGCGGCGAAAGACTTGGATTTCAACAGAGTTCATGTGCTGTTCCAACCGCACCGTTATTCGCGTGCTCCGCTGTTCACGGAGGTTCTCAGGGATGAGTTTGGTTGCGCATTTGATCAGGCCGATACGCTTACTTTTATGAACGTTTATCCTGCAGGGGAAACTCCTGTTCCTGGCATTACGGGAAAGACGTTTTTGAACGTCATCCTTGAGCATGAGGGTCATCCTGCATCCCATTATGTGCCTCGTCGTATAGATGTTGTTTCGCACATGATGGAACTTGCACAACCAGGGGATTTAATTATCACCATGGGGGCGGGGGATGTTACCTCAATTGCTCCTCAGCTGGTAGATGCTCTGCATGCGCGCGAACAGCAAGCGTAACTGGTAAGGAGCTTTCTATGGTTGCTCGTCATGCCTCTCCTTTGCAGGCGCTTTTGGTAAACGATAAGTTTGACGGGGATGTCTACCCCAACGAGCCTCTTGCGCGTCACACTACCTATCGTATAGGAGGTCCTGCCCGCTTTTATGTGCAGGTAGGGTCTATTGGTGCTCTAACTCGTTTGGTAGAAACTTGCGAAGAAGTGGATAGCCCTTGGATGGTTTTGGGTCGCGGTAGTAACATCCTTGCTGCAGACGAGGGATATCCAGGGGTTATTATTACTCTTGGTCGTGATTTTCGTACCTCACGATTCGATGAAGATACCAAAAGATTTAGCGTAGGTGCTGGTGTTTCGCTGTCTTCGGTAGTGCAAGAAGCGTTCCATCGTTCTCTGGCTGGTCTTGAATTTGCCGTAGGTACGCCAGGTACTATTGGTGGTGCGCTACGCATGAACGCTGGAAGCAGAAATGAATGGCTAGGTAGTCGCGTTGTTAGTGTGACAACATTTTCTCGCAAAGAAGGCTTGCGCCGTCGTTTGGGTGGTGAAATTGAGTGGGGTTATCGGAGTACTTCGTTTTTGCCTCAGGAAATACTCCTGGAGTGTGAACTTTCTATGACTCCCGCCGATCCTTTCTTTATTCGCGGCAAAATGGAAGCCTCGTTGGCGCGCAGAAAAAAGACGCAGCCACTGAATGCTCCTTCGTGCGGCAGCGTGTTTAAGAACCCCGAAGGTCACAGTGCCGGTGCTCTCATTGAAGAAGTGGGGCTTAAGGGCCACAAAATAGGTGGAGCGCAGATTTCCGAAGTGCACGCAAACTTTATCGTAAATACAGGCGGTGCGCTTGCTGCTGATGTGCGTGCGCTTATGGAGCTTGCTCAGAAGCGCGTATTCGAAGAAAAAGGCATTGAATTGAAACCGGAAGTACGTTTCCTTGGCTTTGAATAGAAACAACAATTCATCTCGAAGGACGGGCAATCTTTCTCAAGCATCTAGGGGAAGGTCTGGTGCCTCACAGCCAAGATCGTATGGAGTTCCTTCGCAGAGGGGCAGGGGTAGCTCATATGGCGCATCGGGTAGTCGGGGCGCTTCCCGCAGGCAAGCGACAACGCGTGGTCAGGTAAGTTCAGTACGTATTGGCGATATCAATCGCACGCACTTTGAACGTAATCGCCAAATGCGTGCCGACAATCGTTACCGAAACTATATGGTTCGGCTCGGTCTTCTGATATCTGTTGTGCTGGTGCTTGTGGTGGCAGGGGCGACACTTTATTTTTCTGATTTGTTTCCGGTGGAAGAAATAAAGGTTGAGGGTGCCGAACACCTTACTACAAGGGAAATGGAAGCCCTTGCGCAGGTGCCTTCCGATACTACGCTTCTGCGGGTTGATACGGGTGCCATTGAAAAAAACTTACTTCGTGATGCTTGGATTCAGGATGTAGCGATTCATCGAGATTTCCCAAATACCTTACGAATTGTGGTGACCGAACGAGAGATTTCAGCAGTGGTTGAAGTGCCAACGGAAAATGCAAAGTCCACACAGCCGTGGGCCATTTCCTCTGATGGTATTTGGCTTATGGCGATTCCTGATCAAGATACCGACATAGGACAAACCATTAGCCAACAAATCTATACCGACGTGGAAAATGTACTGCATATTACTGATGTCCCTTATGGAATTGAGCCTGAAATAGGGAGCCACTGTTCCGACGAAAACGTAAATAACGCGCTCGCTATTGTTGCTGGAATGACTACCGAACTGGCAGATCAGGTAAAAACCGTAAGCGCAACTGACGCAGAAAGCACTAAGCTCACGTTGGACAACGGGGTAGAAATTGCTTTTGGTAAAGCGGAAGATATTCGCGAAAAAGAACGGGTCTGCTTGGAACTTATGAAGCAGAACCCTGACAAAATTGCCTATATCAATGTACGAAGCGTTGATAGGGTGACGTATCGATCGCTTTAGCGCACTTCTTTTTGCTTCTCTATGGTGAGCTCTAGAAGGCTAAAAGTCCTCATAGACTTCATAATCCTGTCTTTTATTGCACATTCTATGTGAACATGGTGTACAATTATCTGACGTGAACCTTTAGGGTTGCAACATAAACGTAGCAGGTAAAACGCAGCAGGTGTGGAGGAAACAATGCCAAACAAATTACCTTCCGAACATTTGGCGGTCATTAAGGTCGTCGGCGTCGGCGGTGGCGGTACGAACGCTGTTAACCGCATGGTTGAAGCAGGGGTTCAGGGCGTAGAATTTATCGCCGTCAACACCGACCGTCAGGCGTTGCTTATGTCGGATGCTGATCATACTATTCATATTGGCGAAGAACTTACGCGCGGCTTAGGTGCTGGTGCAAATCCGGAAGTAGGTTGCCAAGCAGCCGAAGAAAGCCGCAATGAAATCCGTGAAGCGTTAGCAAATGCAGACATGGTGTTTGTTACCGCAGGTGAAGGCGGCGGCACGGGTACTGGTGCAGCCCCTATCATTGCAGAAATCGCTCGAGACGAAATTGGTGCTTTAACGGTTGGTATCGTTACCAAGCCGTTTTCTTTTGAAGGGCGCCTTCGTCGCAACCAAGCTGAACAGGGTATTGACCTTTTGGCTCAAAAGGTTGACACGCTCATTGTTATCCCGAATGACCGTTTGTTGGAAATTGTGGATAAGAAAACCAGCATGCTGGATGCATTTCGCATTGCCGACGACACGCTTCGTCAAGGCATTCAGGGCGTAACGGATCTTATTACCATCCCTGGTCTTATCAACCTCGACTTTGCAGACATTCGCACGGTCATGAAGGATGCTGGTACCGCCATGATGGGTATCGGTATTGCTTCTGGCGAAAATCGCGCTCTGGACGCTGCTCAGCAGGCAACGAATTCTAGCTTGCTGGAAACCTCTATTGCAGGTGCAAGTCGTGTTCTGTTCTCTATTGCTGGTGGTCCTGATTTGACTCTGACTGAAGTTGATGAAGCTGCTCGTACGGTTGAAGCTTGTGCTGACGAAAACGCCAACATCATCTACGGCCAAATCATTGACGAAAGCATGGGTGATCAGGTTCGTATTACGGTTATTGCTACGGGCTTTAAGATTGGTGCATCTCAGTCTTCTTTTGACTTCAATCGCAAAGACCTGTTTGCTTCCACCGAACCTGCTCCGGCTCCAGCACCAGCTCCTCAGCCAGCTGTGAATTTCACGACTTCTCCTTCAGTAAGTCGTTTTGCTGATGAAGATTACATTCCTGACTTCTTGAAACGTCAGCGCTAACGTTTTTTTGAGGTGAACATGGTTTCAGCATTACCACTCCCGCGTCTTCAAACGCGGGAGTTTTCTTCAATCAAGGTTATTACCGACGAATCGCTTCGTGATGTTTGTGGTGTTCGCATGGGCTTCACGGGCCGTGAAGGCGGAGTGAGCGTTCAAGAGTTTTCTAGTCTAAATGTTGGCTCCCATGTGGGAGACCAGTTCATTGCAGTACTTGAAAATCGCCACCGCGTGCTCCGTGCCCTGGATGCCGAGGGCGTTTCGCTTTTAGTCCCTAAACAGGTGCATGGCACGCGTGTTTTGAGTGTTCATAACGCTGAAGAAGCAGATAGAGCCCAGGAAACAGTTCGTGAGGGCGTAGATGCTTTGGTTGTTTCCTGCGAAGATGTAGCGGCAATGCTTTGCTTTGCTGACTGCGTACCCATTATTTTGGTTGCTCCATCAGGTGCTTTTTCAGTTGTTCATGCGGGTTGGCGCGGTGTTGCTGCTCGTATTGTTGAAGGCGCCGTTACTGATTTGGCGGCAGTTAATGGGGAAGACCCAGCTGGGTTCAATGTCTACATTGGTCCTCACATTCATAGCTGTTGCTTCGAGGTTTCTCAAGAAGTACATAATCAGTTTGAAGCTGAGTTTGGGAGCGATTGCTGTCCCGATGAAACTCATGTTGATTTGGGTATAGCGTTGCGTTCGTCGCTTACAAAGGCGGGTGTTTCTCCGCTTCGCATAGCTGATGCAAATATTTGCACCTCCTGTAACACAGACGCTTATTTCTCTTATCGAGCAGCAGAAGGTAAATGTGGACGTCAAGCAGCCGTCGCGGTACGTCTATCGGCAAAAATGGCTTCTTTGGCTCCCGAGGAACGCAACGACTAATGAGTATTGCAACGCGCTGGAATCGGGTTTGTGAAGAAGTTGCACAAACCTGCATTGCGTGCGGAAGAGATCCGCGCGAAGTGCAGGTTATTGCTGTTTCAAAAACAGTGGGCGAAGAAGGCGTAGCTGAGGCAGTAGGAGCAGGTGCATTAAACTTTGGCGAAAATCGCCCTGATGCACTTCTTCCAAAAGCTTCGGCTTTTCCCCAAGTTACCTGGCATTTTATTGGCAATGTACAATCAAGACGTATCCCCGACATTGTTTCAGCTGCTTCATATATTCACTCGCTTTATCAAGCTCATCACCTTGAGAAAGCAAATGAGGCCGCTGCCAAACTTCAAAAGGTTCAAAATATTCTTTTGGAAGTTAATGTTTCTGGCGAAGAAAGCAAAGGGGGAGTATCTCCTCAAGAACTTCGCCAGTTGATAGAACTTGCCAATCAGTTGCCGCATCTTCGCTTATGTGGATTGATGACCATGGCGCCACAGGGTGATAAGCACATTGCACGTGCTTGTTTTGATGACTTAGCACGGCTTCTGAACGAGGTTCGTCCGCTCATATCGGTAGAAAATCAACCCTTTTTCAATGAACTTTCTATGGGTATGAGCGAAGACTGGCAGGAAGCGGTGGCAGCTGGCACTACTATGGTACGTATTGGTCGAGCAATCTTTAGCGACGATTTCGAAAACGATGAGCGTCAAGCTTAAGGTTGCTAGAGAAGACAAGGACGGATCCAATGTTTGAAAACAATGGCATGTTGGACAATTTAAAGAACAATCGTGTACTGGGTGACATCAAATCACGTTTTGGTTTGGGAAACAAAAACCAGCAAGATGACGGGTATAACGATGGCTATGACAACTATGCCGATTACGATGAAAATTACGACGAATATGCCGACTATGCAGATGACTACGGTGAATACGGCAGTGACTACCATGACAGTGGCTATACTTCGCGAAGCTCTAGGTCTTCCTATAGGTCGGGGGGCTATTCGCGTGAAATTTCTTCACCAAAATTAGTGTCGTATGAAGACGTACGTGCGCATACGCAGGTACCCGACAGCTTAAAGCGCGACCCCTTGCCCCCGCGTCACGTTACGCCGTCCACGAATTCTGGTTCTATCGGGTCGCGAATGGGTCGCGAAGTTTACGACTCTTCGACTCCTTTTGCTTTAACTCCTGAGGGGTCGGCAGCTGCCTCTGCAGCAGCAGGAGTTGCTCGTCGCGAACGTTCTGAAAGCCTCAACACGCTTTTTAACGACACCTCTTCAGATTCGGTCAACTATGCAAGTGGCGCAAATAACGCTTTTGGCGCTCACAGTGGCTTAGGTCCTTCTCCCTTGGCTGAAGTAGGTGCTTCAGCGGGTGGCGTATCTGGTGTGGGTACTTCATCATCTGCTGCTCGTTCAGGTTATGATCCTTATGAAGCTTATGCAGGTACGTCGGGAGCACGATATAGCTCCTCTCGTACGTGTACGGTACTTAAGCCCGTAAGTTATGGAGAAGTAGAACGGGTCGCAAAAATCGTAAAAGCGGGGGATGTAGCTGTTCTCTGCTTGCGCAATACGCCCGACGATCTTTCCAAACGCGTTCTGGACTTTTCATTTGGTGTTGCAAGCGCACTCGATGCGCAGGTTGAATGCGTTGGCGATAAGGTTTTTGCCTTAACGCGCGGCGTTGCTCTAAGCGAAAGTGAACGAACGAACCTTCGGAATCAGGGAGTTTTGTAATGATTGGCACGTTTGACGTAGGAACACGTGTTGCCATCGTTGGTGGTGGCAAGATGGGTGAAGCTATCATGGGCGGTTGGCTTGCTGCAACTGATGGAGCAGCAGCTAAATTAGCTCCTCGTAATTTTGTAGTCGTAGAACCAAACGAAGAACGTCGCGCTTACTTGCATGAGCGCTACGGCGTTGAATGCTATGAAGATGGCGGTCAACTCTACCGTGCAGACATCGTGGTGCTTTCTGTTAAGCCGCAAAACATTTTGGAGGTTTTGCAGAAGGTGCGTAATCGCAGTGCGTATGGTGGGGGTACCTCAGGTCCGCTCTTTATTACTATCGCGGCAGGCATGAAGGTGGAACGTCTGGAGGCTGAACTTCCTCCCAAGGCGCGCCTAGTCCGCTGCATGCCCAATATGCCTCTTTTGGTTGCTGCGGGGGCAACTGCTGTATGTGGTGGCACCTACGCAAAACCCGAAGAGGTTGAACTGGTGCACGATCTTTTCTCCTGCCTTGGTGATGCCTATGTGGTAGAAGAAAGTGAAATTGACGCCATTACGGCAGTAAGTGGTTCTGGTCCAGCCTATGTGGCAGCCCTTATTGAGGCAATGCGCGATGGCGGGGTCGCACAAGGACTTTCGCCTGAATTTGCCGAGAATTTGGCATTACAGACCGTTTATGGCACCGCAAAACTTATGCTTGATGCGGGGCAAAACGCTGAAACTACCCGTATTTCCGTAAGCAGTCCAGGTGGTACAACGCTTGCTGCGCTTGAGGCTATGGAAAAGGGAGGCTTTACTTCGTCAGTTGTTGCTGGTGTTGCTGCTGCGGTTCGTCGTTCAGAAGAATTGGCAGGGTGTTAGGGATGCAGCAACTTATTGTGGCACTTGCCGACGCCTATTCTATGGTGATTTTTGTCTATGTGTTAATGTCGTGGTTCCCTATCAATGGCGGCATCATGCAAGACATCAATACCGTGCTTGGTAGATTATGTGATCCTTTCCTGGACCTTTTTAGAAAATTCATACCACCAATTGGAGGTATGGTGGATGTAAGTCCAATTGTTGCACTCCTTGTATTACAATTTGGGGTACGGCTTTTGCTGATGATTTTGTAAAACCGCTGCATAAGTGGCGTATGTAGAAGACTGAAGTCAAGAATTTGGCTCAGAGCGAAGGGAAGTAAGATGGCTATTACTGCGTCTGAAATTCACAACCAAAGTTTTTCTATTGATCGCAAAGGGTACGACGTTGACGAAGTTGACGTTTTCCTGGAGCATGTAGCAGACGAAATTGATGCACTGAACGCTCAGATTGACCAGCTGGAAAGCCAGCTTGAAGGTGAAAAGTTTGACGGCTTTGACACCCCAGCAGCTTCTTTCGAAGAGACAAACGAAATGGAAGAACTGCTTGCGGAAAAAGAAGCTCGTATTGCGGATTTGGAAACGCAGTTAGAAGCTAAAAAGGCTGACGACAACGCTATTGCACAGGCCCTCATTATTGCTCAGCGTTCTGCTGATGAAATTTTAGCTAACGCCAACGCAAAAGCTGCTGCAACCATTCAAGACGCAAAAGATGAAGCTCAGCGCATCATCGACAAGGCTGAAGCTGAAAAGCAGGATGTCCTGGATGAAATCAGCAAGCTGGAAGACGACCGTGAAGACGTTCGCGAAGAATATCAGGACTTGCTGAAAGACTTTATTGGTGACGCAACCCGCAAGCTCGCCGAAATTGGTGGCACGACGGATAATTTCGCTACCAGCGCTCATGTTCGTCCTGCTGCTAGCTATGTAACGCCAAGCTATGTGCCAGATGCTTCTTCTACGGGCAAGATTGAATCTCAGCAGTTGCCTATCAACGATGAGTATGCAGGGTATGCTACCCCTGCAGTAGAAGGCGCTCCGGTTGTTGCTGCAGCAACGCCTACTCCTTCAGCCATTGAAAAGGATCTTTCTGGTTATGGCGATGCAGACGCTGACTTTGAACTGGAAGAAGTTGACTAGTCTTTCACTTGTCAAATCTTAACTCGTGCTAGTAAGCCGCCTCTTTGAGGCGGCTTTTTTAGAACCCAAAAGAACCCAAAGGGAACCCATAGCCCAAGGGACGTGTCTTTTGGGTTTTCCTGACATACCGCGAACACCCTGAAGCCCTCCAACTTCGACGCGCTCCTAGCGTTTCGCAGCTAACGCTGCTCCACTATGCGTCGCGCTGCTTCGCTTCACATTAGAATAGATAAGTATGAAGCTCAGACTTGTTTTCGGGCTTCAGGGTGTTCGTGTGAGTGTAGGCAGTTGGGTTGAAGGACACTCACACTAAAGCTCTACAAAAACCCAAAAGACACGTCCCTATGGGTTCTCCCTAGGTTCCGTTAAAATGAGCTGAAACAATGTTTGAGAGGAAATAGGTGGAACCGCAAACCCAAGGCAAACTCATTATTTGTCCAACACCACTTGGAAACTTAGGCGACATGACCTCGCGCGCCCTTGATGCACTTAAAGGCGCTTCTGCGGTATGTGCTGAAGACACGCGGGTTACAGGAAAGCTTCTCTCTGCGTTTCATATAGAAAAACGACTTGAGCGCTTGGACGAAGCAACCATTGGTAAGCGTGCAGAAGAAATAGTAGAGCGCATAGCAGCCGGAGAGGTAATTGTTTATTGCTCCGATGCGGGGATGCCAGGTGTTTCCGATCCAGGATTGAGGCTTGTACGGACAGCGCATGAAGCAGGCGTGCCAGTTGAGGTTTTACCAGGTGGAACAGCAGTAGCTACCGCCTATGTTGCTAGCGGAACCATAAATCCACGATTTTATTTTGGCGGGTTTTTCCCACGTAAGAAAACCGAGCGTTTGTCCCTGCTGGAAAGCCTCCGTGCACTCGATGCAGCGTTGATCTTTTATGAAAGTCCTAATCGGATAGTTTCAGCGCTTGAGGCTGTGAAGGATATTTTTCCTCGTCGCGATGTTGCGGTATGTAGGGAATTAACAAAACTACATGAAGAAATTCTACGCGGTTCGGTATTTCAGGTTTATGAAACACTTAAAGAAAGAGAAGAGCAAGGTGCTCTTAAAGGGGAGATTGTTTTAGTAATTGATAGCGCTTCGGCTTCTGAAGAAGCCGAAGTAGCAGAGGGTATGCTAGATTCTGCCGAACAAAGAGCAGCTCTTCTAGTCGCTGAAGGCAAAAGCAATAAAGACATTGTTCATGAATTGCGAACAACGTACAAACTTTCACGCAATGCCGCTTATGAACTGGTTCTTCGCATTTCGGGGCGCTAGTTACCGTTCCGATTTTGTGGTAAGCGCGTTCGCAGGAACAGCTTGAAGCCAAGCGATATAGCTGTCGGGGTAGTGCGACTGAATAAGACTTTCGATGTCTATACCAACAAAATTTTGAACCGCTTCAACAAGTTTGCTGGGGCTGAAAATACTATGGAAATCGGGGAAGTGAGCAGCTAGTTCATCACCTACATTCGTTAGGCGCTGAAGCGATTCGGTGTTGTCTTTTGCCTCAAACCCTGTGTTGTGAAGCAAAATATGTTGAGCTTCAGAAGCATATGTTTCGAAGTTATTGTCGTAAACTGAAGGCAGATAAATATCTTTTCCGTAGCGGGAAAATCCCCAGGATGGAAGAGGAACTTTTGGCACAATGTCCGAGGGGTTAATCAGGTTGAAAATCCCCTGGTAAAGTTCATCTTTTGTAGTTGTAGAGCGGGTGGAGGCCGGGGAAGCAAAGGTGTAGGCGAAAAGATCTTTAGGATTTACCACATTGGCTTCTAATAGTTCGGCGGCAAGTAGATTTGCAATTGCTCCACCGCGGCTGTGTCCTGTAAGAAGAATTCGGAGGTTTTCTGCCTTATCTAGACGGGCAAGATAATCAGCAAGCGCCTGTGCAACGCCGTCTTTTGCCTCACTGAATCCAAAATGGTCTTTACCAATTCCTTCACCATAGAGGTTAAGGTTGCTTAACCATTCGGCTCCGTAGCTGCCTCGGATGCCCACAAAAACAACCATACTGGTTTGACCAGCGGAATCAGTCATTTGCTTATATGCAAGGGTGTAAGCTGCCTCATAGATATTACCGGTGACAAGATCGCCTAATTGATCCAAAGCGTGCGAGCGAAGTTCGTAGCTACTGGTAGTAACACCTTGGAAACCCATGGCGTGAAGCGTATTTTCTGCATAGGGCTCAGCATCTTGCATGCCGTTAAAACGCTGCGATTCAGAATTACAAACTGCACAAAGAACAGCCAGACAACGAGCTAATCCATGGTTATAGATTCGCCCGTCTTCGGTAAACCATGCGTCATCGAAGGTGAGGTCGGTAGATGTTTTGCCCGACAGATTATTAGGGTTTTTTGCTGCAACAAATTCGCTGCAATATTTCACTAAAACGGTTGAACTGCTCACGGTTTCTCCTGACAGTGTGTTCGCCAGCGGAGTCATATCCTTATGTGTTGCGAGCGATACTTGTTCTCCGCTTTGTTCCTGAGGGTTTGAAGTTCCTTTAGTGTGCGCATTCTCTTTTATAGATGCGGCAAAGGCTTGATGCGAAAGCACGAAGTCATGAAAGGCAGCTACAAAAACCCCAGCGGTAAGAAGTGCAGCAAGCACAAGCGCTAGACGCTGGCTCCATCCTCTAGGATAGCGGAGGGGCAGTTCTTTGTGCGTCTTGTATGAAAGCTTTTCCATGGTGTAAGTATATTTTTCGGTTAATATGCATTGTTTCTCCCCAAACCGTTTGTTGTTTATTCGGCGAATTCCCGTCAACTTTTGTTACTTTCTACAAGCAGGTAAGCCTGCGTGGTAAAATGAGCGGCTGGACACTGGGCTCTACTTTGGTAGGGATATAAGTTTATTTTCACCCTGAAATAACGTAGGTAAGAAAGAAAGAGGAAGCATGTCCGCAAAACCGACTTATTCGTTCACTACCCCCATTTATTACGTAAACGCTGCTCCGCATTTAGGTACTGCTTATACCACCGTGGCTGCTGATACGGTCGCCCGCTATCAGCGCATGAACGGTTATGACGTTGCTTTTGTAACAGGCATGGACGAACACGGACAAAAAGTTGCTGATACCGCTGAAGCTCACGGTATGACACCGCAGGTGTGGTGCGACAGCATGGAACCTGCGTTCCGCGAAGCATGGGATATGCTGAATATTACTTATACCGATTTCGTTCGCACTACCGAACCCCGTCATGCTAAGAGTGTTCAGAAATTCTGGAACGACCTGTATGAAAAGGGCTTTTTATATAAAGGCGCATACGAAGGCTGGTACTGCGTCCACGAAGAAACGTATTACGCCGAAAGCGATCTTGAAAAGAACGAAGAAGGGGTGTTTGTGTGCCCCGATTGCAAACGTCCGGTGCAGCTTATGGCCTCTGGCGAAGAAAACTGGTTCTTCAAGCTGTCTGATTTCCAAGAGTCGCTTTTGAAGTTCTACGAGGAAAACCCCGATTTTATTCGTCCTGAAACGCGCCGTAACGAAATTGTCTCGTTTGTGAAAAGCGGTCTGAAAGATTTAAGTATTTCTCGTAGTACCTTTGATTGGGGTGTTCCTCTGCCCTTCGACAAGGGTCACGTTGCGTACGTGTGGGCAGATGCTCTTTTGGCATATCTTACAGGCATTGGCTATGGGAGCGAAGATCGCGCCGAGGAATTTGAGGCGCATTGGCCCATGCAGTATCACTTTGTTGGTAAGGACATCATCCGCTTCCATTGTGTTATTTGGCCTGCAATGCTGATGGCAGCCGGCCTGCCAATTACCCATACGGTGTTTGGTCACGGCTTTTTGCTGACCAAGGGCGAAAAGATGTCGAAATCTAAGAATAATGCACTTCGCCCAGCAGATTTGGTGAAAATCTTTGGGGTGGATGCCTATCGTTACTACTTCATGAGTGACGTGCAGTTTGGCCATGACGGCAGCATTTCCATGGAACGCATGGTGCAGGTATACAACGCCGACTTGGCAAACACTTGGGGTAATCTGTGTAGCCGCGTGTTCAACATGACAAAGAAATACTTTGACGCACAAGTTCCTGTAGTGCCTGAAAGTGCTGCTGCTTTGGTTGCTTCTAATCCGCTCAAAGAAATTGCGGATGAGCTTTATGAAGAGTACAACGCTTGTCTTGATAAGGTTGACTTTTCTGGTGCTGCTCAAGCTGTTCAGAAGCTTGCAGGCAGGGTCAACTTGTATGTCGAAGAAATGGCCCCATGGAATTTAGCAAAAAGCGAAGAAACTGCTGGCGAATTGGCAGCGGTATTGTATAACGCACTGGAAGCTATTCGCATTTGCGCGTTGTATTTTGCTCCGCTTATGCCAAACACCTCTGCAGAGGTATTTCGTCGCCTTTCGCTCGGAGACATTACGGCAGTTGACAACATTAAGGAAGCGTCGGCATGGGGTCAGCTTCCTGCTGGTAATGCGGTAGAAGTGGGCGATCCTTTGTTCCCGCGCTTAGACACCGACAACCTTCCTTCTGTGGAATAGAAGCGCCTGGTTAGGCTGAGTAAGATTTCTATGACCGAAGAACACGATCCCGTCTTTCGCGATACGCAGTTTTGGCAAAAGCGTAAGCATGGTAAGTGGCGCGTTGTGGAAACGCCAGCGCTTACGGCCCCTGTAGCTGATACTCATGCGCATCTTCATATGCTGCCTGACCCAGCGCTTGCGTTGGCGCGTTGTGCGGTTCTTGGCGTGAATTTTGTATGCGCTATCAACGACCCTTCAGATGAAGGGTCGGTTGTATTTGATGCGCTTGACGGTTGGTTGCAAGAAGCCCAGACCACCCTGACTGAAATTACGGAGGGGCAGGAACGTTCTTTCGAAGGAAGACTTCCTCGCGTGCGCATTGCGGTGGGGGTTCATCCTCACAATGCTTCACTGTTTGATGATGAGCTTGAACAGGTGTTGCGCCGCCTAATGACCGATGAACGCGTTTGCGCGGTGGGGGAAATTGGGCTTGACTATCACTATGATCTTTCCCCGCGTGAGGTGCAGCGTGATGTCTTTCGTACGCAGCTACGCCTGGCAAAAGAGGCAGGATTACCTGTTGCTTTACACGTGCGCGAAGCTCATGACGATGCGTTCGCCCTTCTTCAAGAAGAAGGAATGCCTGAAGCAGGGGTTTTACTACATTGCTTCAATTTAGATTGGGTAGAACTCAAACGCTGGGTCGATGCGGGTTGCTACGTGGCCTTTGGTGGGGCTCTTACCTTCAAAAAGTCAGAAGAGACGAGGGAGGCGGCCGCCCAGGTGCCTACGCATCTTCTTCTCACCGAAACGGATGCCCCTTATATGGCCCCCGAGCCCGTTCGTGGGGTAGTGTGTGAACCAACTCATACGCTTTTCACGGCGTGCATTTTGGCTCAAACGTGCGGGTGTACCACTCCAGAAGAGACTGCGATGTTTTTGAGACGTGTTAATCAGAACGCCTTTGATCTCTTGGATAGGGAAGCGACTTCGTGGCAAAAGGCGCAAGGGAAAGAAGAGTTATGAAACGCTTAATTGTAGTAGGTTCCCCTCGGGTGCACGGTCGGAGTGCTGCTCTGGCTGAAGAACTCTTTGAAGCTTGTATTGAAGAATGCCCTGAAGATGAAGTTTCTTTAGCTTCGGTGTCCACCTTGGAGATTCAGCCATGCCAAGGGTGCGACGCCTGTAAAGCTCTGGATTCGGATACCGCTCTTGCAAGTGGACTCTCTTTGGATACAGTCGAAGAGAAGCTTGCAGAAGAAAAACATGCTTTTGGTGCGCCTTGTGCTATTCATGATGATATGGCAGAGGTCCGTGAGTTGCTCGACGAAGCCGATGAACTTATTGTGGTTTCACCAGTGTATTTTTCTGGTGCTCCAGCCCAGATGAAGGCGTTGCTTGATAGGTTGCAGCCCTACTTTTGGACGCGCGAAAAGCTTACCGAAAAGCGTCCCGCTACGTTGCATATCGTAGGAGAAGGGGGAGATCCTCATGGGTATGCTCCGCTGATTGGTGTGATGTGTTCTGCTTTTTCCTGTGCGGGCTTTACTTTTGAGCGGGTACTTGATTGGGTTGGAAAAATTGATGAATCAGGTGAAATTCTGACCGATGCGGAAGAGCTGGATTTTTCTACTTATGAAAGCTAACTTGCAAAGGAAGGCCACGCGTGGAAAATCGTTCTTTGCAAATAGAACTTGAAAACGAAGAGGTACTTTCGCCTTTAGCAAACCCACGTGTCACTCGTGAGGTGCTTCAGGGGTTTGGTTTAGCTACGAAAAAGTCCTTAGGCCAGAACTTTCTTATCAATAACGCCATCATCGAAAAGATTCTTTCACTTGCCGAAGTTAAGAGTTCGGATGCTATTCTTGAGGTGGGCCCAGGAATCGGGACGCTCAGTATTGCGCTTTTGAAGCGAGGAGGAACGCTGCTTTCGGTTGAGCGAGATCAAGACTTGCCACAAGTTTTGAATCATACGCTTCGTCCTTGGGCAGACCGATTTACCTTGGTGCAAAAAGATGCGCTGAATTTGCGTACGGAAGACCTGCCTTTTGCACCGAACAAATTCATTGCTAACTTACCCTACGCCGTCGCTGCAACCCTAATTCTTGACTACTTTCAGCGCTTTTCGAGTCTAGAAAGCGCAACCGTGATGGTTCAAAAAGAGGTAGCGCAGCGTATTGCGGCAACACCAGGCAACAAAAACTACGGTGCTTATACGGTTAAGCTAGGTTTATTTACCCAGGTAAAAGGGAGCTTTTTAGTTGGTCCTAACAATTTTTTCCCACCACCTCACGTTGATAGCACCGTAATTCGTCTTAATCGGCGAAAGATAGCTGCTCCTGGTGGTGTGCTAGCTTCGGCGGAACTGCTACAGGCTACGTGTGTTATGGCGGACGCTGCTTTTGCAAGTAGAAGGAAGACCCTTTCCAATTCTTGTAAGAGCTATTTTGCAAGCAAAGGGAAACGCGGAGTGTTGGCTCTGGATAACCTTGCAGCGATCTTTGAACAGGCTGGTGTGAATCCTCAGCGTCGAGGAGAAACGCTTACCCAAGAAGAATTCTTATTACTCGGCAGTGCTTATCTTGATAGGTGTTTACAGGAAGAAGAATAGCTCTATGGAACGAGTACCAAAGCGAGTCATAGCACTCTTTGTGATTGCGACCATTGCGACTGCGTTAGGGTCTTTAACACAGACGGTTACCAATGCAATGCTTCACGGAATTGAAGCGGACTTTGCTATTGGGGCAGAGGTTGCCCAGTGGCTTACTACTATCTACATGTTAGTAATGGGTATCACAGTACCCTTGGTGACATATCTATCTCATAAGTTTTCGTTGAAAAACTTGGTGCTTATTTCGCTCTTCTTGTCACTTATTGGCGCCTTGGCTGATTTGTACGCACCAAATTTTGAGGTCATGGTTGTTGGCCGGGTGCTTCAGGCGGCATCGGCGGGTATTACGATGCCCCTACTGCAAAGTATCGCTATGACGCGTTTTCCCGAAGGGCGAAAAAATACCGCCATGGGCATTGCTGGTATTGCCATGGGTTTTGCTCCCAATATCGGTCCAATCATAGGTGGCGCCTTGGTGGACACGTGGGGTTGGAGAAGTTTCTTTGCTATTTTGGCAGCTGTTGTAGGCTTGCTTTTGATTTCTACTGCGGCGTTTGTGCCCCAGGAAAAGCCTTCAGAGAAAAATCCACGGCTCGATACCATCTCTTTCATGCTTTCTACGCTCGGGTTTGGTGGACTTTTGCTTGGTTTTTCCAACGCAGCAAGCATGTCTCTTGCAAGTCCTGCGGTAATCACTCCCGTACTGGTGGGTTTGGCTTGCTTGCTTGGTTTTGTATCGCGTCAAAAACGGGTACGTGAACCACTGATTAGCATGCATATTTTTGATTCCGCTCGCTTTCGAATTAGCTTTGTTGCTCAAAACTGCCTCTTCGCAAGTTTTATGGGAATCACCCTCATCGTCCCTATGTTTGTAGAAGGGGTGTGCGGTGGAACTGCGTTTGAGGCCGGACTTGTCTTTTTGCCTGCAACTGTTTTGGCGTTTGTAACAAATCCTGTTGCGGGTTATTTGACCGATAAGATTGGGATTCGCCCCGTCGCACTGTTTGCGTCATTCTGCTTATTTGTAGGTGCGTTCGGCATGATATTTGTCCATGCTGGAACTTCGCTCATTATGCTTTCGCTTCTGCAGACCATTCGCGGTATAGGGGTCAGTTGTCTTATTGGCCCTATTACCTCGTGGGGCTTATCAGATCTTCCAAAGTCAATTGTGATGGATGGAAGTGCCTTTTTTGCAGCAGTGCGTCAAGCCTGTGCTTCGTTGGGAACTGCCATTATGGTCTTTCTTATTACTTCCATTTCGGCAAGCAGCGCAGTTGCTTCAGGTGCTGCTCCACTTTCGTTTGCCTACGACGTGGCTTTAGGATTTTCTGCCTTCCTTTCGCTTTGCGTTTTTGTTTGTGTGCTCTGGAAGGTTCATTCACACAAAGAAGAGCAGCAGCTAGCGCAGAACCTGGCAGCTTCCTCAAATTCTTCTCAGGAGGGCTAAACGGTGGCATTTCTCCTGGGGTGCGAAAAAGTTCGTGTAGATTTCCCTACCAAAGTGGTGTTCGAATCGCTTTCTTTGGGTGTTGATGAGGGTGCTCGCATTGGTATCGTAGGCAAAAACGGTGGAGGCAAATCAAGCCTCTTGTCCCTTTTGTCAGGAAACCTAGAACCAGATGCAGGCCGTGTCGTCAGAACGCGTGGTGTGAGCGTTGGCTTACTTAAACAGTCTGATTCTTTGAATTCTGAACACACGGTTCACCAGGCAGTTGTAGGTGATATGCCCGAATACGAATGGGCGGCAAATGCTGAAATTCGTGATATTTTGCAAGGACTAGGCTTAGTTGCGCTGTGGGAACGAAAGGTAAAAAATCTTTCAGGTGGACAGCGCAGACGGGTTGATCTTGCGCGTCTTTTGGTTGGAGCCTGGGACGTCTTAATGCTTGATGAACCCACCAACCATCTTGACTTACCGGCTATCACGTGGTTGGCAAATCATCTCAAGCATCGCTGGCGCGAGGGGTCGGGGTGCTTGCTTGTGGTGACTCACGATAGGTGGTTTTTGGACGAGGTATGCACTTCTATGTGGGAGGTGCACGACCGCAAGGTTGAGCCCTTTGAAGGAGGGTTTTCTGCCTATATTTTACAGCGTATAGAGCGCGATCGTTTGGCTGATTTGGCTGAACAAAAAAGGCAAAATGAGCTTCGGAGGGAACTGGCATGGCTCTCTCGAGGAGCACGCGCCCGTGCGACGAAACCTAAATTTCATGTGGCAAAAGCTCAGGCACTTATTGCGGATGTTCCTGAACTGCGAAACTCTCTTGAGCTTAAGCGTATGGCCGTTGCTCGTTTAGGTAAACAGGTTATTTCGCTTGAAAACGTCAGTTTTGCGTTTGATTCTAAGCAACCAGTGCTTAGTAACATTACCTTAAACATTGGCGCAGGGGATAGGTTTGGCATTGTTGGTGCAAACGGTGCGGGTAAGACAACTCTCCTCAAGTTAATTCAGGGCGCACTTATTCCTACTTCTGGGACTGTAAAGATTGGTCAAACGGTGCGTTTTGCGGTGCTCTCACAGCATTTAGATGAACTGAATGCTTGTGGTAACGACCGTGTTCGTCAGGTTATAGGACGCTATAGTCGTAGGCGTATGGCTGACGGGAAAGAGATGACGCCTGCTCAGCTTCTGGAGCGTTTGGGCTTTTCAAACGCCGATTTAAATGAGCCCGTAAAAGATCTTTCTGGTGGGCAGAAGCGTCGTTTAGCTCTTATGTTGATTTTGCTCGATGAGCCAAACGTACTCATTTTGGACGAACCAGGCAACGACCTTGATACTGACATGCTTGCTGCTGTTGAAACCCTTCTTGATGGATGGAGTGGTACGCTCTTGCTGGTGACGCATGACCGATACCTTATGGAGCGCGTAACAGATGACCAGTTTGCTCTTGTTGGGACAGCCTTACGTCACCTTCCAGGAGGCATAGACGAATATCTTCGTATGCTTAGCCAAGATGAAGGAGCATTCCAGCAGGAGTTGAGAGCAGCAGGCAAGGGACAGGTATCTCAAGAACCACCAAAAGAAGCTCCTGCGAAGCGAGCTCTTACGGGAGGAGAAATTCGAACACTGAGAAAAACGCTCGAATCAAGTGAGCGCAAGATGCAAACATTACAAGGCAAAATTGATGCAGTGCATGAAAGAATGCAACAGGCTGCACCAAGTGATTTTGTAGCATTGACCGACCTCCAAAAAGAACTCGATGAATTGCATGCTCAGAAGGAAGAATTAGAACTTGTGTGGTTGGATGCAGCCGAAGCATTGGGCGAATAGAACAAGAATCCTTTATACTTAAGATAACTAAGGGAAAGGGACTGCTGTGGCTGAAGAAAAGAAGTTTTCGCACATCACGCTTACTTCTGATGAAGATGATGACATTGTTATTGAAGCTGGCCTACGTTCAGAGCCCGAGGTAGGAGAACCCGAGGGGGTTGCTTCAGACGCCGAAGCGTTTGCTGATGCAATTTCCGAAGAATCAGAAGAAGAGTCTGTTGGGTTTACTGATGACACTCTCCTTGAAGAAGAATATGAGTCTTCCCAGGAATCTGAGCGAACAGAACATCCTACGAAACAAAAATCAGGGGGTTATATCGAAACAACCTTAGAGGATCTAAAGGGCGCTTCTATGCCTTTCGTGCAAAAAGTGGTAATCGCGTGTGCCCTGGTCTTTTTAATTGTTGCAGTGCTGTATTATTTTCTATTCATGAGATAAGTGCGTGATATCCACGTAGAAAGGCGGTTTCACTATGCCTAAACACATTAGAAACGAAGAAGAAGAAGGCATGATGAACGAACAGAGTTTTACTCCTAAGGACGAAGACAACTCTTTGGGTCTTACGGAAGCTTTTGAGCCCTTAGAAGACGGGCTGACTGAAAGTACCACCGACGGTGGTCGCGTTGTTCTGAGCGGTTCTGGTTTTGGCAGAGATGCTCAAAACGCAGATGAAGAAGAAGCTGCTGCCGAAGACGAAGAAATCATCAAGGCGTACCGAGGTAAACACGTTAAAACCGATTTTTCTGACGATGAAGTAGATGAGGGTGCTTCGCAAACAGCAAGCGAAGACGACTTCGAAACCTTCTATGAGCAAAGCGCCGATGAAGCAGCTGCAGTTATCCAGCGCGCCGAAGAAGTTAGTGAAGATGAATCACCTATCTTTGTTGAAGCAACTGCCGCAAGCGCGCGTCATGCGAAAAAGGATGAAGCGGGGCAGGAAGAACTTCCGCCTCATTTGCGCAAGTCAAAGCGTCTTCGTACCACGTTAACCATTGTTATTTTCTTGCTGGCGGCTCTCTTTATTGCTCTTTGCTATTTTGGCTTTCAGCTGTTCCAGCAAGCACAGCAGCTTGCCGATTCGCAAGCGCAGCAACAGGAAGAAACCACGCTGGTGGAAGATGCGGTAACTGATGCTGATACGTCTACGGAAAAGATTACTGAAGCTCCTAACCTACTTACGCTTTTAGGCTTAAATCAAAAGGAAGCCATTAAGCAGCTTGAACGTGGCGCAAAAGTAACCAGTTCTCGTGATGTTAATCCTGATGGCAGCGTTGTTGATAAGTCCAAGAAAGAAAAGAAGAACGAAACTAAAGACCCGAAGGTTATCGTAAAGAGCGTTACGGTTTCCTTAACTGAAGAGCCTGCTGATCCTCGTGCGGGTAAGCCGACGGTGTACCTAGGTATTAACTGCGAAGGTGAAATTATCCAGGCAGGTTATTCTGCCTCCGCTGCTTCCCTGGGCTATGGCGCTTTTGGTTTTTCTGATGCTGTAGAAACCGAAGGCATCATTGAAAACACACTGCTTGAAGCAGGGGTGGATGTTCCTGCTGGCTCAGCTAAGCTTCCAGCCAACAAAGATGAATACACTACCTATACAGCCGATGGCGAAAAGGTTGCAAAAGAATATTGCTCATTCGAGGGTACGTTTGAAGTAAACGATACCAAACACACCTGGTCAGCGGTGCTTTCCTATGATTACACGGCGGCAAATGCTTCTGGCGAGCTATCTGATACCACCCGCATTATCTACGTGTACATTAATGTGTAGGATTCATTCTGCAAGCCAGAGGGTGGTTTCTTCGTAGGTAAAATCATTCTTGCGTAGCTGTTAAACTACGGCTAGAATGAGGAGCCGCATAAGGCACAACAAGGTCGCTTGGCTCAGCGGGAGAGCATCGCCTTCACACGGCGGGGGTCACAGGTTCAAATCCTGTAGCGACCACCATCCACTCTAAGCCCCCTTAGTGGGGGCTTTTTTGTGGCATGTTGCAACGGTTTGAAGCTTTACTGTCAAAATAGTACAGGGGTGCCTCTTTTTGTCACAAAACTTCTATTGTGGAGGTAAATTCCTCGAAAAGATAGAACTGCATTTTAGGCGGTCTACCTGGTACGATGCGCTCATGGCGGAACCTAGACAAAAAGGAAAGAGCGCTACCGACGCACTATAAGTATTCACTCGTTCCGCCTCCAAGTTTTACCTCGATGAGTTCCCTGCTTTGTCTCGATAGTCTCTTCGCTCCATGCGATAGATCTATTTGCCTGACCAGTGAATCTTGTAAGAAAAACAAACCGTTCCATAAATAAATAAAACGAAACGCAACGTTTCTTGTATGGGAGTATTGTTGTTGCGATTTTACTTATTTGAGGTATCATTGAATCTTAAAGTGGCGTGGTACAAAGGAGCCTTGCATGTCCAATACCTTGGAAAACCTCTTAAGTGCGGTAGCCTCAGGTGAGATTACCGTTCAAAATGCGCTTCAAAGCTTAGAAAAGAATTCATTTGTGGATTTAGGCTATGCAAAACCAGACCTGGATAGAGACAGGCGTCAAGGTGCAACAGAAGTAATCTATGGCGAAGGTAAAACTGCTGAACAAATTATTGGCATTTGCCAGGCATTAATTGGCGCAGGTAAAGAGCGTGTGCTTATCACGCGTGTTTCTCCAGAAAAGTCTCAAATAATCGCCGAACAACTCAACGATTATTCGTATTATGACGAAGCGCGTGTGGGTTTGGTAGGCGGTTTTCCCCAAGATCGTACGCAGGGAATGGTGCTCATTGCGGCAGCTGGGACGAGTGATTTGCCCGTTGCTGAAGAGGCGGCTCTTACGGCTGAATTCTTGGGCAACACCGTTGAACGGTGCTATGACGTGGGAGTTTCTGGTCTTCACAGGCTTTTGGCACACGAAGACACCCTCCGGAAAGCGCGTGCAATTGTAGTTGTTGCTGGTATGGAAGGTGCACTGCCAAGCGTTGTGGGAGGTTTGGTTTCGTGTCCAGTTATAGCTGTTCCTACCAGTGTAGGTTACGGCGCATCCTTCGGCGGAATTGCTGCATTACTTGGCATGCTGAACTCGTGTGCGAGCGGGGTTTCGGTTGTTAACATTGACAACGGATTCGGTGCTGGGTATCAAGCAAGTCTTATCAACCATATTGCAGAGAACGCCTCTCAGGAAGCGTGAAGAAAGGCATAGTTTATGGCAAGGACACTTTATTGGGAATGCTCTTCTGGCCTGAGTGGCGATATGGCAGTTGCTTCGTTGTTGGATTTGGGCGCGAGCGAAGAAGTGTTGCGCAAAGCGCTCGACAGTCTTTTGCTGCAGGGCTTTGAGATTCGCATTAGTCGGGTTAAAAAGCAGGGAATAGATGCCTGTGACTTCGATGTTGTACTCGATAAAAAGCATGATAATCATGACCACGATATGCACTATTTGTACGATCACCTCAGCAAAGAGCGCTTATCTAAGGCAGAACAGACAGGTTCCTGCGCTCACGCTCATTCGCAGGAAAGCACTCAAAGAAACGCTCATGAACACGCCCACGAACACGCCCACGAACACCGTGGGCTCTTCGACATCTATGAGCTTATAGATGCTGCGGATATAACTGAGCGCGCTCGGGCTACGGCAAAGAAAGTCTTTCGCATTTTGGCAGAGGCCGAAGCAAAGGCTCATGCAACCTCGCTTGAGAAAGTGCATTTTCATGAAGTTGGAACCTTAGATTCCATAGCTGATATTGTCGCAGCTGCAGTTTGCCTTGATGACTTAGACATAGAAGAGGTTATTATTCCCTCGCTTTATGATGGATACGGAAGCATACGCTGCCAACATGGAATAATCCCTGTACCCGTGCCTGCGGTAGTTAACATCATACAAGCTCATCGTTTGCCTTTGACCATCTTGCCTATTCAAGGCGAACTTTTGACCCCTACGGGCGCAGCATTGGCGGCTGCTGTTCGTACGCAAACAGAGCTTCCCGATGCTTTTGTTGTCGAAAGAGTGGGTATAGGCGCAGGCAAGCGGGAATACGAAACGTCTGGTGTAGTGCGAGCGTTTCTTTTTGCCGAAGAATAACCACCCTTGGCGGCGTTATTTCTGATGTAGTGTAACTGATGGGTTACATTAGGCAAACGTCGGTGGTGTGCTTTCCTGGGAAGGAAAGCGCTATGTCTGATTTCTTGGCTGCTTCGGCTTGTCGCGGTCGTCGTCCGGGCGCGCTTACGGGGAAACAGTATATCTCTCGTCCTCATTTGGTGCTTCGTCTTTTGCAGGAACGCAATGTTGCACGTTTTCTTATTGCGCCTGATGGTTTTGGTAAAACCTCTCTACTCTTCGAATATGTGCATACCATGCAGGCTTTCGCCCATCTATTTTGGATAAACGCCAAAAGCCCTTGCTTTTTGCGAGACCTAGATAAAGGCATCCTTGCAAGTTGTTTACTGGAAATTGAACGTCAACCTTTTATGGTGGCGTTTGAAGATTTGCCGTTTCTGGAGGCAGAACGTGCGGAAAAATTTTCTGATGCCATAGACGCGCTTTTAGAGGCAGGTCATGAAGTTCTGATTACCTGCACACCATCAGCCGATGTGTATGCTGAACGGCAAAAAGACAGAATTGTAGTGGGTTCTTTAGATATGCTTTTATCTGCTGAAGAGTTCGCGCGGAGTTTTGGTAGTTCGCCCCCTGGTGATGAATTTCACGATTTTGAACAGCTTTCGGTTGGTGATCAAACATTTCGAATTCCTTCCTTAATCTGGGGAAAAGATGACGGAAGTAAACTGTTGGCTAGTGTTTTATCAGAAACGCTGCCGGCAGATATTAAGCTTGCGTTACTGGTTTCACTCGTGTTGCAGCAGGGTAGTTGGGAAGATTATCCGGCGTTTCTTCAGGGAAACATGGAAGAAGTGCTGCAGTTGTTCAGTCAACAGTATCCTTTTGTGCAAATCAATTTTCACGAAGAACGTTTTAGTGCGCTTCAGCTATCTGTTCGGATTATTGCAAAGGTGTTTTCGTCTTCGCTCGAGGTGCTCGGCAAGGCGTCGCTGTACAAGAAAAAAGACGAGCTTATCCTTCATTTAGCAGAAGCTTTGTTAGCGCGCAATGAAGGTTCGCGCGCGTGCGAATTAGTTACTTTACTTGCGTCAAAAAGTATCAGAGAGCAATTTGTGCTTGAACAAGCGCCGGTGCTCCTTTGCGAAATGTCTCTATTTCCCTTGCATGAAGTGTGTGCTTCTCTTGCTAAAGTAAAGGTTTCCAAACGGAATGTTTTGAAGTTGGTGCAAGCATGGAATGCAGCTTTTCTGGACGACAGTACATCTGCTCAAAAACTGATAGCTTCACTCCGCTTTGTGGTGCCAGACGAAAACGCCTATCGCGTGTCTGCCGCCTTGCTCTTGTGGTGTTGCGGCGAAGAGGAAGCATGCAATAAGCTATTGGGACATGCTGAGCTTTTGTTGCAAGACACTATGCTTAACGGGTCGTTCGGAGATCAGGCGGAATGGCGCGCCTATGTGCAGTTGTTACTTGCTCTTCGAAAGAACACTCTTGAGGCGCTTGAGTTGTGGTCACGCCAAAGCAGGTGGAGACCGCAAACAAGGGCAGGTATATTTGCAGGTATTCTTATTCTAATGACTGCCGAACGGCGTGGGGAAAGCGTGACACATCTTGCAAGCAATCATCAGTTTGCTTCGCTTATCCACTATTTGCACTCAGCGGTAGAGCAAACACACGAGCGCAATATGCTTCTGTCGCTTTTAGCTGCGGCGTCGCTGCTGAAGTTATACGAAACTTCCCTTGAGGATAATCCGCTACAGTTTTCGGAAGAAACACAGGCTTTGCTTCAAATGGGGAAGACGTCGCTTGAACAGCAGCGAAGTTTATATCGCGAAGCGCTTCATATCGATTGCCGCAAAAGTGAAGTTTTCAATGAGACCCATCCTGATCCTTTTCGCAAACAACCCCTCCAAGAAAGATCCCATTTGTCAGTGCGTATGGCTTCGCAGGGTATTCCTCAACTCTCGGTTAACTTGTTTGGTGGCCTGCAGGTTTCCCTCGGTCAAACACGTATTGACCTTAGAAGTTTTCAACGCAATAAAAGTAAGACGCTGCTTGCAATTCTGGTGCTCAATAGAGGGCGGGAGGTTTCCCGTGACAGACTGGTGCGTGCTCTGTGGCCTGAAAGTCCTCTAGAGGTTGCAAGAAAGAACTTCTACAGCGTATGGTCACAGCTTCGTCGAACGTTAATCTGCCCTGATGGGACGTGTCCTTATCTGGTGCGCGAGCAGGATGCCTGTCGGCTCAATATCGACTTAGTCGAAAGCGACGTTGCCTTGTTTGAAACCATTTGTCGCACGTTGTTTTTCGGCAACGTTGATCCCTGCGAATGGAAGAAGCTGTTTCTGCAGATAAACGAACAATTTTCAGAAGAACTGCTGCCAGGCGAACGCAACAACGAACTTATCATAGTTGCACGTAACGAATTACGTATGCGCCTGGTTGACGCGTTAGTAACCGCTTCGCATCGATTGATAGAGGTAGGGGAAATTCAACCAGGTTTGTGGTTTGCGCACGAAGCCTTAAAGCGTGATAACACTCGCGAAGATTGCTATGTAGCGCTCATGCAGGCACAAATGGCTGCAGGTAGAAGAACGTCTGCTTTGGAAACTTATTTTAAGTGTCGGCGTTATTTGGCCGAAGAACTTGGCATAGATCCTTCAGCGCAGACGGTCAATCTATATCGAGAAATAATAGAAACGGAGAATGCTTTTGACTTCTGAAGGCAATTTGAGCGAAAGCTGTGCCGAACCTGTAAAGTTTTTATCAAAACTCAAGTTCATTGGCTGGCTGTGCTAGAGTAAGCAAGGCAAAAAAGCTGGATTTATTTGTAGGTCGAGTCGAAGCAGAAGGGGCGACTTCTCGTTTAAACGCCTACTGTTTCCCGCACTATTTTAAGAGAAAGTAGCAAACATACATGGCAGGATTTCTTTCGAAGCTTCTATCCTTAGGTGAAGGCAAACAGCTCAAGCACTATGAAGATGTAGTTGCACAAATCAACGCGCTTGAACCAAGCATGCAAGCTAAATCAGATGAAGAACTTCGTGCAGTTACGGCAGAACTTAAAGAACGTGTAGCGAACGGTGAATCGCTTCAGGAGGTATTGCCTGAGGCATTTGCGGCCGTTCGTGAAGCATCGGTGCGCACCATTGGACTTCGCCACTTTGACGTGCAGCTCATTGGCGGTATGGCATTGAACGATGCTCAAATTGCTGAAATGAAAACCGGTGAAGGTAAAACGCTGGTTTCCACCTTGGCAGGCTACCTCAATGCCTTGACGGGTGAAAACGTACACGTGGTGACTGTCAATGACTATTTGGCAAAACGCGACAGTGAATGGATGGGCCAGATTTATCGTTTCTTGGGCATGAATGTTGGTCTTATCCAAAACGGCATGCGCAATGAACAGAGAAAGCTTGCCTACCAGGCAGACGTCACCTATGGCACCAATAGTGAATTTGGCTTTGACTATCTGCGCGACAACATGGTTGTGCGTGCCAACATGCGCGTGCAGCGTGGACATTATTTCGCCATCGTCGACGAAGTTGACTCAATCCTTATTGACGAAGCCCGTACGCCGCTTATTATTTCTGGTCCAGGTTCTCAGGCGGCAGCAACCTATAACCAGTTCGCGCGCGTGATGCCTGGTTTGCGCCGCGATGTCGATTTCGAAATGGACGAAGCGAAGCGCACTATCATCGCAACCGAAGTTGGTTTGGAAAAGGTAGAAGCCGCACTCGGTATCGATGACATTTATGCCGATCCTTCTGGTCAACTCGCAAATCATCTGCAACAAGCTTTAAGAGCGCAGTTTTTGTTTAAGCGCGATGTTGATTACGTAGTAGTAAACGGGGAAGTCAAAATCGTTGACGAATTCACTGGGCGTATCATGGAGGGTCGTCGTTATTCCGAAGGCTTGCATCAGGCTTTGGAAGCGAAAGAAAAAGTACACATTCGCGAAGAAAATCAAACGATTGCAACTATTACTCTACAGAACTACTTCCGCTTGTACAGCAAACTTTCGGGTATGACAGGTACAGCAATGACCGAAGATGCGGAATTCCGTCAGATTTACAACTTACCCGTTGTGGCTATTCCGCCTAATAAGCCCGTTATTCGTGTCGACGAAGATGACCTGGTGTATCGTACGGTTGAAGCAAAGTTTAATGCGGTTGCTGACGAGGTTGCCAGGCGCAGCGCCGCGGGGCAACCCTGTCTTATCGGTACGGTTTCTATTGAAAGCTCGGAAAAGCTTTCCCGCCTTTTGGACAAGCGAGGAATTTCTCACGAAACCTTAAATGCTAAAAACCACGAACGTGAAGCTCATATCATTGCGCAGGCTGGTCGCGTTGGTGCGGTTACCATTGCAACCAACATGGCTGGCCGTGGTACTGACATTTTATTGGGCGGTAATCCCGAAATTCTTGCCGAAGACGCGCTTCGTGCACGTGGATTCGATCCAGATGTACAGCCAGATAATCAACTTTCTGAGGATGCTCTTCCCGCGCCAAGCGCCGAAGACCGTGCGGCAGCTTTGGCTGAGACAAAGCAACTTTGCGCTGCTGAGCATGATCAGGTAGTTGCTGCCGGCGGTTTGGCAGTAATTGGCACCGAACGTCATGAAAGCCGTCGTATTGACAATCAGCTGCGTGGTCGTTCTGGTCGTCAGGGTGATCCTGGTGTGACGCAGTTCTATCTTTCGCTTGAAGACGACCTGATGCGTCTGTTTGGTGGTAGTCGCATGGATGGCATTGCGCGCATGATGGAAAAAACCTCCATGCCTGACGATATGCCAATTCAGGCAGGCATGGTGTCAAAAGCCATTGAAAGCGCCCAGCGCCAGGTTGAATTAGTTCACTTTGGAATGCGTAAAAACGTGCTGGAATATGACGACGTGATGAACCTGCAGCGTACGGCTATCTATGATGAGCGCAATGCTATTTTGGATGGCAAGGATATGTCGGAGTGCATTCCAGAAATCATTAGCGATGCCGTAGAGGATGCGGTGGCGTTGAACTGCCCAGAAAAGACTGCAAGTGACGACTGGGATTTCCGTGCACTCGATTTGTGGATTGCTACTATGACGGGCAAGGATACTTTCCGTTCGGCTGAGGTGGACCACGATGACGATCAGGCTCTGCTGGCAGAAGCCATTATTGACTTCTTAGAACAAGCTTATGCTGAGAAAACAGAATTGGTGGGTGAGCCGGTGATGAAGGTTCTGGAATCTCAGATTATGCTCAATATTATCGACACGCGCTGGATGGCTCACCTTTCACAAATGGACTACCTACGAGAAGGTATTGGGCTTCGAGGGTATGGTCAGCGCGATCCACTGGTTGA
This sequence comes from uncultured Coriobacteriaceae bacterium, assembly GCA_949294735.1. GTDB lineage: Bacteria > Actinomycetota > Coriobacteriia > Coriobacteriales > Eggerthellaceae > CASFII01. The sequence continues at coordinate 248,813 of CASFII010000006.1, read as the reverse complement.
ATACAAAAACGAAGCCTTCAGCGCTTTTCAAGAGCTTACGTCTTCAATGTATGAAGACTACTTGCGTACCTTGTTGCGCCTCCAAATTGCTGTAAAACCAAACGATGAACAGGCTGGTTTGGGCGTATCCCGAAATCCTTTAGGAGGCAAGGTGAGCTATTCTTCTCCAGAAGCTACCTTGAACCAAGGAACGTCCGCTGCACGTCCTCAACAGCCAGCTGCCGCAGGTACGCCCGCAGCAGCTCCGAAGTCTTCTACGGGCAAACCGCAGACGTATGTCAAAGACAAAAATGATCCCTTTGCCAATGTGGGACGCAATGACCCTTGTCCTTGCGGAAGTGGTTTGAAGTACAAGAAGTGTCACGGTAAGTGAGGTTAGGCGGCTTAGTCCGCCTAACCTTTTGCCGATTTCAACCGTTTCCTAAAGGATAAGTATGTCTGACACAAAAGAATTAGAGCAAGCTGCCGCGCGCGTTAAAGACGCGTACGGGTTTTTGCATATTCAAGAAAAGCAAGCTGAGCTAGAGACGTTAAACGAAGAAATTGCCGCTCCTGGATTTTGGGATGAAGCGAATCACGCTCAAAGTGTTTCAAAGCAGGCAAGCAATTTGCGTGAAACTATCAAAGAATATGAAGCTGCCAAAACTCTTTTAGAAGATGTGTACGCAGCTCATGAATTGGCAGAAGAAGATGCCAGCTTTGTTGAAGAGACAGAACGAGCACTTGAAAAGCTCTCTCAGGTGTTGGATGACCTGGAAGTAACTTCGTGGTTTTCTGGTCGTTTTGATTTGGGTGACGCCATACTTACTGTCAACCCTGGTTCTGGTGGTTTGGAAGCGCAGGACTGGACCGATATGCTCTATCGCATGTATACCCGCTATGCTGAACATAAGGGCTGGAAGATAAAAGTACTTGATGTTGTCCCAGGTGAAGGGATTGGCTTAGACAAGGCCACTATTCAAATTGAAGGGCGCAATGCGTATGGTATGCTTCGAAGCGAACAGGGAGTACATCGTCTGGTGCGTATTTCTCCTACCGACGATAAAAAGCGTCGCCATACCACTTTTGCGGGCGTAGAAGTACTACCCGTGTTGCCTGACGACATTGAAGTAGATTTAAATCCCGCTGATGTTCGTGTCGATGTGTTTCGTGCCAGCGGTCCGGGTGGGCAATGCGTTAACACCACCGATTCGGCTGTTCGCTTAACCCATGTGCCAACAGGTATTGTGGTGACGTGCCAGAACGAAAAATCACAGTTACAAAATAAAGAAGCTGCATTTCGGGTGCTAAAAGCAAAGCTCTATGAACTCGAGGAAGAAAAGCGGCAGAAAGAGATTGACGAACTGCGCGGGCAGCGCATGGATAATTCGTTTGGAAGTCAGATTCGCAATTATGTCTTATATCCCTATCAATTAGTGAAAGATGTACGAAGCGGAGTAGAAACTGGCAATGTTGATGCGGTCTTAGATGGCGATTTAGACGAATTCGTTATTGGGTATCACAAATGGCGCGTTTCTCAGTAATGAGGCTGCGTATTTTGTATAATGAACAGGGATTGTTCTAGTGAGAGGGAGTGCGGCATGGCCGAACTAGGAAGGCTTGCAAACAACATCCGATGCGACATCATTCGGATGCTCGAAGCGGCAGGAAGTGGACACCCAGGTGGCTCACTTTCGTGTACCGATATGTTGGTAGCTCTTTATGCGGGTGGTGTTATGAAACACGACCCTCAAAACCCCAGCATGGACGAACGCGACCGGTTTGTTTTAGCGAAAGGACATGCGGCACCTGCTTTGTATGCAACACTGGCTCATATGGGCTACTTCCCCGTTGAAGAGCTTAAGACGCTTCGTAAGTGGGGCTCAAAACTCCAAGGGCATCCTGATTGTAATCTGGTTCCTGGCGTAGAAGTTTCTACAGGTTCTCTTGGTCAGGGGCTTTCCATTTCTTGCGGTATGGCTGCAGGGCTTAAGCTTGCTCATAACCCCGCAACGGTCTTTACCATTTTGGGCGATGGCGAATGCCAAGAAGGGCAAGTGTGGGAAGCTGCCATGTTTGCTGCCCATCGTGGCCTTGATAATTTAGTGGCCATTGTTGATCGCAATCATCTTCAGATTGATGGCGATACGGCAGATGTGTGTGACCCCGGTGATTTAGCGGCTAAGTTTTCAAGCTTTGGTTGGGACGCTCAAGAAATTGATGGCCACAACATTGATGGCCTGGTGAAGGCTCTCAGTGCTGCCAAGGCAGACCGCGGCGGCAAACCGAAGGTTTTTATTGCTCAAACCGTTAAAGGCAAGGGCGTTTCATTTATGGAAAACCAAGCAGGATGGCACGGAAAGGCACCGAATGCCGAACAGGCAGCTTGCGCACTCACTGAATTGTCCGGCGTCGAAGGCGGGGAGGCTCACCATGCTTAAATTTGCGAGCGAAGAAGAACGCCAAGTTAAAAAAGCAACGCGAGCTGCCCTGGGTGTTACCTTGGCAGAACTTGCTGATGAAGGTTTGCCTATTGTTGCGGTTGACGCTGACTTAACAGGCTCAACAACCATGGCAAAATTCGCCGCCGCAAACCCAGACTATACCGAACGACTTTTTAATGTTGGCATTGCAGAACAGAATATGGTTGATGTAGCGGCAGGTTTATCGCTGACAGGAAACATTGCGTTCACTGGTTCGTTTGCGGTGTTTGGCACGGGACGAGCCTATGATCAAATTCGCAATACCGTGTGCTATAGCAACCTTAACGTAAAGATTACGCCTACTCATGCGGGTGTTTCGGTTGGCCCCGATGGTGGCAGCCATCAAATGCTGGAAGACATTGCGCTGATGCGCGCACTTCCAAATATGCGTGTATTGGTTCCTGCCGACTACGCTGCTGCTCGCGCAGCATTAAAACTTGCTGCTAAAACACCTGGCCCTGTTTATGTTCGTATGGGCAGAGCTTCGGTTCCTTGTGTGTATGCCTCAGATGTTGAGCTAGAAATCGGCAAAGCATATGTGTTGCGCGAAGGAACTGATGTAACCATTGTTGCTTGTGGTGTAGAAATTCGTGAAGCAATGTTGGCGGCAGACCTGCTTGCTGAAAAGGGTATCTCGGCTGAAGTAATCGATGCTTTCTCTGTTAAACCATTGGACGAGGAAACTATTTTGGCTTCGGCTCGCAAGACGGGTCATGTAGTGGTTGCGGAAGAACACAGCACGGTTGGTGGGTTAGGATCTGCAGTAGCAGAACTGCTTGCTCGTGAAGCACCTACGCCATGTGCTTTTGTGGGTGTCCATGACAAGTTTGGTAAGTCGGCAGAGTTTGAAGAATTAATGAGCCACTTCGAACTCGATGCACCAGCCATTGTGAAAGCTGTGGAAAAGCTGACTGCTTAACCGCGAAGTGATAAAATAAATCAGTCTCAGTAAACGCTATTTGAACGGAGTATTCTGTGGCAGAACAAAATCAAGGACGTGCTCTGCGCGCTGCCCGACGTGGTGGTTCGCATGTGGCACACGCTAAGCCTGCGAGCGTAACTTCGCAGCTTTCGGCGTCTCTTCCCGTTTTGGAAGTTGACGATATCCCTCAAAACATGGGTTCACCAGTTATCACGTTTGACCACGTAACTAAGATTTATCCTGCTCAGCCGAATCGTCCAGCGCTTAACGATATTTCGGTTCAGATTTATGCAGGTGAATTTGTTTTCTTGGTAGGTCACTCTGGATCTGGTAAATCTACATTCATTCGCATGCTTATTCGCGAAGTGAAGCCCACCGAGGGTCACATCTATATTGCGGATGAAGATTTAACTACCATGCGAAATTGGCGCGTGCCTTACCTGCGCCGCAACATTGGTTGCGTATTCCAAGACTTCAAGCTGCTTCCAAACAAAACGGTATTTGAAAATGTTGCTTTTGCGTTGGAAGTAATTGGTAAGAGCAAGCACGTTATCAAAACGCAGGTTCCTGAAGTGTTGCGCTTGGTAGGCTTGCAGGACAAACTTAACAAGCTTCCTGATCAGCTTTCTGGTGGTGAACAGCAGCGTGTTTCTATTGCCCGCGCTATTGTTAATCGTCCACCTATGCTGGTTTGCGACGAACCAACTGGTAACCTTGACCCACAGACCTCGCGTGGCATCATGGACTTGCTGGAGCGCATTAACCGTACGGGTACAACCGTTTTGGTTGCTACGCATGACCGTGAAATGGTAGACAACATGCGTCGTCGTGTTATCGCGCTTGACCGTGGTTACCTTACCCGCGACCAAGACAGGGGGGTGTACGGTTTCGATGCGTAGTTTTGCTTACTTTTTACGTGAATCACTGCGTGGTTTCACGCGTAATCTTTCCACCACGCTTGGCTCTATCGTTACTATCTTCCTTTCTTTGCTGCTTATTGGCGTCTTTTTGGTATTCGGCTTCATTGTTGAAAACGTCATGAGTAGCGTGGAAGATGAAGTTTCTATTGCTGCTTATGTTTCAGATGATATTACCGAAGAAACAGTGACAGAAATTGAAGACTACGTAAGTGGTCTTGAAGGTGTCGCTTCGGTAAGCTTCACCACGAAAGAACAGGCACTGGAAAACTTCAGTGAATCGAACAGCACAGGCATTATTGAAGCGCTTGATGGACAAAATCCGCTTCCCGCTTCTATTGATGTTGAGCTTGCTGATCCGCAGTTGGTTGGAGAAGTTGCTGGCAAGATTGAGTCCTACCCCGCATTTGCTCAAAACTGCGGGTATGACACGCCGAACGAATCTATCGTGTACGGCCAAGAATCCGTTAAGCAGCTGTTCTCTTTGACAAACTATGTCCGCTATATTGGCGTAGCTCTCATTGCGCTACTTATCTTTATTGCGTTTGTGTTCATCAACAACACTATTCGCTTGGCTATTTTGGCTCGTCGTAAGGAAATTGCCATCATGCGCCTCGTAGGTGCTTCAAATGGTTTTATCCGTGGGCCTTTCTTGATGGAAGGTGCCTTGCACGCAGTGCTGGGTGCGGCATTGGCTGTACTTTGCCTTGAGCTGGCACGTAATATGCTATTGCCGCGCATTGCGGGAGCCTTGAAGTTTTTGGCTATCGATATCCAGTTCCAGACGTTCTTGATTATCTATCTGGCTCTTCTGGTGTCCGGTCTTCTCATTGGTCTTTTGGGTTCAGCTTTGGCTATGCGCCGTTACCTGAAGGTCTAACTACTTTTCTGCTACAAGGAGAACAAGGTGGTTCGGCACAAAGCAGAAACAAAAAGAAGCGCTTTAAGTGCTGCTAAAACTCACGAACGTAAGGTGCGCTTAGTGCGCACCTTGTCGCTTGTGATTGTTCTTGCGGTTGTGTTTTCGCTGGGCTTTTTTGTTCGCAGCAATACGACACTTCTAACGGCGCTCGGTATTCCCGTGTTGACCGACAGAGAAGCTGCTCAGGTAGCTTCATCTGATGCGAATAAAACCACTTCTAATTCCATTGGCGCTCGTCTTAACGAAGTGGAAGACCTCCTGAATGAAAACAGCATGGATGGTTTCGATTTGGACTCCGTTACCAAAAGCATGCTTGATTCGTTAGCCGAATCAACAGGTGACCCTTATTTGGCGTATTTTGATCCTGCGCGCTATAGTGATTATCTTTCTGAGAATGCCGAGAATTCCTATGACGGCATTGGTGTTCTTTTCTTCGAATACAACGGTCGTGTGTTGGTAAACGACGTATTTGAAGGTTCTCCAGCTGCTTCAAAGGGCGTGCAGCAAGGGGACATGATTGTTTCCATCAATGGAGATGAGCACGAATGGACTATGGCTGAGGTTGTTAATGCTCTTTCGGCTGTACAACCAGGCGAAGACGTTGTTATTCGTTGGCGTCATCTCTCTTCTCCAGACGCAGAAACGGGTGAAGAATTCTCTACAACCTTAAGCCCAACGGAAAGCAAGGTGCGAAACGTTACCTCTCAGCTATATGGCACAGTAGGCTATATAAAGCTGAAGCAGATTACGCAAAGTTCAGCTGATCTGGTGCGTCAATCAGTGGAAGACCTTACACAACAGGGTGCCACCTCGTTTGTACTTGATATCCGCGATAACCCAGGTGGTTACTTAACTCAGGCCGTCGATATTGCGAGCTTGTTCGTTAAAAGTGGTGTGGTGGTTCAGGTGGAAACCACTGATGGAGTGACCACAAAACAGGCATCGGGCGACCAAATTACTACGGCACCTCTTGTTGTGCTTGTGAACGATTACACGGCTTCTGGTGCTGAGGTTTTAGCAGGTGCCCTTCAGGACAACGACCGTGCAACCATAGTTGGTGAAACCACTTTGGGCAAAGGTTCGGTTCAGGTAATGCGCGAGCTAACCTTTGGCGGTGCTCTTCGTTATACAGCTGCTTACTATATGACTCCGCTTGGTCACGACATTGAGGGTGTGGGAATTCACCCAGATATTTCAGTCGGCATGGCCGATGATACGCGAAGCGACGCGCAGTTAAGCCAAGCGCTTGATACAGCAGAAGAACTGGTCCTGGAGTAGACCATGAGCCGTTCTCGCGCCCATACGCGGCGCACCGCTCGTGCAAACCCGCGCGGAATTTTGGTTGTTCATAAAAGCGGCTATGGTTTTGTACAGACCGCAGAGGGAGAATATTTTATTCCTCGTTCAAAAATGGCAGGTGCCTTTGACGGTGATTTAGTAGAACTTAAGCCGGCAAGTAATCGACATGCCCAGCAAGGCAAACGGAGCAAAAAGGGAGCATCTTCACGCTATGGCGGAGGTAGTTCTTCGGGTGCGCTCAGTAAAGGGCACACCTCAGGCTCTTCAGGTGCGGGAGCTGGGCGTCCTGTTGCCTTTGTTTCTCGGGTGCTAGATAGAGCACATGCCACCATCGTTGGGCGCTATGAAGTGGCTGAGCCATTTGGCGTGGTAGTTCCTAGTGATCCTCATATCCCTTACGACATTTTCACTCAGCGAAAAGCTAATCCCCATATTCCAGATGGCGCACTGGTTCGAGTGCGCATTTTGGAGTACCCCACGCGACATAGTGCTGCCACGGGCGTTATTGAAGAAGTGTTAGGTATGGCAGAGGATGAATCTTTCGGAGTCGAATTGATTATTGCGCGGCACAAGCTGGAAACCACCTTCTCTGAAGGGGCGCTCTCTGAAGCGCGTGAAGCGGTATTAGATGAGCAAGGTGCCTTGAATTCTGGTTATGTTGAATTACGGGGTCGTATTGTGTTTACCATCGACCCAGTGGACGCCAAGGACTTCGATGATGCGCTTTCGTTAGAGCGAGTAGATACTCTCAAACATACCAAAGAGACGGTGATGGTTTCTAATGGGAAGGCAGTTTGGCGCCTTGGCGTCCATATTGCTGATGTTTCCCACTACGTTCGGTGGGGAAGTTCCTTGGATTTAGATGCTCGGAGACGTGGTACCAGCGTGTATTTGGTTGATCGGGTTATCCCTATGTTGCCACACGAACTATCGAACGAGCTTTGCTCTTTAAAACCGAACGAAGTGCGTCGATCGATGACCGTGGATTTATTCTTAGACAATCAGGCAAACTTGGTAGGGTATCGTTTGTATCCTGCACTTATCCAATCGAAAGCACGTCTTAACTATAACCAGGTGCAGGAACTGTTTGATGGAGTACCTGCAGCCGATGCGCTTGCCCAAAAACCAACCCTTGCCGATGAACTTGCGTGGCGCCTTCGTGAGCTAGCTGTTCTTGCAAAAAAACGTGCTGCTGCTCGGGTAAAAGCTGGTGGCATAGACTTCGTGAGTACCGAAGCTAAAGTTCAGCTAGATGGGGAAGGCAAGGCGATAGGAATTGAGCTACGGCAAAAAACTGATGCCACTACGCTTGTTGAAGAAGCGATGATTTTGGCAAACGAAACGGTTGCTCAACATTTAGAACAGCATTCTTTTCCTTGCATCTTTCGCGTGCATGACAAGCCTTCTGGTGAAGCATTAGCGGCGCTTATTCCCGCTTTCCAAGAGTTTTCTTGGTTTGCTCAGGTGGATACAGCTTCTTTGGTGGCTGGTAATCCATATGCTATTCAGCAGATTTTGGCACTTGCTAAAGGGAGAACTGAAGAAGAATTGGTTAGTTCGCTCTGCTTGCGCGCCATGCAACGTGCGGTATATAGAACAGAAAACATAGGTCACTACGGGCTTGCAAGCAAATCGTACGCGCATTTTACCAGTCCTATTAGACGTTATCCTGACTTGGTGGTACACAGAATGTTACGTGCGCAACTCACCAAGCGCCCTGAAAAGTTCGACCAAGAAGTATCCAGTATGCCGTGGATTGCCGAAAACTCTTCAACTATGGAACGAATAGCTGAAAAGGCAGCAGCGGAAAGTCAGAAACTAAAAATGATTGAATACTTGCAACAGTTTCTCGGTAGATCGTTTTCGGCGGTTATTTCGGGTGTAACGACGTATGGGCTGTTTGCACGTCTTGACAACACTGCTGAGGGTTTCTTGCCATTGCGAGCCTTAGGGGATGAGTATTTTGCTCTCGATCCTTTGCGTCACTGTTTAACGGGACAAGACAGTAATAAGGTTTTTAGACTCGGACAGCGCATTCCTGTTGTTATTACGGTAGCTGAACCTTTAACGGGCACGTTAGACTTCGCCATAGCTGGAGCGCCTCAGAAGCCTCGAACCTACAAGAAGGGCTCAAGAGGGCAGTAGTCATAGGCGTACGGGAATCGCAGACGCTCAACCAGGGCATACATGTCTCTTAAGGGTTTTTTGAATTCCTATCCAAGAACGTGATGGTTCATTGCATGCACAAGTTGTGAATTTATTTGAAGGACTTGCACCAATTCTTTCTTTAGTTATAATAAACAGGCTATTTAATCAAGTGAGGTTTTACCTCCACCTGGTTCGGCGAAAAGCTGATGGGTTTTATGATTTAGCAGCGGATTTTCGCTGCACATTCATGAGGCCCGCAGCAGCGGGTTTTTTTGTTGTGTACACCTACTAATGTAGGTTACACAGATGAAGGAGGTGAGCGCGATAGCTGCTCAGGAGCCACGGCTCAACGAAGAAATCACGGTGCGTGAGTGCCGTTTGATTGGCTACGATGGCGCACAGATGGGAATTTACCCAATTGAACAAGCCCAGCGTATTGCGGACAACGAAGGCTTAGACCTGGTAGAAATTGCTCCGCAGGCAGACCCTCCGGTATGCCGCGTTATGGATTATGGCAAGTTCAAGTACGATCAGGCCATTAAGGCAAAACAGGCTCGCAAGAACCAAACCAAGATTGAGACCAAGGAAATGAAGTTCCGCCCCAAAATTGATGTGGGGGACTACACCACCAAGAAAAAGCACGTGCTGCGTTTCTTGGATGCGGGGAACAAGGTCAAAATCACCATTATGTTCCGAGGGCGCGAAATGGCTCACCCCGAACAAGGTCTTTCTATTTTGGAACGTTTGGCTGAAGACCTCAAAGATGTTGCGGTCGTTGAAAATCAGCCAAAGATGGAAGGCCGCAACATGCATATGTTGATTGCCCCCTTGCCTGCTTCAGCACGCAAGAAGAAGGAAAACGAAAAGAACGAAAAAGAAGGAAAGGACGAATAATGCCCAAGATGAAAACCCACCGCGGTACGGCAAAGCGTTTCCGCGTTACCGGCTCTGGCAAAATCATGCGTTCTAAGGCTTATAAGAGCCACATTCTGACGAAGAAAAGCCCGAAGCGTAAGCGTAATTTCCGTCACGAAACCGAAATTTCTGCAGCAGACCAGAAGGTTGTTGCTCGTAACCTCGGTCTTCGCTAATCGAAAAGGAGTGATTGAATATGGCTCGTATTAAGCGCGCAGTTTCTGCTCATAAAAAGCGCCGCACGGTTTTGAATCGTGCAAAGGGTTATTACGGTGCAAAGTCTCGTTCCTATCGTGCCGCGAAGGAACAGGTGCAGCACTCCCTGCAGTATGCCTATCGTGACCGCCGCAACAAGAAGCGCGAAATCCGTCGTCTTTGGATTACCCGCATTAACGCTGCTGCTCGCATCAATGGCATGTCCTATTCCACGTTTATGAACGGTTTGAAGAAAGCTGGTGTTCTGCTTGACCGTAAGGTTCTGGCTGACATGGCAGTCAACGACGCAGCTGCTTTTGCTGCTCTGACCGAAGTAGCTAAGAAGGCTCTGTAAGCATCTTTCAGAAAAATTTTCAAAATTGCGAAAATTTTTCTTGCAAAAGGCGAAATGCTTTGTAATAATGGGCAAGCTGTTTTGAACAGCGACATTTCGTCCCCATAGTCTAGAGGTCAGGACGCGGCCCTTTCAAGGCTGAGACCCGAGTTCGATTCTCGGTGGGGGCACCAGAAATCCAAGCGCCGACGAAAGTCGGCGCTTTTTGTTTGTTTAGGAGTTTCCAAGCTGTAAAGTTTCGCTTGAGCAGGTGCGTGTTATTATTTGGATATGCAAAAAGACGTACGTAGCGACATACCCGAAGAATCCTTAGAAACTGAAGCTTTGGAAACTTCAGAAGTTGCCAGTTTTTCTGGAACTAACGCTTCAGGTGAAGAAACTCTTCTGGATGATTTAAATACTCCAAATAAAGGAGTACCTTCAAACGAATCAATTACTTCAAACGAAGAAACACCTTCGAACGAATTAGTCGCTTCGAACGAAGATGCACTCTTGGAGTCGCCTTCTACAACCCCTCCGCTCCCAACCTTTTTACCTGAGCCACCACGTACTACGGTGTTGGTTGTCCATGCTTCTGTTGGCTCTGGACATAGAAGCGCAGCAAAGGCGGTGGGGCAGGCATTAGAAATGCTTCGCGATAGTGAGGATCTTGAAATCACTCAAGGGTGCGAGGTGCCCAAGAACCTCAAGATTGAGGTGCTTGATATCTTGGACTATGGTCGTATTCCTATTGACGGTAACAAAACTGCTTCGATGTTTACGGGCGCCACTCGTCCGTTCTATGACCTTACCTGGCGCTATACCTTTACGGGCCGGTTGCTCTGGGGTGGCGGAACCATTTGGAATCGTATTATGTTCCCCAGATTTACTCAGCTGATAAAGGAAACGCGACCCTTAGCGGTAATTTGTACACACATTACCGCCGCTAATGCCACGGTAGGGGCACGCATGCTTACAGGTGATCATTTTCCCATTTTGTGTGTACCGACCGACTATGAAACAGAAGGTCTGTGGCCGCATCTTCATACGGACATGTTCTGTGTAGCTAATGAATCTATGGCGGAGACCCTGCGCCCTCGTAAGGTTCCTGAAGATCGCATCCGTATTACAGGTATTCCTACGCGTCCCGCTTTTCGTGAAACTTATGATAGAGAACAGGTTCGTAAAGAAAAAGGCTTACCGCTTGATAAACAAATCGTCCTGGTTTTAGCGGGGGCTTATTTGCCGCAGCCGTATGTTCGGTTTCGCGAAGCGTTGGATAAAGCACTGCCTTACGTGCATTCGCTTAATAATATGCATTTGGTTTTTATTGCAGGCCGTGACAGTACGTATTCAAATCATCTCCGACGTGAATGCGAAGAATATGATTTAAACAACATGACTGTGTTGGATTATGTGGAGGATATTGCTGCACTGATGGCTGCGAGCGATTTGGTGGTGTGTAAATCAGGTGGCTTAACGGTGACCGAATGTCTCTGCTCGCAAGTTCCGATGATTTTGTTAGGTCGAGCATATGGGCAGGAAAAAGTGAACGTTATAACGCTTACGTCCCTTGGTGCTGCTATGCATGTGACTACTCCTCGAGAATTGGTTGGAGCGCTGAAAACCATCAATGAAAACCCGCAAAGTGCTCGTTCGATGCTGGTTAATGGTTCCTACTTGCGTAAGCCTGATGCGGCTTTAGATATAGCACGCGCTGCATTTGAGTTGGCGAAAAAAGAACCAGTTCTTAACGACGATTTACGCCGTAAGCATTTTGTTCACTTCTATTGGGGTGGTCGTCCAGCGCATACGCGCTAACTTGGCTGTTGCTTTGTGGTATGCAAGCAGCGACTTCTTTTGAGGTAGGTGCTCTGCGCCTTCCTGTCCACTTTGCGCAGTTCGCCGCTCAAAACTTCCGCTCGCCGTGGTAATTGTGGGAGATTTTGCCATTTATCCATTTAGACGTTCCTTAAATCCACTCTCTCACAAAAAAAGAGGCAGAGGGGGTTTAAAGTGAGGGAAGCTTCAATCCGAAAAGATTGTCAAGAAAGACCCAATGAGCGGAGGATACATGAAGATTGCAGTTGCGTGTGATGGCTTAGAAACTGCCCTCCATGCGCTTTATTGCGAAAGTTTCATGGTGTATACCGTTTCAAAGGGCATTGTAATCGGGTGCCAGAATTTACCCAATCCTCAGGTTGACGCTATTGAATTGGCAGATTTGCTTCATGATTTAGGCGTGCAAGTATTTATTTCTCATGGTGTAGAAGCCGACATCGCAAAACAGCTTTGTTATGCAGATATTGAGGTTGTTTCTGGGGTAGAGGGCAGTCCAAAGGCAGTTGTCGATTCTTATTTGTCCAGCACGCTTATCGGGGTGGATGAAATGTGCCATCCTCAAGGTTCTTCGGATGCGCTGGAAGAGCAATTTGCTTAGTATGTTCTGGCGAAGGTAGCGCAAAAAACCTGAGCTACCCCTGCTTCCTTTAGTGTTTCAGTTGCAGCGCAAAGCGTTGCGCCTGTGGTGAACACATCATCAACTAAGAGTATGGTGTGAGGTAGGCTGATGCCTGGAAGCACCTTAAATCGTCCTTTCATGTTACTGAGGCGTCCTTTTCTCCCTAGTTTCCTTTGGTCTATGTTTTTGGGACGCATAAAGACGCTATAGGCAGGGATAGTAAGGGAAAGACTTACCTCCTGAGCTATTTTCTCCGCATGATCAAAACCCCTCCGACGATAGGCACTTTTTGTGGCGGGTATGTGAGTTATAAGCTGAATTGCCTTTCGTTCTTCTGGCGAAACCAGCTGAGCAATACTTTGCCCCATAAAGGCGGCCAAGCGTTGTTCCCCTTGGTCTTTGTAAGCGCGGACAATTGCTCGAGCACGCTCGTCTAATAAAACCACGCTATGACCGCTTGTGAAGGAAGGGGAATAGGGTGTGCAGTTGCAGCATTGTTGGATGCCGTAGGGCTCGCCGCAGCGCGGACAGGCAAGGTTTTGGTCAATGTAGGACAGGTTCTGTGTACATGTTTCACAAAGAAGTGTTCCTTGTTCGTCACAGATGACGCAACGAGTCGCCCAGAGGGTTTCTTCAATGGCTTCCTTGAGAAATTGCATCACTTCTATCATGGTTTCAGTGTAGAAAGAAACTCAACCGGGAAGCTAGCAGGTGAAGAGCAGGTGTCTGTCGTATCTCAAGCACTAAGTTTACGGAAAGCTCTTACAAAATCTCAGGTTTCTCTCAAAGCTTGTGCAGAAATCTAGCAAAAAACAAGCAAGCTTTCGCACGTCTCCAACAATGAAACATCACCTGCGCCCGTAGATTTGAAGCAAAATGCGCAGATGTTTTCGCAATCTGGTAAACTTAGGAACGCTTCTTTTGGGTCTGTAATTGCGGGAATGCTCAGGCATCCCTAGTCCAAGGCAGACGCGGTCAAAAGGATCCACGTAAGCAGGTTTCTGCGAGCATGGCGCGTCCTAGGAGTAAGACGTACCGTTCGTTGTTTGCGGCATACGGTCGCGCGAACGAGAGGGTGTAGGTGCAAGCTGAACCCCAGTGCGCGAGTGTGGGGGCAAAGATTAGGTCAGCCAAAAGGAGCGAAGAACAAATGGAGGGGTGCTATGAAGCGTATAGTAGCTTTGATACTGAGCGGCATGTTGTTGGCTTCGGTAGGTCTTTTGGCGGGCTGCTCTGGTAATCAAACCTATGAACCTGAGTCTAAGGATCCGCAGGTTTCTACACCTACTATTGGGGAAGATGGAGTTCTTCGTGTTGGTGTTGACACCACCAACGCTCCTTTAGCAGGCATGCTTGATAATAAAATTGTCGGTATTGATGTTGACATTGCTGCTGCAATAGCCGACGAATTGGGTTTAAAGCTTACGTTAGTTGACGTTGGCGCGGATCCTGAGACAGCCCTTAATGATGGCAGCGTTGATATCGTTATGGGTATTGACCAGTCGTCAAACGACAATTTCTGGAAGTCAGATATCTATCTGCAAACTGGTGTGGTTCTGCTAGCTACTGACGAAAGCAAAGGCGTTCCTGAAGCAAAATCAGGTTCCACCTTTGTAGCGCAGGTTTCTTCTAAGAGTGCGTGGGCAGTCATGAATGAGTTTGGCGAACAATCGCTTACGTCCACCACTGATTTAACCGAAGCGGTAGACACGCTTCTGAATGGTTCAGTTGACTATATGGCCTCTGACGCAATCAAGGCCTTGTATGCAGTTGATCAGGCTGGTGCTCAAGCAAACATTGTTGCTTTACTGCAACCTGCTGGTGGTTATTGTGTGGGCGTGTTAACCGATAACGCTGAGTTGCAAAATACAGTTACTGCAACTATCCAAACGCTCACTTCGAATGGGGTCATTTCTCTCATTGAGCAAAAATGGCTCGATGGACATGTCGACCTTGAGGGTGTTGCTTTGACGGCTGGTGCAACTACCGGCACTGATACGGCCGATACGGCAGACAACGAGGCTGATACCGAAGAAGAAGCCGCTGCTTAATTTCTAGATAATCTTTTGCGAACCGTTTATCCTCTTAAGATAAGAGATTGCAGGGTGCCTTTAATCCGTAGGCACCCTGCGCGTTTGTTACCGCATTTATGATGGCCTGCTGCATTGCTTCGGTTGCCAAGAAGGCAACCGTATCGGGCATAGATTCCACTTCACCAGACGCAAAGGTGAAAATAGTGTCACCATCATTTGAGGTGTGTACAGGCTTGATAGCGCGGGCATATGCGTCATGAGTGGTGGATGCAATTTTGGTTGCTTGCGCCTTTGTTAGCTTTGCATTGGTGAGTACTACGCCGATAGTTGTGTTAGTGCAGGGAGTTGATTCAGATGGGGAAGCAAAGGTTGAAAGACGAATAGCTTCTTCGGGCGATAATACCGTGGCGCCTTCGTGCAAACAGCCCGCGATCCAATTTCCTTGCATGTCGCGAACGTGACCCAAAGCGTTCACGGCTACCAAAGCTGCCACTACGAGGTCATCCACTTTTGTGCAGGCGTAACCAAAACCAGATTTCATAGCAGCTTCAGGTGCTAACAATTTACCGACGGTAGCACCAGTACCGGCACCCACGTTGCCTTGCTCAAGGTCGGAAACATTTTTTCCAAGCTGTTTTGCTTCCCACTGTGCAAGTGCTGCTTCAGCGGCTTGGGCCCCCATTGTTTTGTCGGGGTGTTCTGGCTTTCCTACCAGGAGGTCAAACAGACAGGCTCCCACCACAATGGGAACATAAGCGCTGCCTAGTTCAAATCCAATTCTACGTTCGGCAAGCGTATCCATAACGCCGCAGCTTGCTTCTAAACCAAAAGCGCTGCCACCTGAAAGGACAACGGCGTGCACTTGTTCAATCATGTTTTCTGGCTTAAGAAGATCGGTTTCCCGCGTTGCGGGACCTCCGCCGCGTACGTCTACGCCACAGGTTGCTCCTTTGGGGGCGACAACAACCGTACACCCAGTGCCAGCTTCTTTGCTTTGCGCGTGACCTATTCCGAATGCCCCCAAATCAGTAAGTCCTGCAAGGGTGCCCCCTGAAAGACAAACGTCAGATTCTAAGTTTGATCGTGTTTCTTCTTGCTTCATGACGAAAACTCCAAAAGTAGGAAACGTATAGCAAATCCTTTGGAAAAGCTTAGGTATATTTTATGCATCAGAGATAGTTTTGTGTAAAAGAAGCACTATTCTTTAAGTATCTGCATAATTAGAGCGCTTGAACACGGCTTGCTATGTGCTAAGATGAATCCGTTCTTATTAATCCCCAAGGAAGTAAATCAATTAATCCGTTCTTTCACATTTCTTTAGTTATTGGTACGTGCAGACGTACTGGTTATACACACCTTGTTTAGAGGAGGAACCTTGAAGTTTTTCTTGGACACTGCCGACTTAGGCGAAATCGAAAAAGCTGCGAGCTGGGGCGTATTAGCAGGGGTTACTACCAATCCCACGCTGTATGCGCGCACGGGTGGTAAACTGGCAGACTTTCACAATCACATTAAGCGCATTTGTGAAATTGTGGATGGTCCAGTTTCCGCGGAAAGCGTTGCAATGACGCGTGACGAAATTGTGCGTGATGCCCGTGAATTGGCTGCATTAGCTCCGAATGTTGTCGTAAAAATCCCTACCATGATTGAGGGTTTGGCAGCAACTCGTACACTGGCTAAGGAAGGCATTCCCGTCAATATGACGCTTTGCTTCACAGTTCCACAGGCAATTATGGCTGCTCGTGCTGGTGCTCGTTACATTAGCCCCTTCGTAGGTCGTTTTGACGACATTTCCGAAGACGGCTTAGAGCAGCTTTCGCAGGTGGTAGCTGCTATCAACAACTACAATTTCTCTGAAAACACGGTTCGTGGTGAACAGGTAGAAATAATTGCCGCTTCTGTGCGCAGTGCGCATCATGTTACGCAAGCTGCACTCATGGGTGCCGATATTGCAACCGTTCCCTTTGGGACGCTGAAAAAGTGTGTGCAGCATCCTTTGACCGATCGTGGCCTTGATGCCTTCATGAAAGACTGGGAGAAAGTACAAAACGCATGATTAAAAAAGCTGAAGAGGCAACTAACGCAGAAACAGTTGGAGCGGAAGCTCCAAAACCAACCCGTCGTCGTACGGTAGCAAAGACAAAAGCATCTGAGGCGGCAAGCTCATCTTCTGAAGCGTCCGTGAAAGATGAAAAACCCCAGCGACGTACGCGCGTGCAAAAACCCAAAGAGCTTGTTGAGGAAAGTTCAGCTGTAGAAGTTATGGGCGAATCCGCTGAATCTACTGAATCCGCTGAAAAGCCCGCAGAAAAAAAGACTGCTCGTACTACTAAAAAGTCAGTCGCAAAAAAAGCGACTAGCGAAGATAAGCCTAACGTCTCTCCTGAAGAAACACACTCCGCAGAAGAGGAAGCTTCAGAAGCACCTGAAGCAAAAGAACATGGTTCGTCACGAACCTCTATCAAGGTGAATAAAACTAAACAGCATGCAAGCTCAGGGGCGGGTGCTCGTCGTCAGCGCAGGGCTCATCAGCAAACACGCGAAATCGCTCCAAGTGTAAGCAAGGAAGAGCTAGCCGAACTGAAATTGACTGAGCTACGTGCAAAAGCAGCCGAGCTCGAGCTTGATGTCTCAGGGCTCAAGAAAGCCGACTTAGTGGAGGCTATCTTTGAAGCGAGTGCTAAGGCTGAAGGTTTTGTTGAAGCGCATGGTATCTTGGATATTCTTGCAGATGGTTACGGCTTCTTACGCACGCAAGGTTATCTCCCCAGTGAAACTGACGTGTATGTAGGTCTTTCAACCATTCGTCGCAATGGACTTCGCAAGGGCGACTATATTATTGGCCAGACGCGTCCAGCGCGCGATAACGAAAAATATGCAGCGCTGCAAAAAATCACGTCTATTAACGGCAAGTCTTTAGAGGAAAGTCATCTCCGTCCTAAGTTTGCCGATTTAACACCAGTTTATCCTGATGAACGTCTTTTGATGGAGCATGGCAAGAACACCATTACGGCGCGTGTAATTGACCTGACTGCTCCTATTGGCAAAGGTCAGCGTGGGTTGATCGTTTCTCCTCCAAAAGCAGGTAAAACTACCATTCTGAAGGATATTGCAGCATCTATTACCGCGAACAATCCTGAAGTGCATCTGATGTGTCTTTTGGTGGATGAACGTCCTGAGGAAGTTACGGATATGGAGCGCAGTGTGAAGGGTGAAGTCGTTTCTTCAACCTTTGACATGCCGTGCGAAAACCACATTGCCGTAGCTGAACTGGTTATTGAACGCGCAAAACGCTTAGTTGAAGTAGGGCAGGATGTTGTTATTCTGCTTGACTCTATTACACGTTTGGCGCGCGCTTATAACCTGGCACAACCTGCTTCGGGACGCATTTTGTCTGGTGGTGTTGACTCTACGGCCTTGTATCCA
Organism: uncultured Coriobacteriaceae bacterium; assembly: GCA_949294735.1. GTDB lineage: Bacteria > Actinomycetota > Coriobacteriia > Coriobacteriales > Eggerthellaceae > CASFII01. Next base: position 230,779 of record CASFII010000006.1, on the reverse strand, counting down.
CCCAAACGCTTTTTGGGTGCTGCACGTAACATTGAGGGTGGCGGCAGCCTGACTATCCTTGCTTCTGCTCTTATTGATACGGGTTCGAAGATGGATGAAGTTATCTTCGAAGAGTTCAAGGGTACGGGCAATATGGAACTGAAGCTCGACCGCAACTTGGCAGATCGCCGTATTTTCCCTGCGATTGATCCCGTAGCAAGTGGTACGCGTAAAGAGGACTTGTTGCTCAATCCTCAGGAAGCGCCGCTTATCTGGGCAGTTCGTCGCATTTTGGCAAACTTGAACAACACTGAACGCGCAATGGATATGCTGATTAAGTCTTTGAAGCAGACGGACAATAATCAGGAATTCCTGATGAAAACTGCCAAAAAAGCACAGCATCGTGGAAAGTTGGATGAAAACTTCGAACTTTAGGAAGCCCTATGAGCCAGAACACCAACGAAAATCCTCAGAATCAAAACCAGTTTGAACAGGGTTCTTGGGAGCAGAGCCCTGAACAGGCTTCACAGGCCTCACCTGCTCAAGGGCAACCGCCCTATGCGCAAGGCTATCAGGCGCAGAGCTCTTATGCACCTCCACAGACCCAGGTTCCGCCAACCTATGGCTATTACACCCCTGGTGCTCCTGTTGCTTTTGCTCCGCAGCCCGCAAAGAAAAGTCGTGGTTGGATAGTAGCCCTGGTGACTGTCGTCTTGCTGTTTTGCCTTTGCGCTATGGGAATGCATTCCTGCACAACTGCTATGACTTCTTTGGGTGGAAGCTCTTCTTATACTTCCAGTTCGATAGAAGTAGACATGCTTACCAGTGATGCGGTGGGAATTATTACGCTTGACGGCACCATTCAGTATGACGGTACTGTTTGCAGTCCTGAAGGGTTTAAACAACAGCTGGATGTTGCTGCCAATAATCCGCACATCGTGGCACTGGTGCTTCGTGTTGATTCAGGCGGCGGTACCGCTACTGCAGGGGAGGAAATGACTACCTACCTGCGTGAGTTCATGGAAGAAACTGGAAAACCCGTAGTAGTTTCCTCGGCATCCATGAACGCAAGTGCAGCTTATGAGATTTCTTCTCAGGCAGACTATATCTATGTGGCTCAAAGCAGCGCGGTGGGATCCATTGGTACGGCGTTGCAAGTAACGGACATTTCCGAGTTGCTGGATAAGCTTGGCATTAACATCGAAAACATCACGAGTTCTGACAGCAAGGATTCCAGCTATGGAACGCGCGCTCTTACCGAAGAGGAACGCCAAGCTTATCAAAAGATGGTAACCCAGATAAACGATATGTTTATTGCCACCGTAGCTGAAGGTCGTGAAATGACTGAAGAAGAGGTTCGTGTCTTAGCTAATGGTATGACCTACACAGGGCTTGATTGCATTCAAAACGGTTTGGCAGATGAAATTGGTACGTTAGAAGATGCCGTAGAAAAAGCTGCAGAACTTGCGAGCATTTCGGGATATACAACCGTTAATCTCGAAACAGATTACTATGATATGTCCAGCTTACTAGAGCTTTTGATGGCTGCTCAGAGTTCAGGAAACGCGACAGATGCAGACATTGAAGCATTTTTGAAGGAGCTTGAAGCGGATGGAATCCTCTCCCAATAACATGGCCTCTACGCTAGAAGACACCAAAAATCAGCCAGTGGTATGGCCAAAGCGTGCTGTTGTTACGGCGGGTATGCCCTACGGGAATAAGGCACTTCATTTTGGTCATATTGGTGGGGTGTTTATTCCTGCGGATACCTTTGCGCGCTTTTTACGCGACCGCATAGGAAAAGACAATGTACGCTTTATCAGTGGCACCGACTGCTTTGGTTCGCCTATTGATGAAGGGTATCGCAAGCTGGTGGAAGCAGGTGAATTCGAAGGTTCTATCGCGGACTACGTGCAGAGCAATCACGACGCTCAAAAAGCAACCCTTGATGCATACGAAATAGATCTTTCTATTTTCGAGGGTTCGGGCATAGGTCATTGTGGTGAAGTGCATCAGCTGGTTACCAACGATGTACTGGAACGTCTACATAAAAGCGGTTATCTGAAGCGTACTTCAACCCTGCAATTTTTTGATACGGTGGCAGGTACGTTTCTTAATGGGCGTCAGGTAGTTGGTCGCTGTCCGGTGCAGGGGTGTAAGTCCGAACATGCCTACGCTGATGAATGCGATCTTGGGCACCAGTATGCCCCCGAGGACTTGATTAATCCCGTTTCGTCTGTTTCGGGTACGGTTCCCGAAATGCGCCCCGTAGAAAACTGGTACTTTGACTTACCTGCGTTTTCAGGCTATCTGAAAGAACACGTTAAAATCCTCGAGGCGGATTCAGAAATTCGTCCTATCGTTTCTCAGACTATTAAAGAATTTTTGGTTCCACCCGTTATCTTTGTGAAAAACGAAGCTTATGAGGCCTATGTTGAAGTGGCAGATAATCTGCCGAAACATATCTACCGCGAAGCGGAAGCAGGGAAGCAGAGTTTCGAAATAGAATTCGAAACTATCGAAGATCGCGATGAAGCTCGCGCTGTTTTGACCGCAGCAGGCATTCGTTTTCGTACGGGTAAGGCTCTTGTGCCGTTCCGCATAACTGGCAATATCGAATGGGGTGTTAAGGCTCCCACCTTAGAAGGGGTAGAAGGTCTGACCGTTTGGTGCTGGCCTGAAAGCCTCTGGGCTCCTGTTTCCTTTACGATTGCCGCAAACGATGCGCTCGGTTTGCCGCGCGGATCGTGGCGTGATTTTTGGTGTTCTGATGAAGCATCGGTTTATCAGTTTATTGGGCAAGACAATCTGTATTTCTATGGCGTTGCTCAGCCAGCGCTTTTTAAGGCGCTTGATCCTACCGACCCATTGAAAGAGCCACTTCACCAAACGCGCCTGGTTGCCAACCATCATGTTTTGTTTGGCAATAAAAAGGCTTCTTCTTCGGGTAATGTAAAGCCACCTTCGGCTGATGAACTTTTAAATTATTACACTGCGGAACAGTTGCGTGCTCATTTCTTGGCTCTTGGGTTAGATCAAAAGTCAGTTGGGTTTAAGCCCAAGCCATTTGAAGCTGATGAAGCAAAACGAACTGACCCGCGTGTTGCCGACCCTGTTCTAAAAGAGGGCAACTTACTGACAAACGTTTTTAATCGCCTTGCCCGAAGCTGCTTCTACGAAGCACAGAAGAACTTCGAAGGTTATATGCCGTTGGGTGCTGTAAGTTCTGAAGTAGTAGCTCATGCTCAAAAATCAATGCGCGAGTATGAGCGCATTATGCATAAGGTTGAGCTTCATTCTATTATGTCGCTCATGGATGAGTTCATTCGTTGGTCAAATAAGTATTGGGCAGACAATATTCGTGTGGCTGAACAATCGGAAGACGCTGAGGGTCGCAGACAGGTGCTCTTAGATAGTTTTTATCTGCTGCGCGTGGTGACGCTTCTTATGCATCCTGTTGTTCCTAGAGGCTGCGAAAAAATCTGCAGTTACTTAGATTTTTCGGAAGAAGACTTCTTTAGCTGGAATTTCGACTTCGAAAGCATGGATGAACTTTGTAGCACGAGCGAACAGGATGACGGAAAACACCGAGTACGTGATTTGCCTCCACGCTTTGATTTTTTCGAAAAACATCCAAGCCAATTTAAGTAGGCATTGAAGAAGTTTGAAACACCGCTGGTAGGCAATGTGCAGTATGGATGCAAAGAACCCGCATAATCGCACCAAGCAGCCCTCTCAGGATTCTTTGGGAACCAATGAGGGTAGGGTTAATGTCCAGTTTGAAAGAGATGTAAAACCTACGCAGCGCTATGATGTGTCGCGTCTGAGGGTTCACGAAGATTCGTTTGGTGGTAAGGGCGCAAGGGGTAGAAACGCCCACGCTCCGCATAGGCGCCCTACTCAGCCTCACCAGCGAACACAGCCTCAGCGTCGCCAGCAACCGCAAACGCGCCAACAATTTTTGCAACCCAAGAAAAGGTCATTTCACCTTCCAGCAGTTGCACTTGCGTTGATACTGCTGGTGGTTGTGGGCGTTTTTGGATTCAGCCTGGTTTCGGCTTTGTCAAACAATGCAGCTTCTTCAGAATCTTCCTCTGGGGTTGTTTCAAGTGAACAGGGAACATCAAACAATCAAAACGAACAGACTACGCAGGAAAGCCAGCCTACGCCTGAAGGCGATTTGGTAGTTGGTGGCAAGCTCGACGGTAGCTATGAAACGGTTGATGAAAACGGCATCGTACAGGGCATTAACCCGAACGGTGTGCACTATATGGTGTACGGGCGCGGTACGACTGCAGCTTCCGCAGATTGTGTAAGTCTGGTGGCTGGTGGTGACCAGATTGGTACTGACCAAGCGCTTTCTCTGGCAAAAGGCTACGCCAAGGCTGCAGGGAAGAAAGGCTACGATTTTTCTCCGTTCTATCAGGAAATAAAACCCTTTGTTAATGAGCATGATTTACGATTTGTGACGCAAGAAACGGTGGTTGCAGGTACGGAAGACTTCGACTACGCAGGGTATCCCAGCTTTAATACCCCCGAAGCAGCCATTGAATCAACCGTTAACGCGGGATTCAATATAGTAAACATCGGCACCAACCACACACTTGATTACGACATAAAAGGCGCCGCTCATTCGCTTGAAGAATGGGCGAAGTACCCAGAGGTTGCTACGGTTGGAAGCTATACCAGCGAAGATGACCGTTCCACGGTGCGTCTCATAGAACGAAATGGAATTACGTTTGCATTCTTAGCCTATTGCTATGGCGACAATTATTATGACCAGGATTTGCCTAACGACTACCAACTTTGCCTGTTTGACAAGAAGAAGATTAAGCAGGAAGTAAGCAATGCCCAACAGGTTGCGGATGTAGTGATAACGTATATGCACTGGGGTGAAGAATACAACACGGGAATAACTGAGCAACAAGATGACTTGGCGCAATATTTGGCTGACTTGGATGTTGATTTAGTTCTGGGTTCTCATGCTCATATCTTGCAACCCGTTAAGTACTACACCAGTGAAAGTGGCAAAAAAGTCCCGGTGGTATTCGGTTTGTCTGATCTTATCTCTGGGTGGTCGCAACCCGAATATATTTTGAGTGCCTTCTTCTCGTGTGATTTTGTGCGCGTTGACAGCGAGGGCAACCCGCTTCCGTATAAGACCGACGATGATTTTCCCGAAAAGGACCTTAACTTCTTCGAAAAGCTGATAGGTGTAGATCCTACCTCTGATGAAGAAATTGCCTATAAGGAAGCCCTGAAATCCAGTGACGTGGTGCTTGAAAACTTAGTGTTTACTCCTGCTATCGAATGGCAAAATGGCGGAGATGCCTATGTGCGCCTTCTGAAAGACATGGACAGAAAGACTACGAACGCCAATAAGCGCACCGAAGGCGTCAAAGACGAATACATCTATTTGCGCGATTTTGTGAATAATTTAGGTGTAGAAATAACCGTTGCAATGTAAATTGTGTATTTCAATAAACTCTATATTTTCCTTGTATGAGCAGCCCGCTTTCTGTATACTAGGCAGGCTGTTTTATTTCACATGCTGCAGCGACCTAACTTCGCCAGTGCCCGAAAGGGTGCGAGGGAGGGGCTGACCTGCGGCAGAGGACTAACGAATGGAGAAAAAATGACTAAAATCAGCATTCAGACGCTGGTCGATGCCGGTGCGCATTTCGGCCATCAAACGCGTCGTTGGAACCCCAAGATGGCTCCGTACATCTTCGGTAACCGCGGTGACATCTACATCATCGATCTCAAGCAGACCCTGGTAGCTATGGACGAAGCTTACAGCTTTGTTTCTGCCCTTGCTAAGAAGGGTGGCACGGTGCTGTTCGTAGGCACGAAGAAGCAGGCTCAGGAAGCTGTTGCAGATGCTGCTAACCGTTGCGGTATGCCGTACGTAAATGCCCGTTGGCTTGGTGGTATGCTTACCAACTTCACCACCATCCGTTCTCGTGTAACCTACATGGAAGAACTGGAAGCTATGGAAGCTGACGGTCGCATGGCTCTGCTGCCGAAGAAGGAACAGATTCTGAAGCGCAAAGAACTTGCTAAGCTGCAGACGAACCTGAACGGTATTCGTAACATGAAGCGCACGCCGGACGCTGTGTTCATCATCGACACGAACCGTGAAGAAATCGCCGTTGCTGAAGCTCATCGTCTGAACATCCCCGTTGTTGGCACGCTTGACACCAACTGTGATCCCGACGACGTAGATTTCGGTATTCCTGCAAACGACGACGCTATTCGTGCAGTTAAGCTGCTCGCTAACTTTATCGCTGATGCAGTACAGGCTGGCACGGGCGTTGAAGTTTCTGCTGCTGAAATGGCAGGCGAAGCTGAAGCAGCTCCTGCTGAAGAAGCACCTGCAACCGAAGCTGCTGCAGAATAAGTAATTCCAACTCATTCGACGAACAGTTCGACGAAAGGAACTCTCATGGCAGAAATTACTGCTTCCATGGTAAAAGAACTCCGCGAAATGACTGGCGCGGGCATGATGGAATGCAAAAAGGCTCTGACTGAAGCAGAAGGCAACCTGGAAGCTGCAGTAGACGTGCTGCGCACCCGTGGTTTAGCTGCTGTAGCCAAGAAGGCTGGCCGTGCTACCAACGAAGGTACCATCATGGCACTGGTTTCCGAAGACGCCACCAAGGGCGCCGTTCTGGAACTGAACTGCGAAACCGACTTTGTAGGCATGAACGAGAAGTTCAAGGCTTATGCAGAAAAAATCGCTCAGGCAGCTATTGCTGCCAACCCGGCAGACCTGGACGCCTTGAAGGCTGCTGACGCAGAAGGCGAAACGGTTGAAGAAGTAGTTACTGACGCAATCCACACCCTGGGTGAAAACATTCAGCTTTCCCGCTTTGCTGTTGTTGAGGCTGGTGCTGTTTCTTCCTACATCCACGGCGGTGGCAAGATTGGCGTTCTCGTAACCTTTGATGTTGATGGCATCGACGCAACCTCTGCTGATTTTGCTCAGTATGGTCGCGACGTAGCTATGCAGGTTGCTGCAGCTGCTCCGGTTGCTGCTAACCGTGAATCTATTGATCCAGCTATCGTAGAGCATGAAAAGTCCATCTACATGGCTCAGGCTGCTGAAAGCGGAAAGCCAGAAGCTATCCAGGAAAAGATGGCTACTGGTCGTCTGGAAAAGTTCTATAAGGAAAACTGCCTGACGGAACAGGCTTTTGTAAAGAATCCTGACCAGACTGTTTCCCAGTACACTGACGAAGTTGCTCAGAAGCTTGGTGGCTCCATCAAGATTACTGGTTATAAGCGCTTCGCTTTGGGTGAATAAGTAATACGCGTTTAGTTGCGTACATAAAAGGACTGCAGCTCCGACTGCAGTCCTTTTTCTTTTAATTTAAGTTTTTCGACGTAGAAATCTGCACAAATCTTTGTGATTTTATAAGTCCCTTTATAATAGGAAGGGTGCAAATACGCAGAATAGAGGCTTGTATGTCAGAAGAAGTCATTATAGTTCGTGGAAATAATACGCTGACGGGCGAGGTAAACGCATCCGGTGCAAAGAACTCTGCTCTTAAGCTGATGGCGGCAGCTCTTTTGGCGAATGGCACAACAAAGCTTCACAACGTTCCGGTTATTTCCGACATCACCATTATGGGAGAAGTGCTGAAATGCTTAGGCGCTCGCGTTACGCGTGAAGGACACACGCTTTCTATTGATACGGTGAACGTCGACAAACACGAAACTCCCTATGAACTTGTTTCAAAGATGCGTGCGAGTATTTCTGTCTTGGGTCCCTTAATTGGTCGCTTCGGGGTAGCTCGCGTTGCTATGCCAGGGGGGTGCCAAATTGGTGCTCGCAAAATCGATATGCACCTGGTAGGTTTGGAAGCTCTTGGAGTACACTTCCGTGTTCAACATGGTTTTTTGGAAGCCACTACTCCCAACGGTTTAGTGGGTGCTCACGTAGTTTTGGATTTCCCAAGCGTAGGCGCAACAGAAAACCTACTGATGGCTGCAGTGGTTTCTGAAGGACATACCGTCATTGAGAACGCTGCTCGCGAACCCGAAATCGCTGATTTAGCGAATATGCTCAATAGTATGGGTGCGCGTGTTACGGGCGCGGGTTCCTCCATTATTGAAATCGAAGGCGTTCCGCTTGAGTCCCTGCATGCTTGCGAACACACAACTGTGGGCGACCGTATTGAAGCTGGTACGTTTTTGGCAGGCGGTGCCTTGGTGGGTCAACCGCTTACGGTGCGTGGCATTGACCCCGGCTTTTTGCGCATGGCGCTCATGAAACTAACCGCTATGGGCTGCGAAGTGGAAACGGGTGATGACTGGATTACCGTACGACGCTATCGTCCTTTGCAGGCAACCGAAATCCAAACGCTTCCGCATCCAGGTTTCCCTACAGACTTACAGGCGCAATTTATGCTTTTGTGTGCATGCGCCCAGGGAAACTCGGTCGTAACTGAAAATGTTTTTGAAAACCGCTTTATGTTTGCTGCAGAGCTCAGCCGTATGGGGGCAGATATCACCATTGATGATCACCATGCCCTTGTTCGTGGCGTGGATCACCTTCAGGGTGCACCTGTAAAGTCAACTGACCTTCGTGCAGGAGCCGCTTTGGTTTTGGCTGGCATTGTGGCAGAGGGTGAAACGAAGGTTTATCGAATCGAGCATATTGATCGTGGCTACGAAGATTACGTCGGTAAGCTCCAGTCGCTTGGTGCTGATGTGCGCCGCGAAATGCTTGATGGTCCGAGCCTTTAGTTCTTTATATAAAGCGAACTTCCTGTCTACAAGGATTACCTGAGTAATGTTTGGAAAGAAAAAGGGCTTTACTGCTTCACAATCAAAACGTATGTCTCGGCGCATGAATAATGCGACGATTGGTTCACATGTTCAGCGCAAGAGCGTCTCTTCGCGACGCTCTTCTCGTCCTTCAGCGCAAAATACAGGAACCTCTTCAGTTTCGTTTTCAAACGCACGAAGGCAGCAGCGAGCAGCGCGTGGTGAGGTGGATCATGTTGTTCCGCGTACTGCGTCAGGAGAATCTCGTGAAGAGCATGCACGCCGCATAAACCAAAGACGCTTTTCTCAAGAAATAGAAAAAAAGGAACGAACTAAGCGCATTGCTTCAATAGCGGTGGTTGCCCTTTTGGCTTGTTTGGTTGCCGTGTTTGTTGGTTCGTTCGTGTATGTACAGGTTATCAATTCCAAGTTGTCGCTTGGTGATTCGAATGCATCAGAGGCGTTGGTAGCACAAAATCCCGAAGAACCTTACTACGTCCTTTGTGCTGCTGAGTTGGGAAGTGCACAGGGAAGTGGCGGTGCGGAAACTGATACCTATATGCTTGCTCGTATCGATGAAGCAAACAAAACTGCAGCCCTTCTGTCTATTCCAGGCAATTTGCAGGTAACCCTTTCTGACGGCATTATGCATCCGCTTTACGAGGCGCGTGATCACGGTGGCGACGCAGAGCTCATAAGCGCCGTTTCAGAATTCGCCGGGGTGGATATCGCACACTTCATGACTACCGATATTGATGGGTTGAGTCATGTTGTTGATGTGGTTGAAAACGTTGGCTTGACCTTAGAAGAAGAGGTGGATGATCCCGAAGCGGGCAATGTATATCTTAGTGCAGGTGAGCAGGTTATTACCTCAGAAGCAGTTCCTACGCTTTTGCGTGCACGTAATTTCCGCGGAGGAAGCGAAGTTCAAACTGATAATCGTGGCGCGTTCATGGCAACCTTAGCTGAGCGTTTGCTGGAAAAAAGTGGGCTACCGTTTGTTTTTCAACTTGATGCTATAGCTGGAAGTCTTAAAACTGATTGGTCGGCCACTGACTTAATGGCAGTTGCAGATGCTCTGCGCGGTATGAAGGCTTCTTCGGTACAAGTTGCTTTGGTGCCTGGTTCTGAAACTGAAGCAGCGGGTGGAACGGTGTATATTGCTTCTTCGGTCTCTTCTTTACTTGAAAGAATGAAAGCTGGCGAAGCTTTTGAATCTCAAGAAGCAGAAGTGACGGTTGATCAAACGAAGTTTGAAATTGAAATTCGTAACGGTGCCTATATTGATGGTGCCGGCGCTCAGATGTCGGAAATATTAACGCAGGCAGGTTTCAAAGTAGGGGATGTGGGTAACGCAAACGATGGTGTAATCTATCCTGAAACACTTGTTATCTATAAAGACCCTGCTCAGGCTCAGAATGCTGAAGCTGTGGTTCAGGCGTTACAGGCAGGTCGCGTTATTAACGGTGGCGATTTTTATACTTTCGATACCGAAATTTTGGTCATCCTTGGAGAGGACTGGCAGCCTATTCTTTAGCAAGTGTGCTAGTATGCAGCGGACAAGAAATTATTGTTAGGAGTACCAATGGTAGAAAAAACTGATGTAGCAGCAGTGCTTGAACTTATTCGCCCAAGCCTGCAAGCAGACGGAGGCGACGTCAAGCTCGTTGACGTTAACGAAGATGGTGTAGTAACGGTTGAACTTCAGGGTGCTTGCAAGGGCTGCCCGATGTCCCAGATGACGCTTGCCCATGGTGTTGAGCGCATCCTGAAAGAACGCGTTCCTGGTGTAACGCGCGTTGTGCCTTCCGATCTGTAAGAGATAAGGCTTAAACGTGTCGGCGGTGGCAAAGTGCTGGGAGTTACGGGGCTGCGACGAAGAAATGCAAAGTCGTTGTCCCCACAACACTCCTGGTGAACCTTGCCCCGCCGACTGTCATTATGCAGCGTGTCATCGTGACACGCACGAGGTGGCAACTGATTTAGAGGTTCTTCTTAACCCCGAACTGAATTATCAGGCTGCTATCAAAGAAGTGTGTCACTTCTGCAATCATTTCCTTAAAAATGGCCCTCTCATTGACGAGAACACCGTGGTAGAAACTCGTCTTGGTAATCGGAATAGATTCCTTCTCTAAGCAATTGTTGCGAGTTACGTACTATGTTGAATGAGCTTTATCAAATGGTTGACCCCGTTATTTTTTCGTTGGGTCCTTTTACTGTGCGCTGGTACGGTGTTGCATATGTACTTGGTTTTATCTGTGCCGCATTCATTGTGTGGCGCGTTGCCAAACGTTGGCGTGTGTATGTGGACGCCGATTCGCTCATTACCATCATGTGCTGTGTAATTATCGGCATCGTAGTGGGTGGCCGTTTGGGATATTGTCTCTTCTATGGCAATGGCTACTATCTTGAACATCCTTTAGAGATTCTTATGACTACCAAGGGGGGAATGAGTTTTCACGGAGGGCTCATAGGTGCTTTTTTGTCGGGTATCGTGGCAGCTAAGATGACTCATATTCCATATTTGACCTTGGCAGATATGGCGTGTGTTGCTGCACCTTTAGGACTTTTCTTTGGCCGTTGTGCCAACTTCATCAATGGTGAGTTGTGGGGCGCTCCTACCGATGCTCCTTGGGGTGTGGTGTTTGGAGGAGCTGCTGGCGATATACCTCGTCACCCTTCGCAACTTTACGAAGCCGTGCTAGAGGGCTTAATTATTTTTGTGGTGCTACTTATCCTATCACGCAAGCAGCCCCCACGTCCTCGCGGTACGTTTTTGGGCGTCTTCCTTGTTATGTATGGCATATTCCGTTTCTTAATTGAGTTTGTCCGTGAACCCGATGTGCAACTAGGATATCTGTGGGGCGGTTGGTTGACTATGGGACAACTTTTGTCGCTACCTCTTGTTATTGTGGGAATTTGCGTGCTTGTTTTCGCGCTAACTAAAAAGCTTCCTCAGCAGGGTTTGCCTACACAGAGTTTTCCTACGCAGAATACGCCTGAGCAGTAATAGCTTTGCTCCAAAAGGGATGTGAATTTCCCCCAATAAATGCTCATACAAACTTGCAAAAGAATATGCTTGTGGTACTATAGGCAAGCTTGTCTCGCCTTGGTCGGAAACCAAGGCACGGAAAAGGAGAAACCATGAAGCAAGGAATTCATCCAGATTATGTAGAGTGCACGGTTAGGTGCAGCTGCGGTAACACGTTTACCACCCGTTCTACCAAGTCCGAACTGAAGGTTGACATCTGCAACGCATGCCATCCCTTCTTTACTGGTCAGCAGAAGTTTGTTGACACTGGCGGACGCGTACAGCGCTTCGCTGATAAGTTCGGTTCTGCTAAGGACGTTGTGGCAGAACGCGAAGCCGCTAAGAAGGCCGCTCGCGCAGCTCAGGTTGCAGAACGCGAAGCCGCTAAGAAGGCTGAACGTGAAGCTAAGGCTGCTGAAAAGGCAAAGCGCGCTGCTGAATTCGCCAAGAAGGCTGAAGCAGAAGTTGCTGCCGCTCCGGCTGAAGAAGCTCCGGCTGCAGAAGCTACTGAAGAGCAGGCTGCTGAATAACGTATTTTCTTTCCCACATGAAAGCGCTCCGAAGGGCGCTTTCGCAATTTAAATAGAGCCGACCAGCGATGGTCGGTTTTATTTTTATATGAGAAGAACATGGTATACTAGCAACTCGAATTTTGGCTTTAATACAAACGTAGACTGCAGTAATCTAGAGACTGCACACTCGCAGGGTATGCTTTCAAATTGAGTTAGGAGCACAAAATGCATGTAGAGCTTCTGTATCACACGCCCGATCCCGAACGAGCTATCGCCACGGCAGCGCGCCTGTGTTATGCGCCTGTTGGGGCAGCTGAACTTATGGAAACAATGCCTGAAGAACGAGTAAAGAGTGTGCTTTCTACCATTATGGCGAGTGGACATTATTCCACGCTGGAACATGCGAGCTATACCTTTGCTGTAGACGGCGTTTCCCGTGCGCTTACCCATCAGTTGGTTCGTCATCGTATAGCAAGCTTCAATCAGCAGAGCCAGCGTTATGTGAAATTCAAAAACGGGGTAGAGGTGGTAAAGCCTGAAAGCGTTACGGCAACGCCTGAGCTTGAAGCTGTTTTTGATGAAGCTATTGAAGCAACCGTGAACGCGTACAAGAAGCTCTTGGATGCGGGCGTGCCTGCAGAAGATGCGCGCTATCTACTCCCGAATGCCGCTGAAACAAAGATTGTTATCACCATGAACGTACGCGAGCTTTTGCACTTTTTCGAACTGCGTTGTTGCAATCGTGCGCAGTGGGAAATTCGTGAACTGGCGCATCGTATGTTAGAACTGGTGAAGCCTACCGCTCCCTTCATTTTCATGGACGCGGGGGCTCCTTGTGTTCATAGCAGCTGTCCTGAAGGCAAGATGACTTGCGGTAATCCTTATCCAAAGGTAGTACGCGGTTAGAGCGGTTTCAGCTTTATCTTTTGTGGTAATTCTTCTAAGTGATACGTAGTTAATTTTACAGATGCTGACAAAACGCAATTCGGAAAACAGTTTGAATACTCTTGTTCCTTCTGACGAGCCCCTTCGCCAGAAGAGTGACCTTTCGCGCGCCTTTTCTGAGGATGGCGCATGCAAAACGCACGTAGGGGGACAAGCGCTTATTGAGGGCGTCATGATGCGTGGCAAGTACAACTGGGCAGTTGCCGTAAGGGAGCCTTCGGGAAGTATTTATACTGAAGAGCACGACCTTGCTTCGGGAAAGCCTAAGAATTCATGGATGAACTGGCCACTGGTGCGCGGTTGTCGTGCGCTTGTTGAATCCCTTGTGTTGGGATATAAGGCACTGGAAATTGCCGCCCTTCACGCCTTCAATGAAGGAGAGGGGCAAGCACCTGCGTCAGTGGAACATGCAGCAGAGCAAAGTAAAGCACCGACAGATAGTGAAGTTGAAGTTCAAAAAGAGTCTCAGGCTGATGACGAATTTGAATTTGGCAAAAAAGAAATGGCCATTTCTATGGTGCTTGGTTTGGTACTAGGTGTCTTCTTATTTATCGCGCTACCAGCTGCTTTAAGCAATTTGATTATTGGAGAATACGACAGTAATACTCTGGCATGGAATATCTGCGAGGGTATTTTGCGCGTGGCAGTGTTTGTCTTTTACCTGTGGCTTATTGGCAGAATGAGCGATATTAAGCGCATGTTTGCCTATCACGGCGCGGAGCATAAAACCATTCATTGCTATGAGCATGGTTTGCCATTAACTCCTGAAAATGCACGAAGTTTCCCTCGTCTTCATGTGCGTTGTGGAACTGCCTTTTTGATTATGGTGATGATTATTGCCATTTTGGTATATACCATTGTTCCGCTTAATCCTTTGATTGATGCCTGGGGTGTACCAGATGGTCTTCCTAAGCTTTTGCTGGTTATTGCGGTTCGCATATTGTTTATGCCTGTCATTGCAGGGCTTTCCTATGAGATTACGGTGAAGTGGGCGGGAAGTCATCCAGAAAACCCACTCGTGAAAGTAGTTTTATGGCCAGGCATGCAAATGCAGTACCTCACTACTAACGAACCTGATGACGGCATGCTTGAATGTGCTATTGCTGCCATGCAACAAGTTCTTGATCGTGAAGAAGCAGAAGCATCGTCTCAGCCTCGTTAAACCCAAAGAGTCCAAGGAACCCAAAGGGAGAACCCATAGGGGACGTGTCTTTTGAACCCAAAGGGGACGTGTCTTTTGGGTTTTAGAATATTTAAGAAGTGCTTCTCCGTGTTCAGCAGGCGCTATAAACCTTTCCTATTGTTACGAATATATTATTCCGTAACATTTTAGTACCGTTGGCGGGTAAAACTTTGCGCCTGTAAGCTTCCCGTCCTTATTGTTACTGTTTTCGTAGAAAATGGTGTCAGTAGTGTAAAAGCGAGAACACCTGAAGGAGGTGTGCACATGGGAAAGGAAGCCACCGTTTCAGAGTTTCAGGAAATGCTTTCGGCGCGTGGTGTATCACGTCGTAGCTTCATGAAACTATGCGGGGCTGTTGCAGCCGCGGCAGGCGTGTCTGGGCTGACAGTACCGCGTGTGGCGCAGGCTCTCGAAGATTCCATAATCGGAGCTACCGAAGGCAATCTGTATCCGGTTATTTGGATCGAGGGTGCATCGTGCACGGGATGTACAGAATCGTTTGCGCAAATTGAAACGCCGGACCCAGGTACAGTAGTTTTGGAAATGATTTCGCTGAACTATTGCGAAACACTTTCAGCTGCTGCGGGTCATTCAATGGAAGAAGCGAAACGACAGACCATCGAAGCTGGCAACTACATTCTCGTTTACGAAGGTGCAGTACTTGAAGGTTGGGGTGGCCAGGCTCTTCGCGTTGCTGATTTGCCAGGTACCGAACATCTGATTGAAGCTGCCGAAAACGCAAACGCTGTTGTTGCTTTAGGTTCGTGCGCGGTTAATGGCGGTTGGATGGGTGCAAACCCGAACTCCGCTGGCGCCTTAGGCGTGCAACAATTCTTGGAAAAGAATGGTATTGCAACGCCAGTTGTTAACATTCCTGGTTGTCCTGCAAACCCTGAATGGCTCATGTCTGTTCTGGTTGATGTTGTGCTGGCAAAGCTTTCGCCTGCAGAACTGAACCTGACTTCAGAAGGCAAGCCTGCAGGGATTTTTGGTCAGACCATTCATGACAACTGCGAACGTCGTGGTCATTTTGAAAACGGCGAATTTGTCTATGAATTTGGTACCAAGGAAGAAGAACTGGGATATTGCCTCTATCCGTTAGGTTGCCGTGGTCCTCAGACCATGTCCAACTGCGGCGTTACCCTGTGGAACAACCGCCGCAGCTGGTGCGTTCAGGCTGGTGCTCCCTGCATTGGTTGCTGCGAAGCAAATCCGAACGATCCTGGTCAGAACTGGGTTGAAGTCAACACGCCGTTCCGTAAGCGTCATCGTGACCTGCGCATTGGCGAACTCACCTTCCAGCCTGGAACCGCTGCTCTGCTGGTAACTGGTGCCTTAGCTGCTGCTTTGGTAGTACACGGCTTCGGCATGAAGATTACTGGCCGTATGGATGGCGGTGCGGACTTTGAAGAAATCCGCAAGTGGGACGCGAAGCATCCTGAACAGTCTATCGGCAAGTACGATTTGACTGACGAAGAGAAGGCTAAGCTTACTGCAGAAAATGCAGGGCTTGAAGAAACCGAGGAAACGAAAGGGGGTCAGGCATAAATGACACGTTCGGTTATTGACCCGATTACAAGAATCGAAGGTCACCTCCGCGTCGAAATGGAAGTCAACAACGGTAAAGTTACCGATGCTTGGGTTTCTGGCGGCTGCTTCCGTGGTATGGAATTGGTAGTAGAAAACCGCACTCCTGAAGACGCGGCGCACATTGTGCAACGCATCTGTGGTGTTTGCCCCGTTTCTCATTCTCACGCATCCACCATTGCGGCTGAGAAGGCTTATGGTATTCAGATTCCGAATAATGCACGTATTATTCGTAACCTCATTGAAGGTGCTCAGTTCTTGCATAGCCACATTCTGTGGTTCTACAACCTGGCAGCACTTGACTACGTCAACCCGCTGAATGCTTTGAAAGCCGACGTTGCTGACACCATCGAATTAGCTCAGAGCGCTAAGACGTCTATGAATACGGACTTTGGTGCTTTGAAGCAGCGCCTTGCTAAGTTTGCAGAAAATGGTCAGCTTTCCATTTTCTCTGGCAACTGGTTTGACGCTGATGAAGGTACTGCTTATAAGCTTCCTCCAGAGCTTGACCTCATTTGCACGGCTCATTACTTGGAAGCTTTGAAGATGCAGGCTCGTGCATCTGAAGTATGTGCTTTACTTGGTGGCAAGATGCCGCATGTTATGACCATTGTTCCTGGTGGTACTGCTTTTGTTCCAACCGAACAGAAGCTTGACGACCTGAAGGCTATGGTCGATGAAATCTACACGTGGGTTGAAGAAACCATGATTCCTGACACCTTGGCCATTGCTCCGTATTATGCGGATGCTTTGAGCTTCGGTAAGGGTTGCGGTCGTTATATTGCATGGGGTGTTTTTGAAAACAAGAGCATGGCTATGAATGACCGTTATCTGCCTGCTGGTGTTTTGGACGAACAGTTCAACCTCTCTGATGTTGAAGAGAGCAAGATTACTGAGTATATGGGTCACTCTTGGTACAAGGGTGCTGATACCTACACAAGCCCGTATTTCGTAACAGAACCTGAGTTCACGGAATACAACGTAGAAGATCGCTACAGCTGGATTAAGGCACCTGCTTATGACGGTAAGTGCATGGAAGCTGGCGGTCTGTCCCGTATCCTGGTTGCCTACAAGCGCGGCGTTCCGTTCATCGTTGAACAGGTTAATGGCTTGCTTGAAGCTTTGGGTGCAAAGGGCAATATTGGTGTTGCTCAGTCCACGCTTGGCCGTACTGCAGTTCGCCAGATTGAAACGCTTTACATCGCTGGCCTTATGAAGGAATGGGTCAACGAACTGATTGAAGCTGTTAAGGGTGGCGACCATGAATACTTCCACGCTCCGGAAGTAAGCAATGGTGCTGGTACGGGCTTCTGGGAAGCGCCGCGTGGTGCTTTGTATCACAGCGAAAAGGTTGTGAACGGTAAGATTGAGGGCTACCAGATTATCATTCCTACTACGTGGAATGCTGCTCCTCATAATGAAAAGGGCGAAAATGGTCCTATGGAAGAATCTTTGATTGGTTGCCCAGTTGCGGATATTGAAAAGCCAATTAATGCGCTTCGTACCGTCCATAGCTTCGACCCCTGCACCGCATGCGCTGTGCATGTAACTGAACCGGCCACGGGTAAGAGCTTTGAAACCGTGACGAGCCCTTGGGGGGTGAAGTAAGATGGCACATCTCGCACACTATCGTGAGGCACATCCACTGCCGTTTGTTATAACGCACTGGATTAACCTGGTTGCAATGGTCCTGCTAATTATCACGGGCTTCTGCATTCACTTCCCATTCTTCCCATACTTTATGGGCATCGCTCGTGGCGTGCATGTGTTCTGCGGCTTCGTATTGTTCCTGAACTGCGTAGTTCGCGTCATCTCCGCCTTCTTCGTAAAGTCATCTCCAACGGGTGGCACGCGCAAGCAGGTTACTGACGTCGAAACGTGGTTACCGCAGAAGGACAACCGTCATCAGTTGGGCGAATGGGTTTTGTACTATCTGTTCCTGAGGAAAGAACATCCTCTGGGAGCTAAGCTTGGTGTTCCTCAGAAGCTGAGCTATCTGGCTATTCCGGTACTGATTATCGTTATGTTCTACACGGGTCTTTGCCTTTGGGGTCCCACGATGAACATCGAATTCTTCAGCGCTGGTACTACGCTGGTTGGTGGTCTGATGAGCATGCGTATCATCCACTACTTCTTGATGTACGTGTTCATCTGCTTCATGTTCATCCATATTTATCTGGCGAACATTGAAGGCTTTGAACCCACCAAGCTTATGTTCCTCTGGAAAGAACATGGTGGTTTGGTATATGACCCCGACAATCATGTAATTGTTGGCGAAGACAAGTTAGAACATTAAGCCACAGTAATACACCTTGAATCCTTCAGGTAGTTTGATCCCGCCAGCGTAAAGCTGGCGGGATTTTTCTTACACCTTTAACCTAGAGGTTTTACGTGTTCAGTTTTTTTATAAAGTGGTTCTAGTAGAATGAGTTGACAAAAAAGAAAGGAACACCGTGGCCTTAAGCGCAAAAGATATCAAACAAGAAGAAGAGTTCTTGAAGGGAATTCCGCGTCTTAACATTGCAGCTTTTGTATTGCCTCCCATCTGGGGACCAGCTCATGGTCTATGGGTAAGCATTATTTTTTATCCTTTGTGGCTTATAGCTGACAATGTATTCTATGCTGCTTATTCAGCTCCAAGTGCGTTTTCCATTGCCATCGCGGTGGTTGTCTTTGTAATTTTGCTAGCATGCACGGTTGGATTTTCTCTTATCGGGCAGCCTTATGCAGCACATCGGGCAGCTGCGCGGGGGATAGGTAAGCAGGAATATCTTAAACGCCAGCGCATATGGGCAGTGGTCTGCATTTTGATAGGTATCCTGATGATTGCTTTAGCAACGTATTTTAATTTGGTTTTGCGCACGGAAGTGTAGAGGTGCTTGGTGAGCTTAGATACTTCCGAAAAGCGTGTAGCAGTCTTTTTTGTGGGAAACCGTCTTATGATGGATGAAGGCGTTGCTGGTGCAGCCTACGACATCATTGTCGACCAATATATAATTCCAGAAAACGTACAGCTCTTTGATGTAGGCTGCATGAGTATGGACATGCTTCACTATGTGAGTGAATGCGACCTATTGCTTACGGTTGATGCTGTTGATGGAACTGAAGAGCCTCCTGGAACGGTGTTTCGCTTTCCTCCTGACGCTATGGCACGCCATACCGGAGCTATGGCTTCTCTTCACGATTTAAAGCTCGTAGATTTATTCGACGCTGCCGCATTGCTGGGGTATGAGGCTGAAGGTTATTGCCTTGGAATGCAAATTGAAAACATGTACCCAGCTGAATACACCATAGACTTGACTGAATCAGTCAAGCAGGCTCTCCCGCTATTAGTGGAAACTGTTGTTGCTGAACTTGCCAGGCGTGGGTTTTTCCTCACAAAAAAGTAAAGCCGCTGCGTATTCTTCGCGTATTTTCGAATCCCGGATTACAGAACCTTTTCGTAGGCAATGCGTTCAGGACGACCTTCCTCACAATTTCTGAGAATAATAATTCCGCATTCGTGAAACCCACATTTAGTAAGAAGACTCCGCATAGGAGTATTTCCTTCATGGGTGTCTATGCGCATGCTTTTCATTCCAACTAAGCGTGCTTTGTGTTCCGCTTCGGCGAAGAAAAAGCTTGCAACTCCGCGTTTCTTGGCCGTCCTGCTAACTGCCAAGCGGTGCACAACGGCATAAGTTGGGTGGTCGGAAGAAGATTCAGTGAGCCAAGAGCCCTCGGTTATGGTGTCATAGTCAGGCTCGCCCGCCATACTAATCATGCCAGAAGCAATAACGTTTCCTTCTTCGTTTATAACAACATATGATTCTCCGCGGGCAATATCGGCTTCTAGCTCCTTACGCCCTGGATATCCGTTTTGCCACTGATCCAGGCCAAGAGCCTTAAGTGAGGCGCTTGCGTCAGATAGGATACGCAAAATGTCTTCAGTGTCTGAGAGTGATGTTTTGCGGATATGCATACCAATCCTTTAATTAGGCTGAATAGGTGGGACTACTGGGGCACAGATCTGCCAAGAAGCACGCGTCGCATTGAGGGCGGTGTGCAATGCAGGTTTCACGTCCAAACAGTACCCATTGGTGGTTTATAGGTTTCCAATATTCTTTCGGATAAAGCTTTAGGAGTGCCTCTTCGGTTTTGGCAGGGGAGTCAACTTTTTTACCAACCAGGTTTAGCTTATGGGCAATGCGAAAAACATGCGTATCTACTGCGATGCCTTCCACAATACCAAACCCTTCGTTCAAAACGATGTTTGCCGTTTTTCTTCCCACGCCAGGTAGTCTTTGAAGGTCTTCCATGGTTTGGGGGACCTCACCACCATATTCGGAAAGAATCATACGTGCGCATTTTATGCAGTTTGCTGCCTTTGTGTGAAAGAAGCCAATGGTGCGAATGATGTTTTCAACGTCGCGCACGTCGGCTTCTGCCAATGATTCAATGGTGGGGTATTTCTCCCATAATTTGGGCGTAACCTTGTTTACTGCTGCGTCGGTTGTTTGTGCCGATAAAAGAACAGCAATAGTTAAGCGAAAAGGGTTATCCCAGTACAGAAGCGCGCATTCCGCTTCCGGATAATGTTCGTCCATACGCTGCGCAATCTCTAAAGCGCGAGCGCGTTTGTTAGCCATGCTTTCTCGAGGCATATACCCTCCTTTAGATTCAAAGAAAAGTATAAATGATTTGGCGCGTTACAAGAAAGGCTCCCCAGAGGGGGAGCCTTATAGCTGCGGGGTAGCGCCAGGTACTGCGCTTTAACGCAAAAGGATACAGGCTTAGACAATACCCTGTGCAAGCATTGCGTCAGCAAGCTTTTTGAAGCCAGCAATGTTTGCGCCAATTACGTAGTTGCCTTCATAGCCGAATTCACGAGCTGCGTCATCTGCAGCGTGGTAAATGTTCTTCATGATGCCCTGAAGCTTTGCGTCTACTTCTTCGAACGTCCAGCTTAAGCGTTCGGAGTTCTGAGACATTTCCAGGCCAGAGGTTGCTACGCCGCCAGCATTCGCTGCTTTGCCTGGGCAGAATACTACACCGTTTTCGATGAGGTAGTTGGTTGCATCCATAGTGGTAGGCATGTTTGCGCCTTCGGCAACAACCTTAACGCCGTTAGCAACCAGCTGCTGAGCATCTTCAAGGTGCAGTTCATTCTGAGTAGCGCACGGAAGAGCAATATCAACCTTAACGCTCCAAACACCACGACCTTCGTGATATTCAACACCTTCGCGGCGCTTTGCGTATTCGCTAATGCGAGCGCGTTCAACTTCTTTGACTTGCTTAATGAGGGCAATATCAATTCCGTTCGGGTCGTAGATCCAGCCCGTGGAGTCAGACAGCGTTACAACCGTTGCGCCCAGCTGCTGAGCCTTTTCTGCAGCATAGATTGCTACGTTGCCGGCACCAGAAATAGAAACAGTTTTGCCTTCGAAGCTATCGTTGTGGCAGTTCAGATACTCCTGAACGAAGTAGATAAGACCATAACCAGTAGCTTCCGTGCGAGCTAAAGAACCACCATAGGAAAGACCCTTGCCGGTTAACACACCTACAAATTCGTTGCGCAGACGCTTGTACTGACCAAACATGTAGCCAATTTCGCGTGCACCCGTACCGATGTCGCCAGCAGGTACGTCGGTGTTGGCACCCAGATGACGGCTGAGTTCAGTCATGAAGCTTTGGCAGAAACGCATGATTTCGGCGTCAGACTTACCCTTAGGATCGAAGTCTGAACCGCCCTTGCCGCCGCCCATGGGAAGCGTAGTGAGGCTGTTCTTGAAAATCTGTTCAAAGCCCAAAAACTTAATGATGCCAAGGTTCACAGAAGGATGCAGACGAAGACCACCCTTGTAAGGACCAAGGCAACTATTAAATTCTACGCGGAAGCCGCGGTTGACGTGTACCGTACCTTCGTCGTCAGTCCAAGGCACACGGAACATAATGATGCGCTCGGGTTCAACCAGTCGTTCAAGCAAACCAGCTTTTTCGTATTCCGGATTTGCTTCAATAACTGGTTCCAGGGATGTCAGAACTTCAGTGACTGCCTGGATGAATTCCGGTTGGTCGGCATCTTTTGCTTTAACCTGTTCGATGATGCGTTCAACATACGTCATAGTAAACCTCCTCTTTCTTTGAACAGATAGCGACATTATACGCAGGCGTCGTTTCTGCTAAAGAATTAATTTCAATTCTGCGAAAATCTTACAAATTGTCGGGCTTGGTTATGTTGGGTTTGCTTGCGTAGTTCCAATGCGTAAGCCTTTGAAAGGCAAAAGCTGCTATTTTCTAAGAGAAGGAATCTGAGCGACGACTACGCCCAAAAGAATAACGATTACCCCAACAATTTGAAGTGCGGTTACTGGCTCTTGAAGAATCATGATGGAGCATGCAATGGAAATGGGGAGTTCAGAGGAAGCCATAATGGTTGAAAGACCAGGAGAAATGCGCTTGCAACCAATGCCAAAAAGCACCATTGGCAGCACAAAGCCCAGAGGACCCAGGATAAGTCCAAAGGAAGCTATACCCTCGAAGAGAACTCCTGAAACCAGATAGTCGGGGCACAGAAGACAGGCAATAACAATATAGCCGCAACAGGCCCAAAGACCTCGTTGTTGGACGGGCTTATCTGCTTCAACGCGTCCAGATAAAAACATGAAGGTTGCGCAACATACAGCGGAAAGCAAAGCGCTGACTACGCCCCAGAAATTGAGGTGTTCTACCAACGTACCTCCACCAATGAGGCCGCTCGCAAAAAGAGTGCCAACAAAAATGATGGCAGCAGCCAAAAGAGCGGCTTTAGTAGGACGCCGACGAGACGTGATAACCTCAAAGACAAGACCTATCCAGGTGAACTGAAACAAAAGAGTGATACTCACGCTGGCAGGTATAAGTGATAGAGAAAAATAGTAGAAGGTGGTTGTGCCAGCAGTTACACAACCCATAGCGGCAAGCTTAAGCCGTTGGGTGCCAGTGAGTTTTTCACGAGTTACCCCACGTACTTTATCAACAAGAGCCCAAAGTAGAAAAAGTGCAAAGGCAAAGAAAGCCTGACTTGCCACCACTTGCGGGAACGAAAAACCCGTTCCGTAAGCGATTTTTACCACACTTGCCAAAATACCGTAGCAAGCTCCGCCAGCAAACACGATGGCAGAATACTTCAAACGATCAGAAGAGGAGAGATAGGGAGTTCCTGAGGGGGTGTGTGGCATCTGAGCACCTGCTGGTTCGCTATTAAAAGACTCTGCCACAAAAACCCCTAGATACAACAAAAGCTGCAAGAGAACTTACAGCTTTATTAGTTAAATGGCTCCCCGGGTAGGATTCGAACCTACAACCCTCCGGTTAACAGCCGGATGCTCTGCCGTTGAGCTACCGAGGAATGCACGCTTCAAATGCGCAAGTGAAAATTATAGCGTAAGCGATTCTGTTGGCAAGAACTTTTTTTGAGACTGTCGATTGGCTCAAGCTATGCTAGTATGCTTGCGTTGCCAAAAGGCAAAGCGAAAGGGGAACTAGGGTGGAGAAGTTTTTTAAGATTGCTGCCCGCAACAGTACGGTCAGCAACGAAATCATTGGTGGTTTAACCACCTTCCTGGCAATGGCCTACATCATTGCCGTAAACCCGCAGTTGATGGAGGCAGCGGGCATCCCGTTTAATGCGGCACTCACAGCTACCTGTGTAGGCGCAGCCATTATGACTATTGCTATGGGTCTTATTGCGAACAGGCCTATTGCGCTCGCATCTGGCATGGGTATCAACGCAATTGTTGCCTATACCTTATGCTTGGGTGAAACCGCAGTTGACTGGCGCGTGGCTATGGCGGTTATCTTCCTTGAAGGTATCATCATTTTGCTCTTGGTTATCTGTGGGCTTCGAAAAGCCATTATGGACGCTATTCCCGTTGGCCTTCGTCGTGCTATCGGTATTGGCATTGGTCTGTTTATTGCCTTTATTGGCATGAAGGGTGGCGGACTGATTATTTCCGACGAATCCACCATCTTGGCATTAGGGGATTTGGGTAGCCCTATGGCGATCGTTGCTATCTGCTCTATTGTGATTGCCGTTATTCTTCAAGCTTTGAACGTCAAGGGTGGTCTGCTTATTTCTATCGTAGGTGCCACCATTATTGGTATTCCTTTGGGTGTTACCGTTATTCCCACTTCTTTAGATTTTGGGTTGGACTTTAGCGCCTTTGCAGCACCGTTCCAGACGGTTCCAGGTACTGACACCATGGCTCTGGTCCAAGTGTTTGTACAGCCGGCTCTGCTTCTGTTTGTCTTCTCAATTTTGATGAGTGACTTCTTTGACACCATGGGCACCGTGCTTGCCGTTGCCGAACAAGGTGAATTTGTTGACAAAGACGGTAACGTTGACGACATTCAAAACATCTTATTGGTTGACTCCGCCGCTGCTGCAGTAGGTGGTTTTGTAGGTGCGAGCTCTATTACGAGCTTCGTGGAATCCACGTCTGGCGCCGCAGCTGGTGCACGTACAGGCCTCTCAAACATTGTTATCGGTATTCTGTTTGTGGTGTTTGCTTTCTTCGCTCCAGTAATCGGTATGGTCTCTGGCGCGGCTACCTGCGGTGCGCTCGTAGTTGTTGGTTATTTGATGCTTACCGACATTGGAAACATTGAATGGTCCAAGATTGAATCAGCCTTCCCAGCGTTCATTACCATCTTGGGCATTCCGATGACTTACTCCATTACCAACGGTATTGGTTTTGGCTTTATCTCCTACGTCATCATCATGCTGGTGCAGGGTAGGGTAAAAGAAATTCATCCCTTGATGTGGGTTGCTGCATTCGCATTTTTGGCAATGTTTATCTTTGCTTAACAATGTTTCCTGCTGGACTGGCAGGGGACTGGTTACTAAAAGAGCCGCTCAACTGAGTGGCTCTTTGATTTTTTCCAAAAAACAAACCAGTCCGTATAGAGCTGGTTCGTAAAATCGGTGGTTGGTGGACCCTGCAGGACTCGAACCTGCAACCAAGGGATTATGAGTCCCCTGCTCCGCCATTGAGCTAAGGGTCCGACTTTCAGTTAGAAAGCGGCTGACATTGTAGCATAAAGACCGCCGCAGTTTCTTTCAGAAAAAGCTAGTAAACCATGCCCATTGCTTCGCGAACTTCATCCAAAGTGGCGTTCGCAATTTCATTGGCACGCTTATTGCCTTCGTGGATGATTTCACGAACATAGTCCATATTCTCAGCAAGCTGAGCGCGGCGTTCACGATGAGGTGCCAAGAAGGTGTTAACGCTTTCTGTTACGTAGGCTTTCAGTGCGCCTGCACCAGCTTCACCAATTTCTTCGGCTATCTCAACTTCTGTACGCCCAGTGCACAAAGCCGCTGTGGTAAGCAGTGCAGAGATTCCTGGACGGTTTTCTTTATCGAAAGTTATGCGACGTTCGCTATCAGTGGGACTCTTTTTGATGCGCTTAGCTGTTTCTTCTGCGGTAACACCTAGCATAATTGAGTTGCCGTAGCTCTTTGACATCTTACGACCGTCAAGACCGGGGATTTCAATAGCGTCGGAGAGCACGCCAACAGGTTCGCGGAAAACGCGACCATAGCGCTTGTTAAAACGGCGCGCAATTTGTCGTGTAATTTCGATATGAGGGAGCTGATCTTTGCCCACTGGAACAATATTGCTTTTGCAGAACAGAATGTCGCATGCCTGATGTACGGGATAGGTAAGTAAAAGACCTGTTAGCTCATGGCCACTGGCTTCTTGTTCAGCTTTTACTGTGGGATTGCGTTCCAGTTCTGCTTCGGAAACCAACGAAAGGAAGGGGAGCATAAGCTGGTTTAGCGCAGGAACCGCCGAATGGGTAAAAATGGTAGTCTTTTCAGGGTCAATACCTGCTGCAACGTAATCAAGCACCATGTTGTAAACGTTGTCCTGAATATGCTCAGTGGTGTCTCGGTCGGTAATAACCTGGTAATCGGCAATAAGCACCAAGGAATCAACGCCCAGGTTTTGCATAGCAACGCGATTCAAGATACTGCCAAAGTAATGACCTAAGTGTAAGCGACCTGTAGGACGGTCGCCTGTTAGCATGCGGTATTTACCTGGGTTTTCTGCTATGTCGGCGCGAACTTGGTCACTTCGAGCTTTGCTTGCCTCAAAACTATCGTTGCTCATGACATGCCTTTCTTATTAAAACTTATGAGATGCTTTCTCATAAGTGGTTTTACAACGGCGTTAATTCTAGCGGATTTTCTGAAAAGTTTGGGAATTTGCGTCGAAGCTTTGTAACCATTTCGAAACAAGTGTCAGTTTTTAATGAACGCACAGAAGTTGGAGGCTATCCTTTATCCATGTGAAGGAAGGAAGAGTCATGGCGTATATCGAAAATCATGTGCTGTATTACAGAAAGTCGTGTCCTTTCTGTCAAAAAGTACTGCACTTCATGAATAAGTACAACATCAACCTTGACAAACGCGAAACTACCGAACCGGGCAACCAAGATGACCTCATTCGTATTGGAGGCAAAAAGCAGGTTCCTTGTTTGGTAATTGATGGGCGCGCCATGTATGAATCTGACGACATTTGCGACTATTTGCGTCAGTTTGCTGAATAAGGTTCTCTCCTCTGTTTGTGGCGCCTTTGCTTACAGCCGCAACTGCTTGCAGTGAATTAAGCACAAGCGCTTTCAATCAGAGGTTTCACTCCTTTCTCTTTCTGCTGGGTGGGTAGTCGCGCGACTGCCCACCACCGTATTGTTCTTGGAAAATGTGTTCAGGATACTCACATTTTCAGGTAAAATGATGTTTTGTAATTATTCCGAAGTTAAAGGGGCATCGTAGGTGGAAGCGCTGGTCTTATCGTTACTTTTGCTTGCTGCGGTGCTGCTGTCTTCCGTTATTGATCAGATAGTTCCCAAGGTATCATCACCGCTTATCCAAATTGGTATTGGCGTAGCAATTGCCCTTGTAGCTCAAGAGCAAATTAGTGTTACCTTAGATCCAGAATTGTTCCTGGTATTGTTTATTGCTCCGCTTCTTTTCAAAGAGGCGAAGGAAGCCAACAAAGCTGCGCTCTGGAAGAATCGCAATGCCATGCTTTCATTAGCTATTGGCCTTGTGGTGATATCTACCCTGGTAGTGGGCTTTGTACTTAACCTGCTCGTACCTTCTATTCCGCTGGCAGCTGCTTTTGCTCTTGGTGCTGCTCTTGGGCCCACTGATGCGGTGTCGGTTGCTTCGCTTTCGAAAGAAACCGAAATTCCTGAACGCCAAAAGAGTATTCTAGCTGGCGAATCCCTTATCAACGACGCTTCGGGTATCGTTTCGTTTCAGTTCGCTATCGCTGCAGCCGTAACAGGAACATTCTCTTTGTTTGAAGCCGCAGGCGACTTCGCCGTAAGCTTCTTCGGCGGCATTGTGGCGGGCGCAATTTTGGGGTATTTGGGCAATTTGATTATGCGCAAAGTGCGCGATATTGGCCTCGAAAACACGACGTTTCATGTGTTGTTCGAGGTGTTCATGCCCTTCATTGTGTACTTAGCTGCTGAGCCGCTCCATGCCAGTGGCATTATTGCTGTGGTGGTAGCTGGTCTTATCAATTCGCTTTCAACTACCACTATGGCTCCTTCGGCTTCCCGTATGAACATTGTTTCTACGAGTGTCTGGCGCGTTATCTCGTTTGCGCTGAACGGTATTGTGTTTGTGCTTTTAGGGACGCAGCTGCCACGTGCTATGGAAACAACCTGGGAAGACCTGAGTTTTTCAAACGATTTCTTGCTGCTTTTAGTGGTTATTATTACCGCCTTGGTGCTGGGCGTGCGTTTCATGTGGTGTTTAGGTATGGAAGCGGTGCATCATCGCTCTGAAAACAAGGCTGCACAAGAAGCGGGAAACCTTGAAAACGTGAGACCTTTCGGCGTGCAGGACATAAAGGCTGCCTTAATCACAACGCTTGCAGGTCCGAAGGGTACTATCACGCTTGCGGTAATGTTTTCCATGCCGTTGTATGGCAGCGTAGAGCCACCGTTTGTGCCATTTCCTTCGCGTGATCTGCTTATCTTTCTTGCCTGCGGGGTAATTGTTTTCACCTTGCTTTTGGCAACCTTTGTGGTGCCCATCATTGCGCCGCGCAAAGAGCGGAAACCTGTTATTGATGTAAAGGCGGAAGCCAAAACTCAGATTGAAATTCTGCGCAACGTCATCGAAGAACTTACTGCGCGTCAGCAGCCTGAAACACGTTTTGCAACGCGTTATGTAGTCCGTTCCTATAACGAGCGTATTCAAGACATCAAAAACCGACTCGATATAGGTGACGATGAAGGGTATCAAGCGCTTCGCCACGAAGCTCTTACGTGGGAGCAAGAGTTTGTCCAGGAAGCCATACGAACTGGTAAGGTTTCTGCGGATGCGGGCTACCAATACCTGAATCGTTTGAATCACCGAGAAAAACTCCTGCGACATGGAAGCTCAGTTTGGACCCCGCAAGGCATTCTTTTGCGTCTTCGTACAGTTTTTCACGCAGTAACCTTTGCAATCTTCTTTACGCTGTCTCGCGCGTTTTCTGATGTGGCTGAAGTTCGGCTTTTGGAACACAGTAACGAAGTGCGTGAACTGCAGATTGCTTCAGGCGAACACGTTATTGCGCGCCTGAGAAAAATAGTGCTTAACTCAAATGAAGTGGCAACTGAAGATGCCAGCTCGCTTTTGCTGGAATACTTGCGTAATGTTGCTTCACTTCGCGCTAATCGGCCTGCTATTGGTGCTATTACTCGAAACAGTGCAGGAACTGACGAAATCCGCCGTTTGGGTTTACAGCTTGAACTGGAACAAATTCAGTCTATGTACGAAGAAGAGCGTCTCAGCCGTGCTACCGCTAAACGTCTTCGTGACAGTGTTCATCTGATGCAAATGGATTTAGAAAACAATATCTAAGCTTCTTGTCTTGCTGAATAATGAAGGATTTAAGGCGTGAGTCTGTGTTGGCTGGCGCCCTCGGCAGGATTTGAACCTGTGACTTTCTGCTCCGGAGGCAGACGCTCTATCCACTGAGCTACGAGGGCGCAGGAGTTGAATTATACGCTATCATTGGAGAAAACAGAAAGCTCTTTAGCTGGGTTAACTGGGTGGTCGCATAAGGGAGCTCACCGCAATGTATGAAGAAGTAGTAATTGAGCGCATGAGTTACGGAACCGCTGGCGTAGGTCATAGACAGAGTGGAAAGACTGTCTTTGTAGACAATACCGCGCCAGGCGATGTTGCATTAATTGAGATTGTTGAAGATAAGCCGCGGTTTTCTCGGGGTCGTGTGGTTGAGCTTTTGGATCCCTCTCGTTTGCGAGCGGAAAACAATCCTGCTTGTTCTGCCTGTGGGGGGTGTTCATGGTCTCACATGGACTACAGCACCCAGATTGAGGCAAAGCGCGATTGTGTGGTAGATGCGCTTTGCAGGATAGGCCACTTCGACCGCACGTGGGCAGAAGAAAAGATTGCCCCCTGTATCCCAAGCAAGCGGCAGTGGGGCTATCGCAACAAACTTGAGCTTGCAGTTGCCTCTGATGAAGCGCAGAGGTTTACGCTTGGTTTTCATGGTGCGGCATCGGAAGCGGTAGAACCTATTGGGGAATGCCCTTTAGCGCATAAAAATATCCAAAAGGCTCCTAAAGCACTCCAAGGTGCATTGCGCTATGCGCAAGGCGCCTCTGATTTGGGTATTTTTCGGATTGGCGTTCGCGGCAGTCTTCGTACGCATGATATTGAGGTGGCGCTTTGGACGCGTCCAGGTTCTTTTCCTCGTGCACATGTGGCAAAGACCATTATGAGTGCCCTTAAGCCCACCAGCATCGTTCGTGTTTTGGCAGAACCTGGCAAGGCTCGCAAAATTAAGGGAGTGGAAACCTTAGAGGGAAAGGGATGCTGGGAAGAATCGCTCTATGATGCACGCTTTTTGACGAGCGCCCCTTCTTTTTTCCAGGTTAATACGGCCCAAGCGGAACAATTAATTACTTGTGTGATGGAAGGTTTAGGCGGGGTAGAAGGGAAGGCGGTTGCTGACTTATATGCTGGTGGGGGAACGTTTTCCATTCCGATTGCTCAGGCAGGAGCAGAGGTTGTGGCAGTAGAAGCTGCGGGCTCTTCTGTTCGCGATTTGCGGCGCAATGCAGATCTTAATGACGTAGCTCTTGAGGTTGTGGGCGGAGACACGGCACGTGAACTTCCTGAACTGGGACAACTTGACGCGTTAGTCGTTGATCCTCCGCGCGCGGGCTTAGCCGATGGGGTAGTGGAAAGCATTTCAAAGGCTAAGCCAGACAAAGTAGCCTATGTAAGCTGTGACCCGGCAACGTGGGCGCGTGATATTGCTCGGTTCAAAACCCAAGGCTACACCCTTCAAAAAACAACACCGGTGGATCTTTTCCCGCAAACATTCCATGTTGAGACGGTAAGCATCCTGAAGCGCCGATAAGTAAAATCTAAGAAATTCCACACTAAACAGGCTTTTCCTGCTAAAATTTAAGTCTGTGTGTGCATAGTTTATATACCAATGCTCGGGTCTTTTTTTTGAGGGACCGAGCGAAAGGAGAATTTGCATGGCACTTTATACTCCTCAGTACAAGCCTACGGGCAACGAGGTAGCGGTGTTTAACACCTCAAAGGGAACCATTCGAGTTCAGCTAGCTGGTAACGATGCTCCTATTCACGTAGGCAACTTCGTTGAACTGGCTCAAAAGGGATTTTATAACGGACTCAAATTCCATCGTTACGTTCCTGGTTTCGTTATCCAGGGTGGTTGTCCTAACACTCGTAATCTCAGCTCAGAAGAAGTGGTTGCGGCTTTGCAAAATCCTTACTCTGGTTTAGGTACAGGCAATCCAGGTTATTCCATCAAAGAGGAATTTTCTACGAACCCAAATAACTCTCATGAAGACGGTGCCCTTGCTATGGCACGTTCGATGCTTCCGGATTCAGCGGGTTCGCAGTTTTATTTCTGCTTGGGTCCGCAACATGGGCTTGACCGTGATTACACCGTATTTGGTCAGACTATTGAAGGCATGGAAGTTATTCGCGAACTTCGTGCTGGCGATGCTATCGAAAGCATTACGATTGAAGGAATTGCTTAGCGCTTTCCTTTTGGAAAAAGAAAACAGAAACGCAACAGAAACAAAGGAAACACATGAACAACGAGCTATTTAGTCAGGCACGAGCACTCTATGAGTCAAAAAACTACGAAGGCGCTTTAGCGGTATTTACACAGTGCCTACAGGCTGGTGGTTTGGCTCCTGGTGAAATGGGCCTTATCTATCACCGCATTGGTAACTGTCTGGTTAAAGCTAAGAATCCTGCTGAAGCTATTCAGGCATATACTCAAGCAACCGCCGATACGGCATATGACGCGGTTGGTTCGGTTAACTGCAACTTAGGTATGGCCTATGCTGCGCTTCATGACTATGAAGATGCAGTTCGTCACTTTGAAATCGCCGTCTCCGACGCTAAATATGCAACGCCTTATAAGGCCTATTCGGGCATGGGCAATGCTCTTATGAAGCTTGGTAAATCTGCCGAAGCTGGCATTGCGTTTCGCAATGCGGCGCTCGATGAAGCCAACCCTGATCCAACCAAGGCGCTTTTGAACCTCGGTGTTTGCTTTATGGCTTTGAACCGTCCTGCTGATGCGGTAGCTTCTTACGAAAGTGCTTTACAGTTCAGCATGCAGCCTGAAACCAAGAACAAGCTGTATGCAAACCTTGGTCAGGCGTACGTTGCGTGTGGCCAGATGCAAAAAGCTGTCAATGCATTTGAAACTGCTATTGCAGACAAAACGTATTTCTTGTCAGATTCTGCAAGTGTTGACTATCAGCGTGCGGTAGGTGCGGTAGCACAGGGCTCAGCAGAAATATCTCAGGCTCTTCCCGCAGCTGACATGTCTGGTTTGGATGTTGCTGCAGATGGCACGCAAATGTATTCGGACCCAGATGCAACAGCCATCATCGACCCAAGCTACTATTATGATCAGGAAGAATACGTTGAGGGTATGCCCGAAGGTTATTCTGCCGCAGCTGCAGAAGACCGCTTCTTTAACGCAAGCGACGAAGAGCTTGAGCAGTGGTCTAAGGGTCTGGTAAAGCAAGAACGCAAACGTAAGGGCGTTGGTCTTAAGATTGCTATTGTCATCATTGTTTTGATTTTGGCACTCTTTGGTGGCGCCATGTTTGCTTACACGCAAGGTTATGGTTTCCCTACCCAGGAAATGGTTGTACAAGAACTGTTTGCTGATCCAGAGGCAGCCGCTGACAGCGTCTTTGCTAACGGCGTTGACGAAGCGTCCAGGGATGCCATGTTGAATCTGGTTTCAGCTGATAGCGATATTACGGTTGATGGCGTAAACAAGACTATGAGCAATTCTGAAGTGTTTGCTACTGCTCAAACGGCAGATGGCGGAGAAATGCAATACAAGATTTCGCTTGTTCGCGACATCATTGGTTGGAAGGTTTCCAACATAGAATTTTTCTTTGCAAGTCAAAATTAAATGACGATTTATAAGAAACAAGGAAGGAAAGACAATGGCAGTACAGAAGACTTACAGCATGATCAAACCTGACGGTGTTCGTAACGGACACATTGGCGAAATTATCAACCGCTTTGAACGTGCTGGTTTAACCATTGAGCGCATGGAGCTTGGTATGGTTACGCCCGAACAGGCTGCTCAGAACTATGCTGAACATGAAGGCAAGCCCTTCTATGAAGGTCTTATCAAGTACATCACCAGCGGTCCGGTGGTAAAGATGGTTGTTTCTGGCGAAGGCGCAGTAGCAAAGTGCCGTTCTTTGATGGGCGCCACTAATCCAGCCGAAGCAGCCCCTGGCACTATTCGTGGCGACTTCGGTCTGATTATGGATGAAAATGTTATTCACGGGTCTGATTCTCCTGAATCTGCAGAGCGTGAAATTAGCATTTTCTTTGCTTAAGAATTATTGCACGATAGTTCGCAGCGCACGGGGGTAACAGCCCGTGCGCTTTTGTTTTTGGATGCAACTTGTATGCTTGCGAAGGTGGTTTTGTAGGGTTTTTGTTCCTAGTAGAAAAACTCTTTGAGCCACTGCTACTTTAGAAGTGTGCTTGGTGCTTGACGAGAACGGGTGAAGATATGCTCTATCGCGTAATTGAAGCAAAGGAACTTCCAGCACTAGTTTCCGCGTTTATGGAAAGCTATGAAGTGGTTGCTCCTGTCAAAAGTGGTTCAGCTTATACGTTTGAGGCGGTATCAAGCTTCGATGAGATTGAGTTGAACTATCCTACTACCATCGCTTCTCCCAAGAAGTATTTTTTGCCTCCCAAAGAAACACTTCTTGAATACGATGCAACTACGAATCAAGTTACTAATTTTGCTGCTGAAATCACACCACGCGTTATTTTTGGCGCTCATGCATGCGATATTAATGCTCTCAACAGGCTTGATTTGGTATTTCGTGATGGTCGTTATCCTGACCCGTACTATATTGCTCGTCGTAAGGCCACGTTGGTTGTCGGGGTTAGCTGCATGCCTACCGAAACCTGCTTCTGTCACCTATGGGACAGCGATGAAGCGCGGTTTGGATACGATTTGTTCTTACAAGATATTGGCGGCAAATATCTTGTAAGTATTTCGAGCGTTGAAGCGGCAAATATCTTGGAAGCAGCTTGCAACCCGCGTGAAGCTACCGACGAAGAGCGTATTGAGTTTCGTCATGTCACCCGCAAGCGTCAAGCTAGCTTCAACAAAGACATTCCCGATATTCAAGAAGTTGCCATGCTTATGGACGCCTTCCATTCCGATCCTTTCTGGGAAGAACTTGGGAAGCGCTGTCTGTCTTGTACTGCTTGTTCGGCAGTTTGTCCAACATGCTTCTGTTTCGATATTCAAGACACCTTGGATCCTGACGGCAAGAAGGGTCATCGTGAACGTGTATGGGATGCCTGCACGTCTCCGCAATTTGCCCTTGTTGCGGGTGGTCACAACTTCAGACCTGACGGCCGTAACCGAGTCCGCCATCGCATGTATCACAAGCTGAATGGCTTCTTGGCAAATCATAACCATATGCTTTGTGTGGGTTGTGGCCGCTGCGTTAAGGCATGCAAGGCAAACATTAATCCTATTGAAGTACTGAAGTTCTTCGAACGGAAGGGGGCAGAAGATGCCGAGTAGTTGTGCTGTCTCTACTGTACAAGTAAGACCCTACCACGAAAATTCTTCGGTTCTTACTGGCCAGGAACTTATGGCTCAGAACCCCTATCGTCCGTGGCCGGCGCGTATTACTGCAATCACCGAGCTTACCGCTACGGAAAAGCTATTTGAGTTCCGCTTGATTGACGACAAAATACGTGAAGCGTTTCACCATGAGCCAGGGCAGTTTGTTGAAGTAAGTATTTTTGGGGTTGGTGAAGCGCCCATCTCCATTTCTTCTTCTCCGACAAAGCAGGGCTTTATAGAATTAACTATTCGTAAAGCGGGTGCTTTCACGGAAATTCTGCATGAAATGCAATGCGGCGATATCGTCGGTTTGCGTGGTCCTTTTGGTCGCGGTTTTCCTATTGACGAAATGCGTGGGCACGATATCTTGCTGGTAGCGGGGGGTCTGGGTATTGCACCACTGCGCTCCCTTATTAACAATATTCATGACGAACGTTCTGAATTCGGTAAGGTAACCATTATCTATGGGTCGCGTACGCCGAAGGAAATAATGTTCCGCAACCAGTTTGAAATGTGGCGTCATCGTAAAGACTTCGACCTGCATCTGACGGTTGACCATCCTGACGAAACCTGGGATGGCGCTGTTGGTGTAGTTACTAAACCTTTTGCTGAGTTAGAGATTGACGCCTCGAATACGTACGGAGCGGTTTGTGGCCCGCCGGTGATGTATCGGTTCGTCATCGACGAAATGCGAAAGAAAAACATTAGCTACGACCACATTTATGTAAGCTTTGAACGCCATATGAAGTGCGGGATGGGCAAGTGTGGACACTGTCAAATTGGTCATCAATATGTTTGCTTAGATGGTCCAGTGTTTAATTATTGGGAAGCTAAGAATATTCAGGGGTCGATGTAAAATGGCAGGCGCGGGAATCATCAACACCAATCAGGTGGTATATCGTCCACGCGTTGTCGTGGTTGGTCTGGCAAGCTGTTTTGGTTGCCAACTTCAAATTACAAATATCGAATCACACCTCATGGAACTTTTGGGGCAGATTGACTTGACGTATTGGCAGTTGGCCTCAAGCGATCCAATGCCACAATACTTTGATGTTGCTATCATTGAAGGTGCGGTCACTACCCAAGAATCCGTTGAAACGGTGCGTACGCTTCGTCGCAAGGCCGATACTCTTATTGCTATTGGTGCCTGTGCAACAACGGGTGGTATTCCAGGTATGGCGGGTGGTTCGCTCGGTCTTGCAGATCGGGCTGCCGAAGTGTATGAGAAAGGCTCGCTTCCCGAGGCGTGCGGTGAAATGTGCGTTCCTCGTCCCATTAGTTCGGTGGTTAAGGTTGATGCTGAAGTTCGTTGTTGTCCTATCGATTCGTATGACTTTGTAAAAACGCTTCACCGACTTGTTTACGGATCTAACAGAGCTCAGCTCACTTCTACGCTTTGCGGTGAATGTAAACGCAACGAAACGACCTGCTTCTACGCCGAGGGAACTTTGTGCTTAGGACTTATTACCCGTTCTGGTTGTGGCGCGCGATGCGTGAACTTAGGTCGACCGTGCAACGGGTGCGCAGGTCTTTCGCCTGACGCCAACGTTGATTCTGCTCGTGATGCCTGCGTACGCTATGGTGTAAGCGTTGAACGCTTCGACAAAGCTTTGGAAATGTTTAACCAGTTTGAACTTGATGCTGTGCTTGAACAAGAGCAAGCACAGAAGGCTCAAGACAAAGACGAGGCAACTACTAATCAGGCATCTTCTGAAGCGGACGCTTCAGATACGGGTTCACGCGGATAGAGGGAGAATACGCTATGACAAAGACTGCTATTCACGTAGACCATATTGCTCGCATTGAAGGACACGGAAATGTTCATCTAGTCATTGAAGACGGCCAGGTTAAGACATGCGAAATGAACGTCGTTGAGCCAGCGCGTTTGTTCGAAAGCATGGTTAAAGGGCGTCACTTTAGTGAGATTCCTTATATTGCCTCACGCATTTGTGGGATTTGTTCGGCAAGTCATGTGGTAACCGATTTGCTAGCAATTGAGCATATTTTCGGAATTGAAGTTTCTGAACGTACAAAAGCTTTGCGCGATTTGCTGGTCTATGGATCTTATTTGCAAAACCACGCAACGCACCTTTTTGTGTTTGCTGCTCCAGACTTTGTAGGACATGCAAGTGTATTTCCCTTAGCGGACGAAGCCCCAGATTTGTTCGAACAGGCTTTGGCTTTGAAGGCGCTAGGTAATGAGCTTTGTACCAAGGTAGGGGGGCGTAGTGTTCATCCTATTACCGCGGTAGTAGGTGGCTTTACCCATGAAATAACAGCTGATGAATACCTAGATTTAGCACAGAAGATGGAAGCAATGATTCCGTTTGCTGAAGCGACAGTTGATTTGTTCCAGAGCTTTGAAGTCCCGGCTATTGCAACCGAAGGCGACATGCTGGCAATGGTAGCTCCTGATCATTATGCGGTTGCTGATGCCCGTGCAGCTCGTTTCCTGCACGCGGGCATTGAATTCGATCCCGATGACGTAGAGGAACATCTGGAAGAATATGTTGTTTCGCACTCTGCGGCACTTTTTGCTCGCGTTCGCGAAACCCAGCAGCCTTACTTTACGGGCGCGTTGTCTCGTTTGAATGCCTCATGGACACAATTGAGCTCTCAGGCAAAAGTTGCCTCTGCAAAGGCGGGGGTTCGTCCTCCAGTTAAGAATCCTTATTTCAACAACCTTGCTCAAGCTATTGAACTGGTGGATGCACTCGAGCATTGCAGTACGCTCTGTCGTCTTTTAGCGGGCGAAAAGGGTGGCATTCCAGGAACCAGCCGTCCCGTTAGTTTCGATATTTGTGCAGGTAAAGGTGTTGGGTTCACGGAGGCTCCTCGCGGTGCATTGTTCCATGAGCTTGAACTTGATGGTGAAGGTCGGGTCGTTTCGGCAAGTATTATGACGCCTACGGCGCAAAACGTTGCTAATCTTGAAGCCGATATGCGTCAGTTGGCTGAGCTTTTAATTGGTGAAGGCAAAGACGAAGAAAGCATTCGCGGTGAAGTGGAGAAGCTTGTCCGCGCATACGATCCGTGTCTTTCGTGTAGTGTCCATTAAGATTTAGTGCGCAAGGTAGGTAAAGTACCAGCACATACCGTGTACTAACTGCTTGTGGCTATGAAATTGTTATGAAGACCCAGGATTTCTGAAAACCTGCCTGGTAAGTTCTTGCACTTGAAAATGTTTAGCGATATACTAACAAATCGCGTCTTTACGCATACTATGATTTAATTGAAGTTGGAACATAGAAAGAACGGAACGAA
Organism: uncultured Coriobacteriaceae bacterium; assembly: GCA_949294735.1. Taxonomy (GTDB): domain Bacteria; phylum Actinomycetota; class Coriobacteriia; order Coriobacteriales; family Eggerthellaceae; genus CASFII01. The sequence continues at coordinate 193,321 of CASFII010000006.1, read as the reverse complement.
CAATGGACATCATTCGCGCTATTGAACAGCAGCAAGTGAAACAGGACATTCCTGAATTTCACGTTGGTGACAATGTAAAGGTTCACTATCGTATTACCGAAGGTAATCGTGAACGTATCCAGGTTTTCCAGGGTGACGTTATTCGTCGTCATGGTGAAGGTGCTCGTGAAACCTTCACGGTACGCAAGATTAGCTTCTCTGTTGGTGTAGAACGTACTTTCCCCGTACATTCTCCCAAGATTGAGAAGATTGAAGTTGCTCGTCGTGGTGACGTTCGTCGTGCTAAGCTGTACTACCTCCGCAACAAGATTGGTAAGGCAGCTAAGATTAAGGAAAAGTCGTTCCGCTAATCTTTTATAAGCTGCAAACAAGCAGCTGTTTTGAATGATGTTTGCGAAAGGAGCCTAAGGGCTCCTTTTGTTTTCTGTTCTACTCTTAAAGCTGTGTTTTATTTTCCTGCTTGAAAGTTTTTAGTCTGTTTCGTACTCTGTGTGAAGTGATGTTCCACATGGCTTCCCGCTTCATGCTGGATGCAAATTGGGTTAGTTTTCTAAAACAAGCCCTGTGAAGGGTGAAGGTGTATGAGCCTGACAGTTGCTGATATTAGGATGCGATTACAAACAGCCAATGCTGAGGAATTCGCCGTGCTCGAACGCTCTTTAGTTGCTGATACGCGCAAGGGGGTTCGCCAGGCCATTGAGGTTGCTCGTCGCAGGCTTGAAGCTGAGGCTCAAGAAAAAGAACGTCTTGAGCATATGTATTCCTTTGAGGAAAGCCTTGCTGCCTCGCGTGGCGGAGGAGCTGTTGTTGGCTTAGATGAGGTAGGAAGAGGTCCTGTTGCAGGACCTTTGGCGGTAGGCGCCGTTGTCCTTTCGCGCGAGTCACGCATCCCAGGGCTGAATGACTCTAAGCAGATTTCACCGGCCGAGCGGGAGCGAATTGCTCATGCGATTAAAGAAGAATCACTGGCTTGGACAGTTCAATATATCGAGCCCCATGAAATCGATGCTGCTGGCATGACAGCATCGCTTATAACTGCGTTTCGTCGAGCTCTTGCGGCAATAGAAGCAGCAGGTATTGTTCCTAGCGTAGTTCTTCTGGATGGGAACCCCCTTCATATAGATAAGCGTGAACTCAACGTAGTTAAAGGGGACGCGCAGTGCGCAAGTATCGCTGCCGCAAGCATAGTGGCAAAGGTAGAGCGCGATGCGCTTATGGATAGATATGCGCAACAGTATCCTGAATACCATTTTGATTCAAATAAAGGCTATGCTAGCGCAAGTCATATTGAGGCTATCAAGCAGTTTGGCTTATCACCCTTGCATCGCATAAGTTTTTGTACTGCCTTTACACAAGAATCGCTCTTTTAGTTCGCTACGCGCTGTAACACTGACAAAATCCTGCACAAATCGTGTTAGAAGTTGATTAAAACACGTCCTAATCCTTGTTTCGTTTTTGTGAGTTTTGAGCTTTATTCTTGCAAATTTTTAGAGGTTCATCTGCACAATCAGTGATGAATGCGCTTACTAAGATTGCTCATACGCAATTGAAAGGGGCGTTATATGGAAGCTGTAAAAAAGCGGAGTTCTTATTCTGCAAAACCCGCTCATCCAACAAAAAGAAAGTCTCGAAACAAGGAGTTCGGAAAGCGCGGTGAAGATGCTGCGGTCGCGTATTTGGAACGCCATGGATATGAGATTGTGGCTCGAAATTGGTCGTGTTCGGCTGGGGAAGTAGATGTTATTGTTCGCGATGAGCATACGATTGTGTTTGTTGAGGTTAAGACTAGAAGCTCTATTGAATGCGGATTTCCTGAAGAAGCCGTTACGGTTCATAAGCGAGCTCGTTATGAAAAGATTGCTGCCTACTTTCTTAAAAACTACGAGTGTGGTGACTTGGCGGTTCGGTTCGACGTGGTTGCTATCGTGGTAATTTCTTCTCATCGAGCATTGGTACGTCATCATATAAATGCATTTCAGGTGAGTTAAGGTGGCTGGTCAGTGTACGGTGCTTGGCGCCACACTGCGAGGAGTTCAGGCATTACCCGTTGAAGTGGAAGTGGTGGTTTCTTCTGGACTACCTGGGTTTTCTATTGTTGGTATGCCAGATGTAGCTATCCAAGAAGCCAGAGAGCGCGTTCGTGCAGCTTTACGTGCCAGTGGTTTTTCTATGCCGCCTGAAAAGATAGTAGTAAACCTCGCACCGGGATCTCTTAGGAAGTCTGGAACGGGGTTTGATTTGCCCATAGCGCTTGGAATTTTGGCGGCTACAAGTCAGATAGGGCGGACTACCTTGGAAAAGAAGCTCTTTGTTGGTGAGCTTTCTTTGGAGGGGATTATTCGAAGTGTTCCCGGAATGCTTGCCTATGCCCTCTGTGCAAAAGATTTAGGGCTCACGCTTGTGTCCGCCGTTCACGCAGACGCGGTCCATCTTGATGGGCTTATCCATAAAGGACTTGATGCGCTGAGCCAGATTCGCTCGGGCATTTTCAGTGACGTGCCTGCTCGGCAGGTGGCGGCAGATGCTGCTATGCAAGATTTTAGTGATATAGCTGGTCACGATATTGCAAAACGTGCACTTCAGATTGCCGCAGCTGGTGGTCACGGAGTTCTGATGATGGGTCCACCAGGTTCTGGGAAAACAATGCTGGCATCTCGTTTGCCAAGTATACTGCCGCCGCTTACCAAAGAAGAACGCATTCATACAGCGCTTATTCATTCGGTTGCCGAAGAAGAGATTGCTCCTATCTTAGCTGGCAAAAGGCCGTTTAGGAATCCTCACCATAGTGCAACGCTTCCCGGATTGGTGGGTGGAGGGACCCCTCCGCGCCCCGGAGAGATTTCTCTTGCTCACAATGGAGTTCTCTTCCTTGATGAAATTTCTGAATTTCGCGCTTCGGTTCTACAGGGCATTCGACAGCCTATGGAAGAAGGATGTATCTGCATTACGCGCGCAGATGGAAATGTTTGGTTTCCCGCACATTTTTCGTTAGTAGCGGCATCTAATCCTTGCCCTTGTGGCTACTACGGAGATCCCGATCATGACTGTAAATGCAGCTTTACCCAAATCCAAACCTATCAAAATCGCATAGGGGGACCTTTGATGGATCGTATCGATATTCATATTGACGTACAGAGGCTTTCTCCTCGCGAAGTGTTACGTTCAGGAAAGGGAACTTCTTCAGAAAGCCTCCGAGAAGGGGTTTTACGGGCAAAAGAATTTGCGGCATGGCGAAAGAAGAAAGCCCAAACCAGTGAAAAAGGCAGCGTGGTTACTTCCAATGAAGTTGCTACGCTTGCGCAAAAAGAGCTAGTTAGTCAGGAAGCAGAACGCGTTTTAGAGGCGCTTGCAACGTCAAACCACATGAGCGGACGCGGAATCGTAAGAACCCTGCGAGTTGCGCGAACTATCGCTGACCTTAACCAGTCTTTCCTAGTGGAAAAAGAGCATCTCTATGAAGCAGCTGGGTTCCGCGTCAGAGAAAGCGTGCTCGCATGAAGCCAGGGTATTGTGAAATAGCATTGCAAGGCGAAAGGACGGTCTTTTCACGGGGGAGCAACGGTTACCCTGCAGCATTTCAGGTTATTGATAATCCACCAGAAAAGATTTATGTCCTTGGGAATCCTGAAGCACTTCAAGAAGGACTTGCGGTTGTAGGTGCCCGCAGAGCAACGCCGTACGGTCTAAGCTGTGCTCGGCGCTTTGCAACTCTTGCGGCAGAAAAGGGAATCGTCATTATTTCTGGAGGCGCACGAGGGTGCGATAGTGAAGCACATAAGGCTGCTTTGAATGCAGGTACTCCAACGGTTGTCTTTTTGGGCGGCGGCTGCAATATGCTCTATCCAGCCAAAAATGTAGGGCTTTTCGAAGAAATACTTAAGGCGGGCGGAGCTTTGGTTTCAGAACATCCTTGGGAGTTTCCGCCACTACCTTATTGTTTTCGCCTGAGAAACAGGCTGATAGCTTCACTGGCGCGGGCTACCTTAATTGTGGAGGCGGGGCTTCCCTCGGGTACGTTTTCAACGGCGGATGCTGCGCTTGCGGCGGGAAGAGAAGTTCTGGCGGTACCTGGTGCCATAACATCAGTACATTCAAGGGGCGCAAATCGGCTCATATTACAAGGAGCTACGCCAGTTGTAGATGAAGAAAGCTTTGAAGATGCGCTCACACTCTTGTATCCCGTGTTGAAGTCTCCTTCTCTAGCAGCAAAGAATTCAAAGCAGCGGGCTTCGTGGGTAGTAGAAGCACTTCAAGCTGAAAGCTTGACGCTTGAGGAGCTATTTATCTATGCATGCCAAAGAAAGCGAAAGAACCAGGGAACAGATGAGATTCGCGTAAATCTCATGATGGAGGTAGCAGATTCTGAAGCAAAAGGATTAATTGCTCGCTATCCAAATGGAAAATATGGTCCCGTGTTGTAGGTTTTATATGTTCTCACCTGCGTGAAGGTGTGAATGTTTAAAGCGCAATAAGGCGATATCAGTTCCTCTGTGTTAAAATGTATGGTCGCGTAAGAAACAAAAGAGGACACAAGGGGTTTGCCTGATGTCGTTTATGGATATGTTTTCAGGTTTGACAGGACAGATGTCACCTGACTTAGCTATTGACCTAGGAACCGCAAATACATTAGTTGCTGTGACGGGTGAAGGTATTGTAATCAACGAGCCTTCGGTTGTAGCTATCGAAAAGAGCACTCATCGTGTTTTGGCTGTTGGTCATGAAGCAAAGAGCATGATTAATCACACGCCAGAAGCTTTCTCTGCAGAGCATCCGCTAAAAGACGGGGTTATTGCCGACTATGACGTAACCGAAGCTATGCTTTCAGCGTTTATTAATAAAGCTATAGCTCGTAAGTATCCTTGGCAGGCGAAGCCTCGTATTGTTATCTGCATTCCTTGTGGTGCTACCTCGGTTGAAAAGCGCGCTGTGTTCGAAGCTGCTATTCAAGCTGGTGCACGTCAAGCCTATCTAATTGAAGAACCTATGGCAGCGGCCATGGGTGCTGATTTGCCTGTTACCGAACCAACCGGTTCTATGGTGGTAGACATTGGCGGCGGTACCACCGAGGTTGCCGTTATTTCTCTGGGCGGCATCGTTACCTCTTCTTCTCTGCGCTTAGCAGGCAATCGCATGGACGAAGCAATTGCAATGTATCTTCGTGATCTTCTGGGCATTAAGATCGGCGAACGTACCGCAGAAATTATCAAAATCAAAATCGGTTCTATTCTGCCGTTTGAAGACGGTCGTGAACGTGACATGATTATTTCTGGCCAGGACGTTTTGACTGAACAGCCTAAAGAAGTAACCATTCAGTCTGAAGACGTGCGCGCAGCCTTACAAGCACCCTGCGAAGAAATGGTACTGCACATCAAGGAAACATTTAAGAAAACCAATCCTGACCTTGCAAGCGATATTATTCAAAACGGTATTCTACTTACAGGTGGTGGCGGTCTGCTCTCTGGCTTGGATCGCTATTTAAGCCGTGAGCTGGAAATTCCTGTTTGGACGAGTGACACTGCGCTTACCAACGTGGTGACGGGTTGCCTTAAGGTGCTTGAAACCCCGACTGCGTTAAAGCAAACGCTTATGAGGTCTAAGTAGACTTACGTTATTTATGCCGTTTAATCTGCAAAACAACAGCCCGACATCCACAAAACGGGTTCTGCTTGCCATTTTTCTGGTAATACCGCTGATAATGGTGACTTTATATGCTCGTGAAGGGGAAGGCGGGCCGCTTCACAGCGTCCAAAACGCAGTTGGAGGCGTTATTGCCCCCGTGCAATTTGTGGGTTCTCAGGCGGGTGCTGCTACCGAAACAGTTGGAAACGCCGTAACTGATGCTACGGCAGATGCCGAAACCCTTTCTCAGCTTCGCGAACGCAATGCGGAGCTCACCAACTTAGTAGCTCAGACCGAAGAATATAAGCAGGAAGTGGAGCGTTTACAAGAGCTTCTCAATTTCAAGCAAGCGTATAACCTAGAAGGTATTGGCGCTCATATCATTGGGCGCAGTACCGATGCGTGGAATCAAACAATCACCATTGACGTGGGTTCTTCCGATGGTGTTGCGACGGGTTTGACTGTTATGGACGCTTCGGGTGTGGTCGGTCAGATTATTGAGACTACTCCAGGAACGTCCCGGGTTCGTTTGTTAACCGATCCTCAAAGTGGAGCAGCGGCACTTATTCAGTCGAATCGTGCCGAAGGCGTGGTGCGCGGTTCTCTTGATGGATTGTTGTATTTAGAAAACATTGATGCTGATGTAGAAGTTGAAGTAGGAGACTTGGTGCTCACTTCGGGTTTGGGTGGTAGCTATACGCGCGGTCTTTTAATTGGCCAAGTTGTAAAAATTGAAGGCAATGTCGGGGACGCCGCACGACGTATTGTGGTTTCTCCGAATAGTGTTGTACATGCAACTGAAGAGGTAATTGTTGTGGCGGATGCAACAGACAGTACCTCTTCTGCTAACGAAGATTCGTCTGAAGGTTAAGCGGTGGTTTAGTGAATGAACCTCGTGAAAATATCATTGTTATTGGGGGCGCCGTTGTAGCGGTTTTGCTGCAGATTTTGCTGGCACCCCATATTGCCATCATGTCGATCGTTCCAAATTTCATAATGGCTTTCGTGCTGACGGTAAGCGTGCTTCGCCCAACGAACTTAACGCCCGCTTTTGCTTTCGTACTAGGGCTTCTGTATGACCTCATGGGTAATTCGGCGGTCGGCGCTATGGCATTCATGCTGGTGCTGGTAAGCTTTGCGGCACAAAAGGTCTTTACGGTTCTTAATAACGACACTATGTTCATGCCCATTTTGGTGATAGTGGTGGCTACCTTTGTGGCCGAAATTGGTTATGCCATTTTTATGATGGTCACGGGTGTGGGTGTAGGCTTTGTGGATGCCTTTGTGTATCGCGCACTTCCGTGCACTTTGTATAACAGCGTGCTGGCACTCATTTGTTATCCCTTAATGGCACGTTTGCTGTCCGGTGGAAACTTTAAGAAAAAGGGTGCGGGCCACTCCGATATGACGATTATTCGTTAGGGGGTGAAGATATGCTCCTTGCAATTATTACGGCAATTATTGCAGCGCTCATTATTGTGGGCATTGTAGTTGCTGTGTTTATTCTACGAAGCAGAAGAGCTCCAAAAACAGGCGCAGCTGCTGGCAAACGTGTTCAGACCTTAGAAACTGTGGGCGTTTCTTCTTCTCTCGCTTCAAAGGACGCTTCAAACGGAGGTACAGAAGTTCATGCTTCTTCAGGCCAGACTTCCGTAAAGAACCCTGCTGATAACCTCAAGTCAAGGTTTACGGCGCTGGGTATTTTTGCAGGTGTTGTGTTTGGGTCTTTGACCGTCAAACTTTGGAGTATGCAAGTTCTTTCTTCGAGCTCTTATGCACGAGACGCAGAAGAAAACCGCTTTACTACGGTATATACACCTGCTCCGCGTGGCTATATTTGCGATAGCTCGGGTATTCCCTTGGTAAAGAACCGGACGAGTTTAACGGTTCTTGCCGAGCCTTCGGTTGCCGAGAATCGCGATTTACTGGTTCGTCTTTCGGCGGTTTTGGGTGTGCCTTTAAATGTTGTACGTCAGCGTATTCAAGATGCTTCTGCTGGCGCACAGTCGCAGCGTACAGTTGCAAGTGATGTCAAATTGCGTGACGTTGCTTTCATTTCCGAACATGCTGACGCATTTCCCAACATTTCAGTTCAGACACGCACGGTGCGCGATTATCCCTTTGGTGCATTGGCGGCTCATGTACTTGGATATGTAGGAAGCGTTTCAGAAGATGAATTAAATAATCAGCCAGAAGGGCGCGACATCAAATCTATCGACGACGTTGGCAAGTCTGGGGTAGAAGCAACGTATGACAGCCTGCTTGCGGGAGACCATGGTCAGCGGAGAGTGGTGGTAGACGCACAAGGCGAAGTTAAGGAAGTTGCGAGCGAAACGCAGCCGACAAAAGGTTCGGATGTGTATCTCACTATCAACGGTCCACTGCAGTACTACTGCGACCGTCGTTTGGCGGATTTGGTTGCCCCTGATCGAGGCATGATTGGTTCAGGTAAGGGTGTAGCTGCAGCAGTGGTTGCCATGGATGTTCGCGATGGCAGTATTGTAGCTATGGCAAGTTATCCTACCTATGATCCCGAAAAGTTTATCGGGGGTATTCCTCAAGACATCTGGGATTTATACAACACCGAAGAGTCTCATGCGCCTCTAAACAACCGCTGCGTCAGTGGCTTGTATGCTGCTGCATCTACCTATAAAGCTGTTACGGGTCTTGCAGGTTTGGAATATGGCTTTGCGGGCAAAGATGCGCAGGGTAAGGAAATGACGTGGGATTGCGAAGGCTCTTGGGACGGGTTTGATACGGGAGTTCCCCAGAAATGCTGGTTGCATTCAGGACATGGTAAACAGACGTTTCGTGATGGCATTGTAAATTCCTGCGACGTAGTGTTCTATAACATCGCAAAAGACTTTTTTGATCACTCGAAGTCTGAAGGTGGCAATCTTTCCGATACTGCGCTTCAAGAGGTTATCCAAAAATACAACTTTGGAAAACTTACAGGGATTGACATTGCGGGTGAAGAGGAAGGCCGTGTGCCTACACCAGAATGGAAGGCTGAGTATTGGCGAAACGTGCCCGCCAGTGCCCAGTGGACTGGTGGTGACTACACCAACATGATTATTGGACAAGGTGACGTACAAGTTACTCCTTTGCAAGTAGCAGTAGCTTATGGCGCTATTGCAACAGGTAAGCTCATGAAACCCCATCTGTTTAAGGAAGTACATAATGCCGAGGGGGAAGTATCAGTTACCTATGAGCCAGAAGTGATTGGCGAACCAGAGGTTACCCTCGATCACTTAAACACTGTCCGCGACGCACTCCACGGCGTGGCAACCGAAAATGAAGAAGTAGCCAAACTTTTCCGCAAGCACAAAATTGATGCAGCTGCTAAAACAGGTACGGCAGAACACACCGACAAGGGCGACGACGCTTGGTTTGTATGCTATGCACCGTACGAAGAGCCAAAGTACGTAGTTGCTTGCGTGGTGGAGCAAGGTGGCGGTGGTTCTGCAGTTGCAGCTCCGTTAGGTGTAGATGTTATGGCTAAGGTGCTCGATATGGATGCAGGCGAATTAGATGCTACTATGGGCAAGATAGCTGGATCTACGGGCAAAGAAGTTAAGGATCTTGACACGGCTGCCGCAAGTGGCGGACGTACTGACTAGGTACTCAAGTTGCTGTCGAAGCGAAAAGAAGCAAGAAGAAGCAAGGAAAGCGACACATGGCGGGACTTCCCCAAATACAGAGCATAAAAACGCCTGATAAGATGGTTGTGAACGCCACGCGTCCTCGGCGTTTTTCCAGGGTGCCTCTACCATTTTTGATTGTGATTGCACTGCTGGTGGCTTACGGACTTCTTATTTGCTATGCCGCTGTTCAAAACGATCCGGACTATAGCTTTTCCAGGCAGGCTCTTGGTGTTGCTGTCGGTATCGTTTTTATGCTGGGTATTTGGCATGTTGACTACCAGCGTTTTGCGAATATGTCGACCATTCTGCTTGTAATTAACGTGGTACTCATTCTGTCTCCTCACATTCCAGGTTTAGGTACTGATGCGGGAATGGGTGCGCAAAGCTGGATTAATGTAGGTATGCAAATCCAGCCAGGTGAATTTGCAAAAGTTACGGTTGTACTGTTTGTCGCAAGTATTATGGCCAAATACCATGGCAAACTTGATGACCCGCGTGAATACTGCAAAGTTTTAGCGCTTATGCTCATTCCTTTCTTGTGCATAATGACGCAGCCCGACTTAGGTACTGGTCTGGTGTATCTATTCATATCGGCGGTGGGCTTGATTATGGGTGGCGCACGACCGAAATATCTGGTCATCACTCTTATCGCGGGCATTTGTGCCATCGTTGCGGTGTTTATTGTTGACGAGTTTCTCAAATATGAAACTTCTCCTGGTGTGTACGAATATCGCCTCTTGAAAAACTACCAGCGAAATCGTCTACTGGTATTTCTTAATCAAGGAGAAAACCTTTCTGATGAAGGCTATAACCTTCAACAGGCGCAGATTGCCATTGGCTCGGGTGGTCTTTTTGGAAAAGGTCTTTTTAATACCAGCCAGTCTGCTCTCGGGTATTTGCCAGAAGCGCCTACTGACTTTGTGTTCTGTGTTTTGGCTGAGGGCTTAGGCTTCTTCGGGGCCTTGGTTTTACTTGGCTTATATGCCGCGCTCATTTTAATAAGTGTCCGAATAGCCAGAAGTTCAAATGATTTGTTTGGAATGTTGATTGTTCTTTGCGTTGTTGGCATGTGGCTCTTCCAAATTCTGGAGAATATTGGTATGGATTGCGGGTTAATGCCTATTACAGGTATTCCGCTTCCGTTTGTGAGTTATGGTTCTTCATTTATGCTGGTGAACTTTATGATGTTGGGACTCATTGCTTCAGTGTGGCATCACAGTGTGTCCGGAGGAAAGAAGGGCAGCTATGCAAATACCCATTGATATTAAAGCGCTCATTGATGAAATGACTGACATTGAAGGTGCGCGTACAACACCGCTTTCTATCAGCATGTATATTGATGCAACCGCTCCCACTGATGTAATCAATCACGTAACCGGAGCCTTTGCAAGCGCAAGTCCGCATACGCGCGTTACGATTTCATATGTCCCAGAAAATAAAGAGAAGGTAGCTGCATTTTCAGGCGACGATATGGCTGTTATTGTGGCGGGTCTTTCTGAGGAAGTAGGGCGTGTTGCTGCTGAAATTCGTGAAGTAGGCGTACCTGTCATGGTAGCAACCACGTTGCCTACACTCGTTAAAGAAATAGCAGCTGCAAGTGGCTTCGATATAGCAAAAGAAGACATTTGCTCACCTTTGCCCGCGCCTTCGAAATTTGCGCTGCTTATTGAAGCGAACTCGGAAGATGAAGAAGCAGGACCATCGGTGGTCTTTGACACGGAAGCGCGTAAAGCGGCAGCGAAGGCGCGTCAATACGAAGCATTTGAGGGTGGTGTTCCTGAAGAACCCATTTTGTTTACCGACGAAGCAGCGCAAGCACTTGAACGGCGCATGGGCGAATGGGTTGTTGAGGCGTGCAGGGAAAAGCGTTTGGCGTTTGCTCTGGCGTTTCCGTTTGTTCGCCGTCCGCTTTCAGTTGACGCGGTACGCGCAACCTCTTTGCAAAATGCTGGCGTAGGACTTGTAGCATTTATACCTGGGGCTGATTTGCCTATCATGACGCTCAATCAGGCGAAAATGATTCTGCAAATTGCAGCTGCATATGGCGAAACGCTGGGTCTTGAGCGTGCGAAAGAACTGGCGTGTGTAGTAGGTGGAGCATTTGCATGCCGAAGCTTGGCTCGTCAGATTGTAGGAGTTGTACCTGCGCTTGGCTGGGCCATAAAAGCTACTATCGGTTATACGGGTACCTATGCCATGGGTCAGGCGGCTATCGAGTACTTTGAGGCTGAAGGACCATCTGAAGGTTTGGTAAACGTACTGGCATCTGTACGAGAAAAAGTGGTTGCTGGTGCAGCACACGCCCAAAAATCCATTCAAACAGGCCAAGCAAAATCAAAGGCACAAACGGTTAAGCAAGGTATGCAAGCGGTTGCCAAGCAAGCAGTTCCGTTTGCTCAGAAAGCCGCCAAGACAGGTGCCGAAGTTTTGGGTGAAAACGTGGGCACGGTAGCAGCAGCCGCTGCGCGCTCTGCTGCCGAATCGTTTGTTTCAAAATTACGTACTCGTTAAATCAGGATAGATTCAAGGAGAAGTGATACATGACCAATTTGTGGCCGCAGCTTGAACGGCTGCTTACGCGTGTAGAACGTCCTGCTCGTTACATAAACCATGAATGGGGCTCCTTCGTCAAAGCTGATGCAGACTTCCGTTTTTGCATGGTGTACCCCGATACCTATGAACTTGGCCAGGCAAATCAGGCAGTTCGTATTTTGGTGAACTGCGTCAACGCGACGGAGCATTTAGCTGCAGAACGTGCTTTTTTGCCTGCGGCAGATATGTGCGACCTTATGCGCTCCGAAGATGTGCCGCTGTTTTCTCTGGAAAGCTGCGCTCCACTTAATGAATTTGATGCCATCGGAATTACGCTTCCACATGAGCTGTGTGCCACAAACGTCCTTGAAGTGCTGGACTTAGCAGGCCTTGCTCTTCGTTCCGAAGAACGCACAGAAGATAGCCCTTTGGTTTTGGGTGGTGGGCCGTGTGTTTTTAACCCAGAACCTTTCGCACCTTTCTTTGATGCGCTCTTTATCGGGGAAGGAGAAGAGGCGGTTCCTGAAGCACTCCTTCGTATTCGTGAATTGCGTCAAGAGGGGGCACCACGGACGGAGATTCTCCATGAACTCGCAAAGCTTCCTGGTTGCTATGTACCTTCTCTCTATGCATGGCGTAGTGAAGAAGAGGCGCAAGCGGCGGGCAGCTGGCTTCAACCTTTGGAAGAAGGGCTACCAACCACGATAGAAAAGCGCCTTTACACAAACTTTGCTACCTCTTTTGCGTGGGAGCCTTGTATTGTTCCCTATACCGAAGTGGTCCACGATCGTCTGAATGTAGAAGTATTACGGGGATGCGCGCGTGGCTGTAGGTTCTGCCAGGCAGGTGCAATGTATCGTCCAGTCCGAGAGCGCAGTGCTGATAATATTGTTGATGCGGTTTTAACGGGGCTGCAAGAAACAGGCTATGACGAGGTAAGCCTTACTTCACTTTCCTCAACTGACCATTCTCAGATTGCAGATATTTTGACCCGCCTTAATGAAGCATGTGATAACAAGGGTATTCGTATATCGGTTCCGTCACAGCGCCTGGATGCGTTTGGCGTTGATATGGCCAACTTGGTTGCTGGCCAAAAAAAGGGCGGCTTAACGTTTGCTCCAGAGGCTGGTACGCAGCGTCTGCGTGACGTTATTAACAAAAACGTAACCGAAGAAGATTTGTTCGGTGCTATTGATGCAGCCTTTGCGGCTGGCTGGCGTCGTTGCAAGTTGTACTTCATGATTGGTTTACCGACCGAAACCGATGAAGATATCAAGGGAATTGCAAGTTTGGCGCAACGCGCTTATGACCGAGCACGTGCTGCCGTTCCTCCTGAGCAAAAGGGCAGTGTCAAAATCAGCATTTCCTGTGCTCTGTTTGTGCCAAAAGCGCAAACGCCGTTCCAATGGGATGGTCAGATTTCACCCGAAGAAGCTCTGCGTCGTGTGGGTATTTTGCGTCGAAGTGTAAAGTACCGTGCGGTAGATGTGCACTGGCATGATCCGAAGACGAGCTTCATTGAAGCGGTAATGAGCCGCGGTGGTAGGGAAGCGGCAGCGTGGGTTGAAGCCGCTTGGAAACGAGGTGCTCGTTTTGATGCGTGGACCGAGTTCTTTGACGAAGACGCTTGGCGTGAAGCCGCTGATGAATTGGGAATTGACCCTGCGTACATTGCACAAGCTACCTACGACACGAATCGCGTTATGCCGTGGGCGCATATTTCAACAGGAATCAGTACTAAATGGCTAGCTCTTGAGCGTAAACGTGCGCAAGAGGAAATAACTACACCTGATTGCACAATGAATAAGTGTTCGGCATGTGGCGTTTGTCCTTCTTTACGGGTAGACAACGAATTGGCGGAGGTGCGCCATGGATAAGAGACTCTTTCGTTTGCGCGTATACTTTAAGAAGAAAGGTCGTTTAGCAAACCTTTCTCATTTGGAAGTTGCCCGTGCGCTTGAGCGCGCCGTACGTCGTGCTGATGTGCCTTATGCTATTAGTCAGGGTTTTTCGCCCCACATGAAAATTGCCTTTGGGTCTGCTTTGTCCGTGGGCGTAGGAAGTACGTGTGAATGCTTTGATGTGCAGCTTACGCGCTATGTTTCAGCCGACAAGCTCTGCGAAGCTCTACAGGCGGCAAGTGCTGAAGATTTAATGGTTACGGGTTGTAAATATATTGAGCCAGATGCGCCAGCGGCTTCTGTTGCTTTTCCTGTGAGCACCTATATAGCGAAACTTTCCTGTGCTCCAACGAACGTGATAGTACCTGAAATCATTACGGTGATTCGCAAGAAAAGGGAAAAGCAGCTTGTGGTATCTGAGTACCTTGTTGAACAGCCGCAGCTTGCTGAAAATGAACTCACTTTTACGTTGGAGGCTAAGCCGACAGGTAGTCTACGTCCCGATGTGTTTCTAAAGGAAGCTTTAGCTCAGTGTCCTGAACGCCCTGAGGTGATTTCTATTACGCGAATTTTACAGCGCGAATCAGCAACGGCTTAAACCAGAAGACTTGTCTTTTGGGTCCTTTTCCTCGCGCACAGCGAATACCCTGAAGCCCGAAAACAAGTCTGAGCTTCATACTTATCTTTACTTTAGTTAAGCGAAGCAGCGCGACGCATAGTGGAGCAGCGTTAGCTGCGAAACGCTAGGAGCGCGTCGCAGTTGGAGGGCTTCAGGGTGTTCGCTATACATAGGCACTCTAGAACCCAAAAGACACGTCCTCCTGGTTTCCTGGTTTAAAACTTTTTGAAATTGGGGCTTGCGTCAGTTGAATTGTCCCTGTACAATAACCGTCGCTGCTTAAAGCTACGGGGTGTTAGCTCAGTTGGTTAGAGCGCCGGCCTGTCACGTCGGAGGTCGCGAGTTCGAGTCTCGTACATCCCGCCATTTAAATTCTAAAGTCGCCTCTTGGCGGCTTTTCTTTTTACTAGCCGTATTTGAAATTCAACCCTAGCCTAACCCCTAACTCTAACGCAGCCCAAACCCCTAACGCGAAACCCGAAACTTAACCCAACTTAACGCCCACTTAATCCACTTAACTTAGCTTTCCATTGGTGGCAGATAGGCAAAACCAGCAAAAGTTACAAATGGGTAATCGGCTGGTTTAGTGATTTCATTTTTCATTTTAGTAGCGTTAAAATTTGAAAGTTCGATTTTTGTAAGTACCGCGTAGTCTACAAGGAGTGTCCATGCGCCTTATTCGATATCTGCGATATGTGAAATTCGCAGTGGTATTGATAGCGTGTTTGCTCTTTGTTCAAGCTTTTGCTGACTTATCTTTACCTCGTTTGACCTCAGATATTGTTGATGTTGGCATCCAGCAGCAGGGTATTGAGCACGTTGCTCCTGATGAATTGTCTAACGAGACCTTCCAACAGGTTCAAACAATTCTGGATGGGAATGATTCCTCTGATGAGACCTCACTCCTAAATGAGTCCTACAAGCAAGGTCATAATGGAATCTACGTCCTTACTGATTACGGTAGAGAAAACTACGAACGTTTAGATCTTGCCTTGGCTTCTGCGCTGATAGAGGTACACGGACTTTCCCAGGAATCGGCAACGCTCTTGGCAAGTGCACAAACCCCCGAAGAAAAAGAGTCTTTGCTTTTGCAGCAAGGTATTCTGGCTGCTCAAAAAGAATACCAGGCGCTTGGGTATGATATGTTTGCCCTACAAATGAACTATCTTTTGCTAGCTGGTTTAAAGATGCTGGGCCTGGCGGCTTTAGGTATGGGTGCCGCCATAGTTCTGGGGTATATCTCTGCTCGTTCCGCAGCCAAAATTGGGCGCATCCTTCGTAATGAGCTTTTTTCGCGCGTAGTTTCGTTTTCTGACACAGAAATCAACCAATTTTCTGCTGCGTCTTTGATTACCCGCGGTACGAACGATATCCAGCTGGTGCAAAACGTTTCCGTCATGATGCTACGTATGGTGCTCTATTCTCCCATTTTGGCTATTGGCGGCATCATTATGGTGGTGCAAACCAACTTGCAAATGGGTTGGATTATTGTTGCTGCTATAGCTGCGGTTTTCGTACTTCTGGGCATCCTTATCAAGTTAGTTATGCCCAAGTTTAAGATCATGCAAAAACTCATCGACCGCGTGAACCTGGTGGCACGAGAAATGCTTTCAGGTTTGTCGGTAATTCGTGCATTTGATCGTGAAGATTTCGAAGAAGCCCGATTCGATGAAGCGTCAACGCGGCTTATGAAAACCCAGCTGTTTACGAACCGTGCTATGACGTTCATGATGCCCACACTTACGCTTATTATGAATGGCGTTTCAGTGGCTATTGTATGGTTTGGCGGCGGATTTATTGATGCAGGCACGTTACAGACGGGCGACCTGATTGCGTTTATTACGTATTCCATGGTTATTATTATGAGCTTTTTGATGCTTGGCATGATTTCTATCATGCTCCCGCGTGCTGATGTGGCTGCTCAGCGCGTAGATGAGGTTCTTGAGGCTACTTCGTCTATTCGCGATCCAGAGCATCCGCAAGACGAAGCGCTCCTCAATACACCTGGTGTTGAAATTGCCTTCCATGAAGTCAGCTTTGGGTATGCCGACTCAAAAGAACAGGTGCTCGAGGATATTAGTTTTGTTGCTAAGCCAGGAAAGACAACTGCCATTATTGGCGCAACGGGTAGTGGTAAATCAACCATCATCAAGTTGATTGAGCGTTTTTACGATGTGACGAAGGGCTCCATCACACTAGATGGTATTGATATCCGAAACTTAACCCAGCATGCTTTGCGTGAACAGTTGGGCTATGTTCCGCAGAAAGGTTTTTTGTTCTCAGGCACCATCGAAAGCAATATTGCATACTCTAACGAAGCGATGTCAGAAGAGCAGATTGCCCAAGCAGCTGATATTGCCCAAGCAAGTTCTTTTATTTCCGAAAAAGAAGAAGGTTTCAAAAGCGAAATATCTCAGGGCGGTACAAATGTGTCGGGTGGTCAGCGCCAGAGGCTTTCTATTGCTCGCGCGTTAGCAACTAATGCTCGTGCCTACCTTTTTGACGACAGTTTCTCTGCGTTGGACTATAAGACCGACGCGGCACTTCGAGAGGCGCTCAATTCAAAACTTTCGGGTAGGACTGTTTTGATTGTGGCGCAGCGTATTGCCACCATCATGAATGCTGATCACATCGTTGTGCTTGACGAAGGCAAGATTGTTGGTCAGGGCACGCATACCGAACTCATGGACACCTGCGAAGAATACAAAGAAATTGCGCTTTCCCAGCTTTCAGCTGAAGAACTGAAAGGGGGTGTCCAATGAGTGAGGCTCAAACCAACACCCAAGCACAGCCTAAGAAACCACCTCGGGTAGGTGGCCATCATGGCAGAATGATGTTGGGCGAAAAACCAAAGGACTTTAAAGGCACCCTCAAGAAAATGATTAAACTCATGGCACAGTTTAAGGTGCTGCTAGTTGTCATGATGTTATTTGCTGTGGGTTCAACCATTTTTAACATCATTGGACCGAAGGTGCTTTCAGAAGCTACGACAGAGCTTTTTAATGGTGTAACCGAAAAAATTGCAGGCAAGGGTGCTATTAACTTTGACTTGATTGCCACGATTTTAGCGGCCACTATGACGCTTTATGCAATTTCAGCGCTCTGTTCATGGGTTCAAGGCTGGGTCATGAGCTATATATCGCAGCGCACTTGCTATATTTTGCGTCGTGATATTGCGGCAAAAATCGACCGTATGCCTTTCGGGTATTTTGAACGCACTTCGGTGGGGGATACGCTGTCACGTATAACGAATGACGTAGACACTCTGGGGCAGAGCTTGAACCAAGGTATAACGCAGCTGGTCACGTCATCAGTTACCATCATCGGTGTTCTTGCCATGATGCTGCTCATTAATCCGCTTATGACGCTGGTGACACTGTTTATCATTCCAGTTTCTATCGCTTTGGTAACCCTGATTGTTAAGCGTAGCCAAAAGTACTTCAGAGCGCAGCAAGCAATGCTGGGCGCAATAAACGGTCAGGTTGAAGAAACGTTTTCTGGTCACGCCATCGTAAAGGCCTTTGGACAGGAACAAGAAGCGCTTGCAGACTTCAATGTAGCAAACGACAAGCTCTACGAAAGCGCTTGGAAGGCACAGTTCATCTCGGGGCTTATGCAGCCTATTATGAACTTCGTAGGTAACTTGGGCTATGTGGCGGTAGCTATTATGGGAAGTATCTTTGCGGTGCAGCGCATTATCACGGTTGGCGACATTCAGGCCTTCATTCAGTATGTGAAAAACTTTACGCAGCCCATTACGCAGCTGACACAGGTAAGTAACGTGTTGCAGCAGATGGCTGCTGCTGCAGAACGTATTTTCGAATTCTTGGAAGCAGAAGAAGAAGCCAAGGAGACTAACAAAGCCAGTGTTGAGGGAATTGAGACTTCGGTTGAGTTTTCTCACGTAAAATTCGGTTACAACCCCGAACAACCTGTTATCCATGATTTCTCGGCGTCCATTAAAGAAGGTCAAACCGTCGCTATAGTGGGTCCCACGGGGGCAGGGAAAACGACACTCGTGAAACTCCTTATGCGCTTCTATGAAGTTCAGGGTGGCTCAATTAAGATTGGCGGTCGCGACATACGAGACTACAAACGCGAAGATGTACGGAGCCTTTTTGGAATGGTGCTCCAAGATACGTGGTTATTTAACGGGACCATTCGCGAAAACATTCGCTACGGCAATCTGGATGCAACAGATGAAGAAGTTGAAGCAGCTGCTCGTGCTGCAAGGACACATCATTTTATCTCTACGCTGCCTGGTGGTTACGACTTTGTCATCAATGAAGACGCTAGCAACATCAGCCAAGGTCAACGTCAGCTTATTACCATTGCGCGCGCTATTTTAGCTAACCGTCGCATGCTTATTTTGGACGAAGCGACCTCTTCGGTGGATACTCGCACTGAAGTACGTATTCAAGAAGCTATGGAAAACCTCATGGCAGGACGTACTTCATTTGTAATTGCCCATCGTCTTTCTACCATTCGTGAAGCAGATCTCATTTTATTGATTGAGCATGGTGATGTGGTAGAGCAGGGGACGCATAACGAACTGCTTGCGCTTGGCGGAAAGTACGCAGACCTGTATAATTCTCAATTCAGCAAGGGTGCTACAGAAATCGAGGATTAACGTGGAAAAACCCGCTCAACTTGCGGTATTTGACTTTGACGGAACCAGCCTTTCGGGGAATTCTCCTGTATTGTTGGTCCGTTATCTGGTGTACAAAAAAATGCTTTCAGCTTCTGTTTTGGCTCGTATTATGTCCTGGGGCGTAGCTTATAAGTTCCGTTTGCCTCAAAATGAAAGCTGGGTGCGCTCTTTGGTGTTTACTGCTTTTGAAGGTAAGCCAAAAGAAGAGGTCGATGCCTTTTTGTATGAATTCTACGACGAAGTGGTGGAACCTAGGTTCCGTAAAGAATGCGACGCCACCATTTTGTCTCATTTGGCCGCTGGTCATAAGGTAGTTGTTGTGTCTGCAACGTTTGAGCCAATCGTTCTACGCGCCATGCAGCGCCATCCTTATCAGTATCAAATTTGTACCAAGATGAAGGTGGATGCGAAGGGTAGATATACTCGTGAAGTAGAAGGCCTGCCAGTTGAAGGTGCTGAAAAGTTAGCTGCGTTGACGCGTTTTGCAAACGCAGAATTCGGTGAAGGACATTGGGAACTTGCTTTTGCGTATGGTGACCATCATTCTGATCGTACCTTGCTGTCCGCTGCCAAACATGCCTTTGCGGTTACTCCCGACAATCCGCTTGAACGTACTGCGAAAGAGCGTGGGTGGACCATTCTCAACTGGGGCGCTTAAGCTTTCACTTAACGGTTTTCTGTCAAAACCGTGACTTAATCGACAGCATTTAAAAAGTTTTTTATAATGTTACTGAAATAATACTCTTTAGGGCGCACCTTCTGGTGCGCGAGCACGTTATAGGGAGGTGGACCAATGCTAGAGAATACCGATATGAACAACACTTCCAATTCTTCAGACGAATACAGCAATTCTGCTGCCGAATATCTGAATCGCGCTATGGCCGCATGCAATGAAGGCGATGCTGTTTTAGGCATGCATCTATATCTAACTGCGTTCGAAAAGTCTTTAGTGGGGGTATCTGCGCCTTCTGAAGATGCAATTAATGGTCTTAAACAGGCGTGGTCTTTGGCATGTACCCTTAAAGAACGCTCGTTGGCAGAATATATTTTCGAAAAGATGGAGCCGTATCTTAATGCGGATGAAATCTCCGTTTGCGCCGAACAGCTTCAGCGTTTAGCTTTAGACAAGCTAGAAGAATTTGGTCTATCTCGCGAAGAACTGCAAGACATGGCAGACATGATTTCCCAGGACTTTCTGGGCGTTGATCAGGTTTTAGGAGTTACGGTTGGTCAGGCTTCGCCGCTGGGTTCTGGCAGCATACGTGCGGGGTTGCACGGGGTAAGTGCTGTTTTCCCCGCAAATCCCGAAGAGCGTATTCCACGCATTCAGCCCGAGGAGGCTCCTGAAACTGCACCCGTGACGGGCGAAGGCGACTCTTCGGTCGCTTCGGCGGTTTTGCCTGAAACATCTGAGGCTTCTCTGCAGGATGAAAACCTTTTGAAATCTGACAAGAACGCTTCCCTAGAACACGCAGAGGATTCTTCTCAATCTTCGAACGAAGCAGCGGATGATGCTCAGGCTAAGGGTGGCGCAACTGACGCCCCTGGTGCAGGCTCCGCCAAGGAAACATCTTCCGAGGGTGCCCAGAAATCACACTTGTCTTCTATCATGAAGGCAGTTGAAAACCAGGGTATGAAGGTTCGCGAAAACAACTTCAGCTATAAAGACTTGGCTGGTTACACCAATGCCATTCGCATTATGCGTGACTATGGCGTAGGCATGCAGGATGATCCGCATTTTCAGGAACTTATTAGCATGCTGAATGCCCGCCATGGGCTTGATCGTATGCCTTCCGCTAATACCTTAATTTTCCGTTCTCCAGCCCGCGAGGATGCCACAACGTTTATGGAAGCAACGGCAGGAGAGTTGAAGCTTCCTATCATTCGCATGCGTATGGAAGAAAACTGGCAAGGTATGCCCATGCTTAGTGTTATGGCGCAAAGCGATCACACGCCGAATATGTCCAGTTCGCAGGCTGCTTTTTCGGGTAGAGGTATCCTGATGCTTGACGATTTGGATTTGTGGTCTGTTCCTACGCACGAAGCGCCTGAGGATCGCAATGGTTTTATGCAGCTGGCTCTTTCTCGCGGGGCTCGTGAAGCGCTCCATTTTATTTTCTCCGCTGCAAAGAATCCGGATGTATATGTTTTGGCTTCAGCGGTTGAAAACAGCGAAATCGATGGCTTTTTCTTGGATATGTTAGAGCCCAGTTCAGTGATTAATATTGAATACCCCACATCGGAAGAACGAGTGGAAATTTGGATGGATATTGCTGCCCATCATCCCTCAATTCGCGGAATTGACAGAGCTGCACTTGTTCGTTATTCGGCTCAAATGGCTCGCTATGACATTTATATGGCAGCTCGTGAAGCCATTGAAGTTGCCTACAAACAAAGCTTGCTGAGCCATTCGTATGTACCTGTCACCAGAGAAAACCTGTTTGACAAGCTGGCTGCATACCAGCCGCTTGAGTCGAAAGAATACAAGGCGCTCGAAGATGCCGTGGTTCAGGACTTCCAGCGAGACCTCGAGCATATAGATGACTTGCTGAAAGGCGAATAGGAGACTGTATGGATGTAACACGTCGTTGTGACTATGCGTGCCGTATCTTGCGGGCTGCATACCAGAGCAAAGATGGTCATATTTCGGTGGCTGCTATTGCCGAACAGGAAAACATCCCGTATGCCTTTGCGCGGAGCATCCAGCATGATTTAGTTAAAGGCGGGCTTGTCCGTACGGTTCGAGGTGCGCACGGCGGTTTGAGCTTAGCTATGGATCCTGCAAAGATGACTATGTTGAATATTCTGGAATCGGTGCAAGGTCCGCTCACGGTATCAACGTGCGTGCTTGACCCCGAGTATTGCAAGAAAAGCATCAACTGCGCTTTTAATAAGGTCTGGCAAGGCGCTGATAAAATTCTTCGGGATTATTTGTCTTCTATTACGCTCAAAGATCTTTTTGAGCAGGGGATTGAGCATCCTTCCATCGTTGCAGCTATGAACGGTAACTCAGATTGCGTTCATAATAATACGTATGCAACGCTGTGTAAGCCTGGTGCAAAGGCTTCCCAATAAGGGTTATTTCACGTAAGTATGCAAGCAGTATGGTCTGAACGTCCGCTTTCGCGGGACAGTTTTTGTGCACGCATTTGGGATGCAGGAGAAAAGCTGTATCGTGATTTACCGTGGCGGTATATTAGCGATCCCTATGCGGTAATGCTTTCAGAGATAATGCTTCAGCAAACGCAGGTCAGCCGTGTAGAAAAGTATTGGACGCGTTTTCTCAACCAGTTCCCAAATTTAGATGCCTTGGCTGCTGCGGCAGTATCTGATGTTGTGCAGGCTTGGCAGGGTCTTGGGTATAACCGTCGGGCGCTGTCGCTCAAGAAGACTGCAGAAATATGCTCTGCGCAATTTCAGGGCAAACTTCCCAAAACCGAAGAGGAGCTTTTGTCCTTGCCAGGTATTGGTCCTGCTACAGCAGCGGGTATTATGGCATTTGCCTATCATCTCCCAGCAGTATATTTGGAAACGAATGTACGGACGGTGTTTCTTCATGAGCTTTTCCCCGAGGCTGATGAGGTAAAAGATAAAGAGCTCATTCCTTACATTGAAGATGCGTGTCCTGATACTCGTGTGGATGCCTGGTATTATGCCTTGTTGGACTATGGCGCGCATCTTAAACTTTCGGTGGCAAACCCTAGTAGGCGAAGTGCTCATTACGCGCGACAGAGCACTTTTGAAGGGTCGCGTCGTCAGAAGCGGGCGGAGATTTTGCGTATTGTGCTGGCTGGTGGAAATCTTTCGGTAGGTGAGGTTTTTACCCGTCTTAATAACGAAGAGATGCAGGCAGGACGTCCTGAGGTGCCTCAAGAGGAGTTTGGCTCGATAGTCAATGATTTAGTAGCGGAAGGTTTTTTTAAGCACAAGAGGGGCCTGCTTTTGCTTTAGTGGGTACTTGTTCTCTTATTCGTTTTAGGTTTTGACAGGCAAGGTACATAGTTGTTGCAACTCGAACCTTAATTGCAGGTAGTTATTAGATATGGACTTAGTAGTTTTATTGGGCATAGCGGTAGGGTTGTCGGCTGACGCGTTTGCAGTAGCCGTTTGCAAAGGGCTTGCTATGAAGCGCGTCAATTATCAGCATGCGTTCATAATTGCTCTTTTCTTTGGTGTATTTCAGGCAGGCATGCCTATTATTGGTTGGGCGCTGGGCACGCAATTTCAGAGCTTTATAACACCTGTTGATCATTGGATTGCTTTCGCGCTGTTGGCTTTTGTGGGCGGCAAAATGCTCTACGAGGCCTTCTTTGGAGAAGAGGAAACCTTGCCCACCCAAGAAAGTCCTGCTGGGACATATTCAGCTACATCAGAAAGCCTTGATTTTAAAGAACTGACTATGCTGGCAATAGCAACATCTATTGACGCCTTGGCTGTGGGGATTACCTTTGCCTTTTTGCAAGCAGAAATTGTTTCTTCGGCTGCTGTCATAGGTATTACTACGTTTGTGCTTTCGCTGGTTGGTGTGGCGGTGGGAAACCGTTTTGGCGCAAAATTTGAACGCCCCGCAACTATTGTTGGGGGCGTAGTACTTATTTTGATTGGTTTCAAAATTTTGCTGGAACACCTGGGAATTTTGGTGTTCTAGTATAGCGGCCGCTTGCCTGGGTTTATTCGCTAGCTAGCATAGGGAACCACTGTTTCAGAAGCGAAGCGAACGGTTAGTCTTCGCAAACAGGGTAGCTTCCTAAAACCTTTACTTCACGAAGCTTAAGACGCAGACAGTTTAGAGCTGTTTGTACGGCAAGGTCGTGAACTGTTCCTTCGAATTCAATGAAGAACATATAGTCACCCAGAGCTTGCTTAGTTGGGCGGCTTTGGATAAGACTGAGGTTAATGCCAGCAAAGGCAAACTCAGAAAGAATCATATTGAGGGTGCCAGCGCGGTCAGCCTGCAAAAACAGTACTAAAGACGTCTTGTAGCGTTTCCCGCTAAATACCGAAGGATGACCCTGACGCCCAATGAGAGCAAAGGCGGTTTGGTTGCCGAAATGGTCTTCGATTTCGCATTCATGAACCGTGGCACCATACATTTCAGCGGCGAACTTGTTAGCAATGCCTGCAATATGTTTGTTCTCAGCTGCCAAACGAGCACTTTCTGCGGTGGAAGAAGTGGTTAGAGTGGTTCTTCCCGGCAGTACTTCCGCGAGGTAACGACGACATTGCGCCAGGCCTTGTAGGTGAGAAGCAACTGTGGTGATATCTTCAAGGCGCGCTTCAGGGTGCATAACCAGGCAATGGTGAATGTCGATAATTTCCTCCCCCAGGATGTTGGCACTGCTTTTCAGAGCAAAGTTATCAAGGGTGGCAGTAACAGAGCCTTCTAAAGAGTTTTCCTTAGCCACAACACCATATTCGGTTTTGCCGCGTTCAACGCAGTCGAACACTTCGTCGAAGGAGGTGCATTCTACGAACTCTGGGTCAACCAGTTTAAGCTTGTTTGCGAACTTGCGTGCTGCTTCGTCAGAATACGTACCAGCTGGTCCAAGATATGCAATTTGTACTGCCATGATGTCGCCTTTCTGCTGTCAATAAGCGCCCAGTATACTACGAAATTTGCCAGAAGCGCATCATTTCTGCTGTGTTGAAAGCCTTGTTCATTCATGACGGTGTATACTTTTATTGTTATAACCTTACGAAAGGGGAAACTATGACCAAGATGCCTCAAGAAGTAATTGATTTGTTTAATGACACGGAAGTTGCCTATGTGGTAACTGCTTCTTTGGAAGGGCAGCCCAATGCGGTTCCCGTAACTCTGAAGAAGGTTATTGATGAAGAAACCATCTATGTTTCTGATCAATTCTTCAAAAAGACCTATGCAAACTTTATGGCTAATCCAAAGGTAGCCATTTCTTTCTGCAACGACACTACGTCGTATCAGATGTATGGCACTGCTCGTTATGTAAACGAAGGCGAAGAGTTTGCCGAACTGAAGGCTTGGGCGGACGCAAAGCTGGAAGCTAAGGGTAAGCCATTCCGCGCCAAGGGCGGTTTGTTTATTGACGTAACTGAAGTGTATACCTGCACTTCTGGTCCTACGGCAGGGGATAGGATTGCGTAATCCTTAAATACGCTAGTTTTAAACGAGCCTGCGGATGCGGGCTCGTTTTGCTATTATGTGGCAGCTATGATTGTACAACTTGAACACATATCAAAATCATTCGGGGGACGTGTTCTCTTCCATGACGTCACGTTTAAGCTGGAAGAATACGATCGTCTTGCGTTGGTTGGCCCCAACGGTGCGGGCAAAACCACGTTGTTAAACATCATCACGGGTGAAGAAGACGCTGATGCGGGTCGCGTACTTTTTGCTAAAGGTGCCCGAGTGGGCTATTTGGAGCAAGAAGCTATTGAAATGCAGGAACGTTCCATCTTTGAAGAGGTGTTGTCTTCTCAGATAGAAATACTTCAAGCAGAGCAACATCTTACGAAACTCGAGTCTGAACTGGGAGAAAACCCTACTGAAGCGCAACTGGCAGCGTGTGGACGCGCGCGCGATGCTTACGAAAACTTGGGCGGTTACACCATTGAAGCCAAAATACGAAGCGTCCTTTTCGGCCTGGGCTTTAAAGAACATGACTTAGTCAGGCTCACTACCGAGTTTTCTGGTGGCTGGCAAATGCGCATTGCGCTTGCAAAGCTTCTTATCCGCAATCCTGAAGTGTTGCTTTTGGACGAACCGACGAACCATCTTGATTTGGAAAGCGTGAAATGGCTTGAAGGATTTTTGCGTGGGTATGTGGGCACGGTGGTTGTTGTAAGCCACGACCGCGCATTTATGGACAACATGGTTGATCGTGTTGCGGAAATCGACAACGGCGAAGTGGTGCTCTATAAGGGCAATTATTCAGCCTATTTACGCGAACGAGAACAGCGCATTGAGCGTTTGCGTGCGTTGGCTGCTAAGCAAGCTGAAGAAATTGCACATATGGAAGCCTTTATTGAGAAGTTTCGCTACAAACCCACGAAAGCTAAGCAAGTTCAAGATCGCATAAAAAAGCTTGAGCGTATGGAACGCGTCGTGGTGCCTGATGAAAAGAAACATGTTCACTTCAATTTCAAGCAGCCACCACGAACAGGTGATATGGTGGTACGTGCCACAGGGCTGGTAAAGCGTTTTGGTGACAATACCGTGTACGATGGCCAGGATTTTTCGCTGTTTCGCGGACAAAAGGTTGCCTTGGTTGGTCCCAATGGCGCTGGTAAATCTACGCTTCTTAAGATGGTGGCAGGCGTACTTCAACCAAACGCCGGCACCATAGAGTATGGTGTTCACGTAACGAAAACGTACTACGCCCAGCACCAGCTGGAAGAGCTTAATAGCGGAAATACAGTCTTTGAAGAACTTGATAGGGTTGCGCCCGGTTGGAATATTTCGCAGGTTCGAACGCTGCTCGGTGCATTTTTGTTTGTTGGTGATGACGTTGAAAAACGGGTAAGTGTTCTTTCTGGTGGCGAAAAAAGCAGGCTTGCACTTGCAAAAATGCTGGTAGCTCCAGCGCCTTTACTGTGTCTTGATGAACCTACCAACCATCTTGACATTGCTTCAGCTGACATTCTGGAGCAAGCGCTTCGTCAGTTTGAAGGAACTATCTTACTTATTACGCACGACCGTCATCTTATTCGGAGTGTTGCGAACCGAATTGTGGAAGTGCAACCAGGAAAGATTACTTCCTACGATGGCGACTATGACTACTATCTTTTCAAAAGCGGTCAACTTGCGGGTGACGCTCCTACAAATGCGTCCTTAGTCGACGAAATGATAAAAGAAGCCCCCCAGAAGACGGTGATAAAAGTAAACAACCATCGCAAAGATGAAAAGCCAGCTCCTTCAGCCAAGAAAACAAAAGAGCAGAAGCGCAAAGAAGCCGAGGCTCGAAATAAGGCCTACGCTGCGCTCAAGCACCACCGAAAGCGGATTGCAGAGCTTGACGCGCAAATGGAGCGCGACAACAAGCGTATGGCGGAATTGCTGGAGCTTTTGGCTGATTCGAGTTTTTACACCAAAGAAGATGCTAGCTCGGATGCTATTGCCGAGCATGCCGAATTGAAGCAAAGGCTGGCTGCAGCCGAAGAAGAGTGGTTTATGCTTACTGAAGAAATGGAAGCTGAACTGGCTAAACACCAGGAGTAACGCATGTTAAACGTTGTACTTGTTGAACCTGAAATTCCACAAAATACGGGAAACATTGCTCGCACCTGCGCTTGCGTGGGTGCGCGTCTGCATCTGGTAGAACCAATGGGTTTTCGCCTTACTCAAAAAAACCTTGCACGCGCAGGGTGTGATTATTGGGACGAGGTTGAGATTGTCCGATGGGCGTGCGTGCAAGATTTCTTTGAGGCTCATGGGAAAGATGAACTTCATCTGTTTACGGGCCATGTTACAAGAAGCTATACCGAGGTAACGTACGGAAGCGATGCGTTTCTGGTTTTCGGACGTGAAAGCAAGGGTCTTCCCGAAGAGATTATTGAAGCCTACCAAGACGCCTGTGTACGTATTCCCATGCGTGAGGGATTGCGAAGCTTGAATCTTTCAAATTCAGTAGCAATTGGGGTGTATGAAGCTATGCGTCAGCTTGGCTGGGGAAACCTGGTTTAAACAGAAGTTTGTGATACACTGCCTGCTTATGTCGAACGATTATTTGATATATCTGCTCTGCAGCATTTTGAGCTTTGTTCCCGCCTTGGTATTTCACGAGGTGGCGCATGGTTACGCTGCCTACAAACTGGGGGATCCTACCGCGAAGAGCAAGGGTCGGCTTTCGCTTAACCCGTTAAAGCACCTTGATCCTTTCGGAACAGTCATCTTGCCCTTGTGTATGATGGCTATGGGTGGACCTATTTTTGGGTACGCTAAACCCGTTCCCTACAACCCGCGTTATTTTAAGGATCCACGTAAGGGGGATGTGATTGTAGGATTAGCGGGTCCGTGCGCAAATCTGGTAATGGCACTTCTGGCAGCTGCGTTGGCTTGGGTACTGTATCCAACGGCACTTACCCTCGTGCTTACGAATGAGGCGTTCGTCTATTTCTATACGCTCTTTTTGCCACTGTTTGCGCTTATTAATCTGTACTTGATGTTCTTTAACCTTTTACCCATTCCGCCCTTGGATGGTTCCTCAATTTTTGCTTTATTGGTTCCCGTCAAGTATCTTCCCAAATACTATGAGCTGCAGCGCTGGGCATTTCCTATCTTTATGATAATCATTGTGGTGGTGCCTTATGTTCTCAATGTTAATCCCATTGGTATGTATCTGAATGTTACGGCAGGTAATTTGGCGAATCTTATATTCCCATTTGCCATTTAGAGTGTATGTTTTTAGGTTTGTATGTCGTATAAGGTACGCATAGAAAGCTTCGAAGGTCCTTTTGACTTACTTTTGTATTTAGTGAGTCGTCAAAAGGTGGACATCGGAAGCATTTCTATTACTGAAATTGCAGACCAATATCTTGCTGAGCTAAGTCATATGCGCACGCTGGACTTGGATGTAGCTAGCGATTTTCTGTTGGTGGCGTCAACGCTTTTGGAGATTAAGGCCGAAAGCCTGATTCCTCGCGAAAAAAGCGAAACAGAAATTGAGCTTGCGGAATTGGCTCCCAGTGAAGCACGCGACATCTTGGTTGGGCGTTTGCTGGCCTACAAGCAGTACAAAAACGTTGCGGCAGCTCTATGGGCTCGTTACGAAAATGAATCGCGTATGCAGGTGAGACCATTTGGTCCCGATGCGTGCTTTATGAATTTGATGCCCGATTTCTTGAAGGACGTTACGCTAGATTCTTTGGCTTACCTGGCGGTGCAAGCATTTTCTCGGCGTGAACGATTCTTGCTTGAGGCAGAACACATTGCTGCGAAGCCCATCCCAGTGGAAGTTCATGTTCGAGCTATTCATCAACGCATTAAGAATAAGAAGCACCTGATGTTTTCCGAGCTCATTGACGAGCGTACCGAAGCGCCGCTCATTGTGGTGACGTTTTTGGCAGTTTTAGAATTATATAAACGATCGATGGTAAAGCTTGAACAAAAGGAAGCTTTCGGCGACATCGATATCACGTTTATTGAAGGCTCAGGTGAGTTGTTCTTAGGCGAGGATGACGAACT
Organism: uncultured Coriobacteriaceae bacterium; assembly: GCA_949294735.1. Lineage (GTDB taxonomy): Bacteria > Actinomycetota > Coriobacteriia > Coriobacteriales > Eggerthellaceae > CASFII01. The sequence goes on along the minus strand of CASFII010000006.1, from coordinate 164,196 downwards.
GACTTCGGTAGAAAAGGATTAACCATGTTTTCTGGTCTTGAAGATAAGCAGCTTGCAGGTGCTTTGGAAGCACTTCTTTTTGTGAGTGACGAACCGGTAAGTACGCTTGTTTTGGCAGATATGCTTGAAGTTGAACCAAGTGAGGTTGAACGTGCGCTTACTGATTTGCGCGCGCGTTTCGAAGAAGAAAACCGCGGAATTCAACTTCGTGAAATTGCTGGTGGATGGCGCTTATTTACCCATCCAGCCTATCATGAATTGCTGGAGCGCTATGTTCTTTCGTGGGATACCAGAAGGCTTTCTCAGGCTGCCATGGAAACACTGGCAATTATTGCCTACGGGCAGCCTATAACCCGAGCGGGTGTTGCCTCTGTTCGCGGGGTTAATTCAGACAGTTCTATTAATTCGCTCATTGAAAAGGGCTTGCTGCATGAAGTAGGAACGGCGGACACGCCCGGTCAGCCGGTTTTGTACGGAACTACTCGAACCTTTTTAGAAAAGTTTGGTTTGCGGTCGGTTAAAGATTTGCCACCACTGGAGGACTTTGCTCCCGACGAAGAGACAGCGCGGTTCATCAAGCAACGTCTGAGTGCTACCACGGGAGTTTCGGTCGTTCTTGAGCATTTGCGTATTGCTGAGCCGCTCAAAAACCCTAGTGAAGAGGTTGCTCCTGAAGGCTCATTGAGCGGCGAAGATAGTGTTTCTGGTGATGGTCAGACACCTGATGAAATGCAGCGCAAGTTTGTGAGCGCTTTGGCGGGTAGTTTTGGTTTGGTCGACAAAATTGACTTTGATGAACTTCAATTTGAAACTGACGAAGAGTAATGGAAGTTCGCTTACAAAAATATCTAGCTCGATGCGGGGTTGCAAGCAGGCGTGCCTCTGAAGATCTTATACGTGCTGGTAGAGTGCGCGTGAATGGTCTAGTTGCAGATTTGGGTTCCAAGGTAGAGCCTGGTGTTGATGAAGTAACGGTTGACGGAAAGCGTATTGAAGGCTTTTTTGAGCACGTAACGCTCATGCTTCATAAGCCTGCGGGATATGTGACGTCCATGAAAGATGAACACGCCAACCACTTAGTTTCTGAATTAGTGCCCGAAAAAGAATATCCAGGACTTTACCCCATTGGCAGACTTGATCAAGATACAACGGGTCTTTTGCTTTTTTCCACGGATGGGGAATTAGGGCACGCACTTTTGCGTCCAAAAAATCATGTCCCCAAAACCTATATTGCCTTAGTTGATGGTCAGATTTCCGACAGTGAACTTACTCCTTTGCGTACAGGAATTCTTCTTGACGACGGTATGACATTGCCCGCAGAGGCGAAGATTGTACGTGGCGTTGAAGAGCAGAAAGCACGTAAGCTTTTTGAGGTTTCGCAAACCGCTTCCATGCATACGGGCAAAGGAATGGCGGCGAAGAAGGGCAATTCGGAACAGTCGGTTGTGTGTTTAGTTCTTCATGAAGGTAAAAAACGACAGGTAAAACGCATGCTTTCAGCCATAGGTCACCCCGTATTGGCACTCCATAGGGAAAGTTTTGGGTGTCTGACGCTTGGTAGTTTGCCACGAGGTTCCTGGCGTCTTTTGTCTGATCAAGAAGTGGCATTGCTTTGGAGTTACATGCAATAAGCCGTAGACGCAAAAGGCTTCTTGGCTCATAATTTGCACGGTGCACAACCAGTACAACATGAGGAAGGCAGCCATGTCTGAACAGCTTACTAATACCGCTTTACCTGATGAAACTTCTAAAGAACCTACATCTGCACCCGCATTTCAAAACCTTGCCATCATAGGGTTAGGACTTATTGGTGCAAGTATTGCTGCAGCTCTTAAGAAGCAAAAGTATCCTGGTGAGGTGTATGGCGTGGATACCGATTCCAGAACCCGTGTTTCAGCTCAAGAACGCGGTTGGGTAACGTGCGCGACTGGATTAGAAGACCCACGTTTTGAAGAATTTGTACGTACACGTTGCGATTTGGTGATAGTTGCAACACCCGTAGCTGGAGTTGACGACATTTTCACCCATCTTAAAGATTGGGACTTTAAGGGTGTTGTTACCGACACTATTTCTACGAAAGCTCACATTCTGGATGTTGCTCAAACAGAGCTGCCTTATCCGGACAACTATATTCCGGGTCACCCCATGTCAGGGTCAGAAAAAAGCGGAATAGACGCCGCTCGTGCAGACCTTTTTGAGGGTGCTCATTGGATTTTGTGCCCGGACGCTCACACTGCTCCTGAACATTTCCAGCGTATGCACGAATTTGTGACTAGCTTAGGGGCACGCGTGGTTTCACTTCCGCGTGAAGAACATGATGATGCTATCGCAGTTGTGAGCCATGTCCCTCATTTTGTTGCTTCCTCTTTGGTGCAGCTAGCGAGCAGACATGCTGACGAGCAACAATCACTCATGCGTCTTGCTGCCGGCGGTTTTAAGGACACCACTAGAGTAGCGGCAGGCTCGCCGAAGCTCTGGTGTGGTATTGCTTTCGATAACGCCAAAGCTCTTTCATCGGGGCTCCACGAAATGTCAGACATTCTAAGCAACTTTGCTCAAGCTTTAGAATCGGGTAACAAAGAAGAATTGACGAGGCTTTTAGGGGAGGCTGCTGAAGCGCGACGTGCCTTGCCGAGCGCCTGGGTACCCTCCAGTAAAGATTTGCTTGAAGTGCGTATCCCCATGACAAACCGCATGGGCGTGGTAGCTGAGGTGACAACCATCGCAAGCTCTGTAGGTTGTAATATCCAATCTATAGAAATCGACCACGTTACGGAAGACCGAGCAGTGTTAAGTCTCATTTTGACCGACGAAGGTGATGTAGGCCAACTATCCTTAAAGCTCATTAAGGCAGGTTTTGCTATATCGTTTCGTCCGTTAGGGCAAGGGGGTGAAGAACAATGACGCAGGTTCCGCTTATTTCTCCACTGAAGGCACCGCTGAAAGGTACTATTCGGGTGCCGGGTGACAAGAGCATTTCGCATCGTGCAATTTTGTTTTCGGCTATGGCAGAAGGGGTTTCTGAAGTCAAAGGAGTTTTGGACTCCGACGATGTCCGTTCTTCGCTTGCTGCTATTCAGGCATTAGGTGCTCAAGCAAACTTAACTAAAGCAGAAGATGGGAGCCTTGAAGGAACTATCAAGGGGTGGGGCGCAAAAGGTCCTACTGAACCGAGTGGACCTATTGACTGTGGTAATTCTGGCACGACAGCACGTCTTTTGATGGGCATTCTGGCACCATGGGACATATGCGTTACGCTGACGGGTGACGACTCTCTCAAAAAGCGTCCTATGCGTCGGATTACGGCACCCCTCATGAAAATGGGCGCTCATTTTGAGCCAGCTGAAGGGCAAAATCTTCCGTTAAAAGTTTGCGGTTCTAGCAAATTGCAGGGCATTCGCTACGAAGCACCCATGGCTTCAGCTCAGCTCAAAACTGCTGTGTTGTTAGCAGGCATTTTTGCTGAAGGGAAGACAGCCCTCATAGAGCCTTCTCCTTCGCGGAATCATACGGAATTGATGCTTCCTGAATTTGGAATACCTACGACAGCTGCAAACTGTACCGCAGAAGTGCAGGGGGGAAGCATTCCTCAAGCTGCTTCAATCCTTGTTCCTGGTGATCCTTCGTCTGCGGCGTTTATTGCGTGCGCGGCACTGTTAAAGCCTGGTAGTGAGGTGTGTATCGAAAACGTAAGCCTCAATACGGCGCGCATTGGGTTTACCCGTACCCTTGAGCGTATGGGTGCTGATATAACTATCGTGCGTACGGGTGCTTCCGGTAAAGAACCCGTAGGCAACATTTCTGTTCGTTATACTCCTGGTTTGAGGGGTTGCGAAATTCCCGCCGACAAAATTGCTGGTCTGGTGGATGAGATACCAGTTCTTTCACTGGTGGCAGCTCATGCAAAAGGAATTACGGTGTTTCGCGAAGTAAGCGAATTGCGCGTCAAGGAAAGCAATAGGCTCGCTGCTATTATTGAAGGGCTTTCTCAGTTGGGTGTGGACGCCTGGGAAGATGGGAATGACTTGTATATTGAAGGCAATCCTAACTTAAAGAACACTTCTCACCTGTTCTTTACGGCGCATGATGATCATCGTTTGGCTATGACCTGGGCTTTGGTTGGTTTGTGCGGAAACAAACCTGTAATAATTCCGGATTTTTCTTCCGTTACAATAAGCTATCCGAATTTTTTGTCTGACGTAATGAGGTTAGGAAAATGATTATTGCAATTGATGGGCCTTCGGGTGCTGGTAAATCTACGGTAGCTAAGGCTGTGGCAAAGAAACTTGGTTTTTCTTGCTTAGACACAGGTGCCATGTATCGTGCGGTTGCCTGGCAGGCACAACAAAATGGTGTTCCCTTGGATGACAATGAAGCTCTAGGTGAGGTGGCACGTACCTACGACATTGAATTTGGTCATAATGAAGGTGACCCTGTTCCAAAGCGTGTGTTTATTGGTGGGGTAGAAGTCACCGACGCCATTCGCACTACGGAAATCGACAAAGCAGTGAGTCCTGTTTCTGCTGCTCCAGCTGTTCGCGAGGCACTGGTTGACCAGCAGCGCCGCATTGGTAATGCGGGGGATTATGTGGTTGAGGGTCGTGACATTGGTACGGTTGTGTTTCCGAACGCTGAAGTGAAGGTGTTTTTGACCGCCAGTGATGAAGAGCGCGCACATCGTCGCGTTCGCCAAAACGTCGATCGTGGTGTAGGTTCCCTAGACTACGAAGAAGTGCTGGCTGATTTGCGTCGTCGCGATGCGTATGATTCTTCGCGCGCAACCTCTCCGCTTCGTCCAGCGGAAGACGCAATTCATATTGACTCCACAACGCACTACATTGAAGACGTTATCGAACAAATTTGTTCACTAGCAAAAGCTGCACGTCAGTAGCGTTTTAGAAAGTGATTGCATGGCTGCATCGTATGAAAAAATATGGGATATGCCCTTTACCTGCGAAAAGCCAGGGGAGCGTCGTGCGCCCCATTGGCTCGGAAACTTACTCTGGATAGTTTTAGGGTTCCTTTTTAAGATTCTGTTTCGTTATCATGTTGATGGGCGAGAAAGCCTTCGTCAGTTTAAGGGCAAGGGCGGTGTGCTGGTGGTATCAAATCACACGTCGTTTTTAGACGTAGTGTTTTTGTATTTGTCTGCACGCCCTTCGCAGTGGTTGCGTTTTGTAGGCCGCGACACTCTATTTGACAATGCGGGTGGTTTGGTCGGTCACATTTTGACGCGCGTTGGAGCTTTTCCTATTAAGCGTGATTCCGCTGACCGTACGGCTATCAAGCGTGCAACGCGTATGTTAAAGCAGGGTGAACCAGTGGCCATCATGCCCGAAGGAACACGCCGAGGCAAAGGTTCGCAAGTTCCCACCATTCATTCTGGGGCGGCCTTTATTGCAAAAATGGCACATGTTCCTATTCTTCCCATGACGGTTCGCGATGCCGAACTGGTCAAACAGAAGGGGAAGTTTTTCCGCTTTCCAAAAATCACTGTTGAGTATGGAACTCCTTTTTTGGTGTCTGAATTCGACTTTCTCCCTAAAGAAGATCGTATAGATGCATGCACCTGGTATGCCATGCGTGAATGCTTCGCTCTTTCAAAGCGAATTCCTGCCGAAGAGGTTGACATGGTTGAGCTTTTTCCCACGTCAAAGGACTATACGGAGGTGCTTCGTGGATTCAAAGCTGCACCCTATGTGATTGATGGCAACAAAACCTCTCACAATGAAGAACCGCAAACAGCAAGCACCCCTGAAGCCAAACCCGCATCCGAGGAAGTCTAAATGGACGTTGTTTTGGCTGAATATGCGGGTGCCTGTTATGGCGTGCAACGTGCGCTAAATTTGGCACATGATGCACTCGACCAGTACGGTTCGGCTTGCACTCTAGGTTCGCTTATTCATAACCCTAAGGTGGTTGCAGACTTGTCTGCTCACGGAATGCAGATGGCAAACAGTGTCGATGAAGCTCCTGAAGGTTTGCCTTTAATCCTGAGAAGCCATGGTGTTACACCTGAAGAACGCTCAAAAGCATTAGCTAGAAACTTGGATGTCATTGACGCTACCTGTCCCCATGTTGCTCGTGCCCAAAAGGCGGCAGAAGACTTAGCAAAAGCTGGTTATCACGTGATTGTGGTTGGGGAAGAAGGTCATCCTGAGGTATTAGGTATCACTGCGTATGCTCGAAAAGAGGGTGCTCGGGTAGATGTAGTAGCTTCCTCTGACAGCTTGCCTGCAGCTTTGTGCGAGCAAGTGGGCGTCGTTGTGCAGACTACGCAAATGAAGGAAACGCTTGATGCTGTGGTGTCTGCTTTGGAAGCCAGAGGATGCGAACCGCGGGTCATGAATACCATTTGCTTTGCTACGGCTCAGCGACAGAATGCTGCTGCTACCTTAGCGTCACGTGTGGATGCTATGGTGGTACTGGGAGGTCGTAATTCTTCAAACACCACTCGCCTTGCTGAAATCTGTGCTGAGGTGTGCCCTCAGACCTTTCATATCGAATCTCCCGAAGAATTAACACCTGAATTGTTTGTCTCTTGTTCACGCGTTGGTCTGACTGCTGGTGCTTCTACTCCTGAAGACCAAATCAAGGCAGTTTTGCAATTGCTCCAAACGTATTAATCAAGGATACGCCGTGAATAGCTATCCGACAAAAGATATGGAACTTCAGACAGAAGCCTCTCCGGTAGAAAACCCTGGTGCCCGAATCTGTTCCGTTGAGCTTGGTAGTCCAGCCGATGATGCTGGCTTTGAGCCAGGTTGTGTGCTTTTGACGGTTGATGGGGAACCGCTTCGCGATTTGCTTGATTGGCAGTGGCTGTCGGCGGCAGATGAAATTACGGTTGGATATATTGACCTTGATGGCGACCAGGGGGAAGTCGAACTTGCACGTGAAGAGGGAGAGCACTGGGGCTTTGAATTCGAAGGCGTGGTGTTCGATGGTATTAAGCAGTGTCGCAATAACTGTATGTTTTGCTTTATGCAGCAACTTCCAAAGGGTTTGCGACCTTCGTTGACGCTTCGCGACGATGACTTCCGTTTAAGCTTTTTGTCTGGAACATTCGTAACTCTGACCAATGTCAAGCCTGAAGAAGAGCGTCGCATTGTTAACCAGCGAATCTCACCCCTGCACGTATCGCTTCATGCGGTCAACCCTGAGGTACGTCGCCGTATGATTGGCGCCCATGCTGCTCATGGCTTAGAAGTATTGGAGCGCCTTTTACATCAGGGGATTCAAGCGTACGTTCAGATTGTTTTGGTTCCTGGGGTAAACGATGGGGATGTTCTTCGGGAAACACTTATATGGGCGTATGAACACCCTGGTATTCTGAGTGTTGGTATAGTCCCCCTGGGTTATACCAAGTATCAAGAGCTGTTTTCACGAAGCTTCAATAATCCCTATGAGTCCAAAGAGGTGTTACGCACGGTGAATCCTTTCCGCGAAAGGGCGGAGGCTGAAAGAGGTACGTCTTGGGTATACCCTGCAGATGAATTCTATCGTAATGCTTATGGGGAGGGCCTTCTGGACTTTTTACCGGAGGCGGATACCTACGGAGCGTTTGATATGTTCGAAGACGGTATTGGCATTGTGCGAAGCAATGTTGATAGTTGGATGCGGGCGTCTACATCAGGCGTAATGTATGAAACAGCAGAGGCGCTTCGAACTAAGGGTTTAACCTTCAGGTATGTATGTGGGTATGCCATGGAGCCTCTTTTTCATCAACTAATTGAACAGAGCTGCTTAGCGGATACTTTTGAAGACTTCCCAATTCAAAACAATTTCTTCGGCGGAAACGTAGATGTCACAGGTCTTTTGTGTGGGTGTGACATTGTTGCGGCTTTGAACGACTGGCAGACTCAACACCAGGGGCTGTCCGAAGGCGCTCTGTGGTGCCTTCCAGCTGTTATATTCAATGACGACGGTTTAACGCTAGATGGGCTCTCTTTAGAGGATATGGAAAAGGCAACGGGACTTTCGCTAGCCGTGGTATCCTGTACCCCTGAGGATTATCTGGCAGAAATTGCCCGTTTAGCTCACGAAAAGTAATACGAGTACAACGGTTAAGAATAAGAAGATACCGAGGAAACGCTATGGGACTACCAATAGTTGCAGTTGTAGGACGCCCGAATGTGGGCAAGTCTACCTTTGTGAATAGAATTGCCGAAGCCAACGAGGCTATTGTGCACGAAATGCGCGGCGTTACGCGTGACCGTTCGTATCATGAAGCTGACTGGAATGGGGTGACCTTCACCCTTATTGACACGGGTGGTATTGAAATGGCCACCGATGACGCCTTCCAGGGTTCCATTCGTGACCAGGCGTTTGCTGCTACTCGCGAAGCTGATGCTATTGTCTTTTTGGTGGATGGGCGAACTGGCATTAATGCTGATGACGAAGAGGTTGCACGCATTCTCAGAAGAAGCGAAAAGCCCGTTTTTTTGGTTGTAAACAAAATGGATACTCCTAATAAGATGGATGAACTTTGGGAGTTCTATCAGCTTGGTTTAGGCGATCCATGGCCCGTGTCATCAATTCATGGTCATGGAACAGGGGATTTGCTGGATGCCTTGGTTGAGGAACTCAAAAAACTTCCTGTTGATTTTGACGAAACCGATGAAGATTCGGGTATTAACGTTGCCATCATCGGCCGACCGAATGCAGGTAAGTCTTCGCTGACAAATTGTCTCACGGGCGACAATCGCTCTATTGTGGCAGACGTTGCAGGCACAACGCGCGATGCTATTGACACCAAAGTTGAACATAATGGTCAGAAATACACCATTGTTGATACGGCAGGTCTGCGCAGAAAAAGCCAGATAAATGAAGATGTTGAATACTATGGTTTTGTTCGCGCAATGCGTGCCATTGACCGTGCTGATGTGGCGCTTCTGGTGATTGATGCAAGCATTGGGCTTACCGACCAAGACCAGCGCGTAGCTGGTTTTGCGGCTGAACGCGGCTGTGCTCTGGTGATTGTTTTGAATAAGTGGGATTTAGTGGAAGGTCCTGAAGCTAAGAAAGAAATTCGTGAACGCATCGCTGATCGTATGACCTTTGTTGGATATGCGCCCGTTGTTGCTATTTCTGCCTTAACGGGGAAAAAGGTGCAGGGCGTTTGGGATGCGGTTAACCGCGCGTATGAAAGTTTTACCCGTGTGGTTCCCACCAACAAGCTGAATTCATGGTTAGCTGATATTCGTGATGCGGGGCATACCATTTCATCGGGTAAGCGCATTTTACGCATGAAGTACGTAACTCAAACAGGAACCTGTCCTCCCGTTATTACCTTCTTTGCAAACCATCCAGATTTGGTGAACGATAGCTTTGAGCGCTATTTGGAAAACAGACTGCGTGCCACGTTTGATTTCACGGGGACGCCCGTACGTTTGAAGTTTAAAAAGAAAGACTAGCGAAAAGAGATTGCGGTGAACCCAGTAAGCGTTTCTGAAGTAATAGCAGCAGTTTTGGTCTTTGTAACCACGTTTCTTTTAGGGAGTATCCCGTGGGGCGTGATTATTTCTCGCGTTTTCTATCATAAGGATATTCGTAACGAAGGTTCGGGGAACATTGGAACCACCAATGCTATGCGCAGTTTGGGCAAAGTTGGCGGAGCAGCTGTGTTCGTGCTGGACTTTGGTAAGGGCTTGCTTTCTGGTGTAGTGGTTATGGCTGTTTTGGGGTTGATTATCCCCGAAGGTCTTCCTGAGGATGCAGCTTTGGCCTACCAAGACTACCTTGGCTTAAGTCTTCTTGGTTGTGCATGGGGTCATATCTTTAGCCCGTGGCTTAAGTTTAAGGGTGGGAAAGGTATTGCTGTTGCGGTAGGATGTTTGTTCGTAGTCTTTGGTGTTCCTGGCGCTTTGCTCGAACTTTCTATCTTTATTGTTCTGGTTGCTATAACCCGTTACGTTTCTGTAGGATCTATTGCCGCCGCTGCCGCGTGTCCTTTCTTCGCGCTCTATTTTTTCTGGGGTTATCCTTTGGCGTGGCTTTTCTGCACTATTGGTGCTCTTACGGTTGTTTGGGCGCATCGGGGAAATATCGAACGTTTGCGCGCGGGAACTGAACGTCGCATTGGGGACAAGAAATCCTCGCAAACGAACTAGTGCCTGCTTGCTGCCTTTTTTACTTGTAGCTGCTCAAATTCGCGCAACTTCAGACGATGGTTGGCTTCAAGACCCTTTCCCAGGGGTTCGCCTGCTGCGTTTGCTACTCGATGACAGGGAATAAAAACGGGCAAAGGGTTTTTCTGCGCCGCAACGCTCACAGATTTATAAGCGGTAGGAGAGCCAAGGATTTCAGCTATTTCAGAGCAGGTTTTTGTTTCTCCGTAGGGAATAGACTGAATAATACGCCAAACTTCTTTTTGGAAAGCAGTTCCTTCGGGATCGAGGGCTACTGAAAAGACACGCCTTTTTCCCGCAAGGTATTCAAGTAGCTCATTTGCCGCTTGGTTGGTGAGTGCACTAGGCTTTTGTGTATCACCAAAGGAAAAAACGAGAGAAGTTAGACCGTTGGCGTTTGAGGTGATGGTTACTGGCCCTAAAGGGGTTTTGTAGACGAACGAATTTAGAGAAGTCATAAGTCCTCGCTCACCATGGCATCACGTAAATTCATTATAGTGGGATTTAGCTTAATTAGCGTAGATAAGCTACATCTTTCTGGACTTTTTTCCATGGCAAACTTTAAGTTGAGTCTGCGTATTGTAGAGTGCAGAGGCTTTTATTTTGCATTATTATGAGCGATGCATTTTGATGCTTATACATTTAAGGAAGGTATGTATGAAAACACTTTTTAAGATTTGCTCCGTTTTGATGCTCATTGGCGGTGTTGCTTCTGTTCTCTTTGGCGGTGTTATGTTGGCTGGTCTGTGGGGTTGGGTTGTTTTAGACACGCTCTGCATCTTCTATATCATTACAGGCGCATTTGACATTATTGCTGGCATATTTGGTCTTCGTGCCGCAAATGATCCTACCAAGAAGACGCCTGCGGTTATCTTTGGTACGCTTGCAGCAGTAGGAGCTCTTATTGGTTTAGTGATAGCACTCTTTACGGGTTCTTCTTTAACCGAGTCTGTCGCTGTTGCAATTGTTCCACTGCTGTATTTTCTATGCGCAGCTTCTATTTCAGCAAATGGTAACAAGCGTTAATTTCGTTTAAAACGTTCCAAAAAACTTAATGAGCCGAGGGTATCCTCGGCTCATTTTGTTTCGTAAAGGCTGTTAGCGAAGCATTTATACCTCTTGGTAACTCTTACGCAGGAGATTAAATTCGTGGAGTAGAATAAGCCTGTTATCTAAGAAAGTAGGTTTACATGTTTGAACAGGTACAAATAGCCCCTTCAATCCTGTCGGCTAACTTCATGAGCCTGGGAAGTGAAGTCGAACGACTTGAACGTGCAGGGGCAGGAATGCTTCATGTGGATGTTATGGATGGACATTTTGTTCCCAACCTTTCCATGGGCGTTCCCGTGGTAAAGCAGCTTGCTAAAACTACCTCGTTTCCCCTGGATGTGCATCTTATGATTAGCAATCCGCTCTATCAGCTTCCTTGGTTTTTAGAGGCGGGAGCAAACTTAGTGACGGTTCATATAGAAGCTCTTCAAAATGAAGAAGAAGTTCGCAAGGCATATGAAATGGCTCACAACGCAGGTGTGAAGTTTGCTCTCAGTGTCAAACCAAAAACTCCCGTGAGTGAGATTGCATCCTTTATTGAGCTTTTGGATATGGTTCTCATCATGAGCGTCGAACCTGGTTTTTCGGGTCAAAGCTATATTGAAGGAAGCGACGCTAAAGTTGCCGAAGTAGTACAGATTGCTCAATCAGCTGGAGTTTCGCCTCTTATTCAGGTAGATGGCGGTATAGGGCTGAAAACGGCACCGATTGTTTGTGCGGCAGGTGCCGATGTTTTAGTTTGTGGGAATGCGGTTTGTGGAGCACCCGATCCAGCGCGTGCCTTACAAGACATTCTAAGTGTTGCTGAATCTGCGCGTAAGGAGGCGCTTCAATAATGGAACCAACTTTTGATGCCAATACTTATGTGTACCTTGACTGGGCTGCTACAGCACCCCTTCGTGAAGAAGCAGCTCAGGCTATGAAGCCATTTAATACTCCTGGCACTATTAATCTTGCAGTAGGAGCTAATGCTAATTCGCTCCATTCTCCAGGAAGAGCTGCCTTCGCAGCAATGGAAAAGGCTCGTCATAGTCTTGCTCAGAGCATAGGTGCTCGTCCTAATGAGATTATTTTTACAAGCGGTGCAACGGAAGCGGATAATGCTGCCATCTTTGGTATTACAAGCGCCGCTATTGAGGCTCGCCGCAAGATTGGCATTTGCGGATTTACGCCTCATATTATTGTTTCTAGTATCGAACATGCTGCAGTTCAAAGTCCGGTTAAGCGACTGCAGTCTTTCGGGTTTAACGTGACTTACCTAGAGCCTAATGCGGAAGGCATCATTACGACCGATCAACTTCGTCTTGCGCTCACTGAAGAAACAATTTTAGTGTCGGTCATTATGGGGAATGCTGAAATTGGCAGCATACAGCCTATCAAAGACCTTGCTCAGATGGCTCATAACGTAGGTGCCTTATTCCACACTGATGCAACTCAGGTGCTTGGCAAGTATCCTATCGACGTGAATGACCTTGGGGTCGACGCTATGAGTCTTTCGGCTCATAAAGTAGGTGGACCGAAGGGGATAGGTGCGCTTTATCTTCGTTCTCGCACCCCCTTTGACGTTTTTATTCTTGGCGGTGGACAGGAAAATTCGTTACGGAGCGGCACGCAAAACGTGTGCGGCATGGTTGGCTTCGCTGCTGCCGTTGAAGCAGCTTTGCGGGAAATGGATCAAGAAACACCTCGCGAAATTGCTCTTCGAGACAAGTTATATCGTGAGCTAAGTAGTATTCCAGGGGTGACCTGCACCGTTGCGGTGCCTGAAGGGAGTACGAATTATCTTCCCAATTTGGTACACGTGTTAGTTGAAGGCATGGAAAGTGAAACAATTTTGCTTCGACTTGATGCAGCTGGGTTTGGGGTTTCAGGTGGTTCTGCGTGTTCGGCAAAAAGCTTGGAACCTAGCCATGTACTCATGGCCTTGGGTGTTTCGAAAGATGCAGCACGTGGCGCGGTAAGACTTTCATTCGGGCACCTTACTTCTGAGGCTGACATTGATGCATTTATTGAGGCATTTAAGGAAGTTATTTATTAAGAGGTAGAAACCTACGTTTTAGGTAGGTTTCTCTAGGTGAGCTTAAAACGTTGTATAAGGTCTGATTGCGAGGAGGTTGTGTTTGAATGGCTACTTCACTGAGTAAACGAGCTTCTGGCACCTTAGCAAAGCAGAGTAAGCCTTTAACGATTGGCGCACTTGAGTTAGCGCTCCTTAAAGAGTTCCCTTCCACGGACGCTGAAGAATGGGACCGAATGGGCCTTTTAGTGGGCGACCCTGCGTCTTTAGTTGAAGGAGTTGCTATTGCGCTTGATCCAACGACACGTGCAATTGAAGAGACAGCAAACTGCGGGGCAAACGTACTGGTGACTCATCATCCTGCGTACCTGGACGCTCCTGAAAGATTTAGACCCGCTTCTTTGGGTAGTGGGTCAGTCGTGTGGTCAGCTATTTCGAATAGGGTGGCACTTATAAATGTCCATACTGCTCTGGATGTGAGTTTGCCTGCTCAGCAGGTGCTTCCAGGTATGTTAAGTCTGTCCTTCACAGGCAAGCTTCTTGAGCCGTGCGTAGATCAGAAGAAAGGTTACGGACAAATTTGCTCGGTTAAAGATACCGACAAACCGCTTTCTTTGGAGCAGCTAGCGGCTCGTTGTACTTCGGTATTTGCTCGTCCTCCACGTGTTTGGGGAGATTATTCCCAACAGCTTACTAAGGTTGTAACTTGGACTGGTTCCGCAGGCAAGGTAGCTCAAAAATGTGTTCTGGAACATATAGATTGTCTAGTCTGTGGGGAAATTAAGTATCACGAAGCACTTGATTTGACGGCAGTGGGAATAAGCGTTATTGAATTGGGGCATGACACGTCCGAGCTGCCACTTGCCGCGGTTCTCGGAGACGCTGTTCAGCGATTAGGTATACCTCAGGAAAAAATAACCTTGCTTGACCAGGGTAAAAACTGGTCTTATCCCGAAGCAACTCGCATGTAGCAGGCATAAGGAGCGATGCACCATGAAAGCAACTGCCGAACAACTTTCTGCGTTAATTGATCTTCAAAACTTAGATAGAGAGATTCTTCAGCTTAATAAAGAATTGGCGAACCTTCCGCAAAAGCAAGCAATTTTGCAAGCACGCGAAAAAATTGCAGCCCTATCAAAGAAGAAAGAACAAGTCTTAGGAATCAAGAAAAAAACGGAAGCAAAGTTTGTCCGTGCTACTGAAGAAGATGAACACCTTGCTGAAAAGGAGCGAGCAACCCAAGAGGCCATCAATGAACTTAAGGGCGACTATCGAAGCGTTGAAAGCCGCACGAAGGAATTGAACGGCTTTGCGAAACGTCGAAGCACGCTTGCTAGTGAGATTGATGCTCTTGATGCTGAACTTAAAAAGGTAGAAGGTGTGGAAGCGCAAGTGAACCAGCTTCTTTCGCAGGTAGAAGCCGAAGAACAAAAAGCGGTTGCCAGCTATCAGGCAGAGGGCGGAGCAATACGCGAAAAAGCTATCCAAAAACAAGGCGCTCGTACGTTAGTGACAAAGCAGATTTCTCCAGACTTGCTTACGCTTTACGAAAAGACCGCTTCACGCTGTGGCGGGGTAGCGCTGGGAAGGCTTACCGATGGTCATTGCAGTGTTTGTCGTTCGGTCATTGAAGGTGGTCGTCTTATAGATTTGCAGCATCAGGCGCCATTAGGTGTTTGTCCAACCTGTAAGCGTCTGCTTATTATTTAATAATTCGAATACCTATACCAAGGAGTGTTGATGAACTACGACCACAATCCTCTTTATGAGGGCGAAGGAAAACTTTCTGGTAAAACGTTTCTTGAAAAAGATGGCGTGTATGAGCTTACGGTCAAAGACCACTTTGATGCTGCCCATGCACTGGTGGGGTATCCTGGTGCCTGCCAATATGTCCATGGTCATACCTGGGACGTTGAAGTTATCTTAGAGGGTACCAAGCTTGACGAAGTCGGTATTCTGTATGACTTTAAAGATATTAAGTCTCATCTTCACAAGATATTAGACAACTTCGACCATCATTTTATTAACGACGTCGCTCCCTTTGATAAACTGAATCCTACCGCCGAGCACATGGCGCGTATTTTGTATTACGAATTGGCTCAAACGTTACCTAGCTCAATTAGGCTTAAAGAGGTGGCAGTTTGGGAATCTCCGCTTGCAAAGGTTTCATATCACCCAATTTCTTTGTAGACACCTGGTTTTATGTGGCACTTTAAGCCGTGCTGTGAGATAATTCGGAACTGGTGTGCCAAAGAGCATAAACTCTTTGCACCTCGTACGTAAAATGATGGAGGAACCTACGTGAAAACAACAGTTGAAACTCTGGAAAACAACAAGGTCAAAGTTAACGTGGTCTTTGACGCAAAAGAAGTAGATGCCCGCATTAAGGCAACCTACAAAGACTTTGCTTATAAATATAATTTCCCTGGCTTCCGCAAGGGTAAAGCACCTCGTCCTGTTATTGACAACGCGCTTGGTGCTGAGGCAGTTCGTGCAAGCGTTACTGATGACCTGATTAATGGTAGCTATCCTGATATTCTTGAACAGGAAAAGCTGTATCCCGTTTCGAAGCCTGAGGCTGCTCAGAACGACGGTATGGTTGAACAGGGTAAAGATTTTGAATTCTCCTTTACGCTTACCGTAAAGCCTGAATATGAACTTTCTTCCTATGAAGCTGTTGAGATTGAACTTCCAAGCGAAGAAGCAACGGAAGAAGAAATTGATGAACAGGTTGAAGCCCTGCGTGAACATTACTTTGACTTCCAGGATGCAAACGCCAATACCAAGATTAAGGAAGACAGCACGGTTGAGCTCGCTATGAAGGCAACCGACGACGCGGGTGAGGCTATTGATTCCTTAACCAGCGAAGAACGTTTGTATACCTTAGGAACGGGTCTTCTGCCGAAGGTTTTCGACGAAGAACTGGTTGGTTTAAAGAAGGGTCAAAAGAAGGAATTCAGCATTGATATTGCTGGTAATGACGCTATTCTTTTGACTTCTTTGGCTGGCAAAACCACTAAGGTGCAGTTTGAGGTTGAAGTAAAGGTTGTTAAGAAAAAGGTTATGCCTGAAATTAACGACGAGTGGGCACAGAAGAGCCTTGGCTTTAACGATCTAAACGACCTTCGTGCACGTATTGCTGAATCTATCAAGCAGCAAAAGGGCGAAATGCTTCCTCGCTTGAAGGAAGATGCTTGCTTGGCTGTGTTAGCAGAGCGCTTACAGGGTGAAGTTCCTGAAGCTATGGCTAACGAAAGCGAGGCATCGCTTCTGCAAGGCTTCTTTACCCAGCTGCAGCGTTCCGGCATGAGCTTTGACGCCTATCTCGCTCAGCAGAACATGAATGCAGACCAATTCAAAGAAGACGTTAAAAAACAGGCTCAGGATGTTGCCAAACAGGATTTGGCATTGGATGCTTGGGCTCGTCACTTTGGCATGGAAGCAACCGATGGCGACATTTCTGACGAATTCGTAAAGAGCGGAGCCGAAGATCCGAAAGCTTTGGAAGCAGATTGGCGCAAGAACGGTCAGCTATACCTGGTTCGCGAAGGCATTCTGCGCAGCAAGGCTGCTCTTGACGTAATGGAAAAGGCTGTTGTAAGCGAACTTAAGCCTGAAAAGCCAGCTAAGAAGGCAACGAAGAAGACCACAAAGAAGGCTTCTTCCAAGAAAAGCACTGAAGAACAGACTGAAGAATAGTTTGTCTGATACGTTTGACTAAGTGTAAAGCTGCCGTTTGTGTCTGGCTTACCCGGGCACATCACGGCAGCTTTCGGACTACTTAGAGAGTAAGGAAGTTTAAAGGAAAGCGAGGAGCATCATGGCACTTGAACGAGTTAATTCTGCGCTTATTCCCTATGTAATTGAACAATCTCCGCGTGGGGAGCGCAGCTATGACATTTATTCACGCTTACTAAATGACCGCATCATTTTTTTGGGTGAACAGATTGACGACCACGTTGCTAATTCGGTAGTTGCACAGCTTCTGCACCTCGAAAGCGCAGACCCCGATAAAGACATTTCCTTGTATATCAATTCTCCGGGCGGTTCAGTAACTGCCGGTTTGGGTATTTTGGACACCATGAATTTCATTAAGTGCGATGTTTCTACCATCTGCATTGGTGAATGTGCTTCCATGGCGGCAGTTCTGCTTTCTGCAGGCACCCCTGGTAAGCGGTTCTGTTTGCCGAATTCCATGGTTCTTATCCATCAGCCTTCTGGTGGTGCACAGGGTCAGCAGACCGAAATTGCTATTGTTGCAGACTTCATGCTGAAGACCCGTAATCGTCTTAACAAGATTCTTGCTGAAAACACTGGTCAAAGCATTGAAACCATTCAGGTTGATACCGAACGCGACAACTATATGACAGCAGAAGAAGCAAAGGCCTATGGCTTGGTTGATGAAATCATTTATCACCATGGGGTAACTGCTTCGGAAAAGAGCGAATAATACATGGCTAAGGGCAAGAACAACGATTTCGAAAACCAGAACGCTGATGCCGTTTGCGCATTTTGCGGTAAGGATCAAGCGCATTCCGTTGCTATGATTTCTGGCCCGAACGGTATTTTCATCTGCGATGAATGCATTTCCGTTTGTGCCGAGGCTCTTATGCGTGATCTTGGTTTGGGAATTGGTCTTGATGCAGGTAATCCTGCAATTTTTGACGAAGAAGAGCTGGAAACTATGCGCAATAACGCACCCCGTCATGCACGGGGAATGCATAGGTTATCTGCGCTCGATAATGCTTCTGAAGAATCTTCACTCCCAGATCCTGCAGAAATTTTAGAAAACTTACCCACTCCCCATGAACTGTACGCTCAGCTTTCTGAGCACGTGGTCGGTCAGGAAGAGGCGAAGCGTGCGCTTTCGGTAGCGGTTTATAACCACTATAAGCGTATTAGTATGGGTGCTGAAGCCGAAGACAGCGACGTAGAACTTGCTAAGAGCAATATCATGCTTCTTGGTCCAACGGGAAGTGGCAAAACGCTTTTAGCGCAAACGCTTGCGCGAACGCTCCAGGTTCCCTTTGCTATAGCGGATGCTACCACCTTGACAGAAGCTGGCTACGTGGGCGAAGACGTTGAAAACATTCTGCTGAAGCTTATTACGGCGGCAGATTTTGATATTCCTCGAGCTGAGCTCGGCATCATTTATATCGACGAAATCGACAAGATTGCGCGCAAGGCGGAAAACCTTTCCATTACGCGCGATGTATCTGGCGAAGGTGTTCAACAGGCGTTGCTTAAGATTGTAGAAGGTACTCAAGCGAGCGTGCCGCCGCAGGGTGGTAGGAAGCACCCTCAGCAGGAGCTTATTCCTATCGACACCACCAACATTCTGTTTATTCTGGGCGGTGCGTTTGTGGGCCTTGCCGACATTATTGCGCAACGTGTTGGCACCAGTAATTTGGGCTTTGCTTCCGAAATGCCTGAAAGCAAGAAGAAAAACGATGCTGCGTTGCTCTCACAGGTACTTCCTGAAGACTTAAATAAGTATGGAATGATTCCTGAGTTTGTGGGACGTATTCCGGTGATTACTTCTTTGCAGGAACTTTCTGAAGAAGATTTGGTTCGCATTCTGACCGAGCCAAAGAATGCTTTGGTCAAGCAGTATAAGAAGATGTTTGAGTTCGAAGACTCTGAGCTCGTTATCGAAGATGCTGCCTTGCGTGCTATTGCCCATGAAGCAGTTAAACACGGCACGGGAGCGCGTGGTCTGCGTTCTATTTGCGAACGTGTTTTGATGGACGTTATGTATGATCTCCCTGAACACAAAGGAAATACGCGTGTTGTGGTCCGGGAAACCGATATCACTGGCGATACTAAGCCAGAAATCAAGGCGGCATCAAAAGCTAAATCTAAAGCTAAGAAAAGCAATTAAAGAGATCCCTCTTTACAGTATGTAAGATACGGGAGCGAAAGGGAAAAGATGGCAGAAAAGGGTTTCGACTTCGATTTTGCGGCGCACGAGCGCCCGCTGTTTGAAGCCTGGAAAGATGCGGGATATTTCCGCAGAAGTGAAGGTTTTGGTAAGCACAAAGACGAAAGCTATACCATCGTCATTCCGCCTCCCAACATTACCGGTATGCTTCACATGGGTCATGCCCTGAATGACACCATTCAAGACACCTGTATTCGTCGTGCTCGTATGCAGGGTTATAAAACGCGCTGGGTACTTGGCACCGACCATGCGGGTATTGCCACCCAGACTAAGGTAGACAAAAAGCTTGCCGATGAAGGCATTTCTCGTTTTGAGATTGGCCGCGAAGCGTTTATTGATGAATGCTATAAGTGGCGTGCTGAATATGGCGCAACCATCGTGAACCAAATTAAGGGCATGGGTTGCTCATGCGACTATGACGACGAACATTTCACCATGGACGATAGCTACGTTCGTGCTGTTCGCCGTGTGTTTGCCGATTGGTATCACGCAGGGCTTATTTATCGCGGTAAGCGTATTGTTAACTGGTGTCCTCACTGCGGAACAGCTATTGCTGATGACGAAGCCGAATACGTAGATGAAACGGGGCATCTGTGGTATCTTCGCTACCCCTTAACCGAGCCGGTTAATGGTATGGAGTATCTGGTTGTTGCCACTACTCGTCCTGAAACTATGTTGGGCGACACAGGTGTTGCGGTTAATCCCAAAGACGAACGTTTTGCTTGTTTGATTGGTAAAACGGTCAAGCTTCCGCTGGTTGACCGCGAAATTCCTATTTTCGCTGATTGGCATGTAGATACCGAGTTTGGTACGGGTTGCGTTAAGGTGACGCCTTCTCATGACCCGAACGACTGGGCTATGGGCGAAGCTCATGGTTTGGAACGCATTAATATCTTTGATGAAACCGCTCACGTAGTTGAGGGATATGGCAAGTTTAGCGGTATGGACCGCGACGAAGCGCGCGATGCTATCGTTCAGGCCTTCGATGAACTTGGTCTTCTTGACCATATTGAAGAGCATGATCACAGTGTAATGACGTGCTATCGTTGCCACACAAAGCTTGAACCTTGGGAATCTGAACAGTGGTTTGTGAAGGTAGACGCCCTTAAAGAAGACGCTGCTCGTGTGGTGAAGGATGGGGAAGTGCAATTCCATCCTGCTCGCTGGTCTCAGGTATATTTGGATTGGTTGGAAAACCTCAAAGACTGGTGCATTTCTCGTCAGTTGTGGTGGGGTCATCGTATTCCTATGTATTACTGCGACACCTGTGGCTGGGAAGACGCTAGCGAAGAAGAGGTGTCGGTCTGCCCGAAGTGCGGTGCTGCAGTTCGCCAAGATGAAGACGTATTAGACACCTGGTTCTCTTCGCAGTTGTGGCCGTTTGCCACGATGGGCTGGACAGAAGAGGGGATGGAAGCCCCTGAAATGGCATCTGCCTATCCTACACAGGTTCTTTCAACTGCTCGCGACATCATGGGTCTGTGGGTTGCTCGCATGGTTATGTCTTCTATGTATTTCACTAAGAAGATTCCGTTCGAGCACGTCATCATTCATCCGACGGTTATGGCAGCAGATGGCAAGCCCATGAGCAAGTCCCGCGGCAACGGCGTTGATCCACTGCGTTTGATGCAGGACTATGGTGCTGACGGTATGCGTTTCGGTCTGCTGATGCAGGTAACAGGTGCTCAAGACTTGCGTTTCAATGAGGCAAAACTTGAAAGCAGTAGGAACTTCGCAAATAAGATTCGTAATGCTGCTCGCTTTGTCATGATGCATTTGGATGGCTTTACTCCTGGTGAGCCTCAGCTGGTGGCTCCTGCTGACCGTTGGATTTTTAGCCGCCTTGCTGGCCTGGTTGAACGAGTAAACAAGGCATTTGATGAATATGAGTTCGGCGAAGCAACCAGGGAGCTCTATAGTTTCTTCTGGAACGAATTCTGTGACTGGTATATCGAATTCTCAAAGGCACGTTTAGGTGAGGATGCTGCTGCTGAAGATAGGTTAGCTTGCCAGCGCAACTTGGTCTTTGTCTTGAATCAGGCGCTTCGTTTGCTGCATCCTATTATGCCGTTTGTTACGGAAGAAATTTATCAGCAGCTGCCCCTTGATCACACTGATAAACCGTATCTTATTGCAGCAAAATATCCTGATGGCGATGACTTCGCTCAGTACCTTGACACGAGTAGCGAACGAGCCATTGAAATGGTTTGCGAGGTAGTTGGTGCTATTCGTTCCACGCGTTCTCGCTATGGTATTTCTCCGAAGAATCCATTGGAAATTACCGTGAAAGCTTCTGCGGAAGACACGGAATTGCTTTTGCAACAAAAAGCGCTGGTGTTGGGCTTAGGCAATGTCTCTGCATTTGAAGTTTCGCCTGATGCTCAAAAGCCCGCAGAAAGCAGCGTCTCTTTGGGAAGTGGTCTGGAGATATACGTAAGCCTTCACGGGCTTGTTGACTTTGCGGCTGAACGTGCGCGCCTTGAAAAGGAGCGTGCGAAGCTGGCTGCTGATGCAGCTAAGTTCGAAAAGAAACTTTCGAACCCCGGCTTCTTAGCAAAGGCTGCACCAGAGATTATTGCAAAAGACAAAGCAAAACTTGCTGATTTGACCGATAAGCTGGGACGTATTGACACACAGCTTGCAGAAATTGGCTAAGAAGACTAAGGATTAAGTGACTTACTGCTATAATGGCATGTTGTGTTTGCTATATTTGCAAAACACGTGATGAGGGACGTAAAGTCCTTGAGCGAGAGAAAATGAGGTTGCCATGAGTGATTTGCTCGCACAACTTTGGACGCCACAGCTCCAAGCTGCGTTCTTTATTGTTGTGATTTTGCTGGTAGTGCTGTATGTGCTCTCTATTGTTTGGGTTGTACGAGATGCTTATCAGCGTGGTACATCGTGGTATGTGTGGGGTGTTGTTGCGCTGGTTCCACTTCTGGGCGTTGTGGCTTACTGCTTGCTTCGTCCGCCTCTGCTGCAGATAGATCGCGAAGAACAAGAGCTGGAAGTTGCTCTTAAACAGCGCGAACTTATGAAGTTTGGCGAATGCGCTAGCTGCGGCTATCCTGTTGAATCAGACTACATCATTTGCCCGAACTGCCATCAGCAGCTCAAGAATTTGTGTGGTCACTGTGGTCACGCCCTCGATCCCACGTGGACGGTTTGCCCCTACTGTGCAACTCCTGTTCGTGGTGCTGCTGCTCAGCCTCAGCGTCGTGCGCCGCGTCCTCGAACACAAACTACCACGCCGCAGCAAGCGGCACCTCAGCAGGCTCGGCCGGCACGTTCCCGTGCGCACTCGGAAGCACATGCTTCAAACGAGTAGCAACCTACGTTAGGAACTATAAAGCCGCCCGGCAAGGCGGCTTTATTTATGAACCGTGCAGATACTTTGTATGTATCCGGCACAAGAAAGGAACTACCATGAAAGTTGTATTACCCGACGGATCTCTTAGGGAAGTAGCTGAAGGAGCTACTATTGCCGATGTTGCTGCGAGCATTGGTGCAGGTCTTGCAAAGGCTGCACTTGGTGGCACCGTTAACGGTGAACTTGTTGATTTGAATGCTACCGTCCATGAAAACGATCAGGTTGCTATTGTTACTGCAAAAAGCCCCGAAGCATTAGAGCTTCTGCGTCATTCTGCGGCTCACGTTATGGCTGCAGCCCTAGTTGACATTTACGGTGATGTTAAGTTTGGTGTTGGTCCTGCCATTGAAAACGGTTTTTATTACGACATAAAGCTTTCTCAGTCTATTTCTCCTGAGGATTTTGAAAAAATTGAAAAGCGCATGGCGGAAATCATTAAAGAAGATCTTCCGTTTATTCGTCAGGTTGTTTCCCGCGCTGAAGCTGAGCAGATGTTTGCCGACCAGCCGTTCAAGTTGGAACTTATTGCCGAACTTCCTGAAGACGAAACTATCACTACGTATACCATTGGGAGCTTTACCGACCTTTGCCGCGGACCGCATATGCCTTCAACGGGTTCGTTGGGTGCGTTTAAACTAATGAAGCTTGCGGGTGCGTATTGGCGCGGTGACGCCGACCGTGAGATGCTTACGCGTATTTATGGCAGCGCCTTCTTCAAGCAGAAGGAATTGGATGAATACATTCACAACCAGGAAGAAGCCGAAAAGCGCGACCACCGTAAACTTGGCCGCGAACTAGGTATCTACATGATGGATCCTATGGCTGGTGTTGGTCTGCCGTTGTACCTTCCAAAGGGCGCACGTGTTATTCGTACGCTCCAAGAATGGCTTCGTCGTGACCTTTATGCTCGTGGCTACGAAGAAGTTATTACGCCCCATATCTACAATGCTGATGTGTGGAAGACCTCAGGGCACTACAACTTCTATAAAGAGAATATGTACTTCTTTAACATCAATGAGGGTACGGATGAAGAACCGCGTTACAGCGAATACGGCGTAAAGCCCATGAACTGCCCTGGCCACGTTATGTTGTATAAGAACGAACTACATTCGTATCGTGACCTTCCGCTGCGCTACTTTGAATTTGGTACCGTATATCGTCATGAAATGAGCGGGGTAGTGCATGGTTTGTTGCGTGCTCGCGGCTTTACGCAAGACGACGCACATGTATTCTGCACACGTGAGCAGGTAGTTGATGAAGTGGTGGCAATTCTTGATTTGGTTGACCACATCATGAGCACCTTCGGTTTTGAATATTCTGCTGAAATTTCTACGCGTCCTGAAAAGAGTATTGGTACCGATGACATGTGGGAACATGCAACAAACTCTCTTAAGGAAGCCTGTGCTCGTCATAACTTGGTGTACGACATTAACGAAGGCGACGGTGCCTTCTATGGTCCTAAGATTGACATCAAGGTTAAGGATGCTATTGGACGTACGTGGCAGTGTTCTACGGTTCAGGTTGACTTCAATATGCCTGAACGCTTTGGTTTAACGTATCGCACCGAGGACAATACCGAAGAGCGACCCTGGATGCTCCACCGGGCCATCTTCGGCTCTATTGAACGCTTCTTAGGCATCCTGATTGAGCATTATGCTGGTGCGCTGCCTCTGTGGTTGGCTCCTGTTCAGGTAGCTGTTTTACCGCTGGCTGATCGCCATGTTGAAGCCGCTCAAAAACTGGCTGCAGAAATCAATGCGGTTGGTGGCCGTGTTGAAGTCTACGAACAAAACGAACCGATGCGTGTCAAGATTGCAAAGGCTCAGGCTCAAAAGATTCCCTACATGGTGGTTTTGGGTGACAAAGAAGTAGAAAATGGCACGGTAAGTGTTCGTGAGCGCCATGAAGGCGATAAGGGTACGTGGACAACCGAAGAACTCTTGAATGTTATTAAAGAGTCGGTTCTCTAAGTTTTAACCTATCGCTATCTTTCAAAAAGCCCGCTTTGCGGGCTTTTTGATTTGCTCTAGCTTGTAAGGTAATTTTGCAAGGCCTTAAAGTTCTTCATTGCTTCTGCATAGCCTTGTTCATAAAGTTCCAAGAGTTTTTCTCTATCTTTTTCCATTGAGGCAACGGTCACTGGTTTTGGTGGTCGGATAACAAAACAACCACCTTCTTTTGCTAGTTTTTCAATAAACCGATAGGTTCTGTTGTACTCATAATGGCGATACTGGAGGCGGTCTAAGTAATAGGGATAATCTGAATATAGTTGTCGGATTGCGGGCATCATCTTATTGGGTTTTTTCTCATACGTTGCATCTTGAGTAAGTACCACAATGTGTTTTTTCGCACCGCTGAGCAAGGAATAGAGAATAGGCACACTGTCACAGGTGCCACCATCTAAAAGTAATTTATCGTCCACTTCTACAATCTGGCTCACCAAAGGCATGGAAGATGATGCAATCATATAGGGTAGGTCATCTTGCGATTTCATAAGGTGATAATCAGCTTCCCCTGTTTCAAGATTACTTGAAACGACAGTAAGGTTCAGAGGGGAGTTGTTGAATGTTGAATAGTCAAAGGGATCTAATTCTTCAGGAATTTCGCGAAAGGCAAAGTCCCTGCCAAAGGCGTTGCCTGTGCGAACAAAGCTTTTCATAGAAAGGTAGCGCCAGTCATCGCAGTATTTTAAGTTCTGATAGCATGATCTGCCAATTTGACCAGCAACATAGTTGTACCCACACAATGAACCCGCTGACACACCTATGGTGTTATCGCAAAACAAACCCTGTTCCATGAAATAGTCAAGTACACCTGCTGTAAACTGACCCCTCATGGCCCCGCCTTCAAGGATGAGGTTGGCGTGAGTTAATGTTTTGCCCGAATAAGCTGGAGAAGAGGTGGAATATTCTTTCGTTTCAGTCATAGTGCCTCTGGTGTCTTTCAAACGAGCAGATCCGAACAGCTATTCTTTGAACTGCTTTCCTCTAGTTAATGCTCTTATTATGCCAAATAGAAAGAATCCCGTTCGTATATGAACGGGATTCTTAAAAACCATTACCAAGATGTAACTTTTGCTTGCAGCAAAGTGTAAACAAACAGAGGTGTTAGTCACCAATCATCATGAGAATGTTTTGTTTTGGTTGAGCACCAATGGTTTGACGAATAGCTTCACCGTTTTCGAACAGAATCAGCGTTGGAACGCTCATTACGCCATAACGACCAGCTACGTCTGGGCTTTCGTCAATGTCAACCTTGTAAACCTTTACCTTATCGGCTGCTTCCTTGGCTACTTCTTCCAGCGTGGGAGCCAGCATACGGCAAGGTCCGCACCAGGTGGCAAAGAAGTCAACAAGAACCTTGCCTTCTGCTTCCAGTACTTTGCTCTGGAATTCTGCGGAAGAAACTACTTCACTCATAATTACTCCTTATATCGAATTTGCATGAGTTACCTATGTACCATCGCGCATTATAGCAGGACGAATTAAGGAAAGTATTTTAAAGGTTAAAGGTGTGGGTAAATTGCGGGGGCGAATGGGCAACGGCTAGGCAAAATGTCTTTTCTGTGGTATAAAGATGAACTGCAATGCGCGAATGCGTATTTCATACTTTTTCGACGTGAGAAAGTGGGGCTTGTTCCCGCTTTCTTTGTATGTTGGGGGAGTTTTAGATTGGCAAGATGCATCGTAGATGCCCGTTATGCCGTGCACATAGCGCGGTGTGTATGTGATAACAGATGGAAGAAAGAGGTGAAAACTTGCTGAGTGCCAAAGAACAATCTTTGCTCGATGCGTTAATTCCACGTGCTACAACTGAAGGTGTGGAAATTGTAACGGTCGAAGTGGTGGGATCCAAAAAATCCCCTACGATTCGCGTTTATATCGACACCGAATCTGGCGTGAGTTTTGATGCGCTTTCTTCTGCGCAAGCTTGGATTAACGAAATCATGGATGCGCTTGATCCGTTCCCTGGCGCGTATATGCTTGAAGTTTCTTCCCCTGGTATCGACCGACCATTGCGCACTCCTGAACATTTCGAACGTTTTAAGGGTGAAGAAGCGGTCGTAAAGACTTCTCAGCCTGTTGACGGTAGAAAAGCTTGGACGGGTGTGCTTCAGGGTGTGAGCGAAGATGCAACCGCAGTGGTTTTGGAAGTGGAAGGCGAACAGGTTTCTCTTCCGCTTGACAATATAAAGCGCGCGCATCTTAAAGGTACGATTAATTTTAATTCTTAGAAGTAAGGTACGAGATATAGGAATAACGTCCGCAAGGACTTGAAAAGAAAGGAAGCGAGAGGTGGCAAATTCAGAACTTATTGAAGCTTTGCAAGATTTGGCGCACGAACGCAAGATTGATGAATTCTACATGATTGAGCGTCTTGAGCAGGCGTTGGCTAAGAGCTATCAGCACATTTTGGACTTGGAATGGGACGCTCGCGTCACAATCGATCGCCAAACTGGTCGTATCTATGTATATGAGTTGGTTCCTGTGGGAGAACCTGACGAAGAAGGCAATTACGCCGAATTCGAAGAGCGTGACGTAACTCCTGATAACGTAAGCCGCATTGCTGCACAAACTGCCAAAAGCGTTATTGCTTCTTTGGTACGTGAAGCAGGCCGTCAGTCTATCTACGAAGAATTTTCTGATCGTGTGGGCGATTTGGTTACGTGCACGGTTTTACAGGGTACTCCTGAGTTCACTATCGTAAAGATTCGCGATGGTGTTGAAGCAGAACTTCCGCATTACGACTTAACGCGCAACCCGAATGAGCGCAACGAACGCCCTGCTAACGAACATTATCGTCACAACCAGCGTCTGAAAGTGCTCATCATTGACGTACGTAATCCGAATTCGGATGAACCGCGTATGCGCGGTGAGCAGTCTCGTCCGCCGATTGTGGTTTCTCGTACGCACCCGGATTTGATTCGTCGCTTGTTCGAAATTGAAGTTCCAGAAATTTATGACGGCGTCGTGGAAATCAAGTCTATTGCGCGTGAACCTGGTGCACGTTCTAAGGTTGCAGTAGCTTCCCGCGAAGCCAACCTTGATCCTGTAGGTGCCTGCGTCGGTCCTAAGGGTAGCCGTGTACGTATGGTCGTCGAAGAACTTCGCAACGAACGTGTTGATGTGATTCAGTGGAGCGATAATCCAGCCGTTTATGTTGCTAATGCGCTTTCTCCGGCTCGCGTTATGAATGTAACCGTTGACGAAGAAAACCACTATGCAACGGTGCTCGTTCCAGACGATCAACTTTCTCTTGCTATTGGCAAGGAAGGTCAGAATGCACGTCTAGCTGCTCGTTTAACTGGTTGGCACATTGATATCAAGAGCGCTTCGTTTACTGGCGAACCGCTTGATGACAATATGCTCATCGATGAAGAGGAAGAAGACGAAAACACTGGCATTTGCTGCTACGAAAGCGAAGACGGGGTACGTTGCCGCAACCATGCACGTCCCGGTAGCCGCTTCTGCGGTATTCACGAAGGACTGGAGCAGTAATTGTCTAAGTCGTGCCACATGCGCACCTGTATAGCGTGCGGTAAACAAGCGGATAAGAAAGACTTGTTTCGTGTGGTAAAAAGCAGCGAAGGAACTGTTTTTTATGATGAATCGGGGCGAGCTTCTGGCAGAGGATCGTATGTTTGCTCCGAGAGCTGTTTTGTTAAAGCTCGTAAAACGAAACGGTTTGAACGGGCTTTGCGAACTTCTATCAGTAATGACTTGTTGGAACGCATTGCTGATGAGATGCATAAATGTTGGGATCAGTAAGGTCTCAGTGAGGAGAAGTGTATGGCGAGCATGCGAGTACACGAATTAGCAAAAGAATTTGACATGTCCAGCAAGGAGCTGCTGGATAAATTAAAAGAAATGAAGATTCCGGCAAAGAGCCATGCCAGCGTTCTTGCCGATGCCTATGTGGACAAGATTCGTAAGAATCTGGAGCCAGCAATTAAGGAGCGCGCTGGAAAAATTGCCGCAGAAGAGGCTGCTGCTTTAGAAGCGGAACGCCGTGAAGCAGAAGAGCGTAAGGCTGCGGAAGAAGCAGCTCGACGTGCTGCGGTTGAAAAGGAGCGCGCTGAACGCGAAGCGGAGCGTGCTCGTCGTGCTGCGGCTGGTGAAGATGGGGGCGTCTTGGGTGCTACGAGTGTAACTGCTGAGGTAGCTACTACTCAGACAGCGCCTGAAACCCAACAAAAGACCGCAGGAACGCCTGCCAAGAAAGTAGCTCCAAAACCGGCTTCTGCGTTCCAAAGTTTGGCCGAGCAGATTCAGGCCGAAAAAGAACGCGTAGCAAAGGAAAAGGCTGAAGCTAAAGCACGCGCACAGGCTGAGGCTCTTGCTCGCGAAGTGGCTAAAAAGCAAGCTGTGGAAGATGCCCTTCGTAATCGTGGCGGCAAGAAGGCAACGAAGGCTGAGACTGAAACCCCTGCTGCGCATGAGGCTCCCAAACATAAGAGCGCTCCTGCTGCCAAGGGTGCGGGGAAATTCGATTCCTTGCTTTCTCAGATTGAAGCTGAAAAGCAGCGCATCGAACAGCAGAAGTCTCATGGTGGACCTTCTCGCGGTAAGCAGGACAACCGTGGACGCGGTCGTGGCAATGATTATGCTTCTGCAGGGGATTTCCACGACGGCGAAGATGGACGTCGCGGCAAAAAGAATAAGTCAAAGGGTAAGAAGGGTTTTGTTCCTTCCGTACCTGAACTGGAAGCCGATATTCCTGCCAATGAAGACCGCTATGCTCAGATGGCCGTAAAAGCTGAAAAGCTTTCGCGCGATAAGGTATTAGCTGAAGCTCGTGCTGCGGTTGCAGCTGCGAGCTCTCATGAAGGCGAAGGTCGCCGCAAAAAGCGTAAGGAAAAACGCGAACAGCAGCAACGCGAACGTATGGAAATGGAAGCTTTGGAAAAGGGCTTAGATCCTACCTTGGTCTTGGATGATTCAGTTGTTGAGGTTCCTCAAGGTGTTACCGTCGCGAAGTTCGCTGAGCTTTTGAATGTTCCTTCAAACGATGTTATTAAACGTTTGTTCATGCTTGGTCAGGTGCTTACTCTTACGCAATCTATGAGCGACGATTTGGTGGAACTTATTGCCGATGACATGGGTCGTAAAGTTCGCGTTGTTTCTCCAGAAGAGGAATATGCGGTGGTCTACAACGACTCTGAAGATGATTTGAAACCACGTCCTCCGGTGGTTACGGTAATGGGTCATGTTGACCATGGTAAAACTTCTTTGTTGGACGCAATTCGCGATACCGGTGTTGCTGCTGGCGAAGCGGGTGGTATTACGCAGCACATTGGTGCTTCAGTTGTTAATATCAATGGCCGCCAGATTACTTTTATTGACACCCCAGGTCACGAAGCGTTTACTGCCATGCGCGCACGCGGTGCTCAGGTGACTGACGTAATTGTTCTGGTAGTTGCAGCAGATGACGGTGTTATGCCTCAAACTATTGAAGCTATTAACCATGCAAAAGCAGCTAACGTACCTATTGTGGTTGCTGTCAACAAGATTGATAAGGCGGGCGCAAACCCTGACCGTGTTCGCCAAGAACTTACCGAATATGGCGTTATCCCAGAAGAATGGGGCGGTTCCAACATGTTTGTTGAAGTTTCCGCCAAACAGAAGCTCCATATCGATGATTTGCTGGAGACCATTCTTTTGCAGGCAGACGTTCTTGAGCTTAAGGCAAATCCGGACGCTTTGGCATCTGGCTTTGTTATTGAGGCTAATCTTGACAAGGGCAGAGGCCCTGTTGCTACGGTGCTAGTCCAGCGCGGTACGCTTCACCCAGGCGACACGGTGGTAGCAGGCACTTCGTATGGCCGTGTTCGCGCACTGCTTGACCCTCGTGGTTCTCACGCTGAAAAGGCACTTCCTGCAGACCCGGTAGAGATTCTTGGCCTTTCAAGTGTTCCAACTGCTGGTGATGAATTCCGCGTTTTTGAAGACGAACGCGATGCCCGTAAGCTCGCTGAAGAACGCGCTTTGCGTGCTCGTCTGGCTGAACAGGAAACGAAGTCTCATATGAGCCTAGATGACCTGTTTAACCGCATCGAAGAAGGTAAGCAAACTGACTTGAACCTCATTGTTAAGGCTGACGTTCAAGGTTCAATAGAAGCGTTACGCGATGCCTTTGAAAAGATGGATCAGTCTGAAGTGCGTATTAATATCGTACACAGCGCTGTTGGTGGTATTACCGAAACCGACGTTACACTTGCTGCTGCCTCTGACGCTATCATTATTGGCTTCAATGTTCGTCCGACTGGTAAGTCGAAGCAACAGGCTGAAAAGGAAAAGGTTAATATCCGCCTGTATCGTGTTATCTATCAGGCTATTGAAGATATTAACGCTGCTCGTGTTGGCTTGCTTTCGCCCGACATTGTTGAAGAAGACACTGGCATTGCCGAAGTGCGTGAAACATTTAAGGTGCCACGCGTGGGCACAATCGCAGGCTGTTATGTGGTTGAAGGCGAAATCAACCGCGACGATAAAGTCCGCGTTGTTCGTGACGGTACGGTTATCTTCGAGGGTACCCTTGCTTCTCTCCGTCGTTTCAAAGACGACGTCAAATCGGTTAAGCAGGGTTATGAATGCGGTATCGGCATTAGCGGGTACCAGGACATCAAGGTGGGAGACACCATCGAAGGTTACACCATCAAAGAGGTTGAACGTACTGAATAATCTAATCTGGAACCCCGTCGGCGTAGTTTCTGACGGGGTTCGTGTACACAAAGGAGGTACGTATGAAACAATCGTCCTCAAATAGAAAAGTAAATGAACAGGCTCGTGAAGTTATTGCTAATATCCTGTTATTCGAAATTTCAGACCCCCGTCTTCATATGGTCACCATCACGGGATGTGAAGTGAGCTTCGATAGAAGCGTGTGTAACGTTTACTACTCAACCGAGCCAGAGCGTTATGCTGATACGGCTGCTGCTTTTAATAGTGCTGGAGGACGCATTCGTTCTCTCATGGCTAAGCAGCTTTCATGGCGCATTGCTCCCGAGTTGAGATTTTTGCTTGATACAACAGTTGATGAAGCGCAGCGCATTGCGGGTGCTTTGGCGCGTGAAGAAGCACGAACAAATAAGCAGAGCTCCTTAAACAGCGATGACGAAAACTCGACGTTTGGGGATGAAAAATAAATGAGCAACCTGCACGACATTGATTCTCTCGAACGTATTGCGCAGGAGCTTACTTCCCGTGACAACTTTGTTATTTGCGGGCATGTAAGCCCTGATGGGGATTGTCTGGGTTCGCAGCTTGCACTCTTGTATGCTCTGAAAGCGCTCGGGAAGCAAGTGGTAGGGGTGCTTGCAAAGGATGAACCTATACCTCATAACCTCAAGTTCTTGCCTGGCGTTTCGGATATGCTCCCTGTTGGCCAGTTCAACAAGGAGCTGTTTACTTTTGTGGCAGTGGATGTTCCCACGAAAAAACGTATGGGGGAGGAAGCGAGCGCTCTTGCAGCGCGAGCCGATTTTTCTATCAAAATTGATCACCATGCTACGCCTGAAAATGAATTCGATGTAGCCTATGTCGATCCTTCAGCTGCAGCTACGTGTATTCTTATTTGGGATCTCATTAAGCTCTTGGATGTTACTTACTCTCAGTCCATGGCAACGTGCGCCTATACTGGCCTTATGACAGATACGGGAAGGTTTCAGTTCCAAAATACCGATGCGCGTGTGTTTGAAGCGGCCGAAAGTATGGTTGGAGCTGGTGCAGATCCTGCTGAGCTGGCTACTGAGGTCTACCAAAACCGAACGTTTCCTTCGCTCTATCTAGAAATGACAGCTCTTCAGAGAATGGTCATAAGTGAAGATAAAACGTTTGCAGCTACTTGTCTTACAAGTGATGACTTTGTTCGATTCGGCGCGGTTAAAGCTGATGCGGAGCCCATAATTGACTCCCTCCGTTCACTTACCGGCATACGAGTTGCTTGCGTGCTTCGTGAGCAAGACGGAAAGGTTCGAGGCAGCTTGCGTGCAAAGGATTCAACTGATGTTGCCGCTATTGCTCGTGCGTTTGATGGCGGAGGACATAAGGCTGCAGCTGGCTTCACTTCGGAGATGGGGTTGCGCGAAACGCTTGCAAAGGTGTCACAACTTTTGGGTGTTTCCTTGCCAGATTCTTGTGAGGTTTAAGGTGGCTAAGCGCGGTAGCTCGGGTCTTTCGCTCGTTGTGGGTGTTGATAAACCTGCTGGGCTTACGTCTCATGATGTGGTGAATCGTTGTCGTAAAATTTTTGGCGAACGAAGGGTTGGTCACACGGGAACGCTCGATCCCTTTGCTTCGGGAGTTCTTCCTATTTGTGTAGGTCCAGCAACGCGTTTAGATGCGTACCTTACGGGTCACGACAAACGCTACCTTGCACGTATTGACTTTGGTGCTTCAACTACAACCGATGACTGTGAAGGGGAGCTTTTGCACACTGCTGCTGTTCCTCCCAAGGTTTTGGATAAGCAATTTGCTCAGAACTTTTTGCGAGAAATGCAAGGCAAGCAGAGGCAGCTTCCTCCTGTCTATTCTGCTATTAAAGTAAATGGTCAAAAAGCCTATGAAGCTGCCCGTAAAGGTCACCTTATTAGCTTGGAGCCTCGCGAAATAGAAATTTATGAGGCTCGATTGGTTGAGGTGGGTGCGTTTGAATCCGCGGGAGTAGAGGAGAGCAACTTTCCTTTGGAGGTACAAGCGTATTGGGAAGTAGAATTTTCCGTATCAAAAGGAACCTATATTCGTTCCCTTGCTCGTGATATTGGTAAGCGTATGGGGACGTATGCGCATCTTGGTGCGTTACGTAGGATTTCTTGTGGACATTTGGATCTTTCTGATTGCGTAACGCTCGAAGCACTCGAAGCTCTTACGACGAAAGCTGCACTTGACCCTCTTCAGCTTTTAGGCTTGAGGTTTTCTTTTCTATCAGACACTCAAGCACGTGCTGTCCGCAATGGTAATCCGCTCTCAGCTTCTCAGCTTACGTTATATGAGCGTCGTTGTGTTACCGCAGAACAAGAGTTGTCATCCTGCACCTCAGGGGTTTACGAGAGTAATGAACCTCCGTATGATGGGGAAGTGGTTGCTCTTATAGCCAGCAACAAGGTTGTAGCTTTATATGAATTCAGTGCTGAACGAAATATGTTTCGTTCACGCTGCGGCTTTTCGATAGGAGTTTCTCGTGGCGAAGCTTGATAGTCTTCTTCCAGTCGCCAATGTTCACAAGCTTTCTAACGCTTCATGTGCCTTTGGGGTATTCGATGGACTTCACCGAGGTCATCAGTTTCTTATTCAGACAACTCTCAATGAAGCTACGCATTATAAAACGCGTTCGGCTGTTTTAACGTTCGATAAAGACCCTGATGAAGTCTTTCATCCCGATACCTTCAAAAAACTTGCAAGTAACGAACAACGCTTGAATGATCTTAAACAAACGGGCGTTGATGCAGTGGTTGCACTGCCTTTTACGCGTGCGTTTGCTGCTCTTGAGCCAGTCGAATTTCTAGATGTTCTCTTTGGACAATACCTTCCGCACAGCATTCATATCGGGGCAGATTTCAGGTTTGGTTTTCAGGCTAAAGGAACCGTCAAAGATCTTAAAAAATGGGCTGAAGCAAAGGGCGTTTTTGTATATGCCCATCACCTACAAACTGCCGACGGAAGCGTAATTTGCTCTACGCGCATTCGCAAATTGCTTCAAGAAGGCAGTATTGAAGAAGCAAACAGTTTGTTGGGTCATCCGTTCCGTCTTCAGGGTGAGGTTCTACACGGAAGAGGAGCAGGCACAGGGATGGGCTTTTCAACTGCCAATATAGATGTGCCGAGCAACTTGCAGGTGCTTGGTGAGGGTGTCTATGCCGCTTATGCCTTCGTAGAAAACCAAAAATATAAAGCCGCTGTTTCAGTCGGGCACGCTCCGACGTTCGAAAAGAAACAAACGGCTTCTCTGGAAGTTCATTTACTTGATTTTCATGGTGATTTGTACGGAAAAGAGCTTCAGATTGAATTCCTAAACTTCCTGCGTCCGCTTATCAAGTTTCCTAGCATTGAAGAGCTTATTTCAACGGTTAAAAGCAACATTGCATGGGTGCAGGAACATCTATAAGAATTAATTCTGGGTCTTTTACCGTACAAAGTTAGTTTTGTAGGTGCGCTCAGAAGCAGGAAGTTCTACACCTGCGTTTTTGCCAGCTTCAATACAGCGCATCATCCAAACCATATTGCGAGCTAAATTGCGCATGGTTTGCATGCCTTCTTCGTCGTTCGGAGCATCTGCGGCAACGGCACCGTGAGATACGTTCCAATAGGTAGAGCTTGCGATAGGCATCTGTGAAATACCAAAGTACTTGTTGAGCACGTCATAGCTGGCAACTTCTCCACCTCGACGAGAAACTGCTATGGAAGCACCCACTTTGAATTGGAAGTTTTTGCTTCCTGAATAAAAAGCTCTGTCCAAGAAGCTCATTATCCTACCAGTGGGATGCGCGTAGTATACAGGCGTTGCAAAGACAAAGCCATCAGCTTCTTGAGCCTTTTGCACAAACTCATGTACCAAATCGTCTTTGATGACGCAGCCTTCGTTTTTGCGGCAGTAGCCACAACCCATACAGTCAGCCAGTGGTTTATTGCCAAGTTGGAAAACTTCGGTTTCAATGCCAGCTTCATCAAAGACGGAAATCATTTCGTTGATGGAAGCCATAGTTGTTCCGTTTACGTGAGGACTACCGTTTACAATCAGTACTTTCATGTTGTTCCTTTCCTAGACTACCTCTATTGTGCAACAGGAAAAGGTAGCTGAGAAGTAAATTTTTTCTTTGGGAGCTTCGAAGAGGGCTATGAGGCAAGAGTTCAATCCCAGTTTTGTTTAGAATAGAGATAACGAAGTAAAGAGGTAGATATGCGTATAGATTTGTACACCGACGGCTCTGCGAAAGGAAACCCAGGTCCTGGTGGGTATGGGGTGGTGCTTCAGGCTTTTGACGAAGACGGAAACCTGCTGAAAGAGAAAGAACTCACAGAGGGTTTTAAAAATACCACCAACAATCGTATGGAGTTGCTTGCTGCTATTGTGGGGCTCGAGGCGCTAACGCAGCCTACACAGGTGACACTTTATTCTGATTCGCAATATCTCGTAAAAGCAATTAATGAGCACTGGCTTGATGGATGGGTTAAGCGAGGATGGAAGAAGCCCGATAAAAAACCGGTAAAGAACGCCGACTTATGGCAGCGGCTTTTACCTTTGCTTCAGCTTCATGCAGTGACCTTTGTTTGGGTGAAGGGCCATGCAGGACATCCTGCAAATGAACGCTGTGATACGTTAGCTACCACAGCCGCTGACGGAAATAATCTGCGCGAAGACACGGGGTTTCTTTCTACGCTCTTTTAGTAAGTTATAGTACCTAAGGTCTACTACCTTTTGAAAGGAGTTCGAAATGAAACGCTATGTTTGTACTGTGTGTGGATATGTCTACGACGAGGCAGCGGGCGATCCAGATGGTGGAATTGCCCCTGGGACGAAATTCGAAGACATTCCCGAAGATTGGGTGTGCCCTTTGTGTGGAGTAGGCAAGGACATGTTTGAAGAGGAATAAGCATCTCTCTTTTATGTTGGTAGCCAAAGAAACGTCTATCTAAGAATTATGAAACCCGTTTGAGGCGGGTTTCATTTTATTATGCTCTGTTGCTTATTTATTAACTTAAATTGTCACAGTAAGAAACGCGATACATATGCCGTTTACTGGTGGGGAAAAGGTGGTGATACAATGCCACAAAATAGCTGTCAGTCATAGAAGCCATGTAGTCCACCACAATTTGGTTTTTTTCTTCTGCAAGGTAACTAGATTGTGTAATGCATTTTGAATTACGTACAAGAGTTGCCAGGTGGTGCTTGAAAATGGGAGAAGCTTCATTTCCGGAAGTCAGGTCGTCAAGTAGTTTCTCATAAACTTCGGCAAACATGTTTTCAATAACGTTGCCTTCTCCCAAAACAGAACCTTCTTGGTTGTAAATCTTTTCGTAATTTTCTTTCTTCGCACGTTTTAGATCTGTAAATACTTGTTCACTGAGAGCTATATAGTCCTTGCGGTAGGAATTGTTGATTATGTCTACCGTTAAGTTGTTTATGATGCGTGCATTATTGGTGCCAATAACTTCGCTTGTGAAGTCATCTAAAGAAGATATCACGCCCATTTCTATAGCGTCTGTACGATCCTTTCCAATGTAGGCAATCATGTCACTAACGCGCACAACACAGCCTTCAAGAGTGGAAGGTTTGAGGGTTCCGATTACCGCTTCATCTTGGGTACAGGATTCCACCAAATTGTCGAGTTCTTCAAAGCTGGAAAGAGAGCCTAGATTGAGCTTTTGTTGAGCGAACTCTCCGTTATGGCACAGAACGCCATCCAAGGTTTGCAGGCTGATGTTCCTTCGATACAGCTTGTCTAAAACGCGAACTGAATGAACATTGTGGTTGAAGTACCTGCCCGTGTGTTCGCGATAGCATGCCGAAAGGAAGCGTTCGCCAGCATGACCAAAGGGAGTGTGTCCTAGGTCATGACCGAGTGCTATAGCCTCAATGAGTTCCAAATTAAGCCCGAGTGCAGCTCCTATGCCGCGGGCAATACGAGAAACTAATTGAACGTGTAGGCCTCTTCTGCAAATATCGTCGTTTTCGACAAGGGAAAATACTTGAGTTTTGTCAGCATATCTATTGTAGGCAGGAACGTTAAGAATTTTTTCAATATCACGCGCAAACGCTGGTCGTGTAAGTGTAGCCTTATCATGCGGATTGTCTTCGCGCCTCTGAATATTTTCATCTTGAAAAGCCCACGGATTTTTCCAGTTGTTTGCGCGATCTGCAAGAATGCTTGCTTCTACTTCTTGCGTGAGCTTCATATAAGGAATTGCAGAACAGGGCATAGGTGTCCTTTCGTACGCGACTCAGCCATAGGTATTGTATACCAAGTCATTTTCGACGCGAAATCTTCGTGCGTTCTAGCTTAAGGTTGCATGGCGATTTCGGGTAATGCTGCGGTATACTGTTCGCGACATACGATGAAGGTTAGGGCGCATGGATTCAGGCATTATTAGCGACGAAGATATTCAGAAGGTCAGGGAAGCAAGCGATATAGTTTCCGTTATTGGTGAGCGCGTTCCCTTAAAGCAGCGTGGACGGGATTTTTGGTGCTGCTGTCCATTCCATAACGAAAAAACTCCTTCTTGCAAAGTAGATTCTGCTCTGCAGCTATTTCATTGTTTTGGCTGCGGGGAAGGTGGAGATGTCTTTGCTTTCATCATGAAAGCAGAGGACTTGACGTTTCCTGAAGCAGTTGAAAAGTTAGCTGACCGTGCACATATTGAACTTCATTATAAGAAGGGTAAATCTGCGGGCGCTTCAGGCAGCTACAAAGCACGCCTCAAAGCAGTTTGCAAAGAGACGGCTGACTTTTATCATACGCAGCTTATGCGAGGAAAGGGCGAAGACCAAGAGGCAGCTCGTCACTACCTTTCTTCACGTGGACTCGGTGGGGAAGTTCCGCGTCGATGGAACCTCGGTTTCGCGCCTGGACGTGGCGAGCTGGTTCGCTACCTTTCTGGAAAAGGTTTTAAGCCAAAAGAACTTTTAGACGCCAACGTGGCTGTTGAACGCGATGGTAAGCTGCGTGATAGATTTTATAACCGCGTTATGTTTCCCATTAATGATGTACAGGGAGACTGTATAGCGTTTGGCGGAAGAGTTGTGGGAAAGGGTGAACCTAAGTATCTTAATTCCCAGGAGACTCCTGTTTTTCACAAGTCTGAAGTTCTTTACGGACTCGATCATGCGAAAGCAGCCTTGGCGTCTAGCGGGACAGCAATTGTTGTTGAAGGCTACACTGACGTAATTGCGCTTTCTGAGGCTGGCGTAAAAAACGTAGTAGCCACGCTGGGTACGGCTTTAACCCTGCGCCACATTCGCATACTTTCAAGGCATGCTCAAAAGCGAATCGTGTATCTTTTTGATGGCGATGAGGCGGGTCAACGAGCCGCTGACCGGGCTCTTTCTTTCATTGACGAAAGCATGACACCAGAAGCGGGTCGTACCAAGATTGAACTGTGTGCCGTCACCCTTCCCGATAACCTTGATCCAGCAGATTTCGTAGAAGCTCGTGGTGCTCATGCGCTGGAAAGTCTTATAGAAGAGGCAAAGCCTCTTTTGCAGTATGGAATTGAACGAAGGTTGGCGCACTATGATTTGCGCTCAGCAGAAGGTAGAAGTGCAGCGCTTGCAGACGCACTGAGTATCTTAGCTCCTATCAAAGATTCCTTGCTTGCAAAAGACTATGCGATACAGATAGCTGGTAAGGTCCGAGCGCGTGAACAAGACGTCATTGACCAACTCAAACGACTTAAACCTGTTCGCGTAAGAGAAGAAAGTGGCTTGTCGCTCCAACAGCAGAATACGTATGCTCACCAAGCGGCACGAGATAATTCTCAGCCTTTTGTTGCAGATAAGAGCAACCCGTCAAGCGTTCGCTTTCATGACCAACTCACTCAGAGTGAACTTAATCGGAGGAAGTTTGAGCGTGAGTTTTTATGCCTCTGTGCCCAGCATCCAGAGGTAGCACTTCAACAGGCTGAGGCGCTTGCCCAAACGCAGTGGCACGACGGCTTACATGCCCTTTTGGCTCAGAGTGTCCTGGAGACTCTTTCTAAAGATCCGCATGCCTCTGCTGCTCAAATTGTTTCTGAAGCCAGCAGGGCTCATCCATCTGCCGCCAGTGTTCTAACCTCTGGTGTGCGTCAGTCTTCTGAAGATTTCACTTCCTTAGGTGTATTTCTGGCTGAAGAATTGGGGATTAGTGATGCGGAAGATGCTATTGTGGCACTCCGTGAACAGCTTGCAAGCTCTGATACTATGAGTAATGAAGAATACGAAACGCTTTTCGAAAGTGTTGTTGCTATGCAGAAAACTTTAACAGCTCGACGTGCAGCACATAAGCCAGTGCTGTAGAAGAAAGGTGAACCATGCTAAAAGTTGTGTTGTCTCCTGATCCTTTTCTTAACCAGGTGAGCGAGGAGTGCGATTTGTCAGACAAAAGCCTGAAGCGTTTGGCAACGCAAATGGCTCACACCATGTACAAAAATCACGGTTGCGGTCTGGCGGCTCCTCAGGTTGGTGTTGGAAAACGTCTTATTGTGGTCGACTGTGACCAAGAGGACGGAAAAAAGGATCCAATCGTAATGGTCAATCCGCGGATTATGGAGCTTAAGGGTGACCCCGTAACTGAGGGCGAAGGGTGTCTTTCCTGTCCTGGTATTACAGTTCCTGTTGCTCGCCAGCCTTGGGCTCGTGTTCGTTACTTTGACCTTGATGGTGAAGAATGGGAAATCGAAGGCGATGGCTTGCTTGGTCGTTGTCTGCAGCATGAAATAGACCATCTTGACGGAAAGACGCTGTTTGAAGCTTGTGATCCAATTGCAAGAATTGAAGCTTTAAAGGACTACGAAGAAGCTAAGAAGCGTGGTGCAAAACCGGGTGAAGTTGGATAACGCGAGACAAGGTTGATGTAGTATGCGCATTGTTTTTATGGGAACGCCTACGTTTGCGGCTACTATTCTTGAAGAATTGATTTATCACCATGAAATTGTTGGTGTATATACCCGACCGGACGCAGTGCGCGGTCGGGGAAAGAAACTTCAACCTTCTCCCGTTAAAGAGGTAGCAGAGGCGGCTGGTATTCCTGTGTTTACACCTCGTTCTTTACGCGATCCCGAAGAACAGCAGAAGTTGGCAGAACTGCAGCCCGAGGTAATCTGTGTTGCTGCCTATGGGTACATCCTGCCAAAAGAGGTATTACACCTACCTCCCTTAGGTTGTCTGAATGTGCACGCATCATTGCTCCCTCGCTGGCGTGGTGCGGCTCCCATTGAGCACGCTATTTTAGCGGGGGATAAAGAAACAGGCGTTTGCATCATGCGCATGGAAGAAGGTATGGATACCGGCGCGTATTGTGTCTGCCGAACCGTAAATATTGAACAAAAATGTGCCAGTGATTTAACTGATGAACTTGCTAATTTAGGTGCTCAGTCGCTTCTGACGGGTCTTGCCCATGTTGAAGCAGGTACTGCGCAGTGGACTGAACAAGATGAAAGCAGGGTAACCTTCGCTCCGAAAATCGAAAAAGGTCAACTTGATCCTCATCCAACCGATTCTGCTGAAATGCTCCTTCGAAAGGTTCAAGCTTCAAGCGATGCTCATCCTTCCCGCTGTGTCATAGGTGGTCGAGGAGTCACGCTTTTAGAACTTCACTCTAATGAAATTGGTGAAGGTAAAGATGTATTAGACAGCAACGAAGCTGCTGGTCAATGCATGCTCCATATTGTTTCGGAAGGTATTGCACCTGGTAAGGTGCGTTTTATTAATAAGCGCCTATTTCTTGGATGCTCGGATGGTGCTGTTGAGGTGCTTCAGGTGAAACCTGACGGAAAGCAAGCTATGGATGCGAAAGCGTTTGCCGCTGGACTTCAGGCTCTTCGCTCAGGCGAGGTTGATTGGACTGCTAAGCATGCCTAAGCGAATTCAAGGCGTAAAAACTCAGACGCAACAAAGACAGAAGGGTCAAACCAAACATTTGAAACCTCGAAATCTTTCGCCAGCGCGCGTGAAAGCACTGGAGGTTTTGGCTGAGGTTCGTAAGAGAAATGCCTATGCCCAAGAACTCATTACCTCTTATATTGATACCTCAAACCTTTCAAAAGAGGATCGAGCGTTTGCAACTCTTTTAGTGCTTGGTGTGGTAAGCACCGAAGGTACGCTTGATGAAGTATTGAATCGTGCGCTTCATGACCCAGATGATATTAAGACTGATGTTCGGGATGCATTACGTATTAGCACCTATGAGCTCTTAATGCTTCGTAAAGAACCCTATGCGGTGGTGGATCAAGGTGTCGAGTTGGTTCGCTATGTACAGCCAAAAGCCTCACGCCTTGCAAATGCGGTGTTAAGAAAAGTTGTTGCGCAGGTGAAAGAATTTCCCTTTGGTAATCCGCGCACTGACTTGGCTGCTTTTGCCCGTTCGTATGCTTTCCCTTTGTGGCTCACAAAGCTTTTAGTTGCTGACATGGGTCCAGAGAATGCACGTGATTTTATGGTTGCTTCAAATGAACCTGCGCCTATCTATGTTTCTGCGAACGTAGCTCGGGCTACACAAAAAGACGTGCTGAGTGTATTGCAAGAATGCGGTTCTGAACCTTCTGAGGTTGATATTGCTGGATTGAAGCTTCCTAACTGCTGGAAACTTTCAGGCGAAAGGCCTTTGGCCTATGGGGCAGTTCAAGAACTTTTTACTGAGGGGAAGTTATTAGTTTCAGATGCTGCTGCACAAGCGGTAGCGCAACTTGTTTTACCTGAAGAAAAACCCGCTACGTTCTTAGAGATTGGTGCTGGTAGAGGTACGAAAACCATTCTGTTGCAGAATAACGCTCTATTGCGTTGGGGTTCTCAGATAGAACAGTACGTTACGCTCGACAATCATGCTTTTAAGTCGAATCTTCTAAGGCAAAGGGCAACAGCCTACGGGATACAAGTCGAAAGAACAGTGACGGGTGACGCAACGAACCTCAATGCCGTTATCCCAAATGAACTCTTTGACGTTGTTTTTATTGATGCGCCCTGTTCTGGTTTGGGAACACTGCGCAGACACCCTGAAATTCGATGGCGTCTAAAGCTTGAAGCTATAGACGAACTTGCCCAGACGGGCTTGGACATGCTCAAAAGTGCTGCTTCTCATGTTGTAGTTGGTGGTACGCTTGCCTATGCCACGTGTACCGTCACGCATTGTGAAAACCGTCAAGTAATTAAGGCTTTTCTTGAAAGCAAAGAAGGGAAGGGTTTTGAGCTTATGCCTCTGGTCTTCTCAAACGGTGTTTCCTTAAGCGATGCTCCACTGAGGAAATTCGCTGAACGTCCCTCTCAAGATAGCCGCTTTTTTGAGACAAGGCTTTCACCTGGCTCGAGCGATGCGCACTTCGCGGTTGTTCTTAATCGAATTTCGTAGTGCATGATGATACTTCTGGAAGATGCTTCCGATTTCACGTTCAGTCATTTTGATTTTCAATACCCAGAAATATTCAGTCATTCTCATGCCCGAAATAATTAGTGCGTGTTAGAATGAAAAAGTGCTACAAAAATAGTAGCAAATAGGGTTTATAGAGAGGAGAGGGGTGTATCGTGGAACTTTTTGCCGATGCGGCTTTTCTAGCTCGTCTTCAGTTTACGTTTGTAGTAATTGTTCACTTCATCTTTGTTCCGCTTTCGATTGGCATGGGTCTTATCATGGCTATCAACGAAACGCGTTACTACAAATCACGTGATCCTAAAGATGCCGCCATTACGAAGTTTTGGGCAAAGATTTTTACCACTACGTTTGCAATTGGCGTAGCCACGGGTATCACCATGGAATTCAGCTTCGGTACAAACTGGGCTGACTATTCACGTTTCGTGGCAGATATCTTCGGTGCTCCACTGGCAGCGGAAGCCTTACTGGCGTTTTTCCTGGAATCTGTTTTCTTGGGAATTGTTCTTTTGGGACGCAACAAGGTTTCACCTAAGTTTTATCTGGTTTCAACGTGGCTCGTCTGGTTTGGTTCGTGTCTGTCAGCACTCTGGATTCTTATTGCAAATTCTTGGATGCAAACGCCTGCTGGTGCTGAGCTTTCTGCAGATGGAACCAAAGCGGTAATGACGGACTTTTTGGCTGCCGCTTTTAACCCCTCAACACTTGCGCGTTATTCACACACCGTTTTAGCTGTGCTTGTGGTTGGTGGATTTACGGCTATCGCAATTGCGGCCTACTATCTGCGTAAAGACAAGCACAATCACTTTGTTGAAAAAATGATTAAGACAGGTACCGTCGTAGCACTTGTTTCAACCTGCTGTCTGTTAGTTTCTGCCCATTCTTCTGCGGTGGTCGTTGCTGAACAGCAACCAGCTAAGCTAGCAATGATGGAAGGCCACTATGAAGAGGGTACGTTGCCTCTGTATGCCGTTGGTTGGGTTGATACTGAAGAAGAAGAGGTTATAGCTCCGCTTTCGCTTCCTGGCTTTACCAGCTTTTTAGCAACAGGGGATTTCGAAGCCGAATATCCTGGCTTGAACGACATAGCTGAAGAAAACTCAGACATAGTGGTTGAGGAATTGCCCGTTCAAGCGGTTTTCCAGAACTACCACTTGATGGTTGCTATGTTTGGTCTTATTTG
The DNA here is from genome assembly GCA_949294735.1 of uncultured Coriobacteriaceae bacterium. GTDB lineage: Bacteria > Actinomycetota > Coriobacteriia > Coriobacteriales > Eggerthellaceae > CASFII01. Next base: position 120,452 of record CASFII010000006.1, on the reverse strand, counting down.
TGTAGTGCTTCTGGTAGCTCTCTTTGCTGCGTTTGGAAAGAAGGGTGGGGCACGAAAGAATAAGTGGGCGCAACGTCTTCTTATGATTTCTCCACTATTCCCCATGCTTGCCATTATGGCGGGTTGGCTTACTGCTGAACTTGGACGTCAGCCGTATGTAGTGTATCCTTCGACCTCTGCTGGGGAAGGCATCGAGCTTCTTACCAATAACGCTATTTCTCAGTCAGTAACACCAGCTGAGCTGATTTTGACCCTGCTTCTTTTCGCAGTTGTGTATGTGTTCATAGTGTTTGCCTACGCCCGTCTCATTCGACGTTTTGTAAAAGAAGGTCCAGAAGAAGTTTCTGAGCCTGAGGAAGAGGTAACTGTTAATGAAGCTGCAGAGACTGTAGTTGAAGCTACTGGCGATGTTGCAGTTCTCGAAGGTTCCCAGAATAGTGCAGCTACTACTGAAGAAAGGCAGGGTGAATAACCATGACAGTATTAGGTATTATTTGGTTCTGCCTCATCTTTGTTCTTATTGCAGGTTATTTTGTGTTAGATGGTTTTGACCTTGGTGCAGGCGTTCTTTCTCCGTTTGTTGCCAAAACTGATGAAGAACACGCCATCTTACACCGAAGCATTGGTCCAGTGTGGGACGGCAATGAGGTTTGGCTTCTGACGGCTGGTGGAGCTCTCTTTGCAGCATTTGGTGCCGCCTATGCCACCACGTTTTCCGGTTTTTACCTGGCGATTATGCTGGTTCTAATTGGCTTAATCATTCGTGCTATATCCTTAGAATTTGGCGCGCATGATCCAGCTTGGAAGAAAACTTGGCGTATTCTGTTCTTTGTGGGTAGCCTTCTTCCAGCACTGTTGTTTGGTGTGGCGGTAGGCAATGTCTATGCGGGAATTCCTATGGATGCTAACGGTGACTATATTGGTATTCCCCTTATTGGCCTGGTTACACCCTTTACGCTCCTGACGGGTCTTTTAGGTCTTTCGCTCTTCTTGCTCTTGGGCGCTTCATGGCTCGCTTTAAAGAGTCCTGTTGGCTTGGCTATGCAAAAGCGCGCTTCAGATATTCGCCTGGCGTTTGTGGTAATTTCCCTGCTGCTGTTCTTTGCGGTTTCTGCATATGGCCACTTCATTATTCAGCCTGAAATGGATCCTGCATTGAATATTCTTCGTTGGATTTTTGCTGGGGCGTTTGTAGCTGCTCTTTTGGTGGCCGTATGGTCAGATTCAAGGAAGCAAGACTTGCTTACGTTTCTCTTAGCGTGCGCTGCTGCGGTAAGTCTTGTTGGCTTGTGGGCAGCAAGTATGTTCCCCAACTTCGTTGTTGCTGGCGCGGGTGACCCACTTTCGCTGTTTGCTACTGCAGCTTCAGGTGAAAACATCACCATTGCTACTGCAGCTTCAAGCGATTTAACGCTTGCTTGGATGCTTGGCATTACCTGCGTTGGCATGCCGTTAGTCTTGATTTACCATGTCATTAGCTACCGCGTTTTCCGTGGTCGTGTTGAGCAGCAAGACTAAACAATTCTAAGGCGTGTGTAGTATCGAAAACCTGGTTCTAGCGAACTAAAGCCCTGGATTAACGGGACGTTTAAGACAGTTTGATTGAAAGGAGGGTGCACCATGTTTGATCGCACCCTCTTTTCTTTGCCAGGTGTTAAACGTATTTTGATTCTTTTGGCTTGTATCTCTCTGCTGTATGCAGCACTTGTTTTTCTTCAAGCCTTTGCTCTAGCTTCATTTGTGGTTCATTGCTGGGAAGGCGCTTACTTCCTTAATGAGCTTTCTTGGCTTGCTCTATTTTTTGCTTCATATCTGGGGCGTCAGTTAATTTTGTACGCTCAAGATGCTTTGCTGGAATCTTTTGCAGCTCAAACTGCCACCACCTTGCGTAAAAGCCTTTTGCATTCACTTTTTGAGCAAGGGAAATCGCTCGTTTCGAAACAGGGAAGTGGGAGCGTTTCTACCTTAGTTTTAGAGGGAATTGAACAGGTTGAAACGTACCTTGCCTTGATACTTCCCAAGATGGTCTCAATGTTTTTGATACCTTTGGTCATTCTTATTGCTGTATTCCCCTTTGACTGGGTAAGCGGTCTTATCATGCTGCTCGTGTTTCCCTGTGTGATTATGTATTTAGTTGTTCTTGGGCGTCTTGCGAAGGCAAATGCCACTAAAAAGCACGAAGAGTTTTACCAACTTTCGAGTCATTTTATTGATACGTTGCGCGGTTTAGATACGCTTAAGTTTTTTGGTCGATCTAAAGCTAAGGCAAAGGAAGTATTTGAAACGAGCGAACGCTTTAGAAGAACTACTATGGCAACCCTTCGAATCGCTACGTTAACGGGGATGGTTCTCGATTTATTCTCAACCTTTTCTTTGGCTGCAGTGGCAATTATGCTGGGTTTTCGCTTGGTGGATGGATCCCTTGCACTCTTTCCTGCTTTGTTAGTTCTGGTATTGGTGCCCGAGTACTTTAAACCACTCCGCGAGTTTGCATCAGATTATCATGCCTCATTAGACGGCAAGAACGCTTTGCGCTCCATTGTGGACATTATTGATGCGTCACAAAAGTCCACGCAGGAAAGGCTTTTACAACCAGACTTTTCTCTTGAAACATGGAATAGCGGTTCCAAGCTTTGTGTCTCTGACCTACGGTTTTCCTATGAAAATCACCCAGCTCTTAAAGGCGTTTCGTTTCAGACATTGGGATTCGAAAAGATTGCGGTCGTCGGATATTCGGGTTCTGGGAAGTCTACGCTCTTAAACATACTGGGGGGCTTTGAAGATCCGCATCAAGGGATCATTCAACTTCAGGGAAGTTTAGCTACCACACTTGCTCAACCTGCCTGGCAAAGGCAGCTTATGTACATACCGCAAAATCCCTACCTTTTCCACGGCACGCTTCGCGAAAATCTTTGTTTTTATACTCCAAACACCGACGAATTAACGCTTCAGGAGGCGTTAAGTGTGGTTGGGTTAAAGGACTTTGTTGATTCTCTTGATAACGGATTAGACACCATTATTGGCGAAGGTGGTAGACAGCTTTCGGGTGGGCAGGCTCAAAGAGTGGCTCTCGCACGACTATTCCTGGATAAAACTCGCCGGATTCTTTTGTTTGATGAGCCGACCGCTCATCTTGATATCGAAACCGAACTTGAGCTGAAAAAGCGTATGGTGCCGCTCATGGAAAATAGGCTTGTTTTCTTTGCTACCCATAGGCTTCACTGGCTTGATTCTATGGATAAAGTTCTTCTTCTCCATCACGGCAAGGTAGTAGCTTTTGGAACACCCGAAGAAGTGAGGGCTTCGCGCACTTTAGCGAAGCTAGAAATTCCCGAGGAGGTGTTCTCATGATACGCCTCTTTACAAACGATACCTGGGTCAAGCCCTTCTTCAAGCAATACAAAAAGCCGCTTGCTTTAGCTTTAGGGCTTGGGCTTTTGAGTTTTACGTTTGCTGCGGCTTTAATGTTCACTTCAGGCTATTTAGTGAGTGCATCTGCAGTAGCAGAAACTATCTTTATGCTTCATATCCCGTTAATTTTGGTGCGGGTGTTTGGTGTTGGAAAGCCAGTTCTTCAGTATTTGGAACGCCTCGCAAGTCATGACTGGGTTTTGAGAATGACATCGGGGCTTAGAGTAAAGCTCTATACGGCCTTGGAGCGCGCTTCTATACCTGGTCGCAGCCAACGGCGTTTGGGAGACATCTTAGGGCTCCTTTCGCAAGACATTGCCCATATTCAAAACCTGTATTTGCGTACCATATTTCCTCTGGTAATAGCCTATGCACTGTATGCGCTCTTTCTCGTGTTCTTGGGTATTTTTTCTATCTATCTTGCACTATTGATGGCGGTAGTTCTTGGCGTGGTTGTTTTTGTCGTGCCTTTGCTTTCGGTTTCGTGGCAAGGTTTTTATCAACAACAGATTAAACAGCTTAGAAATGATCTCTATAGCGAATTAACCGATAATGTATTGGGTTTAGGAGACTGGATTTGTGCCCAGCGAGGTAGGGACTATGTAACGCGTCACGAAAAGCATCAGAGCGAACTATCTGATTTGAAAAGAAGAATGCGAGCAATAGCACGTCGCAGAAACTTACTAATTGAAGTCATCTTTTGTTCTATTGTCCTTCTTATGTGCCTTTGGGCTGCTTCAACCTTCGCTCTTCCAGGCCAAACAGGGGAAAGCTCACACTGGATTGCAGCATTTGTGCTTGTGTTTTTCCCACTTATTGAAGCTTTTGCGCCGCTTTCAGACTCACTTGTGGAAGCATCTGCGCACAAAGACAGCATTGTTCGCTTGAACGAAATTCCAGCTCCTCCCAATGAAGCAGAAATTGCTGATAGCGCATCTAATGTTGCAAGGGTGTCCAGCTTGTCTGCTGCTTCACTTGATAGGACGCTTGAGGTTGAGAACGTTGCTTTTAGCTACGAAGACCATGCACCTGTTATTAAAAATGTTTCTTTTAAGGTAGGGCCTCACGAAAAAATTGCTCTTTTGGGAAGAAGCGGCGTAGGAAAGTCAACGCTTTTGTCGCTTATACGAGGTGATCTTGCTCCTCAAGTTGGTTCAGTAAGACTCGGGGGAGTTGAGGTTTTTGAACTTGGTGATCAACGTCCAAAATTAATTGGTGTTATCCAGCAGCAAACTCATATCTTTGCGAGCTCGTTGAGAGAAAACCTTCTCATAGGAAATCCACAAGCTACCGATAAAGAACTAGTAGAAGTTATAGAAGCTGTAGGGCTTAATGAGGTTATGCAGAGGTTGCCACAGGGTTTAGATACCTTTGTTGAGGAAGATGGTGGCATATTCTCAGGAGGAGAACGTCATCGTCTCGCTTTAGCGCGCATTCTGCTTAGTGATGTTCCTTTTGTACTATTGGATGAACCAACTGTTGGTCTTGACCCAGTTACAGAGCGCGCCCTTCTTGAAACGATATTTACGCTTTTGCGAGACAAAACCGTGATTATGGTTACGCACCATTTGTCAGGAATTCACTACATGGATCGCGTTTTGTTCTTGGAAAAGGGAGAAATATCGCTCGAAGGAAAGCCAGAAGACCTACGGAAATCCAGTGCAAAATTCCAGGAACTTTTAAAGTTTGACTATACTTAACGCATGGGAACAACGAACGAAAAACTTGCACGTATTAAGCGCGAGCTTAACGAAGTGCCAACCTTACCTGGGGTATATTTGTGGAAAAACGCAGAAGGTCAGGTAATTTATGTTGGCAAGGCAAAGCAGCTACGCGCCAGAATGCGTCAGTACGTCAACTTCCAAGATGAACGCGCCAAGATTCCGCTATTGGTTGATCAAATTGAGAGTTTTGACTATATCGTGGTTGAAAATGAGCACGAAAGTTTGGTTCTTGAAAAAAACCTCATCAACCAGTACAGCCCCTTTTTTAATGCGGATTTCAAAGACGACAAAAGCTATCCTTTTATTGCGCTGACCAAAGGTGATGTATTTCCAGCTATAATATATACTCGTGAAAAGCACACACCCGATACGAAGTATTTTGGGCCTTACACCGATAGTCGCGCAGCGCGTAATATGGTCGATATTGCGCGCCGCGTTGTTCCGCTGTGCGCAGCTACCTGTTCTGATTGGCGTCAACTTACGCGTCGTCTTGAAAAGGATAATCTAGCTCTTCTAAAGCATGACGCACGTCCTTGCTTCGATGCACATGTGGGTTTAGCTCCTGGTGCCTGCTGTGGTGCTATTACGCCTGAGGCATATCAAGAAAATGTACGTCGTATTGAGCGGTTTTTGTCGGGGCATCATCAAGAGTTTTTGGAAGAACTTCAGTCTGAAATGCAGGAAGCAGCTCAAGAACTCGATTTTGAACGAGCTGGCCGCATTAAGGCTCGTATAGACACAATCAACTCTCTAACCGATAAGCAGCATGCAGTTTCCACAAGGAATTTAGATGCTGATGTCGTGGGGTTTTATCGCGAAGAAACGGTAGCTGGGGTTCATGTCTTTATGGTTCGTGAAGGAAGAATCATAAATTCAAATGAGTTTATTTTGAACCGCGGGAAAGACGTTCCTGATGATGATCTTCTCCATATGTTTCTGCTTCGCTATTATGACGCAACGACCTCTATTCCTCACGAAATTATTGTCCGAGAGTCTCCTGAAGACGTAGAAGCTATGCAGGAATGGCTTACTGAAAAGCTTGATAGTGTTCATGGTGCTAAGGTTCGCTTCACCGAACCAAAAAAGGGTGAGAAGGCGGATTTACTTACTTTGGCCGAAAACAACGCGAAACATACGCTATTACGCTATAAAGTTCGCACAAACTACGAAGACAAGCGCATAAATGATGCGCTACTTCAGTTAGAAAGTGCTCTTGCCCTCGATACGCCTCCTATGAGGATTGAGTGTTTCGACATCTCTACTATTCATGGTTCGTATACGGTTGCTTCAATGGTGGTATTTACTAACGGCAAGCCAGACAAGAACCAGTATCGGCGGTTCAAAATTAAGACTCCACTCACTGAGGCGAACGACTTTTTAAGTATGCAAGAAGTCATGCGACGCCGCTATAATCCGCAGCGTATGGCTGATGAGCGTTTTGGAAGCAAGCCTGATTTAATTATTCTTGACGGGGGCAAACCCCAGCTCAACGCTGCTTTGGCTATGTTTCAAGAGATGGGTATTAATGATATTGCTCTCTGCGGTCTTGCAAAACGCGATGAAGAGCTATTTGTGCCGTGGCAAGATTCAGGACCAGTGGTTCTTCCAAGCGGTTCCGCTTCGCTCTATTTAGTAAAACAGGTCCGCGATGAAGCCCATAGGTTTGCAATTACGTTCCACCGTGAACTTCGTGGAAAGGGTATGACAGCTTCTTTGCTTGATGAAGTGGCAGGCATGGGTCCTGTAAGAAAAAAGGCCATCCTTAAACACTTTAAGTCTTTTAGGAATCTTAAGCATGCAAGTTTAGAAGATATAAAAGCTGCGAAGGTTTTACCAAACGAGGTTGCTGAAGAGCTTTACAAGGTTCTTCAGCAGTACAATAGGGAAGAACGGCGTAGCAAGCGATAATTCGCTTGAAAATGATGCTTAGTAGGTAGGGTGAAGTCCATGGCAGACACGAAAGCAAGTGAAAACATTGTAGTGGAAATGCCAGAGCTGGTTATTATCACCGGCATGAGTGGTGCTGGTCGTACCGAGGCTATGCACGTCTTCGAAGACCTTGGATACTTTTGTGTCGATAATCTTCCGTCCAGTTTGATTGACGACTTACTTGAGGTTACAGAAGTACCAGGTCAAAACCCCGATGAGCGCAAATTGGCAGTAGTATGCGATGCTCGTAATAGGGTTTTCTTTAAATCTATTATGTTGGAATTAGACAAAATAGATGAACTGGGTGTCAATTATCGCATTATCTTTTTGGACGCTGATGATGACAAACTTATTGCACGCTACAAATCAAGTCGTCGCCGTCATCCGCTCTGCGAGGACGGGGTGACTATAGGACAGGGTATTGAACGAGAACGTGAACTGTTAGCTGATGTTCGCGCAAGAGCTCATTTTGTTATCAACACGACCGAAATGCTTCCTCAGCAGCTGAGATCTCATATCCGTCAACTTTTTACGGTTGATGAAGAACGAAGGGGTCTCTCCATCACGGTCTATTCGTTTGGCTTTAAAAACAAAATGGCTGATGACGCTGACCTTGTGATGGATGTGCGCTTTTTACCGAACCCTTATTGGGTTCCTGAACTGCGATCTTTAACTGGTCTTGATGAGGCAGTTCGTGACTATGTCATGTGTCGTCCGGAAACGATTGAGTTTTTGAAGCGTTGGTATGCTTTGCTCGAAACCGTTATTCCTGGATACATCAAGGAAGGGAAACAACAACTCGCTATATCCATTGGCTGTACGGGTGGTCAACATCGAAGCGTTGCTATAGCTGAGGCAACAGGTGAGCACCTCAAACTCTTGGGCTATCGTGTAAGCGTGGCACACCGAGATTTGAGCCTTGTTAAAGGGAATTATTGTGGCTAGTGCTCGTCCTTTTACTCATGATCCGTCTCAGACTGCTGCATTCCGAGCTTTAAAGGAAACGGTTGTCCAGCGCCGTACCTCAGTGACGTATGGCTGGCGTCGTCCTGTTCGCGCGGTTGTCATTGGGGGAGGTACGGGAGCACCTGTGTCTATTCGTACCCTTCTTTCCATGGGTGTTGAAACGAGTGCAGTAGTGGCCATGGCAGACGACGGCGGATCTACCGGTATTTTGCGTACAGAAGCAGATGTCACCCCTCCTGGAGATGTTCGCAAATGTATTGCAGCCTTCGCTAAGAACCCCGATGATCCTCTAACCAGAGCTTTTAAGTATCGGTTTGAAGTGGCGCGTAACCATACGCTTGGCAATCTTATGCTTGCGGCACTTGAAGATGCAACAGGCTCATTTCCTGAGGCAATTCATATTTGCGAAAAACTACTTAATGCGCAGGGACATGTGTATCCCTCTACGCTTGATCATATTACCCTGAACGCCTTCACCTGTGATGGACACATGATTGAAGGTCAAGCTGCGGCGTGTAAGTCAAGGACGGCGCTCGAAAGGGTCTGGCTTACCAACGAAGAAATGGTGCAACCCTATATGCCAGCTCTTGAAGCTATCAGGCATGCCGACCTTATTGTTTTAGGTCCTGGGTCACTTTTTACTTCCATTATTCCTAACCTCTTAGTTCCTGGAATCATTGACGCTATACGTCAGAGCAAAGGCAATGTATTGTTTGTATGCTCCTTAGCGGATTCACAAGGAGAAACCTGGGGCTTAACAGCTCTTGAGCATTATCAGGCTTTAATTCGTCATGGCATGGCTGGTTTAATTGACTATATGTTGGTGCATACGCCCCATCCCTTACGCGCTGAAAGTCCTGCTACTGAGGTATTTGCCTCGGCGTTTGGTGAAGATCCTCAGTATTCGTCTATTTCTGATTATGGTGATGTTCAATTGTCGGCTCGTATTCGACCGGTACCCATTACCTATGCTGATGTTTTGAGTATCCAAGAGCAGGGTACGGTGGTTATTGCGCGCAACCTTAAAGACCCACTCAGACCTACCTGGCATGATCCTAAGGCCTTATATGACGCATTTTCGGGGGTGTTAAAGCTGTGTCGTTCTCGTCAGAAGTAAAAGATGAGCTGACGCGTGTTCCTCCCGTTTGCTCACACTGCGAAAAGGCAACCCTTGCAGTACTCATTCGCATTGAAGGTACGTTGTTTTTTGCTGGAAAAGGCAGGTATCGCGTTGAAATTGCTACGGATGTTCCGAGCGTTGCTCGACTTGCTATTAAGCTTTTGCACGGTTTGTATCATTTAAAGACGGAGCTCACTGTTCGTAGAAGCGTCCTTCACAAGACTCCTAATTATTTGATTGAAATACCTACCCAGCCACATTTGATGGAAGCCTTGATAGACATGGGTGTTCTTTCCTCAGAGGGAGGTTTAGAGCTTGGCATTAAACAACAGCTGGTTGAAAAGCAGTGTTGTGCTGCTGCCTATTTGCGAGGTGCTTTTTTAGGGAGTGGCTTTATTGCAAGCCCGCGCGGCGATTTCCATTTTGAAATAACGGTTGAATCAAGGGAGCTTGCGGAAGGCTTAGTTGAGCTTTTGGCTCAAAAAGAGATTCATGCTCGCATTATGCAAAGAAGAAGCTCCTATATGGTGTATCTAAAAAGTGGGAGCGCCATTCTGCAGTTTTTGGCCTACGCGGGTGCTCATCAATGCGCACTTGAATTGGAAAATGAACGCGTTGTAAAAAGCGTCCGCAATGAGGTAAATCGTATTACCAATGCTGAGGTTGCTAATCAGGCGAAAAGCGCTAATGCTGCAGTCGACCAGCTTTTTGCGATTCGTACAGTTCTTGAATCGTACTCTGCTGATGAAATTCCTCCTGCTCTGCAAGAACTAATTCGTCTACGCGTTAGGCATCCCGACGCAAGCTTAAAAGAACTCGGCGAAATGGCTCAACCTCCTCTTTCAAAGTCAGCTGTTTACCATAGAGTAAGACGTATTGAAGAACTTGCGCGCAAAGCTCGTCATAAGCGTTCCTAGACGGTATTTGTTACGCCTTATAACCCTAAATTTCTACTTTATAAAGGCCTTCATTCCCCCAAAAACTTAAAGTGCGTATATACTGATACCAAGGTTATTTTCTGCCTTTTTGAAAGGAGATTCGCATGACAACAAAAGTAGGCATTAACGGGTTCGGACGCATTGGTCGCTTGGTCTATCGCGCCATGGTAAACGATCCTGAACTGGAAGTAGTTGCTGTTAATGACCTGGGTGATATTCCCACGATGGCTCATCTTTTGAAGTACGACAGCATTCATGGTCGCGCTTTTGATACCGTTGAAGTAACGGAAGATGGTTTTATTGCCGATGGTCATGCGGTTAAGGTGCTGTCCGAACGTGAACCCGCTAACCTTCCTTGGGCTGAGCTTGGTGTCGACATTGTGGTTGAATCTACTGGTTTCTTTACGGATGCCAATAAGGCTCATGCGCACATCGATGCTGGTGCTAAGAAGGTTATTATTTCAGCTCCTGCTAAAAACGAAGACATCACCATTGTGATGGGCGTCAATGACCAGCTGTATGACAAGGAAAAGCACCACATTGTTTCTAACGCTTCTTGCACCACCAACTGCTTGGCTCCTTTCGCAAAGGTTTTGCTGGACAATTTCGGCATCAAGCGTGGTTTTATGAATACCATTCATGCATATACGAACGACCAGCGTATTCTTGACCTTCCTCACAAGGACCTGCGTCGTGCTCGTGCTGCTGCTCTTTCTATGATTCCAACTACTACGGGTGCTGCTCGTGCTGTTTCTTTGGTTCTTCCTGAGCTGAAGGGCAAACTCGACGGTTTTGCAACTCGTGTTCCCACGCCAGATGGTTCTATGGTTGACCTGACGGTAGAACTTGAAAAAGAAGTTACTATCGAAGAAATTAACGCTGCCATGAAGGCTGCTGCTGAAGGTCCCATGAAGGGTATTTTGGAATACTGCACCGACCCAGTTGTTTCCGTTGACATTGTTGGCAATGCTAATTCTTCAATTTTTGATAGCAAGCTCACTATGGTTCTGGGTGGCGAAGGCAGCTTTGTTAAGTGCATTAGTTGGTATGACAATGAATGGGGTTATTCAAACCGCGTAAAGGATCTTGCTAAGATTCTGCTGTAACAAACAAGCTAATATTCTTTCTTTGAAATGAATATGAGCTGAATTTAATTGAGAAGCCCTGAGGCATCCACCTGATAGGGAAGAAGGTTCGAAGCAAGAACTACTATCAAGGAGGGGCTTCAGGGCTTTGTTGTTGAGTAAGGTATCTTGTTTCTGATTAGGACGGAACGCAATGGCAGATATTAAAACCATCGATGAACTTGATGCTCACGGCAAGCGTGTCATTATGCGCGTTGACTTTAATGCGCCCATTAAAGAAGGTAAGGTTACTGACGATACTCGTTTAGCGGCTGCTCTTCCCAGTATTCAATACTTGCTTGACCAAGGTGCTCGTTTAATTCTTATGAGTCACCTGGGACGTCCCTCGGGAACGGGATACGAAGAAGCTTATTCGCTTGCTCCTGTTGCAAAGCGCCTCGAAGAACTTCTTGCATATCGTGGAACCAAAGTGCATTTTGCTCATGATACCGTTGGTGAAAGCGCTCATAACTTAGCTGATGCCTTGCAACCAGGAGAGATTCTGCTTCTTGAAAATCTTCGCTTCGATAAGCGTGAAAAGAAGAACGATCCTGAGTTTTGTAAAGAACTCGCTGAACTGGCAGAGGTGTATGTTAATGATGCATTCGGTACAGCACATCGCGCCCATGCTTCAACGGCAGGCATCGCTTCGCTTCTTCCAGCTTATGCGGGGTATTTGCTTGCAAATGAGGTTAAAACCCTCACCGATATGCTTGAAAACCCACGCCGTCCTTTCGTAGCTATTTTGGGTGGGTCTAAGGTGAGTGACAAAATCAAAGTAATTGATGCTTTGATGGACAAATGCGACAGCCTCATTATTGGCGGTGGTATGTGTTTCACCTTCCTTTTAGCTCAAGGTAAGCAGGTTGGTACTTCTCTAAAGGAAGAAGAGTGGGTGGAACCTGCGAAAGACATGATTAAGAAGGCAGAAGAGCGCGGCGTTAAGCTGCTTTTGCCGGTTGATGTGGTAGTCGCCGATAAGTTTGCTGAAGATGCGGCAACAAAGGTTGTTTCAGCTGATGAAATTCCTGAAGACAAGATGGGTCTCGACATAGGTCCAGAAACTGCTGCTTTGTATGCCTCTGAAATCAAGGGTGCGCAAACTGTGTTCTGGAACGGTCCTATGGGCGTCTTCGAAATGAAAGCCTTCGAGGCAGGCACCAAGGTGGTTGCTGAAGAGGTAGCAGCTAACGAAGAGGCTGATACGGTCATTGGAGGCGGCGATAGTGTAGCGGCTGTCAATAAGTTTGGCCTCGCGGATAAGATGACGTTTATTTCTACGGGTGGTGGCGCTTCCATGGAATTGGTACAAGGCGAAGCACTGCCTGGCGTAGAAGCCCTACGGAAGTAAATAAGCAATTTTCGTAGGAATGAACCAGTTTGTCAAAGCACATAAAAGTACAAACGAAAGGGGAGCATATGTCCCGTAAACCATTAATGGCAGGTAATTGGAAAATGAACAACAACATTGCCGAAGCGGTGGTGCTTGCTCAAGAGATTTCTAATCAATACGAAAAGGATTGGCCTGACAAGGTTGACGTTGTTTTGTGCCCACCTTTTGTGGATATCAAACCAGTACGTACAGTTCTTGAATTCGATAAGACAAACTACTTTGTTGGCGCGCAAGATGTGTTCTGGGAAGAAAAAGGTGCCTATACGGGAGAAATATCCGTTCCTATGCTTAAAGACTGTGGATGCACCTTCTGTATTGTTGGTCATTCAGAACGTCGTGGTTTGTTTGGTGAAACGAACGAAGAGGTCAACAAGAAGATTAAAGCTTTGCTTGCTGGAGGTATTCAGCCCATTGTGTGCGTAGGCGAATCGTTGTCCGTTCGCGATGAGGGCACCACCGATGAATTCGTTTGCGCTCAAGTACGCGCTGCTTTTGCGGGGCTCAGCGCACAAGAAGTCAAAGAAGCTGTTGTTGCCTATGAGCCTATTTGGGCTATTGGCACTGGCAGAACTGCCACTCCCGAACAAGCTGAAGAGGTTTGTGCTGCTATTCGTGCAACGCTTGCCGAGATGTTTGGTGAAGATACAGCAGAGGGTATGCGTATCCTGTACGGCGGTTCCATGAATGTAGGAAACGTAGCCGGTCTTATTGAGCAGCCTAATATCGATGGTGGCTTAGTTGGAGGCGCTAGTCTTAATGCTGCCTCCTTTACGGCACTGATTGAGGCTTGTATGTAGGAATCATTTCTATAGATACTGGTGATAGGTAATGTCGTTAGAAAACAAGACCGAACTTCAGAAAGAGAACCTTACTCTTCCTGCGTTGCTCGTCATAATGGATGGCTATGGGCTCTCTGATCCTGGTGAAGGAAATGCAATTTCACTTGCCGATACGCCTTGCTTAGATACTCTTTATGCAACGTGTCCCCATGTTCAGTTAGAAGCTAGCGGCGAAGCCGTTGGTCTACCAGAAGGCCAGATGGGCAATTCGGAAGTCGGTCATTTGAATATAGGTGCTGGACGAGTTGTGTATCAAGAATTGACGCGCATTACACGCGCCTGTAATCACGGCGATTTAGATTCTAATCAGGTTCTTCAGGATGCCTTTAAAAATGCGGCACAACCGGGAGCAGTTCTTCATTTTATGGGGCTTATGTCCGACGGCGGCGTTCATTCGATGAATTCTCATCTTTACGCGCTAATGAAGTCCGCTCTTAAAGCAGGAGTTCGACATATTTTGGTTCATTGTTTTATGGACGGACGTGACGTTCCCCCTACCAGTGGTATTGACTATATTAAAGAACTGGAATCTGAATGTGCTTCCATGGAAGCAGCAACCAATGATCCTAGTTGTTCTGTCCGTATTGGAAGCATCGCTGGCAGATACTATTCAATGGATCGCGATAAACGATGGGAGCGCGTATCGCAGGGTTACCAAACGCTTGTGCACGCCGAGCCTTATTCCACGATGACTCCGTCCGAAGTTATGCAGAGTTCATACGACAATGGAATAACCGACGAATTTGTTATTCCTGTTGCTTTAAATAATCGTGGCATAAAGACTGGTGATTCAGTAGTCTTTTTTAATTTCAGACCTGACCGCGCTCGAGAAATGACGCGCGCACTTACTGAAGAAGAGTTCGAGTTCTTCGACAGGGGAGACGCCCCAAAGGTTCATTTCGTGTGTTTGACTGAATATGACCCAGACATTAAGGCGCCTATTGCCTTTGCAAAGGAGTTCCCTGAAAACGTGCTAGCTGATGTGTTAGCACAAGCTGTCCTGAAACAGTATCACATTGCCGAGACAGAGAAGTATGCGCACGTTACATTCTTTTTAAACGGTGGTAAAGAAGAACCAAAAGAAAACGAAGAACGTGTACTGATTCCAAGTCCTAAAGTTGCTACGTATGACCTACAACCTGAAATGAGTGAACCAGGTGTTGCGAGCACGCTGGCTAAGGCTATTCGTAACGAGGAAGCTGATGTCTATATCGTAAACTTTGCAAATTGCGATATGGTAGGGCACACAGGAATCATTTCTGCTGCTCAATCTGCGGTCGAGGCGGTTGATAAAGGACTTTCAGAAATTCTATCAGCGCTTAAAGAAAAGCATGGATTTGCTCTTGTTACTGCAGATCACGGGAATGCAGACAAAATGATTGCCGAAGACGGTAGTCCGCATACGGCTCATACTACTGCACCCGTTCCTTTCATACTGGTAGATTATTCAGGAAAGAATCTCTCATTATGTGGAGAAAACGGAGCACTGTGCGATATTGCTCCGACGCTTTTGAGCGGTATTGGAATAAACCCACCAAGTGAAATGACTGGTAAAAACCTTCTTGCTTGATAGGTGTCTGTTCGGTATACTTAACTACTTGCGTAAAGGAAAGTTTTGACTGCATCATTTGTGTTGCAGCATGTGCAAAGGAAACGTGAGATTTTGAGCCCCTTGCTGATTTTATTTATTGCTTTACTGATTCTTTCTGGCATCGGTATGGTTATTTTCATTCTTCTGCATTCTGGTAAAGGTACCGGCATTGCAGACATGATTGCTGCGTCTGTTTATTCACAGCGCACTGGCACCAGTATTGTAGAAAAGAACCTTGACCGCATCACCATTATTTGTGCGGTTATATTCTTAGTTTCGCTGGTTGTATTGATGATTATTTATCCTCAGGGAACTATTGGAGCGTAAGCTTTAAATTTCTCTTTTCAGCGCAGAAAACTTCTGATAGAATTCAACGCGCTGCATTTTGGCTTGTCGGAGTGGTGGAACGGCAGACACGCTAGCTTGAGGTGCTAGTGCCCGCAACGGGTATGCGGGTTCAAATCCCGCCTCCGACACCAGGTAATTCAAAGGTCGCTTCGGCGACCTTTTTTTGTTGAGGTGCTTACCGAAAGCTTTGTAAGCGAACTTCGCTATGGAAGAGGAGGGGAAGTTCATGATAAAAGCCGCGCTATTCGATGTTGGCGGTACGCTTATTCATCCTCGCCCTTCTGTTCCAGAAACCTTCGTTTCTACTGCACAGACCTTCGATATTTCTTTGCAGCTTGAGACCGTGCGTCGCATTATGCCTTTAGCTGATAATCATTTCGATGTTCTTTGTAAGACCCACCCTTGTCTTTGGTGCGACCATGAAACCGTTGTTGCTGCTTGGCATTCAATGTATGAGTTTATGGGTAAGCAACTGGGAATTACTGAACGCTTGTCTGAGCTTGCTCAAGCAGTGCATAGCGCCTATACCAGAGCGGATCACTGGGAAGTATATTCTGATGTCATTCCTTTGTTTAGAGAGCTACAAAAGAGGGATATAAGGCTTTCAGTAATTTCTAACTGGGATGTTAATCTTAGGTCCTTGCTTGAGGAGCTGGGGATCGCGGTATATTTAGACGAAGTCTTTGCTTCTGCAGAAATTGGATTTCATAAACCACAGCCTGAAATCTTTCGCTATGCGCTACACAACCTTTCGCTCAAGCCTGAAGAAGTGCTTTATGTGGGTGATCTACCTGAAACTGATGGGGTAGGTGCAAGGGCTGCCGGGATAACCCCTTATATTATTGACAGAAGGTCAAACCAACGCGTGAAAAGTTATACGCAAATTTCAACGTTAACTGACCTTCTTTTACATCTTTAGTAGTAAAAAAACGCCGGTTCATATGAACCGGCGTAGTGTTGATGGTGGGCGATACAAGATTTGAACTTGTGACCCCTACCGTGTCAAGGTAGTGCTCTCCCCCTGAGCTAACCGCCCAAAATAACCGTACCCTTGCGGGTCAGCAGTGTGATAGTCTAACAGATAATTACAGGCTGTCAAAACTTTTTTCTATCGGGGTGGGTGGAGAACTTCTTGTACCTAGTTTTCTCTGGGTGAGAACCATTCTAATTTCTCTCCTTAAGGGAGTGAAATTTGAAAAGGCAGAAAAATCTTAAAAAAGTGCTTGCATGAGGTATAAGGTTCAGGTAATATTCTCTCTCGCACGCGGACATGGCTCAGTTGGTAGAGCACAACCTTGCCAAGGTTGGGGTCGCGGGTTCGAGCCCCGTTGTCCGCTCCATCGTCAGCTAAGACCGGTCATAGTACATACCTTGACCGGTCTTTTTTTCAGACGAATGGCGACGTGGCCAAGTGGTAAGGCAGAGGCCTGCAAAGCCTTTACCCCCGGTTCGAATCCGGGCGTCGCCTCCACAAAAATTAAAGCCCCGTGGATTCCACGGGGCTTTTGCTTTGCAAGGGGGTTGTTGCTAAGCCTGTTCTGTCATACGAATGCCGATATAGACTGCCGTGTCGGGAAGACCATCGATATCGTAGACCGAACTGAGTGAAATAGCTGATATGCGCCAGTTGTAGGTGCCGTCTTCTGTTTCTACTGCACCGCTTTGGAATGTGTTACCTGCATCGTCGACCCCGCTATCATCTAAGATACTGTTTGCTAAGCCCTGTTCATTGAGGGCTGTTTGAATAGCTGCCTCAACGCTCCCAGAATCAAAATCAGCATACTTTAGGTTCATGTCAACGTAGTCGTTACGGTTAACGGTCAATGTCCAAGAACCCTTTAAGAGTTTAGCGGCATTGGCAGCAGAAAGGTTATTAACTCCTTCAAGGTACATAGCGCCCGCATCAGCTAGGCTTACGTCACCGGGAAGCTTTATGACGTCGAAGCCACCAGCAGCGTGTTCGGCCTCGTCGGTGCGGTCATACATGGTAAACCCACTGTTTTCGAAATCATCAAGTATGGTGACATCATCGAGCGCCATGAGCGCACTTAAGGTTGGCCAGTCGTATGAAACTTCACGGGCGAGGTTAGCCTCTGCATCTGCCTGAGCGCGTGCAGGTTCTCCGAACACTTTGTCGAAGACTTGAAATACGAAGAAGGCACCAATGAGGGCAGCCACCACCAAAAAGATCAAAAGAGCTTTTCGCGATGTATTCGGAAAATCAAAGGGGCGCGCGAGCTCTTCGCCATCCAGGTAGCGAACATTACCATCGGTTTTGGTGTACTCAGCTGGCTTTATATCGGGGAGAAAGCTTTGAACCTTGTCTAGGTTACCTGACTTTGTCTGTGGCCTTCCCTTAGGCATATATCCTCGTTTCTCTACTCAGAACTCTGAAGCTG
Organism: uncultured Coriobacteriaceae bacterium; assembly: GCA_949294735.1. Classification (GTDB taxonomy): domain Bacteria; phylum Actinomycetota; class Coriobacteriia; order Coriobacteriales; family Eggerthellaceae; genus CASFII01. Next base: position 102,670 of record CASFII010000006.1, on the reverse strand, counting down.
TCAAAAAGCCTCAGAGATGCACTTTTTATGCATCAGCCATTATAGCATTGCCGCAAGTTCTCGAATTTGTTAGCATGCACATTGCCCGTGGGGGAGTAGCTGGCGCATATAGCGTGGTACTTTCAACATCGTGGTGCGCACAAGCGCATCTGGAATACCTTAAGTAGCAAGACTCACGGCGTAGGGTTTAAACCTTGCGCCGTGAGTTTTTTTATGGCGCAGAAAAGACGTAGGTACACCAAACAGAACTAAAGGAGTAATGGTGGATATTTTTGATCTGTCTATTATTACGACGCCTGAAGCGTGGGTAAGCCTCATCACGCTTATCTTCTTAGAGATTGTATTAGGTATTGATAATCTCGTATTTATTTCCATTACTACTAACAGGCTGCCTGAAGAAAAGCAACACATAGGTCGCAAACTAGGTCTAGCTGGTGCCTTAATTATGCGCATTGTCTTTTTGTGTTTTGCGTCCTATTTGGTTCATATGACAAATCCAATCTTCGAAGTGAACCTAGGTGCGTTTAGTCATGGCTTCTCGGTTCGAGACATCGTGTTACTGTTGGGTGGTGCCTACCTTATCTACAAGGGTATTTCTGAACTTATTGACATGCTTCGTTTGACAGAAGTAAAAGCTCAAACCAGTGAGGAACACGCCAAATTACATGCCCTTGGTCTACCTCAAGCGGTTGGAACCATCATGGTTATGGATATCGTGTTTTCAATAGACTCAGTTATTACTGCTGTAGGAATGGCAGAACACCTTATTATCATGATTATTGCGGTTATGCTCGCTGTATTCATGATGATGATTTTCATTGATACTATTTCAGATTTCATTAACAAGCATCCTGAAATGAAGATGCTCGCTTTAACCTTCATTGTTGCAATTGGTGCCTTGTTGGTTATTGACAGTATTGGCGTTCATACTGGTATTGAATTGTTCCATATGCCCCTCGAAAAACTCATTGTGTACTTCGCCATGGTCTTTTGCATCGTGCTCGAGGTTATTCAAATGCGCTACAACAAAAATCTTAAGGCTTACTATGATGAGCAGTGGGAATCCAATGTGGCGCAGCAAATTGCAGAAGTACGTTCAGAAATGCAAGACTTCATCAATCAGGAACGTGCCAAACGTCAAGAAGGTTTAGTAACTGATAGCGTTTCGGGATTCAAGCGTGCTCAACCAGTAATCGTTGGGCAAAATGTTTATGTGATGATGTCGGTTCCTGGCGAAGATGCAGGTTCGTTCAAGAGGATGCTCGAAAATGCACCACGCGCTCACGAAGAACTTGATGTACCTATTGAATTAGAAGCTGAGGTGCTGGAAGTGGGGAACCCAGAGGCTTCTAGCTCTGAGGTTCAGACTAGCAAAGAATACGAAAATTCAAACGAAGAAAAAATGAATTCCTAGGAGGAATACCTTTACGAAGGGAAGCTTTCAGGGGGTTATTAATCCCCGAAAGCTTCCATACCTTCTTCAGAGACAAAGAATCTGGCTACTCCAGGAAGGATACGCGCGCTGAAAGGTGTGTTAAGAAGCGTTGGTTCGCCGTCATATTGAACTTCCATGGGAGGGTCGGCGGTAACGCGTACTTCTTTGCCTTCATAGATTTCAAGCGATGCTCTGTCTGGATGATCCCCGCCGCGGTCAAGAATACCAGCGAGTGCTGCCGGAATCAGCTGGAATGCATTTTCTCCCTTTAGTACTACGACGTTAAGGAATCCATCCCGTGGTGAGTTTTTGTGGGTAACTGAAATGTCAAATTGAATCTTAGAAAAGTTCACCATCAAAATACCCAGGCCATCGCTTTCGATAGTCTGACCATCAAGCTCAATGGTGAAATGAGACTTTTGCGGCATAGGATTAGCAACAGCTGCGCCAAAGTAGGCAAGAGGACCCCAAAGACGTTTTGCTGCTGAGGCTTCGCGCATGATGATGGCGTCATATCCTGCACCCGCCATGATGCCAAAACCAAACTTATGGCCTTCAACTTCAATTTCACCCAAATCAAAGTCGAGAGTTTGACCTTCACGAACCATTTTCGCTAAGGCGTGAGGCTCAGACGGTGAAGCCAAGTTAAGGGTTAGCAGGTTGGCGGTACCAGCAGGGAAGGGCAAAATGGGAATACCAGAACCAGCTAAAAGATAGCTTACGGTTGCAACGGTTCCATCGCCGCCGCTCGCCACTACCGCGTCAAATTCGGTTGCGTCGTGTAAGAAAGATCCTAAGTCAGTGGTGCCATCGGAGGAACGAATGCAGATCTCATCTCCGTCGCTTACAAAATTGCGAACGAAATCGTAAATGGCGCCTTCTCCGTAGCCTGAAGATAAATTATTGATAATGAGTAATCTCACGTACGCTCCCTTGGGTTTCTTGCAACGCTGAGGTTTTCGTTGTTATCATGGCATGGTACAACAACGTGCGTTAATTGCGCACGAAAGCTTTTCTTTTCTTCTTTTTAGGTAGGGCTTACGTGTATATTGCGAACCAAGAGGATCTTTGTGCTTTCGTAAAGCGCGCTTCTTCTTCTCCAGTTTTGGCAATCGATACTGAATTTTTGCGAGAAAAGACGTATTACGCAAAACTTTGTCTAATTCAAATGGCAACGGAAGATGAAGTTGCGCTAATAGACCCCTTCGCTGTTGATGATTTACGGGTGCTTGCACCTTTGCTAAATAACGAAAACATCGTAAAACTTTTTCATGCAGGTGGTCAGGATTTAGAGATTCTTTATCGAACAGTTGGCTCTTTGCCGAAACCTCTCTTTGATACTCAGATAGCAGCGTCACTTTTGGGGTATACGCAACAAGTTGGTTATGCTGCTTTGGTCCATTCTGAGCTTGGTTTTACCTTAAAGAAGGCTGATTCCTATACCGATTGGTCAAAAAGGCCGCTCTCCAATTCCCAGCTCTCCTATGCGGCTGATGACGTTTTATATCTGCCGCGGTTATACGCCAATATGTACCAAAAACTCCTTGAACAGGGGAGACTTGCCTGGCTTACGCCTGATTTCGAAGAGCTTATAGACCCTAAGCGCTATCACATCGATGTATACGAGCGGTTTAGAAAACTGAAGCGCGCTTCTTCGCTTAATAGAAAGCAACTTTCTGCAGCAAGGGAAGTGACAGCCTGGCGTGAAATCGAGGCGCAAAAGAGGGATATACCACGAAAATGGATACTTTCCGACGAACAAATTGTTGAAGCTTGTAAACGTGAACCCTCCTCTCTCGATGATCTATTTATGATTCGAGGCATCAAGGAACATCTTTCAACGAAGGATGCTCGTAGTGTTTTAGCGGCAATAGGTAAGGGTCTTGGTGTTTCTCCCGAAAACTATCCTAATCTCAATGGATATTCGAAGAGTGAACCTAATGTTGACGCGCAGGTAGATCTTATGATGGCGCTTTTGAAATTAAGAGCTAAGGAAAACAACGTTGCCTGGCAAACTCTTGCTAATACTAATGATTTAGTGGCGGTTGCGCGCGGACATTTGGAAGACATAGATGTCTTGAAGGGTTGGAGATATGCCCTAGTAGGTAAGGAATTGCTTCAACTTCTTATGGGTGAGATTGTTTTAGTAATTCAAAACGGGGAAGTGAGGGTAGTTTCCCATTCTGTTTGTTAAGAGTGCTATGTTGTCCCCTGCATTTGAAGGTAGATTGAGCTTGAGCAACGATTCTCTTACAGATTATTGAATATATTAATTTCGCACATTTGTTCGTTGTATAATAAGAGAGTTAGAATTCTTAGATGAAACAAGAAACAAGGAGACATACATGATTAGTGGTAGTTACCTCATGCTTATCATTGTGACACTCATTATTGGCATGGGTGCAACTGGTTACGTTAATTCACAGCTTTCGAAATACTCTCGAAGGGGCGTATCGAATGGCTTGACTGGCGCTGAAGCAGCGCGCCAAATGCTGGCATATTACGGCATTTCGAACGTTGCAGTACAGTGCGGTGGTAAGGGACAAGATTTCTTCGATCCTCGCACGAATTCAATTACGCTTTCTCCAGAGGCCTATCATGGCTCCAGCATCACTGCAACAGCTACTGCATGTCATGAGGTTGGTCATGCATGTCAGTATGCAGAGGGATATGAACCAATGAAGATTCGCGGGTCGTTAGTTCCTGTCGTTAATTTTGCTTCCAATGCCTGGATGTTTTTGCTTCTTATAGGTATTGCAATGCAGTTGATGCAGCTACAAACCCTTGCAATCATTATGTATGCCTGTGTAGTTCTGTTCCAGGTTGTTACGCTTCCGGTTGAATTCAATGCTAGTCGTCGCGCTATGACCTATATGGACACTATTGCTTTGCCGCAAGAAGAGCAAAAGGGTGCTTTTTCGGTACTGCGAGCGTGCGCCCTTACGTATGTAGCGGCTGCTCTTACTTCTATTCTTCAGCTTTTATGGCTGTTGGGTCAGCAACGTGACTAAGAGCTTTTCACGCTAAGTGGTACCTAATGACAGTAGCTGTTGAACAAGAAAAACAAGAAGCCTTATCCGTTACGGCAGCTTTGGCTCTTGCCAAAGGTGCCTTGGAAGGCGTAACGGTTCGACTGATTGGTGAAGTTTCAGAGCTTTCGAATAAGCCAGGTTATAAGGCAGTATATTTCACAGTAAAAGACAAGCAGTCTGCTTTGCCCTGTATGATGTGGAATAATCGCTATACTGCTTCTGGAGTTCGTTTGGAAGTGGGAAACCTTGTTGAGCTTACGGGTAGGTTTACGCTCTACGCGGCAAAAGGTCGAATGAATTTCGACGTATTTTCTTTGTCGCTTGCTGGTGAAGGTAACCTGAGGCTTCAAGTAGCGAACTTAGCCCGGAAGCTTCAAGCTGAAGGCTTAATGGATCCTACCAGGAAACGTCCGCTTCCTTTATATCCAGAGCGTGTTGGTTTGGTGACCTCACCTCGCGGTGACGCTGTTCATGACGTTTTACGTACTATGCGCAGAAGATTTCCTGCTGCACAAATTGTATTTGCGGGCGTAACGGTAGAAGGCAAGACCGCTCCCACTGAAATGATTCGGGCTATGGATGCTGTTTTTTCTGCAGGGGTAGAAGTGCTGCTTCTTGTCCGTGGTGGTGGTTCTTACGAAGATTTAATGCCTTTTAATGACGAAACCTTGGCTCGAGCTATTGCTGCAGCACCAGTTCCCGTTGTTACCGGCATTGGGCATGAACCTGATACCTGTATTGCAGATATGGTTGCAGATGTACGAGCCTCAACGCCCACGCATGCTGCTATGGCAGTGAGTCCTGCTTGGCAAGAGGTAAAAGAAGCGCTTTCAAGAAAAGCCCGCACTATGCAACTCGCCGCACGTCGCGTCTTAGATCAGAACTCGCTTCATCTACGCGCTGTTGTTCAGCGACCCTTGTTTGCTGATTCGAGCTACTTGTTTGCCTCTGAATTTCAAGGACTTGACTGGAATGCTGAGCGACTTAGCAAGGCCTTGCCTAATTGCTTACATGCAGACTCTTTGAAGCTTGCTGCTCTTAAAGATAGGTTTACTCAAGCATTTCCTGCTGCTTTGTCTAGGGATGCTCAGAGCGTTCAGATTTCTCGGACGAAACTTCTTGGGTTAGGAAAGAACTTAATCCCTCGTTTTGGATCTGAGGTTTCTTTGGGCGCATCAAGATTACACGACCTTTCGCCGCTAACGGTACTAAGTCGTGGTTATGCTATTGCCCGTAACGAAACGGGTAGCATTGTGAAGAGTGTCCACAATGTTTTTGTTGGTTCAACTATTCAAGTTTCTCTTTCGGACGGTGAACTTGACTGCACCGTTGATACCGTTCGCGAGATTAGTACTTCCTTAGAAACGTTAAAGGAGTGATTATGGTTAACGTAGATACCTTAAAGCCAATTGAAGAGTTGTCTTTTCGCGAAGCTATGTCAGAGCTTGACAGTATTGTTGCGGTGCTTGAGAGCAACACCTTGGAACTTGAAGAGAGCTTGAAGAGCTACGAACGTGGTGTTGCTTTGCTTTCTGCCTTGCAGGGGCGTCTTAACGATGCGCAACAAAAGGTTGAGGTTTTGATGGGTGAATTAACCGCTGAACCTGAAGATAGGGTACGCGACGCGACTCTTTCGTAAACTATTTGTTAAGCTCAGCAGTATTTAGAGCGGACATCTCTAATTGCTTTGTATCATGTTCTAGGTTAAGAACTGAAAGGGGACATAATGCATAAAGAGGATTGCTTGTTCTGCAAGATTATTGCTGGAGACATTCCTTCTACCAAGGTTTTTGAAGACGAAAATTTTCTTGCATTTGAAGATGTTAACCCTCAAATGCCTGTTCATACGCTTATTGTTCCTAAGAATCATTACGACAACATTGCTGACGACGTTCCTGATGAAGAACTGGGAAAGCTTTTTAACACCGTTAAGAAGGTTGCAGATATTAAAGGCATCTCTGAATCCGGCTTCCGTGTAATCGTTAATACAAACGACGACGCTTGCCAGAGTGTTCATCATCTTCACGTCCACGTATTGGGTGGAGGTCAGATGAACGACGGTAGTCCCGCTTTGTAATTTGTTAAAATCCCTTGATACGTCTACTAGAAAGGGATACATCATGAACGTCTTAGTTATTAATGCAGGTTCTTCGTCGCTTAAATATCAGCTTATTGCGGTCGAGGAACACAAAGTCTTAGCAAAAGGGAATTGCGAACGTGTTGGCACGTCGGAATCCTTTCATAAATATGGTTTAGGTGATAACACCTACATCGATAAGGTGGAAATGCCAAATCATGATTTCGCTATGCGCGAAGTTCTCAAATCTCTCACCTCTGGTCCTACGAAAGCGGTTGATTCGCTGGATGAAATTGATGCCGTTGGACATCGTGTCGTGCAGGGTGGTAAATACTTCGACCGTTCGGTTATAGTTGACGAAGAAGTTATTCGAAAAATTGATGAACTAGCCGAACTAGCTCCTTTACATAATAAAGCGGCCATTATGGGCATTCGTGCTTGTCAAAAGGGCATGCCTGGAAAGCCTATGGTGACGGTTTTTGACAGTGCTTATTTTTATACGTTGCCTCCGAAGGCTTATCTCTATCCTATTCCATATGACATTTACGAAAAGCATGCTATTCGTAAATATGGTGCTCACGGCACATCGCACCGTTACGTTGCTCAGCGAGCTGCGGACTTTTTAGGTAAGCCAATAGAGAATCTTAAAATTATCACCTGCCATTTGGGTGGTGGTTGTTCCATGAGCGCCATTCAAGGTGGAATTGCTGTCGACACCTCAATGGGTTTAACGCCTCTGGATGGTCTTATGATGGCTACTCGTTGTGGCGGTATCGACCCTTCGATTCTTACGTACTGGATGCAACACGATGGTGTTACTCCTCAGGAAATGAATAATTTTCTCAACAAGCAGTCTGGACTTTTGGGTATATCAGGTATTAGCGGAGACATGCGTGACATCACTGAAGCTATGAATGCCGGAGATGAGCGTGCTCAACTTGCCTATGACATGTTGGTCTATTCTGTACGAAAGTATATTGGTCAGTACATGGGAGTCATGGGCGGTGTTGACGTAATTGTCTTTACAGCAGGCGTAGGGGAGCACCAAACTAATCTCCGTGAAGACGTGTTTAAGGGTTGGGAAGCACTCGGTGTCGAAATTGATCCCACATTAAATGAGGAAGCTCACGGTGAATCAATCATTTCTTCAGATGCGTCCCGTGTTGAAGTCTTAATGATTCCTACTGACGAAGAATATGCTATTGCTAAAGATACCTATGACCTTATTCATTGCGATTAGGACATACTAGTAATTAGCCTTATTTATTGCTAGCGATAGATATATCCTTTAGCAAAATAGAAGCTGTTTATTAAAAAGCCCTGTTCAAGGGCTTTTTTTGAAGAATTTATACCCTTGCGCATAGATTTCTTTTTGGCATAATTTGACGGTAAACGGTGATTCGGGCGTCAATATCTTTGGTTTGTTAGTCTTTTAGTACCGTTTATCGAAATATTGACCCGTCACACAGAGCCATACAAGCCCTAGTGGTTCAGTTTGGTAAAGTACTCCAGAAGGCGGACGGTCCGCCTCGTTCTGTTTGAAAGGAGAAGCTCTGTGGCTATATTCGAGCCTTTGTCAATGATGGGCTTTCTCATCGTGTTCCCGCTTGTGGCTGCTTTAGTCTTAGCGGTAGCTCGGAACAACATGGTGCGCAATGTGGTGGTGATTGCTTCGGCGGTTATCATTGGCCTTGTCAGCGTGGTGTTCGCGATGACAAACATGGGTGCGCCTTGGGTGTTGCAGGAATTTTCCTCAACCATTGTAGATGGCGTATGCACGGTGGTCAGCATCATTGTTGCAGCTGTTATTCTGGCTTATGGCATTCGCTATAAGAACGTATTAGCTACACTACTTGCTATTGTTCAAGTAGTTGGTTCGCTGATATTCGAGTTCATGTTTGCCCATGGTATTCATGTTGAATACGGCTTGTACTTCGACTCGCTTTCACTTTTGATGACCCTCATTATTGGTGTGGTGGGTTCTGGTATCTGCGTATATGCATTGGGCTACATGGAAGATTTCCAAGCACATGAGCCCGAGGGAGCTAAGGATCGTCGTCCTACCTTCTTCGCGCTGATGTTCATCTTCCTTTCAGCCATGTATGTAATCGTGTTCTCGAATAATCTGTTGTGGCTCTTCACTGGTTGGGAAGTAACCACCTTGTGCTCGTTCCTGCTGATTGGGTACACGAAAACAGACGAAGCCATTAACAACGCGTTCCGTCAGATTATTATGAACCTGGCAGGTGGCATTGGTTTTCTGGTTGCCTTATATGTATGTGCCATCAATCTGGGAACCCTTGACTTCCTCGAGTTCTTAGCACTTGGCGTTACTGCTCCTACCTTGGTGGTACTGCCTGTTACGGCACTTGCGTTTGCGGGCATTACCAAGGCCGCTCAGATGCCTTTCCATACGTGGTTATTGGGCGCTATGGTTGCTCCCACGCCTACCAGTGCTTTGCTCCACTCTTCGACCATGGTTAAAGCTGGCGTATTTATGCTGGTAAAACTTGCTCCTGTTCTGCTTGTTTGCCCAATCCCAGCTACGATGGTTATTCTTGTTGGTGGCATCACGTTTATGCTTTGCTCTTTCCTGGCTATTTCACAGACGAACGCAAAGCGTGTTCTTGCATATTCAACCATCGCAAACCTCGGTTTGATTACTGCCTGTGCAGGCGTTGGTACTGCTGAAGCTGTTTGGGCTGCATGTCTGCTCATCCTCTTCCATGCTGTTGCCAAGAGCTTGCTCTTCCTTTGCGTTGGTACCGCCGAACATCACATCGGCAGCCGCAACATCGAAGACATGGATCTTCTGTTTGATCGTATGCCCATCTTGGCCCGCTTTATGATGCTGGGCATTATGTGCATGTTCATTGCTCCGTTCGGTATGTTGCTTGCAAAATGGGCTACGCTCGTATCCTTCACGGAAACAAACCAGGTTGCTTTAATCATTATTCTTGGCTTTGGTTCAGCAGCTACGTTTATGTTCTGGGGCAAATGGCTTGGCAAACTTGCTGGTATTGCCGGTCAACCAAAGAACGTTGAAAAGTCTGTTCACTTAAGCGAATGGATGTCAATGCTGTTGATGGTGCTCCTGGTCATCATCTGCTGTGTAGCCTTAGGCGCAATCAGCCAGTATATGGTGGAACCATATGTTCACAGCGTTTACACCTCTGGTGGTCGCGACTTGAGCTCAGACAACATTATGCTTTCTGCACTCTGCACAATTTTGGTTATCATTGCGCTCTTCCCATTGGCTCGAACGGGCAAGGGTCGCCAGGTTCCCATTTATTTGGCAGGTGTTAGTCGTGACAACGATTCACGTCTCTTCCAAAGCTCTTTCTCTGAACCGCGTGAAGCCACTTCTCGCAACTGGTACATGGAAAACGTCTTTGGCGAAAAGCGTGTTGCACCTATTGGTGTGGTAGTTTGTTCGTTGATTATCATCGCTGCGTTTGCGGTTGCATGCGTTGCGCTGGTTGGAATTCTGTAGGGGGTAGGCACTATGTCATTTATTTCAATGCTGCTGGGAACCCTCGCATTTACGGTACTTGGTCCTATCATTGGCTGCTTCTTAGCTGGTCTTGATCGAAAGATTTCAGCACGCATGCAGGGTCGTGTTGGACCTCCGCTGTTACAGCCATACTATGACGTGCGCAAGCTTTTTGAAAAGGAAAACGTTTCAGTTAACTCTTCGGAATCTATCTACATTACTTGTGCGCTCATTTTTGCTCTGTTAGCAGGTGGTATTTTCTATAGTGGTGGAAACCTTTTGTTCTGTGTGTTTATCATCACGCTATCTTCTTTGTTCTTCATTGTGGCTGCGTATTCTTCACGTTCGCCCTATGCAGAGCAGGGTGCTAACAGGGAAACGCTGCAAGTCATGGCCTATGAACCAATGGTTCTGTTTATGGCTGTTGTCTTCTTCATGATTGCTGGGTCTTTTGATGTAAGTGCAATCTTCGGTCAAGAGATTCCTGTTATCGTGTGGGGATGGCTTGCATTCCTTGGTTTGCTGTTCATCTTGACTATCAAGCTTCGCAAATCTCCTTTTGACCTTTCCTATAGCCACCATGCTCATCAGGAACTGGTTAAGGGTATTACGACTGAAATGAGCGGTCCAACACTGGCCAAGGTAGAAATAATGCACTGGGTTGAAAACGTGCTCTTCCTTGGTTGGATTGGTATGTTCTTCGTATGGGACAACCCCTTAAGCATTATTCTTGCCATTGTGGTTGTGCTCGCGGTTTATTTCTTGGAAATTTGGATTGACAACAACTTCGCACGTGTGAAGTGGCAAGCTATGTTGAAGTCAGCGTGGGCAGTTGCTCTTGTTGCTGGTGGCATTAACATCGCTATTCTTGCTTTTCTGTAGGGGGTACTTATGTCTTTTGCATCTAAATCTCCCTGGGTCATCCACTACGACGGCTCTAGCTGCAATGGATGTGATATTGAGGTTCTTGCAGCCTTGACGCCAGGTTATGACGTTGAACGTTTTGGCATTATCAATACGGGCAACCCCAAACATGCCGACATCTTCTTGGTTACGGGTAGTGTTAATGAACAAAACATTGAAGTGGTCCAGGAAATTTACAACCAGATGGTTGAGCCTAAGGTTGTTATAGCTTGCGGTGTATGTGCTTGTTCAGCAGGTATTTTCCATGACTGCTATAACATCATTGGTGGCGTGGATAAGGCTATTCCGGTTGACGTATATGCTCCCGGTTGCGCAGTTCGTCCTGAAGCCATTATTGACGCCGTTGTGCAAGGTATTGGTATTTTGGACAAGAAGCGCAAGCTCATGGAAGAAGGCAAGCTCGATCCTTCTAAGAGTGTCGTTGAAAAGCAACTACATCGCAAGGATGGTCATACTTCAGACGACTACACGCCTGAAATTAAACGTCGTGTTCTGGTTGAATACATCAAAGCTCATCCAGAAATCAAACAGGATCCCGAAGAGGTAGCTGAAGCTACTGGTGAGAACAATGACACGAAAGAAGTTGAGGGGGCATAAATGGCATTAATTACTGAATTTCACCCCTTAGAAGCAGACAAGCTTCTTGAACTTTCTGCGCAGCGCTGCAAGGATGGTTGGCGTTTGGTTCAAATTTTAGGAACCAACACAGAAAACGGAGTTGATCTAACGTATTCCTTTATGAAGGATAACGTTATCGAAAACTTCTGCATCCCTTCTGTTAAGCCTGAAGATCCCATTCCTTCGGTTACAGGTGACTTTCTTGTTGCATTTGTTTTCGAAAATGAAATCAACGAATTGTTTGGTCTTAGCATTCAAAACATTGCAATTGACTTCGGTGGCAAACTGTATCGTAAGTCGATGGATAAACCGTTTACCATCATTTCGCCTGAACAAAAAGCTGCTCGCGAAAAGGCCGCTAAGGCTAAAGCCGCTGCAGAAGCCGCTGCCAAGGCTGCAGCCGCTAAGAAGGCAGCTGCTGCTAGCGCCCCGAAAGATCCTGAAGCTGAGCGTGCAGCATTAGAAGAAAAGATTAAGAACATGCCTCCAGAGGCTGCTGCTAAAGTACGCGCAGCAATGGAAGCTAAAGCAAAACGAGAAGCCGCTGAGGCTGGAAAGGCAGGTGAATAGAATGAGTAATGCAACTGTCATTCCTTTCGGTCCTCAGCACCCGGTATTGCCTGAACCGCTTCACCTTGACCTTGTTGTGCAAGATGAGACGGTTGTTGAAGCCATTCCTCAGATTGGCTATGTGCATCGTGGTTTGGAAAGGCTCGTAGAAACTCGTGACTATCACCAGTTTATCTATGTTGCGGAACGTATCTGCGGTATTTGCGCTTTTGGTCATTCTTATGGCTACGCTGAGACCATTGAAAAGCTCTTGAAGGTAGAAGTACCTGAGCGAGCTCAGTATCTACGCGTAATTTGGCACGAACTTTCTCGTATTCATTCACATATTCTTTGGATGGGCTTAGCTGCAGACGCCTTTGGCTTTGAAAGCTTATTTATGCATTGCTGGCGTCTCCGTGAACGCGTTTTGGATATTTTTGAGCGCACGACAGGTGGTCGCGTTATTCTTTCCGTCTGCCGTGTAGGTGGCGTTGCGCGCGATATCGAAGCGTCCGAGCTGGCTCATATCAAAGACGTTCTTGATGGTATCAAGGATGAATACAATCAGCTTTGCAAGGCTTTCCTTGAGGATACTTCGGTAAAGAATCGTCTTGTCGGCATTGGCTATATTAGTAAAGAAGATGCCCACGCTATGGGTATGGTAGGTCCGTTCCTCCGTGCTTCCGGTGTTAACTATGACTGCCGTATTCTTGGTAATGGTGCGTACGGCAAACTTGACTATGAGCCAATTATTAGCAACGACGGCGACTGCTATGCTCGCGTTAAGGTTCGTGCACTTGAAGTTGTTCAATCTATTGAAATGATTGAACAGGCTATCGCAACCATTCCTGATGGCGACGTAATTGTTCCCGTTAAGCATAATCCTGAAGATGGTGCAGAAGCATGTAATGTGCTTGAACAGCCTCGTGGTGAATGCTTCTATTACGCAAAGGGTAATGGCACTAAGAATCTTGAACGCATGCGTATGCGTACGCCAACCGCTGCTAACGTTGCTGGCATGACGGTAGCTCTGAAGGGCTGCGACCTTGCAGACGTCAATATGATTGTACTTACCATTGACCCCTGCATTAGCTGCATGGAAAGGTAGGCGGATATGGGAAGCTTTAAACTTGGGAAAATGACGCTTGGCGGGCTTTTTAAGAAGCCTGAGACCACGCTGTACCCCATTGAAAAGAAGACCCCGCCTCCGGGACTGAAGGGTCATGTTGTTAACCACATTGACGATTGCATTTTGTGCGGCATTTGTATGCGTCGTTGTCCTACGGGGGCTTTGACGGTAGATCGCGCTGAAGACATCTGGTCTATCGATCGTTTCCATTGTATTCAGTGTTATAGCTGTGTGCGCGAATGTCCTCGCCATTGCTTGTCGATGGAGCCTGAATACCACTTCCCGTCAGAGAAGAAGTTTGTTTCGGCATATCGTGTTCCGCCGCGTAAAAAGCCTACTCCTGCTACCAAGCCAGCTGCTCCGGCGGCTGAAAAGAAGGAGGATCCTAAGCCAGAAGAATTTCAAGCCGAGAAACCCTCTGAAGCTTAAGGACACCTGGAGAAGCTTTTCTTGCATTTGTGGTTTTGTTTCCAGGTGATGCAAGAAAACTAGTCTAACCAATTCAAGATTTGAGCCCTACCTGCGTAGGGCTCTTTTGATTGTTACGCTTTTGTAACAATAGAGAAATGTGTTGATGAAATTTCAAATATAACAAGGTGAGAAGCGCTAAACTGCTACAATTACAACGTTTGTAAATAGGTAGGAAAAGTAGCAATAAGGAATAGTGGCAGTACCTATGAGCAAAAACTCACAATTAGAACCAAGCAATAAGATTTTTACCCTTCCAAATCTTATTTCGTTTATACGTCTCTGTTTAGTTCCAGTCTTTCTGGTTCTCCTAATGCATGGATACGATCTCGTAGCCACTTTTTTGTTTGCGCTTGCGGCTGGCACCGATTGGGTTGATGGGCAGATAGCGCGTCGAACAAACTCCGTTTCTAAGCTAGGACAACTTCTGGATCCTGCAGTTGATAGAATCTTGATGATTACGGGCGTATTGGGACTTTTTCTTGTTTCTCGTCTACCTTTGTGGATTATTTTGCTTGTTCTTGTTCGTGATTTAGTTCTTTTAATTGGTGGAGCTATCATCCTTCGACTGTATAAGGTACGTGTTCCAGTAATTTATCTCGGCAAAGTAACCACAACACTTCTCTTTGTTGGCTTTGCGGGTCTCTTGTTGAATATGCCACTTTTGTCTGGTCTTGGCCTAGTTGAGGTGTCTTGGCTTCCTGGTTTTAACGCAGATCCTTGTTCTTGGGGTATCTGGTTTGTCTATCTTGGTTTAGTCTTAGGTGTTATTACGACGACCTACTATATAGCTACGGCTCTTCATAGAGTGCATAAGGCTATTGATGAGCAAAACATGCAACTTCATACAGACGTTTCTACTGATAGTATTGAACCTGTTCAGGACGCTCAAATGGAAGTTGCTATACCTGAATCTCTTTACCAGAATTCTGACGAAAATGATAATATGAACATGAAGAAAAATTAATTATCTAGAGTTCGGTAAATGAGGGTTTTTGTACTGAGGTATGGCACAAACGGATTCAAATCAACCAAAAAAGCCAACGCCACGCAAACGTGCGGCTCATCAAAGTGCATACAAAAACGCTAAAAGTGTTTCTTCTCAGGGAAAACGTACTTCAACTCGTAGTGTGCGCTCCTCTGGGTATAGCGTCAGCTCTGGTCAATCTACACCTTCTTCCCGTCGTAGACCAAGCCAAGGGCGTAGCTCTGCCACTTCGCATCCTGCTGCCAATTCGCGCACTTCGAGCGCTCCTTCGACACGTTCTACTGCCCTTAAAGGAGAAAAAAAGCAGGGGCTTCAAACGTACTCTACCAAAAGAACTGCTAAATCTACCTTGACTTCTAAGGAGGGAAAGTCTCAGTCGAAGGGTTCGGTAGCTTCACAAGATTACCTCTGGACAAAAGAACAAAAGCAAAACGGCAATATTTTTCTAAGAGTTATTGGCGGTATTTTCCAAGGAATTGGAGCACTATTTGGCCTGCTTTTTCATGCGCTCGGTTCTCTTGCACAAAAAAGTAAGCCTGCCTTCGTGGTAGTTTTATTGGCGATTATCATAGGTGTTGGCGCTCTTGGAGACATGTTAATAAATGGCAATAAGATTTATTCTGGCGTGAAAGTGCTCGATTACGACTTATCAGGCAAAACAGTTGAAGAAGCCCAATCTTACCTTGAAGAAAACTTTCCCTCTATTGATGAAAACTCAGCAATAGTATTTTCAGATTCTGCAACCATGGAGTCAGTCCAAGCAGAAGCTGCTTCAGAAGAAACTGATGAAGGGTCTGCACCTTCGTTAGCAGCTTCTTCGGCTCTAAATAGCGCAATTGAAAACAAGCTTGCTTGGCGCACTGATGCAGCTTCGCTTAATGCAAAACTTGATAGCGAAGGCCTTGCGAAAGAAGCTTTCCAAGTAGGACGTGATGAGGGCGGTCTTTTAGGAAGAATATCTGCGCTCTTTTCTGGATGGGAAATCACTCCGCGCTTAACCTATGATGAAGAAGCACTTGAAAAGTTTGCGTTAGGTATCGACAAGGTTGTTGGTGAACCCCGAGTTGATTTTAATATTGAGGTTGCAGACGGTGTTGCGTATGTCACTGAAGGACATGACGGAAATATGCTCGAACGTTCTTCCTTTGCGACTCGGGTTTCTGCGTCTTTGTTGGGCTTGGAAGATGAATCTTTTGTAGCTGAACCCGAATACGCTCCGCTCCGTATTACTCAAGAAATGGCTCAGGAAACCTGTGATGAGGTGAATGCTGCTATTTCAGAAGGTGCCCAATTCGTTGTGGGCTCTGAAGGTTGGGAAGTATCCGCAACAGATTTAGGCTCTTGGATTACTACTTCCATCGATGAAACCTCAGATGGCTATACTTTAACGCCCCACATTGACCATGAATCAGCAGACCCAGACATTCTTGCTAAGGCAGTAACCTTTACCCGTACGAAAGATGATACGGTTACTTTCGAAAAGTCTGGGGATGACATTGTGGTTCACACAACGGGAAAGGGTATCGTACCTATGCCTGCCGAAGCCGCTGACTCACTCGAGGTCGCGCTCTTCGGCAAAGATGCTTCAACTAACCCACTCATTGAGGTGCAAACAAAGCAAACGCCTAAGACGTGTACCTTTGATGAAGCGCTTTCGATGGGCATTATTGAAAAGATTTCAAGTTATAAAACAACCTATATCAATGATGAAAGCACCAAAAACCGCCGTCACAACATTCATTTAGCTGCTGATCTTTTAAATAATTCAATCGTGTCTGCCAATGAGGGTGTGTGGTCTTTCCATGATACGGCGGGAGAGTGCAACGAAGAAAAAGGGTTCTTGGGTGCTGGTGTTATTGTTGAAGGTGAACACGATGATGCGATTGGTGGCGGCATTTGTCAGGTAGCTACTACCGTCTTCAATGCGGTTTACGACGCTGGTTATCCAGTCAAAACGCGCCATAACCATACCCTTCGTATGTTTAATTATCCCGACGGTCGTGATGCTGCGGTTAGTTGGCCAGATTTAGATTTACGATGGGAAAACGACACAACCTCAGATGTTTTGCTTCGAATGACGTACACTGAAGACAGTATTACGGCATCACTATATGGCGTGAATCCCCATTATCAGGTAAGTACGGTTACGAGCGATTGGCATGAAGGCGAACCGTATCGAACCAAGGTTGTTTGCAATGAGGAAATGGCCAAGGATGCGTGGTATACCGAAACCCCAGGTATCGATGGTAGTAGTATTGAAGTCTATCGTACCGTTAAAGACGCAGACGGAAATATCCTTCACGAAGATATTTTCGAATCTCACTATGATCCAGAAAACTGCGTCATAGTTGCTGGTCCTGGAACGAAAATTGAAGTCGGTGACGAAGTTTTAGTTGCCACAGCAGGAGAAACGGTTTTTAGCACTGCAAAAAGTTAAATGAGCTAGCAGTTTGAACAGAAAGAGGTCTTATGGAACAGACGTATTATCAACCTGAAATTGAAACTATGCCTCGCGAACAACTGCGCGAACTTCAACTAAAACGCGTGCAGGAATCCGTTAAGCATGCTTACGACAATGTGAAATTTTACCAAGACAGTTTCAAGGCTGCTGGCGTTGAGCCAGGAGATTTGAAAACTCTTGATGACTTGGTAAAGTTTCCCTTCGTGGTAAAGCAAGATATGCGCGATGCGTATCCCTTTGGTCTTTTTGCCGTTCCACAAAAAGAGGTTGCACGTATTCATGCCTCATCAGGTACAACTGGGCAGGCTACCGTAGTTGGACATACCGCTGAAGACTTGAAAAATTGGGGAGACTGTTTTGCTCGTGGCATCTATATGGTAGGGGGTAGTGCAGAAAGCACTATTCAGGTTTCCTATGGGTATGGGCTCTTTACAGGTGGCCTTGGTGCTCATGCTGGAGGCGAAGCAGTTGGCTGCACGGTTATTCCTACCTCATCAGGCAACACTAAGCGTCAAATTCAGATGATGAAGGATTTAGGTACTGATATTCTTGCCTGTACGCCTTCATATGCCCTCTTGATTGCCGACACAGCTATTGAAATGGGTTACAACCCTGCAAAAGATTTTAAGATTTCAGGTGTTATTCTTGGTGCTGAGCCGGCGAGCGAGGCTATGCGTCAGGACATTCGCGAAAAGCTTGGCGTTACGTATTGCGATGTGTATGGTTTGTCTGAAGTGATGGGTCCTGGTGTTGCTATGGAGTGTTCTGTCGGTCATGGCCTGCACTTGGCCGAAGATCACTTCTATGCAGAAATCGTCGATCCTCAAACATTGAAACCTGTTCCTGATGGAGAATACGGCGAACTCGTCTTTACTACACTGACGCGTCGTTGTTCACCCTTAGTTCGCTATCGTACACGTGATATGACCCGCATCATTAGTGAAGAATGCGCTTGTGGTCGAACACATCGAAAGATTGACCGCATTGTGGGTCGTACTGACGATATGCTCATTATCCGAGGCGTGAACGTTTTTCCCTCGCAAATTGAACAAGTGATTGTTGAGTTCCCTGAAATTGCAGCTCAGTATCAAATTGTTTTAACAAATAAAGGACCGCTCGACCGAGTTGAACTTAATGTTGAAACAGTTCCCGATTTCCCCTTTGACGAAATCAGAAAGTTGCAAGACCTAAAGCGACGACTGGCTGCGGAATTAAAGAGCAATCTTCAGATTTCAGTAGAAATTAAGATTGTTGAACCGAAGACCATCGAACGGAGTGAAGGCAAGGCGAAACGCATTATTGACTTGCGTGAAGGGAGGCACTAATGATTGATCAGTTAACAGTGTTTTTGGAAAATGAAAAAGGACGTTTAGCTGCAGCGTGCCGTACCATTGCAGATTCAGGTATCGATATGCATGCCCTCTTTGTTGCAGACACGACTGAATTTGGTGTTGCAAGAATCTTTTGCGACACCCCGCGTAAAGCAGCTGATGCTCTTCGTGATGCGGGTTATCGAGCTTCGGTTACACCTGTTGTAGCTGTTCATGTGCCTAATCGCGTTGGTGGTTTGGCTGACTTACTTGAATTTTGTGACAGCAAAAATATCAATATTGAATATGGGTATTGTTTTTCTGTCGGCAAGCAAACTGCTATTGATGTCTTAAAGGTTTCATCAGAACTAGACGTAGAAAAAACACTTCTTGAAGCTCACTTCAATTTGGTACGACCAG
This sequence comes from uncultured Coriobacteriaceae bacterium, assembly GCA_949294735.1. Classification (GTDB taxonomy): domain Bacteria; phylum Actinomycetota; class Coriobacteriia; order Coriobacteriales; family Eggerthellaceae; genus CASFII01. Next base: position 83,766 of record CASFII010000006.1, on the reverse strand, counting down.
AAGAAATCTATCAAGCAGATTAGGAATGCCTTTGAACAGCAGCAAGATTAAATTAAGAGTTTCTTCAGGTAATAGCCAGCGCGCATTGAGCGCGCTGGTACTTTGCTTTTTCCTGGCCATTTCTTTTCTTTGTTGGTCCCCAGACAGCGCTTTTGCGGAGGTTCGCAAAACTGATCGAATTATGGGAGAAACCGTCGAAGGAAGAGGTCTTTCAGTTGCACAGTGTCCAAGTATTGACGCTCAATATGCTTATGTAATGGACGAAGATGGAACGGTGTATTTTGAGCGAGACGCTCAGACGCAAACGCAAATAGCTTCCATTACCAAAATCATGACAGCAATTGTTGCCCTTGAAAATGCAGAACTCGATACCCCTATCACAGTGAGCGAAGAGGCAGCTCAGGTTGGCGAAAGCTCTGCTGAACTAAAGGCAGGGGATACACTTACCCTTGAGAATGCATTATATGCACTGCTTATTCCCTCAGGAAACGATGCAGCCATAGCTATTGGAGACGCTGTAGGTGCTCTTATTGACCCTTCTTCGAATAACCCTCAGCAGACGTTTGTTGATGCTATGAACGCAAAGGCAAAAGAGCTGGGCATGAAGAATACCTTGTTCGCCAATACGCACGGACTTGACTTTGATACTTATGCTGCAGAAATGTACAGCTCTGCTGAAGACGTTGCAATAATGGCTCAATATGCCATGGAAAATGAGACCTTCCAGAAAATATCTGCTTCAGGGGATACCACGATTAATGTTACCCATGCTGATGGAACTGCTGAAGCAGTCGAAATTGAATCTACTGATAAGCTAATTGGGGTATACGAAGGTGCTTGCGGTATTAAAACTGGTTTCACCGCACTAGCTGGTGAATGCTTTGCCGGTGCAAGCAATCGTGATGGTTTTTATCTGTTTGCCATAGTTTTGAATTCTTCTTCTGAAGATCAACGCTTTACTGATGCTACGACGCTTTTCGACTGGGTATACGAACACCGTATTAACTATGTGTTTGCGAACTCCGATGAGAGCACTACTATGGAAATCGATGGTGCATCACAAGAGGTTCCTGTGGTTGCAGAAGTTGCTCACGCGGGATGGATTGATTCTACGTTTAAAGCAACCTTTGCGGATCCAGAGCAGAGTCAGATTATTTTCGATTTAAATGGGAATATAAGCCAAACTTTTGATATCCAGGAACCTGATTGGGACGTCAAGGCGGGCGATAAGCTTGGGACAGTAACGTTTAAGCAACGAAACAATGAAATTGCAACCTTAGATGTTGTTGCCGCAGAAGACTGCCGCGCTCCTAATCTTTTTGAAGGTATTGGAGTATGGTGGGATCGTTTCTTCAGGAGCTTCTCGGGCGCCCAACAACAGGCCGAGACGGTTATTTTGAATAAAACTCCTTTAATAAACGATAAATCGAATATCATGGATATATAACGTTTCTCGTAGGGAAGGAAACAGTATGAACGATACATGCCCGGTATGTGGAAACACTGTTCAACCACAAGATAGCATTTGTCCGGCCTGCGGTTTTAAACTTCTGGGGTCAACTCAGCAGTTTCAGCCGATTACGCTGCCTGAAGAACAGCCAGTGGTTGTTCCAGAAAAAGAATCCAAGGCTTCGCTTCATGTTGTGCGTGGTCCTCAGGTAGGTGTTGTTTTTAAACTTGGTCAGGATACGCTTTCTATAGGCCGTGATCCTAATTGCGACATCTTTTTGAATGACATGACAGTATCACGCGCTCATGCAGAACTTACTCCTACGCCTAATGGATACCTCATTTCTGACAAGAATTCGTTTAATGGGGTGTGGGTAAATAATAAGAATGTCGAGAGCCATGTTTTGAAACCTGGTGACATTTTGCAAATCGGTACGTTTTGCCTAGTTTTTCGTGAAGAATAGAACTTACTGGTAAGGAATTCCCATGGAGCTACTGTCAGGAAATGAGGCTATTGCAAGAGGGGCGTGGGAAGCAGGTGCAACCGTAGGCGTTGCCTACCCAGGAACTCCTTCGACAGAAACAATGGAGCAATTTGCCACTATGGAAGGCGTTTATGCGGAGTGGTGCGTAAACGAAAAAGTTGCTGTTGAGGTAGGTATTGGTGCTTCAGCTGCGGGCGCGCGAGTATTAGCAACTATGAAACACGTAGGTGTTAATGTTGCAGCTGACCCCTTATTTACTGCTGCTTATACCGGCGTAAATGGTGGCTTGGTTGTGTTGGCAGCTGATGATCCTGGTATGTATTCATCTCAGAATGAGCAGGACAGTCATTTTTACGCAAAGGCTGCGGCAATTCCTATGCTTGATCCTGCGGATTCACAAGAGGCCCTTGAGTTTACGCGAGCAGCCTATGACGTATCTGAAGAGTTTGATGTCCCGGTTTTTATTCGTTCTTCGGTGCGCGTTTCCCATACGAAAACTCCCGTTACGCTTGGCGAAAAGAATCTCTATACTCCTAAAGAATACAAGAAAGACCCTTCCAAGTGGGTCATGATGCCTGCCTTTGCAAAACCAAGAAGAAAAGTTCAGCTTGAAAGGCTTTCGCGTTTGAAAGAATGGGTAGAAACCTGTCCTTTCAACAAGGTTTTTCTGCAAGATACGAAAATTGGTGTTGTGTGTGCAGGGGCAGTTTATCAGCATGTTTCTGAGGCACTTCCTAATGCCTCAGTGTTTAAGCTTGGCGTTACCTACCCCTTGCCGAAAGAAGCTTTGAAATCATTTGCCTCGCAAGTGGATACCCTGTTTGTCGTAGAGGAAGCTTCAAACTATCTAAGCGATAGTGTTAAAGCCTTGGGTATTGATGTGGCAGACTTTTCGCTGCCATTACCTCGTGACGGCGAATTGTCACCTGGCTTAATACGTACGGCTTTTGGGCTACCGCAACCTGAATCCTTTGACGCTCAAAACGACGTGCCTGGTCGTCCTCCAGCTCTCTGTCCTGGTTGTCCTCATCGTGTCGTATTTAAAGAGCTCAGTCGTCTTAAAGCCATTGTGACGGGCGATATTGGATGCTATACCCTTGGAGCGCTTCCTCCTCTGTCAGCAATGCATACCTGCGTTGATATGGGGGCTTCGGTATCTATGGCGCACGGGTTTGAACTCGTGCTTAAGAATACCGATCACGCCCCAGTAGTGGCTGTTATTGGAGATTCTACGTTTGCTCATTCTGGTTTAAGCTCACTCATTTCAACAGTCTACAACAAAGGCACGGGCACTGTATGTGTGCTAGATAACCGAACAACCGCAATGACTGGTCGTCAAGGCAATCCTTTTAATGGTGAAACTCTCCAAAAGAGACCATCTCGTGAACTTGATCTTGAAGGTGTTGTTCGCGCGTTGGGTGTAGAAGATGTACGTACAGTAGATCCTTATGACGTACAAGCTGTGCGCGAAAACCTCAAGTCAGCAACTTCTTCAGAAGACTTATCGGTTTTGGTGTTCAGACGTCCGTGTGTTTTGCTTGAACGAGTAAGAAATACTCCTTTTGTAGTTACGCCTGATTGCAGAGCTTGTGGAGTCTGCGCTACCTTAGGATGCCCTGCCATTTCTAAAGATAGAGAAACGGGGATTGCAAGCATTGATTCTTCGCTGTGTATTGGTTGCGGACAATGTGCGCAATACTGCAGCTTTAATGCAATTTGCGAAGGAGGTTCCCATGCCTAAAACTACGACAGTATTGCTTTGCGGTGTAGGAGGTCAGGGGACCATTCTTGCCGCGGACGTGTTAGCTCGTGTTGCTATGGAATCGGGTCTGCAGGTAAAAATTTCTGAAATTCACGGGATGGCACAGCGAGGTGGCGCCGTAACGACTGTTGTACGTTTTGGCGAAGAGGTACGTTCCATGGTCACCGGCACGGGCTCTTCTGACGTTATCGTTTCGTTTGAAACGACTGAAGCTCTTCGTAATCTTCCTTTTCTTTCAAAGGAAGGTAAACTCATAGTTAGTGACGAACAAATAAAGCCCTTGCCAGTGGCTACCGGTAATGCCCAAATGCCCGCGTTTGCTCAGAAGAGGCTTGAAGACATCGGTGCTGTTTTGGTTCCTGCACACCAGCTTGCTGTTCAGGCGGGTACTGCCAAAGCTTCGAACATTGTCTTATTAGGTGCGCTTGCACAGGCGCTTCCATTCGAAACCACTGTTTGGGAAAAGGTAATTTCTGAGCGTGTTCCTGTCAAATTTGTTGATGCAAACATAAACGCTTTCAGATTGGGCTATTCAGCTGTTTAAAGGCAAATTATTCTAAGAGGGTTTGTAAAGGGTGCTGTCCTATGAGCGTTTCGCAAATATCTGTTTTTTTAGAAAGTGAACCAGGACATCTCCATCGGATTTTAGATATGTTTGAAGATGGAAATGTTAGTGTAAGAGGGTATTGTGCGGCTGACACGGGCGACTATGGAATTGTTCGCTTTGTGGTTGATAAGCCTGAAGTCGCTCTGAAGCTTCTGCAGAATTCTGGATGTGCTGCGAAAATGAGCAATGTACTTTGCCTTCGCATGGTAGATAAGCCTGGTGAACTTGCGCGTGTTATGGCAATTTTTGCAGAGCATGCTATTAATGTTGTCTACAGCTACTCTCTGATTTCTACCTATATTGCTCTTTCTGTTTCGGATGTTGAATCTGCTGAAACCATTCTTAAGGGCGAACCAGTTGAGTTGGTTTCTCAAGAAGATTTAGAACAATACTCCTATACCGTCTAATGGCTAACCGTTTGTCTTTGAGAGTTATGCATTATGTTTGATCCAAAAGTTAAGGGAGCAGCGTTGCAAGCTGCAGCTCGAGGAGATTTCTCCTCTCTGCCCATTTTCCGTCCAGAAATCGAATGTGCCGATCGATTGACTATTGAGCGTATTCAGCTTGAAAAACTTCAAGCCCAGGTTGCCTGGGCATATAACCGTGTTCCCTGGTATCAGAAAAAAATGGATGATGCTGGCGTATCTCCTTCAGATATTAAAACGCTAAGAGATGTCACGAAGCTTCCATTTACGGATAAGACTGCCCTTCGCGATACCTTTCCTTTTGGATTATTTGCAGTCCCCTTAGAAGAGGTGGAAGAACTGCATGCTTCCTCAGGTACTACTGGCAAGCCGATTGTTGTTGGCTACACTAAGCAGGACATGGATACTTGGGCTGATTGCATTATGCGCCTTGCTCAGATGGCTGGCGTTGTTCCTGGTGATCGAGCTCAGATGGCGTTTGGGTATGGTATGTTTACCGGCGGTTTTGGTCTTCATTATGGTTTGCAGCGACTTGGCTGCATGATGATTCCTGCTGGCTCGGGAAATACCGAACGTCATATTGATATGATTCATGACTATGGGACTACCGTTTTGGTGGCTACCCCCAGTTATGCGATGCACATCTGCGAGGTGGGTGAACAGTTGGGATTTGATTGGGAGTCCTCAACACTTCGCGTTGGTCTTTTTGGTGGGGAGCCTTGCCCTCCTGCGCTTAAAGCCGAAATTGAAAGCCGTATGCATATAGTTTGCACTGATAACTATGGTTTGACTGAAGTAAATGGACCAGGGGTTTCTGGCGAGTGTCTTGCTTCGAGAGATATGCAGCATATTGCCGAAGATCACTATTTATGGGAAATCATTGACCCAGAAACAGGTGAACAACTTCCAGCTGGTGAAGAAGGGGAACTCGTCTTAACTCCTTTGGATAAGCAGGCGATTCCCGTTCTGCGTTATCGTACGCATGACTTAACGCGTGTTGTTACTGAGCCTTGCGCTTGTGGGAGAACGCTTGCGCGTATGCAAAAGGTTCGTTCGAGAAGCGACGATATGCTCATCATTCGCGGAACTAATGTATTCCCGTCTCAGGTGGAAGATGTGCTTTCTGGTATTGAAGGCGTTACGACTCACTATAAGATTTTGGTTGAAACACAAAACGGTATGGATAAGATGACGGTTTTGACTGAGCTTAAACCCGAGGCGTTTAGTGATTCTTTTGACGAAATGAACAAGTTCCGCTCCAATGTGGAGGATAAGCTTCGTTCGGTCTTGCAGGTCAGCGCTAAGGTGAAATTGGTTGAACCTGGTGGAATTGAGCGTACCACGGGTAAGTCAAAACACGTAGAAGACCGTCGTGCAAAGTAACGAACCGAGAATTCAAAGCAGTTTCCCCGACGCTCCAGTTGGGCGTTTTGCTCCTTCTCCTACGGGGAGAATGCATGCTGGGAATATCTTTGCTGCTCTGATTGCTTGGCTTCTAGTAAAGTCTTACAAGGGTTCCATAGTACTTCGTATTGAAGATTTAGATAGGGAACGCTCTAAGCAGTGCTATACAGATAGTCTCATGCGTGACTTAGAAATGCTTGGGTTGACATGGGATAAAGGCCCGTATTATCAGCATGATCGGACTGAGGCATATTCCGAGGCGTTTCAAATATTAAAAGACCAAAACTTGCTCTATCCCTGTTTTTGTTCACGTGCAGATTTGCATGCCGCCTCAGCGCCTCATGTGGGTGAAAAGTATATATATTCAGGAACATGCAGAGGCCTGTCGCTTGAAGAACAGGCTAGCCGTGCACAATATAAGCCTCCTACCTATCGGGTTAAAGTACCAGATACCATCTTTGGCTTCGAAGATTATTTTCAAGGGCATTACGAAGAAAACCTCTTGCGAGATTGTGGTGACTTTATTGTTCGGCGAGTTGATGGAACGTTTGCCTATCAGTTAGCCGTTGTTGTTGATGATGCTGCTCAGGGAATTACCTCAGTTACGCGTGGTTTCGACTTGCTTTCTTCCACGCCGCAACAGATATATCTTCAGGAAATCCTTGGGCTTGCAACTCCGAAGTATTCCCATACGCCTCTTTTGGTTGATGAATCGGGTAGGAGACTGTCAAAACGCAATCACGATGCATCTTTAGAAGCTCTTATTAGGCGTTTTAAGACACCAGAAGGAATTATTGGGCACTTAGCTTATCTTTGCGGAATCCAACCTTTAGATGAGCCTATAAGCCCTGATGAGATTCTTTTGAACTGTACTTCGAGTACCAATCTTTCAGTTCTTAATAAGGTGAAAGAAATAGTATGGGAATAGAGCTCCCTTAGAAGGCAGAAAGAATATATCCAACTCCAAAGAGCACGAGCACCACAATGGTTATAAATAGAATAGTTGGGGTACTGAGGTGATTGATACGCGCAATTCGTTCGCGATATTTCTGTTGTGGAGTGCGTTCTTTTCGCTCGTCCCAGTTCTTCCATTCGTCTTGGAACCTCTGAGCTATGAAGAACCAGATAATGACTGCTACTTCCGCTAAAAATACTACGTTGTTGAGCAAACCCAAGCCCCAAGCAAGATCAGGCTGATTTGCAAGCCTAGCAATATCGTAGAAGACGAGCGTGAGGATTAAAACTACTGAAACAGCGAGCACCAATGCCATGCGTTTTCCGAGTTTATCCTGCTTCTCCATTGCTTTATGGTCACCCGTGTCAGCAAGTCTGCCCATGAGGAGAAACATCCAAGAACTTTGATTAAACTTCCAGGCTAACAAGGCAAAAAGCCCTGCAATAAAGACAGATACCACAATAGCGGCGATAGCTACGGCTTGCATGGAATTCCTTTTCTACATTAATAACGTACAGGCTGAGCTTGCTAGTATAGCAGCAGCGTAAAACGAACCGAGAGCAATATTAACACTACATATTTGTGCCATGGCTCCAACCCTTGATTTAGGAGCTAAAGGATTAGAAATAAGGGCTTTGAGCAGGGGATAAGAAGCAAGTAACATGAACGGGATTACAATAAGACCCTCAGTAAAGAATAATCCTACAAGCACTACAATAGTAACTATCCAAACTAGCAGAATACCGTGATACAGCTTCCGCGCCTTTTCACGCTTGAGGAAAACAGAAAGCGTATGACGGCCACTTTCGACATCTTTTTCGATATCGCAGGTATTGTTGGTAAGCATAACTAAACCTACACTAAAAATAGTAGGAAGCGCCCAGAGAAGCATAAACCAATTAAGTTCACCCGTGAGTGCTTGGTAACATGCAAGAGGAATGAGACCTCCCATAACAAAACCACTTACTAATTCACCAATGGGTAGATAGGATATAGGTGTTTTTCCAGCTGAATAGAGGACTACTACGCAAGCGCCAATAAGTCCAAGAGCCAAAGGAATCCAACCAGCGCAATAGATAACGTAGAGGCCCAGCGTAAAGGCAGCTACCAAAAAAGCAATAGCTAAGGCAAGGGCAGACTTAGGATTAATGTTGTTATAGACCAGGGTAGCGTCGGTAATTTCAACGTTGTCGTCGGCTGAGTCCGAGCCGCTCACGTAATCAAAATAGTCATTAAACGTGTTCACTGCACTTTGCATAAGGATGCAAATGACTAACAATACGCAAACCATTACCACCGAGAGAGGGGAAGTGGAGGTCACTGATGCACAACATGTAGCAATAAGAACAGGTAAAATGGCTGCTACCCAGGTATGAGGTGCTGCCAGTTGAAGTGCTAAGGTAACCGTAAGGTGACCATATTCTTTAAATTCATCGTTCGCCGACACGTATGCCTTCCTTCTTAAGCTATTTGCGATAGGATATAGGCATATTGTAGCTGAGTTAAGTTAAGGTGGCGAAAATGAAGGTTTGCACCCCAATCAATATTCGATATGCGGAAACAGACATGATGGGAATTGTCTATCATGCAAACTATCTCCTGTATTTTGAAGACGCTCGAACTGATTTTCTGAAAAACATTGGTGTTCCCTATGAGGAAATAGAAGCGGCAGGGTACTTGTCCCCAGTCTTTAATGTGGAGATTAACTATGGGACTCCGTTGCATTATGGAGAAGCAGCCATTGTCCGTACGCGTGTAATCGTTAACAGGCCCACGAAAACCGTATATGCGTATGAAGTTTTTAAAGAGGGTCAAGACATGGACCACGATAAGCCTTGCTGTACGGGAAAAAGTACGCATTGTTTAGTAGAGGCGACTACCTTTAAGCCAGTTAGCATCAAAAAGGTTATGCCGCGCTTGTTCGAGCGTTATTCAGAAATCCTAGAACCTGAAGAAGCGTAATTTCACCTTAGACTTTTATATGGGGTTGCAGTGGAGGTTGCTATTTTAAATGCCATCCAGGATTTTCTTGGATCTCCTGGTATGGATGCCTTTATGAAATCAATAACCTTTTTGGGAGACTATGCCATTGTTTGGTTTGCATGCATTGCCATTATGGCCTGTATGCCAACCAAACGCCAGTATGCGTTAGCAATGCTTGTTGCCCTTGTGGCTGTATTTTTGCTTGGTGATGTCATTATCAAGCCAATTGTGGAACGCGTGCGTCCGTTTATAGCGCATGATTACGGCTCACTAGTAATTGAGGCTCCTACCAGTTTCTCTTTTCCTTCGGGACACTCTGGCACTTCTTTCGCGCCGGCAATGGTGTTTTGTCTCATACCAAATGAACAGAAGAACAGGTGGTTAACTGCTGGAAAAGTACTTGCTGTTATTTTTGCGTGTTTGGTCGCATTTTCGCGCCTATATCTTTATGTTCACTATCCAACCGATGTTTTAGGAGGTTGTATCCTCGGGCTTGTTGTTGGGTATATTTCATTTTCTTTGCTGGCGAAAAACTCCCAGGGTAATAAAGAACAAAAGAAAGAAGGCGGTATATAAATACCGCCTTCCGATACTACTTAGAGTAACTCTAAGTGCAAGAGCGCTTAGTTATAACGGTAGCAAGCGCACCAGTGATTTTCCTTCACTTCTTTAAGCTCAGGCATCTTTTCGTCGCAGCCTTCAACCTTAGCAAAGCAACGACCTGCAAACCTACAACCAGCAGGAGGATCAATAGGCGAGGGAACATCACCTTCCAAAATGATGCGGTCACGCTTAGAGGCCGGATCAACAGAAGGAATAGCAGAAAGCAGTGCTTGCGTATAAGGGGAAAGTGGGTCGTTATACAAAGATCCCTTCGGTGCAATTTCCATCATCTTGCCCAAGTACATAACACCCACCCGGTCAGAAACATGCTTTACCACGTTAAGACCATGAGCAATGAACAGATAGGTAAGCCCGAATTCTTCCTTAAGCTCATCAAGCAAATTTAATACTTGAGCTTGAATAGAAACGTCAAGAGCTGAAACTGGTTCGTCGCATACAATAAGCTTCGGGTTAACTGCCAATGCACGTGCAATACCTACACGCTGACGCTGACCACCAGAGAATTCATGCGGATAGCGATTACGCATATAGTTTGCCAGGCCAACACATTCAAGCAATTCGTTTACGCGTTTTTCTACCTGATCCTTAGGGACTACATTATTGGTAATCATTGGTTCGGCAATGATGTCACCAACACGCATACGCGGATTTAACGAAGCGTAGGGATCCTGGAAGATAAGTTGAATATCTTTGCAGTAGTTCTTACGTTCGTTCTTATCCATGGCGGTTAAGTCATTGCCGTCAAAGATAATCTTGCCTGAAGTAGGCGTGATGAGGTTAACGAGCATCTTACCAATGGTCGTTTTACCGCATCCAGATTCACCAACCAAGCCGAACGCCTCGCCCTTACGGATGAAGAAACTTACGTCATCAACAGCCTGAACATACGAGGTAGCTTTACCGAAGAAATTGGTATCGGCAGGGAACCTCTTTGTCAGGTGCTGAACTTCCAGTAAGACATCTCCCTCAGCCTGGGGAGTAGACTTGGGTTCTTCTACATGTTCAACAACTTTAATTTCACTCATTGGACATCACCTTTGCTCGCTTGCTGCTGAGCAATCTCTTCCAATTTGTTCAGTTCATCGGTATTGGGGTCAGATTCGTGCGCAGCCTCAGAAGCAGCCTCTTCAGCGATGGAAATAGTAGCGTCATCAGCCACAACACCATCTTGGTTTTCGTAGAGGAAGCAACGAACCTTGTGGTCGCCAGCTTGAACCAATTGAGGTTCGTGAGTGCGACAAATATCCATGCAATGTTCGCAGCGGTCTGAGAAATGACACCCAGGAGGCATTTCTAGGGGATTTGGAACCATACCCTTAATCGTGTAGAGACGCTTAGTATCGTCTTCTTCCAAGCGGGGGATAGACTTCAAAAGACCAAGCGTGTAGGGATGCATGGGGTGATTGAAGAGGGAGCGAACTTCAGCCTCTTCAACTACCTGGCCACAATACATAACAACCACGTGATCTGCTGTTTCCGAAACAACACCAAGGTCGTGTGTAATCAATAGCACGGCCATTCCCGTGTCATCACGCAGACGACGAAGCAGGTCAAGAATTTGTGCCTGAATGGTAACGTCAAGTGCTGTTGTGGGTTCGTCAGCAATTAAAAGTTTCGGATTGCAGGCAAGCGCCATAGCAATCATAACACGTTGACGCATACCGCCTGACATCTGATGAGGATAGTCATGAACGCGTTTTTCTGGGGAAGGAATACCAACCTTACGAAGCAGGTCAATTGCTCGTTCCATAGCTTCCTTCTTGCCAATTTTTTCATGCGTGCGAATAGCTTCAACAATCTGGTTACCAATACGATATACCGGATTTAACGAGGTCATAGGTTCTTGGAAAATCATGGCCATGTCGTTACCACGTAAGGCCTGATATTCCTTTTCGTCTAGTCCAACTAATTCTTTACCATCAAAATTGATAGAGCCTTCTGCAATTCTGCCTGGTTCAGCCAAAAGCCCCATAACAGACAGGCTGGTTACAGACTTACCTGAACCCGACTCACCAACAATGGCTAGAATTTCGCCTTCTTCAATTTCAAAGCTTACGCCCTCAACAGCACGTACTACACCCTTCTTAACAGGGAATTCCGTGGCGAGGTTCTTTACTGATAACAGCATCTATATCACCTCTTACGTGCTTTCGGGTCTAAACCGTCGCGGATGCCGTCGCCCAACAGGTTGAAAGCAAGAACAGCTAAGGTAATTGCTAAACCAGGGAAGATCATCAACCACGGTGCGCGGAAGAGTTCATTGCGTCCACGACCGAGCATGTCGCCCCATTCAGCGTCTGGCGGCTGAACGCCAAGACCCAAGAAGCCCAGAGCGGCAGCGTCGAGGATTGCAGAGGAAATACCCAGCGTTGCACGAACGATGATAGACGGCAGAACGTTTGGAAGAACATGGCGGAAAACAATTGCAAAGTTGGAGTCACCAATTACGTGAGCTGCAGCAACGTAGTCATTTTCCTTAATAGCTAAAATCTCCGAACGCACGATACGCGCATATTCAGGAATAGCTACCAGACCAATTGCAATAATTGCCTTTTCGATGCCAGGTCCTAAAGCGGCCATAATAGCGATAGCCAACAAGATGGAGGGGATAGAGAGCATCATGTCCATAATACGCATGATAACCGTGTCCCATTTACCACCTTTATAGCCAGCCAAAGCGCCAAACAAAACACCAAATGAAAGCGAAATGGCTACAGCAATGAGGCCTACCGTCAAAGAAATCTGAGTACCTACCAAAACGCGGCAGAAGATGTCGCGGCCTTGGAGGTCGGTACCAAACCAGTGTTCAGCAGAAGGGGGAAGAAGTGAGCTACCCAAATCTTGCTGATAGGGATCGTAGGGAAGAACCTGTGGGAAGAGCTTCGTAACAACAGCAATAACCACTAAAAGCAGGATAAAGATGCCGCTAATTAAAGAAGCTCTATTGGAAACGATGCCGTCAATAACATCTCCCCAGATGCCTTCGCGTGCTTCGATCTTTTTCTTAGGTTGTTCCATATTAGAAGCGGGTTCAGTAGCGAGTACCTTACTCATGCTTATCACCCCTCTTCCTTCGTGCCATATTTGATACGTGGATCAAGGTAGGCATAAATGATGTCAACCAAAAGGTTCATAACAACAAAGATAACTGCAATTAAAAGAACAATACCCTGAACAACAGGGAAGTCTGACTTCAGAACGCAGTCAACCGCATACTTACCAATGCCAGGCCACGAGAACACTGTCTCTGTCAGCAGCGCGCCTCCTAGCAAACTACCAAATTGCAGACCGATAACGGTAGAAACAGGAAGCATAGCGTTACGAAGTGCATGCTTGATGTTTACAGCATTTTTAGAAAGACCCTTAGCGCGAGCAGTACGTACATAGTCTGCACTTAACGTGTCCAACATGGAGGAACGAGTCATACGGGTAATAATTGCCATTGAGTAAAGCGAAAGTGCAAGCGTAGGCAAGAGCAAGTGAATAAGCGCGTCGCCTAATGCTTCCATGTCGCCCTGCATGATGGTGTCAAGAATAAAGAACCCAGTACCACCCGTAGGAGCCAAAAGCGGGTCAATACGACCAGATGAAGGCAGGATGTGAAGAACGCCAGAGAAGAGCAAAATAAGCAAAATGCCTGACCAGAAGATAGGCATACTTACACCAATCAGAGCGATAAGCATGCTTACATGGTCAGCCATCTTATTTTTCTTAACTGCAGAAATAACACCCAAGGTGATGCCGCAAACTGAGGCTACAATGATTGCACAGATTGCGAGTTCTGCAGTAGCTGGGAAACGCGCAGCAATTTCACCCGCAACTGAGGTGTGAGTGTAATACGAAGTTCCCAGATCTCCTTGTAAGGCAGCCAACACAAAGTTGATGTACTGAATCCAAATAGGATCATTCAGTCCAAAGTCTTGCCTCCATGCTTCCATCTGCGCCGCAGTGGCGTGTTCCCCTAAAACTACTGGTGCTGGGTCTGCTGCCAACACGCGAGTAATCAAGAAGATAATGATGGTCACACCCAGCAAAACAGGAATCACTAAAAGGATTCGTTTGAGGATGTATTTGAGCACGATGCCCCCTTCAATTTCCCCTGATAACAGGAAAGGAACCGGGGACCTTCTTGTTGCCCCCGGTTTCCCACTTAAAACAATGTGTATGCTTTAAGCAAAAAATAACCAATTACAACCAAAGTACCAGTTTAGCGCAAGTTCTGTCTTACACAAAGGAAATACGCTCTTAAAGTACGCTTTCTCCCAAGATTTTTGTAACAAAACTCAAGAAATTAGTAATTTCTTGTATCTATTGCAGTGACAATTAAGTAAGTTCAACTTGACTGTCGCTGGAATAGCGCGCTCTAAGCTTCTTATGAAAAGGGGAGCGCCCGGCAATTGAGTCGAGCGCTCCCTGAAAACCTCTCTGACCAGAAGCTTAGGGTGTGCAGTGCACTAAGCCGTCTTCGTCGTACCCTTCAAGAATACGCATCCGGTGGGATGATAATAGAAGTTCTGGACAGCAGGGCTTACGCCACACAGGTTCTGGGAGTGTGAAATGAGCAGCCACGGCTGTTCTTCCGCAACCATTTGTTCGCATTCCAGATAAACGTTTTCGCGTTCTTCGCCATCAGGAAGCTTCAAACCTTCTTGAATGAGAGCCTTGTAGTCTTCGTTGTTCCAACGAGCAACATTAATAGACCAGTTAGAGTCAGCAAGCAGGTTCATGAAGTTGTCCGGGTCACCATTGTCGCCAGTCCAGCCATAGAAGCAGATGTCATAAGGGTCAGTCTGGCACTTGGTCTTGTAGGTAGTCCAGTCATATTCCTGGATATCTACTTCTACGCCAACTTCTGCCAGATAGCCTTGGATGAGCTTGGCCAGTTCAGAACCACCCTTAGTGTTGTAAGGACGGGAAGTGGTGTAGGTCATGCACTGAAGCTTGGTAACACCCTTGGCGGCCAAGGTTGCCTTAGCAGCCTCAGGATCATAGGCAGTCTGAGTAACTTCTTCGGACTTCGGTGCCATAAAGAACGGCATAACAGAAGTTGCTACTGAAGCATATTCGCCGTAAATGGTGGAAACCAGTTCTTCAACATTTACAGCCTGAGCGATAGCTTTACGAACTTCCTTGTCCGTGCAAACGCCACTGTCGCAGTTGAATGCCATGTAGTTAATAGTCATGCCGTCTTCAGCAAACAGGGTGTAGCCATTGCCCGTAATCTGTTCAACAGAGCTCAGGTCTACGCCGTCAATAATGTCGCATTCGCCGTTGATAAGGGACGTAACACGCGTATTGTTTTCCGGAATGATGCGGAAGACAACATTCTTGGTTTTCGGAGCGTTTTCGGTGTCCCAGTAATCTTCAAAAGCTTCCAGCTTAACGTCGGACTGCTTCGTCCAAGACACAAACTTGTAAGGACCAGTGCCGCACGGAGCTTCGCTCAGATTGCCGCCATTAGCTTCAAGAGCAGTCGGGGAAACAATAGGAGCTGCCAGAGCCATTGCCAGATTCTTTACGAACGGGGTAGAAGCATGACGCAAAGTGATAACTACTGTGTAGTCATCGGGAGCTTCAATCTTAGAAACGCCCGTACCAGCAGCTTCTTCGCCAAATACGAAGGAGGCATAAGGCATTTCAGATACACGCTGAGGCTCGAGCTGACGTTCGATAGAAGCTACAACAGCAGCAGCATTGAAGTCGGTGCCGTCGTGGAACTTAACGCCTTCACGAAGCTTAATCGTGTACACGGTGCCGTCTTCTGAAATTTCTGGGAGATCAGTTGCCAGGCAAGGATGAACCGTGGTGTCCTTTTCTCCAAAAGCATACAGACCTTCATAGATGTTGCCTGAAACCTTAGCAGATTCGCCGTCATCGAAGAATGCCGGGTCCAAAGCACGCGGGTCAGCTGACTGGCCATACACTAGGCTGTCAGCAACTTCACCGCTACCGCCTTCAGCAGGTGCTTCTCCCTCAGAAGAGGAGCAGCCTGCCAGGCTTACCAAGCCAAAGCTTGCTGCGCCTACGCCAAGCAGTTCAACGAACTGACGGCGATTGACAGTCATTTTGTTTTCCATAAGTCTCCTTCCCTCAAACCCCACCAATGTGAGGCTTTGTTTTGTCCACATACTGTGGAATCGCATCTACACACCCTTTATATATGAATGCGAATGTAAGTACTTTAGCAGACTAAAGTGAAATTACTTATGAAATTTTCTAAATGGGGGAAATATCCTGCCAAACGATACATAATCTTCAAATTTGTGACAGGAAAACTAACAAAATGTAATGAAAAGGATTTAATTACCAAATAATTTGGTAAAGAAGAGAGGTGGAAATCCTCCATTTAAGAATACTCTTATAAAGAGAAAGTTGAGAATCACAAGTTGAGCTTAAGGCTGGAGGAGAATTGTACCGACATAAAACCTACCAACTGTTTTGGTAGAAATGATTATCTTCACTATTGGTGAATACACGAAATACATTGAACTAGATTTGCAAGAGATTAGAGAGATGAAGCTTTGCATTGTAAAGGGGAATACCAGTCTAAGCATTAAAGATTGAATTCAATTCTAGCTTTACATAACATATATTATCAATATAGTTTATATACACAAAGAAGGCGCCAGGTGGCGCCATTCTTAGGTTGATCAGGTATTTCTACGTAACTGATAGTATTTATTTCTTAGAACAAACTATACGTTTCGATACCATTGCTCTCAGCAATGTTTAATCCAATGATTACTACCAATACGACTGAACTTAAAATGATGCCGGTGCGGTCAGTGCGAATTACCTGATTGGCATAGTACCCCAACAAGTCACCTTCATTGATCATCTTCCTCAGACTAAAAAATGCATAGATTGCGCAACACAGTCCCAAGAAGCAAACTATGGTAGAACGCGCGAGTAAGGACAAAGGCGCGGCAATGCAACCAACCATGGTGCAAACCTGAGCAATCTTAAGACGCTTCCTTTCCTCTGGTGTCATTTCAAGATGGGTAAACTGGAAACCACCTTCAGAGTTTGCGTTTTGTCCATCTTCCACTATCTCTGCCTGCACATTTTGTGCATTTTGACTCGAGTTGTTGTTCTCTTCAGCCATTTTTACCAACTTCCTTGAAAAACATGCCGTTTGACCTGCGGTTTTGTAAACGAGGCTTTGAGAGCCTTTCTAAGACCCCGTTTTGACTTTCCATGAGTAATTAGTCGTCAAAATAAGCTTTTCGAAGCCAAAATTTTCATCTTGTTTATTTTAGCGAAGTTTTAAGCCTTGTCATTAGTCGTTGAGGTTATTTTCTCCTCAGCATCTTGTATATGTTTAAGACTCTCATTGATTAAATCCCTTTGGTACTCTAAGGCTACTTGCTGAGCGCGCAGAATAGCAAGCCTTTCTTGTTCAGTTCCGTAGGTTTTGCTTAGACGCACATAATATTGAATTCCCTCAATAGAGAGCCCACTTTTTCGAAGTGCCTCAATAAGGTAAAGCTGATTTAAATCCTTTTCTGAAAATTCTCGTCGACCACGAGAGTTTCTTTTTAGATCTGGGAAAAAGCCACATTTGTCATAATAACGAATCGTAAAAGCTGATATGCCAGTCATATCTTCGATGTCTGTGATGCTGTATGACATAGCGTAATCCTTACTTGGTACCTCGTCGTAAATTACTTAAAAAAGTTTTTTTGTTAGAGTAACTCTAAGTAGTTAAGAATTCTAGTTAGAGTTACTCTAAGTTTAGGAGGAGCTCAATGTTTTAGAGTTATAAGTAGTCAGTTTAAACGCCGCTACTTCCAAAACCACCTTCACCTCTACTAGTTTCGGGAAGTGAATCAGAGACCGCAAAAGAAACATCAGCTACCTTCATAATGACTAGCTGCGCAATGCGGTCACCCCGTTTGATACTAAAAGGGATTTGAGGGTCGTGATTAATGAGAATAACCTTCAATTCACCCCTATAGTTGCTATCAATGAGTCCTGGAGTGTTTACTAAAGAAATCCCATGTTTAATAGCAAGGCCGCTTCGTGGCATCACGAATCCAGCGTAACCTTGAGGGATAGCTAAAGCGAATCCACACGGTACAAGCGCTCTTTGAAACGGCTGGAGCTCAATGTCTATAGCAGAATATAGATCGAGACCTGCGTCACCTTCGTGAGCATATTGAGGAATGGGCAGTTCTGGATCAATACTTTTAAGTGGAATACTAAGAGACGGATTAATCACACTACTACCCTCTCTAATGGGTTCATGGGTTAGTTAGAGTAACTCTAAGTAGCTTGCACAGACTGATTTACTTATGGATGTTTTCAAGCGCTGCTGCAAATTCTTCTACGTTTTGGAAATCTTTATACACGCTTGCAAAACGAACATAAGCCACATCATCAAGATCAACCAAGCGTTTTAAGACCATTTCACCTAGTTCTTTTGAGCGAACTTGATTACGTTGAGAAGAGTGAAGTTCCTTTTCAATGTCATTGATGACATCTTCTACCTGGGAAGGCTGAATAGGACGCTTAGCGCAAGCGATTAATAAACCTCGGAGGAGTTTGTCACGATCAAACGCTTCAGACGAACCGTCTGATTTAATAACAATTAAGGCGCTTTCTCCAAGCCTTTCGTAAGTGGTAAACCGATAACCACAGCTAAGACATTCACGACGACGACGAATGGTGTAACCATCTTCTGATGGACGAGAGTCTACTACCTTAGATTCAGCAAAATCACATTTAGGACAGCGCATACATCTCCTTTGTTTAGTGTATGCGCTTATCCTACCACAAGTTATTGTGTTTGCTTACATTCCTATGAGAACAGTGCCAAAGGCAAATACCGTAAGAAAGAAACCAGATAAGGCTGCTTGCCAAGGTTTAAAAGCATTGAAGCTTTGGCCAGCACAACTTCCTTTACGAAAATCATGGAGCAACGAAATCTTGTAGTTTGGATTTGATTCAAAGTTTTTCATTTTTCTGCCCCCTAGACCTTGCATAGAACCTTTGTTCGCGTTTATAATAAATCGAACAAAAGTTCCTGTCAATATAAATTTCAAACATTTGTTCGAAATTTTGAAAGGTAGAACAATGACTGAAAAAGTTACGAAGCGCCAACAGGCCGTACTTGATTGCATTGAAGAATGCATTCGTGAAAAAGGCTATGGCCCAACAGTGCGGGAAGTTTGCCAAAGCTTAGGCCTCTCTTCCCCATCCACTGTTCATGTTCACTTAAAGGCGTTAGAAGAAAAAGGTCTTATCAAAAGGGATCCTCTGAAATCACGCTCCATTGCGCTTACCTATCCTCTAGATGAAGAAGATAGTGTTTCAGTAGGAGCCCATATCCTCTCTCCTTCTTTTAGTAAGTTGGTGACGGTTCCTTTGGTGGGCAACGTTGCTGCTGGTGAACCCATTTTGGCAGAAGAGAACATAACGGATACTATTACGCTTCCTACCGATATTGTGGGTGATGCGCCATCCTTCATGCTTTCTGTTCGTGGTGAAAGCATGATTGAAGCAGGTATCAATGATGGCGACTATGTTGTCGTGAAAGAACAGCCTGTGGCAAATAATGGAGACATTGTTGTAGCTCTCATTGATGAAGGCGCAACCGTTAAGCGTTTTTATAAAGAAAACGGCTATATTCGCCTACAACCTGAAAACTCTTCAATGGATCCTATCATTACGAATGACTGTACTATTGCTGGTAAGGTTGTTGCAGTATTCCGTCGTCTTTAACCTGAAATTCCTTAAACAAAGGGGCATAACTTACGGAGGCATTCATGACAAGGTGGGTGCCTCTTTCTGTATGCTCTTCCTTGAGTAGATGGCAGCGCTTATGTGCTAAAGATACCAAATCTCCGCGATGATAAGGTATAAGAACTTCAAGGTGCTGTTCTTGTGCTGATGCTGCATGCGCGATTCGATTAATGAGAGTGTCAATACCTTTACCTGTTTTTGCAGAAATTAGTACTGCATGAGGCCTTCTTGATTGCAAAGCAAGACGTTGGTCATCAGAGAGCATGTCGCATTTATTGAAGACCTCTATGCGAATAATCTTCTGTGCTTCAATTTGCTCAAACACATCTTCAACCGCTTCAATTTCCTTTTCGTATTCAGGAGAGGTAGCGTCAATTAAGTGAAGGATGAGATCAGCACCTCGAATTTCATCAAGAGTTGACTGGAACGCCTCGACCAATGTTGTTGGAAGCTTTTGTATAAAGCCAACTGTGTCGGTGAGGGTAATTATTCTTCCTTCAGGGAGCGTATACTTTCTGGTTGTTGAATCAAGCGTCGCGAACAGCTTGTCGTAGCTCAAGACATTTGCGTCGGTAAGATAATTAAGGAGACTCGACTTCCCTACATTGGTATAACCTGCTAGCGCAACCTTAAAAATACCCGCTTCATAACGACTCTCTCGTTGAACAGCGCGTACTTTTGAAAGATGTTTGAGTTCCCGTTTAATTGAAGTAATCCGTTTTCGAACCATACGACGGTCAACTTCAAGCTGACTTTCGCCCTCACCAAAACGAGAACCAACACCACCGCCCATTCGATTAGAGGCTAAATGCGCCCACATGCCTCGCAGACGAGGTAAAAGATACTGATTCTGAGCAAGACGGACCTGCAAGCGTCCCTCCTTGCTCGTTGCATGAAGAGCAAAAATATCAAGGATGAGTGCCGTTCTATCAATTATCTTAACGTTTTTACCCATAATCTTTTCAAGATTAGCTTGTTGCGAGGGTGTTAATTCGTCGTCAAAGACCACAAGATCAGCACTTAAACTGCGTGCAAGAGAGGCAACCTCTTCAGCCTTTCCTGAGCCAATAAACGTTCGTGGATTAGGGGTTTCAAGTTTTTGTGAGGTAGTTGCTACTACTTCAGCACCTGCAGTGTCAACCAGGCGTTCAAGCTCTGCTAAGGTTGCGGACAGCGACCACTGACTTGAGGGTCGTTCAATACCAACCAAAACTGCTTTTTCACGTTCTCTTTCAGAGAGCGTGACTCCTCCCTTTACCATTATCCCATTATATTCGGTCACCGAAAGCTCCTGAATCATGCTCGTTAATAACTTCTAAAGCCTCATTTAGTAAAGATTCAGAAGATGTATTATCAATGTCTATCCATTGAATTCGTTTATCTTTATTAAACCAGGTACGTTGTCGTTTAGCATATCTTCTGCTTGCAGTTTTAATTGTATCGATGGCTTCCTCTAACGTACACTCCCCTTCCAATGCCTGTACTATTTCTTTATAGCCAATAGCTTGGGGTGCAGTTACACCCTCACGAAAGCCTTGTGAAAGCAAAGATTTGACCTCATCAACTAATCCGTCACGAATCATAGAATCCACACGTCTGTTAATTCGTTCATTCAAAAGATCAGGAGACACTTTCAAACCAATAAAAATCGCTGGTATGAGTTGTGAGATAGAGGAAAGATTTTCCTTCTGCTGCGCATAAGTTTTGCCTTCAGATAAAAGCTCAAACGCGCGCACAACTCTTCTGACATTATTTGGGTGAATTACCGATGCGCTTTCTGCGTCGATTTCATTGAGAAGATTCCAAAGAGCTTGATTCCCAAATTCTTGTGCATAAGCAGTGTATTTGTCCCGAATAGGATTATCTATCTGTTCACCTTCAGGAAAATCATAGTCATCTAAAGCTGCTCGTACATAAAGACCTGTTCCGCCAGCAAGAATGGTTCGTTTCCCTTCTTTGTCTAAAGCAGAAATTACCCGACGAGCATATTCTTGAAAGAGCGCAGCCGAATAGGGTTCACCTGGATTAATGAGATCTATTCCCCAATGAGGAACTTTTCTTTCTTCGGGTTTAATCTTTGCCGTACCTATTTCCATCCCACGATACACCTGCATAGAATCAGCACTAAGTACTTCACCGTTAAGCTTAAGCGCAAGCTCTTGCGCGAGATTAGATTTTCCAGAGGCAGTTGGACCGACTACAGCAATAACAGGTTGTTTAACTTGATAAAGGGAATGATCCATCATAAAACGCAACCCGAAAGATACCAGGTTTTAGCTTCTTCTATATGAACTCGCAATAAGGTTCCAGAAAGCTCTTCGATAGTCGAACCAGTTGGTATAGGAGCATGTACCGTCTGATTCTTAGGTGTCTTGCCCGATAGAAGCTTAGAATCACGTTTAGAAGACCCTTCAACAAGTATTTCTACATCGGTGTTTGCATCAAGTTGGTTGAGTTCATAGGCTCGTGCTTGAACGAGGTCTACAAGGCGATCAAAGCGAGCCTGAATCACATCGTGAGGGGTAGTATCTGGTATTAAGGCTGCCGGAGTACCTTCTCGTTTAGAATAGATAAAAGTAAATACCTGGTGATAACCGATCTCATCAATCAAAGAATACGTGTCTTCGAAATCGCTCTCAGTTTCACCAGGAAAACCGACTATGATATCGGTAGACAGGGCTATGTCGGGACACACGTTACGCAATTTGGCAACAAGTTCGCGATAGTGTTCACGTGTGTACTTACGGTTCATTTTTTCAAGGATGCGGTTTGACCCACTCTGTACTGGTAAATGAAGCGCAGGCATAAGCGAACGAAGCTTACCAAATCGTTCAATAACTTCATCTGTTAAATCCTTGGGATGACTCGTTGCGAATCTGAGGCGTTCAACACCCGTAGCATCAACCGCATCAAGAACATCAACAAAACGCGGTGATCCATACAAATCTCTGCCGTACGAGTTTACATTCTGACCAAGAAGCGTAATTTCCTTTACTCCTGCATCAACATAGCGCTGTGCTTCTGCAACTATGTCTTCAAGAGTGCGCGATTTTTCTCGGCCTCTCACGTAGGGAACAATGCAGTACGAACAAAAATTATTACAACCAATAGTAATCGGTAGCCATGCCGCCCAGGGATGTTCTCGGTCTGTCGGCAATTCAGTCGGAAATGAAGTGGATGCGTCCAAAACTTCTACCTGATATCCACCTTTCTCAATAGCGCTATTCAGCAAAGAAGGAAGCGAAGCTAAATTGTGAGTTCCAAAGACAACGTCAAGATGAGGGAGCGCCTGAGTAAGCTTTTCGCCGTCACGTTGACCAATACAACCACCAACCGCTACAAGTCTTTTCTTGAAAGGGCTGCCACTTCGAAGAGGAATATTTTTTAGGGAAGCTACTTGCCCATACAGTCGAGTATCTGCAGCTTCGCGCACACAACAAGTCATGAAGATAACCATATCCGCATCTTCAATAGTGTCTACCGGCAGAGCACCAAATGATTCAAGCATGCCAGCTATGCGCTCAGAATCATGCTTATTCATTTGACAACCGAACGTTTTTACGCAGAAGGTTGTATTATCAAAAACCTGATACATCATGCAGTAACACTATTCGTAGAAGCTTTGTGAATCTGAAGAAACAGGAACACCTCTCGTGTAGCGAGGCTCAACAGAGAAGCGTATTGCGGTACGGTATTCCCCATCAATAACAATGTCAGCAAATGAAGGGATGCAAACAACCTCTATCCCAACAGGAGAAAGAAAGCCTCGAGAAATGGCAATCGCTTTCACTGCTTGGTTGACAGCCCCTGCACCTACCGCTTGGATTTCAACACACACACCATCTTTAATCATGCCAGCTATTGCACCGGCAACAGATGCGGGAGATGACTTTGAGGATACTTTCAGACAGCCAATCTTAGGCTCAATATCTTGGTTAATCACGTACGTTCTTTCTTTAGTGTTCCGTATAAGCTTCATGCATGCTATGTTTGAGCACAATTAAGTGCTGCTTCGGTATTATAAATTCAAATACTATGTGAGGCAAGCTGGGAAAACAATACCTACGAGTCTGACGGTTCGAGGGGAATCTTGATTGTTAAATAATCTTTTGTGACCTTCAATTCGGGAGAAACATTTGGTTCAAGATAATATAAAGGAGCTATCTCGGCAAAAGATTCAACTACTTTATCTTTCAAGAAATTAGAGTCTGATTTTGTAAGCTTAAGCTTGTGTTTGCTCCTGTAGGTCTTAAATAGATCCTCTGAGGATTGTAATAAGCCTTCAGGGGACGATTCTTTATGAGGGAATGCCTCTTTGCTTAAGCGCACAAGTAAAGATTCCAGAGGCTTAATTTCGCCATCCATGATTCTTCTGGCCGAACGTTCAGAAAGTGTTATACCTAAGGACTGCGCTATATGAGCAAAATGCGCAGGATCAATAGCAAAAGAAAGGCGTAAAGAAACAGGGATTTTGTCTAAATCACCTGAAAAGGTTCTCTGGGGAGCAGTGAGTTTTTTGTTTCCAAACTCATAAAGCGTTGCAGCAATTTCGCTATTAGTTCCAAGGTAAACTTCACATTGTTTTCTATCTTCGAGGGCAAACTCACAAGCAGTTCGAAGAATGTTTTTGGGTCCTCTCATGATGAGCCTATCGCCTTCCCCTCTCTCAAAGTGAGGAAAAGTTGACTGGTCGGTTTTTTCAGAAATCTTTTTTAGGTTCGTCTTAACCAAGAAGGACGAACCAAGACCTCGTTCCGAAGAAGAAACCTGAGCAATTTCTGAATTTGTTGCAATAGCGTATAACGCCATACCTCTTCCATGAATGCCCCATTTATCCATGTGGACCGTATCGAGTTTAGAGGTGACGCGAGGTTCAAAGATATGCACGTGCATGTAACTTGGAATACCGGAACCATCATCAATCATGATAATGTTTCGAAAGCCTTCTTCCTTGCCAGTAGCAATAAAGATAGTCTTAGCTTGTGCGTCACGTGCGTTGCGCAGCATCTCAATAATTATGTCTTCACTTGACCTAACGTCCTGTGCTGCTTGTCTGCGTTCAGCTTCTGCGCTTCTTAAACGCACGAAGCCATCTCCGAAGTCTGTTTCGACTCGAAGATGGCTATCGCCTGAAACTTGCTCAATGAAATCTGTGAGCGTATCGCCCATATTACTTCGCGTAATCGACCGCACGACTTTCGCGAATAACAACAACCTTAACTTGTCCAGGATATTGCATTTCGCTCTCAATTTGATGCGCGATGTCATGAGCTAAAACAACCGTTTGGGCTTCGTTGACTTCGCCAGGTTCTACCATAACGCGAACTTCACGACCAGCTTGGATAGCATAGGTGCGTTCAACACCCTTATAGGAATTAGCGATTTCTTCAAGCTTTTCAAGACGCTTTACGTAAGCGTCCATAGTTTCCTTGCGTGCTCCTGGGCGAGCAGCCGAAACGGCGTCAGCGGCCTGTACGAGTACATCAAGCACTGAATTTGGTTCTACGTCATTGTGATGAGCCTCAATTGCGTGAACAATTTCAGGTCTCTCACCAAAACGACGAGCTAAGTCGGCTCCAATTACCGCATGGCTACCTTCAACTTCATGGTCGACAGCCTTACCGAGGTCATGAAGAAGGCCTGCTCGTTTAGCTGGAATAGGATCTAAACCAAGTTCGGAGGCCATAACACCAGCTAGGTAAGCAACCTCAAGCGAATGATTAAGCACATTCTGTCCATAGGAGGTACGGTAACGAAGCCTACCAAGAGTACGAATGAGTTCAGGGTCTAAGTCGTGAATACCAGTATCAAACGCAGCTTGATCGCCAGCTTCCTGAACACGTTGGTTCACGTAGGCTTCAGCCTTAGCAAACATTTCCTCAATACGTGCAGGATGGATGCGGCCATCAGCAATAAGGTTTTCCATGGTCACGCGGCCAATTTCGCGACGAACAGGGTCAAAGCATGAAATAGTTACACATTCAGGCGTGTCGTCAATGATTAAATTCGTGCCCGTCAATTGTTCGAAAGAGCGAATATTGCGGCCTTCTCGACCGATGATGCGACCCTTTAAATCGTCTGAGGGGATATGAATGGTCGTAACGGTGTTCTCTGCAGAATGATCAGCAGCTACACGCTGAATAGCAAGGCTCAAAATCATGCGAGCGCGTTTGTCTGCCTCTGCCTTCGTTCGGGCTTCAGCATCTCGAATAATTGTTGCTGATTCGTAGGCAACTTCGTCTTTTAGAGACGTGAGAAGCTCGTGTTTTGCTTCGTCCTGAGACATGCCAGCTACACGTTCAAGGCGCGTATTGACTTCCCTTTCGGCAACCTTAAGATCCCTATCGCGACGTTCAAGTTGACCCTGAAGTGATGAAATCTGGTGTTCGCGAGCATCAAGAGATTCAACACGGCGATCTACTGATTCTTCGCGTTGAGCTACTCTATTTTCCGCTATGCGAACTTCACGCATACGTTCCTTATTTTCGGTTTCAGCTTCTTGTTTCAGCTTCAAAGCTTCGTCTTTTGCCTCAAGAATGGCTTCCTTACGAAGCGTCTCAGCCTGTTGTTTAGCGTTATTAATTAAATTCTCGGCTTCTTCAGCAGCACGTTTTGTAGAAGAATTGACAAGAAAGCGTGCAATTGCAAAACCGAGCGCAATGCCAATAACCGCAGTAACAGCGATGCAAACCATGAGTGTTGCGTCAGGCATACGCACTCCTTTCGTGAAAAAATGAAATATATAATCAAAATGCCGGCATAAACCGGCATGAGTAGAACGCACTAAGGGGCACTATGAAATTTTTTATATTCAACTACCCTCAAGGGTACGTAATAACTCAAGCAAAAACAGTTTAAGCTAAAACGGCCGCTAAATACAGCAAACTACAGAAAATCCTTGTCAAATGGCATTATTTTAATGAAAAGCTACAAAGAAGAGTCTTTTTGTATCCTGGAAAACCATTCTCTGGCAGCTTCAGACGCAACATTTGGTGAATAGCCCTTTTGAATAAGTTTTCTATAAGCTCCATCTCTGAGGTTTTTTGAGCGAGGAGGTTTGCGGATTAATAGTTCAATTGCGCGGGTAAATTCATCTTTAAGTTCATTGTTATTGAAATATTCTTCTTCTATCCAAGTTGGAATTTCAATTTTCAGGCTTGCAAGTTCTCTTCGTATACCTGCTTCACCTTTACCTGCAGAAAGACGGCTTCTGATTAGGATTTCGGCAAACCTTTCATCATTAAGTAAATTACAATTGAGCGCCCTCTGAAGAGCTGATTCGATAGCAGATTCGTCGTATCCATCTTTCAAAAATCGAGTTCTTAGTTCTTCGGTAGCTCTTTCTCGAACCTTAATGAGACGAACTATTTTCTTAAACAATTCTTCTTCCCCTGATTCAGGAGTAAGAACCTCATCACAAGAAGATAATTGATCTTGACAAGTATTGCATGATGAAAAGTACTCTTCTGCAGTAATTCCTTTATAAGATGAGCCAGCCTCAATAGCACGTATTTGTGCTTCAAGACTGGCTCTTGTTTTCGCTTTATCCATTAATAACTAAAGAGGGATGAACTTATTTCTTGCGAGTGGGCTTTGGCGCAGGCGACGAACCGTTTTCTGCGTTTTCAGGAGAAATGACAGGGATATCAAAAGCTTCACGAACTTTAATTTCGAGTTCATCACGAAGATCTGGGTTTTCACGTAGTGTTTGTTTTGCTGCTTCTCTGCCCTGACCGAGACGTTCTTCACCATAGGTATACCATGCGCCGCTCTTTTTAGCTACGCCAGCTTCAACCGCCATGTCGATGATGCAGCCTTCACGAGAAATACCTTCCCCATACATGAGGTCAAACTCAGCTTGACGGAATGGAGGAGCAACCTTATTTTTAACTACTTTGGCACGAACGCGATTACCAACAATTTCCCCGTCTTTCTTGATGGAATCTACACGACGAATGTCAATACGAACGCTCGAGAAGAATTTCAATGCCCTACCACCAGTAGTGGTTTCAGGATTACCAAACATAACGCCAATTTTCTCGCGTAATTGGTTGATAAAGATACAGGTGGTGTTTGATTTCGAAAGAGAGCCAGCAAGTTTTCGCAGGGCTTGAGACATCAAGCGTGCCTGAAGCCCAACCGTGGTGTCGCCAATTTCTCCTTCAATTTCTGCTTTTGGAACAAGTGCAGCAACTGAGTCAACAACAATGGCGTCAATAGCTCCTGAGCGAACCAACATGTCACAGATTTCTAAGGCTTGTTCACCCGTGTCAGGTTGAGAGATGAGTACTTCGTCAATGTCAACGCCAAGACGAGCTGCATAAACAGGATCAAGCGCATGCTCTGCGTCAATAAAAGCAACGATGCCACCTAAGGCTTGTGCTTCTGCAATAATTTGGAGTGCAAGAGTAGTTTTACCGCTTGATTCAGGACCATAGATTTCGATAATACGACCGCGCGGCACGCCGCCAATCCCTAAAGCAGCATCAAGAGGAAGTGCGCCAGTGGGAATAACACCAATGTTGAGCTCCGCACCGCCTTCTCCGAGTTTCATGATAGAACCACGGCCAAATTTCGATTCAATTTGGTCAGTAGTGAGTTTTAACATCTTTTCTTTGTCTGCATTCATGCTTTCTCCTTAAAGCAGCAGTTCATTTGCCAAATCTATTATACGAACATATGTTTGTACGTCAAGAATTATTTAAAAATCTTTCCAAGGAATTTTACGCTTATCATGCGCCATAAACCCAACAACTATGAATTGGTAGCTATCTCTTATCTATCATCATCTAGTCAAAGAATTTGCGCATTTTGCTCACGCATCTATCAAGTTTTTTGCATTTTTTGCGCAAGATGGAACAAATTGCTTCTGACAGAGATTAAACATTAAGAAATAGAAAAACGAATCTTAGCTACGCCAACGCATCTAAGAGAGCCTGCAGAGCCACTTGGGCTGTTTGGGCGCGTACTTCGGCTCTTGAACCTTTAAATTGGAATCTCATAGAGGAAACTTTTCCTTCGTCATAAAGACCCATAAAAACCGTTCCAACGGGTTTACAAGGTTCATCCCCACCAGGTCCAGCAATTCCCGTAACTGATACAGCTAGTCCTGAAGAGAGCTCCTGAGAGGCTCCTACAGCCATCTGTTCAGCACAGGGCGCACTAACTGAACCTTCGTTTACAAGCGTATCCTCAGAAACGTTTAGAGAGACGTGCTTAACTTCGTTGGTGTAGCTCACTATAGAGCCTTTAACTACAACGGAACTTCCAGGTACAGAAGTAAGAGCAGCGGCAATAAGACCACCCGTCAAGCTTTCAGCCGTTGCAATAGTTTTACCTTGTACGGATGCAGCTTCGATAACCTTGGAAGCTAAGCGAGAAAGCTCAGGAGGTACGTCGAATTCAATTGAAGGTTTAGTAGCTTCTTTAACCGGCTTCTTCTTAGAAGGTTTGAAGCCAAGTAGTTCACGTGACTTAGATAAGTAATCCATCATAGAAATAAGCGTGAGTACAACCGCTATGGTCATTGCTATCCAGGAAATGATATAAAGTGGATCATGGATTACGTCACTAACACTTGTAAGCACTTCACTATCTTTGATAATAAAAAGAACGATAGCAATGATTTGTGAAACAGTCTTTGCTTTACCGTACCACGAAGCAGCAATAACCTGCCCTTTTGAAGCTGCAATCATGCGAACGCCTGAAACAATAAACTCGCGCGCAATAATGATAAGAACAACCCATGAAGGAAGAACGCGTAGCTCGACTAAGGCTAAAAGAGCCGCCGAAACCAAAATCTTATCAGCCAAAGGGTCTACAAACTTACCAAAGGTGGTTACCTCTGACCTACTGCGAGCCAAATATCCGTCAACTCCGTCAGTGGCCGCAAGGACGACAAAAATTAAAGCAGCAATCCAAGGCTTCCATAAGTCAGCATCTTCCCACGTAGGAAACCAGGTAGGCCAAGGACTAATGATGGCAACAACGAAAACTGGTACAAAGCAGATACGCAAAAGCGTAACAACGTTAGCAGGTGTTAAAAGCTTTTCACTTGTGCCTTCAGCCATGCTATTCGCCTTCCATTTCGTAAAGCAAAGTATCAGTAATGGTGACCGTAACTATATCACCAACAGTTCCCTGTTTAACATAAGTCACGCCATCAACTTCAGGTGCTTGACACTTTGCTCTGCCGAAAAGTTGCCCGTCTTCTTCTTCGCCTTCTACCAAGACTTGCATTTGCTGTCCGATCCTATCGGAAATTTTAGGAGCACAAACAGTATCCGCAAGATCGCGAAGCTGTTGAGCCCGCTCGAGTTTTTCATCCTCTGAAAGTTGACCAGGCAAGTCATAGGCACGCGTACCTTCTTCACGAGAATACGCAAACACGCCAATGTAATCAAAGAAACCTTCTGATATAAAATCGCACAAATCTTCAAATTCTTCTTCGGTTTCACCTGGAAAGCCAGCAATAAACGTAGTGCGGAGTGTTACCTCAGGAATACGTTCTTTGATATGGGTAAGCAAAGTGCGGAATTCTTCAGAAGATCCTTTTCTATTCATGAGATGTAGCAAACGGCTACTTACCTGTTGTAAAGGTATATCAAAATAGGAGCAGATGTTGTCATGCGAAGCCACTACATCAAGGAATTCATCAGTAATACCTTCAGGCTGAATGTACATAACACGGAACCACGTTGAAGGATATAACTCAGCTAAGTTTGATAAAAGTTGCGCGAGTGAAGAGGGTGTATCAAAGTCTGTTCCCCATCTACCAGTGTCTTGTGCAATTAAAACAATTTCTTTCGCACCTTGAGTAATTCTTGTCTCTACTTCTTGCAGAATAGAGTCAAAGGTAAAGCTATGATAACGCCCACGAATATAAGGTATGGCACAATAAGAACAGAATCTATTACACCCGTCGGAAATCTTTACATACGCAGAAACAGGTTTAATAATTTGTCCTTCAAAGGGTTCTCTATTGCCTTGTACGCTATCTAGTAAGTAAGTTGACAAATTCTCTTGAACAGGAGTTTTATACCCTGAGAGTTGAGAAATAAGCTCTACAATATCTTCTTCTTTATGGCATGGAATAAAAGCACTTACCTCAGGAAGTTCTTCCTCTAGTTCTTTTCCGTAGCGGGAAGGCATACAACCTGTAACAATGAGTTGCGCTTCCCCTGAGACAATCTGAGGAAGCTCAGACGCTTCAAGAATAGCTTCAATACTTTCTTCAGTAGCTGCCTGAATGAACGAACAAGTATTAACGACAACAAATCGAGCTTCTTCAAGGTTGTTCGTCACAGCAAACCCAGCAGCAGAGAGACGTTCCTGCATGTGAGTGGTATCTACTTCATTCTTTGCGCAGCCAAGGGTGATAAAGGCAATCGATGTATTCATAGTTAGCTGCCTGCCCTATTACCTATCGATAGTTGACATACTGAAGAGGTTGCCCGTAGTCATTACCTTTAACGAAGGCAATAATTTCTTGCAGCGTATCACGTGAAGCGGAGGAAACACGAAGCTTGTCGCCTTCAATTTGCACCTTTGCTTTTAGCTTAAGAGCCTTAATATCTTTGCTAATCTTACCAGCAGTATCTTTGTCAATACCATTAATAATAGACGCATGCATACGTACACTCTGACCAGCAGCAGGGATTGCGCTGCCCCAAGAAACTGCTTTCAGGTCAACACCTCGTTTAACTAATTTACTACCCAAGACGTCAATAACCTGTTTTGCGACGAATTCAGAAGGAGCTGATACACTCAGCGTTTGTTTTGCCTTGTCCAAAGAAATTTCTGCACCAGAATCTTTTAAGTCATAGCGTTGAGAAAGTTCTTTCTTGGTTTGTTGAAAGGCGTTATCAACTTCTTGTATGTCGACAACTGATACAATATCGAAACTTGATTCTTTGGCCATGAGAAACCTTTCGTTTAGTTCTTATACTTTGCTAATGATGGTCTAGCTTGTAGATGTATCTGCCTTATTTGAGTTGGAAGAAGAGTCGGCATCGTTGTTTGTAGCTGTCGTGTTAGCGGAATTGTTGGGGTGTTCTTCCTGCCACGTCTTAAGCCAAGAAGCAAAGTCTACTTCGTAGACATAAATGCCAGAACCTTCAGGATCTTCCTTCGCTTTAACTTCTTCTCCGTCTAATAAAAGGCTTACGCTATTCGGATTTGTGGTAACGAACTTAAGCTCATCGGTAACATCAAAGCTCTTTTCAGCAGTTCCTTTTACGGTTTCAGCAACACTTGGCGAGCCTTTACCGTTTTCGTAAACCTCAATATAAGCCTCTTTGCCTGAAGAAACTGAATAGGTAAACGTCACTTTATCAGGAATGATGTAGACGGCTTGATTTCCTCCCGCCTCATCGGTAGTACCATCGGGGTTTGAAGTGTCTGTCAGACCTGTAATAGGTACATCAGGAACATCTTCTTCTACTGGCGCTCTGTTTCCAAGGACAAAAACAAGCACCACAATTAAAAGAATAACGAGCACTGCGGCAATCGCAATAAACATCCATTTAGAGCCAAAGAAACTGGGGGCCGCTGGTCCAGAATAGAAATTCGTGTATTGAGTTGTAGGTACTGCGGAACGGCGTGATGGATGTCCCGTATCAGGCCCATAGGTTCGTCCAATAGAGTGGTTTCTGTCGGTATAGGTATCTCTTCCTCGCGAATTACGATGAATCGTCGGATCGTTTTCGCCTGAGTAACGAGAACCAACCTGAACTCGAGAAGAACGGCCTGAGGAAGAATCACCCACCTGTCTAGAATCACGTGAACTAGTTTGGCGTGTTTCATCTTTTGAAGACCTTCCTGAACGAGAAGAAGACCTTCTACTTAAAGACCCTAAATCAATACGAGAAGACTCTCTTTCGCTTCGAGCTTGTCCAACTTGGTAGGCATACGCCTCATCAAGATACATTCTGGTAAGTTGAGTCGGATTAAGACCCACTAGACGAGCATAAGCATTGACCATATTACGAGCATAACCACGAGGCGGCATTCTTTCGAAATCGCTATCTTCAATGGCTCGTAAAACATCAGGTCGAATGCGCAAACGACGCGCAGCTCCAGCAAGGTCGTAACCTTTGCGTTCGCGCGCGTCGCGTAAAACATCACCAAAACTCATGGATTCCACCATCCTTGTTTAGGCGTTTTCTGCCATATCGTTTGCCTCGAAAGCCTTTAGTGTCTCCAATTCCATGGCATCTACTAAAACCTCACGAGGCTTACTGCCGTTCGGAGGACCAACGATGCCTTTATTCTCTAACATATCCATTATACGCCCAGCTCGAGAATAACCGACCTTCAGCCTTCGTTGAATATTTGAAGTAGACCCAAGACCACTCGAAACGACAATATCTGCAGCTTCCCACAAAAGTGGGTCGTCATCTAATCCTCCATCAGAACCGTCAGGAGAAGAAGCTCCTAAGGTAATAAGGTTTGTCTTAAGAATTTCAGTGTGATATTCAGGCTCACCCTGTTCTTTAAGAAGGCTTACTACTGCATTGATTTCATCTTCTGAAACATAGCAGCCTTGAATGCGCTGAGGTTTAGCATACTCAGGTTTTGAGAAGAGCATGTCGCCTAAGCCGATAAGATTTTCAGCACCTGGGGTATCTAAAATTACGCGTGAGTCAATGCCGGAGGCAACGTTAAAAGCAATACGGTTCGTAATATTTGCCTTAATGAGGCCAGTAACCACGTTTGTAGATGGTCTTTGAGTTGCGACAATCAAATGAATACCTGCTGCACGCGCAAGCTGAGCTAACCTGCTAATAGAGAATTCAACTTCTTTCCCAACGTTCATCATCAGGTCAGCTAATTCGTCTATAACAATTACGATATAAGGCATCTGTGATGCTTCAGCGAGTTCATTTTCAGGGGGTTCCTCCCCTGCTGATTGAGCAGCCTCGGCAGCATTAAGAGCCTCCTGGACCTTAGCGTTGTACTGATTGATGTTGCGGGCGCCTACCTTGGAATAGACTTTAAGACGACGTTCCATTTCAGCAACCGCCCAAGAAAGAGCCGAGGCAGCTTCTTTAGACTCAGTTACAACAGGTACATATAAATGAGGAATTCCGTTATACGGGGTAAACTCAACACGCTTCGGGTCAATCATGATGAAACGCACTTCTGAAGGCGTCGCACGCATCAAAATAGACATAATCATGCCATTGATAGATACCGACTTACCTGAGCCAGTAGTACCACCAATAAGCAGGTGTGGCATTTTAGCAAGGTCAGCAATAATAGAATTACCTTCTACGTCTTCGCCGATGGCAACCATGAGCGGCCCTGGCTTCGCGTTCTTTAGCACATCCCCCAAGAACACCGTTTCGCGCTTACGATTCGGAACCTCAATGCCAACATAATTTGTTCCAGGAATAGGAGCAAAAATGCGGACACCTGGAGCTGCTAAGGCAAGAGCAATATCGTCTTCCAGGGCAGTAATTCTACTAACACGAACACCAGCAGGTAAATCAACTTTAAAGAGTGTAACGGTTGGACCAGCTACCCAACCTACAACCTCTGCCATAATATTGAAGTCTTCTAGGGTTTCCTGAAGTAAAGCAGCAGTTTCCTGCAATTCTTCTTCGGAATTAGCAGCACCCTTAGTCTTCTTAGGGCTTACCGCAAGTAAACTCATAGGTGGAAGTTCGAAGCCATCTTGAGGCCTGGGAGTTCCTACTATAGAGTTAGTCTTTAGTGAGCCCTTCTTTTTAGGTAAAACTTCAGTTTTCGGTGATTCTTCTGCGTACTTCCTTCCCAACTTACGTGTTAAAGGTGCAGGTTCTTCATACGTATCGTTTTGTTCAAGGACTTGTGTCTCCATTGCACGAGAAGACAAAGGCTGAGAAGCTCTCTGCGGACGAGGACGTACGTTTCCGCCACGTGGTAAAACACCCGTAGGAGCTGAAGCCATCGGATGAACAGGGCGAACGGGAGAATTTGGATCTACCGCAACTTCAGAGTTTTGACGCCTGACGCGTGCAAAAGGTGGAGCCGCAAGACTGTCAGCAGAAGCTTCTGCAGCTTCCTTCATCGCGCGCACCTTTTCAATAACCTTAGAAACACTAAAGCCTATGATGACAAGAGCAACTAAGATAGCACCAGCCATGGTGATGCATGAAACTGTTTGCCCTAAGAACATAAGTCCGAGCCATGCAAAAGCTCCCCCAATGTAGCCACCGTGTGAAACCAATGCTTCTTCAGTGAATAACGGTGTCAAATCTTTGGGATCTGCGAGCGGCGTAAACAAAGAGAACTCAGCAAGAAGCGCGACAAAAATCATAACTAGACCAATAGCTACCCGAACAGGTAAATACTGCTTTTCAAAAGAAAGCATGAGAACCACGCCAATAGCTATAGCAAAAAGAGGCAGCAAATAGGCGCCAATGCCAAAGGTAAGATGTAGGGCCTGCGAAAGAAACGCAGTGACGATAGCATCTTGTGGCATGAAAGCAAGTACCAACAATACA
Organism: uncultured Coriobacteriaceae bacterium; assembly: GCA_949294735.1. Classification (GTDB taxonomy): domain Bacteria; phylum Actinomycetota; class Coriobacteriia; order Coriobacteriales; family Eggerthellaceae; genus CASFII01. Next base: position 48,840 of record CASFII010000006.1, on the reverse strand, counting down.
ACGCCGAGTACAATGAAAACAACGCCCCAGATGTTTTGTCGGGTATGATCATCCAAAATACGACTATCGTTCTGAACGGGTTGTTTTCGTGCGCCAGCCTTTCTCTTAGCCTGAGAAGAGGTGCCGCGGCTATTGGATTGATTTCTTTTGCTCTGTGAAGCAGGGGTTCGAGCCATGCTAAGGTATCCTTACTACTGCGTTTTAACTGCGTTTATGGTGTTACATTAAGTATAGCCTAAACTTCTAAAAGGTTCACAATGACGAGGGGACGCTGCTTAGTTCTTTCCCAAAGAATAGAAAGAAGTGCGTCTTTAGCAACCTTCTTTGACTCCTTCGAATCAGCTCCCCTTCCAAGAGCCTTATGAAGTGCGCTGCGAACCGCATGTTCACATTCGCTTACGAGATAGTCGTCGCCGCCACCCGTAATGCCACGCATCTCAATTTGGACGTCTCCATAGACGTCACGATGACGCATTGAGATAGCAGCTGCAACCGCGGCAAGACCCTGATTACCCAAGGCGTTTCGTTCGTTTAGAACGTCCTGAGAAGTGTCACCAACTGACAAACCATCAACAAAAACGATACCACTTTGAACCACTTCACCATGTTCGATACCCCGTGTAGTCATTTCGAGGGTTTCGCCATTTTCGCAAAGGAAGACATTTTCTGGTGCAACACCCGTTTCTTCTGCTAAGTGAGCATGCGCCCTTAAGTGCGTAGCTTCACCGTGCACTGGCATGAATGCCTTTGGGTTAACTATGGAAAGAACTAGTTTGAGCTCTTCGGCTCCAGCGTGACCAGAAACATGGACTCGTGCACGTCGTTTGTCGTACACATCAACACCAATTTTTGCAAGCTGGTTGATAACACGTGTCACGGCCTTTTCGTTTCCTGGAACAGGAGTTGCCGAAACAATAACCGTGTCACCCTTTTCGATGTTAATAGTTTTATGTTCGCCGTTGGCAAGACGCGCCAGAGCTGAAAGTGGTTCGCCCTGAGAACCAGTGCACATGATGACAACCTTTTCAGGAGGAATCCCCTTTAGCTCGTATGCATCAATAAGATCACTGTCGTTAATGTTCAGATAACCTAGACGTCGTGCAATGTCAGTGTTTTGTATCATCGAACGACCCGTTACAACCACTTTACGACCTGAAGCTACAGCAGCATCACAGATCTGTTGCATTCGATGAATATGACTAGCAAAGGTGGCTATAATGACGCGCTGTTTTGCATTACCGATTATTTGACGCAGAACCTTACCGACTTCCGCCTCAGAAGGCGTAAAACTAGGATTCTGAGCGTTTGTAGAGTCACTCAACATTAAGTCGACTCCCGCTTCACCAAAGCGAGCAAGCGAAGCGAAATCGGTATGAATGCCATCAATAGGAGTTTGATCAAGCTTGAAGTCGCCTGTATGAAGAACATTGCCAGCCGGACTTTGGATGAAAGCACCAACTGCGCCTGGAATGGAGTGATTTACCGCAAAAAAATCAACGGTCATACATCCGAGTTTGATCTTATCCCCAGCCTTAATTTCACATAGTTTTGCATTCTTAATGCGGTGTTCAGCAAGTTTACATTCAATTAAACCAAGGGTTAGTTTCGTTCCATAGATTGGAACTTGAACATCGAGGTCTTTCAAAAGATACGGAAGCGTACCAGTGTGGTCTTCGTGACCATGAGTAATAAAAATACCTCGTAGCTTGTCTGCATTCTCTAAAACGTAGGTATAGTCAGGTAAAATCAGGTCTACGCCTGGGTGATTGTCATCTGGAAACATAAGACCTGCATCATCAACAATGAGGTCATTTTTGCATTCAAAAACGGTCATATTCTTACCGATAGCGTCTAAGCCACCGAGTGGAATTACCTTTAAAACAGCCTGCGGATCTTTACCGCCAATCTTTCTCAGCTTCTTACCGGAAGTAGAGCTTTTGGAGTCTTGGATAGGCTTCTTTTCCGACTTACGAGTAGCTTGCTCCTTACCTGCTGTAGAGGAGTTATCATTCCTCGTGAGATGAGGACGTTCGCGTTCAAGCTTGACATGCTTATAGATGCGCGTGCGATTCTTCTCATTGTTGTTAGAAGACTTTTTATTCTGGGACGTTCCAGAATTGCGTTCAGAATTTTTTGCATGCGAAGATTTCTCGTTAAAATCATTTAACGAGGTGTACGTCTTTTTTTCTTTAGCCATACTGGGTAACTATTTCCTTACTCCTGGGGAGCTTACGCAATCACTCCCACTTCTTTCATAAGGCTTTCAAGTCGCTTAGATTGTTCAGTCGAAGCGTTGATTAAGGGGAGTCGAACGCCTCCGACAGAGAAGCCTGTAAGCCTCATCGCTTCCTTAACTAAAATAGGATTCGACGTTTCAAAAAGCCCGTTCATGAGTGGGAGCAGCTTTTCATGAGCAAGCTCAGCTTCGTCGAAATCACCCGCAGCACATAAATCCACAATTTCTTTCATGCGCTCAGGTGCAACATTACCAATGGTGGAAATAACGCCAACGCCACCCACTTTCATTATGGGAAGCGTGGCTGCATCGTCTCCTGAATAGACAACAAAGTCATCCGGGGCATCGTTAATGATGTGTTGAATTTGATCAAACTTTCCCGACGCTTCTTTCACTGCAACAATGTTTTCACAGTCGTGAGCAAGTGCAAGCGTCGTTTCGGCTTCCATATTTACTACGCATCGACCAGGAATGTTATAAAGAATAATGGGCAATTCAACCGAAGATGCAATAGTTTTAAAGTGTTCATACATTCCCTTTTGAGGTGGTTTATTGTAATAAGGAACAACTGTCATAAGACCTTCAACGCCACACTTCTGAGCTTCTTGAGCGAGCGTAATGCTATCAGCGGTGCAATTGCTACCAACATTTGCCAAGATAGGAGCCTTATGATTTGAAGCCTCTACACATGCAGAAAAGAGCTTCAGCTTATCAGCATGGTTAATAGTAGGGCTTTCCCCCGTAGTTCCACAAATAATGAGCGAATCACTTCCGCCTTTAATAAGGCGCTCGACTAATTCTTGGGCGCGAGCAAAGTCTACTTTTCCATCACCGTCAAACGGCGTTACCATTGCAGGAATCATTCTGCCAAAGCGTAGCTTATTCACCTGTGCCCCCTCCTCTTCAAGGAACCGTATCCTATATATTATGCCACAAGCTCTAAAGGGCGCAGGATTTAGTACATGAAGTTCTCTAAACCTACAATTAGTCCCTCTTTGTTTTCCACGCTGCGTATGCCTAAAAGTACCCCGGGCATATAGGAAGTTCTATCCCAAGAATCATGACGAATCGTTAAAGTTTGACCAAGAGAACCAAAAATGACTTCCTGACTAGCCACATAGCCCATAGATCGAACGGAATGTACGGGAACGCCGGACACCAATGCTCCGCGAGCACCTTCTGCGCCCTCAATTTCGGTTTCTTTACCAGGGGCCTGACTTTCGAAATCTCTTGCCGAAGCAATTAATTCTGCCGTTCTAACTGCCGTACCAGAAGGAGCGTCCTTTTTGTTGCAATGGTGGAATTCCAAAACTTCTGCTTCTGGGAAATAAGGAGCTGCAACTTTTGCGAATTCCATCATTAATACAGCGCCCGTAGTAAAATTTGGCGCATAAAAGAGACAGGTGCCCTTAGGTGCTAGAGCAGCAAGTTCTTCAAGTTTTTCTTGAGAAAGACCTGTGGTGCCAACAACACAATCAACACCGGCTGGAAGAGCAACTTCTAAATTATTTGCAACCACTGAAGGCTGAGTGAAGTCTACCAAGACATCAAAGGATTCATGTTGCAATGCATCGGAGATACTTGCATAAACAGGATAACCGAAATCATTAGATGCATACGGATCGATACCACATACCAATTCCATGTCTTCAGCAGCTTGCACAGCGTCAACTACCGTTGATCCCATGCGCCCCGCGCATCCTGAAACTGCAACTTTTATAGCCATGGTAACTCCTTTCAAAAAGTCAGGCGACCAAGATGGTCGCCTGATATTGTACTCTAAGGTAAATTACAAAGGAAAAGATTAGCCTTCATGTCGACGACGAGGCGTACGCGTGTGAGAAGGCTTACTATGACGATCAAAATCATGTGAACCGTTGGTACCCTCAATGGTTGGCTTGTCTACACGGTCAAGCGAAATCTTTCCTGTCTTAGGATCAATTTCTAGCACTTCAACCTTTACGATGTCTCCCATGCCAAGAACGTCTTCGACTTTTCCGACACGCCCATTGGCCATACGGCTGATATGGAGCAAACCATCTTTATTAGGAGTAATCTTAACGAAAGCGCCAAAATCTTTGATGCCAACAACTTCGCCTTCGTAGATTTCCCCTACCTCAGGTTCTTTCACAATAGCCAAGATTGCAGCCTTTGCAGCGTCGCCCGCTTTGCCTTCAACTGCCGCAATATGAATGGTACCGTCCTCTTGAATTTCAATAGTTGCACCAGTTTCATCCTGAATACCACGAATAACTTTTCCACCAGTACCAATGACGTCACGAATCTTATCAACGGGGATATGAATGGTTTCAATACGTGGAGCGGTGTCGCGGAGCTGTTCACGCGGTGCAGCAATTTCTTTCAGCATGGCGTTCAAAATAAAGGCGCGGCCTTCGTGTGCCTGCTTCAGAGCACGAGCAAGAATATCAACCGACAAGCCTTTAGCCTTGTTGTCCATCTGAAGTGCCGTGATGCCCTTTGACGTACCGCATACCTTAAAGTCCATGTCCCCTAAGAAGTCTTCAAGGCCTTGGATGTCGGAAAGGATAACAACATCATCACCTTCTTTGATAAGACCCATTGCAATACCCGAAACAGGAGCTTTAATGGGTACGCCTGCATCCATTAAGGCAAGAGTAGAACCGCACGTAGATGCCATTGAAGAAGAACCATTCGATTCAAGTACTTCAGACACAACGCGAATTGCATAAGGGAATTCGTCTTCACTAGGCAGAACAGGTACTAATGCACGTTCAGCTAAAGCACCGTGACCAATTTCGCGACGCTTTGGAGCACCCATGCGCCCTACTTCTCCAGTGCAGAACGGAGGGAAATTATAGTGATGCATGTAGCGCTTCGTTTCTTCGGGCTCAATTGTGTCCAAACGTTGCCCCTCGTTGAGCATGCCAAGAGTACAGATGCTCAAAACCTGAGTTTGACCACGCTGGAACAGGCCAGAACCATGAACTCGAGGCAAATATCCCGGAACGATGTGAAGCGGACGGATTTCGTCAACTGCACGACCGTCAGCACGCTCGCCCGTTTCAATAACCATAGCGCGCATGGCCTTCTTTTCAAGCTTCTTAAGCTCTGCAGCAATATCAGCAGCCCAAGCTTCCTGCTCTTCTTCAGAGAAGTTTTCAGAAGCAATTTCAGCCTTCAAGTCTTCTACCTTAGACATACGAGCTTGCTTGTCTGCATCTTTAAGGGCCGCACTCATGCGATCGAAATACGGTTGAATGCGTTCAGCAATGCAAGGATCTGCCTCATGAAGCTTATACTCCATAGGAGTAGGGTTAACCTTGTTGAGGAATTCTTGCTGCTTTTCGCAGAAAGCCGCAATGGCTTCTTGACCAAAGGTCATGGCTGCCAGCATGTCCTCTTCGGAAATTTCTTTAGCACCTGCTTCAACCATGGAAATATAGTCAGCGGTACCAGCTATAGTGAGTTCTAAGTCAGAGAGCTTGTCTTCTTCGTAGGTGGGGTTCACGATGAACTCACCTGTTTCAACATTACGGCCAATACGTACGCAAGCAGCAGGCCCTTCGAAAGGAGCGCCGCCAACCATCAAAGCCGCAGAAGCACCAGCTACACAGATAGTGTCTGGCGGGTTCACGCCATCGCATACAAACGTTGTGGCAACAATATGTACTTCCTGCTTGAAACCGTCAGGAAAACCAGGACGGATAGGACGGTCAATCATACGAGCCGTGAGAGTACCTTTATCAGAAGGCTTGCTTTCGCGCTTCAGATAGCCTCCAGGAATACGACCCACCGCATACATTTTTTCGATGAAGTCTACCGTCAGCGGGAAAAAGTCATAATCCTTTTCCTGCTTAGAAACTACTGCAGTTACCAGAACCGTCGTATCGCCCTGCGAAACCAAAACAGCTCCTGAGGTCTGCTTAGCTAATTCGCCAGTTTCGTAACGGTAAGTTTTGCCATACAGCTCAAACTCTTCAACAATTTTTTCCATAAGTATTTTTTCTTTCTCTACCTTGACGCCCCATTGCGTCGAAGCCTCTTACCTCTATCAAAAAGCCCGCAGGACGCGGGCTTTTGTGACCTGAATTAAGTTAGTTGATGTTGTCGCGGATACCGAGCTTTTTAATCAGTGCACGGTACTCTTCGATGTTGCGGTCCTTAATGTATTTCAACATACCGCGGCGCTTACCAATGAGCATCATCAAACCACGACGAGTATGATTGTCTTTCTTGTGAACCTTCAGATGCTCGGTCAGGTTGCGAATACGTTCAGAAAGAATTGCAACCTGTACTTCGGCGCTGCCAGAGTCGTGTTCGTTCTTACCAAACTCTTTGATAAGTTCTGCAGTGCGCTCTTTGCTGATGCTGTCTTTGTTAGCCATTGTTCCACCTTTCTTAATCGTACGGCTTCGCATAAGCGAAGTGCTACCAAAATGGCACTGGTAGCTTGCGTGATTTCGCTGGGTAAACATATGATGGTCTATGTAAACCAAGTGAAATTCACGTGCTGAAAATTGCAGCCTTTGCATTGTACCTATGTGTAACTAGGTGTGCAAGCAGGAGTTTTCTCTTCACGAATACTGCACGGAATAACCAGCAGGACTATTCCCTTCTGTTTTAGGTTAACTATTCAAGAAGGCTGGCCTTCTCCAGCAGCTTTTGCAGCACGAAGAGCTTTAATCAGCTGATCAGTACAGGAAGTGGGTTTTTTACCGCACGTATTTCCTTCCCAAAGTTCCGCAAGTTCATCGATACGGTGCCCCTCAGAAATTTTAGATATAGCTTTAAGGTTTCCCGGGCATCCACCCAGGAACTCAATATGTTTAACTTTATCTCCATCTAGCTCAACGTTGATAAACTTCGGGCAAACACCTTGCGGGATATAGGTATACATATAGTTTCCTTCGTAATTGATACAAATTCAGTAACTAATCTTGTGAATTGTACTCAATGAATGAGGCGATACATAGAAATTACTCAAACAGTCCACAGGTAAACAAAAAACTGAGTGATTTTAAGCGAAATCCAAGGTGCTCGCGAATTCCCTCTTGGCAAACATGAAGAACGCTAAAACTAACATCAGTGGGAACTGGTTGTGAAACAATATCCGTAAAAATGGACTTGAGTAAAAAATTAATCCAAAGAAGTGTTTCAGCCTGCATAATGACTGAATTAGCTTGCATCCTACAAGACTTACAGACTAAGCCACCTTCGGCATACGAAAAGAAAAACTCTTGAGAAGAGGATAAATCTAGAGGGGTTCCGCAAAGAGCACAGGAATCGAGATTTGGGCGTACCCCTAAATACGCAAGTGTTTTTAGTAAATGAGCAGCACAAAGAGCTAAGGCCGTTTGAGGGCTAGATTGTTGCATATGCTCTAACGCAGAAACGCTCATAGGAAACAGTTTTTCATTTTCGAGAGACATCTGCGTGGACCGGTCAAGTAACTCAAGCATCGGTGCAACAGCTGTAGTATGTTCTAAGTCCCTCCGTAGTAGTTCGTTACTTTGGACAAGACGAACTTCTTTCACGATATCTAAGCTCTTTCCCACACTGCAGAAAATATCACAGACAGCACCTAGCTCAAGACGTGCTGCAAAGGAACTCGTAGGTTTTCGAGCTCCCTTCGCTACAGCACGAAGTTGTGATCCATTTTCAGCGAGCAGCGTAATTATTAAGTCAGATTCTCCCAGTTTAATTTTTCGCAAAACTAAACCGCGCGCCTTGTAGGTGTGGGATCCCACGGCTAGCCTTTTTTAACAGAAGGTGATGAAGAAGTAATAGAACTTCCATCATCATTCCACGTTAAGCTACCGGAAAGAGTCTGCGTGTCACCATAGACAATCTGCAGACTCCCCCAGTCAAAGGAAATGCTCTGGGCACTCATCGACCAAGAAACAGTACTATCGCCCTCATAAGCAACATCAAGGGTATCCGCATCAACAAGGTAGCGCGTACCGTCAACAAAGAAAATGTCCTGCGAATTAAAGTATGTTTGCGTATAGGAAATGACTTCTTTTGCACGGGACTTCGCAACATAGATTGTCACCGTAGAGCCACTTTTAAGCTTCGACTCGGCTTTAGGATCAGTCTTAACAATTGTTCCCTCAGTTTTTTCTTCGGTGTAGGTATAAGCTACTTCAGACTTAAATCCTGCCTTTTTTATGGCAGACTTAGCGTCATCGAGCGACATTCCTGATACGTCGGGAACCGTATAGGGAACAGCTACTTCAACTTTAATATCCGTGTAGGACTTGACTTTCTCCCCTACCTCAGGAGTAACCGAGAGAATTGAATTCTCTGTTTTATCTGATTTTGTTTCAACAAACTGAACGCTCTCTAAACCTTCAGCAGCAAAGAGCTTTTCAGCCTCTTCACGCGAAAGGCCTAAAACTTCAGGTATGACCCTTGCTTGAGAAACATGGATGATTACTTCCCCGCCTTCTTCTTGACGGGCTCCAACACTGGGATCCGTAAGTAACACTATGCCTTCAATGTCATCAGACTTAACCTGCATAACCTTAACGGTAAAACCATGGCTGGTAAGAATATCTGTTGCATCTGCCTGAGTTTCACCTAATACATCAGGAATGCTCTTACCTCCCCAAAGCTCGAAATAGTAAGTACCACCAACGCCTAATGCCGCAACAAGTAACAGTGCAAGAATTACAATCAAGGGACGCTTGCTTCGCTTTTGTTTTGGCTCATCAATAGTGTCGGAAGCTAAAAAGTTACGACTTTGAGAAGCTTCTCCTTCTTCAATAGCGGGCATCTTCATCGTATTGCCGGCATCCCAGCTAAAACTACTTGGCAAATACTCCTCTTCAGCCATATGTTCTATCCCGCTTAAATCAGATTCTTTATCAGCATCAACGGTTATAGAAGGCAATTTTTGCGTCAGATCTTCGTTCTCTGGAATTTTTGGAAGCGTCTGAGTTAATTCTTCATTTCCTGAAATTTTAGGCAGCGTTTGAGTCAGTTCCTTATTTTCAGAAAGGTTAGGAAGCGTTTGAGTATTTTCTTCATCTAAAGAAACTGACAAAGCAAAGCCACACTCATCACAATATTTCGCGCCTTCTCGGTTTTCAGTTTGGCAATTCGGGCACTTCATGTACAAGCTCCTTGATTAGTGTTACGGAGTTATTGTAGTTCAGGAGGTTGAGGTGGAACAATAAGACGTACTATCATCAAAAAAAGACCTCAATCAGGCTTAATGTTATTTAAATTCCTTCACCATAACCAAATTTACGAATTTGATTAAGGTCTTTGCGCCAATTCTTTTTAACCTTAACTTGTAGATCTAAATACACGCGCATTCCAAAGAAGCGTTCTAAATCAGAACGTGCTTTAGTGCCAATTCGCTTAATAGCACTGCCACCCTTTCCAATTATTATTCCTTTTTGACTTTCGCGTTCAACATAAATTGTTGCGTAAATACTGGTAAGGTCAGAATCCTCATCGATATCTAAATCCTCGATTGCAACACCGATTGCATGAGGTACATCATCACGAAAGTCGCGAAGAATCTTTTCACGGATAAATTCAGCAACAATAACTTCAAGAGGTTGATCCGTTTCCATGTCTTTGGGAAACCAAGCAGGACCATACGGCAGTAGTAAAGCAACTTCTTCAACAAACGCTTCGACGTTGTAACCAGTCTTGGAAGAAAGTCCCACCATAGCATCCCAGGTAAGCAGGTCATCTAAAAGCAGACGCTGAGCATGAATTTGTTCAGGAGAAACTTTGTCGGTCTTTGTCAGGACACAAATTTTTTTGGATGGAATATGTTTTAGTTGCTCAACAACCCACCTATCCCCTTTTCCAACCTCAGCAGAAGCATCAACCACAAAAGCAATGACATCAACTTCTTCAAGAGCCTTTAAGGCGCTCGTGTTAAGTTCTTCCCCTAGTGCATCGTGTGGCTTATGAAGACCTGGGGTGTCAACCAAAACAAGTTGAAAATCTGGACGATTTAACACGGCGCGAAAGCGATGTCTTGTTGTTTGCGCGGTATTTGAGGTAATGGCAATCTTTTTACCCATGATGGCATTGATAAGGCTTGATTTCCCAGCATTTGGCCTTCCAACAAGCGTAACAAAGCCGGACTTAAAGTTATCTGATTCTTTGGAAGGCGCATACGAGTCAGCCATATGAGCGCCTTCGTTCGCGAAAAATTCGTCTAAATCAATTCCCATATATACACCCTGAAATTAAAACCCTAATAACTCAAAAATTGGCGGAAGAAAAACAAAGCATGCTACTACAACTGAAGTACATGCAGCAATAAGTGCCGCCCCTGCGGCGCAATCCTTTGCCTTGCCTGCGAGCTCGTTATATTCTGGAGACACAAGATCAACCACTGCTTCCAGGGCCGTATTGAGCGTTTCAAGAGACATTACCAAAGCAATACAAAGAACAACAGCGCACCAAGAAGAAAATGAGATCTCTAAGACAATCCCAAGAATAATCGCCAAAACTGCAAAACAGGCGTCAATGCGCATATTGCGTTCAGCAAACGCGAAACGAACACCTCGCCCAGCGCAGGCAAATGCTTGTACAAGCGAAAATTTCTGATGTTGGCGTTTATCTTCTTCTGTGCGTATCATTTCATGCTCTTTAAGCTTGCATTTTTGACCAGGCACGGAGTATCTCCCGTTCTCGAGCTTCCATCTCACGAGCTTCTTCGTCTTCTAAATGGTCATATCCACACAAATGGAGCAAACCATGAACCAATAATAAATTCAGCTCTTCGGCAAATGTATTTCCAAATTCAACACATTGATGTTCAGCAATATCAGGTGCGATAACAATATCACCTAACAAATAGGGCTCATCTTCAGGAATCATTGAACCTTCGTAAAAGCCCTCTTCTTCAAATTCATCATCATCAAGACCGTCGCATTCAAAAGACAGGACATCAGTTGGTCCAACCTTGCCTCGATATGACTCATTGAGCTTAGTCATTTCTTCATTGTCAACAAAAGAAACTGAAACCTCAGTAGTCTCCGGACATTCTTCTTGCATAAGAGTGAACAGCGCTAATTCACCAAAGGGATACTTTTGTAAGTCGTCTTTACGGTAGGAATAGTTTATTTCGATATTCATACAACCTCTTCCTAAGCCCAACGTAGAATGTATTGCGTGTCACTAGTTCTGCTGTTTTTTGAGCGCAGCCTCATCGTACGCACGAACGATAGAAGCAACCAATGAATGTCGAACAACATCGCTCCCGGCAAAATCGCAGAATGCTATATCATCTACGCCCTCAAGGATGCCACGGACTTCCTTCAATCCAGAAACTCCTCGAGGTAGATCAAGCTGAGTGATGTCTCCTGTTACGACAATTTTCGAGCCAAACCCAAGGCGCGTAAGGAACATCTTCATCTGTTCTGAGGTGGTATTTTGAGCTTCATCCAAAATAATAAAGCTGTCATTTAAGGTACGACCACGCATAAAGGCCAGAGGGGCAATTTCAATGACACCGCTCTCAATAAGCTGATTAGCACGCTCCATATCGGTCATATCATACAAAGCATCATAGAGCGGACGTATATAAGGATCCACCTTTTCAGTAAGGGTGCCTGGCAAAAAACCAAGACTCTCACCAGCCTCAACAATAGGACGGGTAAGGATAATCCGCCCTACTTCCTTGCGCTTGAGTGCCGCAACAGCCATAGCCATGGCAAGATAAGTTTTTCCCGTGCCAGCAGGACCAATACCAAAAGTGATGGTGTGAGCACGAATGGCATCGACATATCGCTTCTGACCAGAAGTTTTAGGTCGAATAGCACGACCCCTATAGGTTAAAAGTATGTCTTCGCGCAGTGAAGTAGGTGATAGTTCGGCGGTACGCAATAACGTAATAGCATTACGTACGTAATCAAGAGTAGGCGCTTCGCCTTGCTCGATCATCTTAATAAGATCAGAAAAGAGCGCTGTTAATTGCTGTGTTTCAGTTGAATCACCAGCAAGTTCAATGGTGTTTCCTCGGACGGTAATACGTGCTGAAAATGAAGATTCAATCGTACGCAATAGTTCATCGCGAGCTCCCAAAAGAAGCGGCATTCCCACAGAATGAGGAATCGTAAGCGTAATATGTGAGAGTTCTGTCATGAGGATATTGTAACACGTATAAAAGAGGCCTTGGCATTCCCTCAAGCAGTGTTGTATAAATTAATCTCTCATTGAATCAGGAACGATTAATCGAGCGCTTTGCCAGTAAACATACGCTCTGACAAAACAACGGGAACTACCGAACCTCGCGTAAAAATGTCCTGGGGTTTTGCTCCGTCGCTAAAAGAACCTGCCTTAAAGCGAATAAAGACTTCATGGTAGCTTTCAGTAGTCCCTCGCGCTCCCTCGTCATTCACCTCTTCAACCAAAACCATTTCTTGCTTACCCACCCTGTTGAGAGCATCCTGATGATGAAGTTCTTCGGAAAGCTGACGTAGCTGAGCAGCACGTTCAGATTTAACTTCGGCAGGAACTTGATCTTTTCTCTGCGCAGCAGGTGTTCCTTCACGCATAGAGTAAGGAAAAACATGAATCTTGTTGAAGTGGCAGGCTCGAGCTAGCTCAAGTGTCTCCTGAAAATCCTTTTCGGTTTCTCCGGGAAACCCAACAATAATGTCGGTCGACAACGCTAAGTTTGGAATCCGTCTATAAAGCTTTTCTACTAAACTCTTGTACTCTTCTGCCGTATAGGGACGAGCCATTTCACGAAGCACTTTCGAACTCCCGCTTTGAAGCGGTAAATGTAGGTGCCTACAAATGGTCCCATTACTTTGTGAGAGTACCTCAATAAGGTCTTCGCTTATATCTTTTGGCTCGATGCTTGAAATTCTAAAACGGCAAGGGGGAATCGTAGCGCTCTGATAAGGCTCTGTCCAAACTAAGAGTGTCTTGAGAAGACCAGCGAGTGTAAATGTTTGAAATATAGACTCGTTATAGTAAGAGCCAAGGTTAATCCCCGTCAGCACAATTTCTTTAACCTGAGATTCAGCGTAAAGTTTTGCTTCCTTTAAGATACTCATACATGGCCTACTGATTGCTTTTCCTCGAGCTACATGAACAATGCAATAGGTACAAGCATTATTGCACCCGTCCTGGACTTTAATCCCTACACGCGTCGGAAAAGAATCCCCAACGCGAAGCGATTCTTTCGTTGAAGTGAACCAGCGATAATCCTCAGACTGAACGCCACACGTAGATACATTCTTTGCTGTAGCTAGGTTTTCGACGAAAGGAACAAGATCTGCCTTTGAAACTACTTCCACCCTGTCGCTTAAGCTGCGAAAGAAAGAAGGGGCTACTTCGGAAGCACAACCGGTCACTATCACCTGAGCATATTCATTAGCGTTTAGGGCATGTCGCACTGCTTTACGCGTCTTTTTCTCAGCTTCTCCAGTAACTGTACAGGTATTAATAAGAATAACATCTGCGTTTTCTTCATTGCAGAGGATATGACCTGCAGCACTAAGAACAGAAGAGGCAGCGTCACTTTCTACGCGATTTACTTTACAACCCAAATTGACTACGCAAAACTTCATTGTTTATTACCCAATCCACCCAATTCGTAGAGCGCTAACGCTGAGGCTACAATACCTGCGGTTTCTGTGCGAAGAATAGATGGCCCTAAAGAAACCAGAGAAGAGCGCGGGTTGCAAGAAAGAAGCATTTGTACTTCTTCCTCGGTTAGTCCTCCCTCTGGGCCCACAACCACTGCAACGCGTGCATCTAGTGGATTGCTAGAGACACAAGCTTCCATTCCTTTGTGGAGAGCCTGAGAAAGCGTTGCGGATTGCGGAGCTTCTTCCCAACAGATTAAAACAGCAGTAGCTTCTGAAAGAAAAGCGGTAGCGCTTTTGATATCTTGTGGTTGGGAAATTTCAGGAACCCTATTCTGCCCACTTTGCATTGCGGCGCTCTTTGCTATAGCCTGCCAACGCTGTACTTTTGATTGTGCCTTCTGTGGAGCAAGTTTTACAACTGAGCGCTTGCAAGCGAGAGGAATAAAGCCCGAAACACCCAGTTCGGTTGTATGGCGAATAACCGTCTCCATTTTGTCGCCTTTTGCGAGCCCTTGAACAAGAATGACGGTAGGGACTTCCTGAGAGGCGTCATAGGCAGAAGCAATCTTTACCAACAGACCAGCAGCATCAAATGAAACTACTTCACATTCAAAATAATCTGAAGCCGCATCGATAACAGCGATATGCTCTTTTGGTTGTAGGCGAAGAACACGCGCATGCTTCATATCCGAATCAGATAGACGCAAGTAAAACTGCTGATTAGCCTCAGTAGCGAGAACTTGGTTATCTAAAAAGAATCTATGGAGTGACATATGGTTTAAACGCTATCTTCGCTGATTAAGATAAGAAAAACTTTCCTTAATTAAAGACATCTTTCAACTTCTGCAGAGGTGTGCGAGCATCTCCTACCGTTTCACCCATTTCCTGGGCAAGCTGTTCAAGAAGTTCTCTCTGACGCTTAGAAATCTTCTTAGGAATAATTACACTTATATGAACAAACATATCTCCGCGCACATCACTCTTAAGGCGCGGCATACCATAACCTTTAACGCGAATTGTTTGGTCGTTTTGGCATCCTTCAGGAATGCGAACCGTAACCTTTTCGCCTTCATAGATACCATCTATCTGGATTTCTGCTCCAAGGGTGGCTTGCACAATGGAAATACTGGCTCGCGCATGAAGATTATCTCCATCGCGTTCAAAGAATTCATGAGGCTGAATCCTGCAGGTCACAATCAGGTCGCCAGAAGCTGCACCTCGAATGCCAGCCTCACCAAAACCTGAGAGGCGAAGTTGCTGAGCATCGCGAATACCTTTCGGAACCTCTACCGTTACACGCTGCCTGTCAGGAACGCGGCCTTGGCCTTCGCATTCCGGGCAGGGGTTTTCAATGCTATAACCGGTACCACCGCAGGTTTTACAGGTGGTCGCCGTTTGCATATCGCCTAAGAACGTATGCTGAACCGTTACCACACGACCCCTACCGCCACAATCAGGACAGGTAACTTGGTGACCGTTTTCGCCAAAACCCGTGCCTTTACAATCGGAACACGGAGCCAATCGGTCATAAACAATTTCTTTCTTTACACCTGCAGCAACCTCTTCAAGCGTTAGACGCAAGCCAACGCCCATATCGCGACCTTCACGTCTTTGCTGACGGCCGCCAGCTGCACCTCCGAAGAACGAACTAAAAATGTCCCCCATACCGAAGCCGCCACCGAAAAGGTCTTCGAAATCAACATAGCCACCACCGCCAAAGGGGCTACCGCCATTTGCAGCTCCTGGGATAGTTCCGAATCGGTCATACGCACTACGCTTTTGAGGGTCAGAAAGCACGTCGTATGCTTCGTTCAGCTCTTTAAACTGGTCTTCAGCGTCAGGTGCCTTATTAACGTCAGGATGCAATTCACGTGCACGACGACGAAATGCCTTTTTGATTTCGTCGTCAGTAGCGTTTTTAGACACACCTAAAATCTCGTAAAGGTCTTTAGCCATACGAAATAAGCCTTTCTAAATCTTAAGGATTAAACATCGTGCAGAGCCGCCTTGGCAGCGCGCACCGCTTGGATAACCTTCGAATAGTCCATGCGAGTTGGTCCAATGACCGCCACAACACCCGCAGAATCCCCTCTGCCATATTGGCTAGCAACAACCGATACCCCTTCGAGTTCAGCCGCTTTGTTTTCACTTCCAATTTGAATACTAACGTCATCATTATCCGCGTGGTCAATAGCATCTGCCAGCACATGCAACAAAACCGTGTCATCTTCAAGAACTTGCATAACTGGCAAGAGATTTTTTGAGCTGCTGAATTCAGGCTGCATAAGAAGTGAAGCCATACCCAAACTATGGGTACGAGCGGCTTCCCCTTCCTGCAAACAGGAAAGAACTTCATCTAAAATCATACGAAGAAGTGGATTCCTAAAAGCTTCCATCATTCCAGCGTTAAGACGTTGCTCGATTTCACGAAGAGAACGTTCGGTGAACAATTCATTCATATAACGTTGAGCCTGAGCCAAATCGTCTGAAGAAATACCTGTATCAAATTCAAGATGTCTATTAAGAACGCGTCCATCTTCAGTTACAACAATGACCAGAGCATGATGCTGATTTAAGGAAATGAGAGAAATTTGTTTAATACGCATACTTAAGACAGATGGAGCTAAAACAATCGAAAGACAATCGGTTAATCGAGCGAGTGCGGCAGAGGTATGCTCAAGTAACGAATCAAGTTCTGTTGCGCTTTGACGAAGCTTTTCAGCAACTGCCTGATATTCCTCATCATTCGACACTAAATCTGAAGCCAGCAGATTGTCGACAAACGTTCTATACCCAAAATCTGTAGGTATACGTCCAGCTGAAGTATGAGGCTGCGTAATATAACCATCCCCTTCTAAGACGGACAGTTCATTTCGAACGGTAGCAGGGCTCACGCCAAGTTGATAGCGTTCAGTCAGAGTTCGCGACCCAACAGGCAACGCACGCGCTACATACTCTTCAATGAGCGCGGCAAGAACCTTCTGTCGTCGATCTGAAAGCAAGCGTAAACCTTTCTAACGTCCGTTTGAAATGTAGCCTCAAATGCAAAGCCGTATTTTAGCAGCCCCTACAGAAGAGTGCTAAGAAAAGCACAAAGGGTAGATAAATTGTCATCTTTGATAATCAAAAATCAGATAACGGAACTAATTAAGGGAGCTTTCACTAGGGAGCAAGATCAAAAATATCTCCGTACAGTTCGTTGCCGCACAACCACCCCAATTCAGTGGGCTTATATCTTCCCTCTTCAAGTATCACAAGCCCTTTTTTCTGAAGATTGTTAAAACAAGGAATGATATTAGGGAGAAGCTCCTGGGAATAAGCTATGTGCTCTTCCGAAACTCCAGCACTCATACGCATGCTCAACATAAGATCCTCCGCGCGCATTTGCGCTGGCGTCAAATCGTCAGTAACCACACCGTCTTTCACACGCATTCTTCGATCACAATTTTGAGTCATAGTTGCGGCACTTTTCCCTAGTCCAAGATAAGGAACTCCCGTCCAGTACGCAATACTGTGCTTACACTGATAGCCTGGCTTTGCATAGCTTGCAACTTCGTAACGCTCATAACCAGCAGCTTGTAACAGCTTTGCGGCAAGTTCCATATGCTCAGCTTCCATATCGTCATCAACATCAGGCATTTGTCCTCGAAGCACCATCTTTGCAAAGGGAGTATGATCTTCAATGGTTAAGGGGTACACACTGATGTGCTGAACTCCAAGATCAATGGCTGTTTCTATACTTTCTCTAAAAGTGGCAGTACTCTGACCAGGTATTCCACACATGAGATCAATGCTTATGTTTTCAAAGCGTTCCTGCGCGATTCTAAGGGCTTCTATTGCTTTGGTGGCAGTATGAGGCCGTCCAAGTAAGCGTAGAACCTCATCATCAAAACTTTGAACTCCTAGAGACAGACGATTCACCCCTAAGGCAAAAACATCTCTTACGATATTCTCAGTGAGACTTTCGGGGTTCGCCTCCATGGTACATTCGACCCATGAATCTAGATGCATGGACAAAGCCAGCGTATACATCAAAAGAGAAAGCCTCGAAAGACCGATATGCGTTGGCGTTCCGCCGCCAATATAAACCGTCTTTATGTCTGCAAGCTCGCCTTCTTTAGACTTATGTCTAATTTGCATACACAGATCTTCGATATAAGAATCTATCTCCGGTGAGTCGCTCGGAACAGCAGAAGTTACAAAATCGCAATAGGAACAACGTTTCACGCAAAATGGAATATGAAGATAAAGCGCTTGATACGGGTCGTGCGGCATACTTATGCCTCCTTCATTTCATAAAGCTTTTCCTCAAGTTCATTAAAAACTCTGTTGAAGTCTTCAAAGGTTACGCAGTAGTTAAACTTTTCGCGAGCGGCAGAAGCCCCGGGCAAGCCAGACATATACCACATAGCATGTTTGCGCATGCGAACTATATTATTCCCACTTCGATGGGTGAGCAGCTCAGCATGACGTCGCGCCATACCTATCCGCTCATATGCTGTGGGTAAAGTTGGAATAGCTGTGCCCCTTAAGGCAGCTTTTACCTGTGCAAAAACCCAAGGATTACCCTCAGCAGCACGAGCAATCATTACCCCATCACAATCTGTCTGTTCTATCAGTTTAAGGGCTGAAGATGCATCAACAACATCGCCATTACCTATCACAGGCACTGAAACAGTTTCTTTAGTTTTTTTTATTACATCCCAATCAGCTTTTCCACGATAAAGCTGCTCGGCAGAGCGTCCATGAACCACCATCATATCTGCACCCGCAGCTTCCATGCGTTGCGCAAATTCAGGAGCTGTTTCTTGGTCCTCTGACCAGCCTCTTCTGAACTTAACGGTTACGGGGTGTTTAACTCTTTTTTTAACAGCAGAAACAATTTGAGCTGCTAAATCAGGAGATTTCATAAGCGCGGAACCGTCGCCCTTGCCTACTATCTTCCTTGCGGGACAACCCATATTAATATCGAGGTATGCTAAGGAATTTCCCAGAGCTTCTTCCACCCAAACAGCTTGAGCAGCCATGACATCGGGTTCATGACCGAAGAGCTGAACTGCAACCACCTCTTCCCCATCTGCGAGATCGAGCAGATGGCGTGTCTTTTCATTAGCGTAGGAAAGCCCTTTCGCAGAAACCATTTCGGTATACGTAAGATCGGCTCCCTGTTCTTTGCAGAGCGTACGAAAAGCCTCATCGCTTACCCCTGCCATAGGTGCAAGTAAAACAGGTTTAGCATTGAAAAATTCTGTGAAATTAAAGCTCATTGACATACATGCGACATTGTTAAAAGCGTGCAAACACACCGAATTAGTAGCCTGGTGCAATGACGTTGACCAGCTGAATCGTTAGAAACAGACCAAACCCAAACACCACCATAATAAGCAAAAGACAGCCTATGGTAAGTGCGTTCTTAGTACCAGAAGACATTGCTTCTTTTTGCTCAGCTTTAATTTTCTTTTCATCAAAGGGGTCGTTTAACCAGTCATATTCTTCGTGCTGCTGCTTCTTCTTTTTTGCTACCATTGCAGAGCTCCCACCTGTTAATCATCGACTTTTAGAATCGCCATAAAAGCTTCTTGGGGAACTTCAACATTCCCAATAGCCTTCATGCGCTTCTTACCTGCTTTTTGCTTTTCCAAAAGCTTGCGCTTACGAGTAATGTCACCACCATAGCATTTGGCCAAAACGTCTTTTCTTTTCGCTTTAACGGTTTGACGCGCTAATACGCGACCACCGATAGCAGCTTGAATAGGAACCTCAAACATTTGACGAGGAATAATCTCTTTTAATTTTTCACACAAAACGCGTCCACGTTCATAAGCCTTATCTTTATGAACAATAAACGAAAGAGCGTCAATTGGCTTGCCTGAGAGCAAAATATCAAGCTTTACAAGATTAGATTCTTTATAGCCATCAAACTCATAGTCAAGCGACGCATAGCCCTTAGTATTTGATTTCAGTTTGTCGAAGTAATCCATGATGAGCTCAGATAAAGGGATTTCCCAAAGCATTTCGACTGTTGTCTGAGAAAGATAATTCATAGTAACGAAGGTGCCCCGACGCTGAACAGTCAAATCCATAACAGCCCCAACATAGTCAGGTGGAATAAGAATCTTTGCTTTAAGATATGGTTCTTCAATTCTTTCAATTTCACCTGGATCAGGCATTTCTTGGGGCGAGTGAAGAGAAATCATCTCCCCACCCTTTCTATAAACGTGATATTCAACAGAAGGCGCTGTTGCCAGCAAGTCGAGTCCAAATTCGCGCTCTAGACGTTCTTTAATTACTTCCATGTGAAGCAGTCCCAAAAAGCCAACTCGGAAACCAAATCCAAGAGCATGAGAGGTTTCTGGCTCCCAAATGAGAGCAGGATCATTTAAGGAAAGCTTTTCAAGCGCTTCTTTTAATGGCTCATACTGATCGCCATCTATAGGAAAGAGCCCCGTGTAAACCATTGGTTTAACTTCGCGGTACCCAGGCAAAGGATCAGAACACCCTCCCTGAACCAACGTGATAGTATCACCAACTTTTACTTGGGAAACATCCTTAAGCCCCGTAACCAAATAGCCTACCTCACCTGTGGAAAGCTCAGGCAAAGGAGTCTCTGCAGGACGCCGTGCTCCAACTTCCTCGACTAACGTTTCAGTATTGGTAGCCAGCATACGAATATGATTGCCCTTTTTTACCGACCCATCAACAACCCTAATAAGTGCCACTACACCTCTATAAGCATCAAAGTAGGAATCGAAGATTAGTGCTCGCAAAGGGGCATCTGCATCACCTTGAGGTGCTGGGATGTTATAGACAACCGATTCGAGCAAATCGTGAACGCCTTCACCCGTTTTCCCAGAAGCTAGTACTGCGTCATCTGCAGGTATAGCCAAGCCATCTTCTATTTCCTCTTTGACCCTATCTGGTTCTGCAGCAGGTAAGTCTATCTTGTTGATAAGTGGAATAATCTCTAAATTCGCATTCATGGCCAACATGGCGTTAGCTACCGTTTGGGCTTCAACGCCCTGAGTAGCATCCACTACGAGCACTGCACCCTCGCAGGCTGCTAAACTACGGCTCACTTCGTAGGTAAAGTCGACGTGTCCAGGTGTGTCAATAAGGTTAAACTGATAGGTCTCTCCATCATCGGCAGTGTAATTCACTCGAACCGCCTGGCTTTTAATGGTAATACCGCGTTCGCGCTCAATGTCCATGCTGTCAAGAAGCTGCTCTTTCATATCGCGTTGAGCAACCGTGCCCGTCAACTCCAAAATACGGTCTGACAAAGTAGACTTACCGTGGTCAATATGCGCAATAATGGAAAAGTTTCTTATATGGCTTAGGTCTTGCGTCATTGGCGCAGTACATCCTTAAATGCTTAATGTATATAACTTACAAACCTTTATTGTACCCGAGGATACAAACTAAGGCATGAAACATTTGTGTTCCTTTGTGAAAAGTATGATAAGACAAAACAATTCAATTGAAATTTCTTTGAAATATGATACTTTATACAGCTGTGTGTTCAGCAAGCGTGCGTGCGGGCAAGTTCCGCACATCTGCAGACGGGCTGCGTAAAGAAGCGTGAGTTGAGCGAACCGAATGGTTACGGAAGCAGAAAAATCCTGCCTGTTTCCAACACAAGTTTCTTTCTAGTGCTTGTGCGCCTTTTGGCTTGCTCTTCTTATTCCCTGTTTACAGATACGCTGAACTTTTCCGCATGACAGGAAATGCGGTACGTGCGTTTTACGTTTGCTTATAGGAAAACAACGGTAATGGAGGAATAATGGCAAACATCAAGAGTCAAAAGAAGCGCATTATCACGAACGAAAAATCTCGTATGCGCAATCGTGCAGTTAAATCTGAACTGAAGACGGCAACTCGTCACGTTAAAGACGCTGTTGTTGCTGGCAATGGTGCTGAAGCTTACGCTTACGCGCTTGCAGCATGCCGCCTCATGGACAAGGCAGTTTCTAAGGGCGTTATCCATAAGAACCAGGCTGCTAACCGCAAGAGCGGCATCATGGCTTTGGCCAACACGGTTGTTACCGAAGAAGACCGCAAGGCCTATGTAAAGCCCGCTAAGAAGGAACAAGTGAAGTCTGCTTCCAAAAAGGCTGCAGCTAAGGCTGAGCGCAAGGCTGCTTTGGAAGCTGCTTCTGCTGAAAAGGCTAAGCGCCGCGAAAAGCAACTGAAGGAAGAAAAAGCAGCTGCTGAACGCAAGGCAAAGGAAGCTGAAGAAGCTGCTAAGGCTGAAGCAGAAGCCGCAGAAGCTGAAGAAGCTGCTGAATAACTCTGCTGCTCTAATCAAAATAGGCTGCTTTAGGCAGCCTTTTTTGATGTACGTAAAAGTGGACTGTATAAACGCATAACCTACTTGCGTGTCTTTTGCCAAACAGTTATTATGAACAAGCGCGTTAAGAACTAAGAGTTCATTCGCATATCAAGGATGAAAAGCTCCCACTTGGGAGCTTTTTCATTTCTTACACTCTTCTGAGAGTCTGCAGAAGCCAATCTACAAAGTATTTATCTGGATCTGAGCTGCTCTTCATAGCTTGTTCAGCATCTAACGCAAGGCAGAGTGCTTCCCTTAGCTCGTAATCAGTAAAATTGCGAGCCCAGGTAGTATAGTGGCTCACTTTCCACTCTGGAATTTTCAAGATACGTGGAAGCGAAGAGGTATTTCCTCTGGCAAGGAACGATTGAACACCTATTAGTTCCCGAATCCTTTGAACAATCCGAGGCATAACCGAATAGGAAGATTTCTCAGGCATCCTTTGAAACAAAAGCAAACATTTAGAAATATCTCGAGCAGAAAATGCATCAGTAACTTCCCAAGGTTTAACCTCCGAAGTCCTTGCGACCAAAGAGATTACTTCACTTTCATTTACAGGATCGTTTCCCCTATGAGCAGTAGCAATCTTTTTGACTTCAGTATCAAGGCGGACGGTATTTTCTCCCACGAGCTCCACAAGCTTATAAGCAGCGCCTTCGGTAAACGTCACGCCGTAGCCAACGGCCATATTTCGAATGGTTTTGGGTAGTTCTCTGCGTTTCAGCGGAGTGCAATCAATGACAGCAGTCTTCCCCAGAGCTGCTACGGCCTTATACAAACGAGTATTCTTTGCAAGTTTCTCTGCCTCAAGAGCCAAGACGGTGGTTGCGGAAGGCGCAAGCAAGTATTCAATAACCTGCTCAGCTGCAGCTTTCGGAAGCTTTTCGGCTTCCTTTACTTCTACTAA
This sequence comes from uncultured Coriobacteriaceae bacterium, assembly GCA_949294735.1. GTDB lineage: Bacteria > Actinomycetota > Coriobacteriia > Coriobacteriales > Eggerthellaceae > CASFII01. Next base: position 25,813 of record CASFII010000006.1, on the reverse strand, counting down.
TCGTAAATCAGAAGCAAAAGGAATGGTGTTGCAAGCACCAACAATAGCATCACCACTTGCAGAAGCTCCATCGAATTCATTGTAGTTGAAACTTAAGTCACCTAATGCAGAAATGCGCTCATGCAAGCGCTTCAAAACAGTCGTACGCTTCAGCTCATCTTCACCTACTACTAAATAAGCGGAAAGAAAATCTTTAGACTTCTGGCTCATGCTTCACTTCTTACGTTGAGTTTTAATGATTAACTTGTCAGGCTCTATTATGCACGAAACATCTCCTAGTTGGTCAGATCTCAGCACTTCTGAGCCAACGTTTTCCAAAAGATTTATTGTTTCTTCTGCAGGATGTCCATAGGTATTATCAGCCCCCACACTTACGAGAGATATATCAGGAGATAGTGCTTCAACAATTTCTTCATCGAGAGCAGCTTTTGATCCGTGATGACCAACTTTATATATTGTCACCTGAGTAAGTAAGTTTTTATCTTTAAGCTCTTCAAGCTGATCTGCTTCAGCGTCTCCACAAAACAAACCATTCCATTCGCTTTTACCGTCGTAGTTTCCATCGATGGTTACCTCAAAACATAAACTATCTGCATTTCCGCCTTCTTCGACAAAAGTTTGTGGAGACAAAAGCGTAAACCTAAATACCCCAAAAGAAATATTTGAGCCTACTTGAAGGCCTTGAATATTCTCAGCGGAAACAATTTTTTGAGCGTCTTTAAGAAGGCCACTGCAAGAGTCGCATCCGCACGTAAAGGTGTCGGCAGCCAGAAGCACACTTCCCACCCGAACCTTACCCTTTAGTGCAAGCAGTGCGCCACAGTGATCACTGTCTCCGTGCGTAATGCAGACTGCATCAAGCTTCTGTATGTTATGGCGCGCTAAACCTCGGAGGAGCTTACTATCATCTTTGCCCGTATCTATAAGAACTGTTTTGCCACTACTTCGGAAAAGAAACGAATCACCTTGACCAACATCAAGCATTATAATTTCATGAGTGGGCTGAAGTGGGAAAATGTAGACGGTTAGAGCTATTGCACTTATAACTAATACAACAAGAGGTTTTAAAATCCTAGCAATGCCCCTTCCCCATCTTAGTATCGCTATTACCATTAAAATCGAAACACAAATCATAAGAGAAGGATCCAAGCTAACAGGAATACAAGCATAAGGAACTTTTGCCAGGAACTTTACAAGTTCATTGAGAAAAGCTGCTTCTATTCCAGAAACAGTTAGAAGAGGAACTGCAAAAGCAGGAAAAATCTGGTGCACGGTTGCGCATAAAATTCCCGAGGTGCAAATAAGGGCAAAGAAAGGAGCTGCGAGTACATTTGCTAAAAGGGATATTATAGGCAGCTGAGCAAAGAGCACTGCAGAAAAAGGAAGTGTTGTAACACTTGCGGCACAGGTTAACGAAAGAGATTCATTGACGCTACGAGGAATTTTTCCTCCAAAACAGTGAGAAAAGAATGGAGTGAGAAGAATAATTCCTAACGTAGATCCAGCTGATAAAACAAACGAAACATCAGAAGCACACCTAGGATTCTGCGAAATCATCAAAAGCATGCACACTGACAATACGTTTAAACTTGAACTTCTTCTTTTGCTTATATAAGAAAGTAAGCCCAACGAAGCCATTATTCCTGATCGTATACCTGAAACAGGGAGTGCTGTGAATATAAGATATAAATTTATGAATAGTAACTGAATAGTAATGAGTAGCTTTTTAGGAGTATTAAACCGTTGTAATACTGAGGCAATCAGGGTGTTTATCAATGCCAAATGGCTTCCAGAAACGGCTACCAAATGAGCCAATCCTGTGTTTTGATAGTCAGAATAAAGTCCACTGGCATCTAGGTTTGTCGTATAACCACAGACTAAGGCTTGCAACAAAGAGCAAGCTTCTTTAGGCAATGCCTGAAATAATTCTATTGAGCTATTTCGGAAATTAGAAAGATATCCTTGAAGACCCTCGTAAATGTGAAAAGGAAAGAGCAGAAGAGGTTCTGCCTTTTCTGAAGAAAGAACTTTAAGTCGTACCTCTAATCCCTTATTAAAGTTAAATTCATTAATTTCAATCTGCGAAAGAACCGCTCTACCCTCATACACTTCTCCAAAGTGCATTTCTGATGTTTCAGCATCAAGACTAATTTGAGCTATAAAAGAATCATTATTTTCAAGAACTATTTGGGCAATAACTGAAGTACCCCAAATACCTTCAAAAGAATCCTCTTGAAGAATCATAAGACAGTCTTGAGTTGAATTCTTAGGTACTGATTGAGTCTTTTGAAGGTATTGTTCTGATGAAGCAAGAGAAACAAGCGCACCTAAACAAAACCCAAGAGCAAAAACGCTAAGCACCTGATCCGCACATTGTTTTGAGTCAAATTTTAGGGTTACGACAACAAAGAAAATAAGCGTCAATATAAGTAGTATTACTGCTCCAAGAAGTACTAGATTTTTTGAGGTTCTACTTACATCATGCGTACTCGGAAAAATGATCACGCAGCTTAACCACATACCTAGAGCTAAAAAGGTAATAAGAGGAATTTGAGGGCGCTTCCAAGGATTACTTCTATTCTTATCCTCAAAAGCACCAGAGTGATTTGTAGCATCTTGCAAGAGAATAGAAGAGAAACGGAAGAATGATTGTACGATTTCTCGAATCATCCTACCGAAATTAGGTCAGCAAGCTGCTCATATTTCTTTTCGCCTATTCCTGACACTCGCTGAATGTCTTCTACTTTTTCAAATGGTCCGTTTGTTTCTCTGTCTGCAATTATTTTTTGCGCTGTTGATTCACCAATTCCTGGAAGACTATCCAACTGGGTAACATCGGCGGTGTTAATATTCACCTTTCCTTGAGCTGTAGAAGCGCTTATTCCCTGCGGATTACTGGTTCCAGGCGCTCCTGATTCATAATCTCTCTCATGAGGAACCAGGATTTGTTCGCCATCCTGGAGAATTCGTGCAAGATTGAGAGCATCCAGCACAGCACCATCTGATGCACCACCAGCTGCAGCAATAGCCTTTTCAACCCGGTCACCCCAGGTAAGCTCATATACACCTGGTTTGTTAACTGAACCCCCTACATGCACGACTATCTTTTCTTGTTCCTCCACAACCCCAAGAGAGTCTTCTAAAGGTGCGGAATTTTCTTCAAGTGAAGTGTCCCCACGTTTATCAGGAGCTACTTCTAAGACAAACCCATCATTCGAAGATTGAAGAAAGAAGAAAACTGCCATAAGGGAAATAACAACGACCGTCAGAACAAGCCCGGCAAACGCCATTGCCTTAGGCTTACCTGATCCTACTCTTTTACTTAGAATCTCTGCTTGTTCTTGAAATGACATTTTTATCTCCTTTAGCTATGTTCTTAGCATAAGGAGATTTTTAATCAGTTATATACCAGCTTGATACAACTAAACTTTCACAGTCATAGCATCTAGCAAGCAGGGATTCACAAGAACCTATCGCAGTTCTCGCAAAATTCCAGCAAGAAACTAGCACCTAAAGTGCACAAAGTTCACGAAAATACAAACGTTCAGAAAGCTGAACTAAGAAATTATGCACGCCGCTTATAGGAAGGACAGGCATAATCATGGACTTCAGCAGCTTCAACGAGCTCTTCAACCCACTGAGAAATGGGATAGGCCTGCTCAGCTTCCTCAACTAACGGAAGTTTGGCGTGCGTTTCGGGGTTGCGCGGCATAAAGAGCGTGCAACAATCAGGTGCATCCTGAGAAGAAATTTCAAAAGAACCCAAGCGTTGAGCTTCTGCGATAATTTCGAGCTTGTCAGTGCCAATAAGTGGACGAAAGACGGGTAAATGTACCGCTGCGTCGGTGCAACGGATGTTATCAAGTGTTTGTGACGCAACCTGACCCAGGCTTTCACCAGTAACTAATGCACCAGCACGCTCGCGATGAGCCAAGGCCTCTGCAACTCTAAACATTAAACGACGATATAAAACTACGCGCAATTCTGGAGGACACGAAAGCGCGATTTCTCGCTGGTAGTTGCCAAGAGGAACCACGTAAACTCGTGCAATACAGCCAGTTCGCTCCAGCACGTGAGCAATGTCGTCAACAAGATATTCACTCGTGTCACTTGTTTGAGGGCGCCCAGAAAAATGAACCCCGATACATTCAGCGCCACGACGAGCCATTTTCCAGGTAGAAACAGGAGAATCAATGCCTGAAGACAAAAGGCAAACCACACGCCCCGAGCTCCCCACAGGAAGACCACCAATACCTACGATGCTTCGTGCATACACATAAGCAGCGTTTTGAACCACTTCTAACCCAACCGTTAAGTCAGGGTTTTTCATCTTTACCGCGACCTGAGGAAAGGCATCGGAAAGATTACCGCCTACTATGCGGTTTAAATCCATTGAATTAATGGGGAAATCAGTATGGTTGCGACGTGCTTGGACTTTAAAGCTAGCAAACGAGTCTGCTTCACTCATGGCAGCAATGCCGGCCTCAGTCATTTCGTCGATAACACGTTCACATTTATAGCCGCAAGAAACCCTCGCTACGCCAGGTATCTTTGCTATAACATCAGTAGCCTTATTAGCTTCTTCGAACGAAGTACCTTCACGAAAAAAGACGCACAACCTGCCTGAAATACGGTGAATAGTAACAACCGGAAAAGGCTTAAGGAGCGCGTCTAAATTCTTCAATAAGCGCATTTCGAAGGTGGATCTATTGTGACCCTTCAAACCAATTTCATGATAATGAACAAGGCTAATGCGCTGAAATTTATCCATAAGGTACAAAAACTAGTGATTTTTGATGTCAATGCTTTCAGAGTCGTAAGAAACGTCTCCGCGAGAAATTTCTTCGAATGCCATAGAAAGCGGCTTCTTATCTGCTGCACGAGCAATTTCAACGGCAGTCTCCAGTTGAATTGCACGGTCACGCTGACCACGCATCATATCATTGATGTCGTGAGCACGCTTTGCTGCTAAAGAGCATAAAAGAAAGCGATCGTTGTCAACCTTATCAAGAAGTTCATCAATCTTTGGATTAATAATACTCATAGGTTATATCCTCAAACTCATCTATTGTGCCTGCTCAGCCTTTTGATTAATGAAATCTAAAAGCTGACGTGTTGCTTCAGGCAAGCTGTCATTGACCAGCTGAATATCATACTCCATTTTGTGAGAAAGTTCCACCCGTGCTGTTCGCATTCTTTCCTGAATAACTTCTTCGTTCTCTGTCCCACGTCCACGTAAACGATTTTCAAGCTCTTCAAGCGAAGGGGGTTCTATGAAAATCAAACAGGCACTTGGAATCTTTTCTTTAACTTGAAAGGCGCCCTGAACTTCAATTTCTAAGAGAACCTGCTGCCCTAAAGCCATATGCTCTTCAACGGATGCGCGAGGGGTGCCGTAACGGTTAGAACCATACTGAGCCCATTCAAGCAGACCATCAGAAGCAATCAAGTCGTCAAATTCTTCGTCTGATACAAAGAAATAATGCTTGCCGTGCTCTTCTCCAGGACGCGGCTTCCTCGTAGTCGCCGAAACAGATAACCACGCATCAGGGAGTTCAGACAAAAGCTGAGCCACCAGCGTGCCTTTACCAGCACCTGATGGCCCAGAAATTACAAATAAATTGCCGTGACGCACGAATTAACCCAGACGCTCCAAAAGGGCAGCACGCTGACGTTCGCCAAGACCACGGAGACGACGGCTTTCCGCAATCTGAAGTTCCTTCATGATCTTTTCAGCCTTGGCCTTACCATAACCAGGCAAGGTTTCAATAAGAGTAGAAACCTTCATGCGACCAATAACAGGATCGTCCTTCATGTCCAGAACCTTTTCGAGTGAAAGCTTGCCGGACTTCAATTCTTCACGTACTTCAGCACGCTTAATACGAGCAGCCTTTGCTTTTTCCAGAGCTGCCTGACGCTCTTCAGCGCTCAGTTGAGGAATTGCCATGTTATATCTCCTTCTACCTTCACGGTTTGAAGTGTGCGAAACACTTACCTGGAACATACTACACTAAATAATAGGCTTTTATACGTACTATTTTGTGTATTTACAAGGGATTATCCCTGTAAATTAAGCAATTTCCGACAAACGGAAGGAAAAACGCTACCGCAGCATTACAAAGAAGAAGCTTCGAGCTCTGTAGCAATAGCATCAAACGCTGCTGCAGGATCTTCTGCTTGGGTAATAGGCCTTCCTACCACAATATGGGAAGCGCCTGCCTTAAATGCAGCAGAAGGCGTTGCCACTCGGCTTTGATCACCAAGATCGGCACCAGCTGGTCGAACGCCAGGTGTCACAATATAAGCTTCAGGCCCTAAGAGTTCACGGAGCATGGAAGCCTCTTGAGGTGAGGCAACAACTCCCGAAATTCCCGCTTCCTTAGTAAGTGACGCTAAAGACTTAACCTGCTCAGGCAACGGACGACTTACGCCAACACTTTGCAAAATTTCAGCGTTCATAGACGTAAGGACGGTGATTCCTAGCGTGGCGGGAACTTCCCCACCGAGCTCTTTAGCAGCGCTCTCAGCCCCCTCCTGGGCAGCCTGCATCATAGGAACACCACCGCAGGCATGCATGGTAAGCATATCTGCCCCAGTTGTAGTCGCAGACGCAGCAGCGCCTTTTACTTGGTGAGGAATGTCATGGAACTTCAAATCAAGGAAAACTTTAAACCCACGTTCTTTGAAGTACGCAACAATAGGCGCCCCTTCAGCATAATAAAGGGTCATGCCCACCTTAAGCCATTTAGCCTTTCCCTGAAGCACGTCAGCAAGATGTTTTGCCTCTTCAGCAGAGCAGTCAAGCGCCACAATAACACGATCTTTGGCAGGTTCTTGGCGGAAGTCTAGCATTCTAATCCTCCAATCAAATCAGTAACTTTTTCGACATTATGACGAACACAATAGTCTTCTATACCCTTAATGACATCCATAGTTGCATGGGGGTTAGTGAAATTGGCCGTTCCTACTGCGACAGCAGTTGCTCCTGCAAGTATAAACTCAATAGCATCTGTGCCATTTGAAATGCCACCCATACCCAACAGTGGAACCTGTACTGCGTGATAGCATTCCCAAACCATACGCAGAGCAACTGGTTTTACGCAAGGACCAGAAAGCCCACCTACTACTCGAGCTAGTTGAGGTCTTTTGCGCTCGGCGTCAACAGCCATACCTAAAAGCGTATTGATTAACGAAAGCGCATCAGCACCCGCAGCTTCTGCCGCTTTAGCAATTTCGGTAATATCGGTTACATTAGGCGTGAGTTTAACAATAAGCGGACGCTTGGTAGCTGCACGACAAAGCGAAACTACCTTTGTGACACTTTCAACGTGGGTGCCGATAGTCATACCTCCTGCATCAACATTAGGACACGAGATATTGACTTCATAGGCGTCAACGGGTGCATCTTCTAAAGCTTCAATAACCTGAACATATTCATCGAAACTATGACCCGAAACATTAACAATAGTAGTTGCACCCACACTTTTAAGCCAAGGAAGTTCATCAGATTTTAAGTGAGCTACCCCAGGATTTTGAAGCCCGATTGAATTAAGCATGCCACTTGGTGTTTCAGCAATACGAGGACTGGCGTTTCCTTCCCATCCGTTCAATGAAACACCTTTGGTGGTCACCGCACCCAATGCAGCTACGTCAACAAAATCTGCGTATTCTTTACCAGCTGCAAACGTACCCGAAGCTGTGGTAACGGGATTTTTCATGAGCAAACCGCCCAAATTTACCTGCAAATCAACCATTTACCACACCACCTCATGAGAAGCGAAAACAGGACCATCTACGCACGCACGCTTCTTGCCTTCCACGGTATCAACCACGCACGATAGACAAGCGCCGATGCCACACGCCATGCGTCGCTCCATGGAAACTTCGCAAGGTATATGAGCGGATTCAGCCTGTTCTTTTACCAAACGCATCAATACTTCCGGACCGCATACAGCCATATAATCATAGGGAGTGTTTTCACGAGCAGCTTTTTGAAGTGTTTGTTCAACAAGAGCGGTACAAAAACCATGATGCCCGTAAGAGCCATCATCAGTCGCGCAAGAAAGCGAGCAAGTATGTAAGCCCCCACGTGTTGCTAGACCAGGTTTTAAATCTTCAGTAATACCGAAAAGTACCTCATAGGCTTTACGGGTTACCATAGCTTGTTCGGACTGAGCTCCCAAAATCATGTGAACCTTAACACCAGCATTGACCAATGTTTCGCAAAGCATAAACAAAGGTGCAGCGCCGACTCCGCCACCTACGAGGAGGACTTTCTGAGCTTCATGAGGAGGCTGCCATCCATGACCAACAGGTCCAATCATTTCGATTGTTGCGCCTGGCTGCACCGACGTGAGATAGTCAGTCCCTGCACCTACCACCTGGTACAAAATAGAGAGCTTAGACTTGTCTTCGCTCACCTCATACACTGAAAAAGGACGGCGCAAAACATGAGAATCAGCGCTCGGCAGAAGCATATGAACAAATTGCCCTGGCTGAACCGAAGCACTGATTTGAGGAGATTCAAGCTCCATAACAAAAAGTTTCGGTCCTACTTTTTGGTTGCTCAATAGCTTTGCATGTTCATTTACTAACGTCACAAACATACCTTTCTATCAGTCAACATCAGCAAAGCGGATGATGTTGACATTATTTATTCAGGGTTCATTAACCCAAGCAAGCGTTAAGGCTAACCTTCCCACTGCGGCAAGTCTTGAAGTGCAACAATATCCAAGCCAACTTCGCGAGCAACCTCCATACCTGCAACAAGAGCTTGGGCACCCGACAAAGTCGTGACATAGCTCATGCCATGACGAACAGCTGCCGTACGAAGTTCGTATCCGTCGGAACGCGTTGCATGACCAAATGGCGTGTTGATCATGAAGGAGATTTCACCACTTGCAATTCGGTCAATAATGTTCGGAGAACCTTCGCTTACCTTGCGAACTTCTTCGCAATCAACACCGGCAGCGCGTAAAGCTCTAGCCGTACCGCCCGTTGCAACAATCTTGAATCCCATGCGTTTAATTTCACGTGCAATAGGTACTAAGGCACGTTTGTCGCGGTCGCATACTGAAACAAATACTGTTCCACTTTCAGGCAGATGATAGTCAATAGCAAGCTGACCTTTCGCAAATGCCGCTGGGAAGTTTCGGGCAATACCCATAACTTCACCCGTTGATTTCATTTCAGGCCCTAACACCGTATCGGTACCTGGGAAACGACCGAATGGCATTACGGGCTCTTTAACACTGAAATAATCCAAGCGACGCTCATCGGAAGGTAGATTCAAACCTGCAATCTTTTCACCAGCCATGATGCGAGCCGCAAGTTTAGCCAAAGGTACTCCTGTTGCCTTGGAGACAAAAGGCACCGTACGGCTTGCGCGGGGGTTCGCTTCAATGATGTACACAACTTGATCTTTAATAGCAAACTGGATGTTGATAAGACCAACTACTCCAATGCGCAAAGCTAAACGTCGCGCAATTGAACGAAGCTGAGAAACAATTGCTTCAGAGAGCGCAAACGGGGGCGTACAACAAGAGCTGTCACCAGAGTGAATACCTGCTTCTTCAATATGCTCAAGTACACCACCAACATACACCTGGTCACCATCGCATAAAGCATCTAAATCAACCTCAACGGCGCCTTCAAGGAAGCGGTCAAGATAAACCGGATGATCTGGCGTAATCTTTGCAGCCTCAGTCATGTATTTCTCAAGCTGGGCACCATCATAGACAATACCCATACCTCGACCGCCCAAAACATAGCTCGGACGAACCAAAAGCGGGAAGCCAATTTGATCAGCTACCGCACATGCCTCCTGGAACGTAGAAGCCATGCCAGCAGCAGGATAAGCAATACCGAGTTCATCAAGAATTGCACTAAAGCGGTCACGATCTTCTGCAAGGTCGATAGCTTCAGGTGAAGTGCCCATAATAGGAACGCCTGCTTCAGATAAAGCATTTGCCAACTTAAGCGGGGTCTGACCACCTAAGGTAACCACTACCCCATCAGGTTTTTCGGCATCCACGATATCCATGACGTCCTCAAACGTTAAGGGTTCAAAATAGAGTTTATCAGAGGTGTCGTAGTCAGTGGAAACTGTTTCTGGGTTGCAGTTCACCATGATGGTTTCAAAGCCAGCATCATGAAGCGCATAACTGGCATGTACACAGCAGTAGTCAAATTCAATACCCTGACCAATACGGTTTGGACCAGCACCCAATATCATGGCGCGCTTTTTCGTACGTTCACCAGGGGCTTCGGTTTCATCAGCATCATAGGTTTTGTAGTGATAAGCAGTCGTGCTCTCAAATTCAGCTGCACATGTATCAACCGTTTTAAAAGAAGGACGTACGCCTAAAAGTTTGCGACAAGCACGAACCGTCAGTTCGTCAGAATTCGTGAGATGAGCAATCTGAATGTCAGACATGCCGTAACGCTTCAACGTACGGAAAGCATCGGCGTCAAGCTCATCGACACGCATACCACGCAAACTTTCTTGTACGGCAACCATGTCTGCGATTCGATTGATAAAGAACGGGTCAATCTTGCTTGTTTCAATAACCTGTTCAGGAGTAAATCCAGCACGCAAAGCTTCAGCGATGTGGAAAATTCTATCAGCCGTAGGACGTCCTACCAGATCATTAAAGTTTTCTTCAGTAACACGTACGTCTTTACCGTCAGCGCCTAAACCTGCACGTCCGTTTTCCAAAGAACGCATAGCTTTCCCAAGTGCTTCTTCGAAAGTGCGACCAATGGCCATAATTTCACCGACAGCTTTCATTCTGGTAGAAAGCGTATCGTCAGTACCTTGGAATTTTTCGAAAGCAAAGCGAGGAACCTTTACCACGCAATAGTCAATGGAAGGCTCAAAACAAGCAGGTGTAGCTTTGGTAATGTCGTTTACGATTTCATCAAGCGTATAACCAACTGCAAGCTTAGCAGCAGCCTTAGCAATGGGAAAACCAGTAGCCTTCGAAGCCAATGCCGAAGAGCGTGAAACACGAGGGTTCATCTCAATAACAATCATGCGGCCATTCTGAGGATTAACCGCAAACTGAACATTAGAACCGCCTGTTTCTACGCCAATCTTTTCAAGAATAGCCAAGGAAGCAGCGCGCATACGTTGGTATTCAACATCAGAAAGCGTTTGTGCAGGTGCAACCGTAATAGAGTCACCTGTATGAACGCCCATAGCGTCAAAGTTTTCAATGGAGCATACGATAATGCCGTTCCCAGCATGGTCACGCATGACTTCCATCTCGAATTCTTTCCACCCCTCAATGCTTTCTTCAACCAGCACTTCACCTGCTGGAGAAAGTTCAAGGCCTTGCGAAACTATTAACAATAGTTCGTCATGATTGTGCGCAATACCGCCACCGGCGCCACCTAGCGTAAAGGAAGGACGCAAAACAACGGGATAGCCAAGCTCTCCAACAATACGCTCAGCATCTTCAATGGAATAGGCATAACCACTGCGTGCGGTTTCTATCCCTAGTTCAGCCATACAGTCGTTGAACATTTTGCGATCTTCACCACGTTCAATGGCTTCCAGATCGCACCCAATCATTTCAACGCCGTACTTATCCAAAACACCAGATTTAGCTAGCTCAACTGCGGTATTTAAACCAGTCTGACCGCCAAGCGTTGGAAGCAGAGCGTCGGGTCGCTCCTTTTCAATAACCTTTTCAACAAATTCAGCTGTGATAGGTTCAACATAGGTGCGATCCGCCAGACCTGGGTCGGTCATGATTGTTGCGGGGTTGGAGTTAACTAAAACCACCTTATAGCCATCAGCCTTAAGTACCTTACAAGCTTGGGCACCTGAATAGTCGAATTCACAAGCCTGACCAATAACAATAGGACCAGAACCAATTACTAAAATGGTTTGAATATCAGTGCGCTTAGGCATGTTGTAACTCCTTTCGCTCACCGAAAGTCCAACCGGCTAATCGATCCGCCGCGATGTCAATATCTAAATAATTAGGATCTTTATCCATGAGACGAATAAACGCCGTGAACAGATAGTGCGCGTCTGTTGGACCAGGAGACGCTTCAGGATGATACTGAACAGAAAAAGCAGGAATATCAAGGCAAGCAATACCTTCGGCAGTACCGTCGTTCAGATTTACGTGAGTAAGACGAATTCGTCCAAAGCGATCATTTTGAACAACAGGAGCAACGCCTTCACGCACCCAGAAACGCAGGTCATCTACGTGTTCAGAATGCCCACCAGAAAGTTCAGGAATAAGCTCTCCAAGGCTTGGGAATAAAAGACCGAACCCATGGTTTTGAGCAGTAATTTCAACGCGTCCCGTTAAAAGATTCATAACAGGATGATTTCCACCACGATGACCAAACTTCAGCTTTTCGATGCTTGCTCCAGCAGCCTTTGAAATCATCTGATGACCTAAGCAGATGCCAAAGACTGGAACTTTCCCCAACAGTTTTTGTACCTGCGAATAGGTGCCTTCAACCGCATCTGGGTCACCAGGACCATTGCTCAAAAATACTCCATCAGGGTGCATATCTAACACTGTTTCAGCAGGCGTATTCCAAGGAACCACCGTTAAGTCACAGCCACAGCGAACTAAATTCTGAAGAATAGAACGCTTCGCACCGCAGTCATAAGCTACTACTTTATGTTTTGGTTCCAAAGCAGGAGCAACAGCAAAATCATGACTTTTTGGAAGCGAAGCAAAGGTGTGAATTTCAGTGCATGAGACCGTAGGAATTAGGTTAACCCCTACAATACTCACACTTTCACGAACCTTTTTGAGAAGGCTTTCAGGATTAGTATCAATAGTAGATAAGACCGCACGTTGAGCTCCATGGTCTCGCACATGACGCACCAAAGCACGCGTATCAACACCCTCAATAGCAACCACGTTTTCTTGCTTTAAATACTCAGGAAGGCTTAACGTACTACGCCAATTTGAAGGACGTGTACACATGTCGCGAACAACCAAACCACGCAATGCGGGATGTTCTCGCTGAATGTCTTCCAAGTTCACCCCATAGTTGCCAATCTGAGGATAGGTCATGGTAATTATTTGTCCAGCATAAGAAGGATCGGTAATTACTTCCAGGTAACCCTCAAGAGAAGTATTGAAACAAATTTCTCCAAAAACTTCGCCTTCAGCTGCACAAGCCGTTCCCTTAAAAACACTTCCGTCTTCAAGCACCAAAAGTGCTTCCTTTGGAACTGGCTTTGAAGTATTAGCAAGTAATTGTTCGCTTATGCTACTCACAAACAACCCCCTCTTCCATGGTTGCTCTACCGCCAACAAATACATCGGTTGGTTTGCCTGTTAAGGTATGTCCTAAGAAACCAGAATTCTTTGCTTTAGAAACAAATGATTCTTCGGTCACTGTCCATTCGATAGAAGTATCAAACACTGAAAGATCCGCCGTGCTTCCAGGTCTTATAGCTACTTCTTCGACGCGAAGAACTGCGCGAGGATTGATGGCCATCAGTTCAACAAGGCGCTGCCAAGAAATGATGCCTGGCTTTACGAGGTGCGTGTATACCAGCGCAAACGAGGTTTCTAGACCAATCATTCCAAACGGAGCAATTTCGAATTCTCTGTCCTTTTCAAACTTAATATGCGGTGCGTGATCGGTCACAATCACATCAACGGTACCATCAGCTACTGCCTCTATGAGGGCTTGCGCGTCTTCTTTGGTGCGCAAGGGAGGATTAACCTTCAAGTTAGTGTTGTAATCATCTTGTATATCGTCTTCAGTTAAGAACATATGATGAGGAGTTGCTTCGCAAGTCACTTTTAAACCTTCAGCTTTAGCAGCCCGCACCATTTCAATTCCTCGACGGGTACTCATGTGCTGAATTTGTAACGCACAACCCGTGAGACGTGACAACGCAATGTCACGAGCTATTTGTAGCTCTTCGCCTTCTGCTGGCCACGGAGCCAAACCGAGCCGTGTTGAGACAACACCTTCATTGACCTGCCCTTTTCCTACCAAACCCTCGTCTTGACAGTGGCTCATTACCACTTTGTCAAATTGAACGGCATAATCCATGACACGGCGCATCATCCCAGAATCTTGAACACCTCTGCCGTCGTCGGTGAAAGCAACGGCACCATGGGCAACCATGTCGCCCATTTCAGAAAGCGCTTCGCCCTTTTCACCTTGTGTACAAGCACCACTTACATGAACTCGGCACTTACCTACCTGCTGAGCAACTGATTGAATGTATTCAACAGCTAAAGCATTGTCGGTAATAGGCTTTGTGTTGGGCATACAACAAACTGCCGTAAAACCACCATGTGCTGCGGCAGCAGTACCCGTTGCAATGCTTTCTTTTTGCTCTAATCCAGGATCACGAAGGTGCACATGGAGATCCACCAACCCAGGGGTGAGAATTTTGCCCGTGAGGTCACGAACCTTCGCAGACGAAGAAACTGGTTCTAAGTTCTTGCCTACCTCAGCAATCTTGCCATCTACTACGCGAATATCAGTAATGTCATCTAGTGCAACCTGCGGATCTATAACATGAGCACCCTTAAGCAGTAATTCCATCTTCGGCACCCCCTAACAGCAAATAAAGTGCCGCCATACGAACCAACACACCTGCATAGACCTGATCTAAAATTTTTGAACGTGTTGGATGGTCAGCCATGTAATCATCGAGTTCAATTCCACGATTAATGGGACCTGGGTGACAGATAATTGCTTCTGGTTTCATAAGGTGTTCGCGGTCTTTTGAGAGACCATACAGCATGTTGTATTCACGAAGAGTCGGGAACGGAGCACCTTCTAAGCGTTCCTGCTGAATACGAAGCATGTAGACTACATCAAGCTGAGGCAGAACTTCATCAAATTTACTACTTACGTGGTCAACTCCAAGAACCTCAGGACGGGCTGGAAGCAGTGTTTGCGGTGCAATAACGGTAACTTCTGCGCCCATAATCTTAAGTGCCGGAATGAGAGATCCGCACACACGCGAATGGCTAATATCGCCTACAATACCAACCTGCAGTCCATCAATATGACCATATTTTTGGCGAATGGTATAAAGGTCAAGTAGCGCCTGAGTTGGATGGAGATGCTTTCCATCACCTGCGTCAATCACTGTGACACCTGATATATCCGCGATTTTCTGAGGAACCCCAGCATGGCGATCACGCACAACAATTGCATCAATCTTATACGAACAGAGCGTGTGGACCGTATCGTGAAGGCTTTCGCCCTTTTCAACAGAAGATCCAGACCCACTAAAATTCAAACTGTCGCAACTTAGACGCTTTTCAGCAATTTCGAAAGAAGAACGAGTACGCGTTGAAGGTTCGTTAAACATGTTTACCACGGTATAACCCTTAAGGGTGGGAACCTTCTTAATACGGCGTTCGTTTACCGCACGGAAACGTTCTGCTGTGTCAAGAATCAAAGAGATTTCATCGGCGGTATATTCGCGTAAATCAATAAGATGCTTATGATTAAAACCCAAATCAATCACCCCCAACTATCTATTTAGTGGAGCTGATCCAGCACGTTGACCAGCCTGAATTCTCATAACTTCAACGGCTGTTTCGCCGTCAACTTCCTCTAAGAACAGGCGCACACTTTCATCCAGGGAACTCGGTAAGTTTTTACCAACATAATCTGGACGAATAGGAAGCTGCCGATGACCACGATCAACCAAAACAGCAAGCTGAACACACGCAGGACGACCGATATCCATGAGCGCATCCAGCGCGGCACGAATGGTGCGACCCGTAAACAAAATATCGTCGATTAAGACGATTGTCTTACCATCAATGTCGAATGGAATTTCCGTTGAGTGGACTTCGGGACTAAAGTAGGTAGCGAAGTCGTCTCGATAAAAACTAATATCAAGCTTCCCCAGCGGAACTTTTACCCCTTCAATTTGTTCAAGCTTTTGAACCAAACGTTTCGCAAGCAAGTCTCCCCTGGTTACTATGCCAACCAGAGCAACGTTTTTAAGACCTTTGTTTGATTCAAGAATTTGATGCGCAATGCGCGTGAGGGAACGCTCAATTTCGGCTGCGTCCATGCAGACCACCTTCGCGTTCGTTTCGGACATACACACTCCTTTCTCTGAGTGCGTACAGCAAAACCGCCGTCCGTCGCCAGCCTTTTGTATCTCACTCGACCAATCCGCCCATAGGGACGTGTCTTTTGGGTTTTCTACCCAAAGGGGACGTATCTTTTGGGTTTTCTGCGTCCATGAATAGTACGCAGATTCCCAAGATAAACCCCAAAAGGTAGAACCTCTGAGTCCCGATACAAAAAAAGCCTCCGCGACGCGACAAAGGCTTCAAGTAGGCGCGCCCTTTTCTAGCTGGGCATCGTATTACTGTACCTTGTCGGTCTCTCTGTACCGCCTTAAAGGACTTAACACAGTATAGGCTGTTTCAAGTAATTTGAAAACAAACATTTTGTGGTTTTCGAGTTGCGTTATACCTATTTTTCCTAAGCGTTGAGAGATTTAAGGAATATAACTTTTGTATTTACCCTTATGATGATACTGCTGAAATATTCGGCAATAGAACATGAAGTAAGGTAGCTTTCTAGAACGTTGATGGAGGAAGAATGAGCGAATTTTTAGCTTCTATGTTGGAACAGGCAAAGTCAAACAAACAACGCATTGTGTTGCCTGAAGGCAACGATGTGCGCACGCTTAAAGCCGCTGAGCGTATTTTAGCTGAAGGTGTTGCCGAATTAACTATCTTAGGCAACGTTGAACAAATCAACTCTCAAGGATATTCTCTAGAAGGTGCTGCACTCATTGATCCAAACACCAGTGATTTGCGCGATGAGCTTGCGAACCAACTATATGAAATTCGCAAACATAAGGGTATGACCCCCGAACAAGCGCTTGAGCTTATTTCTAACGAACTATATTTCGGCGTGATGATGGTTAAGACTGGTCGCGCTAACGGCATGGTAGCAGGTGCTTGTCACGCTACAGGTGACGTATTGCGCCCAAGCTTACAAATTCTAAAGACTGCACCAGGCGTTAAGCTGGTAAGTTCGTTCTTTGTGATGGTTGTTCCTAATTGTGAATTTGGCGCAAACGGCACCTTTATCTTTAGCGACTGTGGTCTGGAAGTTCAACCAGATTCAGAAAAACTAGCACATATTGCAGTTAATTCCGCTAAATCCTGGAACAAATTGCTCCGAGATTTAACGGGTTCTGAACCAGCAGTAGCTCTCCTTTCCCATTCTTCATACGGATCCGCGAAAAACGCTGACGTAGAAAAGGTTGCAGAATCGGTACGTATCGCAAAAGAACTGGCGCCCGAACTTGCACTTGACGGCGAACTCCAAACGGACGCTGCTATTGTGCCTTCTGTCGCAGCTTCAAAAGCTCCAGACTCCCCTGTTGCAGGCAAAGCAAATGTTCTCATTTTCCCCGATCTTGATGCGGGCAATATCGGCTATAAACTTGTCCAGCGCTTGGCCAAAGCAGAAGCCTACGGTCCTATCACTCAAGGCCTCGCAGCTCCCGTGAATGACCTTTCTCGCGGATGCACAGCCGAAGACATCGTGGGTGTTATTGCAATTACAGCAGTTCAGGCACAGAACCAGTAAGAAACCCAAAAATCACGTCCCTATGGGTTGAATTCTCTTACTCGTAACGGTACTATATGCAAGCTGTTTAAAGCAGCATGACGGGTTGTGGCGCAGTTTGGTAGCGCACTTGACTGGGGGTCAAGGGGTCGCAGGTTCAAATCCTGTCAACCCGACCAGAATTCGAAAGCCGGCACTTAGCCGGCTTTTTCTATTTCTAAGACTGCATCTAAAATGGCGTTCGCCAGATCTTCCTTAGGCATTTCAGGCAACCCCAAAACACTACCCTTTTGAACCAGATAGGCCTTAATCGTGTCTGAGCCAAACGTTTTTCCTTTGCTCACGTCATTAGCAACAATCATATCAGCTTGCTTAGTAGCCAATTTAACCTGAGCCTTGGCAACAAGATCTTCTGGAGAAGAGGAGGTTTCCGCCGCAAAGCCAACTACAATTTGATTCTTCTTTTTCACAGAAGCGCACGAAGCCAGAATATCCGGATTCGGAACCAACTCTATGGTCTGTAGAGCAGCATCATCTATCCCTTTTTTAAGTTTTACTGAAGAGACAGACTTAGGGCGCATGTCAGCTACTGCAGCGCAGAAGACACCAACATCTGCTCCGGGAAACGTCATATCCGCTAGTTCCTTCATTTCTTCGGCGGTTTGAACCTGCTCAAAACGAACGCCCAAAGGAGGTTCTTCTGTAGCCTTCCCAGAAATGAGCACTACCTTAGCGCCACGCTCAGCTGCAGCTCGAGCAAGCGCATACCCCATCTTTCCAGAGGAGTGATTTGAAATGAAACGCACTGGATCAATAGGCTCGATAGTTGCCCCAGCAGTTACCATCACATGTTTACCAGCAAAATCTTGCTTAGGCTTGCCTGAAAAATCACCAATCATATACTCTTCGAGTTCAACATTTTCTTGTAGCCTAGTTCCTGCAACTTCTGGCACATTAGATACACATTCAGGTTTAGGCTCAGGGATACTCTGAAGCATTTCTAGCGTAGCTTTAACGATATCAGAAGGTTCCGCCAAACGGCCACGACCCACATCTCCACAGGCTAAATACCCCGCTTCGGGTTCAACGAACTTTACGCCCAAAGAAACAAGCTTTTGAATATTTTCCTGAGTTATAGGGTGTTCATACATATTGACATTCATTGCTGGCGCAATGAGAACTGGAGCGTGCGTAGCAAGAGCTGTCGTAGTAAGCAGATCGTCTGCTATTCCCCATGCTAGCTTCGCCATAACATTTGCCGTACAAGGAGCAATCAAAAACAAATCCGCTTCCTGAGCCAAAGAGATATGATGAATAGGATCTCCTGGTTCATCAAACAGCGATACCGCCACAGGCTCTTTCGTCAGCGCCCGAAACGTGGTTGATCCCACAAAATGAGTCGCATGTTCTGTCATGACCACCTTTACGTGTACACCAGCTTTTTGCAAGCCACGTAAAATTTCACACGCCTTATAAGCAGCAATGCAACCAGTAACACCAAGTAGAACCGTCTTTGACACAATGACTCCTTAACAAACTAGAGATAAGGACGTGGAGCAGACCTTAATAGAGCATATATCTCTTCGCCCGCCAATGTGCGACCCATAGAGCGTGGCTGTAAGGTATTCAGGACGAAATCCAAGTCATCGGGCAACGCATCCACAAATTCAAGCTCTTCACCCGACAAAGGATGAGCAAAGGAAAGTCGATACGAATGCAGGAACTGTCGTTCGAGACCACACTGAGCCAATGAATCATGGGGCGCGGAAGAATTATAAACAGGGTCTCCTACTACGGGGTGCCGCGTGTATTGCATATGCACGCGAATTTGATGTGTCCTGCCTGTAAACAACTTACAATCAACCAAGGTATAGCCATCATCATGCGCACCATGTTCGAACCTATCAAGCACCCGAAACGTTGTAATAGCTTCGCGCGCGGATGGAACATCACGCACCGCCATCCGCTTTCGATCAGTGGCTGACCGCGCTATGGGTGCATCAATCATACCTGTATCGTGGGCTAATATCCCATGAACAAGTGTCAAATAGTGCCTATCAACAGCGCGAAGACGAATGTCTTCCATAAGGACTTCTCCAGCAATATTTGATTTAGCAGCCACCATCAGTCCAGTAGTGTCACGGTCAAGTCTGTGTACAATACCTAAACGGTCATCTTCACCTTGTACGTTACAAAGATTATGGGCGCCACAGTGATAGATAAGTGCATTTACTAACGTTCCGTCCGTATGGTCAACTGAAGGATGACACACCAGTCCAGCTTGCTTAGAAAGAACCAAAATGTCGTCGTCTTCGTAGCGAATATCTAAATCAATAGGTTGCCCAACCACTGGTAAGTTTTCTGGAGAATCATCAACTTCATACACAATGGTATCCCCCAGCGCAACTGAATATCGCTTAACCACCGTGGAACCGTTTACAAACACGATGCCATCCTCAAGAGCCCGCGCAGCAGCGGAACGTGAAGGATAAAGGCCGCGTTCAGCAAGCACTACGTCTATACGTTTGCCCACATCATCAGCGGAAGCGTTGTAACAGAGAGAGCGACCCACTATTTTTCCTCTTCAAAACTCACAGAAATACTCTTAGAGGTTGCCCTATATTCCAGAATCACCGCAATGAGAAATAGAACAACTCCACAGGTAACTCCAATGTCTGCAATATTGAAGACAGGAAAATCCATAAAACTTAAGTCAATGAAATCAACCACGTAGCCGAGCGTAAAGCGATCTATTGCGTTGCCAATTCCTCCACTGACTACCAAACCAACACCTAAGGTCTTAATGAGAGCGGAAGTAACAGAAGTCTTAACGGATGAACGAATAGTCGCTAGGTAATATCCCGCCAAAAGGAGGCAAACACAAATTGAAAGAATTCCAAGAGCAAACGTGGAATCCCCGAAAACACCCCATGCTGCACCCGTATTATGAACAAGGGTAAATTCAAACAAGCCCAAAACGGACGGCATGATACTTTGGCCTACCTCGTAGTCATTAAAATACGCTTTAGTACCTTGGTCAAATAAAAGCCAAGCAACTACCAAAAGAACAAACAGCAATACCAACTGCTTAGACCAAGAACGTAAAGAGGCAGCGGACAATTCCTCCGCTACCTCTTCATCGGTCAATTCATTATCATGTAACCATGTAGCCACTTAATAAAGTACCTCTTTAAGCAAACGACTTCTGACAAAAACACGTAGAGCCACAAGCTATAATGTGGAAACTCGTATTAACCTTTCAATTTATTCGGCAATTTCGTCCAAAACATCACCGCAGCGCTTGCATACATCAGGATGATTGGAATTTCCGCCCAATTCGCGAATGTTCCAGCAACGTGGGCATTTTTCGCCTTCTGCCACTGCAACTGAAACACTAAGCTCAGCGCCTTCTTCAAAGGAAACCGAAGACACAATAAAGAGTTCTTCGAAGACTTCCGGCGCATAGGTCTTGCAAACTGAAAGCACATCAGCTGGAGCCGTAACCGTTACCGCAGCTTCTTGACTCTTGTTGATGGTCTTTTCGTTGCGTGCTTCCTCCAAAGCCTTCGTCACTGCTTCGCGAACACCAATAATGGTAGTCCAATCAGCCATTAACGCATCAGCTTCAGCAACTTCAGGTAAGGAAGGAACGAAATCACGAGCATGCGGCCAACCTGCCAGCTGAACATTCCATACACGACCATCCGCTTCACGATAAGCTGGCGGGAAGTGCTCCCACACTTCGTCACACGTAAAACTCAAGATTGGCGACAAAACGCGTACCAGAACTTCCAAAATGTTCATAAGTACCGTTTGCACCGCACGACGACGCGGTGAATTCGGTGCTTCAGAGTACAAACGATCTTTTGAAATGTCCATGTAGACTGCGGACAAGTCGTTTACGAAGTCATACGTAGCACGGTAAACGCCGTTAAATTTAAATTCATTGTATGCCGTTTCGGCGTCGTTTAAGAACTTCGCCGTCTTAACCATCATGTAGCGGTCTACCGGTTCAAGATCTTCCCAGTTCTTAACAGCCGCTTCGTCGCTAAAGTCATCCAAAGAACCAAGCAAGAAACGGAATGTATTGCGGAAACGACGATACGTATCAGAGACCTGCTTCAGGATGTTTTCAGAAATAGCTACGTCATGAGAATAGTCAACACTAGCTACCCAAAGGCGCAATACATCAGCACCAAAGCGATCCATAACGTCTGCTGGGTCAACGCCGTTACCTAAAGACTTGCTCATCTTGCGACCGTTTTCGTCTACGGTGAAGCCACAGTGCATAACGCTCTTGTAAGGCGCGACACCATACGCGCCTACACTGGTTAAAAGCGAAGACTGGAACCAACCGCGATGCTGGTCGGAACCTTCCAGGTACATATCTGCAGGGAAATGAAGACCTTCTGAAGCACGGTGCTTGCAGACGCTTGTATGAGAAACACCACTTTCCCACCATACGTCCAAAATGTCCTTTTCAGGAACAAGCTCTGTGCAACCGCACTTTTCACATTTCGTGCCACGAGGCAAATAATCAGAAGGCTTATGGGTAAACCAAGCATCTGCACCCTCTGTACGGAACAGTTCGATGACCGCATCAAAGGTAGCCTCATTCGCTACCGTAGAACCGCACTTAGCGCACTTAAATACGGGAATAGGAACACCCCAAGAACGTTGGCGAGAAATGCACCAGTCAGGACGTTCAGCCACCATAGAACCAATGCGATTCTTGGCCCAGACAGGAATCCACTTAACATTTTCATTGATGATGCGCAACGCATCTTCGCGCAGCGAGTTCTTGTCCATAGAGACAAACCACTGGTCCGTCGCACGGAAGATAACTGGCTGATGACAGCGCCAACAATGCGGATAGCTGTGAGAAATGTCACGCTTAGCAACCAAGGTGCCCTGCTCAGCAAGCCAGTCAACAATCACAGGGTTAGCTTCGTCTACATCTAAGCCAGCAAACCTGCCCGCTTCATCAGTGAGCACGCCATTGTCATCAACTGGCATCAACAGCGGAATATCGAATTCCAGCGCTACCAGGTAGTCTTCCTGACCATGACCAGGAGCAGTGTGTACTGCACCCGTGCCAGAATCAAGGGTTACGTGGTCACCGTAGATGATGGTGCCCTTTAAATCCTGACGAATGGGACAGGTATAGGTAAGACCATAAAGCTGCTTACCCTTAATGCTAATAGGCTCACCTTCGGCATTGGAAACAATGGAATAAGAATCCCAGCCAGCCAGCTCCGCAACCTGTTCAACCAACTCCAGAGCGAAAATCATATTGGAGCCCCCAGCTTGGACCATGACATAGTCAGCATCAGGAGCCAAAGAAACCGCAGTATTAGCCGGCAAGGTCCACGGAGTAGTGGTCCAGATGAGAATGTAAGCATCCCCCGTTGCACCAGCTGCCTCAAAAATGCCAGGAATAACATCCAGCTTGAACTTCACGAAGATGGAAGGAGAAACTTCGTCACCGTATTCAATTTCAGCTTCAGCTAAAGCCGTATGACAGCTCTTGCACCAGTGAATAGGCTTACGACCGCGGTACACTGAACCCTTCAAGTACATTTCCTTGAAGATTTCAACGTTACCCGCCTCGTAATCAGGAATAAATGTCAGATACGGATGTTCCCAATCTGCGTTTACACCCAAACGCTTGAAGCCTTCGCGCTGAACATTCACGTACTTTTCAGCCCATTCGCGGCACAGCTTACGCAGTTCAGGCTGACTAATCTCAGCCATCTTTTCTTTGCCAAGCGTAACTTCAACCATATGTTCAATAGGCTGGCCATGGCAGTCCCAACCAGGAATGTAGGGGGTGTATTCGCCACGCTGAGCACGGCTTTTAATGACAAAGTCCTTCAGAATTTTATTGAAAGCATGACCCAAGTGGATTGGGCCATTAGCATACGGAGGACCGTCGTGCAGCACAAACGGTTTTCCGTCTTTGTTCTTTTCCAAAATCTGTTCATACAGATGATTTTCATACCACTTTTCCAAGCGCTTCGGTTCGTTTTCAGGCAGATTAGCCCTCATAGCGAAATCAGTCTTGGGAAGGTTCATGGTTTCTTTATAGGAGTTTGCCACGGAATCTCATTCCTTTCGTATTTCTCAAACTGCTAAATTATAGCGAATCGAGACGAGAAATTATAGCTTTCCTGTTATACTACCTCCATCAGCTATAACTGAAACAATGTGAGTTATTTTGTCTCACATTCTCCACGAGGAGGGGAAATGAATTTCGAAATTGTAACGGACTCAAGCTGTAATCTTCTTGAGGAAATGATTGATGAATACGGTCTTCATATTTTGCCTTTGACCTTCATGGTTGACGGTGAGCAGTACCAAAGCTACCTGAAGGGTGAACATACTGACCTCAAGCAGTTTTACACCATGATGCGCGAGGGAAAAGTTATTACCACTTCCCTGCCCAACTTAGCCGACGCAGAAAAGCTTTTGCGTGGACTCTTAGATGAAGGTAAGGATATTTTGTACCTTGGCTTTTCAAGTGGCCTTTCTGGTACCTATAACGCTATCGATACGCTTTGCAAGCAGCTAGCTCCTGAGTATCCTGAACGTACCATTCTGACCTCTGATACCCTGGCTGCAAGTGGCGGCGAAGGCTTGTTGGTTTGGTACGCGGTTCAGCATGCTCGTGCAGGTAAAAGCATTGAAGAAGTACACGCCTGGGTTGAAAACAACAAGCTTAACCTTGCACATTGGTTTACGGTTGACGATCTTATGTTCCTGTTCCGTGGTGGCCGTGTTTCGAAGACGAGCGCATGGGCTGGCACTATGCTTAACATTAAGCCCGTTATGCATGTAGACAATGAGGGTCACCTGATTCCCATGGAAAAGGTTCGCGGCCGCAAGAAGTCATTAAACGGCCTGGTTGATCACATGGAGAAATCCGCTCTTGCTCCTATTAATGAGCAAATGGTGTTTATCACCCACGGCGACTGCATTGAAGACGCTGAATACGTTGCTGAACAGATTAAGAGCCGTTTCGGTGTTAAAGAAGTCATTATTAACTATGTTGATCCCGTAATTGGTGCTCACTCAGGTCCTGGCACCATGGCTTTATTCTTCATGGCTGATAAACGCTAGGTGTAACCTGCCAAACATCAAAAACGCCTGCCAACGTTACGCTGGCAGGCGTTTTTTAGCAGACGTTTTCTATTTGCAAGGTTAATAACTACGCGGTGTCTAAACTATATCATCATGCACCGCATCTAATGCTTTAACTAATGTTTGGAGCTTGGATTTCTGATTGTAGGCTTTAGACAATATTGTAATCACATAAGGACCTTCGTCAGACATAACAATACCGCTGTCATTCTGAACGTAATATTTTCCGCCGTCACCTATCCAGCCAGCCTTGCTGTATGTAGTGTATTTACTTTTGAGAGCATTTCGAATAACAGAATTATTTACACTCTTGAAAAGGTTCTTACAGTAGCTTGAATTCTTGTTGGTATTTACGAAGAAATAATCGTAATTTGCTACCCAAAGTTTTGCTAAATCCCTGGCTGTAAAGTCAACATAATTTGTAGATGAGCTAAATTTTCCCGAAACTCCTGCATAGGACATATAGCTTTTCATAGGAGAAGAGCCAAACTTATTACGAAGCCATGCATAGTCTTCATTGCTAGAAACATTAATAGTTGGCTTCATGTGGCTCTTTACGCTTGAAGTAACACTCCCAGACTTGTATTTGTTAATGGCAGCTACATAGGGGCCCTTAATTGTGGAAGCACTATAGAACTTCTTTGCAGGCGAACTGGCAACACCAAAGCCTGTCTTCAGGTCAATCATTACAAACCCGAGACTATAGTTCTTACGAATAGCATTTACCGCAGACTTGAGTTTTTTACCAGCAGAAGAATTGAAGTTGTATGACTTACCAAAAGAGGTTAAAGAAGAGCTACTGCTAGCAACATTCAGGCGCTTTTGCAATTGAGTCCTAGTAAGAGAAAGCGACGTTTTACCGTCGCTTCCAAAGTCATAGGTTACACCAGCAATGGTGTGTTTTCCGGTATACATGGCACCATCAGAGCCATAATAAGACCATTTCTTATCGGAACTCCACTGCAGCCAGCCGGTATGCATCACGCCCTTGGAATTGAAGTAGTAGTTAGCGTCATCAATGGTGTGACCGTATACATAGGCATAGCCATCAGAACCTATGTAGTATCTATCTCCTCCGTAGGTAGTCCAGCCACTTTCAATCTTGATACCA
>CASFII010000005.1 GCA_949294735.1 uncultured Coriobacteriaceae bacterium | reverse complement strand
TTCTCGGGGGGGGGTTCCTTCTTCGGGGGGGGGTATCCTTCTTCGGGATATCCTTCCAAAAGGCGGTGTTTGCTAAAAGCGCTGAAGTGAAATACGTTATGAGCAAGTAATTAATAAATTAAGGTACACAAGGATTGTATATGCCTACAACTAATAATGGACAAACTTCGGCAGCACAAGCAGGTGCTTCGCTTGCCAATAAACCGTTTCCTCAAAACATTGAAGCCGAAAAGTCGGTACTTGCTGCCTGTATGCTCAATTCAGATGCCGTGGAAGAACTGGTGCTGAAGCTGAAGCCAGAAAACTTCTTCCGTCCAGCTCATCGCATTATTTTTGAGTCAGTATACGAACTAAACGTTCGTCGTGTTCCTGTGGATCAAATCTCTTTGGCTGATAACTTGCAGGCAAAAGGTCAGCTGGAAGCAGTGGGTGGAAAAGCCTATTTGCTGGAATTGGCCGACAATACCTTTGCTCTGACCAATTGGCAGAACCACGCCGAAATTGTAAAGCGCACTTCTATTTTGCGTGATCTCATTCGTGCAGCCACGCAAATTAACGCACTCGCCTATGACGCACCTGATGATTTAAACCAGGTGGTAGAAGAGGCGGAAAAGACGCTCTTCAACGTAACGGAAAAACGTGTTTCTTCTTCCTTTGTGCGCATGGATACGCTGGTCACGGAAGCCTTTGAGGAAATTACGAAGCTGACTGAACAGCGAAGCCATATGGCAGGTGTACCCACAGGTTTTAAGGACGTGGATGATTTATTCCATGGTCTGCGTGGAGGTGACCTGGTTATTTTGGCGGCTCGTCCAGGTGTAGGCAAGACCTCGTTTGCACTGAACCTGGCAGTGAACGCTGCTATGTTGGGCACGTCGGTAGCGTTCTTTTCCTTGGAAATGAGTGCTGGCCAGTTGGTACAGCGTATATTGTGTTCCGAAGCTCGCGTGAATCTTTCTAAGCTTCGCGGTGGCTACATTGCTGAAAGCGATTGGGGCGCCATTGCGGATGCGTCAAACCGTCTTTCGAAGCTTGACCTGTATATTGACGACTCTCCTGGCCTTTCCATTTTGGAAGCGCGAGCTAAGGCGCGTCGCGAATTGCGCCATGTAGCGGGCACAGGTAAAGGTCTTATTGTTGTTGACTACCTGCAGCTCATGCAGCCTCCAACTGTTCGTCGTGATGGTAACCGCGCAGTGGAAGTGGGCGAAATCTCCCGTGGTTTGAAAGTGCTTGCAAAAGAAATGGATATGCCTGTTTTGGCGCTTTCGCAGCTTTCGCGCGCAATTGAAATGCGCGGCAAAAACAAGCGGCCTATGCTTTCTGACCTGCGTGAATCAGGTTCCATCGAACAGGACGCCGACATCGTAATGTTTATCGACCGCAGCATGGACGAAGTGGAAGCTGAAAGCGAAGGGCGTCCTAACATGGGTGAAGCCGAACTAATTGTTGCTAAGCACCGTAACGGACCAACGCGCGATATCAAACTGAGCTTCTCTGCCGACTTTACAAAGTTTGGCAATTGGGTTGACGACTCACGCGTAGCCGGGTATGTCTAAGAGGCGTAGTTTCATGACGGTGTACGCAGAATCTTCGCTCTGTTTCATGATGGTACGTGCAGAACATTTTTCTCCAATCGTACCTTGCGTTTCATTCGGTTAGATTTCGCGTTAAACTAAACCTATGACACAAGAACTAACATTCATACATGCAGCAGACCTCCATTTAGGCGCGCCTTTCCGTGGATTGCGCGCACTTTCGCCGAAATGGGCGGATCGGTTGCTTGACGCCATTCCTGAAGCGTACGGAAGAGTTGTTGATGCAGCTTTGCAGCATCAGGTTGATTTCGTCATCATCGCGGGCGATATTTTCGACACCCAGCGGGCATCCTATGCAGATTATCGCTGCTTTTTTGAGGGGCTTTATCGCCTGAACGAAGCAAATATTCCCGTATATCTCTGTACGGGTAACCATGATCCATATACCTCATGGCAACGTGACTTTTTCGCGTTTCCACCCAACACACATATGCTTTCGGGTGAACACCCAGAATTTTTGCTCTACAAACGTAACAATCAACCACTTTGCGTTTTAGGTGGCAGGGGCTTCTATAACCAGGCGTGGCCGCAAGATCAAAACATCGCCGAAGGTGTTACTAAGGCGGCTGCCGAAGCAGCCCTTGGATCAGAGGCTTTGCAGGCACCTTTTTCGGTGGGTATTTTGCACACGGGGCTTGATCAAGATCCCTACAAGGCGCCCGCAAAACCAAGTGAACTTTTGCGCGCTGGATTTGACTATTGGGCCTTGGGGCATATTCATTTGCGCTATCTGGATAATGAACAAAATCCTCGCATTTCTTATTCTGGTTGTATCCAGGGGCGAGACATTAAAGAAACTGGTCAGCGTGGCATTAACCTGGTAAGGCTTCGCGAAGGGCACCCTAACGAAGTCACGTTTATACCCACCGCTTCGGTTGTGTGGCAGCAAACGAGTTTAGACGTAGAAGAATGTTCTACGCTCGCAGAGATTAACAATAGAATTGTCCGTGAGCTCTTCCGCGAAAACGGACAGGCTCAGTGTGAAGAAATGTGTGTGCGTTTAACGTTGCTTGGGGAAACTCCGCTTCATGAAACGCTTGCACGGGAAGATGTGCTGGAAGGAATTCGGGAATTCATTAACAGTTCCTACTCGGAATTCTTCTGTGACGCGGTTCTCAATAAAACTGTTCAGCCACGAAACCGTGAGGCACTTACGCGCGAAGGTTTGTTCCCTGCAGTCTTTTTGCAGGCAAGCGAAAGTCTGAAGCAAAATCCTGAGGAAATGCAGGCGTACGTGCAGGATGAATTCCTGAAGAAAAACCTGCAACAGCAGGTAGGAAGTGTTGCAGACTTGGGCAGCTTGGCACAAGAAGCCGAAGACTTCGTACTCGATTTGCTAGGGGGTGGGGAAAAACAATGAAAAAACCCTTCCTGAAACTAGCAAAGCTCACCAGTTTTGGTGCGTTCTCCAACAAAGTTATTGGTCCGTTCACTCCGCATCTCAATGTGGTATATGGCGAAAATGAAGCAGGCAAAACAACACTTGCTTCTTTCGTGGGCGGCGTTTTGTTCGGCTGGGAGGATGCTAGAGGAAACAAAAACACCTACAAACCCACCAGCGCAGAACGCGCCGGGTCGCTCTTTTTTGCTGAGCAGGAAACAGAACACGACGGTCTTTCCTCTGATGAAGTAGAGCTTTCGCGCATTAAAAACGCTGATGGTCTACAGGGTGATGCAAGCCTTATTGCCGATATTGATAAAGATACGTTCCAAACGATGTTTTTCCTTACCAGTGACGAATTGCGCTCTCTTCGAAACACGAACGATGTCACGGCGAAGTTGTTAACAGCGGGTTCTGGTACCGAAAATTCCCCCGCGCAGGTGCTGGAAGACATTAAAAACCGTCTGCGTGAATACACCTCTACCTCTTCGTCAGCAGAACGTTCTTTGGTTCGCCTGGCGTCTGAGCAAGCAGAACTTCGATCTGAAATAGCCGTTGCTGGGGAAGAGGCAGATCGTTTCAGGCAACACTTTAGAGAGTTATATAATTTAGAACCCGAGCGCGAAAAACTAAGCAAACGCTTAGAGCAGCTGAACGTTCGCATTGAAGCGTTGAATGCTTGTCGTGCACGTGTGGAAAAGCTTGACGACGAAAAAAATCGCGTTCTTAGGGAACATTCAGGCGTAAAAGAAAAGCTTGCTTCGGTGCAAGCAGTTTCTCATACCGACGTGACGGCTCTTTCGAACCTTTCGGAGGAAGAAGATAGAAGCATTCGAAATCATTTGGAAGAGCTGGCTGCCGAAGAAACAAGGGCTCAGCATAGCGCCGAGGTGGCAAAAGATGCGTACCTGAATGCGAAGGCTGCACATGAGGCCTTAACGGAAGGCTCCGACGTACAGGAAGCAGAGGCTTCGAAGCAGCGCAAACGTACGCTTCAAGCTGCGCTTTCTATAGCAATTCCCGTGGTCTTTTTGGCGTGTGGGCTTCCTCTTCTTTTCATGGGACAAGAAAATGCAAACTTGTCATTGCTCGCAACAGGGCTTGCTTTAATAGGTTTCGCCGCCGTGTTTGCGCTTGTTGCTTTTGTGCTGTTTGTAAAGCCAAACAAGGAAGAAAACAATCAAGAAACTCTCATCCAAGAGTCTTATGCAGAGGTTTTGCAGGAAGAAAAGCGATTCCAGGTATATACCGAAGAACTTGCCGCTTGTAAGAGTCGCATTGCAGCTTATTTGCAATCGGTAGGGCTGCAAGGTGCCGAAGGTTCTTTATCTCAGGCAAGGAACTTACTGGATGACGCCAAGGAAGTTCGAACGAACACTAAGCTGGCTGAACAGCGAAAGCTAGAATATCAAGCGCGCTTGCACGCCCTAGAAGAAACCCTAGCAACGCTTTCCCTTCAGCGCACGCAGGCTTTAAAAGATGCTGCGTTGGAAGAGGACGCCACGACGGTTTCTATTGCTGCAGAAATTGCCCGCAACGTACAGGCGCGCCAAGAGCTCTATGAAAGAAACAAAGAAGTTAATCGTCGTTATGGCGAATTAAAGCAGGAGCTTTCTCAGGCTGTTTCCGACAGAGATTTTGACGAATTAAAGCTCCAATATCAGCAATTGCGCACCCGAAGCAGAGACTACGCGCAAGAATACGCCAAACTTCTTTTGGCAAAAGCTATGGTGGAAACCGCTATTGCTGCTTGGGAAAGCAAAAGTCAACCAGAAGTCTACAAACAGGCTGGCCGCTTCTTATCACTTATGACCGATGGAAAATGGATTAAAGTTTCCATGGAAGACGGGAAAAATCTGCTCGTAACCGATGCCACTAGAACGTCGCGTTCGCCACTTCATCTTTCGTTAGGAACGTGTCAGCAGCTGTACTTAAGCCTACGCATTGCTCTTCTTTTGACGGCAGACAATGTGGGCAGGGCAGTTCCCATTTTAGCTGATGATATCTTGGTGAACTTCGACGCAAAGCGTCGTCAGGGTGCCGCACAAGCTTTGGCTGAGCTTGCTCAAAAACGCCAGGTAATTTTATTTACGTGTCACGAAGAAATCCTTGACGTTCTTCGTGCTGCCGATAAGCAGGTAAACGTTATAAGGCTGTAGGTTTTCGCTATAATAATCGTTTGGGTAAAGTTCCCAAAGACTGGCACAATGAAAGGAAAAACTATGTCCAGTACGGTTTTGGTAGGCGCACAGTGGGGCGACGAAGGTAAAGGTAAAATCACTGACCTTATTGCGAGTGATTTTGACTATGTAGTGCGCTACCAAGGTGGTAACAACGCAGGTCATACGGTTGTTCACGGTGATAAAAAGTTGGCACTTCACCTTATGCCATCAGGCGTTATGTATGAAAACGCAGTGCCAGTAATTGGTAATGGTGTTATTGTTGACCCTGGTGTTCTGGTAACTGAAATGAGCATGCTGGAAACAGAAGGCATCTCTTGCAAAAATCTGAAGATTAGTTGTGACGCGCACGTAATTATGCCGTATCACAAAGACTTTGACGGAGCCGACGAAAAACGCCTTGGCGACAACAAGATTGGCACCACGAAGCGCGGCATTGGTCCTTGCTACCAAGATAAAGCTGCTCGCAAGGGTATCCGCATGCAGGACTTGCTGGACGAAAAGATTTTCCGTCTGAAGCTTGAAACCGCCCTTGCTCAGAAGAATCCCATTTTGGAAAAAATCTACGGCATGCACACCTATACGGTAGAAGAGATTTGCGAAGAATACTTGCCGTATGCCCGCATCCTGAAGCCCTACGTTACCGAAACGGCTCAGCTTCTGAATTCCGCTCTGCGTGAAGGCAAAAACATTCTGTTTGAAGGTGCACAGGGTACGCTGCTTGATATTGACCACGGCACCTATCCGTTTGTTACTTCTTCTGCTTGCTGCGCTGGTGGTGCGGCAACAGGCACAGGCGTTGGTCCTACAGCGATTGATCGGGTTTTGGGTATTCAGAAAGCCTATGTCACGCGTGTGGGCAGCGGTCCTTTCCCCACAGAACAGCGTTTCTCCGAAGATGGCGGTGTAGGTGAAGAAGCTGAAACTGGCGAACTGCTTTGCTCGGTAGGTCATGAGTTTGGTGTAACCACTGGACGTAAGCGTCGTTGTGGTTGGTTTGACGCAGTTATTGCTCGCTATGCCGCAGAAGTTAACGGTCTGACCGACGTTGCGCTTACAAAACTGGACGTGTTGTCAGCATTTGAAACCATTAAGGTATGCACCGC
Organism: uncultured Coriobacteriaceae bacterium; assembly: GCA_949294735.1. GTDB lineage: Bacteria > Actinomycetota > Coriobacteriia > Coriobacteriales > Eggerthellaceae > CASFII01. The sequence continues at coordinate 8,390 of CASFII010000005.1, read as the reverse complement.
ATACGAATGCGACGGTAAGACGTACGACTATTTCCCCATGCAACAGAGCGTGCTGTTCCATGCAAAGCCAATCTACACAGAACTTCCTGGTTGGAAGGGTGAAGATATTACCGCGTGCCGCACGTTTGAAGAACTACCCGAAAACGCACAGCGCTACATTGAATACTTAGAAGAAATTACGGGCGTACCTATGACTATCATTTCTGTGGGTCCTGACCGCGATCAAACTATTTTCCGCGGATGGGAGCGCGAAGACTAGTCTTTTGACTGATGCGCAGAAGCGCAGATGAAACGCGTACATATAAAGCTCAAGCTAAGAAATAGACCGAAAGGCTTACGATGAATATTTTGGTACTAGGTTCAGGTGGCAGAGAACATGCAATCACGTGGTCATTAGCAAAGTCTCCTCGCTGCGATGCCTTGTATGTTGCACCAGGCAATGGTGGTACCTCCAATGTAGCCGAAAATGTTCCTACGCTGGACATGATGAACGCCGAAGCCGTTTTGGGCTTTGTACGTGACAAAGGCATCCAGCTGGTGGTCATTGGCCCTGAAGCTCCGTTGGTTGCTGGCGTTGCGGACAAGCTGCGCGCGGCAGGCGTTTTGGTATTTGGGCCAAATGCGCAAGGTGCGCTTTTGGAAGGCAGTAAGGAATACAGCAAAAAATTCATGGCTGCCAACAATATTCCTACTGCAAAATACGCTTCCTTTACTGAATGCGAGCCTGCATTAGCATATGTGCGTGAACAGGGTGCACCTATTGTGGTTAAGGCAGACGGCTTGGCTGCCGGTAAGGGTGTTGTAGTTGCTGAAACAGTTGAGGCAGCTGAAGAAGCAGTGCAAAGCTGCTTTGATGGTGCTTTTGGTGATGCAGGCAATACGGTGCTCATTGAAGAATGCATGACGGGTCCAGAGTGCTCACTCCTCGCGTTTGTGTCTGCCGGTAAGGCATTTTGCATGGCGCCTGCGCAAGACCACAAGCGTGCATTTGATGGCGACAAGGGGCCAAACACTGGTGGTATGGGCGTGTATTCGCCAGTGCCGATGGTTACTGAAGAAGAAATGGCAGAAATGGTTCGCATTATGGAAGTTGCAGCTGCTGCAACCGCGAAGAAGCCATTTGAACAAGATTATCGCGGCGTGCTTTATGGGGGCTTTATGCTTACTCCCGAAGGTCCCAAGATTGTTGAATTTAATGTTCGTTTCGGTGACCCCGAAACGCAGGTTGTTCTTCCTCGCCTGGAAAGCGATCTGGTAGATGTTATGGAAAAGGTAGCTTCTGGCAACGTGGATGACCTGGAGCTTTCTTGGTCAAATACGTGGGCAGTTGGTGTGGTACTGGCAAGCGCTGGGTACCCAGGCTCCTATGAAAAAGGCAAGGTTATCTTAGGCATTGAAGAAGCAGAAGACCTTGATGACGTGGTTGTGTTCCATGCGGGCACAAAGCTTAATTCTGACGGAGAACTCATTACGGCAGGCGGACGCGTTTTGAATGTAGTAGCACTGGGTGATACCTTCGACGAAGCGCGCGAACAGGCATACCGCGCTTGCGATTTGATTAATTTTGAAGGCAAGCAGTTCCGCACTGACATCGGTAAGAAGGCCGCAGACTTCTTCCGTAGTTCTAACTAGCTACGAACCCAAGAGCCCAAGGAAACCCAAAAGACACGTCCCCTTGGGCGAAAACACGTCTCCCTGGGCTCCCTTGAGTGCGTCCCTTGGGCTGGTGGGTGTGCTTTGGGTATGTAGCGCCACCAAGCGTCGAGAATGTACGTAAGAAAAGAGGAAACGATTTGCTCTCAGAACGATTGCTCACGAAGGTGGTTCGTCAGTGCACGAACCAATACTTAAAGCTTAAACCCACTACCGACACGCATGTTCCTGCGCCAAAACCAGGACAGCCTTACATGCTGTATATGCATGTGCCGTTCTGCGAACGACTCTGTCCGTATTGTAGTTTTAATCGTTTCCCGTTTTCCGAGGACCGTGCTGTTCCGTATTTCAAAAACATGCGCAAAGAAATGCTCATGTTGAAGGACTTAGGCTACGACTTTGATAGCGTCTACATTGGTGGTGGCACCCCTACCATCATGGTTGACGAACTGTGTGAAACAATTGATCTTGCGCGCGATACGTTTAACATCAAAGAAGTTTCCAGCGAAACCAACCCGAATCATCTGATTCCCGAATACCTAGACAAGCTCAAAGGTCGCGTGCAGCGCCTTTCCGTTGGCGTGCAAAGCTTTGACAACGGCCTTTTGAAGCAGATGGATCGTTATGACAAATACGGAAGCGGCGAAGAAATCTTAGAACGCCTGAAAGAGGCAGCACCGTATTTCACGTCGCTTAATGCTGATATGATTTTTAATTTCCCAGCTCAGACTGAGGATATTCTCATTTCAGACCTAGAGAAAATCATCGAAAGCGGCACTAGTCAAACCACGTTCTATCCGCTGATGGCGTCTCCTTCGGTAGAGAAGTCCTTGGCACGCACCGTAGGCAAAGTTGACTATAAACGCGAGCAGCTTTTCTACGAAATTATCTGTGAGCTTTTGATTGGTGGCGAAAAGCCACTCTTCCGCAATGGCAGCGCTTGGACGTTCAACCGCATCGGTGGTGCTTCGGATGCTGACGACGCCATGATTGACGAATATGTGGTTGACTACGAAGAATATCCCGCTATCGGTTCAGGCGGCATCACGTATCTGGGCGAAAACCTGTACGTCAACACGTTTTCAGTTAAGGACTACAACGCAGCCATTGAGTCAGGCAAAATGTCGCTTATGGGTAAAACCACGTTTTCTAAACGAGATCGTATGCGGTATCGATTCATGATGCAACTGTTTGGCCTGCGTTTAGACAAGCAACAGTTTAAGCGCGATTTTGGCTGCAGCATTGAAATTGGCTTGCCAGTAGAAATGGCTTTTATGACCGCAGCTGGTGCCTTTGCCACTAATAACGACAAAGAATTAACGCTGACGCCTAAGGGAAGATACCTGATGGTAGTTATGATGCGTCAATTCTTTATTGGGGTTAATAATCTCCGCGATCAGGCGCGTTCGGCGTTGACAGGCGAAGAACGCGAACTTCTTTTTGGTTAGGGACGTGTAAATCCCTAATTGATTAGGGGTTTTGAATTAGGTTTTGCTTAAGGTTCCGAACAAGGGACAAACTATTGGAGAACTTTTTTCAAATTTCTAACAGTGTTGAGTTAATTAGGGCGGCAGCATGGGTTGCTGCCCTTGTTTTTTGTATTGGAGTTGGTGTTGCGGCGGTAGTTGACTTCAAAACGCGCCGTATCCCCAATGCGCTTATTGCGGTGCTCTTGGCAACATGGGCTGCATGGCACGCTCTAGCGCTCATCTTGGGCTCAAACTGGCAGCAGGGTTTGTTTGCCACGTTAGGGATTGTGCCTGAGGCGTGTGTCTCAACTCTTGGAGAACTATGCGGTGGTTTGTTGTTGGGAGGTGGGCTGCTGGCAGTAGCACTGCTTTTTGATAAAGTTTCGGGGCGAAGCAGTTTTGGTGGCGGCGACATTAAGCTTTTGTTCGCGGTTGGTCTGTACCTGGGTTGCTATCGAGGACTCCTTTGCTTGGCGGTTGCTTGCGTGGTCACGGTAATCCTGGCTCTCTTTCTTGCCCGTCGTTATTCCAGCAGAGCAAAAAACGAGCTCAGCGAAGCGTCTGAGAAGCCTGCTTGGGCACAGGATGGCTCTTCACCGCAAACGCTTGCAGAAAAGTCTACGGAAGCAATTCAGGAATCGTCTACAGAAGTAGCCCAAGAACCTCGCACAGGTTTGTTGCAGGCGAGTGCGCCTTTTGCTCCAGGGGTGTTTGTGGGTGTAATTTGCGCCCTTTTCTTCATATAGATTGTAGTCACGAAGCTCTGCGGAAATTCGAAAAAGACAAGCGGTTTTCCTGATATTTTTTACAAACTTCTACGAAGTGGAAACACTTCGTGGTTAGACCTTGATTCTTGGGTCTGAACAGGGCATTATAAGATTTTCAGTACCTGAGAGGTGGGCTTCATGACTGATGTACGTGTTATAGAAGTCAAACAGAGTGTTTTTGCCGATAACGACAAAAAGGCTGCCGCTTTGCGTGCAGATCTTAAGCAGCGCGGAACCTTTCTGCTCAATCTTATGTCTAGTCCCGGGGCGGGCAAAACCACAACACTTCTTCGTACGCTGGAAGCTCTTCGGGACGAACTGAACATCGCAATCATGGAAGCTGATATTGACTCGGATGTGGACGCTCGTACGCTGATTGACGCAGGAGCTCAAAGCATTCAGCTTCACACAGGTGGTATGTGTCATCTGGATGCTTTGATGACTAATCAAGGTTTACAAGAGCTTTTTGGCACCCAGTCGAACGAGCTGGATCTTGTCATTTTGGAAAATGTGGGCAACTTAGTTTGTCCTGCTGAATTCGACACGGGCGCATCTGCGAACGCCATGATTCTTTCTGTTCCTGAAGGGCACGACAAACCGCTCAAATATCCCCTCATGTTTTCAGTGTGCGACGTGGTCTTGATTAACAAAATGGATGCGCTTCCTATTTTTGATTTTGACCTTGAGCAGGCAAGAAAAAACATTTTGATGAGAAATCCCCATGCAGAGATTATCCCTATTTGCGCAAAAACAGGGGAGGGAATTGATGTGTGGGCAACGTGGCTTAAGAAGCGTGTAGCGCTATGGAAAGCCCAGGTATAAACCTGCCTGAGGGCACCACCGAAAGAGCACATGAAGCCTTGTGAACGAAAAGCAGTAACCACCGAGCTGATTGTGTAAACAGCAAGGTTTCAAAGGGAACTTTAAGCAGAAGGGAGTCCCCAATGATTGTAAATGGACCAGGCATTTCTTATACCGAAGCTGATATTGGGGCAGAATTTGTTCCTCCTTTACCAGAGCATCCACGCGAAAAAATAGTTGCACTGTGTAAGCACTGCACCAATAGACTTTTGGGAAAAGACAAGCTTTTGCCGTATGAGTATTGGTCGTTTGCATCGGTAACTACTGACGAAATGGCTGATGTCTTACTGAAGCTCAAAATGCGCGTGCCTTATACCCTTGATGCTGCCGTAAAGGCTACAGGCATGGACGCCGAGCCCCTGGAAAAGCTTTTAGACGAAATGTCATACATTGGGCTTTTGGAATACAACTGGGAAAACTCCACACGAACAAAGCAGTGGGTTCTGCCAATGCTGGTACCTGGTTCTGCTGAATTTCTGAACATGCGTCAGAGTCAAATTGACGAATTCCCCGTTGTAGCGAAATTCTTTGAACAAGCATCGAAAGGTCCGCTTTCTCGAGCAACTCCTATGGTGCCTCCGGGAGGAGCGGGTATAGGCATGCATGTTATACCCGTTGAGCAAGCTATCCAGATGGAAGACAAGTCTGTTTCCATTGAGCATATTAGCCATTGGCTTGACAAATACGACGGAAAATATGCTGCTAGTGCCTGTAGCTGCCGCATGAGCCGTAAGCGCTTGGGCGAAGGCTGTGGCGACGACCCGAATGACTGGTGCATTGCGGTTGGTGATATGGCCGATTATGTGGTTGAAACAGACCGCGGGCGCTATATTGACCGCGACGAAGTCTATGCGATTTTGAAAAAAGCTGAAGATAATGGCTTTGTGCATCAAATTACAAACATTGACGGCGAAGACAAAATTTTTGCCATTTGTAACTGCAATGTGAACGTGTGTTACGCCTTGCGTACTTCCCAATTGTTTAATACGCCAAATCTTTCTCGTTCGGCCTATATAGCGGACGTTGAAACAGAAAACTGCGTTGCTTGTGGGCGTTGCGTAGAGGTGTGCCCAGCTGGTGCCGTCAAGCTTGGCCAGAAGCTTTGCGAGAAAAGCACGGGGAAGACCCCCGAATATCCCAAGCATGAACTTCCTGACGCTATTAAATGGGGTCCAGAGAAATGGGAACCAAATTATCGCAACGTAAACCGTATTGAAACGTATGAAAGTGGGACTGCCCCCTGCAAGACGGCGTGTCCTGCGCATGTTCCCGTGCAGGGTTACTTAAAACTGGCAGCCCAGGGGCGCTACACTGAAGCTCTGGCGCTTATTAAACGTGAAAACCCTTTGCCTGCAGTGTGTGGTCGTATCTGCAATCGTTTATGTGAAGACGCTTGTACGCGTGCTCAGTTTGATCAGGCGGTTGCCATCGATGAAGTTAAGAAATTCATCGCTGAAAAAGACCTCGATCCAGAAGTTCGTTATATTCCGCCGAAGGTTGTTCCGCGCGTTGAAGGCGAATTTGATGAAAAAGTTGCCATTATTGGTGCGGGTCCAGCTGGTCTTTCGTGCGCATATTATTTGGCTGAAAAGGGTTATAAGCCAGTGGTATTCGACAAGAACCCTCTTCCTGGTGGCATGCTTACCTACGGTATTCCGTCCTATAAGCTGGAAAACAAGGTCATTCAGGCCGAGGTTGACGTTATCCGCGAAATGGGAGCGGAATTCCGCTGTGGCGTAGAAGTCGGACGCGATGTAACGTTGGACGATCTTCGCGCGGATGGCTTCAAGGCGTTTTATGTCGCGATTGGTTGCCAAGGTGGACGTAAAACGGGCGTGCCAGGGGAAGATGCCGAGGGGACTTCGCTGGCTATTGACTTCCTGCATGCTGCAGCTGATGGCACCGCAGAAGTTTTGGATGGCACGGTGGTAGTAGTTGGTGGCGGAAGTGTTGCCATTGATGCAGCGTGTGTTTCCAAGCGCTTGGGTGCTAAAAACGTCCATATGCTTTGTCTTGAAAGTGCCGAAGAAATGCCTGCAAAAGCAGCTAAAATTCCCGAAGCCTTAGACCTGGGTGTTGTGATTGAGCATTCTTGGGGGCCCAAAGAGGTTCTTACCGAAAATGGCAAGGTGAGCGGCATTGTTTTTAAGCGCTGCACGAGCGTAAAAGATGAAACTGGTCGTTTTAATCCTCAGTATGACGAAACCGAAACGAAGATTATTGAGTGTTCGCATGTGGTCTTCGCCATTGGGCAAAGTATTGTGTGGGGTAATTTACTGGAAGGCAGCAAGGTTGAACTCGGGCCAGGTAATAAGGCAATCGCTGACCCTATGACGTATCAAACTGCCGAACCCGACATTTTTGTAGGTGGCGATGTGTACACAGGTCCAAAGTACGCCATTGATGCTATTGCCGCTGGTCACGAAGCTGCAATTTCTATTCACCGTTTTGTTCAGGGCGCAACACTGACCATCGGTCGTAACCCGCGTCGCTACGTTGAGCTGAACAAAGAAAATGTTGATTTGGGCTCCTATGACCACCTTGAACGTCAAGAGCCTGCGTTGAATTTAGAGCGCAAACAGGCAGAGCCATTCCGCGAATTTGTTGAGGTGTTTACCGAAGAGCAGGTTAAGGCAGAAACCGCACGTTGTCTGAGCTGCGGTGCCTCAGTAGTAGACGCAAACAAATGCATCGGCTGCGGACTGTGCACCACCAAATGCGAATTCGACGCGATTCATCTGCATAGGGAGCTGCCTGAAGCCTCCACAATGGTGAAGTACGAAAAGAAGCTGCCCACCCTGGCAAAATATGCTCTGAAGCGAGAAATTAAAATTCGCTTTGGGAAGAAATAGAAGCGACGCAGGTTTGTAACCGCAGGGCAGCCAAGAAACGAATTGGAAAGACGGAGTGCATGCACGAACTAGGCATTGTGTTTCATATCATTTCCAGTGTTGAAGAAATTGCGCGAGAGAATAGGCTTTCGCGCATTTCTTCCGTGACGCTTGAGCTAGGGGAAGTGTCGAGTGTTATTCCGAGCTATCTAACCGACTGTTGGCACTGGGCTTGCAGCAAAAATGACCTTATGAATGGAGCAGAGTTGCTCATAGAGGAAATTCCAGGGGTAACGTTGTGCGAGGATTGCGAACAGACCTATGGAACGGTTCAGCATGGACGTATCTGTCCATTTTGCGGAAGTGAGCGAACTTATTTAGTGCAAGGCAACGAAACTATTATTAAGGAAATTGCCACGCCTGATGAAGAAACGTAAAAAAATCGCTGCTCGTGTAAAAAACTCTTGCGTTTGGCGTGTTGCTGGTATAAAGTATTCGAGCACTTTTGATGGGCCCGTAGCTCAGTTGGTTAGAGCGCACGCCTGATAAGCGTGAGGTCGCTGGTTCAAGTCCATTCGGGCCCACCATTTATTTTTTTGTGGATAAACGCTCCACCGTGAGCCGAGTTTGCCGGTGGAGCGTTTATTGATAGAATGGGTGCACTCACAAAACGTGGGGCTTTAGCTCAGCTGGGAGAGCGCGGGCTTTGCAAGCCTGAGGTCAGGGGTTCGATCCCCCTAAGCTCCACCACGAAAAATCTCGCGAGCGGTTAACGCTCGCGTTTTTGTTTTCATGCCAATAAAGTAAAG
>CASFII010000004.1 GCA_949294735.1 uncultured Coriobacteriaceae bacterium | reverse complement strand
TACCTTAGCCAATTTTGTGCGGAAAAAGCAGCACACGCCCGCTCGGGCGGAAAGTATGTTTTTCAACAGTCCACTGGACTGTTGAATCCCGCACATGCGTGACGAAAAATAATTTTGCTAGCGCAAGAGTAAAAAATACGTAAAGAGCGGCCAATAAGCCGCTCTTTTTTGTAGATAACCTGCACAATATAGGTTACAAGAACGTGTCAATTTGGCACTCACTTTCAAGGAGTGCTAGGATATTCCAGAAAATTTTGGCAGGTGCTTTGTGGCGCAAAGACAAGCGTAAAGCACAAAGCAAAGCAACATGCGCGTATTATCAAACTAGAATTGAGGCTGTATGTCATTCGAAAAATTTACCGACAAAGCGCGTAAGGTGCTGGTATTAGCTCAAGATGAAGCACGAAGCTTACACCAGCCCTATGTAGGCACCGAGCATATTCTGCTGGGTCTTATTCAAGAAAAAGACGGCATGGCCGCTCAAGCTTTGGCGCGCTTGAATGTTAATCATGAAAACGTGACCCAAGCAATTCGCCAGGTAGTTGCTATTGATGAAAATGCGGATGTTTCTGGACATCTTTCGTTCACGCCACGCGTTAAGCGTGTTATGGAAAACTCCCTGCGTGAAGCTATGCAAATGGGCCAGTCCTATATTTCCACCGAACATCTGCTTTTGGGCATCGTGCGTGAAGGTGAAGGTACGGCACTCGAAGTTCTTTCGCGTCTTGGTGTTTCGGGGGATGATATTCGCGCCGCTCTGAATGACTTGGTAGGTCAGAGTGCGGTGTATGCAGGTCGAGGTGCCTTTGATCAAGCTGCCGGTTCGTCTGATGGGATGCTGAACGAATTCGGCACCGATCTTACGAAGAAGGCCTCAGAGGGCAAGCTTGACCCCGTAATTGGTCGTGCGGGCGAAATTGAACGCGTCATGCAAATTTTATCCCGTCGTCAAAAGAACAATCCGCTTCTTATTGGTGAGCCGGGCGTTGGCAAAACAGCTGTTGTAGAAGGTCTGGCGCAACTCATTGTGGCAAACCAGGTTCCTGACATCCTGCGTAACAAGCGCCTGATTACGCTTGACGTCAGTGCGCTGGTGGCAGGCAGCAAGTATCGCGGTGAATTTGAAGAACGCCTTAAGAAGTGCATCAAAGAAGTCATGGAGGCAGGGGATATCATCCTGTTTATTGACGAAATGCACACGCTTATTGGCGCAGGTTCTGCGGAAGGCTCCATTGATGCGGCTGCTATTTTGAAGCCGCCGCTATCTCGCGGTGAAATTCAGGTTATTGGTGCAACTACCATTGATGAATACCGCAAGCACCTGGAAAAAGACAGTGCGCTCGAACGCCGTTTCCAGCCTATCACTATTGGTGAGCCCACCGAAGAACAAGCTATGCGCATCATGGAAGGCCTGCGTGACCGCTATGAAGCGCACCATCAGGTGAAATTTACCGACGAAGCGCTGCGTGCCGCTGTAACACTTTCTGACCGTTATATCTCTGATCGTTTCTTGCCCGACAAGGCAATTGACGTCTTAGACGAGGCAGGCGCTCGTATGCGCATTCGCAATATGACGCTTCCAAAGGAACTGCGTGAACTTGATGATGAATTGCGTCATGTTCGCAACGAAAAAGACGACGCTATTGCAAACCAAGACTTCGAACGTGCGGCTTCGCTTCGTGACGAAGAAAAGAAGCTCAAAGAAGCACGCGAAGAAGCCGAAAAGAAATGGGAAGAAGAAACCCAAAAGTCAGTTCATCAGGTAACTATGGAAGATATTGCTGACGTGGTGTCTATGACCACGGGCGTTCCTGTTTCAAACTTAACTGAAGCAGAAACCGCTAAGCTTTTGCGTATGGAAGATGTGCTACACGAACGTATTGTCGGTCAGGACGAAGCGGTAACTGCTCTTTCTAAGGCTATTCGTCGCTCTCGCAGTGGTCTGAAAGACCCGAAGCGCCCAGCAGGCTCGTTTATTTTCTTGGGTCCTTCTGGCGTGGGTAAAACGGAGCTTTCAAAGGCTCTGGCCGAGTTCTTGTTTGGGTCTGAAGATGCGCTTTTGTCCTTCGACATGTCTGAATATATGGAAAAGCACACGGTTTCTCGTTTGGTTGGTTCGCCTCCAGGTTATGTAGGATATGACGAAGGCGGTCAGCTCACTAAGGCGGTTCGCCAGCGCCCGTATTCGGTGGTGCTGTTCGACGAAATTGAAAAGGCTCACCCTGACGTCTTCAATATTTTGTTGCAAATTTTGGAAGAAGGTCGCCTGACCGACGCACAAGGCCGAACAGTAGACTTCCGCAATACGGTCATCATCATGACAAGCAATGTAGGTGCTCGCGAAATTGCCCAAACGACACCGCTTGGGTTCTCTAATGCGGGTGGTAATGGCCTGTCTGACAAGGAAATCAAGAGTCGCGTTATGGCGGAAATGAAGCGTTTGTTCCGTCCTGAATTCTTGAACCGCATTGATGAAATCATCGTCTTTAAGTCTTTGACTGAAGAAGAGATTGGCGAAATTGTTGATCTTATGGTTGCTGATTTGCGTGATCGTATGATTGCTCAGAATATGAGCATTGTGCTTACTGATGCAGCCAAGCGCCTCATTGCTCGTGAAGGTACCGATACCACCTTTGGTGCTCGTCCACTTCGCCGCGCTATCCAACGCTTGCTGGAAGATCCGCTGTCTGAGCAAATTCTTGAAGGCAAATGGACTAGCGGAAGCATCGTGGAAGTGGATGAAAAAGACGGCGAGTTGGTGTTTGGCGAAGGTGAAGGCGAAATTCCTGAGCCGCGTAAACACGATACCATTGCTCGCGAAACTGAACTTTTGTTGAATAATTTTGATTTAGGGAATACTGCTTCTCATTTGGGAGGTTCGGCAGGCGGTTCTATGGCGGCTGACTAAAGAGGCAGCTCGCGATAGCCGCAATGCTAACAAGCTAGTTTTCACCGAAAGATTTTATCGAGCGTCTGCATATGCGGGCGCTCGTTTTATAATGGTTTTGAACTTTGAATAGGTACTTGGCGTCAAGAGAAGGGAACTAAACGAAATGCCTAAAACGATTGATCCCATTTTTTCTCCCACGGTCTTAGAACCGCCCGTTTTGACGCCAACTGATTTTGATTTTGAAGCTATGGACAAGGCTTTGCACTTGCAGGGCGTGGTGGACAAAAACCCCAAAACAGCAGCCATCATTCTGGCAGGTGGTTCAGGGGAACGTTTTGGTGTAGAAGGTGGTAAACAGCTGGTAGAAATTGCTGGTAAGCCAGTTCTTACCTGGTCTGCTGAGGCATTTGATGCAGTAGGGGACATTGGACTGATTGTGGTGGTGTGCCCCGAAGAACGCCAGGAAGAATACCTCAAAAAAGCCATTGATCCTTTCCCGTTTGTGACGCCTGTGGTTATTGCTCCTGCAGGAAGCATTCGCCAGGAATCTGCTTTTTCTGGTTTAGAGTACGTCCCTGAAACCTATGAGTATGTGGTACTGCATGACGGCGCGCGTCCACTTATTTCTCCTGCTCTCATTCAGCACACTATCAATACCTGTAAAGGAAATATTGACTGCGATGGAGCGGTAGTTGCTCACCCAGCTATTGATACTCTAAAGATTGTTGATGAAGACGGAGTTATTTTAGGCACGCCCGATAGAAGCGTTTTTTGGAGCGCGCAAACCCCGCAAGTGTTCCGCGCAGGCATCTACCGACGCGCTCACGCAGCCGCGCTTTCTGACGGCTTTGTAGGTACCGATGATTCAGCTTTGATTGAGCGCTTGGGTGGCCGTGTGTTGGTGGTAGAAGGCAAGCGCGACAACATTAAGCTGACCGTGCCAGAAGACTATAAGCTGATGGTTGCCGCTTTGCGTGTGTTGCGCCAAGAACATCCTGAAGATTGGGAAACTCCTAAGGAATAGGTTATGGAATTCAAAATGCAAAACATGCGCATCGGGCAGGGATATGATGTCCATGCCTTTGCGGAAGGTCGAAAACTTATTCTGGGTGGGGTCGACATTCCTCATACTAAGGGTCTTTTGGGCCATTCCGATGCCGACGTGTTGGCTCATGCCATAGCAGATGCGCTTTTGGGTGGCATTCGTGGGGGAGATATAGGAAAGCTTTTTCCTGACACTGATCCTGCTTACGCAGGCGCTGATTCACTGGTGCTTTTGGCTGCAGTTGCCAACAAGGTACGTGAAGAAGGCTATGTTATCTTAGATGTAGACTCTGTTATTGCGGCACAGGCTCCTAAGCTTTCGCCACACAGAGAAGCAATGCGCCAAAACCTTGCAAAGGCTATGGGTATTCCCGTAGAAAACATAGGTGTCAAAGCAACCACTACTGAGCATTTGGGTTTTGAAGGCCGAGAAGAAGGCATTTCGGCAACGGCAGTCGCTCTGCTTTACAAAGAAGATTAAAGGCATCCCCTAAAGATTCAAGGTATGGTTGCTTATAAGTGCTGTGCACTTCGCTATAATTGCCCCTGCCCACAAAGAGTAATTATTGTTTCGTAGCAGACGCTGTGTGTTATTTGAAATAAGGCGGATTTCATGATTAAGGTTTACAACACTAAAGAACGTGCAAAGGTAAAGTTCGAATCAAAAGAACTGGGCAGAATTGGCATGTATGTGTGCGGCCCGACGGTGTATAACCGCATTCACATTGGCAATGCGCGTACCTTTATTTCGTTTGACATGATTCGTCGTTACTTTATGTGGCGAGGTTTCGAAGTAACCTTTGTTCAAAACGTCACCGACGTTGACGACAAGATTATTGCTCGCGCTGCCGAAGAGGGGCGTACGGCAGCTGAAGTTGCTGCTGAGTACACCGAAGCATTTATCAACGACATGCATGCTGCGGGTGTGCTTGACCCCGACATTCGTCCGAAGGCAACTGAAGAGATTCCTGAAATGATCAAGCTCATTCAGGAACTCATAGATGGTGGACATGCTTATGTTGCCGACGGCGATGTGTATTTTTCAGTCCGCTCTTATCCTGCCTATGGTGAGCTTTCTGGTCGTAATATCGACGACATGGAAGCGGGTCACCGTGAACTGCGCTCCGACGGGCAAGGCCTTGAAGACCGCAAGCAGGACCCGCTGGACTTTGCGCTGTGGAAAGCAGCTAAGCCAGGCGAACCTTCGTGGACTTCTCCGTGGGGTGAAGGTCGCCCAGGTTGGCACATTGAGTGTTCCGCTATGTCGCGCAAATACTTAGGGCTGCCTTTTGACATTCACGGTGGCGGTGCAGACCTGGTATTTCCACATCACGAAAACGAACGTGCTCAAAGTGAAGCGGCGTGTGGCTGCACCTTTGCAAACTATTGGCTACACTCTGGCATGCTGCAAATTAATTCTGAAAAGATGAGCAAGTCCCTGGGTAATTTCATGTTGCTTCATGATGTATTGGAAAAGTGCCGTCCTGAAGCCTTGCGCATGCTTATGCTGCAAACCCATTATCGAAGCCCGCTGGACTTTTCTGACGCACGTCTTGCGGAGGCAGATGCCGCACTCACGCGTATTGAAAACGCTGTGCGTACTATTGATTGGGCAATCGAAAATGCTTCCGCTGAAGCTCCTCAGCTGATAGAAGACGGGCTGGCGTTCATCCGCCATCTCAAAGCTATTCGCGTGGAATTCGTAGTAGCTATGGATGATGACTTCAATGCTCCTGCGGCTTTGGGCGAAGTGTTCTCATTTGTAAACGAAATGAATGCGCTTCTTACGAACGAAACCGCCAATAAAGAGGACGTTAAACTGCTCGAAGCAGCTAAAGAGCTTCTTGTTGAGCTCATGGGAGTTTTTGGCATTGATGTTTCTGGCGCAAACTCTGAAAAAGGCGAAACATATCCTGCTGAAGTAGTTACTTTGGCCGCGGAAGTTTTAGGCTTTGAGGGAACGAACGCAAACGAAGCAATGGATGCCCTGTTGACGGCCAGGACCGAAGCTCGTGCAGCTAAAAACTGGGCAGTAGCGGATGCGGTGCGTAACGGGCTAGCTCAAATTGGGTTTGCTATTGAAGACACACCTCAAGGTCAGCGTGTGGTGAAAAAGTAATCTGATCCTGCGGCAAAAAGAGCTCCTCTTTAGCTCCAGGATTGCACCTTAAAGAAGTGTCCCGATAGGTTTTGTGCGGTACTATGCCCGAACTTGAAAGAATCAATATTCCTGAACTCTTAGCTCCAGCTGGTGGCATGGAGCAGCTTCGTGCTGCGATTCGCTATGGTGCTGATGCAGTGTATTTGGCTTCAGATAAATTTGGCATGCGCGCTCGCGCGTCTAATTTTGCCCTTGAAGATATCCCTGGTGCGGTTGCTATTGCGCATGAAGCAGGTGTGAAAGTTCATGTGACCTGCAATGTTTTAATGCAGCAATCAGATTTATCCGAACTGCCTCCCTATTTTGAGGCGCTTGCGGAAGCAGGCGTAGACGCTTTCATTATTGGAGACTTGGGCGCTGCTTTGCTTTCGCGCAAATATGCGCCGGGTGTAGCGCTTCACGTTAGTACGCAGGCTTCTGTGGCAAACGCCGAGGCCGCACGCGCATGGTATGAGCTGGGTGCAAGCCGTGTGGTGTGCGCGCGAGAAATGAGCCTTGCAGACATTGCGGACATGCGTGCCTCCATGCCGAAAGACATGGAAATAGAGGCGTTTGTACATGGCGCTATGTGTATGGCGGTGTCAGGACGTTGCTTGATTTCTTCATATCTTACAGGGCGTTCAGGCAACAAGGGTCACTGCACGCAGCCATGCCGGTGGCATTATACGCTGGAAGAAGAAAAGCGCCCTGGTATGCATTTCCCCGTCGAAGAAGATGCGCATGGTGCTTATATCATGAATGCGAAAGACTTGAATATGCTGGCTTATCTGCGAGAACTAGCAGATGTGGGCGTTCATTCCATCAAAATTGAAGGGCGCAACAAAAAAGCGTTTTATGTGGCAACGGTAGTGAACGCCTATCGGCAAGTTCTTGATGGGGTTCCAGCCAAAGAGCTGGAGGCAGAGCTGGAAAGTATTTCGCACCGTCCCTATTCCACTGGGTTTTATTTTGGGGAAGCTGAGCAAGCACCCGATTATGACGGCTATGAACAAAACGCACTGCACGTAGCTGATGTTGAGGGAAGCGAATTTGATGAAGTTGCAGGCAAGTGGCGGAGCTATTTTCGCTGTCGCAATAGATTTGACGAAGGGGAAGATCTGGAAGTTTTAATGCCGCGTCGAGCAGTGCTTCCGGTTACCGTGCGCAACCTTACGTGGTATCCAGAACCTACTGAATCTGAGCCTCATCCAAAGCCAGTACCTGTGCCAGCAGCAAATCGCTCCTGCGCACGATATTCTTTCTTCACCGACGAACCCTTGGAAGAAGGAACATTTTTACGTGCCCGTCGCTTCCGCCGCAGTGCTCGCCACGAGTAATTCTTAATTATTTCGAAGAATGAAAACTTTGACTGCGTAAGGGTGCTATTCAATAGCTTTGAATGCAGGTGAATGTTTCTAACTTTTCGCAGTACATTCCGCAAATTTTCTTTCACTTCTGCAAACTTGCCACCCAAAGTAGCAGTACTTCTTGCTATTATGGAACCACAGGTTTTTCCGATAGAAAGGAGCTGCATTATGGGTACAAAAGCTGCTGAGGCGTTGGAGCTGTCTTACGAGGAATTACCGACGTATTTGCACACTTACCATTCGGTGTATATGGAAGTAGAGGGCTCAACGTACTACTTAACTGACGTAAATGACCGCTATTGGCGTGTTCAGGACACCACGAAGTTTAACGAAAAAGGCCATTACGTAGACTGCAGCGAACTGGTTCCCACTATCAGCGAATTTTTGGAGCTTCCCTTTAAAGACGGCAAGGCTATCAAGGATTTGTTTGAAGAAGCAACCTTCTATGCTTCCGAAAAACCAGAGGCTTAATCAACAGGTTTAGTAATCTGCTTTAGGGTTCTGGCTTAACAATCCGGCTGAACGCAAGGGTTTTGGAAGTAAAGCTAGTTTTAATTTGAGGGCTTATACAACTTAAGAGTGTTCATGTACTGTTCATTAAAGACCGCTCGTTTCGGGCGGTCTTTTTTCGCGTTGACGGCATTTAGCTTGCTCTGTTGTCTTAGCTTTACAAAACGAGCCACTTTGCGTAAAAATTTGTTAAAGTTACGAACAATTATTTACAGGTTCAAAACGTTAAACCCTTTAAGAAACGCAAGTTTTTACAGGAAAACGTATATTCCAATAAGACTTTACATAGATTTGACAATTCTCTTACAGAACTCGGACAGTGCGTCTTCAGAATATAATCGGCTATGCAAAGGCATACCTATGCAATTTTTCCTAAAGGAAGGGAACCGAACGAACAATGGAGTTAGGCACTCTTATCGTTGTCGGACTTGTCATCATCGTTGCTTTGATATTCGACTTTACGAATGGCTTTCATGACACGGCTAATGCAATGGCAACCTCAATTGCAACTGGTGCTTTAAAGCCCAAAACGGCAGTTGCTGCTGCAGGTATTTTGAATCTCATTGGCGCATTTTTGTCGGTAGAGGTAGCAAAAACGATTTCAGGGGGGTTGATTAACGAAGATGTGGTAACCATAGCCCCGGAATTCATTCTTGCGGGCTTGATAGGTGCCATTCTTTGGAATCTGCTGACCTGGCTGGTGGGTTTGCCCTCTAGTTCGTCTCATGCGTTATTTGGCGGTTTGGTAGGCGCTGTTATCGTTGGCGCAGGTGTTGCGGGCGTAAACTTCGGTGCGGTAGTTACCAAAATTATTCTGCCTTCGGTTATTTCTGTAATTGTTGCTGGCTTGGCTGCCTATACCGCAACGAAGCTTATAGCGCTAATCACCAAGGGAATGAACCCTGAAAAGATTGAATCTGGTTTCCGTCATGGGCAAACTGTTACCGCTTGTTTAGTAGCTCTTTCGCACGGTACGAACGACGCCCAAAAAACCATGGGTATCATCACCCTTACGCTGGTCGCTGTTGGCATGCAGACTCCAGGCTCAAGCCCTGAACTGTGGGTTGTTGCAGTCTGCGGTTTCACTATTGCGTTAGGTACCTACATGGGTGGTTGGCGCGTTATCCGCACACTGGGCAAAGGTTTGACCGAAATCAATACGCCTCAGGGCTTTGCAGCTGAAGCAAGCTCTGCAACCACTATTCTGGTTTCTTCTCACCTTGGCTTTGCGCTGTCTACCACGCAGGTATGTTCTGGTTCCATCATTGGTACAGGCCTGGGCACCAAAGGGAACGAAGTAAACTGGTCTGTTGCCAAGCGTATGGTTATTGCTTGGATTGTAACCTTCCCAGCAGCTGGCTTGATTGGTGCTTTCACCTGCCTGTTTACCCGTTTTGGTACGGCAGGCACCATCTTTATTGTGCTGATGGGTTTGGTTGTTGGCTTTATTATCTTTAGGCTTTCTCGTCGAAATCCCGTTAATGCCATGAATGTTAACGAACGAGCTGACGTAAAAATCAACGCCGCTTCCGATTCTGGCTCCCATTCTGATGGACCCACTTCTGGTTCTGGTTCAAATCCTGGATCCACTTCGAGTCCTGGATCTCACTCAGGCGGAGGCTCAGGAAACGACTTTTCTACCGCAACGGCTGCGGCTTAAGAGCGGCGAAGGAGTAAGGCAATGCAAGAACTCATCATGCAAGAAGCCACGGGTTTTATCACAGTGCTGCTCACGGCGGTTATAGTTGCAGGTTTGATTGCAACGCTCTACGCAACAGGTTTGCGCCTATGGGAAAAGGGCACCGAAGGCGGCGCAATTGTTGCTCGAGTTGCTTCAATAGGTTGTTTTGCAGCTTGTGTAGCTGTGGTATTGTTTGCTCTGTGGTTGATGATTCCTGTTTTCCATTAAGAAATAATCAGGAAAATCAAAGAAAGCGTTCATGAATCCTGTGAGCTTTCTGCATTTTATTAAGGTATTTTCGTTGTTCTGAACGAGCAGGGGGTTTATTCGTGGCAAGAATTCTGGTTGGTGTTGACGGCACTGAACGAGGTGTCAAGGCAATTGAATGGGCTGCTCTGCGTGCTCGAAGGACTTCATCTCAAGTAACGCTGCTCACGGCAGTTGCCTTGGATTCCGCTAAGGCTTTTGGCGCAGAAGTTGATAGCATTCGCGAAACGGTCGAAAACAAACTCAGAGACATTGCCCAAAAGATAAGTGAAGACTTCGAAAATATCGAAGTAGACTGGATTGTTCACGACGAAGGTATTTTGGAAGCATTGGCGGACGTGTCTGAAAGCTACGACATGGTGGTTTTGGGCGCTCGCCAAAATGCAAAAATTAGTGAAATGTTAGGCGGCACTAAAGGCCTCAAGCTTTCTATCACTGCGTCTGTTCCCACGGTGGTCATTCCAGAAACATGGGATTACAAAGACCAGGGGTCTGGCATTGTGGTAGGTATTGGGCCTGATGATTCTGATGAAGGTGCTATTGCTTTTGCTGTTAAAGAAGCTCTTGCCTTAAATCAGCCTCTAGAACTAGTTTCTGCCTGGGGTTTGCCAGCTGGTATTTCTAGAACCGCAGAATCTTTGGGTGGCGGACTGGGTCCAGTAGGGGAGCAATTCCAACTTAAGATTAATGCCCATATAGATTCTCTTAAAGCGGCTTATCCTGATTTGGTAGTAACAGGCAAGACAATCGAAGGATCTTCGCCGACCAAGGTTTTGATTACATATGGTGCTAAGCGCAAGCTGCTGGTGCTGGGTACTCACGGACGTTCTGCTTTAGGTCGTGCTGTGTTTGGTTCGGTTACGCACAACGTACTTTTGAGCCCCAATGTTCCCACGGTGGTCGTGCCAAAGCCGTAAGGCTACCGTGTTTAAAGGGCAGCGTTGCGCATCAATTTCTTCATAAACGAAAAAATTTGTTGAAGATAGGCGCGCTTGTGGTATAGTAGCCCTTGCATTTTTTCGGGGCCTTAGCTCAGCTGGGAGAGCGCATGGCTGGCAGCCATGAGGTCAGGGGTTCGATCCCCCTAGGCTCCACCACTAAAAATCTCGCGAGCGGTTAACGCTCGCGTTTTTGTTTTTATGACAGCAAAGTAAAGGGGGATCGAACCCCGTGAGGGTTGAACAGCCCAGCGGGCTGTTCAATAAGGAGGGCGAAGCCCGACGTAAGAAATACGCGACCGCAAGGGAGCGGATTGTCGATCCCCCTAGGCTCCACCACCAACTCTCATTACGCCGTTCTACCGAACGGCGTAATTTTTATAGGTTCATTTTAGCTCGATAATGGTGTCGCAGGTGGCCTCCATAAAGGCTGCGTCATGACTTACCAAAAGAAGAGCTCCAGGGAAATTCGCCAGTGCCTTTTCAAGTGCTTCGATGGAATGCAAATCCAGGTGGTTGGTGGGTTCGTCCATAATAATAAGTTCTGGCTTATCCAGTATCCCTTTGGCCACATACAGCTTACGAGCTTCACCAGGACTGGTAGAAGCACCCTCCAGTATGCGTTCAGGATCAGAATTAAGCTGCGCTACCACCGAAAGCAAAAATCCCTTCTCACTATTTGACAGGCTACGAATGCTAGCAAGCAAATCTTTGCGCCCTTCTAAGGTCATTTCTTGTGGAAGGTACAGCACGCGAAGAGGAGTGATGTCCTGCTGATCTTCCAGCTTCTGAACAATCTGCTTTATGAGGGTAGTTTTTCCAATTCCGTTTGGTCCACGTATTCCCAAATGCGTGGTGTTTTCAAGGGTGAGCGCAGGAATGGAGCGGGTATTCCCTTGACCAGTGGTCATAGTATGAGCAGGTAAATATAACAGTGTTTTGCGTGCAGCGGGAGTGGTGTCTACCCAAAGCGTACTCTCGTATTCTCTTTCAATGCGCATATTCGCAAGCTTTTCTTGCTCTTTCGCCAGGCGCGCGCCCAAAGAAGAAGCAAGGGCACCCGCTTTACCATCTTGCCCAGAATAGATGGCGAGCTTTATTTTCCCCTTCGCATCGTGGTCATGCTTGTCAATATGGCGTGCGCTTCTTCGAGCAGCAGTCTGATCTGCCTTGTGAGCTCGCTTGGTATACTCCTGCGAAAGTTTTCGTACAGCAGTCTTCTGAGCTTCCTTTGCGCGCGTTGCTGCAAGAATATCTTGTTCTGCTTGTGCTTTGGCGTGGGTGTATCCGCCTGGACGTAAGCGAGCTGTTCCAGCCTCAAAGCAAAGGCAGTTTGTGGCCAGCGCATCTAGTAGCGCTCGGTCATGAGAAATTAAAAGCCCAATACCTTGGTAATTTAAAAGCGCTTGCTGAATTTCGGCACAGCACTGCGCATCTAGATGATTGGTAGGCTCATCTAGTATCAGCAACTGCGGCTGCATCCAAAGTGCAACTGCTACCTGGAGTTTCTCTTGTTCTCCGCTACTCAGTTCATGAAAGCGCCAGGGCATATCCTCTTCTAAGTTTAGAATGCGCCGAAGTTGCTGAGTGTGGGGTGCATAGTCGCATGCGAAGTCAAAGAGCATGTCGGGTTCAATGCCAGCATCTTGTTCGCAGTACGCTGCTGAAAGCTGAGGCGAAACGCTTCCTGAAGTAGGTTCAATCATTCCGCACGCAAGGCGAGCTAGCGTGCTTTTCCCACATCCGTTGTTGCCAATAACACCTGTCCAACCGGGTGAAAAGGTAACTGAAATATCACTGAGTGCAGCGTTTGCCGCGCCAGGGTAGGTATATGACACATGAGATAGCGTAAGTACTGGTGAAGTAGATTTATTCATGAAGTTCTCCTAAAACAAGTGCACCACTCTTTTGAGCGTAATCGCTTAGCGCAAAAGAGACCGACGCCAAAACGTTGGCTAGGCACAAACAACGAAATAAAATCGTTTAGAACTTCACGAATCTTTTCCTTACTCGAAACAAAAGCTTGGCATATGGGCTTTTGTGCGATGGGCAACTACAGAGCCTGCGGCGTTAACCACAGCTATTTATTAATACTACCCGATAGGATATATGTTCTCAATACGGAAAATCAGTGTTGCGGGGTTTATGCGCGGATAACTTTCTGCAACCTGATTATATTCTTCAGCCGTTTCGCCCTCGGCGCGAAGTAGGAGTAAATCTAAACGAGCACCTGCGTGGCGTGCCGACTTTTCTTCAGCTTTAGGGTTTGGCACGTCATATACCAAGTGGGCTTTACCAGTGCGCTCTATATTCGCACGTGAATTGTTCTTTGCAAGTACCAGCACCAGGTGTTCTTCGTCAGGCATAGCGGGCATAAAAATGGCGGCATTGGGGCTTCCGTCTTCATTGACAGTGGCAACAATGCCCATACCTTCAAACTTTGCCATAGAATCCTTCAGTGTAGCGGCGTCCATATTGGTGAATTTATTTGTTGCACTTTCGATTCTTTCAGTCATAGCCGCTCCTTTCAACTTGTTTGCCGCTCAGTATAGCGTTTTGTAATACATAGAAAATACTACTTGACGCCAAGATACAACTTTATACAATTTGTTCAGCGTCATTAGACAGCGCGTCCCGCTGAAACGCCCTGGATCATGTGAAACTGGGTGTGGATGGGATCTCTGGAGAAGCCCGTAGAACCGGGTGCCGAAGGGGCAAGACGGCTTATTCGATTGAAGGAGCTGTTGAAACTCTCAGGCAAAAGGACAGAGCTAAGCGGATGGCATGGCACACTGCACCAAGCCATCCTGCGCGTATTCGCCTTCATTCCTTAGGTCCTAGGAAACGCCGCCGATAAGGCAGCTTGGACGTCAGGAAAGGAGGAAACATTGGACGCTTTCAAAGAATTCAACAACATTCTCACCACTATAGACACGTTAATCTGGGGTCCGCCTCTGATTGCCCTTATTCTGGTGGGTGGTATTTTCTTGACTATTCGTTTGCGCGGTATGCAGTTTATTCGTCTGCGCAAGGCTTTAAGCTACACCTTTAAAAACGAAAAGGGCGGCAAGGGTGAGCTAACCAGCTTTGCTGCCTTATGTACAGCCATGTCTGCAACGGTTGGTACGGGTAACATTGTTGGTATTGCAACGGCAGTAGTAACGGGCGGTCCAGGCGCTCTGTTCTGGATGTGGCTTGCTGCTTTGTTCGGTATGGCAACTAAGTTTTCCGAAGGCTTTCTGGCAGTAAAGTTCCGTACTGTGGACAAATTGGGTCATGTGTTGGGTGGTCCGTTTTACTACATAGAAAACGGCATGGGTCCCAAGTGGAAGTGGCTGGCGAAAGTATTCGCCTTCTTCGGTATGTGTGTAGGCTTATTCGGTATTGGTACGTTTACCCAGGTCAATTCTATTTCTAGCGCGTTCGTAAGTTTTTTTGATCCCGAAAGCGCTCACACGGTAGAAATCCTCGGTACCGATTATTCCATCGCGACTATTGTGGGCGGTTTAATTGTTGCCATCTTTGCTGGTTTAGTTATTATCGGCGGCATTAAGCGCATTGCGAATGTGTCTGAACGTGTAGTACCTGCAATGGTAGTTGTCTTTTTGCTGTTCTCGTTCACGCTCATTATTTACAACATCGACAAAATCCCCGCTGCTCTGGGAACCATCGTGTACCAGGCATTTGGCTTGCAAGCATTTGGTGGTGGCATGTTTGGCGCTATTTTGATTGCCATGCAAATGGGTTTGGCGCGCGGCATTTTTGCAAACGAAGCTGGTTTAGGTTCTGCTCCTATCGCTGCAGCAGCAGCACAAACAAAAGAACCGGTACGTCAGGGTTTGGTTTCCATGACGCAGACGTTTATCGACTCCATCATCATTTGTTCTATGACGGGTTTGGCGCTGGTTTTGACGGGCACTTATGACAGCGGTTTGGAAGGCGCGGCGGTAACGAATGCTGCATTCCAGGCAGGTTTGCCCTTCATGCCGCCAGAGGTTGTGTCGTTTATCCTGATGATTTGCTTGGCCCTGTTTGGTTTTACCACCATTTTGGGCTGGGACTACTACGGTGAACGTTGCTTGGAATATCTGAGCAACCGTAGTCAACGCGCCGTTAAAGTGTATCGCTGGCTCTACATTGCTTGTATCTTCATTGGACCGTACATGACCGTTTCTGCGGTGTGGACTATTGCGGACATCTTCAACGCCTGCATGGCAGTTCCGAATATGATCGCCCTCTTTGCGCTCAGTGGCATTGTGGCGAAAGAATGCCGCGACTACTTCCGTCGTTTGGATGCAGCGGGTGGCGACGAAGAAGCAATGGAGCCGTACGTGAACAATCCAGCAGACTGGAAGCAGGATAACTACGATATGTGGAAGTAGTTTTCGTAGTGCTGCTTTGCAGAGTATTATTTTGAAACCAATAGGGACGTGTCTTTTGGGTTCAAAAAACCCAAAAGACACGTCCCGCTGGTTTCGTAAGATTAAAAAAGCCCCAGGCGTTTGCCCGGGGCTTTCGCGTGCAGTCTGTCTGCTTAAAGACTAGGAGTTGTCAGCGATAATGGTAACTTCTTCAATCTTGTCCAAGATGGAATCAAGTTCGCCATTGAGCTGGTAATCTTCAATCTTGCCTTCGTCGCACAGACGAGCAAAGGTCGGGTCAATCGGCAGGGTAGCGTGAGATGGAATTCCATACTTTTCTGCCAGCTTTTCAGCGTGCGGTTCGCCAAAGATGTGATGTTCTTTGCCGCATTCGTCGCACTTGAAGTAAGCCATGTTTTCAATAAGGCCAAGTACCGGAACTTCCATATCCTTAGACAGGTTAACGGCCTTGCCTACAATCATGTTGACCAGTTCCTGAGGAGCGGAAACCGTAACAATGCCGTCCAGTGGCAAAGACTGGAATACCGTCAGGAACACGTCGGAGGTTCCCGGAGGCATGTCGACGAACAAGTAATCCAGCTTGCCCCAGTGCGTTTCGCTCCAGAACTGCTGAATTGCGCCAGAAACAACCGGACCGCGCCATGCAACTGGAATGTCGTCTTCAGGAAGCAGCAGGTTAACAGACATTACGCGGATACCCGTAGAAGTGCTGCCTGCATTAATGCCGTCTTTGTCGGAAGTCAGCGGATAGTGGATACCGAAAACCTTCGGGATAGAAGGACCGGTAACATCGGCGTCCAAAATGCCTACCTTAAAGCCACGACGCTGCATTTCGGTAGCCAGCAAGCCGGTTACCAAAGACTTACCAACGCCGCCTTTGCCAGAAACAACGCCAACAACATATTTGATTTCAGAGCGCTTATTCAGTTCAAACTTCGCGGGGCGATATTGGTTTTGTACGGGAGCTTCGGTAGCTTCCGTTTGCTCTTCAGTGCGGTCGCCGCAGCCTTCTACGCCGCAGGAGCTGCACGAGCTAGTGCATTCGATATCTGCCATGATGTCCTCTCTTTGTTTGCGGGCGTCCTAAGAGTTCGCCCTTTATGCCTGACAGGGTGGCATGATAGCACATAATGAGACCTAAATGCGCCCATATTGCACTCATATTACGTTCACCTTAAGGGGCGCTTCGGAAGGATTGTAGTATCCTTGTCCGAAACGAAAGATAGGAGCAACAATGCTGTTTGAAGATATCAGTATTTTGGATGAAAACCTTGATTATCAGCCCCATCAATGGGTAGGCGTGCGGGAAGGTCGCATTGATTATATTGGTGGTGAAGCTCCTGCTAATGCTGCCGATTACGGGGAAGTGTACAAGGGCGAAGGCAGGCTCTTGATGCCGACGCTTTATAACTTGCACACCCATGCTCCCATGACGCTTTTGCGCGGCTATGCAGAAAACCTGCCCTTGCAAGCATGGCTCAATGACATGGTGTGGCCGTTTGAAGCCAAGATGACTCCCGAAGACAACTATTGGGGCACGCTTTTAGCCTGTGCTGAAATGGCACGCTATGGGACGGTAAGTTTTTCGGATATGTACTATTCAGCTGACGAACGAATTCGAGCAGCGGTTGAAGCGGGCATGAAAATTAACGTTTGCGAATCTGAGCTGTTCTTTGAAGAAAAACACTATGCCGAATATCCCAACAAAGAAGACAACGAACGATTCATCAAGCAGTATCACGAAGCCTATAACGGACGCGTGCGCATAGATTACAATATCCATGCGGAATATACCTCAAACCCGCTTACCTGCACTGAGCTAGCGCAAGAAGCAAAAAAGGCAGGCTTACCTATTTGTCTGCACTTATCCGAAACTAAAAGCGAACACGAAGAGTGTAAGCAGCGTCACGGGGGTCTTACGCCTCTTCGTTATTTCGAGAGCATTGGTGTGCTGGATGTGCCAGTGGTGGCAGCGCATTGCGTCTGGGTGGAAGATGACGATATTGCTTGCATGAAGGAGCATGGAGTGTCTCCTGTGCTCAATCCTGCTTCAAACATGAAGTTGGGCAGCGGGTTTGCGCCAGCGGATCGTATGTTGAACGCAGGTTTGAATGTTTGCTTAGGAACCGACGGCATGGCATCCAACAACAATCACGATATGTTCCAAGACATGTACTTGATGGCGCTTATTTACAAGGGCGCTTCGTTTGATCCTGCCATTGTTTCGCCGAAGCAGGTTTTGCATGCAGCAACACGAGCGGGTGCTTTAGCGCAAGGAAGGACTGATTGCGGAAGCATTGCTGTTGGCATGAAAGCCGATATTTGCGTTTTGGACATTACTGGCCCTGCATGGTCGCCTCTCACAAATCCGCTGGTAAACCTCATTTATTCTGCTCATGGAAGCGATGTAGTACTTACTATGTGTGACGGTGAGGTTATTTACAAAGACGGAATGTTCCTTACGCTGGATATCGAAGAAATAAAACACGAAGTTGAAGCACGTACCAAGCGTATTATTGCTTCTGTTTAAGGGTCCTTTTGATACAATTAACGTTTGTGTGATTAAAGCGCTGTAAGGCTTTTATGCATTGTGGCAAGGAGTGAAGATGAAGGCCTATAACCCGCATGAAATTGAACCGCGTTGGCAGAAGGTTTGGGAAGAAACGGGACTGAACACGGTTCGTGAAGATACCTCGAAGCCGAAAAAATATGTTCTGGAAATGTTCCCGTATCCTTCGGGCGACATTCACATGGGGCATGTGCGTAACTATACCATCGGTGACGTAGTTGCTCGTTATTCAAAGATGCGTGGCTTTGACGTGCTGCATCCTATGGGCTGGGACGCTTTTGGTTTGCCAGCGGAAAATGCTGCTATTAAACACAATAGTCATCCTGCCACCTGGACATATGGCAACATCGAAACACAAAAAGCCAGCTTTAAGCGCATGGGCTTTTCATATGACTGGGATCGCACGGTAGTTGCTTGTGATCCCGAGTATTATCGCTGGGGTCAATGGATTTTCCTGCAGTTCTGGAAGCGTGGTTTGGTAGAACGCCGCAACAGTCCTGTTAATTGGTGTCCGAACTGCGGTACGGTGTTGGCAAACGAACAAGTTACTGAAGGGCAATGCTGGCGCTGTCATGGCGCAGTAGAAAAGCGTGACCTGACACAATGGTACTTTAAGATTACCGACTACGCTCAAGAGCTTTTGGATGACCTGGACAAGCTGGATGGTTGGCCGGATCGCGTTAAGCAGATGCAGGCAAATTGGATTGGCAGGTCTGAAGGTGCTGAAGTTGACTTCGAATTAGTGCCCACTGAAGGCAAGCCTGAAACGCAAACCATTACGGTATTCACTACGCGTGCAGACACGTTGTTTGGATGCTCATTCTTCTTACTGGCACCCGAATATCCTGGGTTGGATGATTTGGTTTCTGGTACTGAATACGAAGCAGAAGTGAAGGCGCTGGTAGAAGCATCTTCGAAGGTAAGCGCAGTAGAACGTGCTCAAGGTGACCGCGAAAAGCATGGTGCTTTCACGGGACGTTATGTAATTAATCCCGTAAATGGCGAACAGGTTCCGGTGTGGGTGGCAGACTACGTGGTGGCTGACTACGGCACGGGTGCTGTTATGGCTGTCCCGTGCGGCGACCAGCGCGACTTCGAATTCGCACGTAAGTATAACCTGCCTATCATTCCCATCATCTTGCCCGAAGACGATGTGCTGTATCCCGAACTGAAGGACGAACAGGGACGTCGTGTAACGTCGGTTGACTGGGAAGCAGCTTATGACGCTGAAGGTCTTTTGGTCCAGTCGGGCAAATATACTGGTTTGGTAGGCGGCAAGCACTCCGAAGGCGAAAGCGCTATTGTGGGCGACTTGGAAGCTGCGGGTAAAGGACGTCGCAAGGTAGAGTTCCGTCTGCGAGATTGGCTGATTAGCCGTCAGCGCTATTGGGGCAACCCTATTCCGGCAATCCATTGTCCCACCTGTGGTTTGGTGCCTGTTCCCGAAGAGGACCTGCCCGTAATGCTGCCAGAAGACATTGACCTTTCTGCGGGCGAAACCTTGGCAACGCATGAAGGGTTCGCGAAATGCACGTGCCCGAAGTGCGGAGGCGAAGCACGCCGTGAAACCGACACCATGGACACCTTTACGTGCTCCAGTTGGTATTATCTTCGCTATACCGATCCGCATAATGTAGAACTTCCGTTTGCTCCGGAAAAAGCAAACCGCTGGATGCCCGTGGACCAATACATCGGCGGCATTGAACACGCTATCTTGCACCTGTTGTACAGCCGCTTCTTTACGAAGGTGCTGCGCGATATGGGCATGGTTGACTTTGATGAGCCGTTTACAAACCTGCTTTGTCAAGGCATGGTAAAAGACGGTAACGGTGAGACCATGAGCAAGTCGAAGGGCAATGTTATTGCTCCTGAAGATATGATTGTGGAATATGGCGCCGACGCGGTGCGCGCCTACATTTTGTTTATGGCGCCGCCTGACAAAGACCTGCTGTGGGACGAAGGTGGTCTGGCAGGCATTTACAAATTCATGAATCGTGCGTGGCGTATTGTGTGCGACCTTGCTGGTGTAGCTGGCGACGATACGCTGTATACCGCTGGTGCCAAAGAAGCTAAAGTTGCCGAGGCGTATAAGAAGCTGGTACGCGAACGTCATCGCGTGGTGGGTAAAGTTATCGATGACTTCGATCGCAATAACTTCAACACGGCCTTAGCCGCCATGATGGAGCTTTGCAATGCGGCGGGCGATTACCTGCGCAAAGCATCTGTCGAAGAGCGTGCTGCCAACGAAGAAACCGCTGCCTTTAGTCATGAACTGGCTGAAGTGATCGTGAAGCTTTTGGCTCCTATTGCTCCGCATTGGGCTGAAGAATTATGGCACAGTGTTTTGGGCTTCGAAGGTTCTGTCCATGAACAAGAATGGCCTACCTTTGACCCCGAGCAAGCTAAAGCCGATGAAGTTGAACTGGCTGTTCAGGTAAACGGTAAGGTAAAGGCTCGCATTACGGTTGCTGCAACTGCTGCCGAAGAAGATATTCGTGCAACAGCGCTGGCAGCAGTTGAGGCTGCATTAGCTGGTTTAGAGGTAAAGAAAGCCATTGTAGTGCCTGGTCGCCTGGTAAACATCGTAGCTAAATAACGTTTACAATATCGCGCGCAACATCGTAGCTAAATAATGTAATTCCGCCGCCCGTTAGGACGGCGGAATTTTTCTATGGTACCCTCGGGGTATGAGTTCTAAAAAGAAAAAGGGTTGCCTGGGCAGGCTTATGGGTGCGATCTTCGCCTGTGCGGTTGTATTGGCGTTGATACTTGCAGGAACGAATGCCTGGGTAATCTATTCCACACAAGATAATATAATTCCCCAAAGTGAAGCATCAGAAAAACTGGAATCATTTGGCACAGCCGACGCTATTGTGGTTTTAGGTGCTTCTGTTTTGCCTGATGGAACACCTTCTTTAATCCTTCAAGATCGCCTGAATGCTGGTATCGCCCTGTATAAGGCAGGCGTCGCTCCTAAAATCATTATGAGTGGTGATAACGGCACCGAAAATTACAACGAAGTAAAAGCCATGAAGGAATATGCTATGGCGCAAGGCGTTCCAAGTGAAGACATCTTCTGCGACCATGCAGGTTTTTCTACCTATGAAAGCATGTACCGCGCCAAGCACGTCTTTAATGTAGAACGCATGGTAGTAGTAACACAAACCTACCACCTCTACCGCGCACTATATGCAGCTCAGTCTTTAGGGATAGACGTACAGGGTGTTTCGTCTGACGCTCGCAAATTTGCTCAACAACTGTGGTTCGATGCACGAGAAATTCCCGCCCGCACCAAAGATTTCTTCCAATGTTTGTTTAATGTCCCTTCTCAATTTGTAGGGGATGCTATCAGCCTGAACCAGTCGGGCGATGTAACAAACGGGTAACACCGTTTTCTTCTCGTTCCTTTTAATTATTTATGTGACAAAATGTGATTCTATTAGCACTCTGCACACTAGAGTGCTAAATTTATGTGCGTGATTTTAGGTGAACGAAAGGAAGCGAAGCGTTTATGCGTAAATTCAAAACGGAGAGCAAAAAGCTGCTCGACCTTATGATCAATTCCATTTACACCAACCGCGAAATCTTTTTGCGTGAGCTCATTTCAAACGCATCAGATGCGGTGGATAAACTGTATTTCAAGAGCTTAACTGACAAGAATTTGCAAATTTCTAAAGATGACCTGCGTATTTTGGTTTCCTTCGACAAGGAAGCACGCACGGTTACGGTATCTGATAATGGCATTGGCATGACCCAAGAAGAACTTGACCGCAATTTGGGCACCATTGCTCATTCTGACAGTTTGGAGTTCAAGACCGACAACGCTGAAGCTCAGGGCGAAAACGTTGACATCATCGGTCAGTTTGGTGTGGGTTTTTATTCTGGCTTTATGGTAGCAAAGAGGGTACGTGTAGTTTCGCGTGCCTATGGAAGCAATGAGGCATACGCTTGGGAAAGCGATGGCGTAGACGGTTATACCGTCGAGGCAGCAGAACGCGCTGAACATGGTACCGATGTTATCTTGACTCTGAAAGACAACTCGGAAGATGAAACGTATGATACGTATCTTTCCGAATACGGTTTAAAGAATCTGATTAAGCAGTACAGCAACTATGTGCGCTATCCCATTCAGATGCTGGTTACTAAAACGCGTGAGGTTCCAAAACCTGAAGATGCGGGTGATGACTACGAGCCGCAGTATGAAAGTTACCAGGAACTAGAAACCGTCAATTCCATGATTCCTATTTGGAAGCGTAAGAAATCTGATGTCACCCAAGATGAGTACAACGAATTTTATAAGTCGGACTTCCATGATTTCACGGATCCAGCACGCACCATTACCCTGCATGCTGAAGGTACCCTCACTTACGACGCGCTTCTGTTTGTGCCAGGTCGTGCACCGTATGATCTGTATAGCAAGGACTACAAAAAAGGTTTGGCTCTGTACAGCTCCAACGTGCTCATTATGGAAAAATGCGAAGAACTGCTGCCCGACTACTATAACTTTGTACGTGGCGTAGTGGACAGCCAAGACTTAAGTCTTAATATTTCGCGAGAAACGCTTCAGCACAATAGACAGCTTACGGCAATTGCGCGCCGTATTGAAAAGAAAATTACGAGCGATTTGTCCGACATGCGCGACAACGACCGTGAAAACTATGAAGCGTTCTTTAAAAACTTCGGCCGCGGTTTGAAGTATGGTATTTATACCAGCTACGGCATGGCGAAAGACACGCTCGCAGATCTTTTGCTGTTCTATTCAGCAAAACAGGAAAAGATGATTTCGTTGGCAGAGTATGTGCAGGCGGCCAAGGAAGCGGGCAAAGACAAGGCAGCTGATGGTCAGGGCACTCCTTGCATATACTATGCTGCTGGCGAAAGCGTTGAGCGCTTGGCCAAGATGCCTATTGTTACCACCGTTTTGGGCAAGGGTTACGACGTACTGCTCTGTACGCAAGATGTGGATGAATTCTGTATGGCAGCCATGGATTCATATACGCCAGAAGTTGCCGAAGGTGAAGAATCCGTTATGTGGCAGTTCAAAAACGTCGCGAGCGGAGATTTAGGCTTAGAAACAGAAGAGGAAAAGAAAGAAGCCGAAACGGCTGCCGAAGAAAACAAGGATTTGTTTGAAACTATTCAACAGGAACTAGAGGGCAAAGTTTCTAAAGTTGCGGTTTCTACGCGTCTTACCGATGCTCCCGCATGCATTACTGCCGAAGGCGCTATCTCTCTTGAGATGGAAAAGGTGCTTGCCAGCATGCCTGGTGCTGACGAGGAAGTAAAGTCTCAGCGTGTTCTCGAACTGAACACGAAGCACCCAGTGTTTAAAGTGCTGAGCGAGGCTCAGAAGGCAGGGGACACTGAAAAGGTGAAGCTGTATGCCACCATCTTGTATAACCAAGCACTGCTTGTAGAAGGGCTACCCCTGGAAGATCCTATCGCTTACGCCCAGGCCGTAACTAAGCTGATGCACTAACAGCCCGAAGCAGCGGCTGCGTACGTGAAAGCGCTACTTAAGCTGGAGGGCAAGTCTGAGCTTCAAATTTTTTATTCACAAGTGAAGCGAAGCAGCGCGACGCATAGTAGAGCAGCGTTAGCTGCGAAACGATAGGAGCGCGTCGCAGCCCGAAGCTTAAGTAGTACTTTTCTTAATAAAAAGCTCCCTTGCGGGAGCTTTTTACGTTTATTCAGTAGCGTAACCGTTAGGATTCTGCGATTGCCATCTCCAGCTGTCTTCGCACATGCGGTCAAGGTCGTATTCAGCAACCCAGCCCAGTTCGTCTTTGGCTTTTTCGCAAGCTGCATAGTTTTCAGCAACGTCACCAGCGCGACGTGGCTTAATCTCATAGGGGATTTCATGGCCGCAGGCCTTTTCGAAAGCGCGGATGACATCCAGAACGCTTGAACCAGTACCCGTACCTAAGTTGAAAATGCCAACGCCATGACGCGATCCGTCGGCCTCAGGGGTGCCAGCAATAGAACCCAGCCCAATTGCTTCACCTGTACCAACTTTGCCGCCCATCCAATCCAGTGCAGCAACATGACCACGAGCTAGGTCTACTACGTGAATGTAGTCGCGTACGCCTGTTCCGTCAGGGGTGGGGTAGTCGTCACCAAACACACCCACGCACTTCAACTTACCAACAGCTACTTGTGCCACATAAGGAAGCAAGTTGTTGGGAATACCCTTCGGGTCTTCGCCGATAAGACCACTTACGTGCGCGCCAATAGGATTGAAATAGCGAAGTAGAACTACGTTCCATTCGTCGTCACCCTTATACAGGTCGGTTAGCACGCGCTCAAGCATACTCTTTGTTTCGCCGTAAGGGTTGGTGGATTCGTGCTTCGGGCAACTTTCGGTGATAGGGATAAATTCAGGTTCGCCGTATACCGTAGCGCTTGAAGAAAAGACGATATTCTTTACGCCGTGTTCGCGTGCAACGTCGCAGAGTACCAACGTGCCTGCTACGTTGTTCCAGTAATACTCCAGAGGCTTTT
This sequence comes from uncultured Coriobacteriaceae bacterium, assembly GCA_949294735.1. Classification (GTDB taxonomy): domain Bacteria; phylum Actinomycetota; class Coriobacteriia; order Coriobacteriales; family Eggerthellaceae; genus CASFII01. The sequence goes on along the minus strand of CASFII010000004.1, from coordinate 20,976 downwards.
CAACGCTTTCACCTACCGCCTTGAAGCCAGCGAAGTGGATAATAGCGTCGACATCGTTTTCGGCAAAGATGCTATCTAGGGTTATTCTGTCTAAGATATTGGCCTGGTAAAAGCGCAGACGTGCATCAGTAGTGTCAAGCCCGCAAATTTGGCGTACGCGGTCAAGAGCAACTTCGCTTGAATTGCTTAGGTCGTCAACTACAACCACGCTATAACCTTGATTGAGCAGTTCTACGCACGTGTGACTGCCAATGAAGCCCGCACCACCGGTGACTAAAATGGTGAGCTCGTCATGAGGCTTGGCAAGAGTTTTGTTTGCCATAAGGCGTCCTTTCTTCGCGCGGCATTTCACGGAATTATTCCAAAACATGGTAGCAGGATTCACCTTGTTTGTCTTTATGCAGGTAAACCCCTTATAAAAGTAACGAAAAAGCATGTAAAAATGCATGTTGAAAATATATGTTTCTTTTGAAGTAGCATTTTATGGAGTGCTCATGCGTGCTAAACTCAAGATAGCTGAAATAAGACGCTTTCAGCCCTTGCTGCAAAGTACTAAGGGAGGAACTATGCTGCACGCAATAGAATTGAAGCCCGATATTTATTGGGTGGGCGGTGTTGACTGGAACGAGCGTAACTTCCATGGTTACACCACTGATCGCGGCTCAACGTACAATGCGTATCTTATTGTGGATGAACATCCCACGTTAATTGATACAGCTAAACCTGGGTTTGCTGATGAACTGGTAGAACGCCTTCGCGAAATAATTGACCCTGCAAAGATTGAATATATTGTTTCTAACCACGTGGAGCGTGACCATTCAGGCTCATTGCCAGAACTCTGTGAATTGGCACCGAATGCTAAAATTGTGACCAGTTTCCCCAATGGTGTTCGTGGTTTGACGGCGCATTATGGCGAACGCGACTATATGCCAGTCAAGTCAGGGGATACTCTTTCTTTAGGCAAACACACTTTGGTGTTTGCTCATACTCCGATGGTACATTGGCCAGACAACATGGTGAGCTATTGCCCTGAAGAAAAGATTCTGTTCTCAAATGATGCCTTCGGTCAGCATTTTGCTTCTTCGAAGCGCTTTGATGACGAAGTGGGGCTACCTGAAGTAATGGCGCAAGCACAGAAGTACTATGCGAACATCGTCATGCCGTATTCGAAAAACGTGGGCAAGGCTCTAGATGCGCTTTCAGGCTTAGAGATTGACATGATTGCGCCTGCTCATGGTGTTATTTGGCGCTCTCATGTGAATGATATTTTGGAAACTTATCAGCGTTGGGCAAATTTCGAATCCCAAGAATACGCCGTGGTGATTTATGACTCCATGTGGCACACCACTGAAAAGATGGCTCAGAGCATCGTGGAGGCCTTTGTGGAACGCGGCGTTCCTGCGCGTTTATTCGACCTTAAGGTCAACCACATTTCTGACATTATGACTGAGGTGCTAGATGCAAAGTATATTGCAGTGGGCTCTCCAACGCTTAACTCTGGCATGATGCCAACTGTGGCGGCCTTCCTGTGCTATTTGAAGGGCTTGCTGCCCAAGGAAGGTGCGAAAGAGCGCATTGGTATTCCCTTCGGATCCTATGGCTGGGCTCAAATGGGTCCCAAAGAAGTGGCTGCGGTTTTGGAAGGATGCGGCTTGCAGCTCCCATGCGGTACGCTTACGCGTCAGTGGACCGAAGATGAAGAAGGGTTGGCTGAGCTCCAGGCAGCTGTTGCCGCTTGTGTTGAATAGGATTGATGCGAGTTTGTGCGCGGGGTTTAGTGCGCCGCGATATGGACTACAAGTAGACTCGCTTTACCGTAGGCTAAACCTTGCGAAACGCAAAGTGCCCGACGTTTGGTCGGGCACTTTTGTTCTTTAACCCTAATGAAGTATTTCTGCAACCTAGCGCTTAATCAATGTATTCGTGTCAACTGATTCTTCTGTTGCAGGGTCAGAATAATCGCTTTGCAGCAGGAATTCTGTCGCATTCTTAGGAATGGCTATCAGGGTAGTGCCCGTCATGGAATCGCCAGGTTGTAGCCAATCAGGTTCATCAATCGTAACATCGGTGCTGTACAGACCAATGTAGGTAATGCCGTCAACTTCAATAGAACCTCCATCGGCGCCATATACCGCAAGGCGAAGGGTTGGCGGGGTAAGACCATAGTCGCCAGATGGTACGTTTTCGGGAATGTAGAGCTCATAGTTGACCAGCATGTATTCCATAGTCTTTAGGTCGTCTGCGTCCAGACCCTGGATTTCAAGAACGCTGCTTGCTTCGTTGTAGGCTGCAATAGCTTCTTCTGCTTTAGCCTGATCATAATCTACGCCTGTAACGCGATAGTAAATGGGATGATTTGCACTGTCTCCCGAAGAATAGATGGTGGTTGTAAGCCATTCGCCTACCTGGGCAGGCGCTTCAAGTGTGCCTTCTACTGGCGTGATATCTTCTCCAGCTGGCTGTTCGGTAACAGCCTGTTCGCTTTCTTGTGCTTCTTGTTCGGCGGTTGCTTCGGTTCCTTGTGTCGATTCCCCTGCGCCTTGGTCGGTACTGGAGGAACACCCAAACATTCCGAGTGTAGCAACAAGCAACCCGCTTGCAACAATAGCGGTCATCTTTTTGATCTTCATGACAGCCCTCCCTTTCGTTTATGTTTTCGTGCGGTAAGGGCATCAGATTCTTTTTGTGATCCCTGCGTCAAACAAAGGAAGAAAATGACCCCCCCTGCATATTGTTTAAAACTTTATAACAACCTAGAACAAGCGGTGAAAAATTTTACATTCCTTTAACGTTTTTGCGGCACGCAGACTGTGTTCGCGGTATATCGCACGGCGTACAAAGCTGCATGCTGTGCTTTACGCTCGTTATATTGGATGTCGCAGCTCTTTCTGCTTCGTAAGCAGCATGTCGTACACAACACGGTGCACATCGCGTCGTGCGTTATGCTGTGGACACCACGGGGAGAGAGTAGGCGAGATGCCAGCAGCCAGGAAAGACTTACACGAGCACCGCTTAATGCACCTCGATGGGTTCTTTGGATACAAACATAAGCCCTACGCATCCAGGCCCCAGGTGTGCCCCAATGGTAGGACCGATTTGAAGCCAACGAGCTTCGCTTTTATCTATCCTGAATTCTTTTACCATGCTGTCAGCAAATTCTTCTGCCAATTCAATTTGACCAGAATATAAGAAGCTGATGGGGAAATCAGGATTGTATGGGTGTTTGGCGAATTCCTTGCGGAGGAACTTTTCGCCCGCCTTAATACCGTGTACTTTACCGATGCTTTCTACTGCACCATCGGCAACGGCCACAACGGGTTTAATGTTAAGCAGGTCGCCCACGGTTGCCAGCGTTGCTGGGATTCGTCCGCCGCGTTTGAGATATTCCATTTTGCCCAAAACGCCACAAATGCGAATATGGTCACGTAAATATTCAAGCTCAGGCAATATTTCAGGAATAGTCTTACCTTCGTCGCGTAGTTCGACTGCGCGTTCAACCATCATGCGCAAAGATGAAATAGCATGCCTCGAGTCCATGATGGTAATGTGGTCTTCGTATTCAGCAAGTTTCGCTGCCATACGTGCGCTTTCAACCGTACCAGAAAGAGCACCCGATAAGGTGATGACTAGTGCCTCTTCGCCCGCCTCTTTGGCCTGGCGATATAGTTCGCAATAACGTTCAGGCGCAGGCTGGCTAGTGGCAGGGAAGTCATCTCGTTCATCGAGCATTTGATAGAAACGATTAAACGTTTCCTGCGTGTTGTGGTTAAAGTTTTCTTCGCCAAAGCGAATGTCCAAGGGTAGTACGTGAACATTCATGTGCGCTGCTTCATCTTCAAATAAATCAGAAGCGGTGTCAGTAATAATCATCATGATGAAATACGCTCTTTCTGAAGTATGCTAACATGAGACAAAATGTATCAATAAACAAAGAAGTATGCTACCAAACGGCAAAAGCGCGTCAAGTAGATGACCTGATACAAAAAACGGAGACTTGTTCAATGAACACCTATTATGCGTACCGAAAAGACAGCAAAGATAAACGTCGGGAAGCAAACCGTATTACCCGATTGCGGATTTCAAAAGCACTCATTCGCCTTATGGGAAAGAAGAAGTTTTCGGATATTTCCGTAAGCGACATTGTGGCAACGGCTGGTGTGGCGCGCGCTTCGTATTATCGAAACTTCACCTCTAAAGAAGACGTGCTAATTAGTGTTGCTGACGACATTTTGCAAGAATATCGTAATCGTTTGGCGCAGCTAGGTACTGGCATCATGAGTTACGAAGGTACTGTTTTGATCTTTCGTTATTTCAGAGCGTACCGAGCTCCCATTTTGTGCATTTACAAATCGGGATTAGCATCTTTGTATTTGGAAATTTTTGATATGCACGTTGAAGCTCTAGCAGGCGATATGGCCTTCAACGACATTGAGCGCTATAAGCTCCATGCCTTTTCAGGTGCTTTGTTTAATGTGTTTCTCAAGTGGCTCGAAAACGGAATGAAAGAGTCACCCGAAGCTATGGCACGTATGTTTTGCGAATTAATGGGTGTGCAGATAGACGCGCCACAGCAAGACAAGTAACCCAAAAGACACGTCCCTTTTGGGTTTTATTCGCTACGCAGTGCTTCAACCGGGTCTTTTCTACTTGCCGCGCTTGACGGAATAAGCCCTGCCAAAAACGTCAGGAAGACGCTAATTCCCACCAACACAAGCGCCGCTTGCCACGGGAGAATGGCAATATTCGGTACATCGAACGCAGAATAAACAATTGCGTTTGCCGGTATACAGCAAAGCGCAGTTACTCCGATGCCGATAGTGCCCGCAATAAGCCCCACAATAATGGTTTCAGCGTTAAATACGTTGCTGATGTCTCGTTTGCTAGCACCAATGGAGCGCAGAATACCAATTTCTTTTTTGCGTTCCAGTACGCTGATGTAGGTAATAACACCAATCATGATGGAAGAAACCACCAACGAAATGGCCACAAAGGCAATCAGCACGTAGGAAATCATATTCACAATGTCGGTTACCGAAGACATCAGTGTGCCGACGATGTCGGTGTAGGTGATAACTTTACTTTCTTCACCCGCCGCTTCCTTCGCATCGTTATAGCCATCCAAAATGGCAAGAACGTGTTCTTTGCTTTCAAAATCAATAGGATAGATGCTAATTTCGGAAGGGTTATTCATGTCGGCATAGCCGAGTTTGGCAAGGTTGTTGTCGTAAGACGTTTCCTCCTTGGTCATAAGCGACATCATAAGTTCAGCAAGGTCTTCTTCGTCCATATTCATTTGGAACGCTTCAGCAAATTTATCTGCGTCAATGCTCATTGCGGAAGCCATGTTGTTTGCCAGTTTATCCATGGAATCTTGCAGAGCTGTAGTGACCTGAGCCTGGAGTTCGGTGGCCATAGCACCCATGTAAGCCGTCATGGTGCTTTGCATATATCCCTGCAAGGCAACACTTATCTGGCTTTCTAAGCCTAAATCACCAGCTAGTTTTTCGGCTTCTCGCATCAAAATACCCTGAGCTTCGGAAGTTTGCAGGTAGGCGGAAAAGCTTTCTTGGAAGGCTTCTTCGTAGTTGATGTTTCCTGCATTGGGATCGTTGGGGTCAATAAGCGGATGGTCAGCCAAATAGGACTGATAGCCCGCCATGACAGCACTTACTAATGCTCCGCTTTGTTCGGGTGTCACCTCAATGTCAAGCTGATTCATAAGAGCATCCATGTCTGGGGAAGGTGCAGCGGGCATGTTTTCTAATCCGCTACTTAAGTTCAGCGCATCAGACATATCTACTGCCAGTTTGCTTTGATCAATAGTAAATGCGGCTTGAAGCGCTTCACCATCGATGGTGAACAGCGAATCCATGTTAAATTCGTCATCACCCGAGCTGTCTTCTTCAGCTTCTTCGGCAAAGCTTTTGCCAGTAAAGACGTTGATGGTAGGTTCTTCAAGTTGCTGCTGCACAATTTCGCTTTGTGCTGCTTCTTCAATGATATGGGTGGTAAGGCTGCGAGGGTAGCAAATTGTGCCCGCAGTAAGTGCCGTAGCTTGAGCATCGGGCTTTGCTTGGACAATGCCCACAATCTTAATATCTTCGCCTTCGTTAATCAGGTCAGTCATGTAGTTTGCATTGTCACTTTTGTCTTTCCAGACTTTATATTCGCTGTCATATTGATAATAGTCAGCAGCGTTTACCAGCTTGAAAGTAATACTCAAAATATCTTCGTAGGAATACGTGTTCATCTTTTCTGGGACGTCCACGTCTTCGTTGTTGGCAAACTGCTTTACCATGTCTTTGAGCTCATCGGGGTCGCGCAATCCCAAAACATAAGACATAAAGTCGCTAATTCCTCCGCGAGAGGTGAGCACCAAAATACATTCGTTGTAGTTTTCTGGCCATTTACCAGCAACTACGTCGTACTGCTCCTTAACGAGGTGCATATCTTTAGGCATTTCGTAGAACATGTCAGTCGACATGCTCATAGACATAAGGCTGTTGCTAGTAGCGGTAGAATCAAATCCGAGTGCAGAAAAACTTTTGTCTGGGTTAACCTGATGTACCCCATTTTCGGTATTCGAAGCGAAAATTTGCGGCGTTACGTTGTAAGAATATTCAATCGAATTCGTATAGTTTTCGATATCACATTCATCACTTTCTAAATACTCTTTAAGTGAGGCCAGGTCATTGCTGCCAATATTGTCAAACATATTGGTGAGCATATTGATCTCGCGAATGTCTCCCTCACTTTCGCCGTTTTCGTCAGATATCATGCCTGTGCTTGCGGTCACTAGCATAGAGGTCATATCGATACCAGTGCTTTGAATGGTAAGGGGATATTCCGAAAGCGTTTCTTCTTCGACGGTTTTGATGTAATTATTAACACCATTTGCCAAAGCTAGAATGGCAGCAATGCCGATAATCCCAATAGAGCCAGCAAATGCTGTCATCAGCGTGCGGCCTTTTTTGGTCATAAGGTTATTAAAAGAAAGTGAAAGCGCCGTCAGAAACGACATAGATGTTTTGCGCGCAGGCTTTGCTTCTTTTTGAGGCTCTTGCGAAGGATCGAAGAGGTTACTGTCGGAAGTAATGTTGCCATCGGAAAGATTCACAATACGGGTGGCATACTCTTCCGCTAATTCGGGATTGTGCGTAACCATGATAACCAGACGATCTTTTGCGATGTTGGTCAAAAGGTTCATGATTTGTACGCTGGTTTTGCTGTCTAGTGCACCCGTTGGTTCGTCTGCCAGCAAAATTTCGGGGTCATTAATAAGAGCGCGCGCAATAGCCACGCGTTGCATTTGCCCACCAGAAAGCTGACTAGGCTTTTTATCAATATGATCGCCAAGCCCTACTTCTTCCAGAGCCTTAATAGCGCGTTCGCGGCGTTCCGACTTTGATACGCCAGAGAGGGTAAGAGCCAGCTCTACATTTGAAAGAACGGTTTGATGGGGAATAAGGTTGTAGCTTTGAAAAACAAAGCCGATGCGATTATTGCGGTAGGTATCCCAATCGTGATCTTTGTATTGTTCAGTTGAGATTCCATCAATGATAAGGTTGCCTGAATCATAGTGATCAAGTCCACCGATGATGTTCAGCATGGTAGTTTTACCAGACCCTGATGGTCCAAGGATTGCCACAAATTCATTGTCGCGGAATGCAAGAGATACGTGATTAAGTGCTACCTGTGTAAAAGAGCCGGTGGTGTAAGACTTTTCGATGTCAATAAGTTGAAGCATGAAGTAAGGCAACCTTTCGCTTTATGAGCTTCTGTATTGAGTAAGCTAAATTCGCCTGTCAAAACGCTCATTTTAATACAAATAGGGGCGCTATTCGGCAAAGTTCATTGTGCGCTTTCGTAGTTTGAAACACAGAGTTGATTCTAATCTGTTGGTCTGTTGTTACTTGAGATAGTGAAGAAGAAACAAACAAATGTTCTATTTTGTGATATAATGATAAAAACGAAAGAGCCAATGCAAGCGCTGCTTTGCGCAGTCCACACTGAGTGCTTATCGTAAGCTAGCACGCCTTAAGAAAGCACACGCCACGCTTGCAAGATCCTCTGGATGGATGTTGTGAAATGGTGGTGTCTTATGCAGTCAAACACTTATGCGCAAAAAATAGAAAGCGCCGTACTAGACGACGCTTTGCTTTTAGAACTCATTACGAACACGTATTTCAACGTGGAAAGCCTTGTTGCGCTGTACGAAGTACTTAAATCTTCTAACTCAAATCGTTCCAGTGAAGTTGCTAGAGCTTAGATGGAGCGGCTGAAACAGCAAAAGCGCAACAGGGGGCACATCTAGCCGCCCAGGCCCAGATTATTCTACTTCAAGGAGCGTAATCTCGAAGTTGAGGTCTTTGCCAGCCAGTTCGTGGTTCATGTCAAACGTAACAATGCCTTCTTCAATGGCAGCTACAAAAACAGGGAACACCTGACCGTCGGGGCTTTGCATGTAGATAGTTTGTCCTACTGGCAGCTGGTCGCCATTGGGAATCTGGTCCTGAGGAACCTTCTGTACCAGTTCTTCGCGGCGTTCGCCATAGGCTTCTTTTGCGGGAATATGCACGGTTTTGGTTTCACCAATTTCCATATCTTTGACAGCTGCGTCAAAGCCAGGAATCATCATGCCTGCCATACAGGTGAATTCCAGCGGTTCGTTACGGTCGTGAGAAGAATCGAACTTGGTTCCGTCATCAAGCGTTCCCGTGTAGTGAACCTTAACTTTCTTACCTTCATTGCTCATAGTTCATTCCTTTTCTTGGGGAAAAATACCTGGCATAGTCTAGATGAAGAGCGGACGACTTCGACAGAAGTACACGAAAACCCTAAAGCAGGAGGCTCCTAAGTAAAGGATGCGTTCAGTTTTTCGTGCTAATAGCTTCAATCAGCTTGATGCGATACTTGAGCTAATGTTTGGCGCTTAGCAACAAGGGCTGAAAGGGGTTCGAGGTAATGCTGTTCCTCTGCTGTCAAGCCAGTTTTAGCTAGCTTCATCAGCTCATCTGTCCAAAACGTAACTTCCTTGTTATACACCTGAGCTTCGTAGCCATGCATCATAAGTTCAGTTTTAGCGGCTTCAATATCAGCTGCATCTACGTGTGCTAGCAGATTTTCTAGGGTTGCAAGGTTATCGTTGTTATAAAACAGACCTTTAATCAAGGCAGCATATGCAAGTGTGTAGGGAATAGGCAAGGCATCTGCTGGACGTATTTCAATGTAGGTTTTCAATCGAACGTCGGTAAAGAACATGGAGGTAATATGCTCAACCTCGGCTCGAGAAATTTCTTTGTCTTCGTATATTTCCTTAAACGTTCGCTCGGTATAGCACCACTGTTCTTTTTTGCAGGGCTTCAGAATAGCGGGCGCGTTCAAAAGATATTCGGCGTAATCGCGAAGTGTGAAATTCGTCTTCATTATGCCTGGCACTACACCACAGCGATCAGGATCGCAATAGCGCCATATCTCGGTGCGAACTAAAGGATGCTCGCTGGGTTTCCCTTCAAATACGGGGGAGTTGTCGCATATAAGGGAAAGAATTGGAACAAGAGCAAACGCAATACGCAGCTTGCGCAGGCAATCTTGCGTAGAAGAGTAGTCAATGGAGATTTGCGTGGAAGCGCTCCCGCGCATCATGTATACACCATAGGGGCTTTTGCCTCCCAGATATAAGTTCATAAATTTGTAGCGCCGTTTCGGAATAAGCTCTAAATCTTCCGCCTTTGAAGAAGGGTGATACCCTACGGTGAGCGCTTGCATTCCTTGCGGTTCAAGAATCTGTGTAAGTGTGTTTTCGAAGGCGGTGAAGGTTTGTTCTGCTTCGCAAAGCGAATGAAAAGGTCCCGCTGATAGTTCAAGCTGCGCAGCAGGTTCAATGGTTACCGCTTCTCCAGGCCGAGCCACGCCTAATAGGCTTCCATCTGGATCTCGAGTTTCCTGAGGGTAGTGGGTTTTGAGTTCTTCTAAAACCCATTCAACTCCATGTTCTTCGCTGTAAGACACGGGAGATAAATCTTTCTTGGTAAGGGTGTGCTCAAGCTCAATACCAAGCGCGCCAGCATCGTTTGTGATGCCGCTCTCAAAAAACTCAACTATTGCTTGAATATTATGTTCATATATGCGCTGTTTTTCAGCATCACTTAGTATGCCCTTGTCTTCTTGCGAACCCACGGCTTGCTCCTACCTCATCGTGTGGTGGTAGCATGGGCGGCTACCCTTATCTGCGCATATACTAGCACGCAGTGCTTTATCTGTTTCTGGCAAACCCAATCTTTACAGAGAAAGACATATGTCAGAGAAACAGAACCCAAGAATTATTTGAGAATTTTGCATAAACAAATAAGATTATGCAAAAATACGAAAACAGCTACGATGAGACAAGAGTGCGTTTCGTGACAATGGAAACTTTCGGGTATTAATAAGCAACAAAAGTGTTCCAGCGAATGTTGAAATCACGACGCAACCACCGCTAGAGAGATAGCTGATACAAAAAACTTTGCGATAGAGAATTGCAGGGAAACAATATGAAAAAACGTGAACTAAGACATAATGCTATTCGAGAAATAATTCGTACTCATGAAGTAAGAACCCAGCGTGATCTTGCTGACCTCCTTCTTAAGGTGGGTTTTGAGTGCACGCAAGCCACTGTTTCGCGCGACATTGTAGATTTAGGCTTGGTGAAAACTGCTCATGGTGGCTATGCTCTGCCCGAAGAACTGCGTTTGCAAAGACTCGTAGGTGAAGTGGTTCGCGACGTGCGCGCTGCAGGCAATCTTGTGGTTATCCATACTTTCGGCGGCGAAGCTTCGGGTTTATGCGTAGCTATTGACGCCGCAAGTTGGGAAGGCGTTCTGGGCAGCATTGCTGGCGATGACACTATCTTTTTGGCGGTAGATAGTGTAGAACATGCGAAAATTATCGAAGAAACCATCGACCGATTACGTCGATAACGTGAATGTTTCACCTATATCTTGTGAGAATTATTCAACAAACTCTTAACGTATGCAGGGCTTTTAGTCCGCGATGATAAAATGTGCGGAGTTTGTAGGAGGTATATCTAGTGGCTTCGCGTTCTATAAAAAACCGAGAAAACATTAAGAAAAAGCAGCCTTTTATTGGGGTGCTTGTTTTTGTGACCATTTTTGTTGGGATATTTCTAGCAGGCTTTGGTGGCGTGTGGGCGCTCTGCAATTCTTGGTTGCAAGATTTACCAAACTACGAAGACGCCGACGCGTTTAATACTGCGCAACCGACTACGGTATATGCATCTGACGGAAAAACGGTATTAGCTGAATTCCAGCTGGAAAACCGTGAACCAGTTGAGATGGATCAAATTAGCGAATACATAGTTAAGGGTACCGTAGCAACGGAAGACGAACGATTTTACGAGCACGGCGGCGTTGACTTTATGGGTATTGCTCGTGCAGTCGTTAATAACTTAATGGGCGGGGAACTAGAAGGTGCCTCTACCATCACGCAGCAGTTCGTGCGTAATACCATTTTGTCTTCGGAGATGGACAGCATTTCCTTTAAACGCAAGATTCGTGAAGCATATATTTCTATCAAAGTGGAAGAAATGTATAGCAAAGACGAAATATTGCTGATGTATCTCAATACCATCAATTACGGTTCTGGTGCATACGGCATCCAGGCAGCTTCTCAGCGCTACTTCTCTAAGGATGCTTCGGATTTAACCATTGCCGAAGCTGCGACTTTGATTGGTATTCCGCAGTCTCCAACCTACAATAATCCCATTGATTATCCCGAGAACTGTCTTGAGCGTCGTAACGTCGTGTTGAGCCGCATGCTTTTTAACGGAGTAATTACTCAGGAAGAATACGATGCGGCGAAAGCCGAACCTATCAATCTTGACACTACTGAACTTTCGCAAGATGGCATTCAGAAATACCCGTATTTCACGAGCTATGTACGTGACCTTTTAACTGACCCTGATGGTAAGTATGCCTATTCGCGCGACGAAGTGTTTAAGGGTGGCCTGACGGTTATCACCACCCTTGATGTTGATGCTCAAGAAGCAGCTGAAGAAGCAGCTGAGCGCAAGGCGGATGCTGCCAACTCATATCGAGGCGGAGAAGACGTTTACGAATGCGCCATGGTGGCCATCGATCCTGACAACGGGTACGTGCGTGCCTTGGTTGGGGGCCGTGACTTTTACGAAAACCAGGTAAATCTGGCAACAGGCTCAGGCGGCTCTGGCCGTCAAGCGGGCTCTTCATTTAAGACTTTTACACTACTGGCTGCACTTGAGGCAGGAATCAACCCGCAAACTACCATCAACGCCGGTACTACTGTCGAACTGGCTGACGGTACCACGGTGTCCAACATCAACCATACCGACTACGGCACCAAAACCATCGAAGGGGCTTTTGAGGTTTCTTCCAATACGGCGTTTATTCGCTTGATTATGTCTATTGGTCCTGAAAAGGTTATCGATGTAGCACAACGCATGGGTATTTCGGCGGAAATGGATCCTGTGGCAAGTCTTACCTTGGGTACCGCATCCGTTACACCGCTCGAAATGTCAGCAGCATATGCGGTTATCGCAAATGGCGGCACCTATTACGAACCAGAAGTAATTCAGACAGTTACCGACCGTAAGGGTAACGTACTGGTTGACAATAGCAAACCTGAAGGCGAACGTGTTATTTCTGCTGAAGTTGCACACGCAGCTACCAAGGTTATGGAAGGTGTTATTACCAGCGGTACTGGTACGGCAGCTCGTTTAAGCAATGGTCAAGTTGCGGCAGGCAAGACAGGTACCTCTGACTTGTACATGGATAGCTGGTTCTGCGGCATTACGCCACAGTATTCGGTAGCTATTTGGCTGGGTGACCGAAGCGACTATGTGGACGCACAGCCTGTGCCGTCGAGTGTTTCGGCGGCAAGTGCGTTTGCTGACTTCCTTAATGAAGTGCTCAAGAATTCGCCTCTCGAAGACTTCCCTGAAGCAGATGACCCAGAGTATCAGGCAAGTTATAAAGACCCCGAATATGACATTGGCGGTTACTATAAGTCTGAAGAAGAACTGAAGAAGGAAGAAGAAGAGCGCAAGAAGAAGGAAGAAGAAGAGCGTAAGAAGGCTGAAGAGGAAGCCCTGAAAGAACAGCAGCAGCAACAACAGCAGCAGCCCACTACGCCTGGAACGGGTGGAGAGACTGGTGGTGAAACTGGTGGCGAAACTGGCGGTGGAGAAGAACCGCCCGCTCCTGATCCCGAGCCCGAACCTGAACCTGAACCAACCTCGAGTGCGCGAAGCTTCGAAGAATAACAGATTGTTTTCAAACGGCTATTGTGCATGAATTGGTTACAATGCTCTTCTAGCATATTCTTAGTGTGAAGCGAACATATCCAAAAAGGAGTACTCGTACATGAAAGCACAGAAATTAGTTCGCATACTTTTGGTGGGATGCACCGCTGCAGCGCTCTTCGTACTGAGCGCCTGTTCAACCGCGCAGAGTAATCCCGTGGCGGATGCGCAGGCTGCAAATCGTCAATATATGGCAGAGGTAAGTCAAACCATGGAAAACCTGGAAGAAAAGCTTACTAGCTTTACTGATGCCGTTGCTAGGGGCGACTTGGTTTCTATGCAGACGCAGGCAGATAAAGCCTACGAGGTTTTAGATGATTTTAAGGCAATCACTGCACCTGAAACTCTCACTGACGTGCATGCTGATTATGTTGCTGCATGCGAAAGTCTTGAAGAAGCGCTGGATGCTTACATAGATTTAGCTACTGAAGTAGAAAGTACCTCTTCGGGTAAGGTGAATACCGAATCCTACAACAAGCAATTAGAAGAAATTCAGGCTCTTTATGATGAGGGGATTGCCAAACTTGAAGCAGCGGATAATACGGTTGCTGGAAAAGAAATGACCGTTACCTCTTCGGCACAGGCATAACATATTCTCTGTCTTGAGGCTCAAAAGAAAATAAGCGCACATTCTCTAAATGAGGACTGAGGCGTTAAAAGAACCCTGCAATTTGCAGGGTTCTTTGTTTTCTTTGTTTCTTGGTTATTTTGCGTTTCACGTGTTAAGTATGGTCGAATTACCTCACGCTGTGTGTCTTTATCCTGTTGGGGTTGTGGGCGTTTGCGCTGGACCACTAGACACCACGATGCTTACAGAATCACCTCTCTTGCCTGAGGTTTTGCTCTGGCTAATGACTGTGCCTGCAGGCTGATTGCTGGCCTTATAGGTAACGCTTGGGCTCGCAAAGCCCGCGGAGGTCAGCGCCTGAATAGCATCTGCTTCTTGCGTGCCAACCACAGAAGCGGAAATGGTGTCTTGCTGTTGCTGTTGTTGTTCTTCTTCCTCCTTTGCAGGGTCAGGACCCTTAGAAACAGTTACGGTATACACGCCATCTTTGAAGGTAATGCTAATGACTTCACCCTCAGGAACGCTGTTGCTGTATTTTTCTACCGTCTTCATTTCTTCGTCAGCCAGTGCCTTCTTCACGTCTGCCAAAGACTTACCATCCAGGCTCTTAATCAATTTCTTGGCAGCTTCAGTATCCAGTCCTTGCTGTTTTTTATTGAAGGGGTGTTTGTATTCGGGTTTATCCGCTGTAGCAAAGTCTTCAATATCGTAGCTTTCTAAGGCTTTATCCATAAAGTATTTCCACATGTCTTTTGCCCAGCTTGCCTGATACATCGAGCGTTCAGGGTCGGCGCCAGTCCATACTGCGCAAGAAAGCTGAGGAGTGTAGCCACAGAACCACAGGTCACGCACTTCTTCAGAGGTACCCGTTTTGCCTGCTGCAACCTGTCCCGAAGAAAGACTGTAGCCAACTGCCGTACCGCCTGACTTGGTTAGAACGCCCTCCAAAACCTGCGTTGTTGCATAGGCAACTTCGGGAGAAATAACTTCTTCGCCTTCTGGCTTAGTGTTGTCTACCAGCACTTCACCGTCTTTGTCTTCTACCTTGGTGATGAAGGTGGTGGGCATTTTGACGCCTTCATTGGCGAACACCCCGTAAGCTCCAGCCATTTCGGTGGTGTTAGTTTGCGATACGCCTAAGGTAATAGAAGGAACACTGGAATAGCCCTCTTCAACCTTACCCGTAACACCTAAGCGTTCTGCTAAGTCCAGAACGTCAGCTGGGGTGATAGCGTCAGGGTCAGTAACTAGCCGCGCATAACCCGTGTTCGAAGATACCCAGGTAGCAGAAGCGATAGAACGGACACCGTAATCGATGTTGTTGATATTTGAAACATCCCATTCAGTGGAACCTTTGTAGGTGTAGTGAGCGCTGCAGTCAATAAGGGTATTGGGATTAATGCCTTGTTCAATAGCTGCAGCCAACGTGAACACCTTAAACGCTGAACCCGCCTGACGGCCTGCTTCGCTTGTGGCGAGGTTAAATTCATTTTCGCGATAATCACGACCACCAATCATAGCAAGCACATATCCTGTATTCGGGTCAATGCAGGTCATGGCTAACTTAACGTCATCATCACCGGAATTTTCCATGCTCTTATATACCTTTTTGGCGGCACTTTCGGCATATTTTTGCATCTTGGGATCAATGGTGGTGTGCACCGTTAAGCCACCTTCAAAAACACTTTCATACGAAAGTGATTCAATAAGCTGACGACGCACCTCGCTCGTGAAGAAGGGGTACTTATAGATGCCATCATCAGCTTTGTCTTCTTGAATATTGAGCTGTAAGGGCTCCGCTTTTGTGGTGTCGTATTCTTCCTGGGTAATGACCCCGTTGGAAAGCATGCGGTCAAGAACAACGTTTCGGCGTGCCAAACAGTTTTCAGGGTAGTCAACTGGATTGTTGTAGGTAGGCGATTGCGGAATGCCAATAAGGGTAGCTGCTTCATTGATGGTTAAATCAGCTGCGTCTTTCTGGAAGTAGTGCTGGGAAGCAGCTTGTATGCCATAGCATCCGTCACCATAGTTAATAGTGTTGATATACATCACCAAGATGTCGTCTTTGGAGTATTGCTTTTCTAGGTCAAGCGCTAGTTCTGCTTCACGAACTTTACGGCGCAGTGAAATATCGTTCGCCTCGCTTGAAAGCACGGTATTTCGTACCAATTGCTGTGTAATGGTGGAAGCACCCTCCAAATCTCCACCCATAAGGTTGTTCACCAATGCGCGAGCAATACCAGCAAGGTCGATGCCGTTGTGATCATAGAAGCGTTCGTCTTCGGTTGCTACGGTGCCTTTAAGTACGAGCTCGCTTACTTGATCAGCTTCTACAGGCTCCTGATTCTGTAGATAAAATTCAGCAAGTAACGTCTTGCCATCGTTTGCGTAAATGCGCGTTTTGTCAGCATAGTTAAACAGGTCTTCTTGCTTAAGCTCGGGCAAGTCCTGGGTCCAACTGCCTACAACGGCCGCAACGCCAGCCGTTGCGCAAACTCCAATAAAGCCAATGGTAAGTGCGACAATAGCCGCAGCCCAACGACCTACTTGCATCTTCTTTTCGCGTTGTTTTCTCCGAGGATTCATAACACCGCCTGCCTGCATCTATTCTTTCTGCTGCTTGTGACCAAGAGCCCCCAGCATGAGTATGTTTCGTCTATACTACCATGAATAAATGACAAGAATGTTTATAAGGGATGTTTACAAGGAATGGGGAAGCGTGCCTACTACTGAACTTCTAGCTCCTGCAGGAAACATGGAAGCGCTGCATGCCGCCGTTCGCTCGGGTGCTGACGCGGTATATTTGGGCTTAGAAACCTTCAATGCCCGCAGGGGAGCAGAAAACTTTACGCCAAAACGTTTTGCTGAAGCGTGCGACTACGCACATCTTCGCGGAGCCAATATATATGTAACGCTTAATACTGCTATCTTGCCCAACGAAGTGTCTCAAGCGCTGGAAGCCGCTCGGCAGGCTTGGCGGTCAGGCGCGGATGCGTTCATTGTGCAAGACATTGGGGTTGCTGCGGAATTAAGCCGCACGCTTCCTGAAGCGCGCCTCCATATCTCCACACAGATGAATACTCACAATGAAGCTGGCATTCGTGCGGCAGCACGTTTAGGTGCTCAAAGGGTGACGCTTGCTCGTGAACTGTCCGTTCAAGAAATCGCACACCTTTGTGAAGTAGCGAAACAGTGGGACATGGAAGTTGAAACCTTTGTTCACGGAGCACTCTGTGTATGTTATTCCGGTCAGTGTTTTATGTCTTCCATGATTGGAGGGCGTTCAGCAAATCGTGGTATGTGTGCTCAAGCGTGTCGCTTGCCTTACGAACTGCATAATCGTGCTGAACGAGCTCATAAAGCTCTGCCTGCAGAAGGGGAGCATCTGTTGTCGCCTAAGGATCTGTGCGCAATAGATTTGCTTCCACAGTTGGTTGATGCAGGGGTTTCTTCATTCAAAATTGAAGGTCGCATGAAGTCGCCTGAATATGTACAGGCAGTTGTTTCGGTGTACAGATCCGCACTTGATCGGGTGCTTGCGAACGCAGCTTCTAATGCGAGCACAGGGGTATCTACAGCCAATCTTCCTATTAACTCTTCAGCAATCAACGCTACCTCCGTAGCTACTGAAGAGGAGCGTAAGCAGCTTACTGAAGCATTTTCTCGTGGTTTTACTACCGCCTATTTGGAAGGCGTTCGAGGTAACACCATTATGAGTTATCAGCGTCCCAATAATAGAGGTGCGTTTATAGGCCGTATTGAAGCGGTTAGGCAGGGCAAGGCATTTCTTGCGACTAAAGAGCGTATCTTAGCAGGTGACGTGCTTGAATTTTGGACGGGTAAGGGACGCACTACTCATACGGTGGTTGGCTCAAGTGGGGAAGCACCGCGCGATGCCAAAGGCTGTGTTGTTTTACCCCTCGAGCCAAAGGAGCGCGCGCCGCATGTTGGAGATCGCGTTTTTCGTGTGCGTAGTGCAGCCGCAGCGTTTGTGGACGATGCAAACGAACCACGCGTTCCTGTACAGGGGTGTACGGAGCTGCACGTAGGCAAGCCTTTTACTATGACCTTTAGCCCCGCCCAACTTTCAGATTGCAAAGGCGTGCAGAGGCATATCGTCCAGCGATTAGAGGAAGAAGCGGCACATCGGGCGGCATCTTTCGCTGTCGAGGGGACGCCAATATTCAGGTCTGAAGTATCAGGTGATGTTCTTGAACCAGCACGTACCAAGGCGCTTACCAAAGAAGATGTTTCGTCTCACATCAACCGATTAGGTTCAACCCCTTACGAGCTAAAGTCTCTGTCAGTTGCATTAGATGAAGGCGTCGGTTTGGGATTTTCGCGCATCCATCAACTGCGTTCGGAGGCACTAGATAAGCTCAGTGAAACTATTCTTTTCGGGAAGAAAAATAGGCAACTTCCTCGCGTAGAAGAACGTAAGTCATACAGCCCTCTTCAACGAAAGTCCTGCAGTGTTGTGACATGGGCCACCAATCCAGCTTGTGCGCGTGCGGCGAAACGTGCGGGCGCTGAAACAATCTACGTTCCGATTCTTAACTATCGGCGTGGGGAAGCAACGGTTACTGGACAGCGTTCAGGCACTGCCGAACAAGGTGGCTACCCGAAAAATCGCATTTTGGCGTTACCTACCATCGACCACGACGCGCAAGGTTTATCGCGTGAGGCGATGGTTGGTTTTGATCCCTGGAAAAGTGTCGAAGCTGAACAACGCGTACTAGTGGAAAGCCTAGGAGATCTTCAACATGCCGCTGAATTAGGTCTGCAGGTAGAAGTTGGACCTCATCTGCCTATAACCAATCGCCTTTCTTTAGAGCAGGCAGTTGAATTTGGCGCGGTAAGAGTATGGCTTTCTCCAGAGCTTACGTTGGAGCAAATTAAAGCACTCGCCAAAGATGCTCCCTGTGAAATTGGGCTTACGGTAGCAGGTGCTCAAGAGCTTATGATTACTGAGCATTGCTTGCTTATGAGTCAAGGCTCGTGTGATGAAAATTGCGCAGCCTGTGCACGTCGAAAGAGTCCACATTATTTGAGGGATCGCAAGGGCTTCGAATTCCCTGTGATAACAGATTTGTGCGGCCGAAGCCATTTGTATAACTCGGTTCCGCTTGATGTTGTACATGCCTTACCAGAGTTAATTGCAGCAGGAGTAACTACTTTTATGGTGGATGCAACGCTCATGAATTCTGAAGTTACCGCTCAGACGGTTGGTCGGACAGTGCGTGCACTTAAAGTTGCGCTCACAGATGGCAACCCGGTAGCAAAACAACCGCACGCTACCAGTGGTCATTTGTTCCGTGGCGTTTCCTAAATATGCTAGAATGCCCGCTTGTTGAAACTTATTAAGGAGCAAAAGTATGCTTTCACCGGAAGAACAACTTCACATTATTCAATCGGGCGCTGCCCAGATTGTGCCCGAATCTGCACTACTGGAAAAACTGAAGCGTGGAAAGCCGCTTAATATCAAGCTGGGTGTCGACCCTACGGCTCCCGACATTCATCTGGGGCACGCAGTTCCGCTTCGCAAGCTTCGCCAATTCCAGGATTTAGGTCACCAGGTTACGCTTATCATTGGTGATGGCACGGCTCTGATTGGCGACCCATCTGGGCGTAACACCACGCGTCCACAGCTTACCGCTGAACAGGTTAAGTACAACGCGCAGACCTATGTGGACCAAGCATTCAAAATTCTTGACCCCGAAAAAACGAAGCTGGTATACAACTCCGAATGGCTACTGGCTCTTGATATGGAAGGTTTACTGAAGCTCACTGCAAACTTTACGGTTGCGCGCATTCTGGAACGTGATGACTTCCATAATCGTTACACCAATAACCAGCCCATCAGCCTTCACGAATTCTTATATCCCGTTATGCAGGCATATGACTCGGTGGTTATTAAAGCCGATGTCGAACTGGGTGGTACTGACCAGCTCTTTAACCTTCTTGCAGGCAGGGAGCTCATGGAGAAGATGGGCATGGAGCCGCAGGTGTGTCTAACCCTTCCGCTTTTGGAAGGCACTGATGGTGTGCAGAAGATGTCCAAGAGCTACGGTAACTACATTGGTCTTACTGACGAACCGAACGATATGTTCGGAAAAGTTATGTCTATTCCTGACGAACTGATGGTGAAGTACTACCGTTTGGCTTCGACGTGTTCAGTGGCGGAAATCGACGAAATCGAGCAAGGCTTAGCTGCTGACAAGCTGCATCCGAACAAGGTTAAGCGTGCACTTGCTCGCAATATTGTTGCAGCATACTACGATGAGGCAACGGCTCAGGCCGCTGAAGAACACTTCGATCTTGTGTTTAAGCAGCATGAAATTCCTGAAGATATTCCAGAGTTCCAGGCTGACTTAACTCCCAACGAAGATGGCAAGGTCTATTTAGCAAAGATTATTCATGATGCTAAGTTGGCTCAAAGCGTAGGTGAAGCTCGTCGTTTGATTGATGGCGGCGGGGTTAAGATTAATGGGGATGCAGTTCCCGCCAAAGAATACAACGTTGATCCGTCACTTTTGACAGACGCTATTATTCAGGTAGGTAAGAGGAAATTTGTGAAGCTGGTTTAAAATCACTTCGGGCTGAAGATTTTTTTCCAGCGTAAAGACTTTAGGTATTACTACTATATATAGTAAGAGAAAATAAGTATACTTACACCCATTGTGGGGCGGGAAAAGCAGGACGTTTTCCGCCCCTTTTTATTCGTAAAATTAGTTGTGAAATCACGAAAATTGTTCTTGTTTTGAACTCAAATTTCAGCTAGTATTCTTCTCCCGCATTTATTCAAGGAAGAAATGCGGACAACGGGTGTCCCTGATGGGTTCTTGGACTAAAAAGTTCACCATCGCGGGTGTAAGAAAAAATTTTTAAAATTTAAAAATTTTTCCTTGACCCAAGAGTGGTTCCGTTGTAAAGTACTTCCTTGCGCGTCTGAGCCAAGCGCAATGACGCGAAGGGGTTTCAAAGAACCCAAAAGAACCTTGAAAACCGGATACTGTGGAAATAAATTTTTACACGTGAATCGAATTTTTAGCCTAACGTTTTCTAGTGTTTT
>CASFII010000003.1 GCA_949294735.1 uncultured Coriobacteriaceae bacterium | reverse complement strand
GTGGACTGTTGAAAAACATACTTTCCGCCCGAGCGGGCGTGTGCTGCTTTTTCCGCACAAAATTGGCTAAGGTACTGCTATTTTTCGTCACGCATGTGCGGAAAAAGCAGCACATCCCTAATGCTAGGTGCGTCGGTGAGCAACATAACCAAACGGTCAATGCCTAAGCCCACGCCGCCAGCTGGCGGCATACCATATTCCAGGGCGCGGATATAGTCTTCGTCATAACCCATAGCCTCATCATCGCCCAGATTCTTAGCCTCAACCTGAGCGCGGAAACGTTCGGCCTGATCAATGGGGTCGTTCAGTTCGTTAAAGGCATTCGCGTATTCGTGGCCACAAATAAAGAGTTCGAAGCGTTCTGTCACGTTTGGATCTTCGGGCTTCTTCTTAGCCAGCGGAGAAACTTCCAGCGGATGATCGGTTACAAACGTGGGCTGAACCAGCTTATCTTCGGCTACTGCTTCAAAGATTTCCGCAATAAGCTTACCTTTGCCCCATGCATCTTCTGCATGGCCACCATTCTTTTCCAAGATAGCAACCAGTTCTTCACGGGTTCGACTAAAGTCAACAGGTTCACCTGCACCTTCGCTTGCAAGCTCAATCATGGAAGCACGACGCCAGTTGCCTGAAAGGTCAAGCTCCTGACCCTGATAGGTAATCTGCAGCGTACCGCAAGCAGCCAGAGCAGCAGCTTGCACAAAACCCTGCGTCAAGTCCATAACGCCTTCCAGGTCAGAAAATGCCTGATAGGCTTCCATAGTGGTGAATTCCGGATTATGGAACGGATCCATGCCTTCGTTGCGGAACTGACGACCAATTTCGAAAACTTTTTCGAAGCCGCCCACTAAAAGACGCTTCAAAGGCAGTTCGGTTGCAATGCGCAAATAGTAGTCGCGATCGAGCGCGTTGAAGTGCGTAATAAACGGCTTTGCGTTTGCGCCACCCAAAATGGAGTGTAAAAACGGCGTTTCAACTTCGTAGAAACCCTGCTCTTCCATATAGCGCCGAATAGCTGCAACAATTTTAAAGCGCTTTTCGAACGTGGTTTTGACCTCAGGATTCATAATGAGGTCAACATAACGCTGGCGATAACGCGTTTCCTTGTCAGCCAAACCGTGGAATTTTTCAGGCAGTGGGCGCAGGCTTTTTGAGAGCAGCTCATAGGAGGTAACCGCAACGGAAAGCTGACCACGCTTGGTGCGCATCATCAGACCATGTACACCAATCCAGTCACCTACATCTAAGTCTTTCAAACGCTCATAGGCTTCTTCGCCCAGCGCATTGATGCGGCAGAACAGCTGAATGTCACCCGTCATGTCGCGCAGGTTAAGAAACGCAATTTTACCCTGAACGCGACGCGCCATAATACGACCAGCAACCGACACCTCGTCTTCGGTGCTTTCGCCGTCTGTAAGCTCTGCGTACTTTTCTTCCAGTTCCTGCACATGGTGCGTTCTGGTGAAGGCATGACCATATGGGTTTTCACCCGCTTCAATCATGGCAGCGCGCTTTGCCTTGCGAACCTCAATAGGATCGTCTTCTACAGTAATTTGTTGCGTTGTTTCGCTCATACGTTTCTCCCTGCTTTACGTATATTTCAGCGCAAACTTCTATCCATCTTTTAACCCAAATAACCCAAGGGGACAGTCCCTTTGGGTTATTTTCGGTCAATTTAAACTATAGGACACCTTAAGCATCCAGCACTAAAACTTAGTGTTCAATCTTCAAAATGGTCATTTTGATAACGCGACCAGTGGGGCCAACAGCTTCCACTTCTTCACCCATTTTATGACCCAAAAGAGCTGCTCCCACAGGAGATTCGTTGGAAATCTTTCCTGATGCGGTGTCACTTTCTGCGCCACCTACGATAGAAAAGATGCGCTCTTTGCCGCCCATATCTACCGTAACCGTGGAACCAACGTTTACCTTGGTTGAACGTTTCGGGGTGTTTACTACGGTAGCCTCAGAAAGAATGCGACTGATTTCAGCAATACGAGCTTCCATCATGCCCTGTTCGTTTTTAGCATCGTCGTATTCGGAATTTTCAGAAATGTCGCCAAATTCACGGGCAACCTTGATGCGCTCGCCAATTTCAGCGCGCTTTTCCGTTTCCAAGAAGTGCAATTCTTCTTCCAGTTTTGCTTTACCTTCTGGTGTCAAAATGAAATTGCCATCTGCCACAGAAATCATCCATCCCAACTTACAAAACGCACGCCTTCATGGCGCGCTTTACTTAACTTAAATGTGCCTGCAATTGAGGCGGGGGTATTGTACCCCTAATTGCGAAATTTTGCGCGGAAACCTTTGGATTTTTGGAGGTATCCAAACAAGGCACAAAAAGAGACACGCACCCTTGCAGGCGCGCGCCCCTCAATGTTTACTTGCGAAGACTATTCAGCGTCAGTCTTTTTCTTAACGGTCTTCTTAACCGTCTTCTTGACCGGCTTTTCTTCTACTTCTTCTTCAACTTCTTCGACGACTTCTTCTTCGTCTTCAGCTTCTTCGATTTCTTTATTAGCGCCTAAGCCTTCACGCAGATTCTTCACGGTTTTGCCCAAAGCAGAACCGAGCTTGGGAAGATTCTTAGGACCAAAGATGAGCAAAATAACTGCCAGGATAATAAGAAGTTCTGGCACACCTAAACCAAAAAATTTCATGTTGTCCTCCATTGTGTGAGCGAGATGCAATTAAGCCTCGCCAAACTGACCCGCAAAATGCTATCACAACTGCGCAAAAGCTGCATCTTTGGAATTTAAATCTTGCCGAAATTGCAGATAAATGGGCTCTAAGGCAATCCAGGATGCAATCCAAGGTGTAATTCAAAGTGCAAATTTTGCACTTTGGAACTTAAACCAAGAAAAGACCAAAACACGACCCTTTAGGTCATTGTAAAGCTCATTTGCTTCCGACACAGCCAAAGGCTCCAAAAGCAAAAACGCCAGCTTTTCAGCTGGCGTTTGAATTCGATGGTCGGGTTGACAGGATTTGAACCTGCGGCCTCTGCGTCCCGAACGCAGCGCTCTACCAAGCTGAGCCACAACCCGATACTGTATTTACAGCGCAAGCCATACTACCACAAGCCCGAGCGTTCTGCCAGAGGAAAATATCCTGGATTCAAGTCTGAGGAATCGGCTGCTCCTGATTTCCAATTCTGCCTCTGTGTCTAGCTTTTACTTCTGACCACGTGCTTTGTCAAAATAAAACAAAAGCCACCCGAAGGTGGCTCTTGTTTTGAACAGTTTGCAGCGTATAGCTGCCGTTCGAAAGCTTAGCGCTTGCTGAACTGCGGGCGCTTGCGAGCTTTCTTGAGACCGTACTTCTTACGTTCAACCATACGAGAGTCACGCGTAAGGAAGCCACCCTGCTTCAGTTCGGCGCGATATTCGCCGGCTTCCAGCAGAGCGCGGGCAATGCCGTGACGCAGAGCGCCAGCCTGACCCGTTACGCCACCACCGTTGATGTTGGCCAGAACGTCGAAGTGATTCATAGTGTCGGTTACCTTGAAGGGTTCCTTGGCATAGTCAACCAGAGCCTGGCGACCAAAGTACTCAAGGCCTTCACGACCGTTTACGACAACCTTGCCCGTGCCGGGAACCAGACGAACGCGTGCAACAGCGTTCTTGCGACGGCCGGTACCGTAATACAAAGCTTCACCCGTCATGGTTATTCTCCCATCTTCAGTTCACGAGGCTTCTGTGCCATATGCGGATGTTCCGCACCAGCGTACACCTTCAGCTTTTTGCCCATTGCACGACCAAGCGTGTTCTTCGGCAGCATACCCTTAACAGCGTGTTCAATAACGCGTTCAGGATGCTTCTGCATAGCTTCGGTGAAAGCTTCAGCCTTCAAACCACCAGGGAAACCGCTGTGACGGTAGTAAGCCTTAGTTGCAGCCTTCGTACCAGTAACGCGGATTTTGTCTGCGTTAATGATGATTACGAAGTCACCCGTGTCTACATGCGGGGTGTACTGCGGCTTGTGCTTACCCTTCAAAATCTGGGCAGCTTTGGTAGCCACGCGACCGAGCACCTGGTCGGTTGCGTCAATGACGAACCATTCGCGCTCGACTCCGCCGGGCTTGGCATAATAAGTCTTCACTTAAAATCCTCCGTGTTTCTTATCCATCACACCAAAAGGCTGATGGGTTGTTTGTTTTCAAAAGTGCAGGTCTTTTGCTGTTGGGTTCCTACGCCAACGCACTTCCCCGGGCCTGGACTCCCGTTTCGGTGCCGCTATTCCCCTGCGCGTACGGGGCTTTTGAAAGCAACTTTTGCATTATAGTGCGGCATCTTCGAATTCGTCAAACAACCGCGCCTTTAAGTGAATCTCCACACAGAACCCACAGGTTGAGGGAACCACTGAAACCGTTGGTTTTGCGAACACCCTGAAGCCCAAAAACAAGTCTGATCTTCAAACTTTATTATTCATAATTGAAGCGAAGCAGCGCGACGCGTAGTGGAGCAGCGTTAGCTGCGAAACGATAGGAGCGCGTCGAAGTTGGAGGGCTTCAGGGTGCTCGCTACGCGTGAAAGAAAAGCCTAAAGACACGTCCTCTTTGGCTCCTATGGTACGTTGGTATTTTTTAAACACGGGTAGCGGAGTCAGGATGAATGGTCATACTCTCAAAGCGATTTTCCATATACGCGTTATCGAATCGTTCTGCATAGAATTGTTCTACAGGTGTTTGAACAGGCATACCTGAAAGGCGCTCATACCAACAGTCCAGAGCTTGCAAAGTCATAACACCATCTAAGATCATGAGTGCAGCGCATGCGGTGGTAACCACATAGCGAAGCTTCCAAGGAATAAGATTTACCAGCTGCAGAACTCGGGGCAGTAAGAATTTAATCCATACAAAGCCAAGCGCGCCCCACATACACATAAACAAGGTGCTTGTTCTTCCGTCGCAGATAGCAGCAATAGGATCTGGTATCACTCCGAACAGCGTTGAACCCGTATAGTCCCAAGCCACTGCACCAAAAGCAAACTCCATAAACCAGCTGACCAGGTATTCAAATGAGCCACCAATAACAGCGCTCACTATAAACACCACCACAAGAGGCGCTTTGTAGAATCGATTCAAAGCTAAGGTTAAAAGAACGGCACCGAACCCATAGATAGGAGAAAAGGGACCAAACAGCATGCCTGCACGATCTTGAATTTCGCCAGGCACTACCACTAGATAGTGATACACCATTTCAATACCGAGACCAATTACGCTACTCACCACAAAAATCCAGAACAGATTGAAGAAGTTCAAGCTGATGTAACCCTTGCCGCTTAGGTCTCTACCAAGCGTACCTTCTTCTGCCTGCTCTTCGGTTTCTAAGTCGCGAAGTTTCCGCTGGAGTTGACGCTCCTCTTCCAAAGATGGGTCAATATAGCCCGTAAGCGCTAAGGGTGGAATTAGGATGACCGCATAGTAAATAAGGTCATAACTAATACCAAACAGCATGATGTCGCAAATAATGGCACCCACAATGAGCACCACGAGCACCTCTGAGGTTTGGGCAGCAAACCTGCGGCGATTGCGAAGAAGACGGATGCCAAACACAATAAACGCTAAAGACGTAATGGTAAGCAGCGCTATAAGGGTAGATACGATGATGGTGGTGTTAAGCGTGGTTTCGCTAAACATGCCGCCGCGCAGCGCAGCTACCAGCACAAGAGAAACGAGCACCATTGGGATTGCTGCAACGATGCCGCCTAAAAGGCATAGAACACCGAATACTTTCATAGCTAAGGGGAGCTTTTGTTTATCAATGGGTGCACCTTCGCTATTCGGCGATTCCCCACCTAGCTCTTGAATACGTGCTTCTAAAAGCCCTTTGAAAGGCTCAACTGATATTGGCTCAGAAGTTGTTTCTTTTGAATCTACCACGAAGTCAGCCACCTTTTGCACACAACGCATTCGGAAAACAAAGCGCTCAAACTGTATCACAGCGGAGTTTTATCTTTGTGTTTTTATCCGCAACGGTTTATAAACAGTTTCCTTGGGTAACTATTTTGTCAATTTGTTTCAAAATGATACTAAACTTACAACATTTTTTACGAAGATTCATTACAATAAGCACGCCAGTTTATAAGAAAGGCTGAAATCATGAAACGAAACATTGTTCATATTGACGAAGCGCTCTGTAATGGGTGCGGCGCCTGTGCTGCCGCATGTCACGAAGGTGCCATTGCTATGGTGGACGGGAAAGCAAGGCTCATAAGAGACGATTATTGCGACGGTCTGGGCGATTGCCTGCCAGCTTGTCCCACGGGAGCTATTACCATTACCGAACGTGAAGCATTACCCTACGACGAAGCTGCGGTTCTTGCCAACCAGAAGAACGCGGAGTCTTCGTCCTGCGGCTGCCCTGGAACCCAAGCAAGAACCATCAATCCTGCTGGTTCTGTGAGCTCATCTACAAACAACACCAATAAAGAATTACCTTCAACTCAAGAAAACACTGCGGACGCCGAACGCCCAAGCCAACTTTCTCAATGGCCCGTACAGATTAAATTGCTCCCCGTAACGGCACCCTACTATCAGGGCAAAAAGCTCCTTATTGCAGCTGACTGCACCGCTTATGCCTACGCTGGATTCCATGAGAAATTTATCAGAGGGCACGTTACCTTAGTAGGCTGCCCGAAGCTCGATGCAGTAAATTACGCAGACAAGCTTACTGAAATCTTTCGCAACAACGACATTCAAGGGATTACTGTGGTGCGTATGCAAGTGCCTTGCTGTGGCGGGTTAGAAAATGCCGTAAAAACAGCATTGCAAAACAGCGGCAAGAACCTACCGCTGGATATTGTCACTATTTCGCTTGACGGAAAGATTTTGGGTTAGTTACTTAACACCAGCCCACCAGCAAACAGCTCTTAGAGACTAATCTTGCTGCAAAAACAAGCTTGGAGACACTTCGCTCAGCGAACTCACCACTTTGTTGCTCAGGGCGGCAAACTCTTCACGGGTGCCGCCCATGTCGTGGCCAAATACCGTAAGCACCTTAAAACCGGCATTGTGCAGCGTACGAACAGCATAGAGTGAATCTTCTACACCCCAGGTGTTTTCCAAGGAAGTTCCCATTGCTTCGCGACACGCTTCAAACACTTTTGGCTCACGCTTGGAAGCCTGCACGTCATCGACCGACATAATGGCGTCCATATAGCGTGCCAGGCCAACATGTTTAAGGCCCGTCAAAATGTAGGGACTGCGGCTCGAAGAAGCCACGCTCATGTGAACACCCAACTCTGCCAGGCTTTCCACAAGCTCCGATGCACCTTCGCAGGCATGGGAGCGATTTCCGTAGAAGTCCATCATGTGTTCGTCAATCATGGCAACCACCTCTTCAGGCGAATTACCTAAGCCGTACGTATTGTGAAAATAGTCCCCCACTTCAGGGATTGTTAAGGTCAGCAGGATTTCGGTATCTTTTTCGGTAACTTCTATACCAGCTCGTCTTCCCAAGCTAGCTTCTAAGTCCATCCAAACATCAACGGAGTCAATCAACACGCCATCACAGTCAAACACAATGCCGATAGTGCTTGGATCAACAGAATCTTTTACCGAATTATGAATGGCTTCAACGAAGCCCTTGTAGGCGGTAAGCACCTCTTTATCAGGTGCAGTTTGCAATTCTTCTTGAAGAGTTTCTTGTACTTCTTCCGTCTGCATGCTTGTTTCTCCGAAATCTTCTAGTTGCTGCTTTTAATCTTCTACGCGAATAATAGACGGCTCGGCAAAGACCACGCCTTCTAACGCTACGATGTCTGCGCAAGCGGCACGTACATTCTTTTCTCGTGCGGTATGAGTAACGTATACCAAATCAACCGTACCAGCATCTTTTTTACCACGCTGGACAACGGAATAAACGCTCACCTTATGTTTGGCGAAAATACTTGCCGTGGCAGCCAAAACACCTGGCTGGTCTGCAACCGTGAAGCGCAGGTAGTACTTGGTTTCTAAATCATCCATAGGAACTATAGGAAGCTTGTCGGTACAAGTGCACCCAACCAAAGGCTTTACGCCCTGCGCTACATGACGACCAACTTCTAAGACATCACCCATAACAGCACTTGCTGCAGGTTTTGCCCCTGCCCCCTCACCAAAGAACATGGTTTCACCAACTGCGTCACCTGTGACATAAATCGCGTTGTAAACCGAATTCACCGTTGCCAGTTGGTGGGTAAGCGGAAGCATCGTAGGATGCACGCGAACACTTACTCCTTCGGAGGTACGCTTCGCAATAGCAAGCAGCTTCACGCAATAACCCATGTCGTGTGCAGCATCAAGGTCAGTTGTGGTGATGTTGCGAATACCTTCAGCATGAACATCCGCCAAAGTAACGCGCGAATTAAATGCAATGGATGCCAGAATTGCAATTTTTGCTGCCGCGTCCAATCCGTCAACATCAGCAGAAGGCTCTGCCTCTGCATATCCCTTCGCCTGAGCCTCCGCTAAAGCTTCTTCATAGGACAGACCCGCATCTACCATGCGCGTAAGCATATAGTTGGTAGTGCCATTCACAATACCCATAACCGATGAAATCTCATTGGAGATAAGCGAATGTTTCATAGGGTCAATGATGGGAATGCCGCCACCAACACTGCCCTCAAAGGCAATTTCACAATTGTTTTCTGCAGCTGCATTCATGACTTCTTCCCCAAAGCTAGCCATGAGCGCCTTGTTTGCGGTAACCACATTCTTTCCTGCGTTCAAAGCAGCTAAAACCACTTCACGAGCAGTGGTAGTACCACCAATGAGTTCCACCACAATGTCAATTTCGGGGTCTTCGACCACTTCGTGCCAATCGGTGGTGAAGATATCTTCCAGACCACGGGCTTCCGCTTGAACAGAACGGCGAGAACAAATGCGCTTCCACTCCAGGTCTACCCCATAGTGACGAGCGAAGTCTTCTTTGTGTGCGTCAAGAATATCTATGCACCCGCACCCCACCGTGCCAGTTCCCACTAAGCCAAGCTTAACCGTCATGATCTTCTCCTTAGGTAGTTCTGCTTATCTTGCTTTAGTTTCCTTGCAATTGCGAACAATTCCCTGTGTTCTTTCACAGCGTTTCGTCACTTTGCGCGTATGAACCTTTCCATAGCGTCTAAATATCACACTCAAACAAATCTGCGTAGGTTTCACGCCGCGTAACTACACGTGCCTCACCGTCTTTTACAAACACAATAGCAGGTCGCGGTTGACCGTTGTAGTTAGAAGACATGCTGTGGCAATATGCACCCGTGGAAAAGACAGCAACAATATCGCCTATGTCAGCCCGCTGCAACGAAACATCAACAGCCACCACGTCGCCGCTTTCGCAATGCTTGCCGCACAATGTCACGATTTCAGTGCGTTGTTCATTCGCCTTATTCGCAATAGTTGCCTCATAGTCGGCCCCATAGAGTGCCGTGCGAATGTTATCCGACATCCCGCCGTCTATGGCTACATACTTACGGATATTAGGCAGCGTCTTTAAGATGCCAACGGTATAGAGTGTAATTCCCGCATTCGCCACTATGCTTCTGCCTGGTTCCACCAAAAGGCGCGGCAAGGGCATGTTGAATTCTGCACACGCGTCCTTTACTGCTTCGGTTGTCATGTTGGCGAATTCGTCGATACTCGCTGGGTGTTGGTCGGCTGTGTAGGCAACGCCTAAACCACCGCCCAAATCCAGTTCGGTCAGCGTGTACCCGTATTCGCTTCGAACCCTGTCCATAAGCTCTACCATAATATGAGCTGCCTCACGGAAGGGCTTAAGCGCAAACGCCTGAGAACCGATATGGCAATGCAAGCCCACCAACTTCACATGAGGAGCTTCCAACGCGTCCTTGATACATTTGAACGCAAAATCATTTAGCATGGTAAAACCGAACTTTGAATCTTCGCACCCCGTACGAATATATTCATGAGTATCGATTTCAACGCCTGGCGTTATGCGCATGAAAATAGGCTGCTCAACGCCGAGCTCCCCCGCTATTTCTGAAACGCGTGCAAGTTCTATGCGGCTATCCACCACAATGCGGCCTACACCAGCTGCAATTGCTTCGCGCAATTCTTGGGGCGTTTTGTTGTTGCCGTGTACAAAAATACGATCCGCAGGAAATCCTACCGCTTGCGCGCAAGCTAATTCGCCACCGCCAGAAACATCAAGACACAGGTGCTCGTCGGCGGCAATTCGCAAGATTTCTTTATTCAAAAACGCTTTGCTCGCATACAAAACATCCGAGTTTTCATAACGAGAACGAAAAGCTTCCCGGTAGGTTTCCATGCGCGTCCGAATATCCGCCTCGTCCATGACGTACAGTACGGTACCTTGCTCTTTGGCGAGATTGACCATATCAACCCCACCTACAAAAAGGTGATTGTCACGAACCTCGGCAGTCAAAGGTAAGACAGCACCTAGTTCAGAGGTAGTACGACCATCGGCAACCTTAGAAGTATCTGATGCAGCTAACGACATGAATTCCCTTTCCTTTGTATACGTTTGTTCATACTACCAGCACGCGCAACAACCACGAAGAAGAGTTACGAAAAATTGATGTCCTTGCAAAAGATTTACGAAAGCAAACCTACTGCCCTTGGTTTTCGTAGGCCGCTTCCACTGCTTGTTTGCCTGAAGCCCACCACTCTTGATTATCTTTATACCATTGGATAGTGCTCAATAAGCCTTCTTCGAAGTCTGTATGGGAAGGCTGCCACCCTAGTTCCGTCTGCAGCTTCGTAGCATCAATGGCGTAGCGACGGTCATGGCCCGGCCTGTCGCGCACCCAATCAAACTCATCGGACTTTTTCCCCATGAGTTTCAAAATTAGACGCATCACTTCAAGGTTGTTGCGTTCGCCGTTTGCGCCAATTAAGTAGGTTTCCCCCAAGCGCCCTTTGGTTAGTATTTCCCACACGGCACTCGAATGATTCTCAACGTAAATCCAATCACGAACATGAAGTCCATCTCCGTAGAGTTTTGGGCGTCTTCCGCTTAATAGATTCGTAATTTGCCGGGGAATGAATTTTTCCACATGCTGATAAGGTCCGTAGTTGTTTGAGCAGTTCGAAAGCGTTACGGGCACCCCGTAAGTTCTAAACCAAGCACGCACCAGCATGTCCGAAGCTGCTTTTGAGGCACTGTAGGGGCTTGAAGGACAATAGGGTGTTGCTTCTGTAATCTTTCCAGGCTCGTCCAACGCTAAATCCCCATACACCTCATCAGTAGAAATATGATGGAATCGCACGTTGTGTTTGCGTGCAGCCTCAAGCAAAACACGGGTTCCTTCAACGTTGGTTCTAATAAACGGTTGCGAAGAAACAATTGCGTTGTCATTGTGCGTTTCCGCCGCAAAATGTACGCACGCATCCACCTTCTCAAATAACTTGTCCACTAATGCGACGTCACAGATGTCTCCTCGGACAAAACTAAAACGGCTTTCAGGAAGATTGGCAAGATTGGCTTTATTCCCCGCATAGGTAAGCTTATCTAAGACGGTAATCTGCACAAAAGGCTGATGAGCCAACACCCAACGAACAAAGTTTGAGCCCATAAAGCCAGCTCCACCCGTCACCAAGATATGTTGAGGAATGTATGAATCCACACCTTCTCCTCTGAGCAGCAAGTGGTAAACAAAATGGCTATGAGTGTTTTTTATGCTCTGTTCTTTTGGCCTTTTTTGCTTTCCCATGCTTTGCTGGTTTTGCGGAAAGCATAGGTAAGAGCTGGGACTTAAGCGATGTGCCACCAGGGGCGCTTTGGCTTTTCCAGCCAGCTTTGACGGCTCCTAATACACGAGAAGCACTCTGCCGTTTCCCGTGTCGTTTTACATAGAACGCCGCAATTATATGGGCTTTAGGGGATTCCCCTTTAACAGAAGGCGTCACAATACTCTTAAAGATTTCCTGAGTTGGTCCCGCCAGACGGCTTACAAAACCCTCACCGAAAAACTCTACCAGAAGTTCTGCCAAGCGTTTTCGGGCTGCTTCTCTGCGAATATGCCCCTGCTTGAATAAATCTAGCCCAACGTATTCTAAAACCCAGTCTAAAAGATCTGCTTCGTGGGGTTTAATAAGATCAAGGTTGTCCCATGTTTCAAAGATAAATTCCAATGAGTTCACCCGATGGAATAATTCTTGAATACTGGGAATATGAGCGTCACCTAAATAAGAAGTTTGGCACTCTGCACTAAACTGCACCGTACACAATTTTTCGGAGAGCAGAACCACCTTACTAGCCTGGGGATAAGCTTCAAACAAAAACACCTTTCCCTCAAAACCAGCCAAACCTTCTACAAAACCGAGATGCTTTTCTTCGATAAAAGTACGCGAAAATGCCGTTCGATCTATACATACGGAATAATGCTCTTTAAGAAGCAGGCTTGCTTCAAAGGCGCTGTATTCGGCAGCACGAGAAGCCA
This sequence comes from uncultured Coriobacteriaceae bacterium, assembly GCA_949294735.1. Lineage (GTDB taxonomy): Bacteria > Actinomycetota > Coriobacteriia > Coriobacteriales > Eggerthellaceae > CASFII01. The sequence goes on along the minus strand of CASFII010000003.1, from coordinate 36,269 downwards.
AGGCTTCCTGCACTTCGGGTGGCGCTGCGGGGCTCAGGGCGCCAAACCCCACCAGGCTGGCTCCGTGCCCTTCCATAACTTGGAGCACTTTTTCACAGGCGTGATACCGCAGAATGGTGCCCGCATGCAGGAAAAAGAGGACCTCACCTGCGGCTTCTTCAATGCCGCGATTCCATGCAGCACCCAAACCAGAGCCTTCGGCTTCAAAAAGCCTGACTCTACTATCTGCAGCTAAGGCGCGATTCAGGCACAAATAATCAGGAACAGATGCGTCTCTGACGCAGAGTATTTCACAGTCTTGCAGGCTTTGAGCGCACAAAGAGTCCAAGCAGTCGTCCAGTAGTGGTTCGGGCACTACACCACTCAATCCCAAAATAATTGAAACTTTGCTCACTCTTCACCTCGCCCCTATCCTATAGCAAAGGCTTCCGCGCAACGTGCGTGAAAGCCTTTCAGGATTATTTCAAGAAAGAACCTAGTTTTCTGGTTCTGCCTCCAAATAACGATCTTCAATTTCATCTTCTTCGTATTGAGAAGCATCTTTCAAACCAGCCATGAAGTTCGGTGCTTCACCAATGAATGCAGGTTCATCATCGAAGGTAATGGTTCCCTCTTCGTCGATGGTGTACAGATAGCCAACTGCATAGCCTTCGTCTACACCCGGTACGCCACCTTCAGCAATAATGGCGTCTTTACGACCTTCGTCAGTGTCAACGTAGCCGTCATAGCACAAAGCATAGGCATTCGCACCGCGAGCACCTTCTACGGTATGACGCGCAAGGTTAAAGCATTCTTCTGAAGAATTTGCAGGATGCGTTTCAATAAAGAGGTTTTCACGAACAACCAAAGACGTAAACGGAACAACGTCCTTTTTGTCGTTCAGCTTCTTCTTTGCTTCTTCCAGGGAATACAGCAAAGCCTTTTCCAGAATCTCAGGAATTTCTGGAACTTCTTCTACCTCGTGCTCTACAACGCGATCTACCATTATTTGTCCTTTCATGTGCGGCAAGCCGCTTTATCAAACCCTTGTTCTTTGCAATTACGAAATTACACGTAGAACAACATTTCATTATAGGTAGGAACAGGCCAATGCTCGCTTCCCACCACGTTTTCCATGTCGTCTACTACAGCACGCAAAGCATCCATAGCAGGAATTACTTCGTGCGCGTTCTTGTTTGCGCGCTTTTGCTGGTCCTTCATGTCCGCAATATCAGCATGAATATGATACAAGTCCTGCAAACGATTGTTGATAGCAGAAATGCCTTTGACCAGACGATTAAGCAGATGTTCCTGCGAATGGAGGTCTGCTGTTACGCAGGCGTTATGAATTGCTGTCATATTCTGAGCCACTTCGGAAGCATAGTTATTGATAGCGGGAAGATATACGCGCTGAACCATGCGCTCCATTACCAGCGCCTCAATGTTGATAAGCTTGTTGTACTTTTCCAGCTTCACTTCATAACGGCTGAAAATTTCAGTCGGAGAAAGTACCCCGAATTCGGTAAACAGCTCTTCAGTCTTTTTAGAGACAAGACAAGGCAGAGCGTCAGCAGTCGTGCGATTGTTTGCCAAACCACGACGTGCGGCTTCTTCTTCCCAGTCGTCAGAGTAGCCATTGCCATTAAAGATAATGCGCTGATGGTCTTTAAGGGTACGACGAACGTACGCCAAAGCTGCTTCTTCAAACACTTCGCCCGTAACCTGGAGTTCTTCCATTTCGTCAGCGAATTCTTTCAGGCTCTTAGCCATAGCGGTGTTCAGCACCATGTTGCAGTCAGACAGGTTGACCGAAGAACCAGGCATACGGAATTCGAACTTGTTCCCCGTGAATGCGAAGGGGCTCGTGCGATTGCGATCCGTGTTGTCCTTGATGATGTTCGGAAGCGCTTCTACGCCCAAGTCCATTTCTATTGGGTCAGAACTTTCATAGCCATGTTCGGTGGTAAGCGCTTCTACCACTGCATCCAGTTCGTCACCGAGGAAGATTGACACAATGGCGGGAGGTGCTTCGTGCGCACCTAAGCGATGGTCATTACCCGCAGAAGCAACAGACATGCGCAACAGTTCCTGATAATCGTCAACTGCCTGTACTACCCCTGCCAGCAAAACCAGAAAACGCAGGTTATGCATAGGGTCGGCACCCGGATCAAAGAGGTTTTTGCCAGCAACAGAAATACTCCAGTTATTGTGCTTGCCGCTGCCGTTAATGCCTTCGAAAGGCTTTTCGTGCTGCAGGCAAACCAAACCATGGTGCGAGGCCAAAAGACGCATCTTTTCCATGGTAAGCAAGTTTTCGTCGATAGCGCGGTTAGTGTTCGTGAAAAGCGGAGCCAGCTCATGCTGTGCTGGAGCCGTTTCGTTGTGCTTCGTTTTTGCTGGAACACCCAACGCCCACAGCTCATCATCCAGCTCTTTCATATATTCGTTTACCGTTGGGCGAATGGCACCGAAATAGTGCTCTTCAAGCTCTTGCCCCTTGCACGGAGCAGCACCAAACAGGGTGCGACCAGTCATAATCAGGTCTTGACGCTGCGCATACGTTTCTTCAGAAATGAGGAAGTATTCCTGTTCCGCGCCGAGCGTGGTAATAACACGCTGCTTTTCTTCACCAAACAAAGCTAATACGCGATTTACTTGCTCTTCCACGGCGGCCATGGAACGCAGAATTGGCGTCTTTTTGTCGAGTGCTTCACCAGTGTATGAGCAAAAGGCCGTAGGAATACACAGCACTTCATCCTTAATGAAGGCATAGCTTGTTGGATCCCAAACTGTATAGCCTCGTGCTTCAAACGTAGCACGCAAGCCGCCAGAAGATAAGCTGGATGCATCGGGTTCACCCTTGATGAGCTCCTTGCCAGAAAAACTCATGATGGCACGACCATCACCTAATGGTTCAAGGAAGCTATCATGCTTTTCTGAGGTAATACCAGAAAGTGGCTGGAACCAATGCGTGTAATGAGTTGCACCTTTTTCGATAGCCCATTCTTTCATGGCGTGAGCTACTTCGTTTGCCACATCAAGGTCTAAAGGCTGACCTTCTTTCATGGTTTTGAGCAGGCGCTTGTAAGTAACAGACGGCAAACGCTCTTGCATGGTGTGTTCGTTGAACACCATTGAGCCGTATAGTTCGGAAACTCTTGCCATAAAAAACACGCTCCTTATTGGTTAAGGTTTGCACCCTCCGGGTAAAAAACCACTTCCGAACAGAATACCATTTTGAGAAAGACTATGAGAATGAAACAAAAATTCCGCGCCTTAAAGAAAGAAAAAATCAACTTGGTTTTTTGTCTTCAAGTGCGGCATCTGCTTGCTCATAGCTCAAAAGCCGCTTATACGTAACATCCATAAGAAGTTCGCCCAAAGGCGCGGTAATGAGAATAGCCAGAACAGCAACAGAAAAAACCAACTGACCGCAGGCTAATCCTGCAGCCAAAGGAACTGAAGCGATTGCTGCTTGAACAGTGGCTTTTGGCATATAGGCGATGGCACAAAATAGTCGTTCATTTGCCGTAAGAGGCGTTTTGATCAACGCCAAGAAGACGCCAGCACTTCGGAAGGCAATTCCTATGGCAATCATAAGCAGTGCGCCCACCCCAGCACTGAGCGTATAGTTAATATCTATCGCAGCCCCTACCAGCACAAACAGGATTACCTCCGCAGCAATCCAGATTTTCCCGTATTTTTCTGACAGACGTTGAGCCACAAAATCGGTGCTTCTGATTTTTATGACACACGACATGACTACAACCGCCAAAAGACCCGAGAAAGAAAAGCGCCCTTCTAACCATGTTTCTAAAGCCATAAGCAAAAAAGCAAAGCCCAGAATGATGACTACCTTCATAGAATTTCGAATGTAGTGCTTATGTTCGTATTCCACTTCAAAAAATGAGCTGAGTAAAAACCCAACGCACATACCCACCGCGGCACCAGAAATAATAGAAACAGGAATATTAAGAAAACTGAGCGCATCCACTTCACCCGTTTGTGCCATAAGTACAAACGTTGAACAGAGCACGAGCACATACACATTGTCGCAAGATACTCCCGCTATCATCATCTGCGGAATACTTTTCTTGGTGCCAATATGACCATCAACAAAGCGCGTCATGCGAGGAACAATGATGGCGGGAGAAGCTGCCGCCATAACTGAGCCCATTACGATGGCCTCCAGAGGACTCAGGCCGAAAATGAGTGGCGCACATAGCAAAAATCCCACTATTTCACAGGTAGCAGGCAGGAATCCCATTAAAAAGGCGGGTCGTCCAACCTTTTTAAGGTCACTCAGGTTAAGCGAAAGACCCGCTTTAATAAGAATGATAATCAACGCCATACGGCGAAGTTCGTCTGAAATCCCCAAAATAGAAGGGTCGAAGACATCCAGAACATAAGGACCAAGCACAATGCCCGTAAGGAGCATACCTACAATACGCGGAAGGTGCAGGCGATGGCATATTCCTGCCAGAGCCAGGCCAACAATGAATATGAGTGCCAACGAAGTAATCAAGGTCTTGCTCCCTCCATCCACTTTGGCAGTATACACTCAAAAGAAAAGGCGGGAACCTTTCGTTCCCGCCTCGAAGCATTATGCCAAGTTTTCTAGCTGAGACTTAATGCCTAAAGTGGCGATGACCCGTAAATACCATCGCGATGTTTTGTTCGTCTGCCGCAGCAATTACTTCTTCGTCACGGATAGATCCACCAGGCTGAATAACAGCCGTCACCCCTGCCTGGGCAAGTACATCAAAGCCGTCGCGGAACGGGAAGAATGCATCGGACGCTGCTACCGCACCTTGCGCCTTTTCGCCAGCCTGCTCAACAGCAATACGGGCAGAATTTACGCGGTTCGGCTGTCCGCCACCTACACCCACCGTAGCATGGTTCTTCGAAATCAGAATTGCGTTGCTCTTAACCGACTTGCAGGCTTTCCATGCAAAGAGCAATTCTGCCAATTCTTCATCAGAAGGTTGACGCTTTGTGGGAACTGTAAAGTCTTCAACTTGCTCATGAACTGCGTCGCTATCCTGGCAAAGCAGGCCGCCTTCAACAGCACGGAATTCCACTTCTCCACCAGCGGGATTAATGCCACCCGTAGAGAGCAGGCGTGCATTTTTCTTGGTGGAATACATTTCCAGCGCCTCGGCAGAAAATTCAGGAGCAATCACCGCTTCCACAAACTGCTTGTTTTCAAAAATGGCAGCTACTACATCAGCGTTTACCGGACGATTGAAGGCCATAACACCACCGTAGGCACTCACTGGATCGCATTCATGGGCGCGCTTATAAGCAGCAACTAAATCTTCATCTTCGCACACGCCGCACGGAGTGAGGTGCTTTACGATAACGCATGCAGGATTGGTAAACTCGCGAACGGCAGTCCATGCGGCGTCAACATCCAGGTAGTTGTTGTACGACATTTCCTTACCCTGATGCTGCTGAGCATATGCCAGGCTAAATTCTGCACCCTCGTACTTGTTGCGGCGATAGAAAGCTGCAGCCTGATGCGGGTTTTCGCCGTAACGAAGACCCTGAGCTTTCGTGAGCTCCAGTGTAAGTGTTTCGGGGAATTTGTCTTCTGCTTCACCCAGCTGACCTGCCATCCAGCTCGCAATAGCGCCGTCGTATTTGTTGGTGGTTTGGAATACGCGAAGTGCCAACTTTGCGCGCGTTTCACGCGTAGTAGCACCGTCGTTTTCGCGCATTTCTGCCAAAATTGCATCGTAGCTAGCAGGGTCGGTTACCACCGCAACGCTTTCGAAGTTCTTTGCTGCACTACGCAACATGGAAGGACCACCGATGTCGATGTTTTCTATGCAGGTAGCAAAATCTGCACCGCTTTCAACGGTTTTTTCGAAGGCATACAGATTCACAACCACCATATCAATCATTTCAATACCGTGTTCAGCGGCTTGAGCCATGTGGTCTGGGTTGTCGCGCTTAGCTAGCAAGCCACCGTGCACCATTGGGTGCAAGGTCTTTACGCGACCATCCATCATTTCGGGGAATTTCGTTACTTCATCAATAGGGGTAACGGGAACACCTGCCTCAGCAATAGCACGTGCAGTGCCACCAGTGGAAATAATTTCTGCCCCGAACTCTTCAGCCAAAGCACGGGCAAATTCCACTACCCCTGTTTTGTCCGTCACTGAAACCAGAACTCGCTTTACCTTTGGATTGCTCATATGGACTTATATCCTTTCTCGTGAGTTTCTTTGGGATTCGCTTAAGCGCACGCCTGTATCTTGCGTGCCATAAAACAAAGACCCTAAGAAAGCAGTTCTTGTGGCTTCGTCTTCAGCTGTTAAACCTCACACAAAGCGCACTGACACAACAGGTTCATTGTGAACCCCTCCTAGAAGAATAAGTGCAACTGTTTGGTAGGAAGCTATTCGTGGCGGTAGGTGGTTAGGAAATCTCCATACCTAAGAAACGTTCGGCGTTGTGCCACAACATGTTTTCCATTTCGGCAGACGTAAAATCAAGTGCCGTAAACATGTTGTATTCCTTAACAGGATCCCACATGGGAAAGTCTGAACCAAACATAATGCGGTCAGTGCCGTAAATTTCTACCAGTTCCTTGGTACGGCGTGGACCCAAAAAGTCTTGAGCACTCGACATGTCCAAGAAGCAGTTTTCATCTTCTAAGTACTCAACCGCTAAATCAAAAATAGACCAACCCCCAAAATGAGCGGCATCAACCACCAAATTCGGGAAGGTGTGCAAGATTTCCTTCAGGCGGCGAGGATGAGAAAAGTCATAGCGATAGTCCCCCGTATGCACAATAAGCGGCAATCTGCCTTCTATGATTTCATAGATGCGCATAAGACGTGGATCGTCCATATTGACTTCTTGCGTGTCAGGGTGCAGCTTAACGCCTCGCAAACCCAAAGAGATGGCTCGTTCGATTTCAGCTTCAGGATTTTCGTAGTCTTGATGCATGGTGGCAAAACCAATGAAGTTCGGATTTTCTGCACAGGTCTGAGCAATAAAATTATTGATGCTTTCTACGTGCTCTGGCTTTGTAGCTACCGAATGCACCACATGATGCGTAATGGGTGACCCTTGGACGGCGTGCTTGAGCGCCTCAACGCTTCCGCCATCAAACATGCCAACGTTGTAGAATTCGCCTACGCTTTTTGCAGCACGAACTGCAATTTTCTCTGGATAGATATGGGTATGAATATCAACTACTGCCATGTTTGCTTCACCCGCTTTTCTTTTCGCTCTATCGAAATACGCCCCTTAAGTAAGGGGCGTATTGTTGTTTCATGCTTGGGTTTCCTTGACGTGGTTAGTTTAGTCTTCCTCGTCTTTTTTGGTAATAACCATTTTGATTTTATCAATACGATGGCGATCCATTTCCGTTACGGCAAAAGAGATATGGATACCCTTGCCGCCGCTGATTTCAATGGTGTCTCCTTCTTTAGGAATGCGGTCGAACAGACTCAGCAGCAGACCACCAGCTGTTTCGCATTCATCCGATTCTTCGGGAGTAAATCCCATGAGTTCTTCCAAGTCTCCAATAGCCAAAGAACCATCTAAGATGTAGACACCGTTTGCAAGCTCGGTAGCTTCGTCGTTGGTTCCGTGGAAGTATTCGTCTTCCACCTGACCCACAATCTGCTCCATGATGTCACTCATGGTAACAATACCCGCCGTGCCGCCATGTTCGTCAACAACTACCGCAATCTTGGTACGCTTTTCCTGCATCAACTGCAAAAGCTTTGCAATAGGAACACTTTCAGGCACAGCCAAAATGTCGCGCACCTGCAAGTCATCAATCGTGCTGTCTTTTGGCATGGTATACAAGTCTTTTACGTGTACAAACCCTTCAATGTAGTCCTTCGAGCCACGGCACACGGGATAGCGTGTGAATTTGTATTGCAGGACCATCTTCATGTTTTCTTCCAGGCTGTCTTCCAAATCAATACACACGAGGTCGGTACGCGGAGTCATAATGCCCTCTGCGTCCTTATCTCCCAAGTCAAAGATGTTGTCTACATAGGTGTTTTGGTCTGGGTCAATCAAGCCACTTTCGGTGCTTTCGTCAATCAGAAGCTTAATTTCGTCACCCGTATACACTTCGTGTTCGTTTGCTGGGTCATGACCTAGAAGTTTTACTACCGCATTCGTAATGGTATTGAACAGCCACATGATGGGATATGTGATGCGATAGAACCACAGAAGCGGCGTCGCGGTGGCAAGTGCATAACGCTCCGTCGAAAAAATAGCTAAAGATTTCGGGATAAGTTCGCCCACTACCACGTGCAAAGCGGTCATGATGATATAGCCCACCGCTACGGCAATACCAGAAATGGCGGCAGCTGGAAGGCCCAGAGGGCCAAGCAAAGGATAAATGAGCTGAGAAATTGCAGGTTCACCCAACCAGCCTAAAGCCAAAGAAGCAAGAGTAATACCCAGCTGGCAGGCTGAAAGATATGCGTTGATGTTATCGGCAATTGTTTTTGCATTTTTAGCGCCGCCTTTACCTTGTTCGACGGCCATCTCGAGCTGAGATTTGCGAACGCGTACCAGCGCAAATTCTGCAACAACGAAAAACGCGTTCATTAAGAGAAAGAAAACGACAAGGACCAAACTTATAGCAGTTGGCATCAGTAAAACAATCCTCCTTAAGGGGTAATACGTGCTCTACCTAAAAAAGCACCATGCTGCATTGTAAAGCAAGATGGCCGTATAGATAAATTCCCCACAAGCTGACACCGCTTTGTAACTTTATTTTTGCGTCGTAATTAAAGAATTCTATAGTGGAATTTTTGTTTAAGGAAGCTTGTGCTCTCTTCGCAAATCGTTATAGCAGACGTATCATAGGTTATTCGCAATTTCAGCATTTCTGCTGGCATACCAAAACAACAGGTGTTTCGAGCATATTTCTTCGGAGAGGCGTGACGCAAGGTATGAAACTAACACGCAAACAATTCTTCATGCTGGGTGTCCTGGTTTTTGGCACCTTTGTTACCGTATTAAACCAAACAGTTACCACGCCTGCCATTCCTCCCATTATGGCAGAAATGGGCGTTGATGCCTCCACGGCACAGTGGCTTACTACGGGCTTTACCTTGGTAAACGCCATCATGATTCCTGTTACAGCGTATCTAACTGACAAGTATTCCACCAGGCTTTTGTTCATCACTTCCATGAGCCTCTTTACTATTGGCAGCTTATTAGCAGCAATCGGCCTTAACTTCCCCATGCTTTTGTGCGGACGCCTTATCCAGGCAGCTGGGGCGGGCGTTTTGATGCCAATGGTTATGACCGTACTTATGCTCACCTTCCCTGTTGAGCAACGCGGCAGCGCTATGGGTATCTTCGGCATTGTTATCGCATTTGCTCCTGCTATCGGTCCTTCAGCAGCCGGTATTGTTATTGACAACCTGAGCTGGCATTTCATGTTCTACATTGTGGCAGGGCTTTCACTCCTTATCATCATTGCTTCGCTGTTTGCATTGGAGAAGACAAAGCCTCAACACGAAGACGCCAAGCTAGATAAGCTTTCGGTGTTGCTTTCTTCTATTGGGTTTGGCGCTTTGCTGTATGGTTTTTCCACTATAGGTTCAGTAGGACTAAATGTTGAAGATTCCATCATCACGCTTATTGGCATTGTCGCCCTCATCTGGTTTTTTGCGCGACAACTTCGCATGGAGCACCCCATGCTACAAGTTCGCGTACTTGCAAATCGCCGTTTTTTGATTGGTACCATCATTGGCATGCTGGTACAAGGCTCGCTCCTGGTTGCGGGTGTTTTGATGCCAATTTATTTGCAGTCTCTTATGGGATATTCGGCAACGCTCTCTGGTTTAATGATGCTTCCTGGCGCCATCATCATGGGCGCTATGGGTCCTATTGCTGGGCGCTTGTTCGACCGCCACGGACCGCGCATCTTGAGCCTTATCGGTATGAGCATCCTAACTATCTGCACACTTGGCTTTGCTTTTCTTTCGGAAACAACCTCGGTTGCTTTCTTGACCGTTTTATACACCGTTCGCATGTTTGCTATGTCTTTGGTGAATATGCCTATTACAACCTGGGCTATGAACGCTCTTGATAACAGCGTGTTGAACCACGGCACGTCGGTAAACAACACGCTTCGTCAAGTTGCAGGTTCTCTAGGCACTGCGGTATTAGTAAGCATTTGCGGCGTAGTAACAGCTTCTAACACTGAAGCAATGGGCGAGCTTCACGCAAACATCCTGGGCGTTAACGCAGCGTTCGGAGCCTCTACGCTACTCTGCGTAATCGGACTTATCCTTACCATTTCCTTTGTAAAGGTAAAGCCCGAAGAACGCGGCAGCAAGGATTCCGACAACGCATACCGTACAGTACTTGAAAAGGTTATGAAACGCGACGTATTTACCATTCCCGCCAGTGCATCGGTAGCACAGGCTATGAACTATCTGGTAGAAAAGGGTATCAGCGCAGCTCCTTTGGTGGATGACAACGGCAAGGCTGTTGGCTTTATCTCTGACGGCGACATCATGCGCTTCTTGTCAAAGCGCTCACGCATCATTATGGATCCGGTGGTTATGATTCTAAACACTACCGTAGATACCGAAGGGTTTGACTCAAAGCTGCAATCACTCATGTCTATGAACGTGCGAAGCATAGGCAAAAAGGGTGTTATTGGTGTTGACATTCATTCGAGCCTGCCTGAGGTTTGCCGCGTATTGGGTGAAAACCACTTAAAGAAGGTGGCTGTTCTTGAGAATGGCAAAATTGTTGGCGTCATCAACCGCTCTGACATTACGCAATACGCTATGCGTCAGTACTTAGAAAAGCAGGGCGAAGACCTCATGGCTTCCACGGGCACAAAGCCATATGACGAACAGTATGACTACACTGACGAAGATGTACCCCGCGTCTGGCAAGGCATGTAACTCTTGACGAAGTAAGTGGACTAGCCCGAGTGATTACCGACTAGCCTAAGGTATTACTGCATTACCGGTCTAAAAATTACCAGTTCAAAAACCGCCAGTCTAAAACAGCCTATTTTTGAGCGGAACTGGTTTTACGACCTCGAAAAGCTATAGATGGTCACTACTACCTGCTGCAAGGCTTCTTCGTTAAGCGTGCAACCCAAACCCGTTTCATAGCCTTCAGGATTCAACGTCACGATTCCCTGATGTACCGTGTACGGCGGTGTGGTAATGTCGTGCGCAAAATAGCGCGAAGTAGCAGAAATGTCTCCTGGCGTTTTGACGCAAGGCAGCATCTGAAACGCTGCATGAAGGCGTTTAGAAATACCTGTGTCATACATACCACCCATCCAAAGCGTTGCCCCTTTTTCCTGAGCTGCCTTGATGAAGTTAAGCGTAGGCTTCACTCCCCCGAAACGCCCAATTTTCAAAGCAAAAATACGTATAGTGGTATGGCCCAACACCTGGTAAGCATCCGCGATGTCAGACATTGATTCGTCTACGCAAAGAGGCGTTTTGAGGCTTTTCTGCAAGCGCGAAAGAGTTTCCCAGAACCCCGGTTCAGTACCAGCACAGGGCTCCTCTACCCAGGCCACCTTAAGCGAGTCAAGCGCCTGAAGCTCAGCTATATCGTCTTCGGTGAAACTTTGGTTGGCGTCGAGCGTAATCAATAAATCAGGGAAAGCTTCTCGAACTGCGCATACGCGCTCAAACGCATTACCAGGGGAAACCTTGAGTTTTACGCGTTTATATCCATCGGAAACACAACGCTCAACTTCTTTCAAGGTACTCTTCGTGTCCGATATGCCTACCACAGCACCCGCATACACCTCACAAGTATTCTTTTCGTTTTGGAAATTCGTGGAGCTGGAATCTGCCAGCGAAAGAATATCCATACAAGGCTCAGAAGCAACTGAGCAATTTCCAAGTTCTTCTTGTAGGAGCTGCCATACTGGTTTTTCGACAAGGTGTCCGTATAAATCCCAAAATGCCCCCTCTAATGCTGCGCGAGCCTGGGGTACAGTGTGCGCTTCAGAGAAGGTGTCCAGGTAAGTAGAAACTTCCCGTGGATGCAAGAACACTTCGTTCAAAATACCTGGTATGAGAACGTTGCTAAGCATCTTTTCATCTTGATCTAACGTTTCAGGTTCATACCAGGGTGTCGTAAAGGAATCGCATTCACCCAGACCCTTGTTCCCTTGCGTATCAACGAGTTCAACAATAAGAACCTCGCGTTCGGTAAGCGTTTGCTTAGCTGTTTGAACAGGAGTAACGAAGGGTAGGCGTACACGGTAAAGCTTCACCTGTTCTACTTGCAGCCTCTGTGCATATTTTTTTTCTAGGGCAATTCGGTCAGTTTTTCCAATGCCAGAACGGGGAAATTCATCCATCACAAAAAGATGCTTCGGCATATAAAGCTTCGAAAGATGTTGAGCAAGTTCTTTCTGTACACACTGCTTAAAAACATGAGGGTTAGTGGAAGCAACTTTAGAATTGCTCAGTCCAGCAGCTTCAATAAAGGCAACGGGTCGCCTTCCCCACGTCGCATCTGGAGCACCAAAAACATACGCGTCCGATACTCCGGGAACTTGAACAATGGCAGCAGATATTTCTGCTGGATACACGTTTTCTCCGCCCGAAACAAACATATCCTGCGTTCGTTCTTTCACGTAGAGCGTATCCCCGACAAGTGCAGCAGTATCTCCCGTAATAAAGAATCCATCTTCTGTGCGCTTCGCACTTGCATTAAGGTAGTCAGACAAAACACCAGGACCTCGTACTGCAAGCTGTCCGAATCCTTCATTGTCAGGCTCAATAATACTGGCCTCATAACTGGGAAGCAGATGCAATCCACCGTTATAGCTCTTTACCACCAGGGCTTGGGCAATCTGGCTGGACGTTTCAGTCATACCATAGCTTGCGAACAGATTAAGACCCAGCGCAGCACTGCGCTCGAGCGATTTTTTATTGGGGGCGCTGCCTCCCAGCAGTATAAATTGATAGTTCTGCAAAGCAGATAGCAAAGTTGCTCGATCCTGGTCATCGCCCGTCGGACGCACGGTTTCTGCAAGATTAAGAAAATCTTGCAGCATTTTGTCGACCACCGAGACATGCGTTGCTTGAAGCTGCGCAGCGTCCTCCAAAACGCGTTGTGCATCAAAACGTTCGTACAACATAAAGGGCGTTCCGTTGCGCAAGCTGCGAACTACAATCTGAAAACCACCTACGTGAAACAATGGCAGCGTTGCCTGCCAAAGCCCTTCGCCATAATGCATCATCACCGCATTGGCGGCATCAGCGGAACCAACAAGGTTTCGCCAGGTTAGCGGAACCGCCTTCGCCATTCCTGTGGTACCTGAGGTAAACATAACCAAAGCAACCTGCGAAGAATCAAACAGCAACGCATCAGATTCAGGTGATTCAAAGGGAGAGCTTTCAGGTTTTCCCTGCAAGAGCGAGGCAAGCGTTTCTTGCTCGAGATGCATCTTTGCTGTGATTCCTGAGGCGGAGGATAGAGCGTGAAGTCGCTTTTGTTTTTCTTCGGTAGTGAGTCGATGATTAAGTGCAATAAGCGAAAACCCACTATACGCTGCCGCCAGAATAAGCACTACATATTCAGGAGAATTGGCAGCATCAATAGCCACGAACGACCCACGAACTACACCCTGCTCCCGCAGGTTGCGTACAAGGGTTAACGCATACTGCTTAGCTTCACGATACGTAAAGTGAGTGACAGAACCCGAAGCATCAGTAAAGCTGAAGCAATGCTTTTCGGGATATTGTTCTTGAGAGTATTCAAACGCACGAAGCATGTAGCAGGTATCCTAGGGGAATTTCGGGAACTTCGAAAAGTCGGGCTTACGCTTTTCTTTGAAGGCGTCGCGCCCTTCTTTTGCTTCGTCGGTTGTGTAATACAAAAGCGTAGCATCACCAGCCAGCTGCTGAATACCGGCCAGGCCATCGGTTGCCGCATTAAAGCTTGCCTTCATAAAACGAAGAGCCGTGGGGCTGAATTGCATCATTTCGCGAGCCCATGCCACACACTCTTCTTCCAGCTGTTCAAAAGGAACAACCTTGTTAACCAAACCCATTTCCAAGGCTTCAGCAGCACTGTACTGCCTGCAGAGGTACCAAATTTCGCGTGCTTTTTTCTGACCCACAATGTTTGCCAAATAACCCGCGCCGTAACCCGCGTCAAAACTACCAACCTTCGGACCAGTCTGCCCAAACTTAGCTGTTTCAGCCGCGATAGAAAGATCACACAAAATGTGGAGCACGTGACCGCCACCAATGGCATAACCGTTTACCATGGCAATCACCGGTTTGGGAACCACACGAATAAGCCGTTGCAGATCAAGCACATTTAGTCGAGGAATGCTGTCCTCGCCAACATAGCCTCCATTGCCGCGAATCTTTTGGTCACCGCCTGAGCAGAAAGCTTCATCTTCGTGTCTTCCCCCATGGTTTGCGCCCGTCAGGATGATGACACCAATCTCCGCGTCATCGCGTGCTACGGTGAACGCATCATAGAGCTCGTTGACGGTTAAAGGAGTAAACGCATTGCGACGTTCGGGCCTATTAATGGTAATTTTGGCAATACCCTCAGCTGTTTCGTAGATGGTTTCGCGATACTGCTTTCCAGCTTGCCACTGCACACTACTCATAGTTGCTCCTTTATAGCTTGCGAAGAAACGATTCTATCCTTTGTACGAATTCGTTAGGTTGTTCCAAATGCACGTTATGACCCGCTCTGGGAATATACTCCGTCTGAGCACCTTGGACAGCATACCCTATTTCCCGAGCTAAAGCGCTATATTTTCGGTCACGTTCTCCTGCAATATAGAGTAACGGAATCCCCTGATCGCTCGCCAACTGGAGCCAAGAAAGCACCTCTGAGCGCTCGGGCATCGTGTGCTGCCCTGCCTCTTCAAAGCAGCGTGCCAAGGCTTCCGCTGAATGGCTGCGCCGTTCTTCTGAGATACGTCTTTGAACCTCTGGAAGCAATTCTTTCTGAGTAGCAAATAAAGGAACTTGCTCCCATTCGTCCATAAAGGCATCCACGCCTTCGGTGCGCAGCTTGTTAGCTGCCTGTCTATCGCGCTCCGCCATGGATTGCCGTTCAGCAGCATCGCCCATACCAATTCCAGCGCTTTCAAGCACAAGCGCGCGGAGAGGCAAATCCTTTATGGGGTGCTGAGACGGCTCGTGGTGAGACGAATAGTGGGGTGGCTGTTGTGGCGCGTATTGCAAATGCTTTTGTGGCACGTTTTGCAGCGCTTGCTCAAGCATCTGCTGAAGTGCATGCAAAACCACCCGACCACCCATAGAATAGGCAATAACTACAGGTTTCCGTTGAAAAGAAGATAACGTCTCTAAGAAATGCTTCCCTTGATTTTTAAGACGGAAGTCTTCCTTGTTCGCAGGGCTGTTTTTATCCCCATGGCCTGCAAGTTCATAGAAATACACTTCGTAGCCTTTGACACGAAACGCCTGCGCAACGTTATTCCACGAAGCGACGCTTTGCGCAAAGCCATGTACAAAAACCAGAGGGAGTCGATTCAAGTTTGAAAGCTGTGATGCTGTCATGTGTACTCACCTATTATGGGCGCAGCCTTATTGCTTTTCTTCTTGCTGGTAAGCGGCATAGCGGCTGGTTACGCCCTGCAGTGGCAAGGTAATTTCTACCAGGCTGATGCCTGGTTTAGCTACAAACGACGTATAAGCCGCTTCAAACTCGGCAACTGTCGTGACTTTTTTATAGGGAACACGAAAAGCTGCAGCAGCCGAAGAAAAATCTACGTCCTGAGGCGCGAGGAATAGGCGCTCAAAATAGCTTTCCTCAGATTTTTGGGGCAACATATCAAAGATTGCACCACCGTTGTTGTTCATAAGCACAATCACAATACTGGGAGCCTCTTCTCCCCCGTGATACTTCAGAATTTCGCGCTGCAACGCCAAAGCATTGAGGTCGTGCTGAAGCGTGTAGTCGCCTGTTAAGAAGGTAGTTTGAGCAAAATGTTGCGCCGCACCAAGTGCAGTTGAAACGGTGCCGTCGATACCGTTCTGCCCACGGTTACACAATACCTCAATTTGTTTGTCTTGCTTGGTATAAAACGCATCAACTGCCCTAATAGGCATTGAGTTTGCCACAAAAAGGCATGAGCTTTCAGGAATAAGCTGCATCAGCTTTCGAATGAAGGCGCCTTCGTAACCGCTTTGCTGAGACTCAACCGAACTAATACGCTTTGCTTCTTCCTCATTAAGCTCAATCCATGCTTTACAAAACGCTTCTTGAATACCGTTTGCTAGAGGTTTGGCAGGCACCAACGAGCGAACAAAGTCTAGCGGTGTAGAAGGAATAAAGATGTCCGTAGCTGTATTGAAATCTCGTGTTTCCTTGGGGTCAACAACGATTTGGATGGGCCGAAGTTTTGCGAGAGCCTGGGTGCAGGGTTTCGAAATAGGATAACGGCCAAATCGAATCACCGTATTCGGCAGGGGAATATCTTTGCGACGGAATATATTGTCGAAATTATCAATAACAACAGCTTCGTCGAAACTACGCAGTCCTGACAAAGGATCCGCCAAAAGGGGTATCTGGTTTTGCGTTGCCCAGGAAATAAGTTCTTGTGCCTCTGCTGCAGTTTCGCACGTTTCTTCACCTGCTAGCACAAACACGTTCCCCGTTTCCATAAGCTCTTTTATCTGGGTGGTCAAATGAGAAGAAAGTTGTTTATGTACACAGAGAAACGGCTGATCAACCTTGCTTCTCCCAAGCTCAAAAACACCTGCTACTGAAAAATCGGGCTTTAGCGGTTCGTCAAACTGGAAATTAATATGAGCCACACCCGCCGCAGAACCATATCCCATTGCCGCAAAAACAGCTTCGCGTGCAATCTGACGCGAAAATGCAACACTTTGCACATCTCCTGAAGGAAGCGGCATTTGCTGGAACCGATTTACGTGGTTTCCATACATATTCAGCTGGTCACACGTTTGAGGTGCGCCTAGCTTCTGAAGACGTTCGGGGCGATCCCCTGTCAGCAGAATCAATGGCACGCGTGAAGTTTCTGCTTCAATAACCGCTGGGTAATAATTCGCAACCGCCGTACCTGAAGTACAAATTGCACATACTGGCTTTCCGCTTGCTTTTGCCATGCCCAAGGCAAAAAAAGCTGCCCCTCGTTCGTCGATGTCCACATAAAGGTTTATGGTTTCAGGAAAGCGTTGCTGTGCTTCATAGGCGGTCATCGCTAAAGCGGTGGAACGAGAGCCTGGGCTCACCACCACATCGCTCACGCCCAAGCGCATAAGTTCGTCAAAAAAGGTGGACACAAAAAGTGCGGTATCTTTTGGATTCGCTGCCATAATTTTCTCCACGTTTATGCTCTGCTTAGGTTTAATTGTTTTGGTTGTTGTATCGGCTAGTTTTCGCCCTCAAAGGCAGAAAGAATGGTTTTGAGCTTGAGGCCAATTTCATCATATTCATCTTCGGCAACACTTCCTTCAACGATGCCACAGCCCGCATAAACCCAACCAATTTCTCCGTCGAAAACGCCGGTGCGCAACGCAACGGAAAATTCCCCGTTACCTGCACCATTTACGTACCCACAAGCACCTGCGAAGAAACCACGGTTATATGATTCAATCTGGCGAATTAACATGCGCGATTCCCCCACTGGAGTTCCCGCAACTGCGGGAGTTGGGTGCAAGTTGTTTGCCATAGTTGGCAAATCCATGCCTTCAAGCATGCACGCTTTGGCAGGAGTGTATAAATGTTGCACATGTGTTAGTGGCAAAACGCCTGGCACGCGAGGAACATCCACGCTGTAGCATGTCCGCCCAAAGACGTCTCGAATGAATTGCACAACATAGTCATGTTCCGCGCGATTCTTGCCATCGTGAAGCAAAGCGTTTGCGTTTCTTTCGCGTTCTTCTTCGGAAGAACCTGTGGGGCATGTTCCTGCTAGGCACATGCTTTCCACTTCGTTCCCCTGCTTGCGCACCAAAAGCTCTGGCGTGCAGCCACAGAAAAAGACATCTGCGTAGCGATACAGAAGTACCGTTCCTTGTGCCGAACCATCAATGAGGTTGACCAACAAATCTTTTGATGAAAACGGGGCGTCTGCCACCAGGCGCTGGCGCCTGGAAAGAACTACCTTTCGTACTCGCTCTTCGCGAATTGCGGCAAGTGCTTTAGTAACGGCTTCTTTCCAGGCAGAGCGGGAATCTGGCTCAAGAGTATAGGAAATGGTTTTTCGCACGCGTGGAGGGGCTTGTAATGCTTGTTTTTTGAAACGTTCAACCCTTCCTGCATACACCGTGCTCAACGAGTTCACCTGCAAGAAACTACCTTTTTCGTTTTCGATTAAAACTACTTCAGGAAGCATGAAGCGTAGTCGAGGAAACGCCGCAAACAACTCGTCGCTCGGAGACGGATTTTCAGCGTCAAAACGATTGAAGGAAAAGAAGATAGGCTCTTCGCGGGATTCGCCCTCCAGCTCGCATTCAATGCCCTCCAAATTAGGAAGCGCAATACATCTACCAAGACCCATAAACCGAACGGGAGCATCTTTGAGGTAGTACACAAACTGATCCGTAAAACCTTTTTGTAAGAGGCAAAACGCATCAACAATGTTGGCGTCCAGCGGACACGTATAAGAATAAAGCTTAGTCATAAAGCCTCCAGGGCGGAACTATAGACATTCAATAAGGCCAATGTTTCAACGCTCAAAGATACGCGCTCCGCTCCGTTTCATCAAGCAAAAAAGCGGTTAAGTATCTCACATTGCCTCCGAATGAAAATAAAAGGTTAACCAATAGATGAAGAAGGAATTTTTTCGTATGAATTTCCCGAATAATCCGTATAATAACGGGCTTGTGATTAGAGGCGCTTTGGGTTCGTTTTTTTCTAAAGCGCTCCAAAATAACTAAGGTGTTTAAAGGTTTTCACGAAAAGGACTGGGTATGAAAAAAGTAATTAGCGAATTCAAAGAATTCATGATGCGCGGTAACGTCATTGATTTGTCCGTTGGTGTTGTAATCGGTTCCGCTTTTACCGCCATTGTAAACGGCATTGTAACAGGCTGCATTACGCCTATCATCAATCTGATTTTTTCTGTGCTTACGGGCGCAGAAAGCAAGGAAGAAGCTTTCTCTTCTCTGCAGTGGTCACCAGTTCCAGGTACAACCTTTGACTTCGGTTTGGTAATTACCGCTCTTATCACGTTCCTGATTACTGGTCTTGTTCTGTTTTCGCTTGTTAAGGCTGTGAACACCGCCCAGGGCAAACTGGACGCTATTACTAAGAAGAACGAGGAAGAAGAAGCCAAGATGAACCCACCGAAGTGCCCCTTCTGCCTGGAAGAAGTTGCTGAAGGTGCTACTCGTTGCCCCCACTGCACGGCAGAACTTCCTGAACCTGCAAAGGCAACTCCTGCTGAATAGCTACAAGCTTTAATCAATCAAACAGGAAAAACCCGCCCTACAATTCAAGTAGGGCGGGTTTTTTTGAGTAAGCGACTATACCAAACAGACAGGGTAACACCTACCGCTAGGGTGACTCTACCGCCAAGAATTCCTGACTCTTACTTGCGGCAACTGGCTGCAGCTCACAGACAAAACGAAACTATAAGCTGTGCTTTACGCGGTCGCGTTCCTCTGCACGCTTAGCGTCGTTGAAGCGATCAAGCGTACCTACCAGATAGCCCGTGATACGACGAATGCGGTCGAAAGGAACGGGGTCTAAATCATAGCTGACACCAACTTCTTCACCATCAACGTCTAGCTTCAGCGAGTTTAGGCGAGCGCCATGATATTTTTCGTGTGCACGAGCAATGTAGGCCTGCACTTCTTTTTCTGAAACGCGTGCATCAGATTCGTTTGCATAAGAAACAGTAACCTCAACGCCATTAACAACCATTTTGTCCATAACTGCCTCTGCCATTTCTTCTTCCTTTCAACAAGGCTTCGTTATTGGAAGCTAGTTTATACCCTTGTAAACCCAAGTACTAGTTATAGCACTTTTTCCACACACTAGATATTGTTATTTAAATATAATATACCAATAAATGCTACTATGTCAATAGCATTTTTAATTTACACAACAAGATTGGCGCATAAAAGAACATATGGAAGAGCTTCTCTGATAGCAACGGCCGCGAGGAGTTCATCGAGAGCAAAGCATCATTCCAAGATGAAAGAGCCTACACCCCAAAACATCAAAGGCTGCAACAAAAGGCAGCCTTTGCTTAGTTAAAGTGTCGAAAAAATATACTTACAAACTACTAGACTTGCGAAATGCGAACCTTGCCATCATCGTCCAACTGCAGACGACCCTCTGCAATCCAATCAAGAACCCGAGGATAGAGTTCGTGTTCTACCGTATGGATAGCTGCCTCCAAATCGTCTAGCGTCATACCCTCTTCTACCCTTACTGGCTCCTGGGCAATAATGGCACCCTTGTCATATTCTTCGTTTGCAAAATGAACGGTAACACCTGTTACTTTTACCCCAGCGTCCCAAGCATCCTGAATGGCATGAGCTCCCTTAAAGCTAGGCAATAAGGCGGGGTGCAGGTTCAGTACACGATTCGGAAATGCATTCAAGACAACTGGCGTAACCTTGCGCATATATCCCGCCATCACCAAATACTCAGCACCCGCTGCTTTCATTTCTTCCACAATGCGAGCGTCGGCAGCTTCAGGATTTGCATACACTTCGCGACTGAACACACAAACAGGAATGCCAGCTTTTTTCGCACGCTCAATCCCATAAGCGTCAGGGCGCGATGAAAGCACTTTCACTACTTCAACTGGCAACCCCTCGGTGCTTGCGTCAATGATTGCTTGCAAGTTTGAGCCGCTTCCAGAAATCAGAACCCCAATTTTTAGCTTTTCCATAGAACGCCCTTCACTTGATTGGTAGATGAACGAGGCCGGCACAGCTCGCCACTATGCAGAATAGGAATACAGGCCCCCGTTGTTGGTATAACAAACCTCACCCGAACCAGCTTTGATACGGCCAACGCGATAGGTGGTTTCCCCTGCAGCGACAAGCGTCTGCTCTACGTCGTCTGCCTGCGAAGGATCGACGATAAGAATCATGCCAAGACCCATGTTGAACGTTTTCAATGCTTCGGTTTCATCAAGATGAGCTGCATTGCACACAAACTTGACAATCGAAGGCACTGTCCACGTTCCCAAATCAACTTCAGCATCGCACGTCTTAGGCAATGCTCGGTTAAGATTTTCGGAGATGCCGCCACCCGTAATATGAGCAAGCGCACGAATGGCGCCTGGGTGCTGTTTGATAGCGCTCAAAACCTGCTTCACGTAAATGCGAGTTGGTGTAAGCAGGGCATCCTGCACGCTTTGTCCATCAAGTTCTTCGTGAGGCGAAGCTAGTTCTTCGACGTTTTTACCTTCAACGCACACTTTGCGAGCCAAAGAATAGCCGTTAGAGTGTAAACCACTTGAAGCCAAACCAATCAAAAGGTCACCTTCACGCACACTTTCGGAATCAAGCATTTTGGGACGATCGACCACACCAACGCAAAAACCCGAAAGATCGTAGTCGTCAGGATCCATAACACCTGGATGCTCGGCCATTTCCCCGCCGATGAGTGCGCAACCAGACTGCTTGCAGCCTTCGCCAATGCCGCTTACTACTTCAGCCACCGCTTCGGCTTCGAGTTTTCCAATAGCAATATAGTCAAGGAAGAAAAGTGGTTCAGCGCCTGTAGCTAAAATGTCGTTCACACACATAGCTACCAGGTCAATACCCACCGTATTATGTTTGCCTGCCAGCTGAGCAACCTTAAGTTTGGTACCCACACCGTCAGTACCGCTTACCAGCAGGGGTTCTTCCATGTCTTTCGCAGCTGCAATAGAGAACAAGCCGCCGAAGCCACCAATATCCCCTACCACTTCAGGACGATAGGTGTCATGCACGATGCCTTTAATTGCATCGACCGCGCGAGCACCTTCAGCCGTATCGACACCCGCTTGTGCATAGGTAATTTCTTGGTCAGCCATGGTTTCCCTTTCCGTTCGTAAAGCGTCTTGCTTTATTGTACCGAATTACTGCTGATTAAGCGGCTTTTTCGGTTTCGTTAGTTATTTCTTCAGAGGCGCTTTCAACGTCTCCTGCAGCATCGGGGTTAGCTAAAGAAGTATTTACTGAGTCGGCTGAAGCGCTCAAGGAAGCGTAATCTTCCACAGTACAGAACAGGACGTAGTGACCATCAGCACCACCGCCATCGCAGGTGGAAAGCGTGAAGAGCTGGTCTACTTCTGAAGCTGTTGGCCCCGCGGGATCCGCTGTTACCAGATTGCGGTCCATTTTGTCCTGGACATATTTTTGCATT
This sequence comes from uncultured Coriobacteriaceae bacterium, assembly GCA_949294735.1. Lineage (GTDB taxonomy): Bacteria > Actinomycetota > Coriobacteriia > Coriobacteriales > Eggerthellaceae > CASFII01. Next base: position 13,973 of record CASFII010000003.1, on the reverse strand, counting down.
GCCTCGGAAGAGCTAAAGCTTGTTTGCGCAATGGGCTCATTAGCTTCACTGTGAACAATTGCAAATGACTTCAGATGATAATTGCCTTCTGGAGTTAAAAGATAAATATCCCGATGAGCGTTAAATACAGCTTCGTCCTGCATGTCTGCCAAAAGCGCAAACATACTGCCGTTGAGTAGATGATGGCCCTGAATGATGTTGTTATCATCTGTGAAGTTTGGGGAATTTTCAGCCGTCAGGAAAATAGTTCCGTAGGTAGGCATCCACCAGCCACCTTCGTTTCCCTGGAAATCTTTCGTGAGGTAGGTGTCATTGCTGTCGGTATGAACAACTGGGTAGTTTACCTGGGAATCAGGGATATAAATCCAAGCCACGATATCGGGGTTGATAGCACGCAGCGCATCCCAATCAACTTGAATATCCGAGAGAAGCGTATCTGTTTCGATTGGGGTTTCAAAAGCCTGGCTAGCTACGCCATCGTAGGCTTTTTGACCCTGCCAATACGACACACCAATCAGCACTAATGCCCCTATAGAAAGCACTGCAACAAGGGCGGCTACCACCATAACTATCCGCAGACCCTTACCTTTTTTAGGGTTTGGAGAGCTTTGTGGAGATGCCGGTTGTGAATTTCGCGGAATCTGATGCGAGGGCCGCTGAGAAGGTCTGCCAGCCTGCCCAGTATAAGCCGTTCGCTGCGACGTCCTGCCACCCTGCGCTGAGCGTGGAGGCTGCTGGGATGATCCAGCTACCTGTCCTGGACGAGTAGGTTGCTGCGATGGTCTGCCAGCCTGTCCTGGACGAGTAGGTTGTACACTACGAGAATGCTGGGGCGAACGTGCCTGCCCATAAGATGCTTGCTGAGAATGACCACTTGCTGATCTCTGCTGCGCAGGGCGTGCCTGTCCATAGGGTGTTTGTTGAAAATGATTGCTCGTTGAAGCCTGCCGAGAAGAATTAGTTTGCCCATAAGGTGAACGCGTCGAGGTTTGCCCGTCATGCGAACCAGCCGCACGTTGATGCGACCCAGCCGCACGCTGATGCGGTATCTGTTGAGATCTTTGCTTATTGTCATCGGAGCGGGGATAGCGTCGGCCGTTTCTGCCTTCGGGATATCCTCTGTTTTCCTGCGCCATACTAACACCTTCTTGCCAATTATCTGTCCCTTGCCATAATACGCAAAAGCCCTCATAAAGAGGGCTTAAAAGTTAAATCAATGAAATATTTACGGCAAATGAGGCTTCAAATCATCGTGCAGCCAAGCTGTTTAGCTATGCTGCATTCGACCTTAGTCCAAGTTGCCTAGTAGTGCTGTTCGTAATAGGCGGTTGCTTCGTCGATACCACCATCAAAAACCTTAGTTCCCTTGTCCAAAACAATGCCTCGACTACAAAACTCTTTCGCCGTGGAAGAGGAATGGGTAACGAACAACACGGTAACGTTTTCATCCATCATAATCTCGCGAATACGAGCAATGCATTTCTTTTGGAAAGCGCGGTCGCCTACTGAAAGCGCTTCATCTACCACTAAGATTTCTGGGTCAATAGCCACCGCAAAAGCGAAACCTAGGCGTGCTCTCATACCGCTGGAATACGTGCGCATAGGCTGATCGAAATACAAACCTAAGTCAGCAAATTCTTCAACCTTAGGTTCAATAGCGGCAATTTCGTCTTTATTGAGACCCATAATCTGCCCACGCAGATGAATGTTTTCTCTGCCTGTTAACTGTTTGTCAAAACCAGCTGTCAATTCCAACAGTGCACTTACGCGGCCGTTTACCTCTACCGTACCCTTTGTTGGGTGAGTAACCCCTGTTACCATTTTGAGAGCCGTGGATTTACCTGCACCGTTACGACCCAAGAACGAAACAGCCTCGCCTTTTTTAATCTCAAAGCTTAAGTCGTTGCTTGCATTAACTTCACCAAGGTACCCAGCCTTGTGGATGTTAAAAACACCCAACAAACGGCCTTTGTCATTTTTATACAAGTGATATGTTTTCGTAACGTGATCAAAGCGAATAACTACTTCATCACTAACGCTTGTCTTCGTCAAAGACCTTTCTTTCTTAGCTTCATCATTAGAGGACATCGGGCACCTCCTCGTGAAGTCTCTTGTAAACAAAGAGGGCAGCTACCAAGGTAACTACGAACACAACAGCAAAGCCTAGACATGCCGTGGGGTTTTCCCAGAACCACACCTGATTATAAAAAGCATCGCGAAAACCCGAAGCAAAAAACGTAATGGGATTGAAATGTAGAAGAGTTTGAATCCAGTCAACAGGAATACTCTGTACATCAAAAATAATACCCGACAGCCAGAAGAATGGCGTAGAAAGCGCCTTCATTAAATTGGCAACGTCCTTACTTACGGCAGAAAGCTGAGACAGCATGATTGAGAAGATATCCCAAAAAATAAACATCATGGCGAGCAACAAAGGCACCTGCAGTAAGTGGATATCGAGCGGCATCCCACACGCAAAATAAATCACAAACAATGCTGCCATAAGCATGAGCTGAATAATCATGGTGGCGGTGACGTAAATTGTCGAAATGGCACTCAAGGGAAATTTAATTTTGTTTACTAAATAGGGATAGCGACTTAAAACATTAACACCCGCGCCCAAAATATCCTGCATGAAGAACCAGGGAATGAGACCAGCGGCCAACCATAAAATATACGGTGGAGCTCCGGCGTCAGTAGATCCTTGGCGAAGACCAATCTCTAATGCAAACCAAAAGCAGAAGATATACATTGCAGGCTTAATGAAGAACCAAGCCCAGGAAAGTACCGCCCCGCGACTTTTCTTAACCAGCTCAAATACGGCCAACCGTCCGATTTGGCTACGCCAATGCCAGTTATCAGAAAGAATATCTGCCAGCGTTTTGAGCAAAATGTCCTACCCTTCTATAATCCACCCGAATTTCGAGCGGGAATCAGTATACCAGCCTTTATCTAAGCTGCTTTATTTTCGGCTGTTTGTTCGGTCAATTGTGAAGCCGAAACCATAGATGAAGCGCTTTCTTCGTCTTCAAGTACCACCTCAGGCAATTCTGGTGCTGCAACTACTGACGAAGGATCTTTTCCTGCCTTTACCACTTTCATCAAAGTTTTCCACGTTTTTGCGTCTTCGGGGATTACCCAAACGCCGTCGGCATTATAGTCTCCCTCATACGGTCCTGTGCAAGAATACATCTGTAATTCATCTTGATGCTCAGCAAAAAGCGTAATAATACTTTTCACTTCAGCTTTTTCAAAGTTGCTATCTGTGTAATCTTGGAACAGCTTTACCGCAAAATCGAGCGAAACATCATTCCATGAGGCAGCAATGGTAAGTGCTTTTTCGGTAATCTGCATTTCTATTTCGCGCGTATACACCTGACGTACCGCATCAGAGTTCTCAAAACCATCACCGCCTGCTCGAATAAGAGTCAAAGCCTCAGCCCCATCAACATCGACCTCTATCCCAGGATTAACCGAAACATCCTTCGCGCTGGTCGGGTTCTGGGAAGACACTTTTTGGGGCACATCCAACGTATATCCACCAATCATGTCCGATAGCTGCTCAAAGTTACCAAAATCAGTGAGCACCCAATACGCTATATCAACGTTGCACAACGTTTCTACCGCAGCAACAACCGCAGATGGGTCACCATTTTCATCAAGTCCAGCACTAATTTTTATAGTTTCACCTGATAAAACAGTATCACGCGGAATAGTTATGTAGGTAAGCGTGTATGTTTCGGGGTCTACACGTAGCAACGTTATGACATCCGCATGCTGAGTAACTTGACCATGCTCTTCCTGTTTACCCGTGTACAATGCAGTACCCTTGCGGGTATCTGTCCCCATAAGAAGCACATAGAAAGGTTCTTCGAACTGGATTTCTTCATCAGCCTGTTCGGCAGGAGCTTCTTTCGCTTCCATTTTAGCCTTCGTGAATGGCGCAATCTGTCCCACAAAGTCGACAAAGAACAGGCCTGCCAGCACAAACAAGACAATAACACCTACCGCTGCAGCCGCATGTTTGCGTGAGGTTGTTATTTCGCGCTCATTTGGCGCATCAGACAAATCCTCAGACGCATTCAGTTGAATCTTTTCCGATTTCCCAACTGCATTTTTACTGAGTTCATTGTTCTTATCCATGCTGCTCACCTCCCTCTTCGGGGGTTTGAGAAACTGTTTCTTCAGAAGGTGCTGCACTTTCTTCAGAAACTTTTTGTGCAGCTATAAATCGAGGCTTTCTTGGGCCAATTTTTCCTTTGCCTTCGTAATAATGACGCAAAACTGGTTGCGCAAAACCAAGCTTCCACACTACCACCGATCCCAAAATAATGAGACCTACTACAATTATCCATTGGAAGGATTCAGGTACGCCATTCAGCGCAAGACCGCAAATCATCAACCCTGCGGCACAGGCATATAAGATAAGTACCGCCTTGCGCTGGCTCATGCCAAAACGAAGCAGGCGGTGGTGCACGTGTCCGGTATCGGCTTGACCGATGGGCTTATGCTCGTGCGCGCGGCGTACAATAGCAGAAAGGGTATCCAACAGGGGAACGCCAGCAATAATGAGGGGGACAAGCCCCATAACCATACTCTGAGCGCGAACCACACCCAACAAAGAAACAATACCCAAAATAAGCCCAAGGAAAAGCGCACCCGAGTCACCCATAAAAATACTTGCAGGGTGGAAGTTAAAGCGTAAAAACGCTAAACAGGCGCCAATGATAGCAATGCAGAGCATCGGCAACAAAAAGCTTCCGCGGGAAGCGGTAAGAATTAAAAAGCCTACTGCAGCAATAGCAGAAATGCCCGCCGCTAGGCCGTCTAAGCCGTCAATAAGGTTTACCAGATTTACGAAAACTACCAGATAAAACACGGTTACTGGGAAGTCCAAAATCCCCAATTCAATGTAATCTCCCGTGATAGCACGCACCGCAGAAATGGAAACGCCCGCTCCTGCCACAATGCATGCTGCCACAATTTGCCCAATTAGTTTCGTTCGTGCAGAAATTTGCATGATGTCATCAACTAAGCCGACGGTAAACATAAAGGTGACGCCCACAAACAGTGCACGATAATTAATGTAAGGAAGCGTATAGAGCTCACCGCCGCTCCATCCAAAAAAGCGGATGCCAATAAAAGCAGCAGCACAACCCGCAGCAAAGCCGCAGTACAAAGCAATGCCACCGCAGCGAGGAATAGGTTCGTTGTTGATGCGTCGGTTGCTGGGATAATCGATTGCGCCAATAAGGTGGGCAATCTTCTTGGAAACAGGCACCATAGCATAGGTGACCGCAAACGCCACTGCTAAAACTATGATGATCTGTTCGAGTTCAAGCACGCGAAAAGCCGCCTTTTACTCTCCGAAATGACTATAACCCATATAGTTTAACCCAGTTTCTATAAGGTGTCATATTCGTGAAAGCCTTTCCCAGGAACAAAACACGAATAAATACCACAAAAGGGCTGCTCATGCCCTTTTGTTCAGACAATAGAGAGGCTTTGTTGTAGGTTTTAGAGCTTTCGGGCGTTGTAAACTTCTGGAGCTCTTAGATTTCGTACATGTAGCGAAATACGTCTTGTCGCTGCAGAGTAATTTGAACACCCAATTCTTCCCCTACCTTCGTGAGCTTTTCTTGCATGGTATTAAAGTCAGCCGTTGTTTCATCAAGTTCAACCAGCATAGTCATAGAGAAAATATCGGCAAGAATTGTCTGACTAATATCCGCAATGTTTGCGTTTCCCTCTGCAAGCGCGGTAGCTACCGCCGCTACAATACCGCTTCTGTCTTGACCAAGTACCGAAATAACACACTTCATGGTTCTTTCCTCTCTGCCGATTTACCGACGAGCAAAAATCAGTGAAAGCGCTTCGGCGCGCGTAGCCTGACTCCGTTCAAACACACCACGCACGGCACTCGTAGTGGTTTTGGCTCCAGGCTTTTTTATGCCACGCATGCTCATGCACATGTGTTCTGCCTCCAGCACCACAATCACTCCTTGCGGATGAAGATTTTCTATAAGAGTATCCGCAATTTGCGAAGTTAACCGCTCCTGCACCTGAGGACGCTTTGCAAACGCGTCCACTAGTCGAGCTATTTTAGAAAGGCCACAGATACGTCCGTCAGCAGAAGGAATATAGGCAACGTGAGCCATGCCAAAGAACGGCACCAAATGATGTTCGCACATCGAATAGAAAGGAATGTCACGAACGAGCACCATTTCTTCGTGATGCTCATCAAAAGTAACTTCAAAATGCTTCGAAGGGTCTTCGGTTAGCCCAGCAAACACTTCTTCGTACATACGGGCAACGCGCGCAGGCGTATTGAGCAAGCCTTCACGATTTGGATCTTCGCCAACGCCCTCAAGAATAAGCCGTACACCCTCTTCAATTTTTGCTTTATCCATAACTTCTCCGCTCGTCTGTGCTCTGAGACTATATTTTCAGCTCAAGACCAACTGGACAATGATCGCTTCCAAATACTTCAGAATAAATGCTCGCTGTTTCAATATCGGAAGCAAGTTTGTCACTTACCAAGAAATAGTCAATGCGCCATCCTGCATTGTTGGCTCGCGCATTAAATCGATAACTCCACCATGAATACGCACCCTCTGTATTAGGATGCAGTGTGCGGAAGGTGTCGGTAAACCCTGCATCCAAAAGTTCATTAAACTTGCCACGCTCTTCATCGGAAAAACCTGCTTTTCCGCGATTAGGGCCAGGATTTTTCAAGTCAATTTCGTTATGGGCAACATTGAAATCGCCACACATTACTACAGGTTTAGGGTTCGCCTGTTCTCCCGCTTGAGTGAGAATAAGATTGCCAAAGTCTCCTCTTCTTTCTGCTGGGACACCTGCTGGCAAAGCACCTTCCTCTAAGCCTTTGCAAAAATCACGGAACGCGTCATCCCATTCCATGCGATACACAATGCGCGCAAGTTCTGGTTGAGCGTTGGGGGTGTACACATCTACAAACCAGAACTGGGGAAATTCCAGTGCCGTTATGCGCCCTTCGGTATCAAGATGGGGAGAGCCCAACCCGTGCAGCACTTGAAGCGGCTCTTCCTTAGTGAAAACAGCTGTACCTGAATACCCTTTCTTTTCTGCATAGCTCCAGAAGGTGTGATACTCAGGAAAATCGAGCTCAACTTGACCCTCCTGGAGTTTTGTTTCTTGAACAGCAAAAATATCGGCATCAAACGTTTCAAAGATAGAGGCGAAGTCCTTTTTCAGAACAGCCCGCAAACCGTTCACGTTCCAAGAAATAAATCGCACTGTTTTCCCTTTCAATAAAGTACCATGGGTAGTATAGCCGAAAGGAACGTCAACCTTAGCTTTCAACGCAGAAGGAGCCTTCCATGGACACCAAGCGCTTAGATAATTTTGAAAAAATGCTTACTGCGGTACAGGAAGAATACGCTCATATAGTTCAACAAATGGATGCACTCAGTGCGCAAGGTAAAACCAAATCCGCGACCTTTCGCCAACTCTTCGCACAAAAAGTGACGTATCAAAATTTGCTGTCACTTTATAAAACCTATGACCTCATTGAATAAATTAGCTCTTGAGCAAAAGCGGATACCCAAACACAAAAAGGAGCTGAAAGGTACCAAAAAGTACCAAAAGAAACGAAAAAGTAGGGTTATAGGAGGCTTGTAGGACAAAAAGCATAGAACTTTCCGCTAGCAGAAAACCAAAGAAAAACCCCTCTTGACCTGGTATTACGTCAAAAGGGGTCTCTTTTTTAAATGGTGGTCGGAGGGGGACTCGAACCCTCGGCACGGGGATTTTCAGTCCCCTGCTCTACCAACTGAGCTACCCGACCAGAAGACGCTTGATAAGCGCAGGTCGGTATTGTACCGACACTTCCTGGCTAGGTCAAGAAAAAAGTGTTTGTGAATTTTCGGGACCAGGTTTCGCGAAAGAAATACCTCATAACAAACGGTACTTGCTATACTGATAAACACGTCATGAAGGAGTAACTATGCTTTATTCATCCTTACAAGAAGAAATCAAAAACGCCATGAAGGCGCATGATAACCCACGTCGCGACATTCTTCGCCAGGTGCTTACTGAGCTCAAAAACATTGAGGTTAACGAACGCCGCGAAATTACCGAACCCGACGTAGACGCCATGATTAAACGCGTTCTGAAGCAGACGAACGAGACTCTTGAAGGCTCCATTAAGGCTGCCAACAATCAAGAACGCACCGTCCTCTTAACGCAGCAGGTAGAAATTCTTGAAGGCTATCTACCTAAGCAGGTTGCGGGCGAAGAACTGTTTGCACTCATTGACGAAGTCTTAACCGAAACAGGTGCCACCTCCAAAAAAGAGATGGGACGTGTTATGGGCGCTCTCACAAAAAAGACGGGGGGAAACTTTGACAAAGCAACAGCTGCTTCGGAACTGCAAAAACGTCTTAACTAATCAACAAGAGCCTGAGTTCAAGTAATAGCTCTCGCTCCAAGAGTAGTTTTCCATAATAGGTAAGCCAGGAAAGGACAGTACTGCCCGCCTGGCCTATCTATTGAACTCGTAAGACAAAAGAATTAGCTTTAGGCTGCATCTTCGCAGGTTTTCATTGCTTCTAGCGTTTCGGAAAGCAGCGTATCTAAATCCCATCCAAGCATTTCTGCTCCCTGCTTAATAACTTCGCGGTTGCACCCTGCCGCAAACTTCTTGTCCTTAAACTTCTTCTTTAGCGACTTAAGCTCCATGTCCTGACAGCTTTTAGAAGGACGCATGAGCGCAGCCGCCCCTATGAGTCCCGTAAGCTCGTCGCACGCAAACAAAACCTTTTCCATTTCGTGCTCAGGCTTAACATCAGAACAAAGACCATATGCATGAGAAACCACTGCATGAATCATACGCTCATCAACGCTAGCTTCCCTCAGAAGCTCGGGCGCCTTTTTACAATGCTCATCAGGCCACATTTCGAAATCAATATCATGCAAAAGCCCAACGGTTGCCCAAAAATCCGCCTCATCACCATACCCAAGTTTTTCGGCAAAGTAGCGCATAGTGCCTTCAACCATGAGTCCGTGATGAATGTGAAACTCTTCTTTGTTGTATTTCTTCAACAACTCCAATGCGTCATCTCGAGATATCATGCATAACTCCTTTGTTTGGAACGTTCGCGGCAGAGGCAGTTGTACGCCACTGTCTCTTGTCTGCTATGCGTGTCTTGCGGTAACAAACTCATAGCTTAGCACTTCTGTGCGCTGTATACTTACCCTATCCTCAAGCAAATCGTAAGGAGGCTTCTATGGAAGATTATTTGAATCTGCTCGAAAAACGTTACTCCTGCCGCGGTTATGCAGAAACGCAACTAACTAAAGAAGAGCTTGAAGCTATCTTGAAAGCAACACAGCTTTCTCCTTCAGCCAGAAACTCTCAACCAAGCAAATTCTGCGTCGTTCAAAGTGAAGAAGGGCTCGCAAAAATCGACGAATGTACCCGTTGCCGCTACGGAGCACCAACTGTCATTATTGCTGCATATGACTTCGCAGAATCGAGCCATCCTGTGCCAAGCCACGGTCCTGAAACGTGCGACTTTGGTGATATTGACACCACCATTGCCCTTACCAACATGGAAAACGCCGCTGCCAGTCTGGGTCTAGCTAGCTGTTGGGTAGGCGCCTTTGATCCTCGCCTTGTGCGAAAGCACTTCAACGTACCCGCTAGCTACAGACTGGTTGAACTTTTTATGGTTGGACATCCAGTAGCTGAACCTGAATCAAACCACGCCAAGCGCAAAGACCTAGAGAGCATGGTGACCTTCGAAACATTTTAGGCTGGCGTTATTAAAGCGCATTGAGAGAAGAGTACCGTAGTCCCGCTATTCGGAGCACCGTTTATTGCGGTGCTCCTACTTTAATTGCCCCACTAGAACCTCTGCCTCCATGGTGACTTTCGTAAGGTCATCCCACATAAGCTTAGTTACATCCACATTAAACAAGAGGGGCGTCATATGAACGAGCGCTCGTAGTGCTTCTTCGCCAACCTCCGCACGATTAGTAACAACCTGTCTATCAAGCAACATGCAGAATTTTTCGAAGTGATCAACAACACGCGTGTTGGAATATTCTCCGCGTCCACGCAAATCACTGCTCGCACGTTCACGAAGCTCGTGCAGATGGTTTTTTGTAGGTACCACCTTTACCACAATGCCCCCAGAAACCAATATTCGCCCAAACTCGGCATAGTTTGCAGGAGAAAAGATATCGAGCACGCAGCTAACACTCTTATCAAGTAGCGGAATGTCGGCGAGATCGGCCACAAACCACAAAATCCCATCCTCGGCATCTTCGGTTGCTGCAAGACGTATAGAGTCTTTCGAAATATCAAAGGCGCATAGGGGCACCCCTATCGAAGATGCGAGAATCCGATCAAAGTACCCTTCTCCGCAACCAGCATCCACAACGGGTAAAGATGGAGAAACTTGCAAGAGAATCGTTTCGAGCGCTAGTGTCAGCGGATTATACAATCCGCTTTCGAATACCTGACGACGGTTTTCAAAGGAGGCCCGGTCATATACTTCAGAATGCACACCGCTTTGCAACAGGTTCACGTAACCCTGGCGTGCAATGTCAAACCTGTGCCCGTGTACGCAAACTAACGACACGCCTGAAAGGGAAAGAGGCTCGCCGCATACGGGGCATGCAAGAAGATGCTCACTTCCCTTAAATCGTGCAAGTTTCCGTGTGTCCATGCTCTTCCCTACAACTCAAAACGAACTAAGTGGATTGCCGGATTTTTGGAATCTGTCTGTCGCTCATCTAATGCAGCATTCATGACAGCATTCAAAAACCGTGCGAGGACTTCCCCGCGTAAAACTGTATCAATCTTACTTTCTACCAAAGGCACAAACTGAGGCCAATTTCGAAGATATACGTCAATCAAAAATGCGGTCCGATCCGCATTTCTTCCTCTGACAGACACCAGCGTATATTCATGAGCGTGTTCATATTCACGCTCGGTAAAACCGACCTTTTTATACCAAGTTGGAAGATTTTCCACGCCCTCGTCTGCAAAGAATTTTTTGATTTCCCCTGAGCCCGCCAAGGGATAGGGAGGGATGTCGTACCCTTGGCTTTTTGCGTAATGGTAGATAAATCGCGATGCATTTCCAACCTGAACCCTATTACCCAACACCATGGACACAATAGGAAACAGACGATACAGGTTCAAATAACCTGCATCGTGTTCAGCATTTAAGAGTCGAATGGCACTGGCAAAGGCCTCGTCGAAAGCCTCTGTGATTCTCGTTTCTGTTTTTGATTCTAACCCCAAAATTACGAAGCCATGGTGTTAATCTTGATTGTTGCCTTAGAAGCTATTCCGCGGACGAAATCTTCCCATTCGGAAGTGACTTCCGTATAAACCTCAGCATACTCTTCGAATGCGACGTTATAGGCTGCTTCGGCTGCTTCGTACGTTGCGCTTTCATTGGTGAAATCGTAGTCCGCAAGAGCGGCATAATAGACGCCATCAGTACGTGCCCAGGTTCCAGAAGCGCTATCCCATTCATCACCCACGAGCCCAATGATGTACTCGGCATAGTCGGGGCTCGCCTCAGTGTAGTCTCCTGACTCAGGTTCTGCAGGAGGAGCAGGCTCACCTGCGGGAACCTCGGTAGAAACTACTTCGTTTTGCAGCTTACTAATCATGGCAGACTCTGAAACGCGCACTTTTGCTTCTTCTTCAGAAAGACCATAGTATGAAGCGATAACAGAAAAATCACTTTCGCCTATGGTCTGAATAGCAAATTCAGCGACCTCGTCATCCGTTACCGTGATACCGCGCTTCTCCGCTTCACCCAACAAAAGTTTGTCCTGGGCGCAACTAAGAATTTCGCTAGCAGAAGGCACGTTATAAGAACCGTCTTCGCCCTGCGGATAACCAACATACTGAATAACATCTTTAGCAGTTATCTCAACGTTCTGACCTCCATAAGTGTAGGTTGCTACCACCGAATCAAGATCGCTTTCGCTGAGTGTTGCCTTTCCTAAAACCGCTGAACCCGAATTAACAACTCCCGAAAGAACAAAAGTACCGATCAAAAGACCAGCCACCAAGGCAACAGCAGAAATGCCAATCCAAGCGCCTGTTGAAAGTGGCTTTTTTGCCTCTTCTACTTCCATGTCTTTTGCAACACCGTGCTTACCAAGACCCTCAGACATACCAATCCTTTCTTGAGGAATTGCGCTTATTCTGACTAAATCAGCAATTCTCTCCAGCAGTTTTTCTAAGGCTTCATTTCAGTGAAATTATAGTTGAATAGACAGCTATTCCCAAACTTCTTAGTTCCAGAATAGTTTATTTAATTACGAGACGTGTTTGCGTGGGGTAATCAAATCTTGAGGCGTGGTATCTAGCGCTGAAGCTAAACGCTCGATGACTTCTAGGCGTGGATTGGCTGTCCCACTTTCAATTTTGTTGAGGAATGGCCGCCCAATACCCACCATAAGACTGAGGGTAGACTTTGTGATTCCTGCACTCTTGCGCAAGTGCATAACATTCTCCCCAAGCGTTTGAGAGCTTGGTGTGATAGACGATGCGTTGCCGCTGCGAGAATGTAAAACCTTATCCATCTCCGCGCACGATACTCTCAACTCAGGGAGACTGTGTGTTCGTACGGTTACATTTTGGTTAATACACAAGGAATCTTCACGTAACTTTTATTCGGAAACCCATTCTTTTCACACAGGAAATCCTTTCGTAAAAGAGTTTGTTAGCTTCTTCGAAAAAGACAGGTCTCCTTATTGAGAGTTCGAAAGGTATTTCGAGAATTGCACCTTTGCTGCTACCGACATACTCTCTTGCAAAGATATGATGTTTTTGTGATTACCTACCTGTTCGCAAATTAGTGCTTGCATAATGGTTAGAAAGAGCGTATATTTTTCGCTTGCTCTTCCATGGGAATGTCGTTCGGGCTTCCCAACATTGCGGGGTGGAGCAGTCTGGTAGCTCGTCGGGCTCATAACCCGAAGGTCGTTGGTTCAAATCCAGCCCCCGCGACCATGAAAGATCAGGTCAGACGGTTGTCTGGCCTTTTTTTATTCCCTTGAACGGCCCTATGCGGGCAAATATGGGCTAATTTTGGGCTAAAAAACAATGAAACAATCTGCAACCTGGGGAAACATCGTGAAACGCCTAGGGTATTAGCCCAAAACGGGCAAAAACGGAAACACTCCGATCTGTGTGCCGAGCACAAAGTTCTCGGTTTCGCATGCCGAAGGCGAGAGGCTCCCATTTTTTGCGAAGACGGGGCGAATAGAACCGAATAGAACCGAAGAAGCCCTTTCTAATCCCCCGCTCGTCGCGCGTTTCTAATAATTTATCCAGGCAGCGATTGGGAGATGTCTCTTTTCGGAAAGCACGAAGACAGAGAAACGAGCGGGGGATCTCGGCAGCTTTTTCAAATACCAAAGCGATGGAGACCGCTAATGGGTCCGGCGATCGCAGCCCTGCTGGTTTGATTTGATAGGCAGGCCGTAGCGTTGCTCAATCTTGAATCGCGTTTGCCTCAGCCGCCCGGCGATGTGCTGATGAGCTGAATGACCGAGCGGATCCGGCGTTTTCCGAATCCGCTCGGTATCGTCGAGATCAAGTGGAAGAGCCGATCTTCATAAGAGCCCATGCTTCATCTGCAACTGCCCAGAAGAAAGCGCGGCAGCCGCAATTGCTAGTTCAACGTTACATCGTAAGATGCCAGCGTCTCGTAAGTGTCATTATCCCGGACCTCAATAACCATCTCGACGTTCGTCATTTCGCTAACGCTTGCGACATTGTCGGAATCGACATAGAAGAACGCGCCCTCTGCCAACTTGCCAGGCAATACGACTTCGCCGCCCCAGAAATCGACCATCTTGCCATTGACGGAGCACGCATCAGAGGGAACCGTTACGTAGATGGACTTGTCGGATTTATTGTTCACGTCAACAACGTAGCCCGGGTCTCCCCATTC
>CASFII010000002.1 GCA_949294735.1 uncultured Coriobacteriaceae bacterium | reverse complement strand
TGGAGGCGGGGATCACCCGATACCATTCCGAACTCGGCAGTTAAGCCCGCCATCGCCGAAAGTACTGCAGCGTCAGGCTGTGGGAGGATAGGACGTCGCGCCCATAAAGGATACTTTTTTGTTTATAGGGAAGTATAGAAGGGCTTGCCCTTGAATCCTCAACTGCGACGTCCTCCTACCGTTCGAAGCCAAAGGCTTCTCACTATGCGTCGGACTGCTTCGCTTAACTTATAAACATAAAGTTTGAAGCTCAGACTTGTTTCGGATTCAAGGGCAAGCACTTCTGTCAACCCGCATTGCAAATATAAACCCTCAAACCTCTGCACTTTTTTCTTAAAACAAAAGTAGGCTTTATGGGCAAAAGCTAAGAAAAGACCCGTGTAGTCAAACTACACGGGTCTTTGAATATCTTGAAATAGAGGTTAGTTTAGGAAGTCTTCAAGGATTTCTTCTTCAGCTTCTTCTTCGGTAAGACCTAGCGTCATAAGTTTGGTAATTTGATCGCCTGCAATTTTACCGATGGCTGCTTCATGAATAAGCTGAGCGTCTTCGCTAGCTGCCTCAATACCAGGAACAGCCTTTACCTTTGCGTTGCCCATGATAATGGCGTCACATTGGACATGACCTCGGCAGGCAGCTTCACCGATGACAAGCGGATTAAATACCTGCACAGAATTATCCTGGGCTACCGAGCGGGAAATAACCTGTACGCTACTGCCTTCGCCTTTCAACTCAATCTTCATGTTAGAAATAGCGGTCTGATCATCATGCGTAAGCAGCTTTTCGGTCAGAATAAGCTTAGCATTTGCACCAAGTTCAGCGTTGGTGTCGCGTACTGTAGAAGTTACGCCACGAAGTTGAATCATCTCCATTTCGCAGGAGGAATTCTCATCCATGAAAACATTGGTTACAGGGTTAAGGATGCGTTCGCCCGTACCCGTGCCTTCACCGTAGTGCTTTTCAACGTATTTAATGTGAGCATTTTTGCCCAGGTAGAAGCTGTGAATACCATCGTGCTCTGAAGCCTGATGGCTTTCGTTGTGAATGCCGCAGCCTGCAACGATGGTTACGTCGCAGTCGTCGCCAACATAGAACGTGTTGTACACAACATCCTTCAGACCAGACTGGGTTACGATAACAGGGATAAATACCGTTTCACCCTTGGTTCCTGGAGCAATATGAATATCAATACCAGGATTGTCAGTTTTGGTTGCAATTTCAATATTGGCGGAAGAATGACGCTCTACTAGTTCACCGTCTTTGCGGATATTGAAAGCGCCCTTTGGCATTCCGTGGATGTTTGCAATTTCTGCAAGTAGGTTTTCATCAATAGGGGAAAGATCAATTGCCATGATGACCTCCTAGCAAGTGGTAGGAATAACGCTGTTGTGCAATTCAGTGGGGGTAGAAAGCTGGCAAAGCGGCTCACCTTTCGCCACAAAGCCAAGCTTCGGAAGAAGCTCATCGGGCGTACCCGTTTCTTCAACCGTGCCCTCACGCAGAAGCACAATTTCATCAGCAAGCTGAATGA
This sequence comes from uncultured Coriobacteriaceae bacterium, assembly GCA_949294735.1. GTDB lineage: Bacteria > Actinomycetota > Coriobacteriia > Coriobacteriales > Eggerthellaceae > CASFII01. The sequence continues at coordinate 125,091 of CASFII010000002.1, read as the reverse complement.
TGCGTTCTTGGTGGGAAATAATTACGATAGACCTGTCCGCGCGAGTTTCATGAATGGTGCGGAAGGTTTCAGTAAGGCGGTCGAAGCTCCACAAGTCAATGCCTGCTTCAGGTTCATCGTAGATTGCTAACTTAGGGTCACGTGCCAAGATAGTAGCAATTTCAATACGTTTGACTTCGCCGCCTGAAAGGCTCTTGTCTACTTCGCGGGTAAGGTAGCTTGCTGAGCACAAGCCAACTTTTGCCAAGAACTCATTGCAGGCCAGCATGGGTAAGCGTTTGCCAGCAGCAATATCGAGCAGCTTTTTGACGGTCATACCCTTGAAGCGTGCTGGCTGCTGAAAACCATACCCGATACCTAGCTTGGCGCGCTCTGTAATGGAAAGGTTCGTAATATCTTTACCATCAAAGAGAATCTGACCAGCGGTAGGCTTTTCTACGCCCATGATGAGTTTGGCGAGGGTAGACTTGCCGCCACCATTTGGGCCGGTGATAACGGTAAAACGTCCATCGGGAATAGTGAGAGACAAGTTGTTAATAATACGCTTTGGCGTATTGTCAGTTTCTGAAGTAGGAACTTCAAAAACCAGGTTCTTTAGTTCGAGCATTCTCAGTATCTCCGTATCTTCTTTGATATTTGTTACTAATTAACTAACATTTAGCAAAGAGCCTGTCAATAGTCCGCAGGGTATTTTACTAGAAATGTAAGCCAGTTGTGAGATTTCTTGTATATATTCTCGTATTTCTTTCTGTATGAATTCTTTGTTCCATCAGGAAAAAGAAGACCGTCAAACTTGTGGTCTGACGGCCTGCATTAATCTGCGTTTTCAGAGAGCTTTAAGATACGTCCTATGCAGAAATTTGCGCCTTCTGAAAACGTATACACAGGTACCTAAAGAAACTCCTATTCGCTCTTAAGAAGTTCCTTCAGTGTGAATTTGTTTTGGGCACTTTCGAGTATCGCCTTATTACCAAACGTGCAAGCTGGGGCGTGCTCAAGGGCATTAGTTAATGCATACCCAATTACATGAAGATCGTTTTCGGTGGTATTAATGACTTCCGTGCGAATCTGCTGCCGGAAACTAGGAGCAATCCCTGCAAAGTACTCTCCGTCTTGTCGACGAATGAAATCGCGCGCTTTAAGAGGCGTATCAACGCCTGCTACCGTACTAATGAGATAGCCAGTAAGTTCGCGTTCAGGGGTTTCGCAGGTAGAAAGCCAGCGAGCAGATTGCTTGAAGCGTTCTAGTGTTTCGTTTACGCGAGGGTCGCGGTAGGAATAGAAACACATATTTCCGGTACGTACCACCTGGAAACCAACACCATAGGCGCCACCTTTGACACGCACTTCGTTCCACAGGTAGTCGTAACTCAGCATGCGACTTGCCACAAGCCACGAACCAGAATAATCGATGTTTTCATTGCGGCGATCAAACCCAAGAGCCGAATAGCTGACATCGCTCGGAACAATAAAGGCTTCGTTTTGGGGTGCTGGAATAGGAGTACTTGCGATAAGGGTGTTATCGTATTTGCCAAACCCTTCATGACCGTGAAGAGAGATCTGCTTGTTGGTGTTGCGGTTTTCGGTATTGGCAGAGGATTCAGAAACGGTGGCTGACGACGTTGCTTCAGGTTTATCATCCTGAACTTGAAGCAATCCGCCAGCTTTCCAGTAAATCTCGAAATCCTCATCAGAGCCCGTGAAACTTACCACGGAATGATGGTCGGTAAATACTTTTTGTTGCAGCTGGCGCAAGGTTTCTACCAAGTCTTCTTTACGTTGGTCGAAGTTATCAATAAGGTCTTTGATAAACAGGTAGAAATCAACGCCATTCAGTTGTTCACGTAGCATACCCCAGGGGGTGTAATACGAACTAACACGCTGCATAGCAGCACTGTGACCTGCGTTGCAAAAATCTTGTTCTAACGAAACGCGCTTCTGTAAAAGTACGTCAAGAATCTTACTGGTGTCGTCGAATTTCGTTTCCAAAAGAATTTCTTTAGGCAGGCTTCCTAAAGAAGAGACCTTTTCTTTTAGTGCAGAACTACTGAGTGTCAAAGTGACCTGCGGTTTGTTGGTATCCCACTGATTGTCGTGCACCTCAACAAAGAACACCATATTGCCAAGCTTTGATTTGCGAAGCTTATCAATTTCTGCAGCTGAGTGTTTTGAGGTGTCCATCTTGCCTAAAAGCATGCTCAAAATGACTAGGTAGGGCAGTTCTTCGTAGGTGCATGAATTCACGTCGAAGTAACGATAGGCATAGGTAATTCCATGCGTAGGAACCTGATGACGGAGGCACAAAACGCCGTCACGCACGGTTTCTTTAGGGGGAATTTCGTGGGGTGCTTCCGAAAGGTCTTCCAGGGTAAGCTGCGGAAGGCGCAGTAGATCTTCGGGATTGTCAGGCATTTCTTGAGCTTGACGAAGTAGGGCAACTTCATCTTCAGTCTTTTTGAAGTCTTCTTCACTGAAGTTTGCTGCAACGCTTTCAAGACGCTCTTGTTCGGTGAGTCTATTTTCTTTGCGAGCTACTTCTTCAGCGGTTGCAACAGGAATAAGCTCTACGCTGGCAGCGTGGTTGTTGTCTAAGAATATTTCTCGCATGAGGTTTTCGAAATAGCCCGTATCCAAGTTTGCGCGGAAGAAAGCGTAGTCATCTTCGTAGCGAAGGTAGGCTATTGCAAGACTATCGTCGTATAACCAGCCAGACAAGCTTGCCATGGCAAGCGCTACCCCGTCAGCCACGCCTATATTGCGTTCGCGCTGGATGAATTCTGCGCGAGAAAGCGAGGCTTCCAGGATTTGAGAATCAAGCCCTTCATCAGCAAGTTTGGCAATAGTTTCTTGTACCACCTGAGGAAAACGCTCTGCGGCACCTTCTTTGAGACCTAGTAATTCAAGAACCATAAATGGCTGCAGGATTGAATCTGCTCCGAAAGCCTGTATATCATTGGCAAGGTCTGCGTCTAGCAGGGCGCGCTTTAACGGAGCTTCGTTGCTGCCTGTGAGAGCGTCCAAAAGAATGCTGGCTGCGTTCATACGGCGCGCATCTTTTGCCTCGCCAACCACAAAGCCCATTACCATACCTGCGTTGTCAGGAGTAGTGTTCATGAACTTCTTTTGGCCAAAATTTACAAGAGGTGCCTGGAAGCTCAGGTCATTTGGTGCTGCTGCGTTGTTGTTAAGGTTGGCGCAGGGGGAAAGATACTTGTCGTCCAAGAAAGCCAGAAACGTTTCAATGTCTAAATTGCCGTATAAGCACAAATAGCTGTTGTTAAGACGGTAATGGCGGCTGTGATTATCTAAAAAAGCTTCATAGGTTAAATCAGGGATAGCTTCTGGGGTGCCGCCCGACTCAAAACGATACGCAGTATCAGGAAAAAGAGCTGCAGAAAGAGCGTCGAACAGAACGCTTTCGGGATCTGATAGCACACCCTTCATTTCATTGTAGACAACACCGTTGTAAACAAGCTTTGGCTGCTTACCTTCTGAGTCTGGCATGAGTTCATAGTGCCAACCCTCTTGCTCAAAAATAGCCCGCTTAGAATAGATATTCGGATGAAGAACGGCGTCCAGATAAACATCCATCAGATTGAGCAAATCTTGTTCATTGGTGCTAGCCACGGGGTACATAGTTTTGTCGGGGAACGTCATAGCGTTCAGAAATGTTTGCATGGAGCTTTTAAGAAGGTTTACAAAGGGCTCCTTAACGGGAAATTTAGCTGACCCACATAAAACAGAATGTTCCAAGATATGAAAGGTTCCCGTGTTGTCCGCAGGCGGGGTTTTAAATGCAATAGAAAATGCCTTGTTGTTGTCTTCGTTTTTTAGGTACAGTAGCTTTGCTTTGCTGGCTTCATGAAGTAAAACATATGCTTCGCCATCAATTTCAGGAAGTTGTTCAACGCTTTGAACAGTAAATCCATGGAGCGTTGCGTGAGGTTCTAGGAGCATACAGAGCCTTTCTTTTTTCGTTTCGAAAGCGTCAAACGTTGAGTTGAAAGAAATCATAGAGCCTTGCCGAGGTATTCAAAAGGCTGTCGAAGCAATCAAAACAACGTCTTTCAGCGCGTAGTATTTACCGAGCTAGTATAGCGCGAAATGTCCTACAAAAGCTTCGAGGTATTCTTTGGATAAGCTGGGCAAAACGATTTCAAAAAACTCTTTAATGAGGGCAAATGTGGAGAAAATCTAAAGGGCGCTGGTATACAATGAAAGGTGTGTAATTTTTAAGAAGCTCGTTGTCCCTTTCCGAGCAAAGGAGTGAAGAGATGACCGAATCTAATGAAGTAACTTCTCAGGTAAACGCTCCTCAAGTTATTGACTCCGTTGAAGCACTTGAAGAAAAACTTGCAGCTATGCGTAAAGCGCAGGCGGTGTTTGCCACTTATTCTCAAGAGCAGGTTGATAAGATTTTCTATGAAGCCGCTATGGCAGCAAATAAACAGCGTATTCCGTTGGCAAAGCTGGCCATTGAAGAAACGAAGCGTGGCGTTCTGGAAGATAAAATCATTAAGAATCACTACGCAGCTGAATATATCTATAACGCCTACAAGAACACAAAGACCTGTGGTGTTATTGAGCGAGATGAAGCTACGGGCATTATGAAGGTTGCAGAGCCGGTAGGTATCGTAGGTGCGGTTATTCCTACTACTAACCCTACGTCGACAGCTATCTTTAAAACGCTGATTTGTTTAAAAACGCGCAATGCAATTTTGATTAGCCCTCATCCTGCTGCGGCTCAATCTACTATTGCTGCCGCTAAGGTGGTTTTGGGGGCTGCGGTTGCCGCGGGTGCTCCTGAGGGTATTGTTGGGTGGATTGAAAAGCCCACGCTGGAACTCACAGGTAAGCTGATGTCGAGCGTTGATCTTATCTTAGCCACTGGCGGTCCAGGCATGGTTCGTGCTGCATATTCATCTGGTAAGCCTGCACTAGGCGTAGGTGCTGGCAACACGCCTGTTGTCATTGATGAAAGTGCCGACATCAGGATGGCAGTTAATTCAATCATTCACTCCAAGACATTTGACAACGGCATGATCTGCTCTTCTGAGCAAAGCGTTACTGCCCTTGAGAGTATCTATGACCAGGTTAAGGAAGAGTTTGAAAATCGCGGATGCTACTTTGTAAAGCCAGGCGAAGAAACTGAAAAGTTGCGCGAAGCAATGTTTAAAGGTGGCGCTTTGGATCACCGCATCCCTGGTATGGCAGCAACACAAATTGCCGAATTGGCAGGTATTGAGGTTCCCTCACATACAAAGATTTTGATGGTTGAGGTAACTTCTACTAGCGCTGCAAAAGAAGAGTTCTCTCACGAAAAGCTGTCTCCTGTTTTGGCGATGTATAAGGCTCAAACGTTTGAGCAGGCAGTAGACATGGCCGAAGAACTGGTTATGGCAGGCGGCCCCGGCCATACCTCTTCGCTTTATATTAACCCCCTTGAAAAAGACAAAATCACTCTGTTTGAACAGGCTATGAAGACGTGCCGCGTTTTGGTCAACACGCCATCTGCTCATGGTGGTATTGGCGACTTGTACAACTTTGGCATGCATCCGAGCCTCACCTTGGGCTGCGGCTCATGGGGTGGCAATTCTGTCTACGAAAACGTGGGGGTGAAACACCTTATGAATATCAAAACGGTGGAAGAGCGTCGTGAAAACATGCTGTGGTTCCGCGTTCCTGAGAAAGTCTATTTCAAGCAAGGCTGCACACCGGTGGCCTTAGAAGAATTGGGCGGTCCTATGGGCAAAAAGCGTGCCTTTATTGTGACCGACCAGTTCTTGTATACCAATGGCAACTGCAAGGCTATCGAAGCTAAGCTTGACGAAATGGGTGTTGCCCACGATGCCTTCTATGACATTCAGCCTGACCCACATCTGCAGGATGCGATGCGTGGCGTTGAACGCATGAACTTGTTTAAGCCTGACCTTATCATCGCTTTTGGTGGCGGTTCTGCTATGGACGCAGGCAAGATTATGTGGCTTATGTATGAGCATCCTGAAATGAAGTTCGAAGATATGGCTATGGACTTCATGGATATTCGAAAACGTATTGTCACCTTCCCTGAAATGGGTAAAAAAGCTTACTTTGTAGCAGTTCCTACCTCTTCTGGTACGGGTTCTGAAGTTACGCCGTTTGCTATTATCACAGACGCTGAAACGGGCATTAAGTGGCCAATTGCTGATTATGCTTTGTTGCCGAACATGGCTATTGTAGACGTAGATAACGCTATGACCGCACCGAAGGGCTTGACCAGTGCTTCTGGTATTGACGTCATGACGCATGCTATTGAATCTTATGTTTCCGTGATGGCTTCTGAATTTTCTAAGAGCATGAGCTTGCGTGCTGCAAAGTTGGTATTTGAAAACCTGCCTTCTGCTTATGAGAATTTAGGAAATGATCCTTTTGCGCGCCAGAAGATGCATGATGCATCCTGCATTGCTGGTATGGCGTTTGCGAATGCGTTCTTGGGTGTTAACCACTCTATGGCTCATAAACTGGGCGCATTCCATCATCTGCCGCACGGTATTGCAAACGCTGTTTTGCTGACGCGTGTTATGCGCTACAACGCCTGCGAACATCCCACCAAGATGGGTACGTTCTCTCAGTATCAGTATCCGCATGCCTTGGCTGATTATGCCGAACTGGGTCGTTACTGCGGCTGCACGGGCGCAAACGACAAAGAAGTGTTCGAAAACTTCATTCAGAAGCTAGAAGATCTTAAGCACGCTATTGGTATTAAAGACACTATTGCTGAATATGGTGTGGAAGAAAGCTACTTCTTGGAGACCTTGGACGATATGGTTGAACAGGCCTTCAACGACCAGTGCACGGGTTGCAATCCTCGCTATCCATTGATGAGTGAAATTAAGGAAATCTTCCTGGATGCGTACTACGGACGTGAACCTAAAGAATACTAAGCGTGCGCGCAGTATAAAACATTGAGTAATTACCATTTTGTTCCGCCAGCCTATATGCTGGCGGAACTTTTTTTTCGAGTCCGAAAGAACCCAAAAGGGACGTGTCTTTTGGGTTTTATGACTTACGGGCAACGAACACCCTGAAGCCCTCCAACTTCGACGCGCTCCTATCGTTTCGCAGCTAATGCTGCTTTACTATGCGTCGCGCTGCTTCGCTTCACTTTTAAAAGAAAAGTTTGAAGCTCAGACTTGTTTTCGGGCTTCAGGGTGTTCGTGTGAGTGTAGGCAGCTGGGTTGAAGGACACTCTGAGCTAGAAACTTAATTATTAACAATGTGAAGCGAAGCAGCAAAGCGCATAGGTGAGCGTAAGCGAACGGTAGCTTTGCGGGTGTCCGGAAACCCAGCTGCCTACACTCGCATCAATACAAGTGCTCAAAAGACACGCCCCCTTGGTTTTTGATTTTTGTTCTTGAAGGCTATCCTTGCGTACAAAATCGTGTATCCTTATGCCTCGGCGCTTGTGGCGCCCCTATCCCCGCACACGTTAAACATTGAAGTGGGGCATTCGTGTGAACTGAAGCGGTCAAAAGATCGCAGTTAGGAGGAACCCGCATGAAGCTGGTTGTTACCGAAAAACATGACGCAGCACAAAAAATTGCTGCCTTACTTTCTACTTCCAAACCCAAATCCGACAAAGTTTTTTCTACTCCCGTTTATCGCTTTGACGTGCAAGGTGAAGAATGGGTGACTATTGGTTTGCGCGGACACATTCTGGAACCCGATTTTGCCCCTGCCTTGGTTTATAAACGTCGCGGCGGCTGGCAGGGTGTTACCGCAGATGGGGAAACGATTCCCGCTGACGTTCCTGCGTCGCTCCCTAAGCCGCCCTTTAAAAAGAAAAAGCCCTTTACTGAAAATGGCGTTGAATTCAAGGCGTGGAAAATAGATGCTCTGCCTTATTTGGTGTATGCGCCTATTGAGAAACTGCCAAAAGAAAAAGACATCATTCGTTCGCTCAAGAACCTTGCCAAAAAAGCCACCTCGGTTGTTATTGCAACTGACTTCGACCGCGAAGGCGAACTCATTGGCTCTGATGCACTTTCTTGTATTCGTGAAGTGAACCCAACGGCTCCTGTTTCTCGAGCAAGATATTCTGCCTTTACGAAAGAAGAAATCACCCACGCCTTTGCAAACTTGGTTGCTATGGATGACAACCTGGCAAGTGCGGGTGCTTCGCGTCAAGACATTGACCTTATTTGGGGTGCGGTTTTGACGCGCTATTTAACCTTGGTTAAGTTTGCCGGTTACGGCAATGTGCGCAGCTCAGGCCGTGTCCAAACTCCCACGCTTGCGCTTATTGTCGCCCGCGAGCGCGAACGTTTAGCGTTTGTGCCCGAAGACTACTGGGTTATTAAGGGTGCGTTTGATGCGGCTGCTGAAAGCGGACCAACCTCAAATGATGGGGAAGAGGCCTTTGAGGCTGGTCATGCTACTGCTCGTTTTAAGAGCGAAGAAGCAGCACAGGCGGTTATGAAGCACATTGAGGGGGCGCATTCAGCAGAAGTTATTGCTGTCGAAAAGAAGCGTCGCAAGGTTGCGCCTCCCGCACCATTCAACACCACAAGTCTTATGGCTGCGGCCTCGGCAGAGGGGCTGTCTCCGGCAAGAACGATGCGCCTGGCAGAAAGCTTATACATGGCGGGCTATATTTCTTATCCGCGTGTTGACAATACAGTGTATCCTTCTTCGCTTAACTTGGCGGAAACAGTGAAACGCATTTCGGCAAACCCAGCATATGCACCTTATTGCAAGCAGCTATTGTCTCGCGGACGCTTGACTGCAACGCGTGGCAAGCAGGAAACCACCGACCATCCACCCATCTATCCAACGGCAGCTGTTACGCCCGATAGCCTGCCTCCTGCGGAATACAAGCTCTATAACTTGGTGGCGCGTCGTTTTCTTGCAACGCTTTCAGATGCTGCAATTGTGGAAGGTACCAAGGTTACGCTGGATGTTGCGGGAGAAAACTTCACCGCAAAAGGCGACGTTTTGGTTGAGCCTGGCTTCCGCGCAATTTATCCCTATGGTCTTAAAAAGGACGAACAGCTTCCAGTTCTTTCTCAAGGTCAGCTGATTGCGTTTAACGGAGCCACCTGCACCAAAAAGCAAACCGAGCCTCCTGCGCGTTATAGTCAAGGCAAGCTTATTCAGGAAATGGAAAAGCTGGGGTTGGGTACGAAGTCTACCCGGCATGCCATCATTGAGCGCTTATATACAGTCAAATATATTCAAAACGACCCCATTGAACCCAGCCAGCTAGGTATGGCGGTATGTGATGCGTTGGACAAATTCGCTCCTCATATCACGCATCCTGAAATGACGGCAGAGCTCGAAAACGAAATGGATGCAATTGCTGCTGGTGGCACAACGAAGGCACAGGTTGTACAGACATCACGCAACTTACTTGCTCAAGAGTTGGCTAACCTCATGCCTCATTCTGAAGAAGTAAAAGAGGCTCTTTCGGATGCAGTTGCTGCTGACGCGTACGTGGGCAAATGCCCCAAGTGTGGCAAAGATTTGCAGATTCGTGCTTCGCAGAAGACTCGTTCCATGTTCATTGGTTGTTCGGGGTGGCCCGAGTGTGACGTCACGTTCCCGTTGCCGCAGGGTAAAATCGAGGCAGTTGAGGAGCTGTGTCCTGTTTGCGGAATGCCACAGGTAAAGGTAACCGCTTTTAGAAGCAAGCCCCGTACGGTATGTATAGATCCCTACTGCGCTTCAAATAAAGAAGAAGATTTGGTGGTCGGGGAGTGCCCCACCTGCAAAGCTCAAGGTAAGCATAGTCATTTGATAGCTCAGCGTAATCCGAAGTCTTTGAAACGTTTTATCCGCTGCGAAAACTACGAAGAGTGTGATACAAGCTATCCCTTGCCACAGAACGGTAAGCTCCAAGCAACTGAAGAGGTTTGTGAACACTGCGGAGCGCCACTGGTGATTGTTACCACCTCACGTGGTCCCTGGAAACTTTGCCCGAACTTTAACTGTCCTGGCAAAGAAGAAGAGAAGGCTTCAAAGGGTGCGAAATTAGGACGCAGTGGCGCAAAACGTTCAACTACCAGAAAAACTACTAAGTCGCGCTCAACTAAAAAAGCGTAAGATAGAGCAAGACAGAATTGTGCATACTTATGAACGCGATTAAGCGTTCGCACAGACACCAATAAGGGAAAGGGAAGGGAAATGGCAAAGGTAACCATTGTCGGCGCAGGTAACGTGGGAGCAACGGCTGCTCATATCATTGCTTCGAAAAACCTTGCAGACGTTGTACTGGTGGACGTAGCTGAGGGTCTGCCGCAAGGTAAGGCTCTTGATTTGATGCACATGCGTAGCGTGGAAAAGTTTACGGTTAAGGTTACGGGCACCAACGATTATGCTGCTACCGCCGACAGTGACGTTGTGGTAATTACCGCAGGCATTGCCCGCAAGCCTGGCATGACGCGTGAAGACCTTCTGGGAGTGAACGCCGGTATCATGCGCTCAGTTATCGCGCAGGCTCAAGAGGCTTCCCCTAATGCAATCTATATTTGCGTTACCAATCCGCTTGACGTTATGACCACCTTAGCTCAGCGTGAAAGTGGCATTCCTACTCAGAAGCTGATGGGCATGGGCGGCGTACTTGACTCTTCTCGTCTGGCTTATGCAGTGTGCGAAGAACTGGGTTGCGCTCCTGAAGAAGTTGAAGCGTGGGCGTTGGGCGCACATGGCGAAGGCATGGTGTGCTGGCCTCGTTTCACTAAGGTAAATGGCACTCCTATTACCGAACTTATGGACGAAGAAGCTATTGAAAAAGCTATTAAACGCTGTGTTAAGGGTGGTGCCGAAGTAGTTTCCTTCCTGAAGACAGGTAGCGCCTACTATGCACCAGGTGCTTCTATTGCCAAGATGGTTGAAGCTATTCTCACTGATAGCCATGAACTCATGAGTGTGTGCGCTCATATTGATGGTCAGTATGGCATCGATGATTTGTATATGAACATTCCTGCGCGTCTGGGTAAGAATGGCGTCGAAGAAATTGTCGAATTCCCGCTGAATGAAGAAGAGTTAAAGGCACTGCAGGTAAGCGCCGAAAGCGTTCGCAACGGGCTTAAGAATCTCGAAACGCTGTAAGGTAACGTTAAGTACTTCGAAACGCTGTAAGCTAACATTTCGTACAAACAAAGAAGGCGGGTTACCCGCCTTCTTTTGATGTTGCGAAAAGTTGTTGTGGGCGTTATTTGGCGCCGTATTGCTGATAATAAGCGTCAATGGCGGCTTTCAGGTCATCGTTGATGACAACCTTACCTTGTACTTCGCGGTTGTATAGGTATTCGGTTACTTCTGCCATATTTACAATGGCGGCAGTGGGGAAGCCATAAAGTTCGCTTACCTCATCGAGTGCGCACTTTTCGCCGCCTTTGCCAACTTCCATACGGTTCAAAGAAACCATCAAACCTACTACTTCAACGTCGGCCTGAGCCTTGATGATGGGGAAAGTTTCTTCAATAGACTTGCCTGACGTCGTAACATCTTCCACCATAACCACGCGGTCTCCGTCTTTGAGTGCGCTACCGAGCAAGATACCCGTATCTCCGTGGTCTTTCACTTCTTTGCGGTTTGAACAATACCGCGCTTCTTTTCCATAAAGCTCATGCAAGCCCATGGTGGTGATAACTGAAAGAGGAATACCTTTGTAGGCAGGGCCAAAGACAACGTCAAAATCTAAACCAAAATTGTCATGGATGGCTTGCGCATAATACAGACCAAGTCGATGGAGTTGATCGCCTGTTACGTAAGCGCCCGCATTCATGAAGAAGGGTGATTTACGTCCACTTTTCAGCGTGAAGTCTCCAAACTTAAGCACCTGGCTTTCAACCATGAACTCAATAAACTCTTGTTTGTATGCTTCCATATGCACCCTTTCTTTGTGAAACTTATAAAAGGTAGCTCCTACAGATTCCAGGAATTCATGTAGGCAATCTGTTCTTCGGTTAAGGTGTCGATGTCAATTTCAAGGGTTTCCAACTTTACGCGGGCTACGCCGTCATCAATTTCTGCAGGTACGTCGTATACCTTGTTCTCCAAAGAATCCGCATGTTTGAGCAGGTATTCGGCAGCCAAGGCTTGGTTGGCAAAGCTCATGTCCATAACGCTTGCAGGATGACCTTCGGCACATGCCAGGTTTACCAAACGACCTTGTGCCAAAAGGATAATCTTGCGGCCGTCTGCCAAGGTGTATTCCTCAACCAAAGGCTTCATTTCTTGTTTGGACACGGCGTTTTCTTCCAGCCAAGCGATGTTGATTTCAGAATCAAAGTGTCCAGAGTTGCAAAGAATAGCGCCGTCTTTCATGTTTTCGAATGCAGGGCCATCAATAACCTTGCAGTCGCCCGTTACGGTTACCCATACGTCGGCAAACTGAGCTGCTTCGGCGGCAGGCATGACACGATAGCCTTCCATATGGGCTTCCAGCGCTTTCAGTGGGTCGACTTCGCAGACAATAACGTCCATACCCATACCGCGTGCACGGAGAGCAAGGCCGCTGCCGCAGTGACCATAGCCAGAAATGACGCAGGTACGGCCGCACAGCAGGCGGTTGGTTGCACGCACGATACCGTCAAGCGTGCTCTGACCCGTGCCGTAATGATTGTCGAAGAAATGTTTCGTGTTTGCGTCGTTGATGTTGAAGACGGGGTATTTCAGTACACCATCTTTTGCCATAGCAGCTAAACGCACCACACCCGTGGTGGTTTCTTCGGTGCCACCAATGACTGTTTCTAATGCTTCAGGGAAGCGGGTATGAAGAGCGGTGTCTAAGTCAGCACCGTCGTCCATGATGATTTGGGGACGCGTGGCAATAACAGCTTCAATATGCTTGTTATAGGTTTCCATGTCTTCGCCCGTGATAGCGAATACCTTCACGCCAAAATCGCGTACCAGCGAAGCAGCGGTGTCATCTTGGGTGGAAAGCGGGTTGCTGGCGCACAGAGCAACGTCTGCGCCTGCGGCCACCAGCGCGCGCATAAGGTTTGCGGTTTCGGTAGTTACGTGCATGCAGGCACCAATGCGGATGCCCTGCAGAGGCTTTTCTTCTTCAAAGCGTTCGCGGATGCGAGCCAAAACAGGCATGTCGCGGTCAGCCCACAAGATACGAGCTAGTCCGCTGTCAGCCAACGAAAGGTCTTTAATATCATAGTTTTCAGGCATTATTCCTCCTATTTACGTGCCACCTTTCAGGGTAGCACAGGGCTGAGGTAAGTTGCCTTAAAAGTTATAAAGCAAAGCGCGGGAAAGCTTGTTTGCCGCGGTACTCAGGATGACTTTCGTAGACGTGTACGGATTGCAATCTGAGATTTAGCTGACGTGCTTTAGAAATAATGGTTTGGCAAAGTTGCTGATTGAGTACCTGGTTTAAGCGTTCTGTGTCGCTGGTGTAGAGTTTGCAAAAAAATGCAGGGTACCCTCGTTGGGTTTCATAATCATAGGGAACCACATCAAAGCGGACGTCTTCTATAAATGAGAGAAATGCTTCTGCCTGCTCAAGCGTTTCGAAACTCATGCAAATGGCACGCTTGAGGTTTTCTTTCATCTTGGTTTCATGGCGCAGTGCTTCACTGGCGTGAAGGTCTTCCTGGAAAGGTGTATTTTGATCTGCGGAAGCCTCGGAGTTTGCCGTGTTTGTTTCGCCGACGGTAGGTGCTTCACTTTGTTTTCCTGCCTGAGGGTAGAGGTGCCGTTCCTTCATTCCTAAAGTGGCAGTATGGATAATCATTTTATCTAAATGCATCCCATGCTTTTTGAGTTCCAACAACACCCATTCACGGTACGCATTAAGCTCAGCGCGCGCTGCTGCGTCATCTAAATACACGTGAATGAGAAGCGGGGGCTTACCAGCGTTTGCTTTCCAGGCAGCTTTTTCACGGGCGATATAGAGATAGTTGGTGTGTTGGAGAAGATATTCTCCAATAGCAGGGTTTTTGGAAAAAAGATTACGAATAGCGCGGGCAAAGATTTCATTATTTTGAGCATTGTGCATCAGATGCGCCTGTTCAGGACTTAAGGCGTCAACGTAATGCGATATAGCTTTGCCTAAGCGCTTCATAATGTACGTCTTTCAATTACATCAAGAAACAAGTTTCGTGCAAGAATTGCGATACCAACTTCAATTCTTTGAGCGTTGCCCGTCGTTTTCCCTACCGTGGAGGGCAGGAATTGCCTATGTCGACTTAAATTCTTTCGGAGCTTTTGTTTTGGTAATAATAAAACAAAAGGGGCGCACCGCACAGTACGCGGGCGCCCCTAAATTGTGCGCAATTATTCAGCCAACAGTTTTTCTACATAGGCCAGCTTGACGCAGCACACAAATACCTCCAGTGCGGCATCCAGTTCTTCCAGCGGCGGAAGTGTGGGAGCAATGCGAATGTTGGAGTTGTGCGGATCATGCTTAAGCGGCCAGGTTGCACCAGCACCCGTCATGGTCACACCAGCTTCTTTTGCCAAGCTAACAGCACGCTGGGCAGTGCCTTCAGGGGCATCAAAGCTCACAAAGTAGCCACCACGCGGTTTGCTCCAAGAACAACCACCTACTTCCTTCAAGCCTTCTTCGAGCTTTTGGTCAACAAGCTCAAACTTCGGACGAAGAGTAGCAGCGTGGCGAGCCATATGTTCAGCCAAACCCTTTGCATCGTGCAGGAATTTTACGTGACGGAGTTGGTTTACTTTGTCATAACCAATGGTGCCCACACCCATGCGCTTTTTGATTTCAGCAAGATTTTCGGGGCTTGCTGCCAGAGCAGAAATGCCAGCGCCCGGATGCGTTACCTTAGACGTAGAAGCGAACTTGTAATAACGGTTCGGGTTGCCTGCTTCGCGGCATGCAACGGCAATGTCTAAGAGCTGGTCTTGGTTTTCGGGCTCGTCATACAGGTGGTGAATAGAATAGGCGTTATCCCAGAAAATGCGGAAGTCTTCAGCAGCGCACTTCATGGCAGCCAGGCGACGTACTACCTCGTCTGAATAGGTAACACCACCAGGGTTGGAATACTTTGGTACACACCAGATGCCCTTAATAGCGGCATCGTTGGCAACCAGTTCTTCCACCATGTCCATATCAGGACCTTCATCGGTCATAGGTACCGGAATCATTTCAATACCGAAGGCTTCCGTGATGCCAAAATGGCGGTCATACCCTGGAACGGGGCAGAGCCATTTAACCTGATCGAGTTTGCACCAAGGCGTTGAACCAAGCGTGCCAAAGTTCCAGCAGCGAGCGACGCTTTCGTACATGAGACTCAAAGAAGCATTTCCGCCAATAATGATGTTTTCTGGTTCATCGTCAATCATGGCTGCCATAAGACGCTTTGCTTCGGGTAGACCATCTAACACGCCATAGTTGCGGCAGTCAGTGCCGTCTTCTGCTTTGCAGTCTTCAGTGGTAGAAACCAAAGAAAGCATAGGCATGCTCAGTTCCAGTTGAGCTGCGGAAGGTTTGCCGCGTGCCATATTTAAGGAAAGGCCCTTAGCTTTAATGGCTGTGTACTCTTCTTCCAGCTGTGCTTTAAGGGTGGTGAGTTCTTCTTTGTTTAATTCAGCGTACGTTGGCATGTTTAGTCCTTTCTTTCGGATATGCCGAAGCTGTTTTATGTGCTGATACAGTATAGCGCGTTATCTAAGAAAGAACCCAAGGGAACCTAAGGAACTCAACAGGGACGTGTCTTTAACCCAAAAGACACGTCCCCTTGGGTTACTTGGGTTGTTACGCAGGGTTTACGTGAATCATGATGTGTTTGACGTTGGGGAATTTCTTTTCCACCTTGTCGTGAGCCTGATGGGCAATAGTGTGTGCTTCGCGGAGAGGCATATCGCCATCAACGGCAATTTCAGCATCAACATAAATGCGGTTACCAAACTGACGCGTCTGCAGTCTGTCTAGGTGGATTACCCCTTCCTGAGAGGTGATGGTTTCAGCAATGAGCTGTTCGGTTTCTTCGCTGCAGGGCGTGTCGACCATTTTGTCGAGCGCATCTTTGAGGACATCATATGCCACTTTCATAATAAAGAGGCAGATGATTACACTTGCAATAGGGTCTGCAACTGGGAAGCCCATCATGGCAGCGCCGATACCTAATAACGCGCCAACAGACGAAAGCGCGTCTGAGCGATGGTGCCAGGCGTCAGCCATAAAGGCGCTTGAATTCAGGATTTTTGCATAGTGGCGGGTGTACCAATACATTGCTTCTTTCACCACGATAGAAACAACGGCGGCAATCAAGGCAATCATGCCAGGAACTCCAATGCTTTCGTGGTTGCCAGCTAAAATCTTTTCAATGCCCGTCCAGCCAATAGCGAAGCCAGTAACTACCAAGATAACGCCTAGCATCAGCGAAGCGACGCATTCCAGACGCTCATGACCGTAGGGGTGCGTTTTGTCTTCTGCACGCATCGACATACGAACGCCAATATAGGCAATGAGGGTGGCTACCACATCAGAGAGGGAATGAACCGCGTCGCTCAGCATGGCGGTAGAGTTGCCTACGATGCCGGCAAAGAATTTAAAAGTGGTCAAAATGATGTTTCCGCCAATTCCAACCACCGAGAGATTCTTGACTATTTTTTGTTCGTTTTGTGAATCCATGCCCTTATTCTACTACGTTTACAATTTCGTGAAAAATCACAATTTTAGATGTTGAATCTGCTTCATTTAGCCTCGCTTCCTGATAGAATGTCGCTCGATATTAAGCGCGCGAATTTGCCACAAAACTACAAGCAAGCGCATGAGACACGGAAGAGAGCACAAGATATGGCATTCGTACATTTACACAACCACAGTGAATATTCCCTGCTAGACGGAGCAACCCATATTGAAGATATGGTTATGCGCGCAGCCGAGCTTGATATGCCGGCTATTGCGCTAACCGACCATGGCGTCATGTCTGGGGTGCCAGAACTTTGCGCGGCATGTGACAAGGTGAAGGCAAAAACAGGCAAGGAAGTAAAGCCTATTTATGGGTGTGAAGTCTATTTCACTACCGACGAAGAACTGCGCAAAGACGTTAAACCGAAGCTCTACCATTTGTTGCTTTTGGCGAAGACGAATGAGGGCTATCACAACCTGGTAAAACTGGTTTCTCAGTCTCATGTGGACAACTTCTACTATAAGCCGCGTACAACGTTTTCGCAGTTGCAAAAATACGGACATGGCATCATTGGTTCTTCTGCCTGTATTGCAGGTATTGTTCCTAAGCTCTTGGATGAGCGTCGCATGGATGACGCGGTGGCTTGGGCGGAAAAGCTTGCAAGTTGTTTTGATGAAGGTGACTTCTATATTGAGCTTCAAAATCAGGGGTTGCGTACCGATGGTGGCTATACGCAGACCGAACTGAACTTCCAACTGACGGAAGTAGCACGTCGTGCAGGTCTGAAAACTATTGCAACTAACGACTTCCACTATCTCACGCAAGAAGACGCTCGTGCGCAGGACATTATGCTGTGTATTGGTACGGGCTCGGTTATCAACGAAACGAACAGGATGCGTTTCGAAAACGACCAGTTCTATATGAAGACCGAAGAGGAAATGCGTGAAGCCTTAAAGGATTTCCCCGAGGCGTGCGACAACACGGTGGAACTGGCCAACAAGGTAAACGTAGTTCTGGAGCGCGACTCCATTTTGCCGCGCTTTCCTTTGCCTGAAGGGGAAACGGAAGAAAGCTATTTCCGTAAGCAGGTTCAAAAGGGTCTAGAAGAACGTTATGGTACGCCCGTTCCTAAAGAAGCTCAAGAACGCGCAGACTATGAAATGAGCGTCATTATCCAGCAAGGCTTTCCAGCCTATTTCTTAATTGTTCAGGAATACATCGCCTGGGCGCGTAGCCAGGGCATTGGTGTAGGGCCAGGTCGTGGTTCTGCGGCAGGTTCAATCGTTGCCTACGCTATGCGCATTACCGACTTGGAACCGCTTTCAAACGGCCTTCTGTTTGAACGCTTCTTATCGCCCGAACGCGTGGAAATGCCTGATATCGACGTTGACTTCGAAGATGAACGTAGACAGGAAGTTATTGAACACATTCGCCAGGTGTATGGCGATGACCATGTAACGGGCGTTATTACCTTCGGCAAACTGCAGGCTAAAAACGCCGTGCGTGACGCAGCGCGTGTGTTGGACTATCCGTACAACACGGGTGACCGCATTTGTAAGCTTATTGGTGATGAACTAGGCATCACCATCGACAAGGCGTTGGACACCAACCCTGACTTGGCAAAGGCATATCAAGAAGAGGAAGACGTCCATCAGATTATTGATGCGGCCAAATCCATTGAAGGTCACATTCGTGGCGAAGGCGTGCATGCCTGTGCCATCATTATTTGTCGTGATCCCATGGATGACCATGTGCCAGTAAAGCGCGACACCAAAGGTGGCGGCGTTATCACCCAATATGACGGTCACTATACGCCTGATCTGGGTCTTCTAAAGATGGACTTCTTGGGTTTGCGTACCTTGGGCGTGCTTTCACGTTGTTGCCGCAACATTAAAGAACGCTTGGGAATTGAAATTGTTCCGGAAGAAATTCCGATTGACGACGAAGGCGCATTTGCCCTCATGCGCTCGGGTAATATGGACGGGCTTTTCCAGGTGGAAAGCGCGCTGTATGTGGGGCTGTTTTCGCGCCTCCCTCCAAAGCGTTTCTCTGACATCGTTGCTTCCATTGCACTGAACCGTCCTGGTCCTCTGGAATCTGGCATGGTTGACGACTACGTTAAAGTGGCCAGTGGTAAAACGGCAGTGCATTACTACGACGAACGGCTTCGTCCTATTCTGGAAGAAACCTATGGCACCATGGTGTACCAGGAACAAATCATGCAGATTTCTATGGCCATGAGCGGCTTTTCTGCGGGTAAGGCAGACAAGCTGCGTAAGGCTATGGGCAAAAAAAAGATTGACGTAATGCGTCAGCTGCAAGAAGACTGGAATACGGGTGCGGTCGAGAACAGCTTTTCGCTGGATATTGCTAAGCAGATTTGGAACGATGCTGAAAAGTTTGCAAAGTATGCGTTTAACAAATCGCATTCTGCTGCCTATGCCATTTTGGTTATGCGCACCGCGTATTTGAAGGCGCATTACCCTAACGACTACATGGCTGCAGTGCTTTCAAGTTACATGGGCAATACCGACCGCTTGATTCGCTATATTGCCAGCGCCAACCACAACGGTACGCCCGTGCTGCCACCAGATATTAACTCTTCAAACGCCGAATTTACGCCCGTTGACGAAGGCATTCGTTTCGGCTTGGTAGGCGTGCGTGGTGTGGGCAAAAATGTAGCCGATGCCATCATTGAGGAGCGCACCAAGAACGGTCCGTACACCAGCTTGCACAACTTTGTAAACCGCTTGGACGCCAAGTGCTATAACCGCAAGACGCTTGAAGCTCTCATCAAAGGTGGTGCCTTTGATTCGACGGGATACACACGCAAACAGCTTATGTATTTCATTGAAGAAACGCCGCTTTTGGAAAGTGCTTCTAAACGTCAGAAAGACCGCGACGCTGGTCAGGTAAGCATGTTTGATATGTTTGCTGAAGACGAGGGCTCAGGCTTCGAAGAGGAAGTTCCGGCTCCCGATGGTGTGGAATGGGATAAGCGTACGAAGTTGGCTTTCGAAAAAGAAATCATGAAGATTTACGTTTCAGACCATCCGTTGCGTCCGTATGAAAACGCTATTTCACACATGACGAAATATCAGCTGGGTGATCTAGCGGAATCTAACAAAGACATCAAAAACGGTGTGTTTGTGGGCATGATTTCAAATGTTGCCACGAAGCTTACCAAGCGCGGTACGCGTATGGCTAACTTCACGCTGGAAGACACCACGGGGCATGTAGAGTGCATTTGCTTTAAGTACGACGAATGCGCCGAAGCAATTCATGAAGATGCCATCGTGCGTATTAAGGGTAAGTTTGAACATTCTGACCGCGGCAACCAGATTATGGTGTTTGAGGCGCAGACGATTGAACTTACTGAAGAAGACGAAGGCCCATCGCAGCTGGAAATTAGTTTGCGCTCAGCTGACTTCGATCAGTCAAAGTCCATGCGCTTGACGCGCATCTTGCAAGCTTATCCCGGGCGCGATGCGGTAACGCTTTTGATTCAACAGTCTGATGGACGTCGCTTCCGTGCGACGTTGCCGCTGATGGTGGATTCACATTCAGCTCTTTTGCGCTCAGAAATTCAAGACCTGTTTGGCTATGGCGTTTTAACAGCTTAAGGAACGAAGGGGAGCGATAATGGCAGACCATGCTGAAGGGTATTGTCCTTTGTGCGAAAACCATTGTCGCTACCCTGATTTTATGTGCGGACGCGGGGCGCGTTTTTTCGTGGAAGAAGTAGATACGCATACCCAAGGAACCCCAACCCAGGGGGACGTGTCTTTTGGCACGGAACCTTCTCAACTTACGTTTGCCGCAACGGTGGCCTACAACGGAGCTCCTTTTGCAGGGTTTGCGCGCCAACCAGGGCAACTTACTGTTCAGGGCGAACTAGAACATGCACTAGAGCTTTTGTTTCGCCGTGAAGTGCTTACTACCTGCGCGGGCAGAACTGATGCAGGCGTGCACGCACTTGGTCAGGTTATTAGTTTTGACGTTGCGGAAAGCGAACTGAGGGGGCGCACTCTACAAAGTCTGCAGCGCTCTTTGCAGGCACTTACGCATGAGAGCATCTCTATTCGTGGACTAGAAGAAAAGCCTGCAGGTTTTTCTGCACGCTTTGATGCGCAAAGCCGCGAATACCACTACCACCTCTGCATAGATGATACCGCCCCTATTTTTACGAAAGATTTTGCTTGGCACGTGCCCGGCGGCCTAGATGTGGAAGCCATGCAGGCAGGTGCTCAGTATCTGATAGGTGAGCACGACTTCAAAAGCTTTTGCATGGCGGTGTCTGCGGTGGGAAAACCAACGCACCGAAATGTGATGGAAATTTCCTTTAGCACTCAGGAAGTGTTTGGGGAACATTTGCTGGTTATTAAAGTGGTGGGCAATGCGTTTCTGCATTCTATGGTACGCACTATAGTGGGCACACTGGTGGCTGTAGGGAGGGGCAGAAGATCTCCCGAATGGGTACAGCAGGTGCTAGAAGCAAAAGACCGTTCTGCGGCGGGCGAAAATGCTCCTGCTCAGGGTTTAGTGTTCTGGCGCGTTAATTACTAGGGCAAACAGTAGCGAAAACGGTAAAACAAACGACTTGCTGCACACCGTCGTAGTGGAACATTGCGGCGCGCCGTGCGCTATATTTACTTGCGCTTGCTTGATTTCGAAGGGTTCTTGGGTGCGTAGTATCTCATTCCAGGAACAGCACCGCCCGAAACTTCCCACAAATACAAACTTGCCACACTGCCGTAGGGGCTAAAACGTCGTTTGTATTTTGCGAAAAGTTGCGGCGTAATTCTGCGGTGGTGATATACCATGCGAAGCCCGCGCTGAATAGCTAAGTCACCAAAACTTAGGATATTGGGGCGCTGCAAGCAAAAGATGAGCAGCATCTCTGCCGTCCAGGTGCCCACGCCCTTAAGTGAACTAAGTGCTGCTATAGCTTCGTCGTCAGACATATGCGCTACTGCGTCAAGGTCAAATTCGCCACGCGTCACCTTATGAGCAAAATCTTGGATATATTCCACTTTGCGAAAGCTGATTCCATACGATTGAAGAGTGGCGGCATCGGTAGCTACTATACTCTCGGCATCCAGGTTGTCGAAACCGTCACGAATACGCGCCCAGATAGTTGCCTGAGCTTTGGTAGAAATTTGCTGACCCACAATGTGATGAACAACCGAAGAGAATAAATCAGGATCCGCTTCGCGCTTGACGTAACCCACCGTATCAATAACCTCAGCCAAGACCTTATCCTTGGCTTTCAAGTAGGCAATTTCTTCTTCTCCGTATTGAAAGTACAACATGTGCTCCTGAGGGGTTATTAGCCGATTATGATTTTTTGTCAGTTAAAAAGAATTTAGACAGGTACTGTCTCATTTGGGGGTTGACTGCATAGATATGTGTGCCTTTGATGCCTCGCGTCAAAAGGACGTAATAGATATTCTTAATGTATTGGTCGAGTTCTTCTTGACTTGCTGTTGCAAAGCCGTTGCGATCATAATAATTATCTTTATCTGCATAAAGTTGTTCTGTATCGGGATCGAATACAAGATCATCACCAATGATTACATAGGCATAACTCAAATCATACCCTTGTATAGAGTGAATACATCCAACTTCGTGAGCGATTTCAGGATTGTTTGAACCTTTTACAACCCAGTTATCATACGTGTGGTTCCATTTCAGACCAATTTCATCGATAAGAATATCTCTGACATCTGGGTCTTTGCATTTCTTTGGATTTGATTTCCACTTCCAAGCATATCCAGCAATCATGCGCGTTAGGTTGTGTTGGGCGTAGTCCTTTTCGAAGCTTGAAACAAAGTCAGTAAAACTGTCATGCAATATCAGGTCGTATTTTTCAAAAATTTCAAATTCTGGATTCTTGGCGTCTAATATTGCTTGAATATATTTCAAGTAAGCTTTTCCGCCCTCAACACGCATTTGACTAGAAAGCTCAATGGGATTGTCTAACGAATCGCCCAAGGCGGAACGCATAGCGCTTATTCCGAGACAAGAAGGGCCTATGCTTTGTAAAGGGTCGTAGAAAAATACTGGCAGTTTTGTCTGCGCGATTATCCAGTCCATTTGGCTGTTGTCTTTTGAGAGACCCAATTTTTCGGATACTTTGTCATAATTTCCGAATTGGGTTCCCAGATTTACACGACGTTTTAATTTATGAGCTTCGTCAACTAAAATGATGTCAAAGCTTTTTGTCTTTTCTGGTGAATAACCCATCTCAGGCTTAATAATATCTGTAGGCGCAATAATATCTTCAGGTGAGAGACCGCTTACGTTTTTGAGTGACGTTTTGAGAGTCTCTCTTAACGAGGTAACTGGTTCTAGAATTTTAATGTTCATGTTTTCATACAAAGGGTTATCTTTAAGCATCTTTAATAGGTAAATGGCCAAAACCGTCTTACCAGTTCCAGGCATTCCTTCAACTACAATTGGTTTGGCGTTATCAATTCCAAGTCGAATTGATTCGAGGATTTTGTCGAGAGCCATCTTCTGGTCTACCGTTAATCCTTTATAGGGCGAATATTTAAAGACCTCTGATTCTTCAAGGTCTGCAATTGAATTGTCGGCAAGTTCCAAAGAACGAAGAACATCCCAAAGGCTTTCAAACATCTGAGCATATTCAGCTTTAGAAAAGTAGTTCGTGTCTGTCATACCATCGTTTTTGTTTGTTAGGCGATAGCGACCATCAGCATGCATCAACCCAATTAGACGATGTTCGTAATCTGTGATGACTGAGGTATTGAATTCCTCGTTGTAAATTATGTTTACTGTGTTGAAATCTTGTTTTTCTTCATTGGCGCCATGCTGGGTTATTCGGGTAGCAACACTGGTTGTCTGACCAACATAAGCCTCCTTGTCGTTTGCGAGGATATAAACCATGGGCCAGTTGAATATTTTGTCGCTGTCCAAATCAAGCATCGCAACGTCAATTTGTGAGCCAGGAACAAATTGGCATTGCTCTACGCTAAAGGGTGCTCCTGCCGGCTTTTGTGATAAGGTGTTTGTCTCTATCGTAATCATAATTCGCTATACTTCTTTGCGTTGCCGTAAGCTTTTTGTACAGGGTATTTCATATTATTGATGTCAAGTTTTTCGTTTATGATATCTGGGATATTTATTTCAAGAGCATGCGCCATGTAAATGCAATAAATTAAGATATCCGCTAATTCGTCTTTGGCGTCAGCCAATTTGTTTTCTACCTTTAAATCAGTGCCAGACCATTGAAAAATTTCCAGGAGTTCTGCGGCTTCTATGCTAATTGAAATTGCTAAATCTTTAGGGTTATGAAAACGTTGCCAGTCGCGCGCCTTCCTAAAATCCAGTACTTTGCTTTCAACTTCCGAAAAGTCCATGGTCTCTCCTAGAATGCGGCTCATTGAAGGAATGGTATTAAATAGTTAGATGTTGCCAGTCAGGTTTGCTTTCTTAAGTATAACAATTGTTTCTTTTCTCTTTTTGCGTCTGACGCTAATTTGGATTGGGAAACAAAGTGTCAATCGTTGAAATCTTCACGATTTGTTCGATTGACAAACGCTTCCAGAACTCCCACAATATAAGAACATTAGTTCGCTTTTTGGCACAATCGCAGCGGTGCCATCAGGTTAGTTCGGAAGGGGATGGCATGAGCCGCTGCATTTTGCATGTTGACGCGAACTGCTTTTATGCCTCGGTCGCAATGTTTCGCGCACCCGAGCTGCGTGGGTGCGCGCTTGCGGTCGGCGGCAACGAAAACACACGCCACGGTATTGTGCTGGCGAAAAACCCACAAGCAAAAGCCGCAGGGGTAAAAACAGGGGAACCTTTGGTGCAAGCACGCCGCAAGTGTCCTTCTTTGGTGGTGGTTCCACCCGACTATTCCGACTATCTTCTGTTCAGTAAAGACATACGATCTATCCTTCTGGAATATACCGATCTGGTGGAGCCTTTTGGTTTGGATGAATGCTGGCTCGACATTACAGGTTCGCTGCATTTGTTTGGTGGCGTTCCTTTTCTTGTTGCTGAGCAGCTAAGCGAACGCATAAAGAGCGAACTGGGTATAACGGTCAGTATTGGTATTTCTTGGAACAAGCCTTTCGCCAAGTTGGGAAGCGACTTAGACGCAGGTGACGGCATTGTTGAATATACTCGCGAAAACTACCAGCGCACGGTTTGGACGCGCGCGGTAAGTGATCTCATAAATGTAGGACCTGCCACTACCCGCAAATTAGCCGCTTACAACGTGCGAACTATTGGGGATTTGGCTCAATGCTCAGACACATACCTGGATCGTCGTTTTGGAGTGGTGGGCAGAAAACTGCGCACTATGGCGCAGGGGCTAGACACCACGCCCGTAAAGGCTATGCGCCCTGAAGACATGGATGTGGCACGTACGGTGAAGTCGGTGGGTAATGGGTTAACGGCACCTCATGATATTACCTGCGTACAAGATGCTAAGGCACTTTTGCATCAGCTTTGCGAATCGGTGGCACATCGAATGCGAGAATTTCAGGTCAAAGGAACGGTTTGTGGCATTGGTGTTCGTCACGCTGATTTAGGCGGGTATTCGCGCCAGCGCAAGCTTCGCATGTCTACCCACATCACCAGTGAAGTGATGAATGCTGCGTGGGATCTTCTTTGTGAAAATGAGCCGCTTGATAAAGAGCATCCTATTCGCCAACTTCACGTATGCATGAGCGGACTGGTTTCTCAGCACGAACCATGGCAGCCTGATATGTTCGGAAGCGAAGAACACCGCAGACATCTTGAACACTTGGATGCTTCTATTGATGATTTGCGTCGGCGTTACGGAAACCATGCCGTGCGTAGGCTTTCCGAATTGGCAGATCCTGCTATCAAACATTTGGATATTAAGGGTGACAACATTATTCATCCAGTGAGTTACTGGGCGTGAAGGCGTTACGCGAAAGCATTGGGTGAGAGTTATGCAAGGTGTAGTAGGAAGAGTGCCTCGCTATGTTTCAGTGGTAGTGCGGTTTTCGGAAGAAGGTGCTATAACGCCGCTGGAAGTGGAATGGCGTGATGGGCGTAAATTCATGGTGGATGAAGTGGCTGATTGCAGGCGGGGGGCAAGCATGAAAACAGGCAGACGTGGCATGCGTTACACCGTGCGTATAGGAGCACACTGGACTGAGTTGTGGCTGGACGAACGCGGACGCTGGTTTGTGGAAGAAAAGGTGTTGGAAATGCCTACTACTGTCTGAAATATCCTAAAGCGCGGATGGGGTTATTCGTAAAACAGATAACAAGTTCCTAAGTAATCGTATAACTCAAGGGTAAGTTTCTGCTGCTCATAGGCATGCTTTTGTATTACCATGGGCAACCGTTAGTTTTCGAAATGGTATATAACAAGGCTAGCTTAACAACCATGATTGAAATTGAGCATTTATCAAAAACGTATGAGGCCAGAATGGGAAGGCACCACGCCCTGCGCGATGTGAGTCTCTCCATTAACGACGGCGATATTTTCGGAATTATTGGCGCTTCTGGTGCTGGCAAGTCTACGCTGGTACGTTGCATCAATTTGCTTGAACGCCCCACATCGGGAAGTATCACTATTGACGGCAACGAAATCACCCATTTGGACGGCAAAGACTTGCTTGATTTACGTGCCAGCATCGGCATGATCTTCCAAAACTTTAGCCTGTTTCAGCAACGTACGGTTCTGCAAAACGTCACGTTTCCATTGGAGCTGCGCAAAGGCAAGCGCGAAGACGCTGAAGCGCGCGCGCTCGAATTGTTGGAAATGGTGGGTATCGAAGACAAGGCTAATCGCTATCCAAGCGAACTGTCGGGTGGTCAGCAACAGCGCGTAGCTATTGCTCGTGCATTAGCGAATCGACCAAAGATTATGCTTTGCGACGAAGCTACCAGTGCTTTGGACACGCGCACGACGGTTTCCATTTTGGAACTGCTGCAAAACATCAATAAAACGCTGGGTGTCACCATGGTGGTCATCACCCATTCGCTGGCAGTAGCGCAAAGAATATGCAATCGCGTTGCGGTTATTGACGAAGGCAAAATTGTGGAAGAAGGAAACACCGCTGAGGTGTTTGCAAACCCGCAAAGCGATGTTACGCGTGAACTCATCATGCATGACATGCTGTCCAGTTCGTCTGCTTCTTTCTTTGAGGCAGCCAAGGCGGCGGGTTATTCGGCACCTGTTGTAGAAGGGGAGGTAAAGTAAATGGAATTCCTTACCTCATTCTTCGAACAATATGGTTTGCTTTTGGCACAGGGTTGCTGGGACACCATTGTTATGACAGGTGTTGCAACGTTTTTCGCGTATGTATTGGGCGTTCCTATTGGCGTAGCACTTATTGTGACGGCTCCAAACGGACTTAAACCCCATGCGGGAATCAATGCAGTGCTGGGTTGGATTGTAAACATTGGCCGTTCCATTCCGTTTATCATCTTGTTGGTTGCCCTGATTCCGTTTACTCGTTGGATTGTGGGCACTTCCTTAGGTGTTCCTGGTGCTATTGTGCCGCTGGTTATTGCTGCAGCTCCCTTTGTTGGCCGCATGGTGGAACAGAGCTTGGCTGAAGTAGACAGCGGTTTGGTGGAAGCAGCGCAAAGCTTCGGTGCGAGTGTATGGCAGATTGTGGTGAAGGTATTTCTGCGTGAAAGTTTGCCGTCTTTGATTCGCGGCGTTTCTATCACCTTTATCACGCTGTTTGGTTATTCCGCTATGGCAGGTACGGTTGGTGCAGGTGGTTTGGGCGACATTGCTATCCGCTATGGATATCAGCGTTACCAAGACGATGTGATGGTTGCCGCTGTGCTGCTCTGTATTGTCTTGGTGCAGATTTTCCAAAGTGCAGGCGACATTACGGCACGTAAGGTTGACAAACGTAAGTAATAAAGTGGGTCAGCTACAAAGGATGGAATTTAGCCGACGAAAGGCACACTAAGATAAAAGGTATTTCATTTGTTTACGGACAAGTAGAAATAAAGAAGTACTAGAAGATTTACTGGGAAAGAGAGAGGTAAACATGAAGGCAAACAAACTGGTGAAGGGGCTTGTAACAGCTGCTCTTGCAGGCGCTGCTCTGGTGGCACTGGCTGGCTGCGGCGGTTCTGCATCAAGCCTGCAAATTGCTGTTCCTTCGGACCCCACGAACGAAGCACGTGCTTTGCTGCTTTTGCAGGATCAGGGTCTTATTCAGCTGAAGGAAGGCGTTGGTTTAGCTGCAACGAAGAATGACATTGCAGAAAACCCGAACAACATTGAAATCATCGAAACCGAAGCTGCTTCGCTTCCGCGTACCTTGGAAGACGTAGATATGGCTGTTATCAATGGCAACTATGCTATTGGTGCAGATTTGGACACTTCTTCTACGTTGGCTTCTGAAAGTACCGAATCTGAGGCTGCAGAAAAGTATGCGAACGTAATTGCTGTACAGGAAGGCCAGGAACAGTCCGACAAAGCAGTTGCTCTGGTAACAGCTTTGCATACGCAAACTGCTCAGGACTTCATTAACAACACCTACAGCGGCAGCGTCGTAACGGTTGGCGAAGTAGCTGATGAAGCTGACATCCCTGAAGCCACGGGCGATGACACCACCATCAAAGTGGGCGCTTCCCCGGCTCCGCATGCAGAAATCCTGGCTCAGGTAGCCGACATCCTGGCTGCCAAGGGTTGGACGCTTGAAGTGATTGAATATTCCGACTACATTCAGCCAAATGTTGCTCTGGCCGACGGCGAACTGGATGCTAACTACTTCCAGCACATCACCTACTTGGAAGACTACAACGCTGAAAACGGCACTACGCTTGCAAATGCTGGCGCCGTTCATTTCGAACCGCTGGGTCTGTATCCAGGCAAAACTGCTAGCCTGGATGGCCTGAAGACAATCGGCTAAGCAACGAACTCATAACAAGCCTACCAATAAGCGTCGAAAGAGCTTCGTTGTAGCCAAGTTTATAGGGTAAAATCTGGTGCTGAGATATAAGCACCGCAAATAAGTGCCGTGCCTGTGCGCGGCACTTTCATTATGTAAGGCATTTTACGAACGCGTTTGCGGATCCCAAGTTTGTGAGGATGTGCGCATGACTAAAAAAGTAGCAGTAATTGACGGCAATTCGCTTATGCATAGAGCATTTCACGCCGTGCCTCCAACCATGAATGCTCCAGATGGTACGCCAACAAATGCGGTATTCGGCTTTCTTTCCATGTTGCTGAAGTTTATTGACGTGGCCCAGCCTGATGCCATAGTTTGCGCTTTTGACGCAGGGCGGCCGAAGTGGCGCATGGAAGCAATCGAGCAATACAAGGCACAGCGCCCTCCTATGGACGAGTCGCTGAAAGTACAGTTTCCCCTGATAGAGGGCATTCTGAAATCCATGAGTATTCCTGTTGTGAAGCTTAAAGGGTGGGAAGGTGACGACATTTTAGGGACGGTTGCTGCGCGCGACGAAGAATTGGGCTATCAAACGCTGCTAGTCACCGGCGACAAAGATGCCTACCAGCTTGCGTCGGAGTTAACTCATATCGTGACCACAAAAAAAGGTATTTCCGATGTGGCTATTTATGGTCCAAGCGAAGTTGAAGAGCGCTACGGCGTAACACCAGATCAGTTCCCAGATTTTTTGGGCTTGATGGGGGATAGTTCCGACAACATTCCCGGTGTTCCTGGCATCGGCCCCAAAAACGCTACGAAGCTTTTGCAGGCATATGGTTCCATGGAAGGGATTTACGACCATCTGGGCGACCTGAAGGGTAAGCAGCTAGAAAATCTTCAGAATAATAAAGATTTGGCGTTTGCCAGCCGCAAGGTTGCAACTATTGCGCGTAATGTTGATTTTGAACTTGATCTTGAAGAAGCGGCTTTTCCGCGGTTCGACACCGAAGAGGTAACTAAGGCGTTTCGTAAGTTGCGCCTTAATACGCAGCTATCTCGAGTGCTTGCGCTGGTGGGTGTGAAACCAGTAAAGGAAAAGGCAGAATTGGTTTGGGAGCCGCTGCTGGAAGGCGACGACGCACAGGCTGCATTTGGAGAGGCTCTTAAGGCGGGTGCCTGCTTGGGTGTTGCTGTTAAAGAGCCCGAACAGTTTTCCCTCTTTAACCCCAGCGTGATGATTGCATTTAATTTGCCAGGCGGCACTGCGCTTTTTGAAGACGAAGAAGCCTACGAAGCATTAGCTCGTGCCTTCCGTGAAGGGGAAGTGGCAACGCTTAATATCAAAGAACTTATGCACTATGTATACCCCATCAGCAAAACCGAAGCTGCACGGGTAACTGACCGTGAGCTTTTGGCGGCGCAAGTTTTTGACATTGCGTTAGCAGGCTACGTGTTGAACTCTTCGGTTACCGAATACTCTTATGATGCGCTTTTGGATGCCTATTGTGGTGGTGTGCTTCCAGAGGGAAAGCACGACAAAGAACGGGTTGCTATTCAGGCAGCGGCGGCGCGCCTGCTTAAAGATCCGTTGATTAAAGCGCTCGAGGAAGACGAAAGCAAGGCCACCTATTTCGATATAGATCTTCCGCTGGTTTCGGTTCTAACGGTAATGGAGCGTACTGGTGCTGCAATTGACACGAAACGTTTGGCTGAGTTGGGTGTAAGCACCGCTGCGGAGTTAGAAACGATTAGAAATGAAGCGTACGCAATTGCGGGCGAAGAGTTTAACTTGGATTCGCCTAAGCAGCTTGCTCACGTTTTGTTTGAAGTTTTGAAGCTTCCGCCGCTTAAAAAGAACCAGCGCGGTTACTCAACCGATGCGGGCGTTTTGAAAGAGCTCGCGAAGCAGCATGATTTCCCCGCACTTATTTTGCGCTATCGCGAGCTAGCGAAGATTAAATCAACCTATATTGACGCCCTTTCGCGTCTTCGTGCTGAAGATGGCCAGGTGCACACGACGTTTAACGAAACAGTCACCACAACAGGACGCCTTTCCTCTTCTGATCCGAACTTGCAAAACATTCCTGTTCGTACCGATTTTGGGCGTCAAATTCGCGAATGTTTTGTGCCGTTGGAAGAAGGGCATAAGTTTCTTTCTGCTGACTATTCCCAGATTGAACTTCGACTGTTGGCGCATCTGTCTCAGGATGAGTCACTTATTCAGGCGTTTTGCTCAGGGGAAGACTTCCATGCGTCTACGGCAGCCCGTGTGTTTGGGGTGCCTATGAGTGAAGTTACCCCGCAAATGCGCAGCCGTGCAAAAGCGGTGAATTTTGGCATTGTGTATGGACAGCAAGCTTTTGGCTTGGCGGCAAGTTTGGATATTCCCTTTGGTGAAGCGAAGCAGATGATTGATCGCTACTTTGAGGTGCATCCAGGGGTTCGCCAGTATCTTGATACTACCGTAGCTGAAGCCAAAGAAACTGGCTATGCCGTTACCATGTTTGGTCGCAAACGCCATATCCCTGAACTTCATGCCGCTAACCAGCAACAGCGGGGGTTTGGTGAACGCACGGCCATGAATCATCCTATGCAAGGCTCTGCGGCTGACATCATCAAGCTTGCGATGCGTCAGGTCCAAGAGCGCTTGTTACGTGAAGGGTTTAAGGCGAAGCTTCTGTTGCAAGTTCACGACGAATTAGACTTTTCGGTACCGGAGGAAGAAGTTGAGCGCCTGTCTGTCATGGTGAAAGAAGTGATGGAGCAGGTAGTAGCTTTGCGTGTTCCTTTGGTGGTAGATGTAAGCTTTGGCGATAATTGGGCTGAAGCTCATTAGTTTTAGTGTACAATACACAGTTGCGCTAGTTCGCTTGAGGTATTACGCGAGTGTCCCTTTCCTCGCTACTGCTCAACCTGTGAGGGAACTATGAATACGAAAAAAATTGTTCGTCAGATTGTTGACGATTACGCAGGGCGCTGGTAAGATACCGCCTTGCGTTTTAACACATTTCAAGGAGATTATTAATGTACGCAATCGTAAAAACAGGTGGCAAGCAGTACAAAGTTGCCCCGGGCGACACGCTGAATATCGAAAAGCTGGATGCCGAAGTTGGCTCCAAGGTTGAACTGGAAGCAATCTGCGTTGTTGACGGCGCTAAGGTTGAAGCAGATCCTGCTAAGGCTGCTAAGACTAAGGTTGTTGCTGAAGTTATTGAACAGTTCAAGGGCGAAAAGCAACTGATCTTCAAGTTCAAGAAGCGCAAGAATTACAAGAAATTGCGCGGTCATCGTCAGCAGCTTACCCGCGTTCGCATTGAAAGCGTTGGCAAGCCAGCTGCTAAGAAGGCTGCTGCTAAGAAGGAAACCGCGTCCAAAGACGCAGAATAGTTAGCAAGGGAGGGAATTTCCATGGCACACAAGAAAGGTCTGGGTTCTACCCGTAACGGTCGTGACTCCCGTGCACAACGTCTTGGTGTAAAGAAGTTCGCCGGTGAAACCGTACGTACGGGCAACATCATTGTTCGTCAGCGTGGTACCCATATTCATCCGGGCGAAAACGTTGGTCGCGGCAAGGACGATACCCTGTTTGCTTTGTGTGACGGCACGCTGGAATTTACGCGTGGCATCAAGCGCAAGGTGCATGTGCGTCCTCAGGCATAAATTTCTGCCGTTATAACTGTTACAATGGAGCCCTCCCATGTGGAGGGCTTTTTGATTATAAAGGTGGCAGCAAGGTACGGTGCATTAAGAAGCATGAGGCGAGGTCTTCTGCAAAGCTACCTTCGCATAAAGTGAGGTTATTTTGTTTATCGATAAAGTTCGCATACACGTAAAAGGCGGCGATGGCGGGGCAGGCTGCATGTCGTTCCGTCGTGAGGCGCATGTTCCCAAAGGTGGCCCTGATGGCGGCGACGGCGGTCATGGCGGAGATGTCATTATTGAAGCCGATGCGGGTGTTTCCTCGCTGGTTGCCTATCGGTTCAAGCATCACTTTAAAGCTGAACGAGGCACCCACGGGAAGGGCTCTCGTATGCATGGCGCCCGTGGGGAAGATCTTATTCTGAGAGTTCCCGTGGGAACGGTAGTGCGCGAATATTTTGAAGAAACCAAAGAAACAGGCGAATTGATTGCCGACTTAACCCACGATGGCGAACAGGTGACAGTTGCGCAAGGTGGCGTTGGGGGACGCGGCAATATCCATTTTGTTACCTCAACGCGTCGTGCGCCCGCCTTTGCTGAACTGGGCGAACCTGCGCAGGAATGCTGGATCGAACTTGAGATGAAGCTGATGGCGGACGTTGCCTTAGTAGGTATGCCATCGGTAGGAAAGTCTTCACTTATCGCACGTATGAGTGCAGCTCGTCCAAAAATTGCCGACTATCCTTTTACAACGCTTGTTCCGAACTTAGGTGTAGCCACCAGTGGCGATTTGAGTTTTGTTGTAGCTGATGTTCCAGGGCTTATTGAAGGCGCTCATGAGGGACGAGGTCTAGGACACGAATTTTTGCGTCACATCGAACGCACCGCCATCATTGTGCATGTGGTTGATGTTACGGGCAGCTTCGAAGCGCGAGATCCTGTCAATGACTTCGACATTATCAATAACGAACTCAAGCTTTATGCGGCTGAATTGGCAGACCGTCCCATGATTGTGGTTGCTAACAAGGTGGATGCTCCAGGTACTGAAGAGGCACTCGCTCGCCTGGAAAAGCGCGTGAAAGAGTATTCCATTGAAGCAGCTGGCGGAGACGCATTTGTTGATAGCCCCGTTGACCCTAAGCTCTATAAGGTAAGTGCCTTAACGGGTGAAGGAATAGAATCTCTGAAGGCAGCACTGGCTACCAAGGTTCACGAACTGCGCGAAGCTGCACGCACGAAGGAAGAAAACGAAGTTCAGTATGAACATGTTTGGGAACACCGCAGGTTGGCGAAAGACCGCCAGTTCAATGTAGAGAATCTGGGTGGTGGCGTGTTCCGCGTTACTGGCGGGCAGGTTGAACGTATGGTGGTTCAAACTGACTGGGAAAACGAAGAAGCAGTTTCGTTCTTACAGCATCGCCTGAAGCGTCTTGGCGTTGAGCAGGCACTTGAAAAAGCTGGCGCAGTTGACGGTGATGAAATCCGTATTGTGGGACGTTCGTTTGAATTCGAATCTGCACGTATGGCAGAAGATGTGTATCGGGAGCTTGATCTATGAGCGAACACGAAGGAAAACGCCTGGTAGTAAAAATCGGCTCTTCGACGCTGACGAAAGACAATGCGCTCGATTCTTCCTATCTTGAAGGCCTTGCCGCCCAGATAGCTGCTCTTCGCAAAGAAGGTTGGCAGGTTGTTATTGTTTCTTCGGCAGCTATTGCGTGTGG
Organism: uncultured Coriobacteriaceae bacterium; assembly: GCA_949294735.1. GTDB lineage: Bacteria > Actinomycetota > Coriobacteriia > Coriobacteriales > Eggerthellaceae > CASFII01. The sequence goes on along the minus strand of CASFII010000002.1, from coordinate 91,266 downwards.
TTTGGAAGCGCTGGGTATTCGGGAGCGTCCGCAAGATATGCCCAGTTTGCAGGCGGCTGCTTCGGTCGGACAAGGCGCGCTTTCTAATGCCTACGCCCAAGCTTTTGCACGCCATGATGTTTTGACCTCTATTGTATTACTCACTCGTCGTGATACTGCTGACCGTACCGCCTACCTGCACGCCCGTGATACCTTAGTGCGTCTTTTGGAGCTGGGCGTAGTTCCAGTTGTTAATGAAAACGATACCGTTTCGGTCGAACAGATTCGCTTTGGCGATAACGATACCTTGGCTGCCTTGGTGGCTTGTCTTATCAATGCTGATCTGATGATTATCCTTTCAGATATTGATGGTTTCTACAACGCTAATCCACAAACGAATCCTCATGCTCAGCTTATTCATGAAGTTTCCTATATTGATAAAAGTATTATGAATGTAGCAGGTGGCGTGGGGTCTTCCGTTGGTTCTGGTGGCATGATTACTAAGATTAAAGCGGCAAGAGTGCTTATGGCTGCAGGTATCCCTATGACCATCTGCCATGGACGAGCTGAAAATGCCGTCGTTCGCGCCGCGGCAGGGGAGCCGCTGGGAACACGTTTTGTCAGCAAGGGTGTTCCCCACGAAATAACCCCTCGTAAGCTTTGGATTGCGTTAGGTGACGCGGCTCACGGAGCAGTGGTGGTTGATGATGGAGCAAAAGCCGCACTTATTACTCAGGGCAGATCCCTTCTGTGTGTTGGGGTGCGTTCGGTTGAGGGAGATTTTGAAGCGGGCGACATTATTGACATCAAAGACGCCACGGGTCATCTTTTTGCGCGCGGAAAGGTCAATGCCGGTCGTGACGAAATCGAACTTGGCTGTGGACTCACCCGTGACGCTCTCGAGCGTAATCGTTTATTGGCTCCGTTGGCGGAAAAACCTATTATCCACAGGGATGAATTGGTGGTGTTCGAATGAGTACATTACAGGTAGAGGTTGAGGCTCTTGCCCAGAAAGCACGTGCAGCATCTTTTCTCCTGGCACAAAAAAGCACTGAAGAAAGAAATCTGGCACTGGCAGCTATGGCACGCGCTTTGCGCGAACAGAGCAGTGTAATTGTTGCGGCAAACGAGCAGGATGTAAACGCCGCTCGTGAAGCGGGCACTAAAGAATCGCTGGTAGACCGACTTCTTTTAACTCCTGAGCGCGTTGAGGCTATGGCTTCTGCGTTGGAAGACTTAATGAAGCTGCCTGATCCGCTTGGCAAAGTTTTGGATGAGCGCGAGCTTTACAACGGTATGCAACTAAAGCGTGTAAGCGTCCCTTTGGGTGTTGTTGCAATGGTTTATGAAGCACGACCAAATGTTACTGCCGACGCGGCGGGAATCTGCTTAAAGGCGGGTAATGCGGCTGTTTTGCGCGGAGGGAGTATGGCGGCGCATTCGAATGCTGTAATAGCTCAAATTCTTCACGATGCTGCCGTTGAAGCTGGTATGCCTGAAGGATGTATTGGCCTCATTGATTCAACAGATCGTGCGGCGACGGATATTCTCATGCAGCTTCATGGTGTTGTTGACGTGCTCATTCCCCGCGGCGGTGCAGGACTTATTCGTCATTGCGTAGAGTGTTCTAAAGTACCCGTTATTGAAACAGGTACTGGTAACTGTCATGTATACGTTCATGAAACCGCCGACCTTCAGATGGCAAAAGAGATTCTGCTTAATGCGAAGTGCCGAAGGTATGGTGTTTGCAACGCAGCAGAAACCTTGTTGGTTGATGGTGCTATTGCAGACGACTTGTTACCAGAGATTTTCGCAGCTTTGGCCGAACATAAGGTACTTCTTCATTGTGATGAGAAAGCCTATGCCTGCGCGGAGCAGACAGTTTCCCAGGCGGTAGACGGTTCTGCAGCTGCGCAGTTGCAGTTTGAACACGCCTCTGAGCTTGATTGGGAAACGGAGTACTTGGCTCCCGAGCTGGCGGTGCGTTGTGTTAATGACTCCAGCGAGGCTATTGCGCACATCAACCAGTATGGAACCAAGCACTCAGAAGCTATTGTGGTAGATATGGACACCGAAGCGGGTAAGGCTGCTGCCGAGCAATTTGTGAATGAAGTAGATGCTGCTGCAGTATATGTGAACGCTTCAACCGCGTTTACTGACGGTGGACAGTTCGGATTAGGCGCTGAAATTGGTATCTCAACTCAGAAGCTTCATGCTCGTGGACCTTTTGCGCTTGAAGCACTTACTTCCTATAAGTATGTGCTGGTGGGAAATGGCCAGGTTCGCGCATGACAGCAAACGCAAAAGTCGCTTTTCAAAACGAGCCTCGTACATCCATAAATCTTTTCGGTCGTTTTGACGACTTGGGACACCATGGACTACCAGCACGTTTGGGTATTATGGGTGGCACCTTTGATCCTATTCATATAGGTCATTTAGCTTGTGCAGAACAGGCACGCGAAGCATTTAACCTGGATGCTGTTATTTTCATTCCCACCAATATCCCTGTGTTTAAGCAGGACAGAAAGGTTACTTCGGCAGCTGATCGTTTAGAGATGTGTAAGCTTGCCGTGGAAAGCAATCCTGCTTTTGATGTGAGTGCTCTCGAAATTGAACGCGGAGGAGAAACCTACGCGGTTGACACCCTGCGGGAGCTGCGAGCTTTTTACCCTGAAAACGTTGAGTTGTTTTTCATTACAGGTGCTGACGCGGTAGCGCACATTACACGCTGGAAAGAAAGTTCTGAAGTTGCTCATCTGGCACAATTTATTGCGGTCACCCGTCCCGGTTTTTCGCTTACGGCAGAAAAGAAGGAAGAAATTGAGCAGGGTGGGTTGTTTAAGGTTCACTACCTTGAAGCAACCTCGCTTGCTATTTCGTCGAGCGATCTAAGAGAGCGAGTAAGCAAAAGTAAAAGTATTCGCTATTTGACTATGCAACGAGTTCGCGATTATATTTTGACAAAAGGTTTATATCAGGAAGGTGTTGAGTGAACGAAACGCTTTCAGAAGCTTTTGCTCAAGAGATGACAGAGCAGTTGCGTACGCGGGTAAATGACCGCCGATTTGAACACAGCATGGGCGTAGCGCAAACGGCTCGCGCTTTAGCGCAATCGTATGGTCTTAATCAGGAAAAGGCCTATCTTGCGGGTGTTTTACATGACTGGGACAAAGGCTATTCTTCTGATGAGATTAAAAAGCGCGCCCGTGAACTTGGACTTGAGGTAAGTGAAGAAGTTTTACAACATCATGCCTATACCCTTCATGGACCCACGGCAGCCTTGGTGCTTGCTCAGGAATATCCTGCAATCCCCGCAGACGTTTTGCAGGCCGTGGCGCGCCACACGGTAGCTAATACTCATATGGAGCCATTGGATATGGTGCTTTATGTAGCCGATGCCATTGAGCCTCATCGCGATTACGACAAGGTTGAAAAGTTACGGAATTTGGTAGGCAAGGTGAGTCTTGAAGAGTTGTTTTTTAAGACGATGAAACAGCTCAACCTTATGCTTATTAAGCGCGAAGCTATAATGCATCCAGACACTCTTGCGGTATGGAATACGTATGCCGCTCGTCAACAAAGAAAGGATCAATAGTGGTTAAAGATTTAGGAAAAACCTCACGAGAATGTGCATTGATTGCCGCAAAGGCAGCTAACGAAAAGAAAGCTACCGACATCATGGTGCAAGATGTGCATGAACTGGTTTCAGTTACCGACTTCTTTGTTATTGCTACGGCCAGCAACAATCGTCAGGTAGAGGCCATTATTGATGCTATTGAAGAAGCCGAACGTGATGAAGCGGGAATTAAGCCGCTGCATCGTGAAGGTCTTGAAACGGGAGTTTGGGCTCTTCTGGACTACGGTAACTTCGTGGTGCATGTTTTCCAGCCTGAAGCTCGTGAATATTATCGCCTTGAAGCCCTTTGGAACGATGCGCCTGTCCTTGATCTAGCAAAGGAAGCAGGTCTTACTGATACGGAGTATTCGGACCGCATTGCTCGTCTTATGGGCAAAGAATAAAGGTTTTCGCTGTAATTATTAATAGTTTAAATTTGGAAATCTCGAAGAGACTGTCCCTTAGTCCTCAACTTCGACGCGCTCCTGTCGTTTCGCAGCTAAAGCTGCTCCACTACGCGTCGCGCTGCTTCGCTTCACTTTAGACCATAAAGTTTGAAGCTCAGACTTGTTTCGGACTAAGGGACAGTCTCTTTGTAGTTACAGAGCACGAATATGCTCGAAACAAAAAGGCTCGCTTCTTGTTTGAAGCGAGCCTTTTAAGGGTGCGTATAAGGTTTGACTTATGCGCGTTCCACCTTGCCAGCCTTCAGGCAGCTGGTGCATACGTGTGCGCGACGAACGTGACCCTTAGCGTCTTTAATGGTCACCTTCTGCACGTTCGGGCGGAACATGCGGTTAGACACGCGATGAGAGTGGCTGATGCTACGACCAGCAGCTGGAGCCTTACCGCAAACTTCACATACCTTGGACATTGTTATCACTCCATATACCTTCGGCAAATTGCACAAAATTGCTTACGACAAAAAAGCCCTCATACTATATCACAATGAATTCAATACGCACAAGGATTTTTCGTGTATTCAGATTTGAAGCACTTTGTCGCACTCTTACTAAGGTTGCGCTATACTTTAGCCGAACGTGCGCAATTTACGTTTTGCCTTTGCGCCCTTTATACAAGGGAAAGGCTGCCAACTAAATTGCCCGATGAAATGCGATTTCGCATTGTGAAAGGAATGTCATGAGTAAAGTAGTTCCTGGCAATCTTCATGTTGCTAATGATGTGTTGGCCGACATGGTCGGAAATGCAGCAATGGAATGCTACGGCGTTGTGGGCATGACCGCTCCTTCTGCTGCCGATGGTATTGCAAAGATTTTGCCTGCTTCGCGCCTTCGTCGTGGGGTTGTGGTTACCACTACCGAAGCGGGTATTCACGTAGATCTCTATGTTGTTATCGAATACGGTACAAACATCAATACAGTTTCTCAGAACCTAATTGACCGCGTAAGCTTTGTGTTGACGCAGTATGCACAGGTTCCGCTGGATGGCGTTGAAGTACATGTTCAGGGTATCAAGATTCGTAAATAATCTTGTCTAACAACTGTTTAAACATTAAAGGGTAGGGATGAAGCCTCGCGGTTACTGTGCTTTAAGCGGGGTAGAGTTGGAGAAAAATCATCATGTCTTACACAAGAAATGACATCGTGAACGCCATTGCTGCAGCAAGCAAAACGCTGAGTGAGCGCAAAGACGAAGTCAATCGCTTAAACGTGTTTCCTGTTCCTGACGGAGACACCGGCACCAATATGTCACTGACATTGGAAACCGTAGTAGAAAACTTAGCGGCGCTTCCTATTGGTGCCGACGGTGCGCAAATTCGCAAGGCTATTACCACAGGCGCTTTGATGGGCGCACGTGGTAACTCGGGTGTTATCACTTCTCAGATTTTGCGCGGTTTGTGCGAAGGAAGCGCAAAGTATGACGAATTCAATACCGAAAGCATTAATGCCGCATTTGAGCATGCTGTTGATGTTGCGTTCCAGGCTGTTCGCAAGCCAGTTGAAGGTACCATTTTGACAGTTCTGAAAGACACAGCAGCTGCCACCAAGCATGCACGCAAAAAGAAGTTTTCCACGGAAGAAACCTTGGACGCGTTGGTGGATGGTGCCTATGCTTCAGTACAGCGCACCCCCGAACTGCTCCCAGTTCTTAAGGAAAATGGGGTAGTTGACGCAGGTGGCTATGGTCTCGCTATTTTGTTTGACGCCTTTGTCGCTGCTATCACTGGTCGCCAGGGTAAGTTGGTTGACGAGCTTGCCTTTGCTCGCGACATGGCTGCGCCGAAGGTGGAAATCGAACAGGTTAACGACTGGGAAGGTTCAGCTTATCGTTATTGCAACGAGTTCTTGGTGGACTCCGACGTACTTGACAAAGACGAAGCGCTTGACTTCTTGTCTACCATGGGTGACTGCGAACTGTGCGTAGGTGAAATTCCGAAGTTTAAGGTGCATGTTCACTCGAACACTCCTGACAAGGTACTTGCATGGTTCTTGGAGCGCGGCCAGATTTCTGAAGTGCACATTCATAATATGCAGCTGCAGAGCGCAGCTCGTACGGAAGCTTTAGCTGCCGAACAGGAAAAAGAACACAAGCCGCTTGGCTTTGTAGCAGTAGCTGCGGGTGCTGGTAACGCTAAGATTTTGGAAAGCTTGGGCGTTGACGTAGTAGTTTCTGGTGGTCAAACCATGAATCCTTCCACGAAGGATTTGCTTGATGCAGTGGGCAAGGTAAACGCAGACGCTGTCATTATTCTGCCCAACAACAGCAACATTATCATGGCGGCCCAGAGCGCTGCTGGTTTCGCAGAGGTTCCTTGCGCTGTTGTGCCTACCAAGAGCGTTCCGCAGGCATTCGCTGCTTTGTTTGGCGCAGATCCCGAAGCTTCCTTAGACGAAAACGTGGAAGCTATGACCGATGCCTTCTCCGAGGTTAAGACTGGCGAAATTACAACCGCCATTAAAGATTCTAAAGACGCCCATGACAACCCCATTAAGGAAGGCGACGTCATTGGTATTGCCGATGGTTCTATTGAGGCAGTAGGATCAAGCTTAGAAGAAGTTGCAATGGGTCTGCTTTCGGTTATGGAGGCAGCAGATGCCGACACCCTGACACTCTTGGCGGGCGAAGACATGGCCGACGAAGAATTCGAAGCTCTCATTGCGAAAATCGAAGAAGCATACGAGGATATTGAAATCGATTCACACCGTGGTGAACAGCCGCTGTATCCTCTGATTATGTCGGTCGAATAAAGCATCGAACCCTTTACAGGGTAAATGATTGAGCAAGCGCCTCTGTTTGCTTGCTTTGCAGTTCGCACAGGCGAAGGTAAGGCAAGAAAAAGCGGGGGCGCTTTTGTGTTACTAAACCTTGCACGGTGGAGGTAAAGGTGCCTCAGCAGTATGAGGCATGCCGTAGAACAGGAAAGCGAAGTACGTGGCACAGGCCCAGAGAGACATCGAACAGCTTAGAATGAGCGCAACGCTTGCTTTAGACGAAGCGGTTGATAAGGTGCGCCTGGTGAGTCCTGCTCGCGCCAAAGCGTTGGCTGGGCTAGGTATCTTCACGGTTCGAGACTTGCTTCACCATTTTCCACGTCGCTATATTGATCTTTCTTCCAAAGAAACCGTGCGCTCTGCCAGAATTGGTGAAAACTGCACCATTGAAGGTGTAATTCACGACATCCGTTTAAAGCGTCCCAAGCCAAAGTTGCAACTGGTAGAAATAGATCTGGTTGATGAAACGGGCATTCTGCTCATAACGGCGTTTCGGCAGCCGTGGCTTATGGATTCGCTTTCAAAAGGTATGCGTCTGGCGGTTGCTGGCAAGCTGGAATTTAATTTCGGATACAAGCGCATGACAAACCCTTTTATTGAGGTATTAGGAGATGCGAACGACGCGGCGGGTATGGTAATTCCCGTGCATCCTGCTACTGAAAAAATTTCCACTGCATGGATGCGCCGTCTTATTGCGAATGCGCTCGAAAAGACCGTGGGGCTGTATGACCCCTTGCCTGTTGACCTACGCATCAAAAGAAAACTTATGAGCAAGGGAACTGCTCTTGCGCGTATTCACTTTCCGCAAAACATCTTACAGGCGCAGCAAGCACGTCAACGCTTAGCCTATGAAGAAATCCTCAATTTGGAATTGTTCTTAATTCGCAATTCTAAGGAGCGTGAAGAGGGGAAAACGCCCGTTCAGCACAACGTTCAAGGAAAATTTATGCACGCTTTAGAAGCAGTGCTTCCGTTTGCGTTAACTGGCGAACAGGCAGCAGCACGTGATGATATCTTGCGTGAGATGGCAGCCAATAAAGTCATGAACCATCTATTATTAGGAGATGTTGGCACCGGAAAAACAGTCGTGGCCGCTCATGCGGTTGCTGCCGTGGCAGACAGTGGTGGGCAGGCGCTGTTTATGGTTCCTACAGAAGTGCTTGCTCAGCAGCATGGTAAAAGCTTAGGGCAGCTTTTTGATGCGGCGGGAATTATCTCAGAGGTGGTAACGGGCTCAACGCCCGCTAGTGAAAAAGCTGCAATTGCCGAACGTTTTGCCGCAGGTACAATCGACGTGCTTATAGGTACCCATGCTCTTTTGGAAGAGGGAATAGTTCCTAAAAACCTTACATTGGTGATTATTGACGAACAACAACGTTTCGGGGTCGATCAACGTGCTCGTCTTCTGGAGAAGGGCGAGGCGCCAGATGCTCTTTATTTGACGGCAACCCCCATTCCTCGCAGTTTGGCATTAGCGCTCTTTGGCAATTTGACTTTGTCTTATATCAAAGAAAAGCCCTATCAAACGCCACCTCGCAAAACAAAGGTCTATTCAAAAGAGCACAGAGGTTTTGCGTACGACGCCGCAAAAGAAGCTTTGGCACGGGGAGAACAAGTTTATGTGGTGTGTCCTTTGGTGGGGAAGAGTACCGAAGAGCGGAACAGCAAAGCGGTAGGCAAAAAAATGTTTGAAGAAGCCGAAGATGATGCCTTGTATCCTGCAATCAGTATAGAAAATGATGCCGATTTACGAGAAGACAACATTGCAGCGGCTAGCAAAGAAGCTGCTTTTCTTCAGGAGCATGTATTTGTTGACTATACGATAGAACTTCTGCATGGGAAAATGCCTGCTTCTGAAAAACAAGCAGTTATGGAGCGTTTTCGTTCTGGAGAAGTCCAGGTGTTGGTCGCAACCACGGTAATTGAGGTGGGGGTAGATGTTCCTCAGGCAACCGTCATGATAATTGAGGACGCGGATCGTTTCGGTTTGTCTCAGCTTCATCAGCTTCGTGGGCGCGTAGGACGTGGCTCTTTGCCTGGTGAAGTATATTTAATCTCTGCTGCAAAAAACGAGGTGGCACTTTCCAGATTGGCTGCTATGGAAAGCTCAGACGATGGCTATGAGCTAGCTGCTTTTGACCTTTCGCTTCGTCGTGAGGGCGATATTTTAGGGAATCGCCAACATGGTGTTTCGGCATTAAAATTGGTAAACGTTGTTCGTGACGGCGAACTAATAGAAATGGCTCACGCTGACGCAGTTGATCTTTTGGAAAAAGATCCCGAACTTGCTGCTCCTGAGCACAGGGCACTCGCGCGTGAAGTTCGTCTTTTATTTAAAGACGAAACAGTAAAGGGGGGCTAAGATGCGTATTGTTTCTGGCGCGTTTCGAGGTCGTACCCTCAAGGCTCCTAAAGGAGATTCTACCCGTCCTACCACCGACAGAGTTCGTGAAGCAATGATGAGTGTGGTAGCAAGTGCGCGCGGTGGGTTTGAGGAAGCGGTGGTCTTAGATGCTTTCGCTGGTTCGGGAGCTCTTGGTCTAGAAGCTCTTTCGAGGGGAGCGGCAACCGCCTATTTCTTTGAAAAGGATTCTAAGGCGTTCCGCACGCTCTGCGATAATGTTTCTACGTTAGGGTTAGGCGCTAAACAAGCACGAACCTTTCGAGCAGACGTATTCAAAGAGCCACCAACCTATGCAGGTGCGCCCTTTGATCTTCTCTTTTTCGATCCGCCTTATATGATGGAAGCGGAAACTATTGTTTCGCTGTGCCAGCTTTTAGACGATGCTGGTGTATTAGCCTTAGATGTTGTTATAGTGTACGAACACAGTACTAAGGCGTCTCAGTCGGTAGAGGCGGCACTGACGGGTACGCAGTTTGTGCTTACGCAGTATAAAAAGTATGGCGATACTGCACTTAGTATTATTCGAAAGGATCTGACATGAAAAGAGCGTTGACACCTGGGACTTTCGATCCTATCACTGGCGGGCATCTGGACATTATTACCCGCGCTGCTCAAATTGCCGATGAAGTAATAGTTGCCGTAGCAGCTTCACCTAAAAAGCACCCTTTGTTTAGCTTGGAAGAACGAGTTGCGTTGGTTCAAGAAGCTACCGCTCATCTTCCAAACGTTAAAGCCGTTCCTTTTGATGGTTTGCTGGTTGATTTTGCAAAAGATATGGAAGCAAATGTAGTCGTAAAGGGTTTGCGTGCTATTACCGATTTTGAATATGAATTTCAGATGGCGGCGTTGAACTATCAGCTTGATCGCGCGATGGAAACTATTTTCATCATGTCGCCACCGCAATACATGTATCTTTCTTCTTCAATTGTTCGAGAAGTGGCCAGTTTGCACGGGGACGTTTCGGACATGGTGCCTCCGTGTGTAAACGAAGCGCTTAAGCGTAAGTTTGCCTAAGGGCGGCAGGTTTCTAGCGTCGATTTCATCATTATTGAATTGAGGGTTTCTAGCAGCGTAGCGTCCGCAAAGTGCTCATATTTTGTAACCAAAGCATACGTCCTCAACCGCGCGTAGAGAAAATGTGCGACTATTTGGGAATTTGCCCAGGTCGTGATACAATGCCTGTTTGAGTATGCGCAGGTAGTATGCGCGCGTTGAAATGCAGATAAAACACAGCACGTGGGTGGAAGGAAACCTTCATGGACGAAACAGGAGTTTTGGGGCTGATCGAAGAGCTCTCTATTCTTCTTGAAGACTCAAAGCCGGTATTCGGTAAGAACAATTTGCGCCAAGTAGATATTGCTGCGGCGTTTGAAATTTTGGACGAAATTCGCGACATTTTCCCGACTGAATTTTCCCAGTCGCGTCAAATTGTACGTGAACGTCAGACTTTGCTGGATGATGCTGAAGCTGAAGCAAATCGCATGATTGAAGATGCTCGTAGCCAGGCTATGACCATTGCAAGCGAACAGGAAATTGTTCGCATTTCTCAGCAGCAGGCAGATACCATCATGGCAGACGCGCGCGACTTGGAACGTCAAACCCGTGCTGGTGCCGAAGACTATGCTGATGAAGTGTTTGGTCACGTTGAGCAGAGCCTTGAAACGCTTATTGCTAACGTTCGTCGTTGCCGTGACCGCCTGAATGCTAATTCCTTGCAATCCCGATAGTTATGGCAGAGAGCGTTCGCATTAATCTGCCTTCGGAGCTCTTCGCACCTGCGGAGAGTTCCTTTTTTGAAGGCACTATTGAAATCCCCGCTTTAAAGGCGGGTCCAGATTTGTATTCCTTCACCAAGCCGCTTTCTTGGAAAGTAGACATTAGTAATACGGGTGATGCGTTATTAGTAATGGGTACGGTAGAAGGTGAAGCGGTTACTTCCTGTGCGCGTTGTTTGGAAGACGTACATTTGGATCTTATGGGCGAAATCGAAGGATATTTCCTGTTGTCTGAGGGAACTGCTCCAGAAGATTTGGATGATGACGAATTTGATGTGCTCCCACCAGATCACATCTTAGATCTTGAACCACTGATTAAAGCAGCGCTGCTTTTGGAGTTCCCCTATATTCCTCTTTGTAAAGACGACTGCAAGGGGCTTTGTCCACAATGTGGCGCAAACCTCAATGAGGGTCCTTGTGGGTGTCAGAAGGAAGAGGAAGAAGAAAACTTCGCAAAAAACCCGTTTGCGGTTTTGAAGGACTATCGCTTTGATGAAGAGGCTCTGAATAATTCTTAGACAATACAGTGTTAAAGTGGAGACCTGTACTAGCTGTGAATTTTTTATCACTTCCGAATGATACCTTGCAGTGTGTGAAGTGCTTTGGTATTATTCATCGTTGCGTATTTTGACTTGTTTGAAATTCGGGCGCATAAGCCCGGTGAAGAAGGAGCAGGAAATGGCAGTACCTAAGCGTAAAACGGGGCGCGCTCGCACCCATGCTCGTCGCAGCATGAACGACCGTATTTCTGCGGCATCTCGTTCCATTTGCCCTCAGTGCGGTGAAGTAAAACTTCCTCATCGCGTATGTGGCAACTGCGGCTACTACAAAGACCGCGAGGTTATCGTAACCGACTAAGCGCGGTTTCGCCTTGTGGCGGATTGAGCACTTTAAAGCCTCCTTGTTGAGCAAGCGCTGCAAGGGGGCTTTTTGGTATGTGTGACTCTGATTTCCTGAAAGGAATGGCTATGGCTCAGGAAGTAACCATCAGCGTTGATGCCTTAGGTGGAGACAACGCCCCCAGTGTCGTATTAGAAGGCTGCGAACAAGCTTTGGCAGCTGATTCTCAACTTCATATTATTCTGTGCGGTCCTGCTGAAGTGGTTGAACCCTTTGCTGCAACGCACGAACGTTGCGAAGCAGTGGCAACCACGGAAAGCATTTCCATGGGAGAACATCCTGCAAACGCGGTCCGTAAAAAGAAGGATAGCTCGCTTGTGGTCGGCGCTCGCATGGTGAAAGAAGGACGCGCCCAAGGTTTCTTTTCTGCTGGTTCCACGGGCGCTTGTTTGGCAGCTGCCACTCTGGTGATGGGGCGCGTAAAAGGCGTTGCACGCCCAGCTTTGGCTTCGGTTGTTCCTTCTCCGGTTCGTCCTGTGGTCATGTCCGATATTGGCGCAAACGCCGATTGCAAGCCCGAGTATCTGTTGCAGTTTGCCGTCATGGCTACAGTATATGCTGAGAAAATCATCGGCATTGAAAACCCGCAGGTAGCCTACTTAAACATTGGCGAAGAAGAAGAAAAGGGCTCTCAGTTTGCTCAGGAAGTACATAAGCTTCTGCGCGAAAAGCTGCCTAACTTTGCTGGCAACGCCGAAGGTGGCGACATTATGCAGGGCACCTATGACATCATCGTAACCGATGGTTTTACGGGCAATGTTTGCATTAAGACTATCGAGGGTACGGCCAAAGTACTTTTCAAGTCGCTGAAGGGCATCATGATGTCGAGTCTTGCAACCAAACTGGGTGCTCTTACCCTTAAGGGTGGCTTGAAGGAATTGATGGCAAGTGTGAATGCGGACACCTATGGCGGTGCTCCTATTCTAGGCGTTAAAGGTGCCTGTCTGGTCGGCCATGGTTCTTCTAACGCAACCGCTATCAAAAACGGTATACTGACTTCGGCAAATGTAGTACGTACGAACGTTTCTGAAGTGATTGCTGACTATTTCGCGAAGAATTCAAAACCCGCCTCTGAAGAGGCTAAAGAAGCATAAGAAAGGCAGCTTGACCAAGCATGAGCCTGACAGAAGAACAGCAGGAAAAACTGGCGAAAGCGCAAGAGCTTTTGCAGTATCGTTTCAACGATGAAACGGTGCTGCTGGCTGCGTTGACCCATCCTTCTGCAACCGAAGGTAAGTCCATTAAGTTTTCTTATGAGCGTCTGGAATTTTTGGGTGACAGCATTTTGGGCGCCATTGTGGCAAACAAGGCTTTCCATGAGTATCCCGACCTCAATGAAGGTGGGCTTACCAGAATAAAGGTTTCGCTGGTGGCGGGCACCAGTTTGTCGAAAGTGGCAGAAAGTCTTGGTTTTGCTGACATTATCGTTTTTGGTTCTTCGGAAACGGGCACGGGAAAGCGCGGACTTCATTCTGCTTTAGAAAACGTGTATGAAGCAATTACGGCTGCGTTGTATTTAGATGGTGGTCTTGATGCAGCACAGGCGTTTGTTGAACGTACGCTGATTCCTCATATGACGCACGAAATGGCTGAAATGCCAGAAAACCCTAAAAGCGCTCTTCAGGAAAAACTCCAGGAAGATGGCGTAACGCCCACCTATAAACTAGTGGAAACACAGGGTCCTCCGCATGACCGTACGTTTGTGGCACAGGTGTTTGCTGGTCAGCAGGCACTGGGTAAGGGTACTGGTCGCACTAAAAAAGAAGCTGAAAGTCAGGCGGCAAAAAGTACGCTCGAGCGTTTGAGTGAATTCTTTGGTTTTGGTTTGAGTGCTGAAGAAAAAGCCGAAAAAGAAGCTGCTTCGCGCGCTGCCAAACAAGAACGTGCAGCGGCGAAAGCAGAAGAAAAAGCGCGTCGTACTGCCGAAAAAGAAGCTGCCAAACAGGCGAAGAAGAGCAACTAGGTTGCATCTGAAGAAGAGGTAAAGGTTTCGCCTGATGTATTTAAAGTCGCTGGTACTCAAAGGGTTTAAATCGTTTGCAGATCGCAGTGCTCTTACGCTTGAGCCTGGTATTACTGCTATAGTGGGCCCTAACGGTTCAGGCAAATCGAATATATCCGATGCAGTATTGTGGGTATTGGGAGAACGCAATGCGAAGCACCTGCGCGGCCAAGCCATGGAAGACGTTATATTTGCGGGTTCTTCTGCTCGTAAGGCTACAGGGGTTGCAGAGGTTTCCTTGGTGCTGGACAACAGCGACGGAACGCTTCCTGTTGACTATAACGAAGTTGCCATCACTCGTCGCATGTTTCGTAATGGTGAAAGTGAATACCTAATCAATGGTTCGCCAGCCCGCCGCATGGACGTGCTTGATATTCTTCACGATACGGGCTTAGGTACTGGAACTCATTCCATCATTTCACAGGGTAGTTTGGATAGTATTTTGCAATCAAGCCCTGAAGATAGGCGTGCGCTGATTGAAGAGGCGGCGGGTGTTCTAAAACACAAGCAGCGCAAGGCAAAAAGCCAGCGCAAGCTTGAGCAAATGGATGCCCATCTCACGCGTGTACGTGACGTTGTTGCTGAAGTGGAGCGTCAGCTGGCACCGTTGGAGCGCAAAGCTAAGCGAGCACGAACTTACCAGGGTCTTGCTGCCGAACTGGCTGAACTGAATTTGCAGTTGGCGGTAGACGATTTGCGTTTGCTGCAAACCAAGTGGAACGAAGTGTCTGCCCAAGAAGCATCGTTTGAGGATGCACTTAAAGCAGGACGTGAACATATTGAAGCAGCAGAAGCGCAGGTAGAAGCGCTGCAAGAACGTATTCGTCGTGAATCGGTGGACGCAGGGGAGCTTTCCCGTCAGTATCGTCTGGCTTCAGCTGCTGCAGAACGTTTTGATAGCACGGTGCTGCTCATGCACGAACGGAAGCGCTCTGCACAAAGACGAGCAACTGAATTAGAACTGTCGCTGCAAAGTTATTCTCAGGCGCTTGCGAAGGCCCAGGAAGATTTGTGGGCTGCCGAAGAACAGCTTGCTGAAATTACCGAAAGCAAACAGCAGGCAGATACGCTGCTGCAAGAGGCAAGCACGGTACAGGCTCAGTTAAGCGAAGAGCAGGTGTTAGCAGAAAAGAAAGCGTTGAGCCTTAATCGAGAAGTTCGTGCTGCGGAAGTGCAGCTGGAGGTTCTCCGCAAGCAGCAGAGTGAAAACCAAGAAACACTTTCTCAGTCTTTGGCTCACGCCAAGCTCATTGAAGGACATAGTAAAGAACTAGACTTGCAGTTTGAACGTGCTTCTGAGGAAGCCAAAACCTTGCAGGAGAAGGCTGCAGCTCAGTCTCTTCAACTTTCCGAATTGGAAGCCCGCGAGGCGCAGGCGCGCACGGCAATGGGTGAAATCTTTAGAATGCGCGAAGAAGCTCATGCTGCGTTAGAGGCTGCCCAAGAAGCAGAACGCGTCCTAGCTTCGAAGATTAAAACCCTCCAAGAATTTGAACGCGCCGCTGCCGAAGCTTCAAGTCCAGCTCTTTCGTGGCTCCTTGAAGAAAGTGGCATCCAAGACAGCTTAAAGCCACTTTCGCAGGTTGTATCTGCTCCAGCTGAATACGAACAATTGGTTGAACAGCTTTTAGGCGCAGACGTGGCTGCGCTTTTGGTTGAGGACGCTGCTCAGGCTCGTGAAGTGTTTAATGCGCTGGAGGCTTCCTCTAAGCGCGGCGAAGTACAACTTCTGCTTCGCAAAGATGCTTCACTCAAGGTTTTTAGAACAGAGCTTGCAACTCATACTGCTTCTCAAACAGCGTTGGTGAAGCTTCTTTCGTATCCCGAAGAGTTTGAACGTGCTGTGCTAGCTCTTTTGGGTGATGTGGTGGTATGTGATTCTTTGGAGAGCGCTCTTGCTGCGCATGAAAATGACCAGGTAGGTTGCCGCTTCGTAACTGCAGAAGGTTGTATTGTGTGGCCTAGCGGCAAGTTGAGCATCGGCAGCTCGGTACAGCCCGACAAAGAAGGGGTTCTTGCTCGTGTTCGCCATATTGAAGACTTGCAAAAACAACTTCTCCAGGCGCAAGCAAAGCGAAAAGAAGCAGAGCAGGCTTCATCTCAGGCTGATGAAAACTTACGTTCAGCTCAGGCGGAAAGTTTGGCATTAAGCCAGGAACTCGCTCAACTTCGTGGTCAGTCTCAGGCTGCCAAAGCCGAAGCCCAGCGGGCAATGGATGCAGTTGCTGCCCTTCGCAGAGAATTAGAAGAGGTATCCCAACAGCGTGCTGCTGCTGAAGCTGCTATTGCGGTTGCTCGCCCAAACGCAGAAGAGCTTGCTTCAAAAATCAGCGAGTTAGAAGCAAAGCTTACCGAAACGAAAGAAGATTTAGCTCAGACTCAAGAAGCATCGGCTCCTTTGCAGCATAAAGTTCAGGAAGCTACGGAAAGGCTTGCTGAAGCAAAGCTTCGTGTTGCCACTCTTACCGAACGACATACCTATGCTGAGCGCTTGCGTGATTCGCGCGTAGCTGAAATTGCGCAGCTTGAGGCGAATAGCGCCTCCGCTTCAGATGCCTTAGCGCGCAAAAGACGCTCCGCTTTGCGCATTGAGCCACTGTTAGCAGTCTTTGATGAATTGACTTCAAGCGCTCGCTGTTGGACAAGAAAGCTTGAAGAGCAGTCCAGTGAAGCGCAAAGTGCTTCAAGTGGTCTTCATGATGTTTTGAATAAGGCTCGAAGTGAAGCGCGTGCAGCGCACGACGCCTTTGATGCGGCAAATGAAAAGATGGGTGCTGCGCGTGTCGAAAAAGGACGCCTGGAAATTCAGGTTGAGGCTGCCATTAACGTGATTGTGAAAGACTGCCACACGCCGCTTGAAACAGTACTTACCTTGCCAGCGTTGGAAAACCGTAATGAGGCGGAAGAGGCTGCAGGCAAGCTTCGTCGCCGTATTGCGAATATGGGCACCATTAACCCCGATGCTGCAGAAGAGTACGAAGCGCTCAAAACTCGCTATGATTATCTGTCCTCGCAGTTGGGCGATTTGGACAGCGCGCGCCGTTCTTTAGCTAAAATTAACCGCGTTATTGATGCGCGTATGAAAGAAGACTTTATTCGTACCTACGAAGAAGTAGACAATAACTTCCGAGAAATCTTCTCTATTTTGTTCCCAGGTGGTTCTGCTGAACTGAGTTTGGTGGATCCTGATGATTTAGAAAATACGGGTGTAGAGGTTTCTGCGCAGCCACGTGGCAAGCGTATCACGAAAATGATGCTTATGTCGGGCGGGGAAAAATCGCTCACGGCACTGGCGCTTCTGTTTGCGGTCTATCGTATTCGTACGACGCCTTTCTATATTCTGGACGAAGTTGAAGCAGCTCTTGACGACACCAACCTGCGTCGTCTTATTTCCTATATCGAAAGTTTGCGTACTTCTACGCAACTTATTATGATCACCCATCAGCGCAGAACTATGGAAATGGCGGATGTGCTTTTTGGGGTTTCCATGCAAGCCGATGGGGTGACTAAAGTCATTTCACAGCGGCTTGACCAGGCTTTACGCCACGCCGAATAGCAACTTACCAAACCAAGGGGACGTGTCTTTTGGGTTCTCTTTGGTTGTGAAAGCTAGTAGAAGTGCCTGTCCTTGAACCCTCAACTGCGACGTCCTCCTACCGCTCGAAGCCACAGGCTTCTCGCTATGCGTCGGACTGCTTCGCTTCACTTTAGACTATAAAGTTTGAAGCTCAGACTTGTTTCGGATTCAAGGGCAGGCACTTCTCTGTAGTTATAAAACCCAAAAGACACGTCTCTTTGGTTTCGCCCAAAAGACACGTCCCCAATGATTTCGTTTGGCTTTGTTGGCAACGAGAGTGCGTAACAATCTCTTGTCATTAAATACGAGCATTTCATAAGTTTGGTAGACTATACAGGTTACAGGCGAAAGGCTTAGGTATGGGTTTTTTTGATCGAATTAGCGAAGGTCTATCTCGTTCGCGTGATAAGTTCAAAGAGCAGATGAACGTCCTTTTGGATCGCGGTCCAAATTTGGATGAGGACTTCTGGGACGGCTTAGAGGAAACGCTCATCTTAAGTGACATAGGAGCTCCTGCGGCAAGCGAAATTGTTGAAAACTTACGTGATCAGGCAACGCGAAAAGCTCTGCCCGATGCTTATGCAGTTTTAGAACTCCTCAACGATCAAATTGCTAGCACCTTTACTTCTGGCGGAGAAGAAATCTTTGGCGGGGAAGAGGCGTTAGTTTTGTTCGTTGGTATTAACGGCACGGGCAAAACCACGACAGTTGGTAAGATTGCCAAAGAAGCAACCGACGCTGGGCGTAAGGTCATTCTGGGCAGTGCTGATACCTTCCGTGCTGCAGCGATAGAGCAGCTTGAAGTATGGGCTCAACGCGCACAGGTTGAAATGGTTACACGCGAACGCGGTGCGGACCCTGCAAGTGTATGTTATGACACTATTGAACGCGCAGAAGAAGCTGGTGCCGACTTGGTGCTCATTGACACGGCGGGTCGTTTGCATACTTCTTCAGACCTTATGCGTGAACTTGAAAAAGTGGTAAACGTGGTTCGCAAACGTTCAAAGATGCCCGTATTTACCGTGCTTGTTATCGATGCGACTACGGGGCAAAATGGTTTACAACAAGCACGAGAATTCAACAAAGCTCTTAATCTGGATGCGCTTATAATCACCAAGCTCGACGGCACGGCAAAAGGCGGTATTGCCCTTGCTATTTCGCATGAACTGGAATTGCCCGTGGTTAAAATTGGCGTCGGTGAGGGCTTGGAAGACTTGAAGGATTTTGACCCTCACGCTTTTGCTGAAGCATTGGTGGGCTAAGAACACAGCTGCAAAACAGCTCAAGGAGATACAGGAATGTTAGAAAACTTATCGGAACGTTTGCAAGGTATTTTTGCTGGTCTGCGTGGCAAAGGTCGCTTGACTGAAGAAGACATCAATGAGGCTATGCGTGAAATTCGCATGGCTTTGCTCGAAGCTGACGTCAACTTCAAAGTGGTGAAATCGTTCATTGCACGTACCAAAGAGCGCTGTTTAGAAGCTGAGGTTCTTTCTTCTTTAACGCCTGCCCAAAACGTGGTGAAGGTAGTTATGGATGAGCTGACCGAGCTTTTGGGTCGAACGGACTCTAAGTTGGTGCTAGGCAGCAGAATCCCGAACGTCATTATGTTGGTGGGTCTTCAGGGTTCTGGTAAGACTACCGCCGCGGCAAAGCTGGCATATCGCTTAAAAGAAGAAAAGCATTCGCCGTTGTTGGTAGCTTGTGACGTGTATCGTCCCGCTGCAGCTGACCAGCTGGAAACGCTGGGCAAAGAGATTGGTGTCCGTGTGTATCGCGGCGAAGGGCAAGATCCCGTGAAAATTGCCCGCGAAGGCGTACAGGACGCTATCGATAACTTGCGTGACGTGGTGATTATTGACACGGCTGGTCGCCTCCATGTAGATGAAGAAATGATGAACGAAGCGCAGGCTATCAAAGACGCCACTAAGCCTGATCAAATTCTGATGGTGGCTGACGCCATGACTGGTCAGGACGTGGTGAACGTAGCTTCAGCCTTCGCGGAAAAGGTAGATTTCGACGGCGTCATTATGTCAAAGATGGATGGTGACGCCCGCGGTGGCGGTGCCCTTTCTATCAGGCAAGTTACTGGCAAGCCCATCAAGTTTATTAGTTCGGGCGAAAAGCCAGATTCGCTGGAGGTCTTCCATCCTGATCGTATGGCCAAGCGTATCCTTGGTATGGGCGATGTGCTGAGTCTTATTGAAAGTGCGGTAAAGGTTCAGCAGGAAGAAGCTGAAGCCGAAGCGGCTGAACGTATGCTACGTTCGCAAATTACCCTCAATGACTTTATTGAGATGAACCGTCAAGTCAACAAGCTGGGTGGCATTAGTAAGTTAGTTTCGGCACTTCCTGGTGGAGATAAAGCACTTGGCAGAGGAGAAGTTGACACCAAGGCGCTTGATCGCATGGAAGTCATCATCAATTCGATGACCAAAGCAGAACGCGAAAAGCCAGAACTTCTGAATGGTAGTAGGCGTGCCCGAATTGCTGCTGGTGCAGGGGTGAGCGTAACCGACGTAAATCAGCTCATGAAGAAGTTTAATGAAGTGCGTAAGATGATGAAGCGCATGATGCCAGCTATGGAACAGCCTTCTAAAAAGGGTAAAAAAGGAAAACGTCGTCGTATGGGTATTCCAGGTATGGGTGGCATGAATATGTCTGACTTGCGCCAACTGCAAGACCTTATGAACCAATAGGGAAGAAAGCAAAGGACTCGCCCTTGGTTTTCTAGTGCGCTCTTCAAAGTTTCCCTACAAGTTCACTCTTGCTTATGAGGGTGAAAAGTCGTAATATTAGTGGCTGCTGTTTTCGCTGTACCGTTTGGTATATGCATAGTATTAAGTTAGAAAAAGGAGTTTAGCTTCATGGCAGTTAAGATTCGCCTTGCTCGTCACGGCGCTAAGAAGCGTCCGTACTATCGTATCGTTGTTGCTGATTCTCGCGCACGTCGCGACGGTCGTTTTATTGAAGAAGTAGGTCGTTACAACCCTTGCACTGAACCAGCTATGGTGAAGTTTGACATGGAAAAGGTTGAAAACTGGCTGAAGAATGGTGCTCAGCCCACCGATACCGTAAAGCGCCTGCTTAACGGTGTGAAAAAGGACGCATAGTTCATGTCGCAACAGACTGAAGATATTGCCGGTCTGGTTGAAGCGATTGTTCGCCCGCTCATTGAATTTCCCGATGAGCTGCAAATTGATGCCTCAGAAACCGAAGATGGGGCAATACTGGTTGAACTTCGTGTAAATGAAGACGACGCGGGCAAAGTAATTGGACGACAGGGTCGTGTCATTAAGGCTGTTCGTACCCTAGCTCGTGCAGCGGCAGCGCGCAACGGCATGCCGGTTGAAGTTGAACTTATCGACTAAATGAGCCGTTGGCAACGCATTGCCTTTTTGGCGAATACGAAAACTCTTGATGGGAGACTAGTGGCGCGTGCGCTCACTAATCTCCCTTTTTTGTTGCGTGAGGGCATGGAAGTATATTTTGTGCCTCCCGCTTTGGATGCACCGCGCAAAGCGGTGGTTCAAGAGGTGTTTGAATCTACCGACGATGGTTCGGTAGTTCGTTTTTCGGGCATTGATTCAATAGATCTTGCAAAAGCTCTAGTAGGCTCATACTGCTTGGCTTCTTACGAAGACATTAAAGAAGCGTTGCAAGCTACCGTTAAAGAAAATCAGAAGAATACTTCAGTAGAAACTCCGTTCAATCTTGACCAGGATTTTTCTTCTGCGCAGGTTTTGTGGCGTGGATGGGAAGTCTTTGACCAAGATGTATTGTTGGGGACCATACGCTCGGTGAAGCCTATGCCAGCGCAGGCTCTTTTAGAGGTCCAACGTCTTAATGCTTCCCAAGAAGATGCGGCTCTTCTTATTCCTTTGGTGGAAGAATTTATAGAACGTATTGATGAAGAAGCGGGGCGCTTGTTTATGAAGCTTCCGCAAGGCTTATTGGATTTATAAGGGCGTCGTATGCTAATTGAAACACTTTCAACGTTTCCTGATATGTATAACTCAGTCATGGGCGCAAGTATTATGAAACGCGCTCAGGAAAAGGGCATACTCCAGTTTAATGCCTACGATCTGCGTGAATGGACGCATGACAGGCATCGCACGACCGATGATGATCCTTATGGCGGCGGACATGGCTTGGTTATGAAACCAGAACCCATTTTTGAAGCATATGATGACTTAGCTTCTGTAGAAGGCAGAGCAAAGCCCTATACCATTTTTTTGGCACCCCATGGCGAAAGAATGACTGACGCGCTTGCAACTGAACTATCAGAACAAGAGCGCCTGTTGTTCATCTGTGGCCATTACGAAGGCATCGATGAGCGCGTTTATAGCTTGGCAGACCGCATTGTGTCGTTGGGCGACTACGTCCTTACTTCGGGTGAGCTGGCAAGCATGGTGGTCATCGACGCGGTTGTGCGCAAATTGCCAGGGGTTCTGGGCGCTGAAGAAGGAGCGGTTGACGAAAGTTTTACGGCGGGAATTTTGGAATATCCGCAGTATACGCGTCCAGCAGTCTATAGAGGCATGGAAGTTCCACCCGTGCTTCTTTCGGGTGATCATGCCGCCGTTGCGGCATGGAAAAGACAAGCTGCCCTTGAACGCACAGCCCGTCTAAGACCCGATTTATTAGAAGGGGCTGAATTAAGCCCCAAAGATTGGGAATTTCTTAAATCTTTTTCAAGCTAAACCCAGGGTTTTCTCTCTTTAGCGTTATTATGATGTGCGGACTTTATTGGCGCACTTTTTGCGGTTTTACGTTCCCTATATTCGGGATGCAGCATTAAAAACGCAAAAGAGAAACCTCAGTCTGAGAGCGATTTCTACGAGTTGCTCTCCTGGCACAGAAGCAGGCACGCACGACGAAAGGAAAAATGTTACTCATGTATTCCGGAGAACATGCTGAACCAAAAGAGCATGGCTGCCTGCGTTCAATCCTCAAGTTTATTGCTTTTCTGCTAATCCTCTTTGTTCTGCAATGGGCAGTGCGCAGCTATGTGGTGCAGCCCTTCCAAATCCCGTCGGGATCGATGGAAGAAACCATCATGACGGGGGATATGATTTTCTCCGAAAAGATTTCTTATGCTACTGGTGAAATTCAGCAGGGTGACATTGTTACTTTTGATGACCCGCAGGTTCCTTCCCGTACGCTTATTAAACGCGTTATTGCAACCGAAGGACAAACGGTCAATCTCATTGACGGTCAGGTATATGTTGACGGGGTTGCTCTTGACGAACCCTATACTCAGGGAAAGCCAAGTTATCCTCTCGAGCAGGCAAAGGGTCAAGATTTCAGTTATCCCTATACCGTGCCTGAAGGAGAACTTTGGGTCATGGGCGATAACCGCACCAATTCACAAGATTCTCGGTTCTTCGGCAGCATTAAGGAAAGCACTGTTTCCGGGAAAGCGGTATTCACCTATTGGCCTTTGAACCATATTGGTATTTTGGAATAAGCAATTGTTAACTGATTTGGGTATGTTCTAGTTTTAGAGACTCACTTGAACTACGAAGGAGAGAAGATGGCAAAGCCCAGCTTTCAAGATGTCATTATGAACTTGCAGCGCTATTGGGCGGAACAAGGCTGTGTTGTTTTACAACCATACGACAACGAAGTAGGTGCAGGTACGTTCCATACGGCTACAACCCTGCGCGCCTTAGGTCCTGATACTTGGCGTACTGCCTATGTGCAGCCCTGTCGTCGTCCAACCGACGGTCGTTATGGTGAAAACCCCAATCGTATGCAGCACTACTATCAGTTTCAGGTGCTTCTGAAGCCTTCTCCTGACAACGTGCAGGATTTGTATTTGGACAGCTTGCGCGCCATTGGCATTAATGTTGAAGAGCACGACGTTCGTTTTGTAGAAGACGACTGGGAAAGCCCCACCTTGGGCGCCTGGGGTCTTGGCTGGGAAGTCTGGATTGACGGTATGGAAGTTACCCAGTTCACCTATTTCCAGCAAGTTGGCGGCTTTGAATGCGCTCCTGTCCCTGCAGAAATTACCTATGGCTTGGAACGTTTAACCATGTACATTCAGGGTGTCGATTCGGTGTATGACATCATTTGGAGTCGCGGAGCAGACGGCACTGTCTTTACCTATGGTGACGTTTTCCTGGAAAACGAACGCGAATTTTCTGCCTACAACTTTGAAGTAGCTGACACTGATTTGCTTTTCGGTGAATTTGATCGCTATGAAGCTGAATGTAAGCGTGTTTTAGAGGCTGGACTACCGCTTCCTGCCTATGATTATGTGTTGAAGTGCTCACACGCTTTCAACTTGCTGGATGCTCGAGGCGTCATTTCGGCGACTGAACGCATGGGCTATATCCTGCGCGTACGCACTATCGCAAAAGCATGCTGCGCAAGTTATTTAGAGCATGTGGTCAAAGTACCAGCAGACGCTGAAGGGAAGGGGGCGCATGATGGCGAATAAGACGCTTGCCTTCGAAATTGGTACGGAAGAACTGCCTGCCTTCGATTTGCATGCTGCTACTTTGCAGCTTTCCGACTTGGCGAAAGATGCGTTGAAGGCTGCTCGTATTCCCTTTGAAACGGTCGAAATCTTTTCCACTCCACGCAGGCTGATTGTGATGGTTCAGGGCCTGCCTGAATTTACTGAGGCGAGTACGGAAGTTTTCCGCGGCCCTGCTGCCAAAATTGCGTTCGATGCTGAAGGCAACCCTACCAAGGCTGCACTTGGTTTTGCGCGTGGAAAAGGCGTAGACGCTTCTGCGTTGGAGCGTCGTGATGAAAACGGCGTGGAATACGTATACGCTGTTAAAGAAACTCCTGCGTTGGCAGTAAAGGATTTGCTGCCAGGCATTTTGGAGAACCTCATTACGGGTATTTCTTGGCCAAAGTCCCAGCGTTGGGGTAGCAGAACTGAGCAATTCTCTCGTCCCGTTCGCTGGCTTTTAGCACTTTTAGATGAAGAAGTACTTCCTGTTGAGTTTGCAGGTTTGTGTGCGGGCAACACCACGCGCGGGCATCGCTTCTTGGCAGGGGAGGAACAGATTGTCCCTACCGCTTCTCAGCTGATAGATGTTTTACGCCATGCGTATGTAGTGCCGAGTGAAGCTGAGCGCGAAGAAAGCATTCGTGCGCAGGTGGCAGCCATTGAAGAAAAAACAGGTTTGCACGCTGAGCTTCCTGCTAAAACCTTGGCTGAGGTCATTAATTTGGCTGAATACCCAACGGTTATGGTGGGCGAGTTTGACGAGAGCTTCTTGGCGGTTCCGAAAGAAATCACTGTGGACGCCATGTTGGTTCACCAGCGCTATTTCCCACTGTTTGGTGCTGATGGTTCACTGACGAATAAGTTTTTAGTTACTTCTAACGGCAATCCTGAATTTGAAGCGAATATTATTGACGGAAATCAGCGTGTAGTAGCAGCACGTTTATACGATGCTAAGTTCTTCTACGATGAAGATTTGAAACGTCCTTTGGAAAGCTATGTAGATGGTTTGGACGAAGTGGTCTTCCAAGAAAGCTTGGGAACCATGAAAGCCAAAACAGATCGTATGGTGAAACTAGCACAACACCTGTCTGTTGACGCAGCTTTGCCAGAGGAAGACGCGCGCGATGCCGCTCGTGCAGCTCTTCTGTGTAAGGCGGACTTGGTAACAGGTGCGGTTGTTGAATTTACGAGCGTTCAGGGCATCATGGGTTCATACTATGCCGCAGCAGCAGGGGAAACGCCTCAGGTAGTGCAGGCTATTGCCGATCATTATCGCCCGCGTTTTTCTGGTGATGATCTGCCAGAAAGCACGGTAGGCAAGGTGGTTGCCATGGCTGACAAGCTGGATACCATCTGCGGTCTATTTGCCGTTGGTCAGGCACCAACGGGTTCTTCTGACCCGTTTGCCCTGCGCCGTGCTGCCATTGGTATTGTTGCAATGCTGGAAACAGGTCTACCTGTTTCCTTAGAAAAGGCTATTGAGGCAGCTCTTGCAACCTATAGTGAAGGCGGGCTTGCGTTTGACAAAGAAGCTGTGCGTTCTGAAGTGACAGACTTCTTCATCACGCGTACCAAGGTGATGCTTCGCGATAGCGCTATTGAAGCTGACACCATAGATGCTGTTTTGGCAGCTGGTGTTGTGGAGCCTTCTGAAATCATTGCTCGTGCACGTGCGCTGGAATCAGCTCGTGCTGAAGAGCCTGAAAACTTTGATGATTTGGCTACTGCCTATGCTCGCGCAAACAATTTGCGTGATGCGGAGGCAGGTACCGACTTTGACGAAGGAATGCTCAGCGAGGTAGAACACGCACTTACCTGTGCAGTTGTTCAGGCTGAGGGACGTATTGCGCGTGCGTTAGAGGCAAACGACTATAACGCCGCGCTGAAAGAACTGGCAAGCCTTCGCAAGCCCGTTGACCTCTTCTTCGAGCGCATTATGGTTATGGATGAAGACTTGCAGGTTCGCGCGAATCGCATGAAAATCCTGAACAGGTTTGTCGCCGTATTCAAAGACGTTGCCGACTTCGGCAAAATGGCGAAAGGTCACTAACATGTCCGTCGCGCTGCGTTCTTTTTCGCCCCGCGACAACGATACGCCGCTGCCCACCATTCATATTCTCAGTGATTCGGTGGGCATTACGGCGCAGGCAGTAGCACGCGCTGCCTCATCCCAGTTTGGTGTTCCAGCACCTGCGCTTGAAGTGTTGCCGCAGGTGACAAATTTCGATGAAATTCAGCAATTTTTTAAATACCACAGTGCGTACCACAAAGAGAAACTAGACGATGAGCGCATAGTGGTCTTCTACACCTTTGCCGATGGCACCCTTCGCCGATTGACAAAGGAATACGCCGAAAGCCATCCAGAAGTTATAGCAGTTGACATTATGGGTCCTGCATTAGATGCGCTATCGCAGGCAAGCGGGCTTGAACCGCGTGAACAACCAGGTGGTATGCATGGAGCCCATGAAACGTATTTCCGTCGTATTGAGGCGCTTGAGTTCACCATTGAACATGACGATGGACGCAATCCGCAGGATTTGACCCAAGCTGACATAGTGCTCTTGGGTGTTTCGCGATCTTCTAAAACACCTATTTCTATCTATCTTTCGCATGAAGGCTACAAAGTTGCCAACGTGCCGCTTGATTTACACACTGAACCACCGAAAGAAATCTTCGATGTCGATAAGCGCAGACTCTTTGGCTTAGTGACTTCCCCTGAAGTTCTTATTGGGGTGCGTCAACGCAGGCTTGGTAATGCGGGTGCGGTTGCTGCCAGCTACGCAGATCCAGAATATGTGTACCAAGACTTAGAACGTGCGCGTGCACTTATGCGCAAACTGGGCTGTATTGTCATTCACACCGAAAATAGGGGCGTTGAAGAGGCTGCTCAGGAGATATTGCGCTATTATGAACGGATAGGTGCTTCTCGCCGAAAAGGAGGGGAGTAATCTCGCTATCAAACAGGCAAAACGCCGTTTATGATAGGTAGGGTTCCAACTGTTCTAAGGAGAGCTAAGGTGACCGATGCAGTAAAACGTGTATATGCTTTTGGTAAGGATGCCCAAGGCAACAACGTTACTGAAGGCAACGCAGGTATGAAGATGATTCTGGGTGGCAAGGGTGCAAACCTGGCAGAAATGGCCAACATTGGTTTGCCAGTACCTCCTGGCTTTACCATCACCTGCCAAACTTGTATGGAATATGCCGGCGCAGGCAACGTGTGGCCAGAAGGCGCACTTGACGAAATCTGGCAGTACAAGGCCGACCTGGAAAAGCGCATGGGTAAGGTAATTGGCGACAACGAAGACCCGCTGTTGGTGTCTGTTCGCTCTGGCGCACCTATGTCAATGCCTGGCATGATGGACACGGTTCTGAATCTTGGTTTGAATGACCATTCAATTGATGGCCTTATCAAGCAGACCGAAAATCCTCGCTTTGCTTGGGACAGCTATCGCCGCTTCATTCAGATGTTCTCTAACGTAGTTATGGGTCTGGATGGCGATCTGTTTGAAAATGCAATCACGGCGCTTAAGAACGATCGTGGCGTAAGCGCTGACACTGATTTGACGGCAGAAGACTTGCAGGAATTGGTAGCAGAGTTCAAGCGCATTTTTGCTGAAAACGTTTCTGTTGCTGATTATCCGAATTTGGCCGTTGATGGCGTTGCTCAGTTCCCACAAGATCCCACTATGCAGTTACAGCTGGCTATTGAAGCTGTATTTGGTAGCTGGAATAATCCGCGTGCTACCCTGTATCGCAAGCAGAACAAGATTGCGGACGATTTGGGCACGGCAGTAAACGTGCAGGTTATGGTCTTTGGCAACAAGGGCAATACCTCTGCAACGGGTGTAGCCTTTACGCGCAATCCTGCAAATGGCGACAAAGAATTCTACGGCGACTACCTGGTTAACGCCCAGGGTGAAGACGTAGTAGCTGGTATTCGCAACACGTCTCCTATTGCTGAACTTAAGAACGAAGATTCACTTTCTGAAGCTGCTCATGAACTGGAAGAAATCTTCGTTGTGCTAGAAAACCATTTCCGCGACATGTGCGACATTGAATTTACCATTGAACAAGGCAAACTGTGGATGCTTCAGACACGTGCTGGTAAGCGTACCGCTGCCGCAGCTCTGCACATCGCTATCGAAATGGAACAAGAAGGTCTTATCACCAAGGAAGAAGCGGTTAAGCGCGTTGCTCCTGAACAACTTGACCAGTTGCTTCATCCGCAGTTCGATAAGAACGCTGAATACAACGTACTGGCTCGTGGCTTAAATGCTTCTCCGGGTGCCGCTGTTGGCGAAGCAGTGTTCTCTGCAGCTGACGCCGTTGCTGCTGCTGAAGCTGGCCGCAAGTGTGTTTTGGTACGTTGGGAAACGAACCCTGATGACCTGGCTGGCATGATTGCTGCTGAAGGTATTCTAACTTCTCACGGTGGTAAAACTTCTCATGCTGCTGTTATCGCGCGTGGCATGGGTGCTCCTTGCGTATGTGGCGTTGAAGCTTTAAAGATTGATGCCGAAAAGAAGCAGGCTGCAGTTACTGGTACTGACGTGGTCATTCGTGAAGGCGACGTTATTTCCATCGATGGTACTTCTGGCATCGTAGTTCTGGGTGCTGTTGAACTGGTACTTCCCGAACTTACGGGTGACCTTGATACTATCCTTGAATGGGCTGACGAATTCCGCACGCTGGGTGTTCGCGCTAATGCTGATAACCCCGAAGACGCTCAGCTTTCCCGTGACTTCGGTGCAGAAGGTATTGGTCTGTGCCGTACTGAGCACATGTTCTTGGGCGACCGCAAGCAAATCATTCAGACGTTTGTTTTGAACAAGGACGAAGCGGTTCGTGAAAAGGCTGTAAACGATCTGTTGAAGCTTCAGACGTCCGACTTCTATGGCATGTTTAAGGCTATGGATGGTCTGCCAGTAATTGTTCGTCTGCTTGACCCGCCGCTGCATGAATTCCTGGAAAGTCCGCGTGCTCTGGATGTTGAAATTGCTCGTCTTGAAGCTACTGGTGGCTCCGAAACTGAGATTGCCGCAAAGCGTCAGCTGATGGAGCAGATTGATGCCATGAGCGAAGCAAACCCGATGCTTGGTTTGCGTGGCTGCCGTCTGGGCATCGTATATCCTATCCTGCCTATCATGCAGGTTCGCGCAATTGCCACGGCTGCTGCTCAGCTGAAGAAGGAAGGCTTGAACCCGCATCCTGAAATCATGATTCCACTGGTTTCAGTGCTTCCTGAATTGGCCACGCTGCGTGAAGTTGCTGAAAAGACCATTGCTGAAGTAGCTGAAGAACAGGGTGTTGAGCTGAATATTGAAATCGGCACCATGATTGAGCTTCCGCGTGCTGCCGTAACTGCTGACGAAATTGCTACTAAGGCAGACTTCTTCAGCTTCGGTACGAACGACCTGACTCAAACCACGTTTGGTTTCAGCCGCGACGACGTTGAAGCTGAATTTGTACCGCAGTACTTAGAACAGCACCTGCTGCCGTTCAACCCGTTTGCAACCATTGATCCTGGTGTAGCGAAACTGGTGAAAATGGGTGTTGATTTGGGTCACGAGGGCAACCCTAACATCGTTTGTGGCGTATGCGGCGAACATGGTGGCGACCCAGACTCTATCCACACCTTCCAGGCTTGTGGTGTAGACTATGTCAGCTGCTCACCGTATCGTGTGCCAGTTGCTCGTTTGGCTGCTGCTCAAGCTGCTTTGGCTGCCAAGTAAAGCAAAGCGAAAGAACGTATTGCTTCAAAGCGCCTCCTTCGGGAGGCGCTTTTTACCGAAAACCCAAAGGGGACGCTTTCTTTGAGTTCTTGCATTATTGCGAGTGTAGGCAGCTGGATTTCCGGACACCCGCAAAGCTACCGTTCGCTTACGCTCACCTATGCGCTTTGCTGCTTCGCTTAACTAAATAATTTATTAAGTTTCTAGCTCAGAGTGCCCTTCAACCCAGCTGCCTACACTCGCAAAAAGACATATACCTGTGGTTGTTTGTTACAATGCATTCGGAATAGAGTGGTACTGCCTACAAGAAAAGGATGCGCCATGCGAATCATTCGACGTGAAGAACAAGAGCTCCGTGAACATCAATTTTTGTCAACCGATGCAGCCTTTTCAGACGAAAGCGAAGGGCGTTCACGCTCTGCTGCTGAAGATTTACTGCGCAACGACTATCAGCGCGACCGCGACAAAATTCTCCATACAAAGTCTTTTCGTCGCCTGTCTCACAAAACTCAGGTCTTTCTGGCGGCAGAAGGCGACCATTTTCGTACACGACTTACTCATACACTTGAGGTAGCGCAAATTGCCCGTACTATTGCTCGTGCACTGAGCCTCAACGAGGATCTTACTGAAGCCATTGCCCTTGGCCACGACTTGGGACACACTCCCTTTGGTCATACTGGCGAAGCAGCGCTTTCGGCATGCTTGGCTCGCTATCGTGGGATGGACCAAGAACAAGCAGGGCTTTTGTATCATCACAACGAACAAAGCCTTCGCGTGGTTGAACGAATCGAAAACGGGGGCAAGGGTCTCAACTTAACCGCCGAGGTGCGAGATGGCATTCTCTGCCATACGGGGAATCGTCGTGCTGAAACGCTTGAAGGGCGTATTGTTGCGGTGGCTGACCGCATTGCTTATGTAAATCACGATATTGACGACGCAATTCGCGCAGGTATCTTGCACGAATCGGATTTGCCTGACAGCACTCACACACTTCTTGGTCCAGATCATTCTTCGCGCATCGAAACACTTGTCATGGATATGGTCGAAACTTCTGCTGCTGCAGGGGACATTCGTATGAGTGAACCCATTTGGAACGCCATGATGGAGCTACGCGCATTTTTGTTCGATTATGTGTATAGGGCAGACATGGTAATGGCTGAGGTACACAAGGCAACACGCCTTCTGGAAAGTCTTTTTACCTATTACGTAGAGCACAGCGAAGAGATTCCCGAAGAGTATCAATTAATTTCTGAAGGGGATACACTCCGTGCAGTTACCGATTATATTGCGGGTATGACCGACCGTTATGCAAAAAGCCAATTCCAGCGCATCTTTGTGCCGCACTCGCTGCATTTTTAATGAACGATAAAAAGGAATTTCTTCGTATTAATTTGGCGATAATAATTGCGAAAGAGTGATAATTTTTGCGATATAATTCCGCCTTGTGATTTCTAAGAACGACATACAAAAAGCCTTTTCTGCTGCACTTCCCATCATGCTTGGCTATATAGCCATTGGCATTCCGTGCGGCATCCTGTGTGCTTCTATTGGGCTGAATGCCTTTCAAGTCTTCTTGCTTTCAATGTTGTTTTATTCAGGTGCAGGTCAGTTCATGATTCCGAACATGTATCTGGCCGGCTCACCACTGCTTAGTATTATTGCGAGTGTTTCCTTGGTAAACACGCGTCAGATGCTGTATTCCGCTTCGTTTGCCCCGCAATGCAAAGGTGTACGCAAACGGCTAGCGTTTTTATTTGCCGCCACGGTAACTGACGAAAGTTATGGTGTAAACACGACCTGCTTTGAAAGCGGAAATTGGACGGTTAAGCGTGCTACCTTGGTCAACCTGTTTTCCCAGAGCTCGTGGGCGCTTTCGAACGTTGTTGGAGTGCTGGTGGGTAACGCTATTGGTGTACCGCTGGCCATTGCGTCGTTCGCTATGACCTCTATCTTTATTTGTTTGCTCTGCATGCAAAAGATTACTCCTGCTAATGCAGTGGCGGTAGTGCTTTCAATGGCGGGTGTGTTTTTGGCAAAGGCATTGAGGCTTGGCGGTGCGGCCATTTTACTTGGTGCTTTACTGGGCGTAGCAGGAGCGTTGGTTTTCTCGCGCTTCTTTACCCCAAAAAAGGAAAGCGCGTCTACGAATAGGTCTAGTGATGAGGCATGAGCTGGACCGAGTTTTTCATTGTGCTTCTGACATGTGGTCTTACGATGCTTGCGTGTCGTGTTCTGCCCCTGTTTCTTCTTAAAGGCAAGGAACTTCCCGAACGCGTTGAGCAAGCACTCAACTTCATTCCACCTGCTGCTTTTGCGGCGTTAGTGGCTAATGATTTGCTTTCGCCCGATATGTTTGCGGCGGGTGTCTGGGAAGGTTGTATTCCGCTTTTGGCTTCAGCGGTTGTTGTACTTGTTGCATTTAAGACGAAGTCTTTGTTGTGGAGCGCAGTTGTGGGAGTTGCGGTATATGCGCTCCTTGCCTTTATCCCTATTGGATAAGCTAGATTGGACAAAAATCCCCTCAGTGGGGTAGGAATAAACCAGAGAGTATGCATATGAAAACAATTGCAATCATAGGAGCAGGTTTAGCGGGAAGTGAAGCGGCTTTACAACTTGCCGAACGAGGTTTTCTTGTTCGTCTTTACGAAATGAGACCTGAAGTAAACACCCCTGTTCATAAAACCCCATTCGCCGCTGAACTGGTTTGTTCGAATTCACTGAAAAGCACTAAACCTGATAGTGCTGCGGGTATGTTGAAATCTGAATTGCAGGTGCTTGGTTCTCAGGTGTATGCTGCGGCACTTCACCATGCGGTTGCGGCTGGTGGCGCATTGGCGGTTGACCGTGACGCCTTTGCTGAAGAGGTAACGCAAGCCTTAGAGGCTCATCCTCGTATTGAGTTTATTCACCATGAAGTTCGTTCGTTTTCCCAGGTAGCAGAGGGTACTGATGCGCTTGTTTTAGCTACAGGTGCTCTTACCTCTGACGCTTTGGCAGAGGAACTAGTACGCCTTACCGGCTCCGAACATCTTGCCTTTTTTGATGCAGCGGCTCCGATTGTTATGGCTGATAGCTTAGACATGAATAAGCTTTTCCGCCAAAGTCGCTATGAAGATGGTGCTGAAGGCGCGGGTGACTATTTAAATGCCCCGTTTACGAAAGAAGAATATGATGCGTTTATAGAAGAGCTGGTAGCTGCAAAACGCGTTATGCAGCGCAGCTTCGAAACGCGTGAGCTTTTTCAGGCGTGCCAACCCATTGAAGAAATTGCGCGCAAAGGTCATGATGCGCCCCGTTTTGGCGCGCTTAAGCCGGTAGGACTAACGGATCCACGTACGGGTAAGCGTCCGTGGGCAGCCCTGCAATTGCGAGCGGAAAACGCAGAAGGAACGGCCTTTAACCTCGTTGGTTTTCAGACAAATCTTACGTTTGGAGAACAGCAACGCGTTTTTCGCATGATTCCCGGTTTGGAAGAGGCGGAATTTGCACGGTATGGCGTTATGCATCGCAATACGTTTGTAAACGCTCCACAGCTTTTAGATAACCACTTGCAACTTCAAACACCTAAGGCAAAGAATCTTGGAGTGCCTTTATATTTGGCGGGTCAAATTGCAGGTACTGAGGGATATTGCGAAGCAATTCGTTCGGGTTTGCATGTAGCTTGCGCGGTGGCAGCAGATTTGGAAGGGAAGGTTTTGCCCGAACTGCCGCTTGAAACTGCCTTTGGTGCTCTTTTGGCATATGCTACCAACCCTGAAACCAAAGACTATCAGCCCATGCATGTGAATTTTGGCATCTTGCCTCCCTTTGAAAAGCGTATTCGCAATAAACGGGAACGTTATGCCGCTTACGCAGAGCGCGGAAGCAGCGCATTAAGGGAATACGCAAGGGCGTTGCAGGAATCCGTGGAGCTGCCTTTTGTTTCCCCTGAGCTTTCTTCGGGCGAGGGAGGTTGCTAATGCCTGCAGTACATGACAGCCTCAAACCTCGTGAAGAAGTATTGCTTCCAGGCCAGGCAGAGGTAGATGCCTTTTGCGAAGCGCTCCGCGTGGAGCGAAACGCCTCTGAGCACACCATTCGTGCGTATGCTATAGATTTAACCGATTACTTAAGTTGGGCTCAGCGCGCTCATGTAAAGCCTCTTGAAGTTTCCCACAAACAGCTTCGCCGCTATTTGGGTGAGCTTGATAGAGCGCAGTATTCGCGCACAACCATCAATCGTAGGCTTTCTGCATTGCGGGGGTTTTTCCGTTGGCTCAATGTTACTGGTCAAGCGGCAAGCGATCCTGCCAGCGTGCTTCAAGGAGCTAAGCAAACAAAGGGCCTTCCGCATGTTATTCGTCCGAAAGACATGGTAAAGCTGCTTTCAGTATACGGCCCCAAGGATATTCAGGGAAAACCTCGTGAACAGAGCCTAAGCGACATGCGCAACCAGGCGCTCCTTGAATTTCTGTATGCTTGTGGGGCTCGCGTTTCTGAAGCTTCAAATTTGAAGCTTCGTGACGTTGATTTTTCTTCTGCGCAGGTAAAGGTGTTTGGTAAAGGCTCAAAAGAACGCATTATTCCTTTGCACGCAATGGCGCTTTCATCCATGCGAAGATATGTGATATCCGCACGTCCCTATCTGTTGAAGGAAAAACAAAGCGACTACTTTTTTGTTTCTTCGCGTGGCAATCAAGTAACTACCGATGTTATTCGCAAAATGTTTAAGGAAGCGTTGCGTGCCGCAGGACTTGATGAAACTCTGTCACCTCATGCGCTTCGTCATACCTTCGCAACGGACTTACTTGATGGCGGGGCAGACTTACGCAGTGTTCAGGAAATGCTCGGGCACGCGAGCCTTTCGACGACGCAAATCTACACGCATCTTTCTCCTGCGCGTCTCAAGGAAGTGCATGCACAGGCTCATCCACGTGGTTAATTAGTTAACCCTTGAGTCTTTGCCGTGCGTAGCCTTTGAGTCTTTGCCGTACTTAAAGGCTTTCACCCGCATATTATTTTCCCAGTAGATGGCGAACGGCTGCTATAGGATGTTTACCCATCATGCGTGGACCTGCATAGCGCATAACCGTACGAATTTTTTCGCGCATTTCGGGTTGGTAGCAATGATTTTCACATTCATCGCAGGATGTTTTAGTTTCCATATTGCGGCAATTCTGCGTTCGGATGATGGAATACTCATCAATTTCAAAACACTCTGGACAGAGTTTTTCTCCGCAATACGCTGTTTCTGTTCGCGAATCTATTGAATGGTGCGCCTTACAATAAATAGCAATCATTTGTGAAATGGTTCGCTTTTCTCGTTCGCGGCGTTTTGCTGTTTTTAGTGAGTCGTTAACAGGGTCTGCCATAGCATAGCTTCCTTTGTGTAATGGTTTTTGTTTCTAGGGCACTTTATCGCACTATTGTTTTCAGCGACGAACATGCATCTGTTTTGTTGGCAAATGGTTGAGTTCTGCATAATCTTGTGTACATTTAATAGACGAACAAATGTTTGTTAAAAGGTTTCCTGTTGCTGCGCTAAAATAATCAGTTGGACAAAAACACTTTTAGAAGCTAGGGAGATTTTGCTCCTGAAACATACACTCAGGTAAGCAATATCTTTCAAAAACGAGGTGAGCAGCATGGGTCAAAGTGCCATTGTGATTAAAGGCGCTCGTGAACACAACTTAAAGAATATTGATGTAACTATCCCACGTGACAAGCTCGTAGTTATAACAGGGCTTTCTGGAAGCGGGAAAAGCTCGCTGGCTTTTGACACGATGTATGCTGAAGGACAGCGCCGCTATGTCGAAAGCCTTTCCAGTTATGCTCGCATGTTTTTGGGTCAGATGAATAAGCCTGACTTGGATAGTATCGATGGGCTTTCGCCAGCGGTTTCGATTGATCAGAAAACTACCAGCAGAAATCCTCGTTCTACGGTAGGTACTACCACCGAAATTTATGACTATCTGCGTTTGCTGTTTGCCCGCGTGGGCATTCCTCATTGTCCCGAATGCGGACGACCCATCAAAAAACAAACGACTGACCAAGTGACGGATGCCATTTTGGCATTGGGCTCCGAAGGAGGAACTTCTTCAGACAAAGCAACTCGAGCTATTATTATGGCTCCTGTGGTGGCGGGTCGTAAGGGTGAGTTCACGAAACTATTTGCCGACCTTACAAAAGAAGGTTTTTCTCGTGTGCGCATTGATGGCGAAATCGTAAAGCTTGATGGTGAACCGCTGACCCTCAACAAAAAAATCAAACACTTTATTGACGTGGTTATCGATCGCGTGCAACTTAAAGAAAGCGCTACTAGCAGAATAGCTGAAGCGGTGGAGCTTGCCACGAAGCTTGCTGATGGTCGTGTTCTGGTTCAGGTGCTCGGAGAAGACGGAAAGCCATTGGGTGAAGCTCGTGCATCGTCGGGCGCTACAGGCGGTTTAGCTGAGGGTGAACACATCTTTTCGCTTGCATTGGCGTGTCCTGAGCACGGTCATTCGATGGATGAGCTTCAACCTCGCGACTTTTCTTTTAATGCACCTTATGGCGCTTGTCCTGATTGTTTGGGCATTGGTAGTAGAGATGAAGTTGACGCATCGCTGGTTATTCCCGACCCTTCACTTTCGCTTGCCGAAGGCGCTGTTGCACCGTTTCGCACGGGCAACTATTATCCGCAAGTGCTTCGGGCGGTCGCGCGCCACATGGGAACCGACGAGCACACTCCTTGGGAGGATATGCCCCTCAAAGCACGAAAAGCGCTTCTCTATGGTCTGGGCAGCGAAAAGGTTCGCGTTGACTACGTAACAGTAGATAAAAGAGAAACCTATTGGTATATCGAATGGGAAGGCATCCTGGCTGCGGTGATGCATCGCTATCAGGAGGCGCAAAGCGACACTCAGCGCGAAAAACTCGCGCAGTACTTCGCAACTGTTCCTTGTCAGACCTGTGGCGGTAAGCGTCTCAAGCCTGAGATTTTGGCTGTTACGGTTGGCGATAAATCAATCCACGATGTGTGCGAATTATCGGCTGCGGACTCATATGCCTTTTTTGAAGGATTGCAGTTTGCAGGGCAGGAAGCGCAGATTGCCGAGCCTATCGTGAAAGAAATCAAGGCGCGGCTGAAGTTTTTGGTTGACGTTGGTCTTGACTACCTTACGCTTGAACGTGCAACCGCGACGCTTTCAGGTGGCGAAGCACAGCGTATTCGCTTGGCAACTCAAATTGGTGCGGGCCTTATGGGTGTGCTCTATATTCTGGACGAACCTTCTATTGGTTTGCACCAGCGAGACAACGAGCGTTTGATTGCCACCCTTGAGCATCTTCGAGACTTGGGCAATACGGTAATTGTGGTCGAACACGACGAAGACACCATTAGGGCAGCTGATTTTGTGGTCGATATGGGTCCGGGTGCTGGCGAAAACGGCGGTGAAATAGTTGCCCTGGGTTCCCCTAAAGAAATCATGAAAGCGCAAGGTTCTTTGACGGCAGACTATTTAAGCGGTCGTCGTAAAATTGAAGTTCCGCCTGTTCGTCGTCACCCTGAACGCGGGTCTATCAAACTCATGGGGGCAACGGAAAACAACTTACGCAATGTAACGCTGGAAGTGCCACTAGGTACGCTCAGTGTTGTTACTGGTGTAAGTGGCTCTGGTAAATCTTCGTTAGTAACCGATACCTTAGCCCCTGCACTGGCAAATCGTCTCAATCGTTCCCATAGGCGTACGGGTGCTTATAACAAGATTACGGGCTTAGACAAGCTCGATAAGGTCATTAATATTGATCAGAGCCCCATTGGGCGCACGCCGCGTTCAAACCCAGCAACCTATATTGGACTATGGGACGACATTCGAGCACTTTTTGCAAGTACGCAAGAAGCGAAAGCTCGAGGTTATGCTCCTGGCCGCTTTAGCTTTAATGTAAGTGGTGGACGATGCGAAGCCTGCAAGGGCGACGGTCAAATTAAGATTGAAATGCACTTTTTGCCTGACGTGTATGTACCGTGCGAAGTATGTAACGGAAAACGCTACAACCGCGAAACCTTGCAGGTTACATATCGCGGCAAAAACATTGCGGATGTCTTAGATATGACTGTTGCAGATGCGCTTGGCTTTTTTGAAAACATCCCGGGCATTAAGCGTAAGCTTCAAACGCTTTATGATGTTGGTTTAGGATATATCCGCTTGGGACAGCCTGCTACCACGCTTTCTGGCGGTGAAGCCCAGCGTGTAAAACTTGCAAGTGAACTGCAAAAACGTCAGACAGGTAAAACGTTCTACATTTTGGACGAACCTACTACAGGTTTGCACTTTGAGGACGTTCGCCAGCTTCTTATAGTGCTGCAGCGCTTAGTGGATGCGGGTAATACAGTTTTGGTAATCGAACACAATCTTGATGTTATCAAGTGCGCAGACCATATTATCGATTTGGGGCCTGAAGGTGGCGAACGCGGTGGACGCATTATTGCTACGGGTACCCCTGAAGAGGTAGCGAAGACCCCAGGAAGCTATACGGGCGAATTCTTAGCACGCATTCTATAAGCCAAACCCAAAAGACACGTCCCTTTTGGGTTTATTGCCTGTCATCTGTTGTTGGAGTGCTTTTGCCGCTTGACCTCTTTCGAAACTTCGAAGGCTATGACACAATGCGCCTCGGTGTGCAGGTTTTGTTAGAGCGGAGTAGGCTTGGCTGACGCAGCAACAGCAATGCAAGGAAAGCACGTAAAGCGTGGCGTAATTTGTGCACTTTTAGGTGGTACCTTCTGGGGTTTTTCTGGTACCTGCGCTCAGCTTTTGATGAACACCTATGACATTCCCGCACTTTGGGTTACGTGCGTTCGATTGGCCATTGCGGCAGCAGTTTTTCTTCCGGTAGCTTTGTTCAGCCAACGCAAGGCGCTCTTTGCGGTATTTCGCGACACACGATCGTTGGCGCAAATTGTCGGATTTGCGGTTTTGGGCGTCGTACTGAGCCAAGTAAGTTATCTTTTCACCATTTCGAATACGAATGCAGGCACAGCAACAGTGCTTCAAGAGTTCGGGCTCATCATCATTATGGTGTATAGCTGCTTGCGCGTTAAGCGGGCTCCCAATGTAAAAGAAATTGCGGGGCTTGTGTGTGCGCTTGCGGGCGTTATCTGCATTGCAACGCAAGGCGATTTTTCAAGTCTTTCAATTTCGCCAGCAGGACTTATGTGGGGGCTCATTGCTTCATTTGGTTTAGCATTCTATACCCTTATGCCAGCACGGGTGTTGGTGAAATGGGGTTCTATGGTTGTTACGGGCCTTGCCATGTTAACGGGCGGTGTTCTGATGGCTGCAGCCGTGCGTCCCTGGGAAATGCAGTTTGAACTTTCCCCAGGTGCCATTGCTGCGCTTATAGCACTCGTTCTGGTGGGCACTTTTCTGGCGTACCTTTTATATTTGCAGGGTGTAAAGGATGCAGGTCCCGTTCGAGCAGGTATGTTGTCTGCCATGGAGCCCGTTTCTGCGCTGGTTATTGGCATTGTGTGGCTTCATAACGATGCAAGCATCTGGGATATCGCTGGGTGTGCCTTCGTACTTATCATGATTATTCTGGTGGCGGGAAGCACCGAGGAGGCGGTCGAACCTACCCCTACCAAATCGGATCGCTATCTTGGAGAGCCTGCTATTGCGTATGGTGTTGACTTTGACGATACGCCGATGTTTGCTGGTCGCGCTTCCATGCTGGGTTACTACCGTGACAGGCGCGCTACCAGGGAAGACTACGAAACCGTTTCGGCACTTTTAGATATGGCGCATGATACCTTTGCGAAGCTGGGAATTGATGAAGGTAGGAAGAAATACCCTTCTCCACGCCGTCTCATGAAAAGTATCAATGCGGGAAGTACCTATCTTATTGAAGACATCAAAGGAAGACCAATTGCGTGCTTCGCCGTCGGTTTTTCTCCCGATAAGGTGTACCAGCGAGGCATAGACGGCGAATGGCTTACAGACACTTTTGAGGAACCGCAACCTTATGCAGAGCTGCGTTGGGTTTCTGTACACGTAAAGGCGCGTCGTCGTGGTGTTGGTATGTTTGTCCTTGATAGAGCGGAAAACATTGCGCGAAAAGCAGGACGAAAAAGCTTACGAGCTGATACGTATGAACTTAATATTCCCATGCATAAACTGCTCGAAAAAGATGGCTATAAACGCTGTGGTGTAGTAACTATTCGCGATGTCTTCGAACATCAGAAGCGACGCATAGCGTTCGAAAAGCTCCTATAGGTTTCCGATTTCATGTCGCCTAAGCTATTCGCGCCATCTGTTTAGTCTTGCTATAATTTTCCCCAGCCGCTATCGCGCTTTTTGCTT
Organism: uncultured Coriobacteriaceae bacterium; assembly: GCA_949294735.1. Lineage (GTDB taxonomy): Bacteria > Actinomycetota > Coriobacteriia > Coriobacteriales > Eggerthellaceae > CASFII01. Next base: position 51,254 of record CASFII010000002.1, on the reverse strand, counting down.
CGGCAAAAAGAAGATTCGCGGCTTTTCGTGCTGCAATATGAAAGGCTACCTGTGCTCATAGATTCGCTCACATTCACGCTTGAAAAGTCCGAGGCCCTCGAAGGGTTTTGGGGTGCTTTGGATAAGGGTGAGGATGCTAGTTTGGGCGTGGCTGCTTCTGCCCGTCCTTTATTGGTAGCTGCTCGTTTTACTCATAAACCACAGGCAACCCTCGTGGTGATTGCCGGGGAAGATGCTGCTACCACCTTTGCACGAAATCTGGCCGCCTATGTTGGCGATGAAGTGGTACTTCGTTTTCCCGAAAGAAGCGATTATCCCTTTACTCCTAAGGCTTCAGACCCCTCTGAAATAGCTCGGAGAATGGAAGCAGCTTATGCGCTAGGGCAGGGAAGACCTTGCATTGTGGTGGCGAGTGCTCGATCTCTGTTGCGAACCTTGGCTCCTGCCTCTGCAGGTGTCTGTGATCCTTTGGTTCTGACAGTAGGGGAAGAACTTGCGGATATGCGAGGGTCTTCGCTTATGGCAAAAATCGAAGGCCTCGAAGATTTAGTGCAAGTGTTAGAAGAACGAGGTTACGTTAATTCTGGCGAATTAGACGGAAAAGGGACCTTCTGTGTCCGTGGCGGCACCATAGATGTCTTTCCTGGCAATTTGGTATATCCCGTTCGTCTTGACTTTTTCGGTGATGAGCTTGACGAAATTAGGCGCATAATCCCCTCAACAGGGCAAACTATCTCTTCACTTTCTCAGGTAGAAATATTTCCCGTGGTGGAATATTCCTGTTCGAAAACCGCCTTGGTTCGAGCGAGGGAAAAGCTCGAGCGTCCCTCGCAGACTAATCCGGTGCTGCGCGACGCGCTTGAAAAGCTGTCGGGTGGGTTGCGGTTCGATGGAGCAGATATGCTGCTTCCTTATCTATACTCGAAAACTACCACCTTGGGCGCGTATGCTTCGAAGCAAGTGCTTTCGGTGCTCTTAGAGCCGCGCTCCCTTTTTGATGACGCCCTTCATGCTTATGACGAAATTGTTGGAAGAGCAAAGGGGTCAGGCATCCCAGTAGCTGGCTTGTATGCGGAACCAACCGAGCTTTCATTCGGTTCGGGACAGAGAGCTACCTATGTTTCGCTGATGCAGGCAGGAACAACGCTTGATAGTGAATTACCGGTCAAGCGCGTAGATGTAGCGGGACACCCTGAAAAGTTGTATGGCAAGCTCATAAGTTTGGTGCAAGGTGGTTTTACCACCGTACTTTCTGCCCCAAACTTCAGGGCGCGCCAAGATATGAAGCTTTCGCTCCTTGACCATGGTTTGACGTTTCAAGAAGTCTTGGATGTCTTAGATGAAGTGTCGCAGGACAAAGATGCCCCAGCCTCAGAAGAAACTCCTGGAGCAGCGAAACGGCGTTTGCGCAAAAACGTGGTGAACGTTGTAGATACCGATATTCCCTTAGGAATGATTATTCCCAAGGCAAAACTGGCTCTGGTTTCTTTGTCAGACACCCAAGGAGCACAAACTGCTTCTCGCACGCGTAGGCGTATTGATATCACAGAAATCACCTTCCCTTATAAGCCAGGTGATTATGTAGTTCATGCAGCGCATGGTGTTGCTTATTTCAAAGAACTTGTCCGCCAGGAAATTGACGGAACCGCACGTGACTATTTGCTTTTGGAATACGCCGAAGGCGATAAGCTTTTTGTACCTGTAGAACAGCTAGACAGGGTTACACGCTACGTTGGTCCAGAAGGTGCAAGTCCGCGTTTGACGCGTTTGAATACTTCAGACTGGTCTCGCGCAACCGCTCGCGCGCGTAAAGCTACGAAGAAGTTGGCGTTTGACCTGGTAGATGTATATGCGCGGCGTGCTGCGACACAGGGTTTCCGCTTTAGCGCGGATACTCTCTGGCAGCGCGAAATGGAAGAAGCATTTCCGTATCAAGAAACACCCGATCAACTTGCTGCTATTGCGGATGTAAAAGCAGACATGCAATCTTCTCGCCCAATGGATCGTCTAATTTGCGGTGACGTTGGTTTTGGGAAAACGGAGGTGGCTCTCCGTGCTGCGTTTAAGGCGACGCAAGACAAAAAGCAAGTCATGGTACTTTGTCCTACCACCATTCTGGCGCAGCAGCACTTTACTAACTTCCGTGAGCGCTTTGAGCCTTTTGGTGTTCGCGTGGAAGTTCTTTCGCGTTTTCGAACTCCTGCTCAGCAGGCAGCCTCTCTTGCGGGCTTTGAGGATGGTAGTGTTCAGGTACTCGTTGGAACGCACCGCCTGCTTTCTCGTGATGTAAACCCACATGATTTGGGTCTGGTAATTATTGATGAGGAGCAGCGTTTTGGTGTTGGTCATAAAGAGCAGCTAAAGAACCTACGTGAGAGCATTGATGTTTTGACGCTTTCGGCTACTCCTATTCCGCGTACCATGCAAATGTCGCTTTCGGGTGTGCGCGACATGAGTCTCATTATGACGCCTCCTGACGACAGGCGGCCTGTTGAAGTTCATGTAGGCGAATGGGATCCTGATGTAGTAAGCGCTGCCATTCGCCGTGAGCTGGCGCGCAAGGGTCAAGTTTATTACGTAAGTAATAGGGTTCGTTCCATAGATGAAGCAGTTGCGCGGGTGCAAGCGGCAGCTGGTGAGGCGCGAATAGGTGTTGCTCATGGTCAAATGAGCAAAGACCAGCTAGAACGCGTTATGGAAGATTTCAGTGCTGGTGAACTGGATGTGTTGGTGGCTACCACCATTATTGAAAGCGGCATCGATAATCCACATACCAACACGCTCATTATTGAGGATTCTCAGCGTTTGGGCTTGGCGCAGATGTATCAGCTCAAGGGTAGGGTAGGACGCTCTTCCACGCAGGCGTATGCCTACTTCATGTTCCCTGAGCAGATTCCGCTTACCGAAGAAGCAACGGCTCGTCTGACCGCTTTGAATGAGCACCAAGAACTGGGAAGCGGTATGCGTATAGCCATGCGTGACCTGGAAATACGTGGTGCGGGGAGTATTTTGGGCGCAGAGCAAAGCGGGAATATGTCAGCAGTTGGCTTTGATCTCTTTGCGCAAATGTTGGCACAAGCGGTAAATGCTACTCGTGAAGGTGATACAAAAGCCCTTGATACGCTGCCTCCGGCTTTATCTGACATTACCGTCAATTTGCCAGGACACACCTATCTTCCAGAAGAATATGTTCCAGACGCAGATGAGCGAGTGTTGTGGTATCGCAAAATTGCAAGTGCTGCACAGATGGATGAGGTTGAAGCAATTCGTGCTGATTTGCAGTCCAAACGTCCCGATATGCCAAAAGCAGCGAAGAACTTGCTTGACAAGGCTCGTATTCGCGCTTTGGCCAACGAGTACCATATCAAAACTGTTTCAGCTACGGGCGGAAAACTGGTAGTAGAGCCACTTGCGGTTCCCAAGACCCGCATGACAGAGCTTCGCCGTGCAGGTGGTCGGTATCTTACTGAAAAGCGCCGTTTGAACCTTCCACTGCGTTATTTCAAACTTGATTCTTCTCGTGGCGACAGTCTTTTTAAGCCGGTGTTTGAATTTCTTTGCAGTATGCTCGGTGTAGACCTCAAGGAATCAGGGGAAGAGAGTGATACTTCCTCATGAGTTCAAAGCGTATGAAACAAGGTGTACTTGCGGCGCTTGTCGGCGCTTCTTTATGGGGGCTATCTGGGGCTTGTGCACAGTTTTTGCTTGAAGGATACGAGATATCACCAAGCTTCATTACGGCATTTCGTATGTTGGGTGCCGGCGTTCTGTTTCTGATTGTTCTTATGTTGCGTCAACCTGAGCAGCTTCGACGTATGTTTGCCGAAAAAGAAACGGTCAGACAGCTCTGCATTTTTGGTATGGGTGGGCTTTTTCTCTGTCAGTTTACCTACGTAACTTCGGTTGGGTTTACTAATGCGGGAACCGCAACTGTTCTACAAAGTACCGGTATTGTGTTTACTATGCTTGCTACGTGTCTGTTCGGGCGCACCTTACCGCAGATGCGTGAAATCTTAGGACTTTTTGCTGCCATGGTTTCCGTATGGTTTATCGCCACACAAGGAGATGTGGGGACGTTGAATATGTCTTTTGAGGGGCTGGTGTGGGGCATTATTAACGGTATGACGGTCGCACTTTACATTATGTATCCGAAGCGATTGTTTGAGCGATGGGGAAGTCTTTCAGTAACGGGTATAGGGATGTTTTTAGGCGGTTTAGTTGCGGTAGTTGTCTGCATTGCCGAAGGTGCTTTTGGGATGTCCACTCTTCCTGCTGAACTTGACTGGCAGGCTTTCGTGGTATTGGGAATCATTGTCCTGTTTGGTACCTTTGCTGCCTTTGCTCTCTATTTGCACGGAGTCTCCATTGTTGGTTCAGTAAAGGGAAGTTTACTGGGAGCCGTTGAGCCTTTGGCGGCAACTGTTTTGTCGGCACTCTGGCTGGGCACTGCCTTTTCAGTTTGGGACTGGTTAGGGTTTGTGCTGATGATAGCTATGATTTTTCTTGTTACGGTAGAAAAACCCTTACGTAATGAAGAAGTGAGCAGGTAGCATCATGGACGAGCTGCTGAAATATTCACGGATTGAAGAGAAAGATGGATCTCAGATGGGAAAGCTAGCTGAAAACAAGATCCGTGTATTCGACCTTCACTGCGACACGCTTGATAGACTTGCTCTGCATGGCGATTTTTCGCTGCCGGGAGGATTCGCAGAACGCGACGCAAGCGTTCCTGCTGTACGGATGAGTAGTTTGCAAGATAACGAAGCCCATCTTTCCCTAAACAGCATGCAAAACTTCCATTGGTGTCAGTGTTTTGCCGCCTACGTTCCTGATGAACTTAAGGGAGAAGCTGCTTGGCAGTTCTTTAGGCGCGTAACTAACTACTGGCGTGAAGAAGCTGCGCGATGCTCTGATCTGCTTGTAGTGGTGCGTAACTCTACTGAAGCAGAGGAAGCTTTTGCTACACATAAAACTGCTGGCATGCTAACGGTCGAAGGGCTTTCATTTTTGGAAGACGATTCGTCGTTTGAGGAACGCTTTGAAGCAATGGTTGCTGCAGGTGTACGTATGACAACGCTTGTGTGGAATAACCAGAATGCCCTGGCAAGTGGGAGTAAGGCATTCGGTGGGTTGACCGCGTTTGGCAAACGAGTAGTACTAAGCTTAGAAGACAACAACATAGCTATAGATGTCTCACACCTCAACGAAGAAGGATTCAAAGATCTATTAAAAATTGCACGTAAGCCGTTTGCAGCAAGCCATTCGAACGCATTTGCCGCATGTGCTCATCCTCGGAATTTAAAGGATTGGCAGCTTAAGGAAATTGCTGCGCGTGGAGGTGTAGTAGGTCTTAACTATTTCGAAGGATTTCTTTGTGAATCAGGGCACGCTACGCCAAGTGACGTATTGCGTCATGTTGACCATATTCTCAATACAGCAGGTGAAGAAGTACTGGCGCTTGGAAGCGACTATGATGGATCTGATGTGCCAGCATGGTTGGAGCCTTGCACCAAAGTGGTTGACCTGTTCAATTTAATAGAACGCGAATTTGGCACCAGCATTGCGCGGAAAATCTTCTACGAAAATGCTGCCCGCTTCTTCCGTAACTAAACCCCAAAACCCAAAGGGGACGTGTTTTGTGGGTTTATACAATTTAAGAAGTGCTTGCCCTTAAACCCTCAACTGCGACGTCCTCCTACCGTTCGAAGCCAAAGGCTTCTCACTATGCGTCGGACTGCTTCGCTTCGTTTTGAAAAAATTAAATTTGAAGCTCAGACTTGTTTCGGATTCAAGGGCAAGCACTTCTATCAACTTGAACTACAAAGACGACCCAAAAATATGTTCCCAGGGTTCTTGTGCTTACACGTGCGCAAGAACAGCGGTCATTTTTGCAATAGATTTCCCTAGATCGTCGGTAACATTGACCGTGTAAAACGCTAAACGTTTTCCATCTTTGTCACACATTGCTTCAGCAATAAGCTTAGTTCCCTTGGAAGCTGAATAAAAATCGATGGTGTGAGACACTGAAACAGTGGGGCCACTCCCTACATTACAAGCAACTGCAAGTGCAAAGTCTGCCAGGGTAAAGATGGCACCACCTTGGACACCTTGGAGCGCATTACGATGGAAATCCTTAAGATCCAATTCAATAATAGAATGTCCCTTTCCGCCTTCGACGATGGAGCATCCGGCGTGCATGGCGAAACGATCGCCCGTAAAAAAGTTTCGGATTTCTTCTATGCTAGCGTCTTCGGGCAGAACAGGTGTCATCTAAGGGTTTCCTTTCAGTGCGAGTCTTATTGTGGCGTTGCTGATGCGGCATACAACTCTAACCAGTCACCATTTTGCACAGTGATTGTCTGATTGCTTCCGCTGGCAACATACGCGATGTCTCTGAAATCATCATTATCGTAATCAAGTTCATACATAGCGAAGGCCGCAGGTTCCTGAGAAGCGACAGCTGCAGCATTGGTGTCAACAGTTATCTGGTAGGTACCTGCAGGAATGTCGGTTCCTACTCGATACATACCGTTGCTATAGGGAGCTTGTAGTTTAGCCTGATAATCATTGGCGGAACAGAACGTAGCACCATCATTTCCTGGCAAGAACACAAGAAGGTCGCCTTCATCAAGTTCTACGAAATAGCCACCAAAATAAACCAATGATTCTTGTAGCTCATAAGGTTTGTTATAAAGCTGAGCGTAGTCCTCATCATAGTCGAAAACATAGATAGAGCCCTCGAGCGTGTCGCTTCCAGTAAAGTGATAAAGACCTGGGGCAATATCGCCCGTGCTTCCTACTTCATAAATACCTGCGGTACCAGTGCCGTTTTCGAAGGTACCCTTTTCCGTGCTGAAGGAATAAAGCAGGGTGTCAAGGTCGAAGGCTCCTGTGGGAGCGGTGCCATAATCATACGACTCATCGTAACCATAGTCGTAATCGTATTCGTAGCTATGGTTGTAGTCGTAGTCGTGGTGGACGCTGTCTTCGATTCCTTGGTACACAGCCTTCATGCCTGCGGTCAGCGCCACGCAGCTTGCACAACCACCGAGGCCTAACACTAAAAGAACACCAAGCACAATAAGTACAATCTTTTTAGTGTTTTTTGGCTTAGGCTCTTGCGGTTGGTTTACCGGATAGTACGCGGGATAGTAATACTGAACTTGAGGTGCGCCTTGTTGTGCTGCTCCTTGTTGGTATTGCTGATAACCCTGCGGGTAGCCTTGAGGATATCCCTGGGGTGGAACTTGCGGAGCTCCAGTCGGAGGTTGTTGTGGGACGCCTTGCGGTGCAGTTGGTTGCTGCGCGGTTGGCTCAGGTTGTTGAGGTTCGTTTTGAGATTCGCATTGCGGTAGTTCTTCCGGAAGTTTTTGTGTTGCTTCTGAAGGAGGCTGCTCCGAGGTATTTTCCGAGGTGTTTTCCAAAGTGGTGTCTGATGCCTGCTGAGTAGCCCCAAGTTCATCCTTGTTTTCAGAGGTTTCTTGCGGTTGCATCTTTTCGTCGCTCATAATGCCTCGCTTTCGCTCATGAGGGCTGCGGCTTGTACCTGAATCATGTGTATAGCTTCTTGTGGGCAAGCAATTTCGCAAGCGCCACAACCAACGCAGTAAGAAGGACTAAACCGCAACGTCCCATCTTGTGTGTCTGCTTGGCGCGCTCCTGTTGCGCAAGATGCCAAACACGTAAGGCAATTATTGCAGCTGTTTTTGTCGGTTTCACTAATTGTTACCGGAATGTTTTCAGCTATAGATGAATTGTAACCAAGCGCTTCCAAAAGCATTTCGCGCTTCGGGAATAAAGTTGGAGGGACGCTGCCTTGTGGCGCAAAGGGGTTGATAACGGGCATTTCATCTAAAGAAAGGGAAGTCCTTGCTTTAGAGCGAGCTTGCTCTTCAAAGAAGGTCTGCAGCTTTTTTGAATGTTGAAGACGATAAGCGCCCGAGGCAATGTCGCGAACTGTTTCGTACGTGCTAGAAAAGAGTTCCCTACGTTCTTGGGAGGATGTGCTGCTACGGGCAGACAATTCCCCTAAAGAAGCCTCAATAAAAGGAATTTCTTTACTGGTATAGGTTTCTGCTGCTTCAATGGCGTAGGTATAAAGCATTTCGGCAACTTCTCCGCCTGTTTCGCAGGATGCACACCACTCAAAATCAATAGCTAGCGCAAACGGCAGGTTTTCGCTGAGGATAAGCGTCCAAAATTCAGGGGACGGCATGGCTAAGCACGGAAGAACTACCGTGTTGTTTGGATTCTCTGAAGTAGAGGCAGGATTTTTGTAACACTGACGACAAGTAATAAGTGCCGTATTACCGCTTACGGCAATACGGCGAAGCTGGGCATGAATGTCAGTAAAAGAAGTCTGGGTAGAGGCTAAAGCGTCACAAATTCCCAGACAGATACCGCATTTTGAACAAGCATCGTGGTTTACGCTGATAAATCCATTTTCAGCAAAGGAAAGCGCCTGAGCAGGGCAGGCTTGAACGCAGCGTTCACAAACTGCTCCGCGCAGGCGCGTGCAATAATCTTTAAGAAATACTATGCGTTGCTCACGCTCAGTCACCAAACACCTCAGACAGTACGGCATCGATGCGTGCAACTACATTATTGCGATGCAGAAGTTCAATACTTTCGAATAAGGGAGGTGAAACCATATTGCCCGTAATAGCCACTCGTAACGGCTGGAAGAGGTTCTTTGGTTTAATATCGTTGGGCTCACAAAGCGCACGGCAAGTATCTTGCAAAGCGTTATATTCCCAGGGAATGGACTCATCAGCAATGACGTTGCGGCAAAGACGAAGTGCTTCATCTGCCCGAACTCCCTCTTTCAAGAGTACTTTTTGCACACTCTTTTCGTCGAGCTGGACCCGCGAACCCCAGAACATATAGGCAAGTTTGTCAGGTACTTCGTTTAAGCGCACTAAGCGTTCAATAACAAGCGGGTACATGCGCTTGAGCCAACGCTTGTTACCTGGTTCAGCAACCCAGGATTCAGCCTCTTCAATAGAGCAACCGGTAGCGTTAGCATACGTTTCGGCAAACCAGGGTAGTTCTGCTTCTACCCACGCTTCATCGTTCATTTCGCGGATGTAGACACCGTTCATCCAATCTAACTTGGTTTCATCGAAAACAGCGTCCTTTTTAGTAACGCGATCTAAGCTAAATTCTTTACAAAGCGTTTCTCTGGAAATAATGGTGCTTTCACCGTCAAGCGACCAGCCAAGCAGTGCCAAGAAATTAACCATCGTGTCGGACAAATAGCCGCGATCGCGATACTCTTCAACACTTGTTGCTCCATGGCGCTTCGAAAGCTTTTTGCCGTCGCCACCCAAAATCATGCTTAGATGCGCAAAAGTTGGAATGGGTAAGCCCAAAGCTTCATAAATTAAAATCTGACGAGGCGTATTTGAAAGATGATCATCACCGCGAATAACATGCGTGATGCGCATATTGGCGTCATCGCAGACAACGGCAAAGTTGTAGGTTGGGGAGCCGTCGGTGCGAACCAAAATCATATCGTCCATTACTTCAATAGGGAAGCTTACGTGCCCATAGACTGCATCGTCGAATTCGATAGGTCCGTGGTTTTCAGGAACCTTCAGACGCCATACGTGCGGTTCTCCCGCATCAATCCGCGCTTGCGCTTCTTCGGCGCTGAGGTTACGACAGGTGCGGTCATAGCCTTCGTAGGCCTGACCAGCTGCTTCGCACGCTGCGCGCTTGGCATCCAGCTCTTCTTTCGTGCAAAAGCACGGATATACAGCACCCTTTTCTTTGAGCGTTTCTAGGGCTTGAGCGTACGTGTCCATACGCTGCATTTGAAAATAGGGACCTGCTTCGCCACCGACTTCGGGGCCTTCGTCCCAGTCCAAACCAAGCCAACGCATGGCACGCAAAATTACCTGTGTGTTTTCTTCGGTGGAGCGTTCTGGGTCAGTGTCCTCAATGCGCAGGATGAATTTACCACCCGTAGCGCGAGCAAACGCCCAGTTGTAAATTGCCGTACGAGCTCCGCCAATGTGAAGGCGTCCCGTTGGTGAAGGTGCGAAACGTACGCGTACTTCAGACATGCTTTACCTTTTCCTTAAACGAAAACCAACAAACAGAGAAAGTATAGACATTGCAAGGCTGATAACAAGCCAAACAGTACCCATACCCATCCAAAAACCAAGAGGATACATACTAATGAGCAGGCTGCTATAGCTAAAGGTCCAGTTTCCTTGAGGGAAGAAGACATGATGAAAAGCAGTAAACAACCCATTGAAGTCTAAAAGTGCCCAAGCTCCAAACAGAAGAAGGAGGGCCAAAAGGACACTGGGAGAAATAATAAGGACGTGTGCCACCAAACGCCTTTGCTTAACATACAGGTAAGCAAAGGTGCCGAGGAAAACGACAAAAATACCCCAAAGCATAGGAATTGCCACCGATATAAGCGAATAGCAATCATCAAGGTGGGAAAGTGCGTCGGGGTCAAGCGCATACGCGTCATCGTAGGCCGCCAGCATTTCTAACCCTTCGGCAGCTGAGGGTGCTTCTAGGGCAACATTAAGCACTGCGCGTGTTTGTTCATCCCAACGCTCGGCAGTAGGAGAGGCTTCAGCGCTTGAGCGCAAAGCGGCGTTCAGGATGTGTAGAGCTAAAGTGTTTTCGGCTTCCTTTTCTCCTGCACTTCTTCCGTAATCTTCCAGCGTGTAGGCACGCGTTTCTTCAGCTAGTGAAACTAAATTAGAAGGCGCGTAGGGTGAACCTGCAAAATTAGAGGTGTATTGCGAAAGAAGGCTTGTTGTTACAGGCAGGGCACACGCAGCAAACCCTGCGGCGAATAGAGTCACAAATAGACTAAGCGCGCAGAGTATGCTTACTACTTTCTGCGCGCCAGTAGCGGGTGTTGTTGTATCTGAAACTACGTTCAATTAATAGCTCATCACAAAATCGAGTGTTTGATGTTCTGAGGAGGCTAAGATGCCTTTAGTTACTTTCAGCTCTTACAGACTACTGTCCACATGCTGCACGCAATTCCTCTATGCGGTTGGTGCGCTCCCAGGTAAATTCAGGAAGTTCACGACCGAAATGACCATAAGCAGCGGTCTTGCGATAGATAGGACGGCGTAAATCAAGCGTGTCGATAATAGCAGCAGGTCGTAAGTCGAATACCTCATTTACTGCGCGTTCGATATCTTTCTCAGGAACCGAATTAGTTCCAAACGTTTCAACCATAATGCTTACGGGGCGTGCAACGCCAATGGCGTAGGCTACTTGAATTTCGCAGCGGTCAGCTAAGCCTGCCGCGACAACGTTCTTCGCCACCCAACGAGCAGCATAAGCAGCGGAGCGATCAACCTTGGTGCAGTCTTTACCGCTGAAGGCTCCACCGCCATGGCGGCCCATGCCGCCGTACGTGTCAACAATAATTTTGCGACCCGTAAGACCTGCGTCACCCATTGGTCCGCCAATTACAAAACGGCCAGTTGGATTAACGAACAGTTCGGCATCGTCAGCAAGGCAAACCCCTTCGTTTTCTAAGACGGGGTTAATTACCTTAGCAATGATATCTGCTTCAAGTTGGTCATGAGAGATGTCATCGGCATGCTGCGTGGAAACAACGACACGTTCTACGCACTGAGGCTTGTCGTCAATATAGCGGACAGAAACCTGTGTTTTGCCATCGGGGCGCAAGTAGGGAAGCGTTCCGTTCTTGCGTACTTCAGCGAGGCGTTCAGACATGCGATGTGCCAAATAAATAGGCATCGGCATAAGCGTTTTAGTTTCGTTGCAGGCATAGCCAAACATCATGCCCTGGTCACCAGCACCTACTAATGAATATGGGTCATCTTCGGCGGTACCATGCTGTGCTTCCCAGCTCTGATCAACACCCATCGCAATATCGGGAGACTGCTCGTGAATGGCGTTGAGTACGCCGCAGGTATGGCCATCAAATCCATACTTAGCACGGTCATAACCAATGTCTACCAGCACCTGGCGAACAATGGAGTCAACATCAACATAAGCTTGAGTGCGAATTTCACCCGTTACGAGCACCATGCCAGTACTTGCAATAGTTTCGCAGGCGCAGCGTACTTGAGCGGGATCTGCGGGCATGCCACTTGGTGCAACATAGCCTTCAGCAGTAAGTTCTGTTTCTTTTGCCAAAATGGCATCCAAAATAGCATCGGAAATCTGGTCGCATACCTTGTCGGGATGACCTTCGGTTACTGATTCAGACGTAAATACATAAGTGCGATTAGCCACAAGAAGCTCCTTTCATCGCTGTTGGCAGGACCACCTTGGCTTTTACCTGCGGAAACGGTTCGGCACTTTCCCTTGATGAGGTTGGTGTCGCAAGCCTTTTCCGCTTTGCCAGGTTGGTGTCGGGATTACGAAGCCAACTCTTTCCCCCGACTCTTGATAAACGGATAGGTTGCGCTTGTTTCGTTGTGCGCAAGGGGGAATACTACCTTGAAACTCCTTCCTTCGCAAGGGTAAACCCACATTTGTTACTCTAAGCGAGCTCTTTCGTATCTAAAGCAGAGAAACGGATGTTTAAAATCCCGCATCATGTGTAGGTAAGAGGATATTTTTGGTACCTTTAAGAATCAAAAGAAGCTTGATGATATTATGATTCCAAAAAGTGCTGATAAAAGGGTGAAATATGAGCAATAAATCCTCTGAAGAACGAGCAAGGCGAAAAAGGGAAAAGGAAGAGCAGGCTGCCGCTGTTCAGGATTTAAAACTAATCAAGCTTTTTATAGTTTTATTCCTTTTGATTATCGCGGTGCTTGGACTGATTTTTCTTGTTCAAATTATGACAATGCACTAGCCATATCTTCACTAACGAATCCTTGGAAGGAAATCAAATGTCCCAACCTTCGAACGCAGATTACACGCGCGAATATTTCCAAATCATGAACGAACTGGGTGGAGATACCGCAGGGCGTCGTGCAGCGCGTGACTATATGAAAAAATCTACCGCCATTGTTCATCATCAGGTTGTTGAATCTTCGTTTGTTCCGCGCTTGTTCAATCAACAGAGCTATGACGCTATGAAGGACACGGCTGAAAATGCTCACCGCATTTTGGTTAAGGTTATTGAGCACTATCTAGAAGATCCTGCGTACCGTAAAGTGTTTGATTTTGACCCCCGCCTCGAAGAGCTTATTTTGCTCCCGCGAGGCTATAAAAGTGTGCTTCCTTTTGCGCGGGTTGATACATTCTTAAACGAAGATGACTTTACGTTCCGTTTCTGCGAATTCAATGGCGATGGTTCAAGTGGTATGAACGAAAATCGCGAGATTGAAAATTCCATTCACACAACAGCAACCTATAAGGAATTTGCTTCGCGTCATCATATTCAAGGGTGCAGTTTGTTTGAGCCTTGGGTGGAAAAGTTTATCGCTATTTATCAGAGCTATGAACATAAGGTTGAACATCCGCGCTTCGCTATTTGTGACTACCTTGAAAATGGCGTGGTGGATGAGTTTTACCTGTTTGCAGAGGCGTTTAAGCAACACGGCTACGAGTGCGTTGTCGAAGATGTACGCAATTTATCCTTTGATGGTGAAGTGCTGAGGGATTCCGAAGGAAATCAGATTAATGCTATCTGGCGCCGTTGTGTAACCAACGACGTCATTGACCATTGGGATTCAAGCCAAGAGCTTATAGCGGCGGTTCGTTCTGAAAAGGTTGCGCTTATTGGTAGTTTTGCAGGTCATATCGTGCATGACAAACAAATATTCAAAGCGCTTTTCCATCCCGCTACGCGCGAGATTTTAACTCCTGAAGAAAATGCATTCGTCGCAGCAACGGTTCCCTTTACGGCGTTTTTGGATGAATCGCAGGTAAATCTTGAAGACGTCCTCAACCAAAAAGACAGTTGGATTATTAAGCCATCTGATCATTACGGTGCTGACCAGGTTTATGCAGGCTGTTATGTTAATCAGGCTACCTGGGAAGATTTGGTTCAGAAGTTCGCTAATTCGAAGGCAGGTTATCCCTTTATTGTTCAAACCTACATCAAGCCTTTTAAGACCGAAACGTTACCACCTGACGCCGGAATTGAAGCAAAGGAAGATACAGACATTTCAAAAGAGCCTGTGTGGTACAACAACCTTAACGGACTCTACCTGTATGACGGTCATTTTCAGGGTGTGTTTAGCCGCCTTGGGCCACTCCCTACCATTTCGAAAGACATGCAAGGTATGACTGCGGCAACCCTTTGGGTTGATTGCGAACTTGACTAGCCTGGCAAACGTTTAGCAGGAAAATTTAGAGCAATGCAAAGGACGGACGCTTGAACTTAGCATCGGTCATATTGGATATTCAGACGCAGGCGCTTGATGCGCCCTATACTTATGTAGTGCCTGATGACCTGCCAGATGTATCGGTGGGATGCGCAGTCTTAGTTGAGTTCGGTCACCGTCGTGCTGTGGGGTTTGTGGTAAAGCTCTGGGAAGATGAGGAGCTTGAAAGCGACGTTAATGTTTCCAAGCTCAATCCCCTTTTGCGTGTTGTGAGCAGTCCGTATTTTGACGAACAGGGTGTCTCCTGTGCTCAGTGGATTGCCGAACGCTACATAGCACCACTTTCTGCAAGCATTCGACTTTTTACGCCACCCGGTGGCGTTCCTCGTATGGTACGAACGGCGCGAGGGTATTGGCAGCTGGAAGAGCCAACGGTTGGTGAAGTTGACGATAGATGGGTTGTTCCAGGGGAAAACTTCAATTCTTTTGAACCACGTAAAAACGCAATTAAACAGACTGCTGTGGTAGCTGCCTTGCAATCTGGAGAGCTCCGCATGGCTGAATTGACAACAGAATTTGGTTCGGTCTCGGCAACGATTAAGTCGCTTGTAGATAAAGGTGTTGTGAAGGTTGAACATCGCCGTCGTTTGCGCGGCGTTCCTCAGCAGCGTGAACATCATGGAAACTTCGTCCCTTCAAAGAAACACATCTTGAATACCAATCAAACGCGCGCGCTTGAAGCCATTCAAACAGCTTGCGCAAAAGGAAATGGCGAAGTGGTGCTGGTTGATGGCGTCACTGGTTCTGGAAAAACTGAAGTATATTTGCAGGCTATTGAAGCAGTACTAAAGGCGGGAAGAAATGCCTGCGTGCTGGTTCCTGAAATTTCATTGACGCCGCAAACAGTCGCTCGTTTTCGTGGGCGCTTTGGGAGCGTGGTGGCTGTTATGCATTCGCGCATGAGCCAAGGTGAGCGCTATGATCAATGGGATTTTATTCGTAGTGGACATGCTCGAGTGGTAGTTGGCGCTCGAAGTGCGCTCTTTACGCCGCTTCGCAATATAGGCCTTATTGTCATAGACGAAGAACACGAAAGCTCCTACAAGCAAGACAGTGCTCCCAGGTATCATGCGCGTGACGTAGCTGAATTCATTACACAACAACACAATGCCGCTTTAGTATTGGGTAGTGCCACGCCTTCGGTAGAGGCTCTCTATGCCTGTGCAAAGAATCCCAAATGGACACAGGTTCAACTTCCTACCAGGGCAAACGGGAAGCCTCTCCCCGAGATTACCGTTATTGATATGGCAAAAGAGTTCAACTCTGGTTCACGGTCTATGTTCTCAGCGAAACTGAAGCGTGCTTTAGGGGATGAATTGCGCGCTGGGCATAAGGTGGTTCTGCTGCTTAACCAGCGCGGCTTCGCAAAGTTTTTGCTGTGCCGTGACTGTGGGTTTGTTCCCGAGTGTCCTTCCTGTTCAACCTCTCTTACTTATCATGAACAGGGTGGCATGTTGGTGTGTCATCACTGTGGCCACAAGGAGCCTGCTCCTCGCCTTTGCCCAAAATGCGGAAGCCCTTATCTGAAGAAATTTGGAGCAGGTACGCAGCGTGTGGAAGCGGAGCTTAGAGGACTTCTTAATCAAGAACCAGGGGTAGGAGAAGTGGTTCCCATCATTCGTATGGACGCTGATACTACCTCCAAAAAGGGTGCTCATCAGCGGCTTTTGGAAGAGTTTGCCAATGCTCAGGCCGCGGTTTTGCTGGGAACCCAGATGATTGCAAAAGGGCTCGATTTCGAAGACGTTACGCTGGTCGGCGTTATTAACGCAGATACCCAGCTGAATTTGCCTGACTATCGTGCGGCCGAGCGCACTTTCGACCTTATTGAACAGGTGGCAGGACGTGCGGGGCGAGCCAACTTACCAGGACGCGTGATGGTGCAAACGTACGCAGCCGACGCTTACGCTATTCAGGCTGCCGCATCTTACAATCGTGCACAATTTCTTCGTGCAGAACTGCCGAAACGTAAGTTATTGGGATATCCTCCCTATGTGCGAATGGCAAACATCTTACTTTGGGGTGAAGATGAAGCCGAGGTGCAAACCGAAGCTCGTGCAGTGTATGGTGCGCTTAAACAGGTGGTGTTTGACCAGGCGGGGGATAGTTGGCAGGTTTTGCCTCCGTGTCCTTGCGTACTCGAACGCCTCCGTGGAAATTATCGTTATCATCTTGTTATTAAGGCTCCGCTCAGCAGCGATTTTGCCCCCGTTTTAACGCCGTATTTCCGAACGAGAAAACCACATAAACAGGTGAATTTGGCTATCGATATTGACCCAAATGATCTCCTGTAATTTTGCGCTGTTTTCAAGGTTAAATCTTGCGAAGTGTGCTATATTGTTATGTCACGATTTTACGCCCATTTTTAGGGTCTTTTGCATCTACGACGAAAGGATGAGCTAGTGCCTAAAGCCACTAAGAAAAATCCTCAAGACAGCAAAGAAACAGAAGAAGTAAAAGAAACACAAACAAGCGCAAGTAAAGAATCCAAACCAAAAGCAACTAAGGCTAAGAAAACCTCAAAGGCTAAGAAGAGCGAAACCGAAAAGGCTGAGGTTTTGGATGACGCTGCGCATGATGATGAATCTTCCGAAGTGGAAGCACCCAGTGATGTAGAAATGGCTTCTGTATCTGAGCCAACTAACGAAGTGCTTGATGATGAAAAGTTTGACGTCAGTGCTGACGAAGATTTGCTCGAAGGCATTCCTGAAGAAGAGCTGAAGGCTACTGTTGACGTGCAGCTGCCAAAAATTAGCAGCCGCGTTGCAAAAGCAAAGGCACGTAATAAGCGTAACGCCGACGCCAATGTCACTATGTTGACGGGCGACCCTGTTCGTATGTATCTCAAGGAAATCGGCAAAGTTCCGCTTTTGACAGCCGCTGAAGAAATTGACCTAGCTATGAAAATTGAAGCTGGTGTCGAAGCTACTGAAAAGCTAGAAGAAGCTGAAGACAACGGCGTTGAACTTGATCGTCGCGAAAAGCGCCGCCTAACCCGCATTGAAGAGGTTGGCTTAGACGCAAAACAACAGCTAATTGAAGCAAACCTTCGTCTGGTTGTTTCTATTGCTAAGCGTTATGTTGGTCGTGGGATGTTGTTCCTGGATCTTATCCAAGAAGGCAACCTGGGTCTTATTCGCGCGGTTGAAAAGTTTGACTACACTAAGGGTTTCAAGTTCTCCACATACGCTACGTGGTGGATCCGTCAGGCTATCACCCGCGCCATTGCTGACCAAGCACGTACCATTCGTATTCCGGTTCACATGGTTGAAACCATCAATAAACTGGTACGTATTCAGCGTCAGCTTCTGCAAGAACTGGGTCGTGAACCTACCCCGAAAGAAATTGGCGACGAAATGGGTTTAACCGAAGAACGTGTTCGCGAAATTCAAAAGATTTCCCAAGAACCTGTTTCTTTGGAGACTCCTATCGGCGAAGAAGAAGACAGCCAGCTGGGCGACTTCATTGAAGACGACGCAGCAGTGGTTCCTCCTGATGCAGCCAGCTTTAGTATGCTTCAGGAACAGCTGGGCAAGGTGTTGGATGGCTTAGCCGAACGTGAACGTAAAGTTATTTCTTTGCGTTTTGGTTTGGAAGACGGTCATCCGCGCACGCTTGAAGAGGTCGGCAGAGAGTTTGGGGTAACGCGTGAACGTATTCGTCAGATTGAAAGCAAAACTTTGGCGAAACTGCGTCACCCAAGCCGCTCATCGAAGCTAAAGGATTACCTGGAAGATTAAAGATAGGGGGCGTCGAAGTTCGGCGCCCTTTTTGTTAAGGATGCAGGCATGTCAGCAAGCCCACAAACCTATACGCTTATGATTCCCGATGCCCATGGCGGGAAAGAACATGCTGTTGAGGTGTGCGAAAAGGGCACAGAACAGTTTGTGGCTCGCTTGCGGAAGGTTGCCAAAGAGCGAAGGAAATGGGCACGGAAGGAAGGAATTTCTTGCTACCGCATATACGACGCCGATTTACCTGATTATGCGGTAGCAATTGATATCTACGAAGGTTTTTCGCGGGAAGGTCAGGCTCTTGGGGAAAGCTATATCCATATAGCGGAATATCAGGCGCCTTCTTCGGTTGATCCTGACAGAGCTGCACGAAGGTTTGCTGATGTCATAGCGGTATCTCCGGCGGCGTTAGGCGTGCAGTCTGACCATGTATTTGCAAAGGTACGCCAAAAGGCAAAGGGTGGTGCGCAGTACAGAGAGGCGGGCAGTAAAAACTTCGTAAGCTACACTTTGGAAGACGGTCACCTTTTTAAAATTGATTTAGGTGGATACCTTGATACGGGTATCTTTTTAGACCACCGCATTACGCGCATCATGGTGGGGAAGATGGCGAAAGGAAAGCGCTTCTTAAACCTGTTTGCCTACACGGGAACTGCTACGGTTCACGCAGCTGCAGGCGGTGCGGTATCCACCAAAACGGTAGACCTCAGCCAAACCTATCTTGAATGGGCACAACAAAATATGGCGCTCAATGGGTTCGCTGGCAAGGAACACAGTTTTGTTCGAGCTGATGTACTGCAGTGGCTCGTTGAGGCTCTTAAAGCAAAAGAAACGTACGACTTAATCTTTATCGATCCGCCGACGTTTTCCAATTCAAAAGCAATGGGGAAGCGCACTTGGGATGTGCAGCGTGATCACGTGGTTGTTTTGCGGGCGGTGGCGGCACTCTTAAGCCCAGGCGGACAGGCGGTGTTTTCGTGCAACCTGCGATCATTCAAGCCTGACGAAGGAGCACTCAAAGAAGCTGGAATTGTTCTGGAAGACATTACCGCAAAAACTATTCCAGAAGACTTCACGCGTAATCCCAAAATCCACAAGTGTTATTTACTTACGTTACCCTAGACAATTCCTATGTACTACCGTAAGGTATGCAAAAAAAGGAGAGCAACATGGAAACATTTGATATTGCTATTATCGGTTCTGGACCAGCAGGCATGACGGCGGGTTTATATGCCGCACGTGCGGGGCTAAACGCAGCTATTTTTGAACGCATTTCGCCAGGTGGGCAGCTTGCTCAGACGGAGCATTTGGAAAACTATCCTGGTTTTCCTCAGGGTTCGGGTGGCTTTGAACTTGCATGGAGTATGCATGAGCAGGCTACCAATTTTGGGGTGAAAACAATCACCGAAGAGGTGACAGCAGTTGACTTTACCCAGAACCCTAAGCTTTTGACTACGGCATTTGGTGAATACCTTGCAAAATCTGTAGTGGTTGCTACGGGTGCGCGTCCTCGTAAGCTAGGTATTGCCCGTGAAGAGGAATTGCAGGGTCGCGGTGTTTCTTACTGCGCAACGTGTGACGGAAACTTCTTCCGCGGTAAAAAGGTTGCAGTCGTAGGCGGTGGTAATACCGCTGTTGCTGATGCGATTTATCTTTCTCGTATCTGTGAAAAGGTGTATCTCATTCATCGCCGAGATCAACTTCGCGCTACGGCAATTTATCATGACCGACTTAAAGCAATAGAAAACATCGAATTTGTTTGGGATTCGGTAGTGACCGAACTTCATGACGAAAACGGTGCGCTTTCAGGAGTTACGGTAAAGAACGTAAAAACGGAAGAACAGAAACAGCTGGACATCGCGGGCTTGTTTGTGGCAGTAGGCACACAGCCGAATACGGAATTTTTGCAGGGTGCTTTAGACCTTGACGAAACGGGCTATATTGTAGCTGACGAAACGGGCAAAACGGCAATTCCCGGTGTTTACGCAGCAGGAGATGTTCGTACCAAGCAATTACGCCAAGTGGTAACGGCTGTTGCTGATGGTGCTCTTTGTGCCGAGGAAGCTGCCGAGTACCTTTCAGAATAACTCTTCTCTGCAGCTATTAAATAAACGACCCCACCTTTCAAATGTGGAAGGTGGGGTGTTTTGTTGAAGTCAATCCGTTACAGCACGGGAACCTGTGTGAAGCGTGCGTATTCTGCTATCATAAAGGGCTGTGAAAATTACGGGCTATATCGAAGCTCATGTACTAATTTACGCTGAAGAATATCGTATTAAGTGAGGAAGAATGCAAGAATCCGGTATGCAAGAAAAACTGGAAAAGATTATTGCAGCATATGAAGAGCTGCAGACCAAAATGGGTGATCCGGCTGTTCTTGCCAATCAGAAAGAATACAATCGTTTGGCAAAAGAATATGCCTCGCAAGGTCCTTTGGTTGCCAAAGCACGTGAATATGTGCAGGCCACCAGTGATTTAGCCGAAGCGAAGGAAATGCTTTCTGACGCCGACATGAAGGAATTTGCTCAGGAAGAAATTGCTCGTATTGAAGGTATTCTCCCTCAGCTTGAGGAAGACATTAAGTTCATGCTGATTCCAGCGGATCCTGCTGACGAAAAGGATATTATCGTTGAAATTCGCGCTGCTGCTGGCGGCGATGAGGCAGCCATTTTTGCTGGTGATTTGTACAAGATGTACACGCGTTTTTGCGATACGAACCACTGGAAGATGGAAACCATGGATGTATCTGCTTCCGAAGCAGGTGGTTATAAAGAAATTCAGTTTAAGGTTAAGGGCGACAAGGTGTATTCCGTTATGAAATTCGAAAGTGGGGTTCACCGCGTTCAACGCGTACCTAAGACCGAAAGTCAGGGACGTATTCATACCTCAACGGCTACTGTAGCGGTTCTTCCTGAGGCTGACGAAATTGATGTTGAAATCAACGAAAACGATTTACGTATTGACGTGTATCGCGCAGGTGGCCCAGGTGGTCAGTGCGTTAACACGACTGACTCCGCTGTACGTATTACGCACCTTCCTAGTGGCTTAGTGGTTCAGTCTCAGGACCAGAAATCTCAGTTGCAGAACAAGATTGCTGCTATGGCCGTGTTGCGTGCGCGCCTGTACGAAAAGATGCTCGCTGAACAGCAGGCAGCTGAAGGCGCAGAACGTCTGGCACAAATTGGTTCTGGTGATCGCGCAGAAAAGATCCGCACCTACAATGCGCCGCAGGACCGCGTAACCGATCACCGTATCGGGTATAACGGCACCTACAATTCCATTCTTCTAGGTGATGGTCTTGGTGACATGATTACTGCCTTACAGGCAGCAGATAAGGCTCAAAAACTGGAAAAGTCGGTTGGCTAAGAGGCCAGACCTACCTAAGCAAGAATAACGGTAGCTTTCGCGTATTTTCGAACGGAATATGTTATGACCGATCAGGTTTGGACCATTAAAGCAGCACTTGATTGGACTCAGGGATACCTTGATCGCAAGGGAGATGAAAACCCTCGTCTTTCTGCGGAATGGCTGTTAGCTGAAGCCACTGGCATGCGTCGTATTGACCTATATACTCATTTCGACCAGCCTCTTTCTCAGGAAGAAAGGGCTATTCTGCGTGACTATGTTTCACGACGAGGCCAGGGTGAACCTCTTCAATACATTACAGGTGAAGTGGGGTTTCGCCACATTAACGTACGTGTTCGTCCAGGGGTGTTAATTCCGCGCCCTGAAACAGAAGTGCTCGTAAGCGAAGCGCTTTCGCTTCTTCCTGCTCCCGTTCGGTCTTGGAATCTAAATGTCCCAGATATGGCTAGCACAGGGTCTGCGTTTGGTGAATCAGTATCTGCTGAGGCCTTAGAGGCCGAAGAGTTAACTGCCGATAATTCAAATGCTGAGGAGTTTTCTCAGCGCCAATTATTCGTTGCTGACATTTGCACAGGAAGTGGCTGCATTGCGGCATCGATTGCATATGAACACCCACAAACGAAGGTGTTTGCTACTGATATTGCGCCCGAATGTGTGGCGCTTGCACGCGAAAACGTCCAAGCGCTCAACTTAGATGAGCAAGTCGAAGTTATCCAGTGCGACTTGGGCACGGGTATTCCTAAAGAGGTGTGGGGCAGTCTTGATGTAATCGTGTCTAACCCGCCGTATGTTCCTACAGAAGTGCTTGCCGAAATTCCTCGTGAAGTAGCAGATTTTGAACCAACGCTCGCGCTTGATGGTGGAGCAGACGGTTTGGATGTATTCCGCTCCCTCTTGTCTTTTTCGTGTGAAGCGCTTCGACCAGGTGGCGCTTTTGCTTTTGAGTTACATGAAACAACTTTGGATGAAGCAGCAAACCTTGCACAAGAAGCAGGGTTTGTAGATGTTCAGATTGTCCACGATTTAACGCAGAGGCCACGCATTTTGGTAGCACGAAAGCCTATTGAAGGTTCTTCAAACGAGCTATAGAGCAAAGGAATCAACATGCCTGAAGTTTCAAGTAAAGAATATCCCCACAACGTGCTTCTTCGTAGTCTTGAAGAAGCAGCCAGTGTTTTAGGCGCAGCCATTGGCTTGCGTCAACCTCAGGTGGGGCTCATCTTAGGTTCTGGCTTGAACGGTTTAGCTGAATGTATTGAAGATCCCGTGCATATTCCTTTCGCTGATGTTCCACATATGAAAACAAGTACCGCAGCAGGTCACGTGGGGCGTTTTGTTTGCGGAACTCTGGGTGGCAAAACGGCTTTGTGTATGCAAGGAAGACTACATGGCTATGAAGGGAACACCGCGCAAGAAGTTGCATTTCCTGTGTGGCTTATGCACCACCTTGGCATCGATACGCTCATTACGACAAATGCTGCGGGGGCTATCAACGAAGCTTTTCATGTGGGCGATTTCTGCATCATGGAAGACCATATCAATCTTACGGGCAGAAATCCTATCGTGGGTACTGAGCCAAACGAAATGGCGCTCCGTTTCTTTTCCATGCTAGACGCCTATGATCCTGCCTTACGGCAGCTAGCTGTAGAAGTTGCGCATGAACTGGATATTCCCGTTCAGCAGGGAACTTATTTGGGACTTTTGGGACCCAGTTTTGAAACACCTGCGGAAATCCGCGCGTTTAGAATGCTAGGTGCCGATACGGTTGCCATGAGTGTCTGCGAAGAGGTAATTGCTGCACGACATGTGGGAATGCGTGTGCTAGGTATGTCACTGGTATCTAATATGGCCTGCGGTATTGAAGGCGCTTCGCCAACCGATGAAGAGGTGCGCGCTGTGGGTAAGCAGCGAGAAGCAGATTTCTGCCGCTTTGTTCCTGCTATCTTAGAACGTATTTAACGTATAGAGCGTATAGATACATAAACTGGCACAGAAAAAGAGCCTCTAGGTTTGGCGGCGATTGAGAACCGCGTTGTGCCTAGAAGCTCAAAACAAAATCAAATCAAAGACTTCGAATTAGTCGTTGAAAAGCGGGGTAGAGAAGTAGCGCTCTCCTGTGTCGGGCAAAAGGGTGACGACAGTCTTTCCCGCACCAAGCTCACGAGCTAGCCTTCGTGCGGCAGCCACATTGGTGCCAGAAGAAATACCGCAGAGAAGACCTTCCTTCGCAGCCAGTTCACGCGAAGTAGCCAAAGCCTCTTCGTCGGTAATGATGCAGGTAGCATCATAAATGTGCGTGTCTAGGATGTCGGGAATCAGGCCATCACCAATCCCCATCTGGACATGGCTTCCAATGGCACCACCAGAAAGAATGGCTGCGTTTTCGGGCTCAACTGCCCAGATGCAGATTTCAGGAAAGGCTTTGCGCAATTCCTGGCCAATACCTGTAATGGTGCCGCCCGTACCGATGCCAGCACAAAAACCATCTACGGTGATGCCTGCTTCTTGCACGTCAGCTAAGAGTTCTGCTGCCGTGCCAAAGCGATGTGCTCGCAGATTTCCTTCGTTTTGGAATTGCTGGGGAACAAAAACATGTTCGTTTTCGGCGCGTAAACGCTCAACGGTAGCAACGCACTGTTCGATGCATTCACCAATGTTTCCGTTGTCGGGCACCAACACGACTTCGGCGCCATATTGCTGCATAATCTTGCGGCGTTCTTCCGAAACAGAATCAGGGATAACCAATTTCGCCTTATAGCCTTTTACGGCCGCCACCAGCGCAAGTCCAATGCCCTGATTTCCGCTTGTTGGTTCAACAATAATGCTTTCTGAGTTGAGCTTGCCAGCAGCTTCGGCTTCTTCAATCATGCGAAGCGCAGTACGCGTTTTGATGCTGCCGCCTACGTTTAAACCCTCATATTTCACCAGAATCTGAGCCGCATCTGGTTCGGTCATACGGTTTAACTGAATAAGCGGCGTGTTGCCTAATGCCTCAAGTACGTTGTGGTAAATCATCTAACCCTCGCGATTCTTATGTGTGCGTCATTTCTTCCTGTTTACCTGTGTTTATTTAGAAACGCAAGTATGTGTCCGTTTGTTTGTGTCCGTTTGCCTCGAACATTTATTTGCAAGTGCGGTATTGTACTATACTTTTGTGTGTTGAAAAGGAGATTACATGAGCACCACCTTAACGGCATTGGAAGCTGGAGCACCGCTCGGTTTGGGCAGCAAGTCACCAAAGCAAGGAAACGTTATGACGGGCGCCGAAGCGGTAATTGCATCTCTTGAAGCCGAAGGCGTAGATACTGTCTTTGGCTATCCTGGCGGTCAGGCCATCAAAATGTATGATGCGTTGTATAACTCAACGCAAATTCACCATGTTTTGGCACGTCACGAACAAGGTGCGGTCCACGAAGCAGATGGCTATGCCCGTGCTACGGGAAAGGTTGGCGTCGCACTGGTTACCAGTGGTCCGGGTGCTACCAACACGGTGACGGGTATTGCTACTGCATACATGGATAGCATTCCTTTGGTCGTTATTACGGGGCAGGTGCCACGAAGCGTTATAGGTACCGACTCCTTCCAAGAATCAGACATCGTAGGCATTACGATGCCTGTGGTAAAGCACAGCTATCTTCTTCAGTCTACTGACGAGCTTACCAAAACTTTTAGAGAAGCATTTCATATTGCAAAGACAGGTAGACCAGGGCCGGTTCTTATTGACGTTCCTTCAGACTTAGCCAGTGAAAGCATGGTCTTTAAATATCCTGACAAAGTTAATCTTCCTTCGTACAAGCCTACCTATAAGGGTAATAATCGCCAAATAAAGCAAGCAGCTACGCGTATGGCAAAAGCAAAGCGCCCCATTCTATATGCAGGCGGCGGCATTATTGCCTCTGGGGCAACTAACGAACTCATTGCTTTAGCTGAAATGTTACAGATTCCTGTAGTGACAACCCTGATGGGCAAAGGAGCGTTTCCTGCAAGTCATCCTTTGAATTTAGGACCCGTTGGTATGCATGGTTCAAAGTATGCGAATTTAGCACTGATGGAAAGCGACCTTATTATTGCCGTGGGCGCGCGTTTCTCTGATAGGGTTACGGGGAAGTTTTCTGACTTTGCACCTTCTTCCGATGTTATCCATATTGATATTGACCCCGCCGAAATAGGCAAGGTGCGTGAGGCGCAAATTCCTATTGTTGGTGATGTAAAAGGGGTGCTTTCAGGTATTCTTTCCGCCTTGTCTTCTCAGTCACCTAAGCCGAAGACAAAAGCATGGCTTACGCAGATTGACGCTTGGAAGCAAGAATATCCTCTTACGGAAAGTGAAGTTTCTGGCATTGTCCCCGAACGTTTGATGAAGCAGCTTTCGGCGGCACTTAATCCTGAAGAGAGTGTTGTGGTAACTGATGTTGGTCAGCATCAGATGTGGGCAGCACAGCACATTGCACGTGAAGTTCCTCGAAGTTTCTTATCTTCTGGAGGCTTGGGCACGATGGGCTTTGGTCTTCCAGCTGCTATTGGTGCCGCGCTTGGTTGTCCGGATAAAACTATTGTGTGCGTTGCGGGCGACGGGTCTTTTCAGATGAACAGTCAGGAAATGGCAACGGCAGCTATCTATGGCGCCCCCGTTAAAGTGCTGGTAATGGACAACCGTTGCTTAGGCATGGTCCATCAATGGCAAAAACTGTTCTACAATCAACGCTATTCGGCAACGAATTTGGCGGAGAATCCCGATTTTGTAAAACTTGCTGAAGCCTACAGCTGGCACGCGGAGCGCATTGAAAACCCTGAAGAGGTTGAAGGCGCATTGCAGCGCATGTTGAACACCGAAGGTCCATATTTGTTGGACGTTCGTATTTCGCGTGAGGCGGATGTTCATCCCATGGTTGCCCCTGGAAATGCCCTTTCGGATTTCGTGGGTGATATTGACGAAGCAGTAGGCGCTGTTGGGCGCGTTCAAAAAGACCACTAGGAAGGGAAGAGTATGAGACACGTACTCTCGGTGTTAGTTGAAAACAAGCCAGGTGTGCTTTCCCGCATTACGGGGCTTATTTCACGTCGCGGTTTTAATATTGAATCTCTTTCAGTTGGTCCAACTGAAAACCCCGCTCAATCGCGTGTTACCGCCATCGTGCATGCCGATGCACTTGCCTATGAGCAAATTACTAAACAGCTTAATAAATTGGTAAGCGTTCATAAGATTACCGACTTGACTGACCAGGGTGCTATTGAACGCGAATTAGTGCTGTTCAAGGTGAACGCAAGTCCTGAGCGGCGTAACGAAATTGTCGAAATCGCAAACATCTTCCGTGCAAAGATTGTTGATGTGGGTATTAACTCCCTCACGATTGAAGCCACGGGTACGCAGGACAAGCTTGAAGGTTTGGAAGATTTGTTCTCTTCCTATGGAATCATAGAAATTGTTCGCACGGGCAGAATTGCTATGTCTCGCAATTCAAAAACAGAAGCCAAGTAGGAAAGGCGGCCTTTTATGACTAAGAAGATTCTTGTTGCTGACCGTGTTGCTAAAGAAGGCGTTGAAGCTCTTCTAAACAAAGGGTACGAGGTTGATGTTCGTCCTGATTTGACGCATGAGGAAATCTTAGAGATTATTCCCGCCTACGATGCGCTGGTACTTCGTTCAGGGATTAAAGTTACGCGAGACATCATAGAAGCAGGCAAAAATCTTCGCGTTATTGGTCGCGCGGGCGTTACGGTTGACAATATTGATTTGGTGGCAGCCAGCGAACACGACATTGTGGTGTGCAATGCTCCCACTTCAAACATTGTGTCTGCTGCTGAACATACTTTTGCACTTTTGTTAGCTTGCGCACGCAATCTTCCTCAGATTAACGAATCCATGCATAACGGCGAATGGGATCGAACAAACTTCATGGGAGAAGAGCTCTTTGAAAAAACGCTTGCAATCTGTGGTCTGGGACGTATTGGTGCCTTAGTTGCGCAACGTGCCAAAGCATTCGGTATGAAACTTATTGGCTATGACCCCTATTGCAGTGCTGAACGTGCAGAACAGCTGGGCGTTAAACTCTGTGAAACTCTCGAAGAGCTATTGCCGCAAGCAGATTTCATTACGGTTCATATGCCTCATACGGAAAGTACGGTTGGTATGTTTGGCGCGAAAGAATTCGCTGCCATGAAAGATGGGGTTATTCTTATCAATACGGCTGCGGGCGGCATTTATCAGGAAAAGGCGCTTTCGGACTTCCTTGCAGCAGGTAAGGTTCGTGCGGTTGGCATTGATATGTTTGAAGAAGATCCCTGCTATGAGAGTCCTTTACACGAATTCCCGAACGCTATTCTGACCCCGCACATCGCAGCGGTTACTGAGGAAGCTCAGCGTCGTGCAGGCCTTCAGATTGCCGAATATGTCTCCATGGGGCTCGAGGGCTTTTTGGTACCTACCATTGTTAACTTAATGTCCGCTTCTCCGGAAATGCCCGATGTCTTAGCACCGTATATTCCTGCTTGTCAGATGATGGGCAAGCTGCTTGCTCAGCTAACTGGTGATATGCCTCAAACGCTTCGTGTGGTTGCAGCGGGTAATACAGCACGTTCTGGCGGAGATTTACGCACGCTGGCTGCTGCTGCTATTGGTGGTTTCTTGTCTTACCGCGAAGGCAAGACGGTTACCCCCACCAACGCTGAAGCCCTTGCGCTTCGTCATGGAATTCGCATTGAAACGTCCAGCATGGCCGACGCAATGGAATACTCTTCAAGTGTTCGAGTCTTTGCAGATGGCGTAGAAGCGGGGGTTACCTTAGCAGGAACAGCGCGTACTGCCAGAATTATTTCGCTTTTTGACTACAAGATGGACATTGTTCCTGGTAACCAAAACATTGTTTTGGAATATCCAACTGACCTTGGTCGCATTGGTGCCATTGGTACGGTTTTAGGCAATGCGGGCATCAATATTGTTGCCATGCAGTCTGCCACAAACATGCAGGAACATACTTCGCTGGCGTTCGTTAATGTGGAGGGTGAAATCACCGATGAGGTCATCGACGAACTAAAGACTGCCACGAAGGCTTTGCATATCTGGAAGCTTTCGCTGTAACTGGGAAGGAATTGCTTTGGTGCAAGCTCCATATAAGAGTTTGCTCCTAATGAGAACAGGCGTAACGCTTAGCAGGGGAACTCATGGCTCGGAAAATTTCTATCTTTGATACCACCTTGCGGGACGGGGAACAGTCTCCAGGTGCTTCTATGAACACCGAAGAAAAGTTGGTGGTGGCACGTCAACTTGTTCGTTTGGGTGTTGATGTTATTGAAGCGGGATTTCCTGTTTCTTCCCCAGGGGACTTTGAAGCGGTGCGCCGTGTGGCGGAATTAGTGGGGGATAATGCTGTTGTATGCGCTCTTTCCCGTGCAGTTGATGCTGACATTGAAGCTGCTGCGGATGCTTTAAAGTACGCCAAACGTCCGCGTATTCACACGGGTCTTGGGGTAAGTCCTATACACCTTCAGGAAAAGCTTCACATGAGCGAAGAAGATTGCCTGCAACAGGTAGAGCACTGTGTAAGCTACGCTCGCAAGTTCACCGACGATGTTCAATTCTATGCGGAGGATGCTGGCAGAGCAGACTACGATTTTTTGGTACAGGTTGCCGAGGCCGCCATTAAGGCAGGTGCAACGGTTATCAACATTCCTGATACGACAGGCTATTCGCTTCCTGACGAATTTGCTCGGCGCATTTCCTACCTACGTCAGCATGTAAAAGGAATAGAAAACGTCACCCTTTCGGTTCATTGTCACAATGACTTGGGTATGGCTACGGCTCTTTCATTAGCTGGCGTAGAAGCAGGTGCTACCCAGGTTGAGTGCACTATTAACGGTATAGGGGAGCGTGCTGGCAATACCGCCATGGAAGAGGTGGTTATGGCTATTGCTATGCACGGTAAAGAATTGGACGCTTATACCGACATCAATACTAAAGAATTCATGCGATCTAGCCGCTTGATTACCTCGGTCACCGGTCTTGGTGTGCAACCAAACAAAGCCATTGTGGGCGCTAATGCTTTCGCACATTCATCGGGTATTCATCAAGACGGCGTCATTAAAGCGCGTGAAACGTATGAGATTATTGACCCTGCTTCTGTGGGAGTTGGGCAAACTCAGATTGTTCTCACCGCCCGTAGTGGCCGCGCAGCGCTTCGAAGACGCTTTGAAGACTTAGGCTATACCTTGAGCGACAAAGAACTCAACGCTCTATATAAAGCCTTTTTGCAAATGGCCGATAAGAAAAAAGAAGTCTACGACGAAGACCTTGAAAGCCTTATCAACGAACGTGACCGTAATATCAGCGCCATCTACACCTTGGAAGGGGTGCAGATTAGTTGTGGGTTCCCGCTGACGCCAACGGCAACCGTGAAGCTTAAAAAGACTGATGGGATGGTTTCCACGGCTTGTGAATTTGGTACTGGCCCCGTGGATGCTATGTATAAGGCGGTTAATAAAATTGTTCAGGTTGAAAACGACCTCACCGAATTTACGGTGCAATCCATAACGCGTGGTATTGATGCATTGGGTGAAGTAACTATTCGTGTGGCTGCTCCTGATGGGAGTATCTATGTTGGCAGAGGATCTGATGGTGACATCATTGTGTCTTCCGCGAAAGCGTATCTCAACGCTTTGAATCGCCTCTTAAACGACAAGCCTGAACTTCTGAACTAACCAAAGGAAACCCAAGGGGACGGACGTCCCCTTGGTTTCCGGGTTTCCCTCTTTTTTGGGGTTACGTTAGAAAAATGTAAAAAGTTTTGTGGTGGCAGAAATTTTTTCTGCCATTTTTTCCAATTAGTAGGATAATAGCCGAATTCCTTTATAAATATTATTTATAAAGGAAGGTAGATAGGTACAAGGCAAAGTGAGGGAAGATGACTGAAAACATCGACAACAAACTGGGACAAAAGATCGCTACTTTGCGCGCGGCGCATCACCTTTCTGCTGCTGACCTTGCTCAGCGTTGCAGCTGTGACGTGTCCGTTATCGAAGGTCTTGAACGTGGCGAACTACCTCCCTCACTAGCGCCTTTAATTAAAATTACCCGTGCGCTAGGCGTTCGACTAGGTACGCTCATGGATGACGACGAAGCATTTGGTCCGGTGTACATTAACTCCGATCAGATGGAAGAAGTAACTCGTCTGAAGAGCCTCCAGACTGCGAGCGACGCAGGCGACTTGAGCTACTTCAGCTTGGCTGCCAGCCGTCCTTCTCGTCATATGGATCCGTTCATTATCACCATTACTCCTTCAGGGGAAACGGATCACGAACTCGTTGGTCACGAAGGTGAAGAATGGCTTTTCGGTATGGAAGGCTGCATCGAAATTGAGTACGGCAAAGAAACCTACGTACTCCATCCCGGTGAAAGCATTTACTACGATTCTATCGTGCCGCACCAGGTTCGTGCTCACGAAGGTCAGAACGCAAAGTTCCTCGCGGTGGTTTATACGCCGCTGTAGGCCGTTACTATAAAAATATTCGCCTATGAAACCCGGAACTTTGCAGTTGGTCTTCTGAGCCAACCGCTCAGTCTGGGTTTCTTACGTTTATAAAGAGGTTTATATGTCTGAAGAAGTAAAAGAAGAAGCACAAGCAGAAAATTCAACTACGGGCGAACCAATTCCTGGGTCTCCTGATTACCCTTTACATTCCGAGCTTACCATTGGGCGCTATTTCCGCAATCAGGTAGCTATTGATCCCAATCACGAGTTTGTAGTGTATCCAGATCGCATGCTGCGTTGGACCTACAAAGACTTTGATGAGCGCACCGACAATTTGGCTCGCGGTCTGCTGGCTATTGGATTGGAACCAGGCGATCATCTGGGAGTTTGGGCGCGCAATATCCCTGACTGGCTGACGTTTATGTATGCTACGGCGAAAATTGGCGTGGTTATGGTTACGGTTAACCCCGTGTATAAAAGCCACGAGCTTGACTACGTACTTAAGCAGTCTGACATGAAGGCGTTGTGCGTCATCGACGCATACCGCGACGTTGACTATTTGAAGATTATTCGCGAACTGGTTCCTGAAACGCTTACCTGTGAACGTGGTCATTTGGAATCAGAGAACTATCCTTACTTAAAGAGCATCATTTACATGGGTCCTGAAAAGCATCGCGGTTGCTACAGCGTACCTGAGCTTATCTTGCTTGGTCGTTATGTGAGTGAAGACGCCTTAGCTGAAGCCGAAAAGAAGTTCGACCAGAACAGCGTGGTCATGATGCAGTACACCTCGGGTACGACGGGCTTCCCGAAAGGCGTTATGCTGACGCATCGCAATATCTTGAATAACGGGTTCTATATTGGCGAAGGACAGCGTTTGGGCGCGGAAGACCGCGTAACCTTGCCTGTCCCGTTCTTCCATTGTTTTGGTTGCGTGTTAGGCGTTATGGCATGCCTGACACACCGTTCAACCATGATTATCGTGGAAGACTTTGATGCTGGTTTGGTGCTTCAGGCAATCCACAAGGAACGCGCAACGGCAGTTTACGGTGTTCCCACTATGTTTATTGCCGAACTAAACCATCCCGAATTCGATACTTTTGATCTTACCAGCCTGCGAACAGGCATTATGGCTGGCTCATCATGTCCGCCGGAAACTATGCGCGAGGTAATGGAACGCATGCATATGCCTGAAATTACCATCTGCTATGGCTTGACCGAATGTAGTCCGGTATTTACGCAAACCTCGGTTGATGATGACGTTTGGCATAAGTGCGAAACGGTGGGCAAGAAGCATCCGCCCGTAAGCGTACGTGTTATTGATCCTGCTGACGGTCATATCTGCGGACCAGGTGAACCAGGTGAGCTCTGTTGCAAGGGTTATAACGTTATGAAGGGCTACTACAAGATGCCTGAAGCCACTGCAGAAGTAATTGACGCTGACGGGTACTTGCATTCTGGCGACTTGGGTATGGTGGACGAAGACGGTTACTACAAGGTGACAGGTCGCATCAAAGACATGATTATTCGTGGCGGCGAAAACATCTATCCGCTGGAAATCGAAAACTTCCTGTTGACGCATCCAGGTGTTTTGGACGCCCAGGTGGTTGGCATCCCCGACAAAAAGTACGGCGAAATTGTAGGTGCCTTCATTCGTGTTCGACCAGGTTATGAAGACCTTACCGAAGAACAGGTGCGTGAATGGGCTATTCCGCGTATTGCACGTTATAAGGTACCAAAGCGCGTGTTTGTGGTGGATGATTTCCCGATGACGCCTTCCATGAAGGTTCAGAAGTTTAAGCTTCGCGAAATGGCTGAAGAACTGGTCAAAGCAGGCAAATAGATTCTCTAGACGTGTTAGGAGTAACTATGGAACCGAATATCAAAGAAGTTGCTGGACGTATTCGAGCACTGCGCGAGGATCTTGATTTAACCATACAAGAAATGGCCGATGCCACGGGTCGTTCTGTTGCTGAATATGCTGCCCAAGAATCGGGTGAGAAGGATTTATCCTTTACGTTTCTGTACAAGTGCGCAAACAAGCTTGGCGTCGATGTTATTGAACTCTTAACGGGTGAAAGCCCTCATCTATCAGGCTATTCGCTGGTGCGCGCTGCCGACGGTCTTTCTATTAAGCGTCGCGCGGGGTTTGAATACCTCCACAAGGCACCACATTTTAAGAATAAACTTGCTGAACCGTTTTTGGTTACCGCGCCGTATTTGGAGGAAGAACAAAACGTTCCTATCCATCTTTCTTACCACAAGGGTCAGGAACTGGACTTCATCATCTCTGGCAAAATGCGCTTTGCCTACGAAGATCACATTGAAGAGCTAGAAGCAGGCGACTTGCTTATGTATGACTCTGGTCGTGGTCATGGCATGATTGCTATCGGCGGCGAACCGTGTAAGTTCCTAGCTATTGTTATGCGTCCGAACGACGAAATTATGTAGGCGTTAGGACACTTTGTTCTAGCGCCTAAAACATCGTTGTTATTGGACGTTTAGCTACAAGATTGATTGAGGTTTGTAGCTGTAAGACATAATGAGGTTAGTATGCTGAACTTACATATGCGTTATGCGCATGAGGAATATGATGAAAACGGGGTGCTTACCGCCTGCTCGGTGGATATACCTGAACATTTTAATTTCGGCTATGACGTGGTGGATGAAATCGCTACGGCCGAGCCAAACCGTCGAGCCATGTTGTGGTGCAATCCTGAAGGTGAAGAGCATCTGTTTACCTATGGCGACATGAAGCGCTGGTCGGATAAAACCGCCAATTTCTTTAAGGCTCAAGGAATTGGCAAGGGTGACTACGTATTGGTAATTCTTCGTCGTCATTATCAGTTTTGGTTTGTAGCGACGGCACTGGCAAAGCTCGGTGCTGTTATGGTGCCTGCAACCTTTATGCTGAAAGAGCATGATTTGGAATACCGTTTGAATAAGGCCGAAATCAAGGCGGTTGTTTGTACATCAGTGGGCGATATTGCTCAGGTAGTTGACAACGTTGTTGATGCGGGTTTGGCGCCTTCGGTTCATACGCGTATTTTGGTAAACGGTGCTGGCGGCGGTCTTACCCCGCACGATGAGTCAGGCAATTTGGTTTTTCCTGAAGGTGAAGCGGTTGGCGAGGTCCTTTCGGGTGAAGTGGGCGTATGCGCTGCTTCTGCCAAGCGTGAAGGTTGGGTAGATTTCAATTCTGAAGTACGCACCACGCCTGAGACATTTGAAAAAGTGGAAACCTTTGCAGCTGACCCGATGCTCATGTATTTTTCTTCGGGTACTTCAGGTAACCCTAAGATGGTTTTACATGACGCAAGCTACGCCCTTGCGCATTATGCGACCGCTAAGCACTGGCACAATGCAGACCCTGAAGGCATTCATTTCACTATTGCCGATACGGGCTGGGGTAAAGCAGTTTGGGGTAAATATTATGGACAGTGGCTTATGGAAAGCTGCGTATTTACCTACGACTTTGACCGTTTCCACGGTGGCGAAATCTTGAGTTTGATTGGCAAGTATGGCATTACGTCGCTGTGCTGTCCGCCGACAATGTATCGTTTAATGATGAGCGAAAACATCGACGAATATGATTTGAGCTCCTTGAATTATTCCACCACGGCTGGTGAAGCACTTAATCCAGACTTGTTTGAATTCTGGAAGAAACATACAGGACTGACCATCTTTGAGGGCTTTGGGCAAACTGAAACGCCCCTCGTAGTGGCAAATACTCTCAACACTCATCCTAAGCCTGGCTCTATGGGCAAACCAATTCCGCTGTTTACGGTTGAAATTCAGCGTGAAGATGGAACGCGATGCAACACAGGTGAAACAGGAGAAATTTGCATCAAGATGGATCCGCGCCCTGCTGGTCTTATGGTGGGATATTATCGCGACCCCGAAAAGACAGCCGCTGCGATGCACGATGGCTGGTACCACACGGGCGACACCGCTTGGTGCGACGAAGATGGCTTCTTCTGGTATGTAGGCCGTAATGACGATGTGATTAAGTCAAGTGGCTACCGTATTGGGCCTTTCGAAATTGAAAGTGTGCTTTTGGAGCATGATGCTGTTCGCGAATGCGCAGTAACTGGTGTACCAGACCCGGTACGTGGTAAAGCAGTTAAGGCAACCATTGTGCTGGCAGACGGATTCAAACCAAGTGAAGACCTCACCAAAGAGCTTCAGCACTGGGTGAAACGGCAAACTGCTCCGTACAAATATCCGCGCATCATCGACTATGTTGATGAGCTTCCGAAAACAGTGAACGGAAAAATTCGTCGTGTTCAAATTCGCCAGGCTGACGAAAAGACAGCAGAAGGATTGGTTTAATGGCTACGCCAAGTAATTACTTGCACATTACCGATTTGCCGCTTAAACCGGTGACGGTAGTGTGCGGTCATTACGGCGTAGGTAAGACGAATCTTTCTTTGAATTTGGCAATAGATGCTGCTCAAGCAGGTTCGCAGGTTACTTTAATAGACTTGGATGTAGTGAATCCTTACTTTCGTTCAAGCGAGTATGCAGAATTGCTTGAAGCGCATGGCGTGCGTTTGATTTCTCCTGTGTTTGCGCAGGCAGGAAGCAATCTTGATGTACCGAGTTTGACGGGGGCTATTCTTCCGGCATTGGATGCCGCGCAAGAGACAATGCATGAATCAAAACAAACGTCCTTTCCCCGTAAGTTGGTTATTATCGATGCTGGTGGGGACGATGCTGGTTCAACAGCCCTGGGTAGATTCGCGAATGCAATCAAACAGGCACCCTATGCCATGTTGTATGTGGTAAACCACTATCGCAATTTGACGCAAAACGCCGCCGAGGCAGTAGCACTCCTTCCTGAGATTGAGGAAAAGGCGCATCTGCGCGCAACGGCGCTCATAAACAACTCTCACCTGAAAGGTGAAACGAAAGCTCATCATATCGAAGCTGCATGGGACTTCGGTTTTGAGGTTGCAGAAAAAACGCATCTTCCTATGGCTGCTATTACAGCACCAGCGGACATCTGCTTGCCGGAAACTTCGTGCGTTTTCCCTGCTCGTGTCACACAGCACACGTATCCTGTGCAAATATATGTTCGGACCCCATGGGAGTAGCGGAAAAGCTAGCTTCGCGTTTTCGAAAGTTCGAGCTTTAGGTCGTTTGTACATGACGAAACCACCAGGTGGTACTTGCTCGAAGATCTGAACACCCTCGAACGCTCCAACGTTCGAGCTTTCGTAAGAGCGAACTTTCCGTACGCTATTTCTCATAGCGAAAAGTGAAGGTAGGTGGAATATGGCAAGAATGACGGTCGATGAGCACTTCTGCAAAGGCTGCGGTTTGTGCGTCGATGTATGCCCGAAGCATATCATTGAACTAGACAAAACGCGCATTACGCCGAAGGGTTATCATCCCGCGCATTGCATTGACCAAGATGCATGTACGGGCTGCACAAGCTGTGCAATCATGTGCCCCGATGTGGCAATTACGGTAGAAAGGTAGAGGCTATGGCTGAAAAAGTACTCATGAAAGGTAACGAAGTGCTGGCCGAAGCCGCCTTGCGTGCCGGCTGCCGCTTCTTCTTTGGTTATCCTATTACGCCGCAGACTGAACTTGCGGCTTATATGTCTAAGCGTATGCCTAAGGTGGGGGGTACCTACCTTCAAGCAGAAAGCGAAGTTGCTGCTATTAACATGGTGTATGGCGCAGCTGCTGCTGGCGCTCGCGTTATGACATCTTCTTCTTCGCCGGGTATTTCTTTGAAAGGTGAAGGCGTTTCGTATATGGCAGGTGCAGATCTGCCAGGTGTCATCATTAATGTACAACGAGGTGGTCCGGGTTTGGGCGGCATTCAGCCTTCTCAGTCTGACTACTGGCAGGCAACGCGCGCTCTTGGTCATGGTGACTTCCAGATGATTGTGTTCGCCCCTTCTACGGTGCAAGAAATGGCTGACTGCGCTTTCGATGCGTTTGATGCAGCTGACAAATATCGCATGCCCGTGATGATTTTGGCTGATGGTATGCTGGGTCAGATGATGGAACCTGTTAAACTGCCTGAACCGCGCGAATCGGCTCCTGAAAAACCTTGGGCTACAACGGGTCATCAGAACAAGCGTGCTCACAACATTGTGAACTCCTTGTATCTCCAGGCGGAAGACTTGGAGCGTTACAATCGTGAACGTTTCGAACGTTACGACTACATTAAAGAACACGAACAGCGCGCTGAAGAATATCTGGTTGAGGATGCAGACATTGTTATTGTTGCGTTTGGCGCTTCAGCTCGTGTAGCACGTAGTGCGGTTATGAGCGCTCGCGAAAAGGGCATCAAGGCGGGTCTTATCCGTCCAATCACCCTATGGCCGTTCCCTACGAAGACAATCGAGGCTGCTTGCTCTCACGCAAAGCATTTCCTGTCGGTTGAAATGAATATGGGACAGATGGTTGACGATGTTCGTTTAGCGGTAAACGGTCGCGTTCCAGTTCATTTCTTTGGGCGCACGGGCGGCGTTATTCCTACGCCTCCTGAGGTACTGGCCGAAATTGAAAAACTGAACGGAAAGGCAGGTGAATAACATGACTGAAACTGCAAAAGAAACAAAAGTAGTGTTTGAACGTCCACATTCCCTGCTTCCAGTTGTGACAAACTATTGTCCTGGTTGCACCCACGGTATTGTAAATCGACTCGTGGCAGAGACCATGGACGAGTTGGACATCGAAGGTAAGACGGTTGGTATTGCACCCGTTGGCTGTTCGGTTATGTGCTACGACTTCTTCGGTTGCGACATGATTGAGGCAGCTCATGGTCGTGCGCCGGCCGTAGCAACCGCTGTGAAGCGTGTTCTGGGTCCCGACTCTGTAGTGTTTGCTTACCAGGGCGACGGCGACCTAGCTTCCATTGGTATGGCTGAAACTGTTCATGCGGCAACGCGCGGTGAACACATCACCATCATCTTTATTAACAATGCTATCTATGGCATGACAGGTGGCCAGATGGCTCCTACTAGTTTGCCGAACCAGGTAACGCAAACCTCTCCGTATGGTCGTGACGTTTCTACGGCAGGCTATCCTATCCGCGTGTGCGAACTGTTGAGCTCTCTTGATGGCGTGGCCTATCTGGAACGTGTAACGGTTGATACGCCTGCGAACATTCGCAAAGCAAAGAAAGCTATTAAGAAGGCGTTCCAAAATCAAGTAGACGGCGTAGGCTATTCGCTGGTTGAAGTAGTGGCAACTTGCCCTACGAACTGGGGTATGACGCCTCAGGATGCATTTAAGTGGATGCGTGAAAATATGCTGCCATACTATCCGCTTGGCGTCTACAAAGACGTAGTTGCTGATGGGTATGCTAATGCCGCCGAAGCAGCCGCGGCACGTGCGGCTGATTGTCCTATCGCTTCAGGTTCGCAAGGGGGTGCACAATAATGGCTACTCAAAGCATGGTGCTCGCAGGTTTTGGCGGGCAAGGCATCCTTTTTGCTGGCAAGTTGATTGCTTACGCAGGTCTTATTGAAGGTCGCGAAGTATCTTGGCTTCCGTCCTACGGTCCTGAAATGCGTGGCGGCACCGCTAATTGTTCGGTGACGCTTTCTGACGAGGCCATTGGTTCTCCGCTGGTTGTTGAACCAATGGTTTTAATGGCACTCAATCAGCCTTCGTTAGATAAGTTTGTTAACGCAGTTTTGCCTGACGGCATCATCTTGGCTGACAGTGCTATGGTCCCCAACATTCCCGAAGTAGATGGTGTAAAGGTATGTGCATTACCTGCTACCACTATGGCAGAAGAAGCGGGGCTTAAGGGCTTGGCTAATGTAATTATGGTGGGACGCTTGTTTGCAGAAACAGGATTTTGCAAACGTGAAACCTTGGACGCTGCTATTGAAAAATGTGTACCGCCCAAAAAAGCTGCCATGATTGAAAAGAACAAACAGGCCTTAGAGATTGGCATCCAATCCGCACAATAAGTAAACCTGGCGTGCCGCTTACAAAATGGCGGCACGCTTTTTACCATTCTGAGAACCTAAGGGTTAAGAAGGAGGCTTCTATGGCTGGTGTCATGGAAGAGATTGGCGAGCGCATCAAGGGTTTGCGTGAAGCCTGTGACGTAACGGCTGAAGACATGGCCGCTGAACTTGAAGTGCCGCTGGAAACGTATTTGAAGTGGGAAGAAACGGGTGCTGACGTGCCTATTTCTGCTATCTATCATATGGCACGCGAATTCGGTGTTGAGTTTACGGAAATCTTAACGGGTACGGCTGCCAAGCTTGATACGTATCATGTAGTGCGTAAAGGTGAGGGCAGGGAAGTAGACCGTTATCCAGGCTACCACTTTGAAGACTTGGCATGGCGCTATGCCAACAAGATCATGCAGCCTTTATTGGTAGTGCTTGATCCGAGCGATGAACCAGCGAAGCTAGTCGCGCATGGCGGTCAGGAATTCAATATGGTGCTTGAAGGTACCGTTATTGTGACATGGGAAGATAAGGAATTCGCCCTTAATGCAGGCGACTGCATCTATTTCGACCCGAGCCACCTGCACGGTCAACGCTGCGGAAGCGACATCCCCGCTAAGTTTGTGACCATCATTGCGGAGTAACTTAAGACCAAAAGGAACCCAAAGGGACGTGTCTAGAACCCAGGGGGACGTGTCTTTTGGGTTGTATCGGTAAGCCAAGAGAACACATCTTTTGGACTCTTTTGTAGAGGAAAGTAAAACCTAACAAGGTAAATTTAGAAGGCAGATAAGTGGATTACATCTTAAAGAAATACTGTCCTCGCATTGATTTCGAATCGTATGAGGACTTCTTCGAAAACTTTAGAATTGACGTGCCAGAAGTATTTAATTTCGGGTTTGATGTAGTTGATGAATGGGCGCGTGTTGAACCTGAAAAGCGTGCGCTGTTATGGTGCGATGACCACGGTAATGAAAAGTCATTTACCTTCACTGATATTTCCAAGCTTTCCAATAAAGCTGCCAATGCGTTTCGTAAGCTAGGTATTGGCAAAGGCGATGTGGTGATGATGATTCTGCGCCGTCGCTGGGAATACTGGGTGTGTGCTGTTGCGCTCTGCAAACTGGGAGCCACTATCATTCCCGCCACGCTCCAGCTCACAAAGAAAGACATTGCCTACCGTGCTAACTCAGCCCAGGTGAAAGCAATTATTTGTGTTGATGACGAATATGTTTGCACCCAGGCTGAAGGTGCGCTGCCAGAATCGCCCAGCATTCATACCACTATTGTGGTGGCAGGAAAACGTGAAGGCTGGATTTCTTTTGACGAGCTTATTGAGGGTGAATCTGAGGACTTCGAACGCCCCGTAGGCACCGAAGGTGTAACCAGTAAAGACATCATGCTCATTTACTTTACCTCTGGTACCACAGGTATGGCTAAGGCGGTGTGTCACAACTTTGCGCATCCATTGGGGCATATCTTAACCGCCAAGTATTGGCAGCAGGTGCAAGAAAACACCCTGCACATGAGTGTAACCGACAGTGGTTGGGCAAAGTTTGGCTGGGGCAAAATCTATGGTCAGTGGATTTGTGGTGCAACGGTCTTTGCGTACGACATGGATAAATTCATTCCAGCAAAACTGTTGCAGCACATTCAAGACTATAAGCTCACAACCTTCTGCGCGCCCCCTACTATGTATCGCTTTATGCTTCAGGAAGATGTGGCAAGCTATGATCTTTCTAGCGTGGTGAATTTCGCAACAGCGGGTGAGCCTCTTAACGCGGAAGTAACGCGCGCATGGGAGCGACTTACCAGTAAAAAGATTCGTGAAGGCTTTGGTCAAACGGAAGGGCCAGTACTTTTGGCTACCTTCCCGTGGCTTGAGCCACGTCCTGGTTCTATGGGCAAGCCATCTCCGCTTTTGAACGTTAAACTTCTAGACGAAAACGGTGTCGAAGTGCCCGATGGCGAAGAAGGCGCCATTTGTGTTACGGGTCTAAAAGAAGCATATCCGCCGGGGCTCTTTGTCGGTTACTACCAGGACGAAGAGCGCACTCGTGAAGCAGTCGGTGGAGAATACTACAATCTCCACGACATGGCTTGGCGTGACGTTGATGGTTATTGCTTCTTCGTCGGCAGAAACGACGACGTTATTAAGTGTTCTGGCTACCGCATTGGACCTTTTGAAGTAGAAAGTGCGCTTATTGAGCACCCGTCGGTTGTCGAATGTGCGGTTACTGCTGCGCCTGATCCTGTTCGTGGCAAAGTGGTAAAAGCCACGGTGGTTTTGGCACAAGGGTGGGAGCCTTCAGACGAGCTCATCAAAGAACTTCAAACACACGTGAAGAAAACTACGGCACCGTATAAGTATCCGCGCATTGTTGAGTTTGTTGACGAGCTGCCAAAAACCATTGGTGGTAAAATTAAGCGTAAGCTTATTCGTCAGACCGACGGACTCGACGAATAAGAACAGAATCTGTTTTTATGCGAGAAAGGTGAGGCATGGCAGTTAACTACGCTGACTTCCATGACATTGATATTGAAGAATATGACGCGCTGGTAGTTGGTGCGGGTTTTGCGGGTTCTGTGGTAGCTCGTGAACTTGCAGAACGTGCCAATAAGCGCGTTTTAATTATTGAGAAGCGCGCACAAATTGCGGGCAATATGTATGACGAAGAAGACGAAGCGGGAGTGTTGGTTCATCGTTTCGGTCCGCATATCTTCCACACCAATGACAAGCGCGCGTTTGATTACGTGCTGCGCTTTACGGATTGGATTGATTATCAGCACGAAGTGCTTTCAAACTGGTATGGAACGTATATGCCAGTTCCGTTCAATAAGAACTCCATGGAAATTGCCTTCGGGGAAGAAAAAGCAGCGAAGCTTATCCAAAAGCTTATTGATACGTTCGGCGACGAACGCAAGGTAACCATTACCGAACTTCGCGCCCAGGACGATCCTGAGCTTTCCGAAATTGCTGACTTTGTGTATAAGAACGTTTTCTTGTACTACACGCAGAAGCAGTGGGGTTTAACGCCTGAAGAAGTAGACCCTTCGGTCACAGCACGCGTTCCCGTGTTTATTTCGCGCGATAATCGCTATTTCCAGGATGCATACCAGGGTATGCCAAAGGAAGGCTACACGGTTCTGTTTGAAAACATGCTTTCTCATGAAAACATTACAGTATGCCTGAATACTGAAGCAGAAAGCGTCTTTGACCTGGTATTTGAAAGTTTGGACGAAGATGCGCCACTTACAGCTATCAAGGTAAAAGACCAGGTCTTCGAAGGCGACATTATTTATACAGGTGCGTTAGATGAATTGTTCTTGACGCGTTTTGGTCGCCTGCCGTATCGCACGCTTGAATTTAAGTATGAAACCTACGATCAGGAATTCTGGCAGCCTTGCGGCACAGTGAACTATACGGTTACGGAAGACTATACACGCATTACAGAATTCAAGTATCTGTCAGGGCAGAAGCTTCCGAAAACCACCATCATGAAGGAATACTCTCACGCTTACGAACATCCAGGTGAGCAAATTCCGTACTATGCCATCATTAACGAAGAAAACCAAGCGCACTATGAGCGCTACAAAGCTATGGCGGCAAAGCTTCCGAATTTCCATTTGCTTGGGCGTTTAGCTGAGTACAAGTATTACAACATGGATGTAATTATTGGTCGTGCACTTGAACTGGCAGATAAACTTTGCGAGAAGTAGATAGGTTCCAAGGAGCTCATTATGAAAACGATGTCGTTCGCAATTCCTTGTTATAACTCTGCGGAGTACATGGACAAATGCATCGAGTCTATTTTGAAATGCGGTGACGATATTGAAATCATCATCGTGAACGATGGTTCCACTAAGGACAATACGGGCGAAAAGGCTGAC
Organism: uncultured Coriobacteriaceae bacterium; assembly: GCA_949294735.1. GTDB lineage: Bacteria > Actinomycetota > Coriobacteriia > Coriobacteriales > Eggerthellaceae > CASFII01. Next base: position 8,574 of record CASFII010000002.1, on the reverse strand, counting down.
GAATGGGCCGCTAAGTATCCTGACATCATCAAGGCTGTTCAGAAAGAAAACGGCGGTCACGGTTCTGCAGTCAACAGCGGCTTGGACGCTGCAACGGGTTTGTACTACAAGGTAGTAGACTCAGATGACTGGCTAGACGAAGAAGCCATGAAGTCTATCATGGACTATGCGCGCGAACAGCTTACCCGTGAAAAGCCAACCGATTTGATTATTGGTAATTACGTGTACGAAAAAGTGCATGAAGGTACTCGTGCAGTAATGGGATATAAGAATGTGTTTCCTACAGACCGCGAATTTGGATGGGCTGACGTGAAGCACTTTAGCCCTTCGCAGTACTTACTTATGCATTCAGTGTTCTATCGTACGGAATTGTTGCGTGGCACGGGTTTGAAGTTGCCAGAACATTGCTTCTATGTGGACAACATCTTTGTGTATGTCCCGTTGCCGTTCGTAGACACTATGCGCTATATTCCTGTTGATGCTTATAGGTATTTCATTGGGCGAGAAGACCAAAGTGTTAACGAAAGTGTCATGATGGGTAGAATTGACCAGCAGCTTCGTATTACTCGCTTCATGATTGATGCCGTGCAGCTGCCTGGCGACGTTCCTCAGCCGAAGCTTCGCGGCTACATGAGCAACTATCTTTCTATGATGATGGTAATTTGTTCAATCTTCTTGCGCATGATTAACACCCCAGAAGCCGAACAGAAGCGTAAGGAAATCTGGGATTATCTAAAGGAAAAGAACCCAGGCGCGTACAAGAAAGTAAGCAAGAATATTCTTACACTGGGTGTTAATATCCCTACCGAATTTGGGCGTCGCATAGGTATTGGTGGCTATCACATCGCTCAAAAGATTTTCAAGTTCAACTAGTTTTAGAAATACAGTGTTTCCAATAAGCCCCGCTAATGCGGGGTTTATCTTCACAATTAGTTGATTGAAAGCTTATTTTTGTGCTTCTTAAAGGATAGAGGTTAGATTTCTGCTAGACTCGTGATGTGTGGATCTTCTTAGGTCACTTGATAACCCCACTGCCGTTTGGTTTCGAATGGAGGGAGGCTATCATGTCTTCGCAAAATCAAAACAACCTCATTAGTAGAAGAGATTTACTCAAACTGGGAGCAGTTGCAACCATAGGAGTCTGCGGTGGTTCACTCATTCTCCCAAATACGGCTTTGGCTTCAGAGGCTTTAACAATTGATCAGGATTATGGATATCCATTGAGCAGAATTGAGGATCCAAAAATTCGGTCAGAGTGGAAGTCTATTGTGGATGAATGTAAGTTTAGAAATCGGGATATAACGCTTCGCCATGTAACAACGAATATCGAGCATGTATCTCCGAAAAGAATTGGTGAAGTTGAAACAATTAATCTTACTGAGATGATACAAGTGTACGATTATTTTCCGACATTTGTATTTTATTGCAACTATGTTGCTCAACTAAATTCAAACGGAGTGAAAGTTTTTGACGAGGTTAAGAGTGTTGGCGTACATCCAAAGTTTGATACGTGTTCAGTTGAAGTAAATTACAGTCAGTATAATTTCATAGATAGTAGACGCACTTGCCAGTGGCTAATGGCTGGAGTATTTGGTGTAAAAACAGAGGAATCGTATTGGGCGTATATTAACCAGGCTTTAGCAGTAGAGTTTTATGCTCCAGACAATTCTGGACATGTATATCTTCCTTAGGCTTAAGGTAAATCGAGTTCTTTTAATTCGCTAATGAAGTGGGTGATTGTATGCCAGGTGGTCCTTTAGCATATCTTGATGTGTTTATGGCTTCACTCAAATACTTAATCGAATTCGCAGCATATTCCTCCGCAATTCTATTACTTCCAGCTATTTTTCTCGCATCAAAAACTATTCTTCATGCAGCCGATGGCGAAGATAAAGAGTTGAATGCTTGTTGGAAAAAATTGCTTATCCTATGGGTAATATTGTTTGTAATTCAGATTGTCGTACAAATCCATTCATTTCTAGTTGGATGGGGTGTTTTGTACTAGATTTTCCAGTGTTATGCTGTAAACCTTGCTATAGAATTTAAGGGCTCGTCATAATGGCGAGCCCTTAAAGAGTTCAGGCAAAACACTTTTGAAACAAACGCGGAAGCGCAAAGTGAGGGTTATAGGGTTATAGGACAAAAGAAGGAGCCCGAACAAGGCTCCTTCTTTTTATTCTTAAGAGTATTGAAGCGTATGAATTCTTACAGCATATGAGCACGAAGTTCTGCGCCGTCTAGCGGAGAAAGATAGGCAGGAGCAACGTCGAATACCGTAATACAGCCGCGCTTGCCTTCTTCATACATACGATGCAGTGCACGAGCATAGGCTACTAACACGCTAGAAGTGAATTCAGGGTTGGAGTCCAACTTCAAGCTGTATTCAATAACACAGGTTTGATCACCAGCGGTCTTGCCGCTACGCAGAACAAAACCACCATGCGGCATACCGGAGTGTTCTTCATTTAGTTCTTCCTGGGAAATGAAGTGTACGGTGGTGTCGTATTCGTCGAAATAGTTCGGCATAGTCACAATTTCTTGACGAACGCGTTCAGCTTCTTCGCTATCAGGAGAAATACCCTCTTCCAGTACTACATAGCATTCGCGCAAGTGCTTTTGACGCGTAGTAAGTTCGGGATTTTCGCCGCTACGAGCAGCCTCCAGGGCAGCTTCAATAGGCACAGTGTATTGCTTTGCGTCCGCAACACCTTCAATGCGGCGAATAGCGTCTGAGTGACCCTGCGAAACGCCACGACCCCAGAACGTGTAGTCAGCACCTTCAGGCAAGAAGCAGTTACCAAACAGGCGGTTCAAACTAAACAGACCTGGATCCCAGCCACAAGAAATCATAGCAAGCTTTTCGCCCTTTAAGGCAGCATTGTTTACTGCTTCAAAATGTTCGGGAATCTTTGCGTGGGTGTCGAAACTATCAATTACCAGGTACTTGTCTGCAAAGTGAGGGGTCTGTTCAGGCAGGTCAGTTGCGCTACCACCGCAGAGAATCAACACGTCTACATTTGCTGCAGCACCAGTGCCTGCTTCCAAGTCCGAAAGCGGGGAAGCGGTCATACCTGGGGTTTCAAGCTGCACGCTTTCAGGGTTACGTCGCGTGAAGACACCAGCCAGTTCCATGTCAGGCTGCTGGCGAATAGCCTTTTCAACACCACGACCCAAGTTGCCATAACCTAAGATGCCAATTCGAATTGTCATAATGCGCCCCTTTTCTGTATCCCTATGTACTTGTTTGCTAAAGACAATCGAAAGCGTTTAGATTCCTCAAAGTATTTCTTCAGCCGTGTTACCGTATGACACTTTTACAAAACACCCCGAGAGACCCAAACAAGTTCGATGGGGCTGTGAATCGTATGACCCTTCAGAATCACAGCCCCAGCTTGTGAACTTATTCGTCGTCTTTATGGTGAATAACTTCTACCTTTGCGCCTTTGATGGCAACCTGCACCACAGGAACATCATCATTTTTTGACGTTACTTTTACTTCTGAGGCGGAAGTTGCTGCCTTTTCATCTGTATTCGCTGGCGCTGATTGAGAGGAAGAGCTTGCTTCATCATTGTTTAAAGGAGTCTCTGTAGAAGTTTCTGCAGCGGTTTCCGTTGGAGTGCTTGAGTCAAGGGCTGCTGTTTCAGAGGCGATTACCTCACCAGCTGCAGGACCTTCGTTAGCTGGCAACACTTTTACGCCGCTTGCTTCAACGGGGTCAGTTTCTTTCTTTGGGCGAGGAAGGATCAGATTCAAGAAGATACCCAGCAAAGCACTGGTTGCCATACCAGGAAGCTCATAACCTGCCACCGGAATCTTAATACCAGCGGTTTCCATGCCAACACCTACAACCAGCACAGCAGAGACAATCATCAGATTGCGCGCTTCGCTGAAGTCTACGCGGTTTGAAACCAGCATGCGTAAACCGTTTGAAGCAATCAGGCCAAACAGCAGAAGCGAAACGCCGCCCATAACGCAGGTAGGAATGGAATTAATAAGCGCTTCAATCTTGGGGCAGAAGCCACCAATCAAAAGTGCGAAGCCTGCGGCATACCAGAAGACCTGCGTGGAATATACGCGGGTAGCGCTCATAACACCGATGTTTTCTGCATAGGTGGTAGCAGGGGTGCCGCCAAACAGACCAGCGCACATGGTTGCCAAGCCGTCACCAAGCAAAGATTGAGGGAGCTGCTTGTTGTAGTTTTTGCCCACCACTTCGCCAACTACCAAAAGGTGACCGATGTGTTCGATGATTACTACTACTGCCACCGGAGCAATCAGAATAATGGCACCTAAGTCAAACGTAGGAGCAGTAAGTTTTGGCAGCCCGAACCACGGAGCCTCAATAACTGGATCAAAGTCAACCAGACCCGTCATAGCGGCAATAATGTAGCCAACAATGATGCCTACCAAGATAGGGATAGTACCCCAGAAGCCTTTGAAGCAGGTTGAAAACGCAATGGCAACAATCAACGTAATGGCAGCAACTGCAGCGCCCACATAGTCAAATGCGCCATCAGGCCAACCGCCGTTGTAGAAAGCCATTTGTACCGCATTGGCAGAAAGACCCAAACCAATGACAATGATTACGGAAGCAACAACTGGTGCAGGAAGGATGAAGTCAATCCAGCCTGTGCCAGCAATTTTTACTACTGCCGCAACTATTACGTATATAAGGCCAGTGATAATTAACGCTCCGCCAACTGCGCTTACGCCCTGATCTGCCATAACCATGGCGATAGGAGTAATAAAGGCGAACGAAGAACCCAGATAGCTTGGGATCTTTCCGCGCGTTACTAGCAGGTACAGAATGGTGCCAATACCAGAGCACATGATGGCTAGCGATGGCGACAATCCTGTCAGGAAAGGCACCATAACGGTTGAGCCAAACATGCTCATGAAGTGCTGTAAGCCCAAGGGAATGGCGCGAGCTACTGGCACGCGGTCGTCGACGCCAATAATGGGTCTTTCTTTCGACATAAAGCAAGCCTCCCGTATAGTCGAATTTTTGTTTTCAAAAACCGCGTAATTGTAGCAAAAAAACGCCCTATATAGTGGCTACAATTCAACATTATCCGAATATCTTGTGGAAGTTTGTGCGTTATACTTTGACCATGAAATACGGCGAAAAACAGAGCGGGTTGTTTGAGCTACCTCCGTGGCAGGGTGATGCTATTCTTTTAGTAGACTTGGATGCCTTTTTCGCTTCGGTGGAACAGGCTGATCATCCTGGTTGGCGTGGAAAGCCTGTCATCGTTGGTGGAGATGCAGACAAACATGGAGTAGTGGCTACTGCTTCGTATGAGGCGCGCAAATTTGGTGTTCGCAGTGCTATGCCAGCTTCGCAGGCGGAGCGGCTCTGTCCGCAAGCAATTTGGACGCATGGGCATTTTGATCGTTATCGTGAAGTTTCCAATCAGATTATGGCAATTCTTCGCAGCGAAAGTCCCTATGTTCAGCAAGTAAGTATTGATGAAGCGTTTATGGATGTAACGCCCACCCGCGCTAACAAAGAACATCCTGTTGCAATTGCAAACCGCATCCAGAAGCGTGTGGAAGAGTTGGGCGTCACCTGCTCTATTGGTGTGGGCACCACCAAAACCATCGCAAAAATAGCCTCCGATATGGACAAACCTCGCGGTATAACCGTCGTGTATCCTGGCGAGGAGCAAAGCTTTTTAGCACCGCTTCCCGTGAGAACTATGAGCGGCATCGGAAAAGCTTCCGAAAAAGTATTGGTAGACCATGGCGTGCGTACGCTTGGCGACTTGGCGGTTGCTGATGAAGGTTTGCTTAAGAAAGTGTTTGGGAAAAACGCAGGGATGATGCGTGATCGTGCACGAGGTGGGGATAAAACCCCTGTTGAGCAAGACGATACGGTGAAGTCGGTATCAAATGAAGTGACCTACGCACAAGACCTTTCAACCCGCGAAGACATTCAGGCGGCACTTGCCTCCATTGCGGCTAAAGTCGGAAGGCGTTTGCGTAAAAAAGGACTTAAAGGGCACGTCATAAGTCTAAAAGTTCGCTACCACGATCAAAGCACTAAACAGGTACAACGACAGCTTTCGCCCGAAACAGATGATGAACTTTTATATACACCCTATCTTTATCAGATGCTTGACGAAGTCTGGGCGCCAGGTATGCCCGTTCGTTTGCTTGGTGTTGGCATGTCTGGCTTCGAAGGCAATGAGGTTCTTCAGGAGAGTCTGTTTGATGATGCAGATTTAGGGATTGTGAATGATGAATCAAAACCCACTATAAAAAACGAAGAAAAGCGTCGTGGTTTATTGAGCGCAACCGATGCGGTAAAGAACAAATTCGGTGAAACAGCGGTGCGCTATGGAAGGGATTTGCGACAGGGGAGAAACACCACTGGAAGCATGGCTAAAAACCCTGAGGACTATAAGTAAGCGCCACGTCAAACATGGTATTATGCGTAGCGGATATTTAGATGAAAAGGATTAACGCCTGTGGCTACCTACGTTGCACATTATTCTTCCTTAGCCTCTTCGAATACTCGCGCGAAGGGGCTTTTCGAGTTTGAAAGTGATGCACGGATGGGCTCTAAGGCAAATCTTTATGATGCTCGCATGAAAATGCTGGAAACGTTTGGCAAAGATGCCGTTTCTTGGACTATCGACAAAGTTGAGCGCAAAACACAGCGAAAAGAAGACGTAGATGGTCAGCTGGAATTAGATTTTCGTGCGCCAAAGCCTGAGCGCAAGCGCAAGAACAAAAAGGAATGGTGGTAAGCATGGATGCTCAAGATATTGCTTTTTTGCAGGAGCTTATAGAAACGCCTTCTCCTACGGGTTCAGAAATTCCCGTTGCCGAGCTAGTGCGTCGTCGTGCCTCAGCGGTAGCTGATGAAATTGAAACCAATACTATGGGGTCGGTGCATGCTCTTTTGAGGGGTACCACAGAAGGTGTTCCCACCTGCATGCTTGCAGCCCATATGGACGAAATCGGCCTGATGGTCACCTATATTTCCGATGAAGGTTTTTTAAGCGTGGCTGCAGTTGGTGGAGTCGATCCTGCTATTTTGCCAGGTATGCGCGTGGATGTGCACGCTGCAGAAGGCGTTCTCCGCGGGGTAGTGGGCAGAAAACCCATTCACCTCATTGAGCCTGATGAGCGTAAAAAAGTAACACCATTAGACAAGCTGGTTATTGACCTTGGTATGCCAGCGGAGCGTGTGAAAGAACTGGTTTCAGTTGGCGATGTTATTACCTTTGGCGTAGGGTTTGAAGAATTTGGCGACGGCATGGCCGTTTCGAAGGCCTTCGACGATAAGGTGGGCGTGTATATTGCGCTCAAGGTTATGGAAGAACTTGCTTCTGCAGGCCGCGGAAAAGGCAATTTTATTGCTGCAGCAACCACTCAGGAAGAAATAGGTACGCGCGGTGGTATGACCAGTGCCTACGGCGTTAATCCTGATGTAGCACTGGCGTTTGATGTAACCCATGCAACCGATTATCCAGGTATCGAAAAGTCCAAGTATGGCAAATTTGTCTGTGGCGAAGGCCCTGTTATTGCCCGCGGTCCTAATATCAATCCCGTGGTATTCGACCGCCTGATTGCTGCTGCGAAGGCTGAAGGCATTCTGTATCAAATTGAAGCAGAACCCAGTGTAACCGGAACCGATGCTCGCGCTATTCAGGTGACGCGTGCAGGTATCCCTTGTGGGTTAGTTTCTATTCCGTTGCGTTATATGCATACACCTACCGAAGTTATTTCCTTGGCGGATGTCGATGCTACGGTGAAACTTATTACGCGTTTTGTGATGGATTTAGACGAAACCACGTGTTTCGTACCAGGCATGGATGGCATTTTTGTCGATGAAAACGAAGAGGAAAGCGAGTAGTTTTTGAGCGCTTCTGCAAAAAAGGAAGAAAAAACAATCGCAAAGAACCGTCGTGCCTTTCATGAATATGAAATTCTTGAAACTTTTGAGGCAGGAATTGAACTAACGGGTACCGAAGTTCGTTCTTTGCGTGAAAACAACTGTCAATTGACGGATTGTTTTGCATTGGTTCGTAATGGGGAAGTGTGGCTCCATAACGTTCATATTGCTCCGTTTGCTTATGGGAACATTAACAACCCTGATCCTGATCGCAAGCGAAAGCTTTTGTTGCACAAGAAAGAAATTCGCTACCTTCAAGAACAAACACGCGAAAAAGGCATGGCGTTGGTACCTCTTAAGATGTATTTCAAAGAGAACGGCTTGGTTAAGTTGGAGCTGGCTATTGCTCGTGGTAAGAAGCTTTATGACAAACGTGAAAGCATGAAAGAGCGAGATACGAAACGTGAAATTGATCGTGCTATGAAAGAACGTCTGCGCTAAAGAAGGTTGCTATGAAGTTGTTTAAGTTTGGCAAGTCGAAAGCGAAGAAGGAAAAAGCTCCTAAAGAGGTGCTCTTTGAAGAAGAGGCCGAGGAAATTGAGGAGGAGTTGGAAACCTTAGAAGAAGAGGTTGCTGAAGTCGAAGCAGCTGCAACTGCTGAAGAGGGAAAAGTAGGCGTAACATCTACAAAAGATGACGCTGAAGCCGAAGCAGAGGCAGAGGCAGAGGC
>CASFII010000001.1 GCA_949294735.1 uncultured Coriobacteriaceae bacterium | reverse complement strand
TGGAGGCGGGGATCACCCGATACCATTCCGAACTCGGCAGTTAAGCCCGCCATCGCCGAAAGTACTGCAGCGTCAGGCTGTGGGAGGATAGGACGTCGCGCCCATAAAGGATACTTTTTTGTTTATAGGGAAGTATAGAAGTGCTTGCCCTTGAATCCGAAACAAGTCTGAGCTTCAAACTTTAATATTTAAATGTTAAGCGAAGCAGTCCGACGCATAGTGAGAAGCCTTTGGCTTCGAACGGTAGGAGGACGTAGCAGTTGAGGCTTTAAGGGCAAGCACTTCTTAAATGACATAAAACCTAAAAGACACGTACCCTTGGGGTTCTATGGGTTCTTTAACAACAAATAAGAGCTTGCACTGTTTATCTGTGTTGTTGTGGGGAAAGAACAAATTCCCTCTATGGAATTAGGCAAGGTGTGTTCTCTGTGCTAGAATACTCGGTCGGTAATTAAAGCACCGAAAGGAATATAGATGTCAGGTCATTCAAAGTGGGCAACAACTAAACATCGTAAAGCAGCTCAGGATGCTAAGCGTTCTGCTCTGTTCTCTAAGCTTTCTCGCAACATTACGGTAGCTGCAAAAGAAGGCGGGGATCCAAACCCTGAGAATAATGCTTCTTTGGCAGCAGCTATTGAAAAGGCAAAGGGCTATTCTTTGCCGAAGGACAAAATTAAGACCGCTATTGATAAGGCATTTGGCTCTGGCAAAGATGCAGCTAACTACGAAACGGTAATCTACGAAGGCTATGGTCCGGCAGGTATTGCTGTATATTGCGAAGCTCTTACCGACAACCGCAACCGTACCGCTGCTGATGTTCGTAGTGCTTTTTCTCATGCAGGCGGTAGCTTAGGGACCTCTGGTTCTGTTGCGTTTCAGTTTGAGCGCAAGGGTCAGATTATGGTTGAAAAGCAAATTGAAGGTGGCAAAAAGGAAGGCATGATTGCCAACGGCGCTGCTGGTGACGAAGATGAATTCATGATGCTTGTTGCTGAAGCAGGCGGTAATGATTACGAAGACGCTGATGATGAATGGATTGTGTACACGGCTCCTACTGACCTGATGGCAGTTAAGCGTGCAATCGAAGAAGCTGGCGTGGTTACCAAGGGCGCTGAAATGATTATGGAGCCCACTACGCCGACTGATGTTAGCGCTGCTGATGCGAAGAAAGTGATGCGTTTGATTGATAAGTTGGAAGAACTTGAAGACTTACAGAACGTATATCATGCCATGAATATCACTGATGAAATTGCTGCAGCTTTAGAAGAAGACTAAATCCTGCACTAACTTTCATACAGCTTTCTTTCAAGAGAGAATAAAAGACGCGCATGGGCGCGTCTTTTTTATGCTAGAATATAGAACAAACGTTTGTATTATTAAGAAAATCCAATGTGTACTTAGTAAGTACTTTGAATTAACGGGAAAGGTTGGAGGTAGGCAGACGTTTTACATGTAATGAAAGGTAGATGTGAAACAAGTTTCGCGAACAATTCTAGGTATAGACCCAGGGCTTGCAAATACTGGGTGGGGCCTTATTCGCCAGGACGGTCCAAAAATGACCTGCTTGGCTTACGGGTGTGTTTCTACTTCGGGGAATGCTCCGCTTGAGCAACGTCTTAAAAAGATTTATGAGCAGATAAGTGCTGTGATTGATCGATTTCAACCAACGTGTGTGGGCATAGAAACCGTGTGGTTTGGGCAAAATATCACAGCAGCGTTTGCCACTGGTCAGGCAAGGGGCGCTGCATTAGTAGCATGTGCCCAGGCTAATCTTGAGGTAGGAGAATTTACGCCTCGGCAAATAAAACTTGCCGTAGTGGGTACAGGCACCGCCGAAAAGGAACAGGTGCAATACATGGTAAAGCAACTGCTTGCGCTTGATGCTATTCCTCAGCCAGATCATGCTTCAGATGCTTTGGCGGCGGCCATTTGCTTTACTACTCACGAAGGTCTTGCGGGCACGCTTAAGCATGCCTAGCTACAGCGAAAGGGAAAATATGATTTCTTTTCTTAAAGGAACACTCGCCGGAAAAAGCTTCGACACTGCATTTGTGGAAGTAAATGGTGTGGGTTTTGCGGTAGGTATGTCGCAGGCCAGCTTGACCAACCTACCTGAGGCAGGAGAAAAGGTGCAAATTTACACCTATTTACAAGTGCGCGAAGACAGAATGCAGTTGTTTGGCTTTCTGACTTTAGAAGAAAAAGCGGTATTTGAAGAGCTTATTGGAGTTAGCGGTGTAGGTGCAAAAATAGCTTTAGCAGCATTGACCTGTTTCAACTCTCCTCAAGCTCTGGCAGCGGCAATTTCAGCCCAAGATGTGGCAGCAGTTCAGAAAATTCCTGGCGTAGGTAAGAAAATGGCTTCGCGCATTATTTTGGAGTTAAAAGGCTCTTTTGATGAAGGACTACAAGGTCTGTTTGCTAGCTCTTCTGAAGGAAGTGTGGCCGTATCGAAGGATCTACAAGGGGCACGGGAAGCTCTACTTTCTATGGGCTTCACTTCAGCAGAAGCAGACCTAGCTTTGAATGGAGCACCAGAGGGCGCACCTGAATCGAAACTGCTACAATTTGCCCTGAAAAAGTTAGGATCATAAGGTAGGTTTCGGGAACGAAATGACTGAAAAAGGTATTGAAATAGAAGGTCTCGTCTTTGACGCGAGCATGCAGGGTGGTGGCTTTAATGCTCCTCAGTCTGCTTCATCAGCGAGGGGTCGCATGGTAACTACCGAACTTACCGAAGACGACTTAGCCTTCGACCGAAGCCTGCGCCCTAAAAAACTTGTTGACTATCTTGGTCAAACGAAAGTTAAAGAGTCTCTAGGAATTCTTATTGAAGCGGCGCGTGGTCGTGGCGACGTGGTTGATCATATTTTGTTCTCTGGCCCTCCTGGTTTAGGTAAAACCACGCTAGCAACGGTTGTTGCGAACGAGTTAGGTGCAAACATTCGAACCACAAGCGGCCCCGCCATTGAACGAACAGGAGATTTGGCTGCCATTCTGACTAACCTTGAAGAAGGCGACGTTTTATTTATTGACGAAATTCATCGTCTCAACCGCATGGTAGAAGAAGTACTCTATCCAGCCTTGGAAGATTTTGCGCTTGATATTGTAGTCGGGAAAGGCCCAGCTGCTCGTTCAATACGTATAGATTTACCGCGTTTTACTCTTATCGGTGCCACTACACGGACTGGTCTTTTAACAGGGCCCTTGCGTGACAGGTTCGGTATTTCGTTTAGACTTTCGTACTATACTCCTGAAGAGTTGGCACAAATTGTCCAGCGTTCGGCATCCATCTTAGACGTACCAATCGCTGAAGACGGTGCATTAGAAATTGCCCGCAGAAGTCGTGGTACGCCGCGTCTGGCAAATCGACTGCTCAAGCGCGTGCGAGACTGGGCTCAGGTGCGTGGCGATGGCGTCATCGATGAAGATGTAGCTGCTCAAGCATTGAGCTTCTTTGAAGTTGATGCTTTAGGCTTAGATGCGGTGGACAATCGCATTTTGGAACTTCTGACCGTACAGTTTTCTGGAAGGCCAGTTGGGTTGACTACGCTCGCTTCGGCTTTAGCGGAAGAGCCTGACACACTCGAAGACGTTTATGAGCCTTATCTCATGCAGCAGGGCCTAATGATTCGCACACCAAAGGGTAGGCAGGCCACCGCTCGGGCATATGAACATTTAGGACTAAAACCCCCGGAGGCGTAGGTGCTCGAACGCGACTACTTAATGCGTATTCTTTTGCAGTTTGCAGAAATCCTCCGTCGAAGTTGGTTTAAGGCTCGCGGAGACCAAGACCCAATGGGCGCTGCTGAAATGCTCGAAATTGCAGTGGGTGAAGCCACAAGCATTGACGGCGCTACACTGCTTTCTTTGTCGCCTGAAAGCATTGCTTCGGTTTTACAAGTTATGGGCACTGATCCTCGGGTGGTGGAATATCTTGTCAAAAGCCTTACCTTGACCTCAGTGTATTACGAAGAGGCAAAGGTGAAAGGTTTAGCTGATCTGCGGTTGGAGCAAGCGCAGGCATTAGCGAAAGCATATGGCATAGACATCCCCCAAGATCCCGAAGAGCTCGTTTATTCTAAGAGCCATATCTCTTCTGATGATTCAGCCTCCTCTGAAGGCTAATATCTCAAAAGCGTTCCTGGAAAGAACGGAACTTTCAGATAAAGGTTTCATCCTATAGCGGCTTGTTCAGGGGTTCTTGTCGAATATTTCTGGCGACACTATGCGCCTTAGCATGATTTCGCCTATAATGAAGTGCTTGTATTTGAAAATACCACTTCATCTCTTTATTTGAAGTGGGAACGTATTTTGACAAGAGGAGGTGTGAGTTCATGCCGCGACTTCAAATAATGGACACTACCATCCGCGACGGTCAGCAGAGCCTCTGGGCTACCCGTATGCAGATTGGCGACATGCTCCCTATTCTGCCGAAGATGGACCGCGTTGGATACTGGGCCATTGAAGCTTGGGGCGGAGCAACCTTCGACACCTGCTTACGCTTTTTGGACGAAAACCCCTGGGAGCGCCTGCGTTCCATTAAGGCCATGACGCCCAATACACCATTGGCAATGCTTTCTCGCGGTCAAAACCTGGTCGGCTATAAGCACTATTCTCGCGAAATTTGCAACCGCTTTATTAAAGCAGCCAAGCGTAATGGCGTGCATGTATTCCGCGTGTTTGACGCTTTGAACGACATCCGCAACGTAGTTGACAACGCAGAAGCCATCAAAGAATGCGGCGGTCACTTTGAAGGCGCCATTTCGTACACTATGTCACCTGTTCACACTTTGGATAGCTTCTTGGAATATGGTCAGCAGCTAAAAGATTTGGGCGCTGATACGATTGCCATTAAAGATATGGCAGGCATGCTAACTCCGTACCGCACGGAGCGCATGGTTAAGGCATTTAACGAAGAAATTGGGTTACCAGTTCACATTCATTGCCACTATGTTGGTGGTATGGCTCCTGCCAATATCCTGAAAGCAGCAGAAGCAGGTGCAGCCATTGCAGACACTGCTCATGCCCCGCTCGCATTTGGTAATTCGCATCCTGCGGTTGAAATGATTGTAGCTGCACTTCAAGAGAGTCGTTATGACACAGGTCTTGACCTTGATTTGCTTTTCGAAATTGCCGAATACTGGGAAGAGGTACGCAAGCGTAATCACTATAAGCGCGGCGTGTCTTCGCTCACGCACATGAAGGTGTATTCACATCAAGTTCCAGGCGGCATGATGTCAAACTTGATGAGCCAGCTTGACATTCAGAATGCAGGAAATCGTCTGGCTGAAGTTATGCAAGAGATTCCTCGCGTTCGTGCTGAGGTTGGCTATCCGCCACTTGTTACGCCGCTGTCCCAAATTGTTGGTACTCAGGCAGTGTTCAATGTGCTTACGGGTAAGCGTTGGAGTGTCGTTTCTAAGGAAATGAAAGACTACATCTGCGGCTATTATGGCAAAGCGCCTGGCCGCATGGACAAGGAAATTGTCAGCAAGGTGGTTGGCAATGCAGAAATGCTCCCGCCTGACGTTGCTCCGGGTTCCTTGGTGACTACCACTTATGATGAAGTCGCAGAGGAAATTGGCGACTTGGCACAAACCGAAGAAGACGTGCTTATGTATGCGTTGTTCCCGAACGAGGCACGTACTTACTTAAGTAAGCATCGTACGTCTGAAAAAGTAGAATTTCTGCTGGAAGAAGAATCAAGCCACGCTAAGGAGGACGATTACGTGGACATCAATCAAATTCGCGAATTGGTTCGTGTTGCCGAAGAAAGTGGCGTAGGAGAAATCGTTGTTGAAGAAGAGGGTACGCGTATTGCGGTACGCATGCCTGGTGCTGTTGCTGCTGATGTAGCAGCTCCTGTTGCCGCTGCTGCTCCCGTAGCTGCGGTTGCTCCTAAGGAAGAAGCTGCACCAGCTGCAGAGGAAGCCGACACTCACCCCAGCCATTGGCGCGTAGTGACATCTCCTATGGTTGGTACCTTCTATACTTCTCCGGCACCAGGCGAACCTCCCTTTGTAAAAGTGGGGGATGAAGTAACTGCCAATCAAACGCTTTGCATCGTTGAAGCCATGAAGCTTATGAATGAAATTACGGCGGGCGAAATGGGTACTGTTCGTGAAGTGTGCTTAGAAGATGCAACTCCTGTTGAATTTGGAACGCCGCTTTTCTATATCGAACCGCACGGTATGCCTTCTCCTGAGCCGGAGACTGCGTAATGTTTAGCAAAGTTCTTATAGCTAATCGTGGGGAAGTTGCCCTACGTGTCATGCGCGCGTGTAAAGAATTGGGTATAAAAACGGTTGCGGTGTATTCCACCGAAGACGCAGATTCATATCACGTGCAGTATGCCGACGAGGCGGTATGTGTGGGCGCAGCACCTGCAACCCAGAGCTATTTGGTAATTGGAAACATCATTGAAGCTGCTCGCAATACGGGCGCAGAAGCAATTCATCCCGGATATGGCTTTTTAGCTGAAAATGCTGAGTTTGCTCGCGCTTGCGCAGAGAATGGTCTTGTTTTCATCGGCCCCAGCCCTGAATGCATTGAACGCATGGGAGACAAAAGCTCAGCGCGTGAAACCATGAAGATGTGTGGCGTTCCTACCGTGCCAGGGTCCAATGGCTGTATTGACACGGTTGAGGAAGCTGTCCAGTTTGCACAAAAGGTTGGCTATCCTGTTCTTATTAAAGCCACTGCTGGCGGTGGTGGTAAAGGGATGCGTGAAGTACATGATCCTGCAGACTTAGAAGCGCAGTATCAGGCTGCACGCACCGAAGCAGGTGCCGCTTTTGGAAACGACGGCGTTTACCTGGAAAAGCTGGTTTTGAACCCCCGTCATGTAGAAATCCAGGTGTTGGCGGATGACTTCGGCAATCATCTTTCTCTTTGTGAACGCGACTGCTCTATTCAGCGTCGTCATCAAAAGCTTATCGAAGAAGCTCCGTCTCCTGCCTTAGATGAAGAATTACGCCGCGCTATGGGTATTGCTGCCATTAAGGCAGTGCGCGCAACCAATTATCGCAATGCGGGTACGGTGGAATTCTTGCTTGATGAGCGCGGTCATTTTTACTTTATGGAAATGAATACGCGCGTTCAGGTTGAGCATCCCGTTACAGAAGAAATTACGGGCGTCGACATCATTAAAGAACAATTACGCATTGCAGCTGGTGAACCCATTAGCTGTGCCCAAAGAGCACCGTTTGTTCCTAACGGACATTCCATTGAATTTCGTATTAATGCCGAAGACCCTGATCATGGTTTTCGTCCTTGTCCAGGAACTATTACTCGCTTCGAAGTGCCTCAGGGTGCAGGAATTCGTGTGGAAACTTACGCGCGCACTGGCGCTCGCATTTCGCCGTATTATGATTCTCTTGTTGCAAAACTTATTGTGCACGGTCAAGATAGGGAAGAGGCAATGGCTCGTGCTCGCCGTGCGCTTGACGAATTTGTTATTGAAGGGATTAAGACTACTATTCCGTTCCATCGTCGAGTATTGGAAAACGAAGCTTTCCAATCCGGCAAAGTGTCAACGAGTTTCTTAGAAACCGAGATGGGAGATGTATTATGACAGACGATTTGAACGTAGAAGGCATGGCTATTGCTCCTGGTGTTGTGGAGACCATTATTGCTATTGCTACTACCGAAGTAGAAGGTGTGGCTTCTATTGGTTCAACCGCCACCAGCAACATTCGCAAAGCGCTTGGCGCTAAACCCTCTGTACAGGGAATTGATGTTGTAGTTGACGAAAACAATCAGCTTCAGGTGTCGGTACGTCTGGAAGTAAATTCCGGCTATCCTCTGCCTGAGATTGCTGCGAAGGTTCGTTCGGCAATTGCTGCTGCCGCTGAAAGCCAGATTGGTGTGTCGGTTAGCTCGGTAGACATTTATATTGACGCTATTCATTTCACTGACTAAGCAAACAGGCAACAGACAATGACAACAAACAAGAAATCATCCGCAAAGCGGCATGAGCGCACGCGCGCTCGCCGCTGTGCCTTGCAAGTTTTTTATACTGCTGAAATCCAAGGATGCGCAGCTAGTACCGTTATGGACGATGAGCGCTTTCTTTCTGAAGAAGGTCCTTTGTCTGACTACGCTCGTTCTTTAATTGTTGGGGTAGAGCAGAATCTGGCAGCTATTGATCAGCGTCTAAAAGAATCTTCGGAAAACTGGTCAGTTGATCGCATGCCCGTGGTTGACCGCATGGTACTTCGTATGGCGGTGTACGAAATGGAATACGTTGACATGGTTCCTGTTTCGGTTGCTATTAATGAAGCGGTTGAATTGGCAAAAGATTTTGGTGGCGAAGATGACTCTCCTCGCTTTGTAAATGGAGTGCTAGGGCGTATTTCTCGTGCCTTGGAAGAAGAGGGCGCTGCCACATCTATAACTGCCGCAGAATCCGCTTTTGAAGAAGAGGTTGCTGGTGAATAAGAATACGCCAGATACATATGAAGGTGTTCGCGAACGCTTAGATGCTATTGTTCAAGAGGTACATGCCGAAGGCATTAGTCTTGACGAAGCATTAAAGCTGTATGAAGAAGCGGTTAAACTAGGTCTTTTGGCTTGCGATTTAAGCGAAGAAGAAGCCCTCGCACAGGCTGAAGCATTAGAGGCAGCCGACAATAATCTCAATCCCGAAACATCTACCGAAAGGGAAGAAACAGCAGTTCAACCTCAAGAAGGCGCCAACATCACCGATAGC
Organism: uncultured Coriobacteriaceae bacterium; assembly: GCA_949294735.1. Classification (GTDB taxonomy): domain Bacteria; phylum Actinomycetota; class Coriobacteriia; order Coriobacteriales; family Eggerthellaceae; genus CASFII01. The sequence continues at coordinate 164,682 of CASFII010000001.1, read as the reverse complement.
ACTAATCCTACGGAGCCTAAAAACACCGCTGAAGGTGACATCCAAAACTAATACCCGTAAAGGGGTTTGCTATGAGTGATTTGCGTATACTTGATATGGTTAATACTCCCGCCGACCTAAAAGCCCTCACAAACGAGGAGCTTTCTATTTTGGCATGCGAAATCCGAGAAGACATTGTTGAAACCACCGCAAAGACGGGTGGTCATATGGCTTCATCGCTTGGTACCGTAGAAACCATCCTGGTTACGCATAGCTTACTGAATTGTCCGAAAGACAAGTTTATTTTCGACGTAGGTCATCAGGCTTATGCTCATAAATTAGTAACGGGTAGACGAGATGCGTTCGAAACGCTCCGTCAATTTGGGGGTATTTCTGGTTTCCCTAAACCCGACGAAAGCCCTTACGACGTTCATCCTTCTGGGCATGCGTCGGATTCGCTGTCCATAGCTTTGGGCCTAGCTAAAGCGCGTGATTTACGTGGTGGCAAAGAAAAAGTGGTAGCACTTATTGGTGACGCCTCTCTTTCCGGCGGCATGGCCTTCGAAGCGTTAAACGAGATCGGCCACGAGCAAACGCCTATGGTCATCATCCTGAATGACAACGCTATGTCAATTTCGCGCAATGTCGGTGGTTTAATGAAGCATTTGGGGCGTTTGCGTACGTCTGCTCAGTATCGCCAGGCTCGCGATAGTATTCAGGCAGGGCTGGAAGAACGAGGTGGCTTTTTAGGTAAGGCTATTGTTAATTTTGGTCGTAACGCCAAAGAATCAATGAAACAATTCGCTATTCCGCATACCATGATTTTTGAACAGCTGGGCATCCTCTGTACAACGCCTGTTGATGGACACAACATCAAAGCTCTTAAAGAAACTTTGGAAGTTGCGCTGGCAGCCGATGGGCCTGTGCTAGTGCATGTAATCACCAAAAAGGGTGCTGGCTATATTCCCGCCGAAAAGAACCCTGAAAAGTTCCATGGGGTCAGCGCGTTCGACATTACTACTGGTGAAATCATTAAACCAAAAATTCCGAAACCCGCAAGCTACACGCAGGTGTTTGGGCAGGCGCTCGTAAAAGAAGCTGAAGCCGATAAAAACATTGTTGCCATTACGGCCGCCATGAAGGGTGGCACAGGCTTAAATGCTTTTAGCCAGCAATTCCCTGATCGCTTTGTTGACGTTGGTATTTCTGAGGAACATGCTGTCGGTTTGGCTGCAGGTCTTGCAGCTGGCGGAAAAAAGCCAGTGGTTGCTATCTACTCCACGTTTATGCAGCGCACGGTAGACCAAATGATTGTTGATGTGGCGCTTCCGAAATTCAACGTGGTGTTTGCTATTGATCGCGCGGGCGTGGTAGGCGAAGATGGCCCAACGCACCATGGCGTGTTTGATCTCGTATTTTTACGCATGATTCCTCATATGAAGGTACTGGCCCCTTCCAATGAAGCGGAGCTGGTTTCTGCCTTGCATACTGCTTTAAGATTAGATGGCCCTGTTGCACTTCGCTATCCTCGCGGTGTTGGCGAAGGGGTAGATCTTCCTCGTGTTCCTGAAACTTTTGAGGTGGGTAAGTCTCACGAGGTGCGCACAGGCGAAGACGTGGCCATTCTTGCTTTTGGGCGCATGCTTCATGGTGCGCTTGGAGCAGCTGACATTCTTGAAAAAGAAGGCATTTCGGCGCGTGTGGTTGATATGCGCTGGGTAAAGCCGTTGGATATTGAGGCTATTAAGAAGACTGCTTCTACCAAGCTCGTAGTTACTGTAGAAGAAGGTGTGATAGCTGGCGGTGTTGGCGAAGCGGTTCTTTCGGAATTGGCAAAGCTAGGTGCTCAAACAAAGGTAATCAACCTAGGTTTTGCTGATGAATTTGTACCTCAGGGCAAGGTTGACGAATTGCTGGCGCACGCGGGTCTTGATGCTCAAGGCATTGCTGCATCTATTCGCAAAGCACTGTAGGCTTGCGCATTAGAACCCGTATTCTTTCGCTCATTTGTTTGCTGAGTTGGTGTACTCAGATAGCTTGTTGGCAGCGTTCCTTACACGTGCTTTTCCATGATGTAGTCATCCATAATAAAGCCGCTGCCAATGTCGGTTTCTACGGCGTCGATAGTTTCAAAACCTTTGGCCTTATAGGCGCGGATGCCCATATCGTTACCCTTGTTAACGGTTAAATACATTGCTTTCAAATTGCGCTCTCTGCATAAGTTTTCATAGAAGCGAACAACCTCAGAAGCGTAACCTTTGCCGCGTTCGTCTTGAAAAAGGTATATCTTTGAAATAAAGAAGCGATTTGTTTCGGGCTCTTCGTGTCCACCAGTATACCCCACGATACGCTCTCTGCTAGCGGGTTCGCTAGTGCGAGCATCGGGGGTGTCGCTTAAGATAAACCAGTATTCGTAATTATCGGTAGCCATATCACGTATGATGGCATCCAAGCTTTGGAAGTTTGCAACCATGTATTCGGTTTGGGCTTCGCCAATTAAATCCGGCCAGTATTCGCGCCAAATAGCGCCTGCCATTTGTGCCAGATGAGAAACTTCTTTTGGGGTAACAACAGGTTGAAGCTTGGTGGTCATAAAACCTTCTTCCTTGTAAGCATTTTGTCCATTATGCTCCAAATTACTTGTTTAGGAAACTTAAGTCTGAGTAGGACAAACCGCTAATCTACTTAAAATAACCTCTCATTTTTGTTGCCTGTGTAACGCAGCTTGTGTAACCGTAAGCGCGCACAATTTCAATTACTATTTATCTTGATAAAGATAGTATTATGTATGAGGTTGCCATGAATGATCGAGTCAAATATGTATTAACTGCTCTTTCGCTTTCAAGCCATCAGAAAGCTGCTGAAGAACTATTTGTAGCACCTCAGACAATTTCAAAGGCCGTGGCAGATGCTGAACGAAGACACGGCAAAAAATTGTTTAGACGTAAAGGACGTGGAATTGAGCCAACTGAGTTTGGGGTGGCTTACCTTGAGGCTGCAAAAGAGCTTCTTGCGGCACAAGATTTGTTTGATAAAGCAATAGGCGAATTTCAAGCGGCCGAAAGCGGTAGAGAAACGGTAAATGTTCTTCTTGCGCAAATGCCCTTGCGCGGAAGCTTTGAATGTTGGTTCGATGTGAAGAGCTTTTCAGAAATTGATCCGTCGGTTGCACTTTCGGTTTCGTATTGCACGCCCGGGATGTGTCTCGCAATGCTTGAAGAACAGAAAGCTGATATGTGCGTATTGCCGGGTGCGCCCATTATCCCGCAGACGTATATAGCTAAGAAAACGTTTATTCCTATAAGGGTGCTTGTCGGTAAGAATATGGTTTCCAAAAATCAGGAAGAGGTTACTCTTGAAGTGATGAGCAGCATGCCCCTTGCTCTTCCGTTTGGTGTAGAGCGCTGCGCAGTTTTGCTGGAAGGGAACTTTATGCAGGCAGGTCTTCCAGTTCCAAAGTTTGTTTCAGCTCCTCTCAGTATTGAAGGAAGCGTTGAATTTGTGAAGCGTGGTGGAGCTATTCTTACGGGCCCAAACAATGAATTAGTGAAATATTGCAATGATTTAGCTGAGGCAAAAATTGGTACTGAGAAAGAAATAACCATGGTTTCCTCGCTTGTTGTTTCTGAGAAAGTTTCTCCTAAAGTACGTTCTATGGTTGAAGCTTTCCTTACGAAAAGCGAAAACGCTGTTTTGTAGCCATTTGATGTCGTAAGGTTAATTCATCACGTTCTTTTGCGAATACAACCCACTGGGACTACGAATCATAGAGGTCATCCTTCCTATCACTGCGTCATACTTGTGGGTAGCAAGCTTGCATCTAAGTACTAAGTGCGAGTGAAAGGGGATGAGATGAATTCCTTGTTATCACGACGAAAAACAGTAGTGTTTTTGTTGGCAGCAGTCTTTAGTTTAGCGTTTCTTCCGGGGAGTGCTTATGCTGCAAATATTGACAATTCTATCAGCGTATCGAAAACTTCCGTGCCAGTTGGTAAAGCAGTAACTATTACGACCAGAACTACCTACGAATGGCTAGGAGCTGGTGGCGCTGGTATTCCTTTCATGAGTGACTGGTTGAATGAAATTCCCTATACCTATTATTCCAAGCCTACTGTGTCGAGTTATACAGGAAGTACAGGCGGTGCGTGGAAAATTGCTACGAGCATTCGGACTTCTGGACGAGTGTGGCAGCAGAAAACTCAACCGTCTTGGTTTGCTGGCAAGACAATCTGGAGAGGAACTTACACAACTAAAGCGAACGCTAAGACTTCTTATAAAAAATTTGCGCATGGTCAAACCACTAACTTAAACAGCTCCGAAGGACCCACCGCATACGTAAAGGTGAAGAACATCTAGCTTTTTCGATATAGGGGAGAAGGGCTGTAGAATGTCACCACTGTTCTTTTTGCGAGAAAACCTGAAGCTTGTTTTTAAGCATTCGGCAATTCCCATATTTCTTGTTTTGGCAACCATAGTGCTTGTTGTTTATTCGTTGTCGTTTCCTTCATACCTTGCCATGAAACAAGCATCTGCTCAGATGCCACCCTGGTCAGCAACGGTAGATTTTGAGTCCAAAAATCGCTCAGAACTTAATGCATTAAGGGAAGACTTGTCGACCGAATTTGCGCCTGTTGAAATAGTAAATTCTTGCAGAACTGAAGCGCTGGTTTCCGCAGATAAAAGAAGCTTGAATGAAGCAAACGAAGCACCTCAGGTACTTACGGAAGCCCTTCTCCTGGAAGATTTTGACAAAAAACACTTCCCAGCTGATGTGTATATACCAGCCGATTATGTGATAAGCGGAAATCCTTACGATGGGGAAGGACTTTTGCTGGAAGCGGCTCTTGCTCAAGATCTTGGAGTTAAAGCTGGTGATAGCATTTATGTGGGTCTGAAGTATCCTCATGGCAGCGACGAGGCGCAAAACGTTCTTATTCCCGGCATGTCACCAGATGAGGCTGATAGTTATGCTATCGATGTTGTCTACAGGGAAATAAAAGTTTCTGCACTGGTTAAACAAGGAAGCTTCGTAGACGGAATTGCACTATTACAACCAAAAGAAAGTGTTGCCGCGTTAGAAGACGAAATCTGCACTTCAGTGACGGAACTCTTCCTCTTTGGACCTAGTCAAGACAAGATAATGAACACCTGGCGAAGGATTCAGCATAGTTCGAACATGGAGGGTGTCTACCTTACTCCTGCTTCTGAAACATACCAGTATCACCAAAAAGAATTTATGCGAGAAAACGGTGGTGTAAAGACTTTTGTGGGTGTAATCATTGTTGGATCGGCAATAGCTTTCCTATTATTAGTTTTGGATGGTCTCTGGAAACAACAAAAACTAATGCACGCTTTTGCAGTGCTTGTCGCTCTGGGTGCACCAAAAAAGAAGCTCATTGTTAGCCAGGTCGTTAGTGCGTTGTTTGTATATGGGGTTTTAATCCTGATAGGCTGTTTCGCTGGTTCTTGTCTCTCCAGAATCGCTTACCCCATATGGATTCCTTCTGAGATAAAACAAATGGTCTTTGCTGCAGCAGGGTTGATTGTTTTAGGAGCCGTTCTTTGTCAGAGCATAGTTTTAGCGCTTCGCGTAAAACGACTTGATATAGCGCAGAGCTTTTTTGGGGAAACGGAGTGATTATGGGTTCTTTGATTTCGTTTGAGAAGGTCTCCTTTTCCTATGAGCAAGGTTCAAAAAGAAGGAAAGTAATTCAGGACCTTTCTTTTGAAATTCAAAAAGGAGAATTCTTAGCTATAACGGGCCCGTCAGGTTCTGGGAAGTCGACCATTCTTTCATTACTGGCAGGACTCAAGCGCCCCCAAAGTGGAAAAGTCGTATATGAAGGAAAAAGCGTAGGTGATTTTTCTGAAAACGAATTGGCTCACTATCTCAATTGTGAAGTGGGAATGATTTATCAATTTTTCAATCTCATACCACATCTTTCGGTGCTCGAAAACGTTATGCTTCCCGCGCTTATAGGCGGAGTTTCAAAAGAGGACGCTCGACGGAAAGCTCTAGATTTACTGGCAGATGTCAAGCTGCTAGAAAAGACCAAATCAAAGATAGCTAAGCTTTCGGGGGGTCAGCAGCAACGCGTGGCCATTGCCCGAGTTTTTATAAACAATCCAAAACTCATACTTGCCGATGAGCCAACAGGAAACCTAGATAAGACTTCTACCGACCGTGTCATGGAAATGCTTTGTCGGATGCGTGAAAACAATGGCACTGCCTTGGTTGTTGTTACTCATGACAAAGACATTTCTTCAAGGGCAGACTCTTTGCTTAGCCTTTAAACGAGCAGAGCAAGGAATTCAAAATGAGTGCTACCTCCCTATGCCTGAAATATTGCTGTAAGGATCTTCTAAAGAGACCTTTCCTTAATTTGATACTTCTTACAGTTCTAAGCTTAATAGGTTTTTATGCTTATTTGAATGTTGTGCTCGATTTCTACTACAGTTGGCCCTATGCAACCATGGAAGCAAAAACGTTAGCAAGAATAGATCTGGCGTTCATGACTGACGGGGATGAGGTTCTATCACTTCCAGAAGAAATTTCCGAGCATACGTATATCAAGGAATACTATGTAACCTTGGAACATGATGGAATCATAAGTGATGCTTTGCTTCGTGGAGCCTCTAGGAACGAGAGCGCCGCTCTCCAAGATACGGTCTTCAATGCACAAGCACTGAGGAATGAGCCCGCTAACTTGGAGGGTGCATGGGTGGATGAAAACCTCGCCCGCAACCTTTCCTTGAATGTCGGCGACACCGTTGTTATTGAGCAGGCGTTCTCTCATACCGAAACAACCGCACGTATAAGCGCACTTATTCCAGCGTATGCTGACACCCAAGGAATCTTAGTAAAAGATAACCAGGCTTCTGGAATGATTCCAAGTTCTATAGATATTTACGATGTAAGCGAAAGGACGCTTGAGGATTTTCTTTCGGTAGGGGGAGGACTTGAATCTGGGTTAGAAGCAGAAGCCGTTCTCTATTCGAAAGAAGAGGCCTGCTACTCTGCTAAGCTTCTTGCACAGCAGTACCTGCCGTTTACTCAAGGTGACACTCTCCAAGTGTTTTCGGTAGTTCTTTCAGCTACCGCGTTCCTAATGTATTTTTCCATAGTTGCTAGAAGACAGTATACGCAGTTCTTTTATCAGCTTACACTTGTGGGCTTGAGGCGTCAGTATGCTGTACGAACTCTTATGATTGAACTCGTGATAGCAGCTATATTTTTCAGTGGTGTATCTGCAGTGATTTCGGTGCAGGGGCTTCACGCCGCATATGCAATACCGTGGTCGTTTTTGTTTTATCTAAGTACTGCTTCGCTCGTGTTTTTAGGTGCCCTTGTCGGTGGGGGAGTAGCGCTGTTTTCGCTGTATAGTTCCTTACGAAATCGTAGCCTGCGAAGTTGAGTATTACCTAAATTGTTAGAATATGCCAACCAGCTTCCCTGCATGATGATTTCACTTGTGCGCAAGTTGTGAATGCGTAGCTTCTAATTTCAATTCTGTAAAAAAATTCTTGAATAAGCCCACGTCGGGCTTTATAATCTTCGTTTGCGTCTGCGGTTTTATAGATACACCCGGACGCGTGGTAAGCCGGCGTCGCACCGTTAAGCCTCCCTTAGCGAGCGTGGCAATCGGCTCACCATCAGGAAAAACAGGGTATTTGGTGTATGGAGAGGCATGCGAGCAGATACCCCCGAAGTAGGAAAGAAGAAAGAGACATGGGAGTTAAGCAATACAAGCCGACTAGCCCTGGTCGTCGCTTCCAGACGGTTTCTGACTTTGCAGAAATCACCACGAAGACGCCGGAAAAGTCGCTGCTTGCACCGAAGCCGAATAAGGCTGGCCGCAACAACTATGGTCGCATCACTACGCGTCATCAGGGTGGCGGCAACAAGCGTCGTTATCGCATTATCGACTTCAAGCGCAACAAGGACGGTGTACCCGCCAAGGTTGCAACCATCGAATATGACCCCAACCGCAGTGCACGCATTGCTCTTCTGCACTATGTAGACGGCGAAAAGCGCTACATCCTGCATCCGAAGGGTCTGCGTGTGGGCGATATGGTCGCCAGCGGCACTGACGTAGACATCAAGCCTGGCAACACGCTGCCTTTGGCCAACATTCCTGTTGGTACTTTGGTACACGCTGTTGAACTTCAGCCTGGCAAGGGCGCTGCAATCGCTCGTTCTGCTGGCGCTTCCGTTCAGCTGATGGGTAAAGAAGGTGGCTACGCAATCCTGCGTATGCCTTCTTCCGAAATGCGTCGTGTGCTCATCACTTGCCGTGCAACGGTTGGTGAAGTTGGCAACGCCGAATACGGCAACATCAAAATTGGTAAAGCTGGTCGTAACCGCTGGAAGGGCATTCGTCCTACCGTTCGTGGTACGGTTATGAACCCGGTTGACCATCCTCATGGCGGTGGTGAAGGTAAGAACAAGAGTGCCGGTCGTCATCCGGTTACGCCTTGGGGTGTTCCTACGAAGGGTCACCGCACGCGCAACCCAAAGAAGGCTTCCAGCCGCCTGATCATCCGTCGCCGCAAGAAGTAGCGCGCGTTACGTTAAGGAGTAATTGTGAGCAGAAGTTTGAAAAAAGGTCCTTTCGTCGAACCGCGCTTGCTTGGTCGTATTGAAGCCATGAACGCGGCTGGCGAAAAGAACGTCGTCAAAACCTGGTCTCGTTCTAGCACCATCTTCCCGGACATGGTGGGTCATACCATCGCTGTTCATGATGGTCGCAAGCACGTACCGGTTTACATCACCGAATCTATGGTCGGTCACAAGTTGGGCGAATTTGCCCCGACCCGTACGTTTAAGGGTCATTCCGCCGACAAGGGTAAGCGATAGGAGGGATTACGAATGGAAGTTAAAGCACAAGCTCGTTTCGTTCGCGTTTCCCCACGCAAAGCGCGTATCGTTATTGACCTTATTCGCGGTAAGTCCGTAGAACAAGCACAGGAAATCCTGCGCTTCACCAATCGTGGTATTGCTGAAACAGTGGAAAAGGTTCTCAATTCTGCTGTAGCAAACGCTGAAAACAACCACCATCTTCGCGCTGAAGGCCTGGTTGTTAAGGCTGCATATGCCGACGAAGGTCCTACGCTGAAGCGTATTCGCCCCCGTGCGAAGGGTTCTGCCGCTCGCATTCGCAAGCGCACGAGCCACATTACTATTGTTGTTGCTCCGCGAGAGGAGGCATAACCTTATGGGTCAGAAAGTTAGCCCTACTGGGTTCCGCCTTGGCATCACTGAAGATTGGCGCAGCCGCTGGTATGCCGACAAGGATTACGCAAAGAACCTGGAAAACGATCAGGAAATTCGTACGTTCCTGAAGAAACACCTTCACAGCGCTGCTGTTTCTAAGATTGAAATCGAACGCGCTGGTGACAAGATTAAGGTAATCATCACAACCGCTCGTCCGGGTGTTGTTATTGGCAAGAAGGGCGCAGAAATTGACGCTCTTCGCAAGAAGCTTGAAAAAGTTGCTAACGGCACCGTTTCCGTTGAGGTTGTTGAAGTTAAGCGTCCTGAACTTGACGCTGATCTGATTGCTCAGTCTGTGGCTGAACAGCTCGAAGGCCGTGTGGCTTTCCGCCGCGCAATGCGCAAGGCTGTACAGTCCGCTCGTAAAAGCGGTGCTCAGGGCATCCGCGTTCAGTGCGCAGGTCGTTTGGGCGGCGCAGAAATGAGCCGTCGCGAATGGTATCGTGAAGGCCGCGTGCCACTGCACACCCTGCGTGCAAAGATTGACTACGGTTTTGCTACGGCTGCAACCACCATGGGTTCCATTGGTGTGCAGGTGTGGGTATATCATGGTGACGTTTTGCCTGGCCAGAAGGCTCCTCAGCCAGCTTTGGAAGGCTCCGCTCGTCCCAGCCGTGGTCGTCGCAACGACCGTAACGAAAGGGGTGCGAAGTAAATGCTTATTCCTAAGCGCGTAAAGCACCGCAAGGTGCAGCGTGGTTCAATGAAGGGTAAGGCTAAGGGCGGCACCCGTTTGAACCATGGCTCCTGGGGCATCCAGGCACAGGAAGCTGCTTGGATTACCAACCGCCAAATTGAAGCTGCTCGTGTTGCTATGACTCGTCATATGAAGCGTGGCGGTAAGGTTTGGATCACTATCTTCCCCGACAAGCCTATTACGAAGAAGCCTGCTGAAACTCGCATGGGTTCTGGTAAGGGTAGTCCGGAAGCATGGGTAGCAGTCGTAAAGCCTGGTCGCATCATGTTTGAAATTGATGGTGTTGAAGAAGCAACTGCTAAAGAAGCTCTTCGCCTCGCCATCAACAAGCTGCCCATTAAGTGCAAGATTGTTTCTCGCGAAACGGAAGGGCAGGCATAAATGAAAGCATCAGAAATTCGTGAACTTTCTGCTGAAGACCTGCAGGCAAAGTTGAAGGATGCGCGTGCTGAACTGTTCAACCTGCGCTTCCAGATGGCAACCAGCCAGCTTGACAACACCGCTCGCGTGAGTCAGGTCAAGAAAGACATCGCACGTATTCAGACCGAAATGCGTGCACGTGAGTTGAGCGCATAAGCGGCGGGCAGGAAGGTAAAAAATGACTAACGAACGTAACTTCCGCAAGGTTCGTCAGGGTGTTGTTATCTCCAACGCCAGCGACAAAACCATTGTGGTACAAATCAAGGAGCGCAAGCCGCATCCGGTTTACAAAAAGATGATGACCAGCACCAAGAAGCTGCACGCCCATGACGAAAACAATGAAGCCAGCATCGGCGACACTGTTCAGGTTATGGAAACTCGTCCGCTTTCCAAGATGAAGCGCTGGCGTCTGCTGAAGATCGTTGAAAAGGCGAAATAGTACGTGCTTTTGCATGTTTACTATGAGGAAAGTTAGGACAGAGCAATGATTCAAATGCAAACCATGCTCGCAGTAGCCGACAACTCCGGCGCTCGCAAGGTGCAATGCATCAAGGTTCTGGGCGGTTCTAAGCGCCGCTATGCAGGTCTTGGTGACGTTATCATCTGCAGCGTAAAGGAAGCTATGCCCAACGGTGGCGTTAAGAAAGGCGACGTTGTCCGCTGCGTAGTTGTGCGCGTGAAAAAGGAAGTTCGCCGTGCAGACGGCAGCTACATCAAGTTCGACCAGAACGCATGCGTACTTATTAACAATGACGGTGCTCCGCGCGGCACTCGTATCTTCGGGCCAGTGGCTCGCGAATTGCGCGACAAGAAGTACATGAAGATTGTGTCTTTGGCACCTGAAACGCTGTAGGAGGTGAGTGATAGATGCCTATGAACATTAAAAAAGGTGATACCGTTAAGGTTCTTGCTGGTAAGGACAAAGGCAAGGAAGGCGTCGTTCTGCGCTCGCTTCCGAAGAAGGATCGCGTAGTTGTAGAACAGGTTAACCTGATCAAGAAGGCTATGCGCCCGACTCGCGAAAATCCGCAGGGCGGTATTGCAACTATGGAGGCTCCTATTCACGTGTCTAACGTGATGTTGGTATGCCCTCATTGCAAGCAGAACACCCGCGTAAACAAGCAGGTCAACGAAGCTGGTAAGAAGGTTCGTGTCTGCAAGAAGTGCGGTAAGGAATTTTAATTCCGCAAACAATGTGCTGACTGTAAAAGTATTAACTGGTCAGCAATAAATGGCCCCCAGTGCGAAAGTGCTAGGGGACGCAAGGTCGGAAATCTTGCGTTTAATTCATCGAATGGAAGGAAATTAGAATGGCTGCTCCTCGTTTGAAGGAAAAGTATCAAAAGGAAATCGTTCCTTTCCTGGAAAAGGAACTGGGTATTGCTAACATCAATCAGGTTCCTCGCTTGGAAAAGATTGTTGTTAACATGGGTGTAGGTGCTGCTGCATCCGACCACAAGCTGCTGGATTCCGCTATGGCTGACCTCCGCGTCATCACCGGTCAGCAGCCTTGCGTGACTCGCGCAAAGAAGTCTATTGCAGGCTTCCATGTACGCGAAGGTCAGGCAATTGGTTGCAAGGTAACCCTGCGCGGTGACCGCATGTGGGAATTCCTGGATCGTTTGCTGTCTACCGCTTTGCCGCGTGTTCGCGACTTCCGTGGTATTTCTCGCACCAGCTTTGACGGTCGCGGTAACTACTCTTTGGGTATTACCGAACAGCTCATCTTCCCTGAAATTGACTACGACAAGATTGATCGTACCCGTGGTATGGACATTACCTTCGTCACCACGGCTGAAACGAACGAAGCCGCTTTTGAGCTTCTGCAGGCTCTGGGCTTCCCGTTCAAGAGCAAGTAAATCGAAAGTGCCGCCTGAGCTTATATAAGCTGGCGGCTTTCGTGTAACCTCGGTATTTGGATCTGTGAGCCAACAGGTCTAAAAGATAAGAAAGAAGGAATTGCATGGCTAAGAAATCGATGATTGCCAAGGCAAAGCGCGAACCGAAGTTTTCGACGCGCCAGCACAACCGCTGCTCTCGTTGCGGTCGTCCGCGCGCTTACTATCGTAAGTTCGGTCTGTGCCGCGTCTGCCTGCGTGAGCTGGCTAACAAAGGCGAACTGCCGGGCGTGACCAAGTCCTCCTGGTAAGCTAGTAGGATTCGAAACGTTCACGGCGTGCCGGTGTCTAGGCGAAAGGGCTATGGGCTCTAACGAACCAGACGCACGCGCTCATCAAGAACCAAAGGAGAAAAAATGAGTATGACCGATCCCATTGCAGATATGCTTACGCGTGTGCGTAACGCTAACTCTGCTGGTAAGCCGACGGTTTCCATGCCGTCGAGCAAAAAGCTCGTGGAAATCGCCCGCATTATGGAACAAGAGGGCTACATCCAGGGCTATGACGTAATTGAGGGCGAACCTCGTGCTACGCTTGAAATTACGCTTAAGTATGGCAACAAAAAGGCTAAGACCATTCGCGGTATTAAGCGCATTTCTAAGCCTGGTCTGCGTATTTATGCAGGCAAGGACGAACTGCCTCGCGTACTCGGTGGTCTGGGTACTGCAATCATTTCGACAAGCAATGGCGTTATGACCGACCGCGACGCTCGCAAAAAGGGTGTTGGCGGCGAAGTTATCGCTTACATCTGGTAGGAAAGGGGAAAGAATATGTCACGTATTGGCAAGCATCCCGTAGCTATTCCCGCCGGTGTAGAAGTTGCCATTGACGGTAGCACGGTAACGGTTAAAGGCCCCAAGGGCGAACTGACTCGTACCTTCCAGCCTCTGATCAATATCGCTCGTGAAGGCGACGAAATTATCGTTACGCGCCCAAACGACAGCCGTGAGGCTAAGAGCCTTCATGGCCTGACCCGTACCCTTATTGCCAACATGGTAGAAGGTGTGCACACTGGCTTTTCCAAGAAGCTGCAGCTCGTAGGTGTTGGCTATCGTGCCGCCCTGAAGGGTAAGGATCTGGAAATGCAGTTGGGTTATTCTCATCCAGTACTGGTTGAAGCTCCTGAAAACATTACGTTTGAAGTTCCTTCCCAGACTGAAATCATTGTGACCGGCCCCAGCAAAGAACAGGTCGGCCAGGTTGCTGCTAACATCCGCAAGTGGCGTAAACCTGAACCTTATAAGGGCAAAGGTATTCGTTACGATGGTGAACGCATCCGTCGCAAGCTGGGCAAAGCTGCCAAGGGCGACTAAGCTGACGGCTTGAAAGTGAAAGGGTTTTAGTATGAAAAAACTTCAGAAAAAACAAGCCGGTCTTGCTCGTCGTCATCGTCGCGTTCGCGCAAAGATTTCCGGCACCGCTGCTCGTCCCCGCATGTGTGTTACGCGCAGCAACTCTAACATGTATGTTCAGATTATTGACGACGTTACCCGCACCACGCTTTGTGGCGTTTCTACCCTGGGTGCCGACTTTAAGGCAACTGGCGTAAGTGGCGCTACTGTTGAAGGTGCTTCCAAACTTGGTGAAATCGTTGGCAAGAAGGCTCAGGAAGCTGGCATCAACGAAGTCGTGTTTGACCGTGGCGGACATTTGTATCACGGGCGCATCAAAGCTCTGGCTGAAGCTGCCCGCGAAGCAGGTCTGAAATTCTAAGGATTGGGGTTAGTTTATGGCTCGTAAACAGCAACAGAACAACGCCGCGGTTCCTGAATTGGAAGAACGCGTTGTTTACATCAACCGTGTATCTAAGGTAGTTAAGGGCGGTCGTCGTTTTGCTCTGACCGCATTGGTAGTTGTCGGTGACGGCAACGGTCGTGTTGGCGTTGGCATGGGTAAGTCTCAAGAAGTGCCAATCGCTATCAAGAAGGGCGTCGAAGACGCAAAGAAGAATATGTTCACTGTACCGCTGACTGCTGAAAAGACGCTTCCCCATGAAATCTTGGGCGAATATGGTGCAGGCCGCGTGCTCATTAAGCCGGCTGCTCCTGGTACGGGCGTTGTAGCAGGCAATGCTTCTCGTGCAGTTATGGAACTTGCTGGCGTAACTGACGTGTTCGCTAAGTCTTTGGGCACCTCCAATGTTCTGAACATTGTTAAGGCTGCTGCAGAAGGCTTGAAGAACATGGAAAGCCCTGCAGAAGTAGCTGCTCGCCGCAATATGTCGGTTGCAGAAATTTTCGGCACGAAGGAGTAAGTAATGGCAGACGCAAAGAAAACGCTGCGTATTACGCAGACTAAAAGTGCCATCAGTCGTCCTGCCGATCAGGGCAAAACGCTGAAGGCTTTGGGCCTTGGCAAGATTGGCCGCACGGTAGAACAGGTAGACAACGAATCTGTTCGTGGCATGATTTTCAAGGTTAAGCATCTGGTAGAGGTAGAAGAGCTTTAAGCTCTTCTCCTTTTTTCAAAGGGAAAGGTCTTCGTGGCGCTTTCCCTTTGTTGCGCCTTGGAATAAAACATTCCTATAAGGGCTCACTTCTTTTTCGAAGGAGATAAGAGTCTTTAAGGTATAATGCAGGATTGGCGCGCATTAGTGCCATATAGTTTGGAAGTTAGCTGGCGGCGAGCTGCCAGCACCAGGGAATTCCCTGGAGCGAAAGGAGAAAACATGGAATTAAAAGACTTACAACCAGCAGAAGGTTCTCGTAAAGCCCGCAAGCGTGTGGGTCGCGGTCCTGCTTCTGGTACCGGCAAAACCGCTGGCCGTGGTATGAATGGTCAGAAGTCTCGTGCTGGTGGCGGCAAGGGTGCAGGTTTTGAAGGTGGTCAGACTCCTTTGGCACGTCGTTTGCCGAAGTTGCCTGGTTTCAAGAACATCAACCACACCGAATATGTGCCGGTAAACGTAAGCCGTTTGGAAGCTAAGTTTGAAGCTGGCGACGTAGTTGACGGCGAAAGCTTGAAGGCTAAGGGCATTATCAAGCATGCTGACGCTCTGGTTAAGGTTTTGGGTGACGGTGAAATCACTAAGGCCCTGACTGTAAAGGTAGACAAAGTTTCTGCTTCTGCAAAAGCAAAGATTGAAGCAGCAGGAGGAAAGGTCGAAGAGCCTTGCTAAGGTCACTGATTGACGCATTCAAGGTTCCGGAACTGCGTAAGAAGATTCTTTTTACGCTGGCTATTCTTGCGCTTTACCGCCTTGGTGCATACATCCCGGTTCCGGGCATTCCATTTAATGAATTTGCAACCTCGTTTGCTAATTCAGGTGCTTCTATGGCAATGCTCGACCTGTTTACCGGCGGTGCTCTTTCTAACTTCAGCGTCTTTTCGCTGGGTATTATGCCCTACATCACGGCATCCATTATCATGCAGCTTATGCAGGGTGTAATTCCTTCATTAGGGAATATGGCGCGCGAAGGTGAAGCAGGCCGTCGCAAGATTACCCAAATTACGCGTTACCTGACGCTGGCTTTGGGTCTTATTAACGCTATTGGTTATTTGCTGCTCTTTAAGTCCAGCGCCTATGGTGTTGTATTTTCCAGTGAAGTACCTGAAATACTGACCGACTTCTTGGTTGTATTTACCTTGGTTGCTGGTACAGGCTTCATTATGTGGATGGGCGAATTGATTACCCAACGCGGCGTGGGCAATGGTATGTCTCTCATCATCTTTGTGAGTATCGTTTCCCGCGTTCCTTCGGCAATCTTCTCTTCCATCAACACCACCTCAGACTCTGGCATGGGTATCGCTTTGACCATCCTGATTCTGGCAGTGGTTTTGGTTTGCATTCCTGCCATTATTTACGTAGAACGTGCGCAGCGCCGCATTCCGGTGAACTACGCAAAGCGTGTTCAGGGTAGGAAGATGATGGGCGGCCAGTCCACCTACATTCCGTTTAAGGTGAACTCTGCAGGCGTTATTCCTATCATCTTTGCAAGCTGCATTATTTACTTCCCAGCACAGTTGGCTGCTATCTTTAACGTAGGCTGGCTGACGGCTGCAGCAGATGCTGCTTCTGCTGGTTGGGTCAACTGGATTTTGACCGTGCTGCTGATTGTGTTCTTCGCTTACTTCTACACCTCGATGGTGTTTAATCCGAGCGAAACTTCTGACAATCTGCGTAAGCAGGGCGGCTTCATTCCAGGTGTTCGTCCAGGTACTAACACGGAACAGTACATTAAAAATGTACTGAAGCGTGTAACGTTGCCAGGTGGTATCTTTATTGCAGTTATTGCAGTTTTGCCGACCATCATTTTCTACTTCACGGGCAACGAACTTGTTCAGGCCTTTGGCGGTACATCCATTCTGATTATGATTGGCGTAGCGCTTGATACCATGAACAAGGTAGAAAGCCAGCTGAAGATGTATAACTACGAAGGATTCTTCAAGTAGTTGTTTAGATCAAAAAGCTAACCAAAACAAGCCGCGGTGACGCGGCTTGTTTTTTTTTTCAGGGGCTCTGTTTCATTGTATGAGCACACTTGAAAACCCAAAAGACACGTCCCCATTGGGTTCCATTGGGTTCCTCTCTAGGTTCCTCTGGTTCTTGTAATTAATGCGGGGAAGTTCTGAATATAGGCTAACAGTTCTCAGAAACCCTGTTAATACAGCTATTATGAATTTGAAAGCATGCAAACAATCTAGAAAGTAAGTTTGTGGACGTCGCAATAATGATCATATGCGCTACGGTAGTGCTCGGTCTTTTGGTATTTATCCATGAAGGCGGGCACTATTTGGCTGCGCGCGCATTCGGTGTTCGTGTTACTGAGTTTATGCTAGGTCTTCCTGGCCCTTCGTTAGGCTTTCAACGCGGAGAGACTCGATTCGGTGTTACTGCAGTGCCCCTGGGCGGTTATGCTCGCGTTTGCGGTATGGAAGCAGGGGAGATGAGTCCACACCTCCCGCAAGTCTTAGCTTCTGTATATCGCCGTGGGACGGCGCACATGGAAGATGTTGCATATGATTGTGGCATTTCTGAAGATGACGCGCTGAACGCTCTTGATGAACTGGTTGAATGG
This sequence comes from uncultured Coriobacteriaceae bacterium, assembly GCA_949294735.1. Taxonomy (GTDB): domain Bacteria; phylum Actinomycetota; class Coriobacteriia; order Coriobacteriales; family Eggerthellaceae; genus CASFII01. The sequence goes on along the minus strand of CASFII010000001.1, from coordinate 147,396 downwards.
GGAAGTATTACTGCCCCCAAAAAGACCGACAAGTACAATACGTATCGGACGCCAGCCTTTAAGCCTACCAAGAAACAGATCAAAGAAGCAGTTCAGAAGGGCCTGCCTGAACCTCAATCGTATTTTGAGGGAAGCGCACGTTTTGTATCAGACCCCCAGGCTCTTTATGAAAACGAATACAAACATCAGTATCGATCTCTTCCATTTTGGAAGCGGTCAGTTATTTTAATTGCTGGTGTAGCAATGAACCTGCTGTTTGTGGTGCTTGCGTTCATTGTTTTATATTCAGTAATTGGTTTTGATGTGCAGTATCAAGATACGGGAGAAATTGTTCACATCAATTTGAATCCAGTCGACGCCATCATTTCTGGGTTTGTCTACATCGGAATGGTCGTGCAGGCGGTTGCAAGCCTCTTTAACCCCGCTACTGCCGCTGAAACGGTGTCGAACTCAACCTCTATTATGGGTATTGCGGTACTTTCAAAAACCTATTTCGAACAAGGTCTGGTAAGTGCTCTTACTTTTACCGCAATGATTTCTGCATCATTGGGGGTAATGAATCTTATCCCTATTCCTCCCTTAGACGGAGGCCGCCTTCTGGTGGAAATAATCCAAAAGATTTCTCGTAAAACTGTAACTACGCGGTTTATGAATTATGTTTCCGCAGTTGGCATGCTGCTTTTCCTGGGTCTTTTCGTTATCATGATTAATCAAGACATTCAGCGATTTATATTCGGAAATTGGTAGGTAGATACGAATGGAAACCTCTGAAGCACTTGAAAGCCTTAAGACTCATACTGATTCCGCAAGCATGATAAAACCGAAGAGCCCCCACGAAGTAACGCGTCGCGTTATGGTGGGAGCGGTTCCTCTGGGCGGAGGAACTCCTGTTGTGGTTCAGTCTATGCTCAATGCACCAGCGCACGAGGTAGCTGCTAATTTGGAGCAGATTAAGCGTCTGGACGAAGCGGGCTGTGAGGTGGTTCGCATGGCGGTTCCTTCGCTGGATTGCATAGGAGCTTTCCAAGCGGTATGTGAGGCTTCTCCGTTACCCGTTGTGGCTGATATTCATTTTGACGCTCGGATTGCTATAGAGGCCGCTCGCCACGGAGCAGCAAAACTCCGCATTAATCCAGGAAATATTGGTGGACTTGCCAAGACAGATGCAGTGATCGACGCAGCTGGCGAGGCTGGAATTCCTATTCGCATTGGAGTTAATGCCGGGTCTTTAGATTCAAGCCTAGCAGCACGTGAAGACCTAACGCTTCCTCAAAAACTTTCACAGAGTGCTGCAGACTATGTGCGCTACTTTGAAAGTCGTGGGTTTAAAGACATTGTAGTGTCAGCAAAGGCTCATGATGTTCGTGCCACTATCGAAACTTATCGCTTGCTTGCCCATGAGATTCCCGAAATTCCGCTTCATATAGGTATTACTGAAGCAGGAACAAGCTTCCAAGGTATTATTAAATCTGCTTGTGGGTTGGGTGTACTTTTGGAAGAAGGCATCGGTGACACCCTGCGAATTTCTTTAACGGACGATCCTATTACTGAGATTCGTGCTTGCTGGACGTTGCTTGGTGCGCTTGATTTACGTCGCAGAAGTCCTGAGCTAATTAGTTGTCCCACATGTGGTCGTACTCAGGTAAACTTAATAGGCTTGGCGCAAGAAGTAGAAAAGCGCTTGGTGACCATAGAAAAGCCGCTCAAAGTAGCGGTAATGGGCTGTGTAGTAAATGGCCCTGGTGAAGCGGCTGATGCCGATATCGGTGTAGCCTGCGGAGCCGGAACAGGTGTGGTATTTGTTCATGGCGAAATACTTCGCAGAGTAGATGAAAGCGAAATCGTTGACGCCCTGATGGAGGAGATAGAAAAATTATGACCGTAATGCGAATGAGCGCTCTGTATGCGCCAACGTTAAAAGAAGATCCTGCTGATGCAGAAATTGCAAGCCATCGCTTGCTTTTGCGTGCAGGTATGATTCGCAAAGAAGCAGCGGGTCTGTATTCATTTTTGCCGCTTGGTATGCGTGTTCTTCGCAAGATTGAAAACATTGTGCGCGAAGAAATGGATAGCCACGGTGGCCAGGAACTTCTAATGCCGTTTGTGCAACCAGCGGAGCTTTGGCATCGAAGTGGCCGTTGGGATGATTACGGTGATGAGCTTTTGCGTCTTAAAGACCGTCATGGAAATGAATTCGTATTAGGTCCTACGCACGAAGAGATTATTACCAACCTTGTAGACAACGAACTTCGTAGCTACAAGGATCTACCTAAGAACTTATATCAGATTCAGCTGAAGTTCCGCGATGAGCGTCGTCCTCGTTTCGGTCTCTTGCGTGGTCGTGAATTTATCATGAAAGACGCCTATAGCTTTGACATGGATGAAGAGGGTCTCGAGAAGAGCTATCAGCAAATGCGTGAAGCCTATTCCAATATGTGCGAGCGCATGGGTCTTGATTACCGCATTGTAAAGGCTGACTCTGGTCAGATTGGCGGTAATGAAAGCGAAGAATTCATGGCATTGGCCGAATCTGGTGAAGCCGAGCTTGTGTATTGTAGCTGTGGCTATGCTGCCGACGTTGAAGCGGCTGCCGCTTCGCCAAGGCCTGTGCAATACAAAGCTGATACTTTGGAGAAAATTGCTACTCCTGGGGTACACACCATCGCTGAGCTGGCAGAGTTCCTTGATTGTGAAGAAGCTGCGTGCATGAAGGCATTTTCTTGCAAGGATTCTGAAGAAAACATCTGGGTTCTTTTCGTGCCCGGTAATTACGAAGTAAATGAAATCAAGGCTTCCCGAATAGTGTCTGGCTTCACTCCTTTAACAGATGAAGAAATGGAAAAAGCTGGGCTCGTAAAGGGATCTATGGGCCCCGTTGGTTTACCTGAGGGTGTTAAGGTGGCAGCAGACGAAAGCCTGCGTGCCATTGAACGCTGGGTAGTTGGTGCTAATGAAGACGGTTTCCACTATGTAGGTGCTCGTTTGGGCGAAGACTTCCAGGTAGATGCTTGGTCTGATCTATGTACCGTACAGAAAGGTGACGCTTGTCCTGAGTGCGGTTTACCACTGCAGTCTGCCCGCGGTATTGAAGTAAGTCAGATTTTCAAACTGGGCGATAAGTATTCTCGTTCTATGGACGTTACCTTCATGGCAGAGGATGGTTCAGAACAGTACTTCCTCATGGGTTGTTACGGTGTTGGCGTATCTCGCACCTTGGCTGCTGCCGTTGAACAGAGCCACGATGATATGGGAATCATTTGGCCGGTAGGAATTGCTCCGGCTCATATTTGCGTCATCCCGCTTACGGTAGGGGACGACTTGGTGCAGCCTACGGCAGAGCGATTGGCTAAGGAAGCCGATGCTTTGGGTTTGGAAGTAGTAATTGATGACCGTAATGAACGCGCAGGCGTAAAGTTTGCAGATGCTGACCTTATTGGCTGGCCTTTGCAGGTAGTGGTAGGCAAGCGCGGTTTGGCAGAAGGTAAAGTAGAAATCAAGCTCCGCCGCACAGGGGAAAAACGTGACGTTGAATTAACCTCCCTGGCTGAGCTTCTTGCTTTTGCGAAGCGTAATGCGGCAGGAAAGACTTCAGGTTACTTTGACGCGCTTTTTAATCGTTAATCTGTGAGTATCGTTTAACCTGCCCGGTGGACAGGTTAAACACTTCGACACTGCTGGCAAGTGCTAATAGAAGAACTGATAATACCGAAGAATAGGTGGACTATGGGTAACATCAAGGCAGTACTTTTTGACCTCGACGGCACAATTCTTAATACCTATGAAGTGCTACGTGCAAGCTTTCGTCATGCTACGCGCACCGTTTTAAACGAGGTAATTCCCGATGAAGTTCTTTTGGCTAAAGTGGGCACACCGCTTAGTGATCAGATGTGGGACTTTACCAACGATCAGGAAAAGCACGATGAGCTTCTGGTTGTGTACCGTGCCTACAATGAAAAAATTCATGACGAAATGGTGCAACTATATCCAGGTATTAAAGACGCGATGCTTCAGCTGCATAACGAAGGGTATCGTTTGGGTGTGGTTACCTCTAAGTTTCATAAGCCAGCAGTTCGCGGTTTAGAAATCTTTGGATTAGATACCCTGCTTGATTTTGTTTCAGGAGCAGATGATTGGCCTATCCATAAACCTTTACCCGGCGCGGTACTTCGCGGGTGTGAGCTTTTGAACTTGCAGCCAGAAGAATGTGTCTATGTGGGTGATAGTCCGTTTGACATGCAGTCAGGCAATGGTGCTGGAGTTATTACTGTAGGTGCTACCTGGGGTTTCTTTAGTGAAGAAGCCCTACGCAATGAAGCACCAGATTATTTGTGTTCGCACGCGAAGGCTTTACCTACGCTTGTGCGTAAGCTTGGGTAACCCAAGTCTGGGCAATATCTACAAACGCCTTCGTTGCTCCCGAAGCAGTTGTGCTTGAGCGTAGTGCTAGCGCAAGTTCTCGTTGGGCAGGTATTTCGGGCGGCATGCTTACCAAAGGAAATGCTGCATCGCGCAGGATAAGACCAGGCAGGACACTATAGCCTAAGCCTTCACTTACCATACTCATAACCGCATAGTCGCTATCAATCACAAAGCGCGTAGGTGGTTGAATTTTGTGTTGTTCAAAGAAGGCATCAATTTCGGAAAACACACCACTTTTTAGGCGAATATAGGGGTATTCGCTCAGAGCTTTCAGCGGGAACGCAGTTTCATTTGCTAGGGGATGGTTTTGAGGCAATACCACCATCATGGGGTCGTGCCGAAGCGAAATAGTTTCAAGTTCTTGTTTGACGGGGAGTACTACAAACCCGCAGTCTATATCTCCGCGCCATATCATTTCCTCAAGTTCATCTTGGTCATCACTGATGCTGATTTGAACGTCGATAGCGGGATGCTGAGCAAGGTATGCTTTCGTAATGCCAGGTAGCCATTGAATGGCGGTGCTTGTGAACGTTCCTACGCGAAGAACGCCGCCTTCTAAGTGTTTGAGATCGCCTAGCCGAGAAGTCAGGCGCCGTTCCGCATTGCAAACATCTTGAATCCAGGGAAGTATGTTTTGCCCTTCGGCGCTGAGATGGGCTCCACCATAGTCACGGACAAATAAAGTCATCCCCAATTCCTTTTCTAAGGAGTTAATGAGGTAGCTTACGCCCGCTTGGGTATAACCAAGCAACTGTGCTGCTTCTTTAAAACTGCCAGTTTCATGTACCTTAAGGAATGCTTCATATTTTTGGTTGCTCATAAAGTATCCATTCGTTTTGCTTTGATTTCTGACTCGCCTCTTTATTAGTCTTAGTTTATCAGTACAAACAAGAAATACTTTCAATTTAATAAAGAAATTCACGTTTTACTTTTATTTGCTCAGCAACTACTATTGCAACGTCAAATCCCACCAATACAGAAAGGACACTGCGTGGCAAAGCTACTTAACTACCGCTCGGTCTGCATTAGCCTCGTGGTGCTTCAAACTATTATTTTTGGCGGAGGTTCTGCTATCACCAAAATTGCTTACGAAAGCATGTCGCCCTGGTGGTGCCTGGTCTTTCGTTTTGGTTTGGCGTCGCTTTGCTTTCTGCCGTTTTTGCCAAGCATTGTGAAGAACCTTAAGAAGGCTCATGTCTCTGACTGGCTCCCCGCAGCTTTGGGTATGGCAATCTCTTATATTGCTTCCAACATTGCGCTTGATTTAACTACTGCAACAAATGTCGGCTTTCTGGTGGCTTTGCCCGTAATGTTTACCCCGTTTATTGCCTGGGTGGTTCTGCGCCGTCGCTATAACCCTATCCACCTTCCGTTCCAGGTTGCAGTAATTGTTGGTCTTTTCTTCCTTTGCTCGAATGCCGGCGCGTTTTCTTTCGGTTTGGGAGAATTCTTGGCGTTGGTTGGTTCTGTGGGAATTGCAGCTGCACTGGTCTTTGGTGAAAAAGGCTTAGCTCGTCTGGATGCTGCGAGCATTTCTTTCACTCAAATTTTTGTGACGTTTATTCTTTCTTTTGCAGGTGCCACGCTCTTTGATCAGCCGCCAGTTATTTCGGCAATAAAGCCTGAAGCCTGGATGGTAGTTGCCTACTTAGGCATTGCAAGCACAGCTATTACGTTTGCTCTGCAAAACATCGCGCTGACGCGCTTGCCTTCCTTTACGGTTTCTATGCTATTAACGGGCGAACCTATTTTTACGGCCATCTTCTCCTACCTGGTGTTAGGAGAAACTCTTTCCGTAGTAGGACTTCTGGGTGCTGCCATCATCGTGGTGTGTGTAGTAGCTGAAACCTACATTGACGGGCGTCTTACAACGGCCAAGGCAGAAAGTGCCCCAAGCACACAAGTGGCACACGGTTCTTCCTATGCGGAATTGCTTCCTGACAGTGTCGTTGTCTCATACGAAGTTGTACCAAACATCCCTCGAAGGCATGCCTATGACCCTTCCTAGTGTAAGCGTTCTTTGCCCCCTTTGAGCTTGCACTAGGTAGGCATGCCTGACCCACCCGAACCGAGCGTTCAGGTGGGTTTTTCTTTGGTCTCGTTGTGGTCAGGACAGCAATCTCTTTCGCTTCCTCCTTTATATAGCTAATCACTCCTTCTACATCTGTTTGTAAAATTTCTTTCACCATTCCTTTAATTTCTCTCCGCCTCTTGATTGCTATTGTTGTAGGGGGTACCATATTTTCGTTTATCGAATAACTTTTCATCAGGGAAGGAAAGTGAAAAATGGTAGGGAACTTGAGCAAATGGGGAGCGAGGTTTGCATTTTTGCTTTCCTTCGTACTCGCCTTTTCGCTGTTTGCTATTACTCCTGCATTCGCTGCAGATGAAAGTACTAACAACGGTTCTTCTTCTAATCAGATGGTTGAACCCAAAGAAGGAACGGTAGCAACAGTAAAAGAGAGTAAAGGTACGGTGACGGAATACGACAGCCTCAATAAGGCTCTTCAGGCAGCCGAGCCGGGAAGTGTTGTTACATTGCTAACAGACTTAAGTCTTTCCGCTACATCTGCAACCAAGAACTTTGGTGTCACGCTCGATCTTAATGGACACAACGTAACTAGTTCAGTTACATCTAAGGCTGTGATTCAGTTAAAGACAAACTACAGCTCAAAGCCTGTTGAAGGTATTGATTCCACCATTCGTCTGATTAACAGCGTTCCTGGTCAAGGCGGCGTTGTGAGTGGTGTTCTTCCTGTAAGCGCAAGTGCAGGGAATAGCGACCTTTCGCTTCCGGTTGAAATTGGCGAAGGAGTTACCTTGAGTCCTTCTAGTGCGGATTCAGATGCTATTGAACTCAAGAGTTCTGCCTACCTTAAATATAACGAAACCTCCGCAAGCTTATATAAAAACGGTGGCTTTAAGGTGACCGCAGAAGATGGCGATAGAATCTATGGGCAGTATGCAAATGCGGCGGCCGCTTCTGCTGATGGTCCAGTTACTCTACTAAATGACTATACGGGTACTAATCCAATCAAGTCTGGCAGCAAGGGTGGAACACTTGATTTGGGCGGTCATACCTACACCTATACAGGAGAAACTTCTTCTAATTCTTGTATCGTTGAGATTAATTACGACGACGTTTCGCTTGTCATCAAGAACGGCAACCTTGCTGCAACGAGCGATGCAGCTGATGGAGTCTTGATGCTCTATTCAGGTACTGCTCTTACGCTCGAGAATGTAGAAATGGAGATTCCTGGTGGTAATTACGGCATTGCAACGAATGGTAGCGAGTCAAATAATTCCATAACGCTGAAAAATTCTACCCTCAGCGCCAACAATGGTGCTGGCATTTATTTCCCCTGTACCGGTGAGGTGGTTATTGAAAACTCGACCATTAATGCGAAAAACTGTGGCATTCAGCTTTGTGCTGGCAGTCTTACCGTAAAGGGTGAAAGCACTTCCATTAATGTAACGGGAAATGCTATTAACAAGACAGAAAACGACGGTCTCATTGCTGATGGCGCTGCTATTTCTATAGTCAAACGCGCTGGCTACCAGGACTTAGGAACCGTGACGGTAGAAGGGGGAACTTTTACTGCAGTAGAAAAAGCAGTGAAAGCCTACACGTTTAACAATGGCGACAGAACTGAGGGTACCTGGGAAGATGCAGGAAAGGTAGTTGCAATTTCCGGCGGTGTATATAGTTCGCCTGTTCCGGCGGCTCTTTGCGCTGATGGGCTCTCTCCAGTAACGGAAAATGGTCAGAACACTGTTGGTGTTGACGAAGGCAAACTCGTTGCGCTCGTTAACGCAGAAGGTAAGATTGTGGCTGCCTATGACACAATCTCAGAGGCTGTTAATGCCGCTTCGGAAGGTCAAATAATTACTCTTCGCAGCAATGTAACCGAATCGGTAACCCTAGATGAAGGGGTAGATATTACGCTTGATTTGGCAGGCTTTACGCTTACCAACAGCGAAGGTCAACATACCATTACGGTAAACGAAGGCGCTAAGCTAGCAATCAAAGATTCTTCCGAGGCGCAGACTGGCACGGTTGACAATGTGACCCACGCGAAGGGCGCTCTGGTCAATTTCGGCGATACGACGGTCGAAAGCGGCACCTTGACCCGTTCGGCAGAAGCAAGCACTAGCGCTTCTGATAACGGCGGAAACAGTTGGTATGTTGTGGACAATCAAGGCACGCTTACCTTCAACGGCGGCAAAGTTGTAAATGAAGGCTACTATAGTTCTTTGATTCGCAACCTGAACGGAACACTAACCGTTAATGATGGTGAATTCAGCAATCATTTCATCGCTCTCAAAAACGACAACTACGGCGTGATGAATATTGCTGGTGGAACCATTACTTCTAAAGAGCAAAGCATTCAAAACTGGTCTGAGGCGAATATCTCAGGCGGCGAACTTAATGGCGCGGTTTTTTGTTGTGGCTATAGTGAAGGCGGACTAAGCGTAACCACCATTTCTGGCGATGCTGTTATTACTGGCGACGTTACGATGGTTAACTATAAAAATGCCACCACTGGTCCTTCTTTGAGCATTACGGGCGGTACCGTTATTGGCACGGTATCGAAGGCTATCCATGGTGGCACATCGGGTATTCAGCCAGTTCCTGCGGGCGACGAGAGCTCTTCCATTCAAATCTCAAATGGTTCTTTCAGCGAACCGATAGAAGGGGAGTTCATTATTCAAGGCTCTGGTTTTGTTGAGAACGAAGACGGCACCTTTGGCATCCAGAAAGCTGAATTGACCTCCAGTAATCCAGATACTATTGACGTTGATGAGGTTAACGAAATTACTGAAGCTGATGTTTTGAATCAGGTTCACATTAACGTTGGTGGCTATAGTTTGTCAGTAAACCAGGATCAGCTGAAAACTCTCAATGATGCCCTTAAAGCAAAAACTGCTGGCGAATATTCTGTTGAGGTGACTGCTACTAAGGGCGGAACCTCTACGGGTATCGAGGCAATGGTTGTGGCTGCGAAAAAAGCAATTGATGAAAAAGCTGGTGGACAGCCTGAAACGCTTACCACCACCGTTACCTACAAACTCGCTGCTTTCTATGAGGTAACGTTTGATGACTGCGATTCTAATACCACCAACGCAGTTATAAAAGTGGAAAGCGGCACTACGGTTGCTAAGCCTGCAACTGATCCAACTTTTGAGGGATACAAGTTCCTGGGTTGGTATACGGGCACCTTTGATGAAAATGGAGCATGGTCTTACGGGGAAGCGTATGATTTCAATACTCCCGTAACTTCCGACTTGCTCTTGGTTGCTAAGTGGGAGCAGATTACCGAAGAGCCTACACCAGGCCCAGTGCCCGAAGAACCTACCGATGAAGGCAAGGATGTTGCCGAAGGCGAAGACACCCTTGCCGAAACGGGTGACTCCGTTCCTGCGACTCCTGTAGCAGCTGTTGCGTTCGCTGCTCTTGCGGCAGCTGGTGGTGCAGCGTATGTTCTGCGTAAGCAAAACTAAACAATAGATTTTCTGAATAAGTAAATGAAGATGAGGGCGGCTCTCGAAAGAGAGTCGCCTTATTCTTTTGCCTTTCTAAATGAGTGCTGTCTCTCTTTGGCGGTTTGTAAAATTTCTTTTACCGTTCGTTTAATTTCTCTCCTCCTCTTGATTTCTATTGTTGTAGGGGGGTATCATAAATTCGTTTATCGAATATTCTCAAGCAGATTTAATTACTTGAGGGAAGGGATATGTGGTATGCGGAATTTATTTGGTAGAAAGGGTAAGCAGGCTGCTCTGGTTCTTCCATTGACGCTCGTGCTTTCGCTGTTTGTTGCCGTTCCTGCTTTTGCTATCGAAACCAATAGTGGCAGCTCAGAAGCTGTTAAACCAGTGGTTCAGGCTGAAACAGCAGTGGCAAAGGTGAATGGCACTGACTACGATACGCTTGCGGAAGCGTTTGCGGCTGTCCCTACAGACGGCACCAAAACAACAGTTACCTTGTTAGCTAATGTTGTTGTGGCTGGTGACGAGGTTATTGCTGTTGAGAAAGGGCAGAATATAGTCTTCGATATGCAAGGAAAGAGCATCACTTGCGAGAAGGGTTATGCGCTTCGTCCATTAACGAACAACGGAACTTTGACCGTTACGGGCAAGGGGACTATTGACACCTCCATGAGCTCCAAGGGTAAAGGCTCCATTACTAATAATGGAAACCTCACCATTGAAAATGGCACGTATCGAGGGTCATTGGGATCCGGTTCGGCTAACGTTTGGAACGAGAGTGGAGCCACGTTAGTAATTAAAGATGGCACCTTCGATACCAGTGTTACTGCTGTTAACTCTTACAAAGATTCTACAACCACCATCACGGGCGGGTATTTTGAGTCTCCCTGGTATCCCGCATTTGATAATAGCGGTAATGCAACTATAGACGGTGGTACGTTTGTAAACACTTCGTGCAGTTCTTGCGATAGCGACCACTGGGGATACACTATCAGAAATGGGTACTTTTCAGATAATGCATACCTGCGTATTAACTACGCCGAAGTGACGGGTACTCAGGGCGGGGTGACCACAGTAGGTGGCACACTCGATATTTATGATGGCGTTTTCAAGACCGTTGATTGCGAAAAGGATCACGGTGCTGTTTTCTATGCTCTTTATGTAGCGGGAGAATCTTATAAGACCGCTGCCACGGTGTATGACGGAACCTTCTCTTCTGAAGAGCGCGAAGCAATCTATGTTGGTAACAGCAACGCTGACGGCGGCAATCATGAAGAAGCGACTCTGGTAGTTAAGGGTGGTAGCTTCACTGGTGGTGAACAAACCGGCGCGGTACATGTAGATAACGAATTAGGTGGCTTACTAGTATCCGAAGGAACCTTCTCTTCCGAACTTAAGAGCGATTTCTTGGCCCCAGGCCATGAAGTTGTTCAAGACGAAAACGGTAATTGGGTAGCGCAGGAAAAAGAGCGCGTGGCCGAGGTTAATGGAACTCAACACTATTCGTTTGCCGAAGCAGTAGCGGCTGCTGAAGATGGTGATACCATCACACTTTTAGCAGATGCAGAAACTGCACCTCTCAGCATTGAAAAAGGCCTCACGATTGACTTAGCCAGCCATAAACTTTCAATCGTTGGGGGCACGGGTGCCCAGGGTGAAGGCGGTCTTTATTTCAAGTCAGGCACAAGTGTTATTAAAAATGGCACCCTGCTTGATGAACGTGGAACCTTAAGGTCTATCGCTATTGTTGCTGAAGGTGCCGCTACTTCGCTCACTACAGAAGGCGTAGAGGTTTTGGTTACCGTTCCTCAATCAGGCGATTCTTATGGCATGCGCGTCATTGATGGCGCTGAAGCCACGTTAAATAATGGCACGGTTATCAAGGCTCAAAAAGTTGATGGTCGTAGCGGCTATATTTACGGTGTAACCGTGTATGGCAATGGCACTGAAGCAACCTATGATGAGTTAACCGCCACCAAACTTACGGTTAATGACGGTGCAACTATTGAAGCACATGCTTTTGCCGTAAGTGGTAATGGTGATAGGAAGAAACACAATACGCTTATTACCATCAATGGTGGCACGCTGGTAAGCGAAATTGGAACGGGTATCTACCATCCACAATACGGAAAACTAGTGGTTAACGGCGGCATCATTCAGGGATCTACTGGTATCGAAATGCGTGCTGGCGAGTTGGAAGTGAACGGCGGTACCATCAAGGGGGACCTGAACGAAACCATCACCTATCCAAGTGGTGGTGGTAACACTGTTGACGGCGCTGGTATTGCTGTGATGCAACACACTACTAAGCTTCCTATTAAGGTGACAGTCAATGGCGGTACCGTTGAAGCAGATACCGCATTTATGCAGCAAAATATTCAAAACAATGACCAGGATGCTGTTGATCAGATTGATTTATCAGTAACTGACGGAGAGTTTATTGGCAAGATTGATTCAGAAAACTTTAAGGCTGTAGACGGCAAAGGCTTTGTTGCCGGGGGCTCTTTTAGTGATAAAGCAGTTAAGGATGTTTTAGTCGAAAATGCGGCCATTGCAGTGCATAGTGACGAAACGCCTTACGACATTTATCCTACTGAAGACGACGCAGTAGAAAACGGCGGTGCTCATAAAGTGACTGACGCTGACGGTACGCTGTGGGTGTTTGAAGACAAAGAAGCAGCTGAAGAATTTGCAGCTGAAGAAGGCACTCAGGTCGAAACCATCACGTATACGGTAACTTTTGACGATTGTTTAGGTGACACCGAAAACGCTGAGTTGGAAGTTGTTAAAGGAGATACAGTTTCCAAGCCTGCAGTTGATCCAGTTTGCGAAGGCTATAAGTTCCTGGGTTGGTATACGGGCACCTTTGATGAAAATGGGGCGTGGTCTTACGGGGAAGCATATGATTTTACTACACCCGTAACTTCTGATCTGCTCTTGGTGGCTAAGTGGGAACAGATTGCTGATGAACCCACCCCAGGTCCAGCGCCCGAAGAACCTACCGATGAAGGCAAGGATGTTGCCGAAGGCGAAGACACCCTTGCTGAAACGGGTGACTCCGTTCCTGTAGCACCTATAGCAGCTGTTGGATTTGCTGCTCTTGCGGCAGCAGGTGGTGCAGCCTATGTTCTGCGCAAGGAAAACTAAGCAATAGGTTTTCTAGATAAATACACTAGCTAACTAACGAGGGCGGCTCTCGAAAGAGAGCCGCCCTTTTTGCAACTTCTTTTATTTCCCCTAAACAACGGCAAGGCAACGAATTTCAATTCTTGCTAAAGGAATCTCATTTGATGCTATGATGAATTTGTTGGTACATTTATGCAGACCAGCGCGGTCAAAGGAGGCTCTTATGGCAAATCTTGGCGACACTTTCAAAGATGTTTTATTCGCTGGTGTTGGAGCCCTTGCTCTTACGGGCGAAAAAGCAAAAGAACTCATCGATCAAATGATTGAAAAAGGCGAAATCACGGTTGATCAAGGCAAGGAACTCAATAGTGAGCTCAAGCATAAGGTAGCTGGGGCAGCAGAAAATGTGCAGTATGACCTTATTGAAGCTCGCATGAGCATGATGAACGCTGAGCAGCGTGAAGAATTCCTGCAGAAGCTGCATGGAATTGAAGAGAAAATTACGGCACGCGAGGCTGAAAAGGCAGCAGCTGAAGCTGAAGAAACAGTAGAGGTTGAAGCGGTAGTAGTGGAAACAGAGGAATCAGAAGTAGCGCCTTCTGAAGGGGTAGCCGATGAAGGTACCGAATCTACTGAACAGGCAGAACAAACTGAAACGAAATAGCGTGTGACTTGGTTGTTGTATAGGTGGTCCGATAGCTAGGTAGAAAAGCGTTCTCTATGGCGGAAAACACCCTGCTTAAATATTTCTTTAGTAATGGCTCGAGCATAGAAGATGCCGACAGGTTCCATCTTACGCCGAAAGCTCGTAGGCGCCGCCTTAAAGAAATCTTCCGCATTTTACAGCACTACCACTTCTTGAAGGGGTTCTCACCTGTTGAATTTAGGGAGCTTTTGGAAGATCTTGGCCCCAGTTTTGTAAAAATTGGGCAAACGCTTTCTACTCGTTCAGAAATTTTACCTGAAGCCTACTGTCAGGAACTTTCTAAGCTGCAAGCAGAATGCGACCCGCTTCCGTTTGAAGAAATTCTTGCAGCCGTACATGACATTTACGGGGACAAACAATACGAAATCTTTGATGCTATTGATCCGAAGCCGCTAGGCAGTGCTTCGTTAGCACAGGTTCATAAAGCGCGCCTGGTCAATGGAGATACTGTTGCCATAAAGATCCAACGTCCAGGTGTTAAAGACACCATGGCGCTTGACATCGACATCATGCGTCTTGTTGCTCGTCAGGTTTCTCGCTTGATGAAAGACGAGCAGATGCTTGACCTTCGCGATGTAGTTGAAGAACTCTGGGCAACGTTTTTAGAAGAAACCGACTTTGCGCGCGAAGCAGAAAACCTGCAAGAATTTGCACGTTTAAACGCTGATGTGGTGTATATAGATTGCCCGAAGGTCTATCCAGAGCTGTGCGGTGAATACGTGCTCGTCATGGAATATATTGAAGGTATCCCTATTTCCGCGCATGACCATCTGCTTGAAGCTGGTTATGATCTTTCTGAAATTGGCGAAAAAATTCTGGATAATTATGCATCCCAGATTTTAGATTTCGGCTTCTTCCATGCAGACCCACACCCAGGCAACATCATTATTCGCAAGGGTAAGATTGTCTACATTGACCTGGGAATTATGGGCAGACTTTCTCCGCGTGACCGCGCTGGGTTTGGAAACATTATTTCTGCTGTTGGCATGGAAAGCGCCACTGAACTAAAAGACGCTCTCTTGGCCTTTGCGGTTTCGAAAGACAATTCTGCTATTGATCATCCGCGCTTGCTCGGAGAGCTTGATAGTATCCTCAAAGACTATGGTTCATGCGATGTCTCAGAAATTGATATCGGGCAGTTCTTGAATGACCTTATTGCGCTGGCCCGTGTGTGCAAGGTGACACTTCCTTCCTCTATTACGGGTGTTTCGCGCGGCATTGTGACCCTGGAAGGTACCGTCGCGCCGTTTATTCCCAATGACAATGTGGTTAGCATCATCAACGCTCATATCAAGCGCAGCAAAACCACACGTGAGGTAGTGGAAAAAGAAGCCGAAGAACTGGCGCTGAAGATGCGAGCAGGCACTCGTGGCGCCTTAGACAGCGCGAAGTACGCAGGCGAAGCCTTGAAGATGGCTACGCGCGGACAACTTAAAGTCAATATGGAAATGCTCGGTTCAGAAGCACCCTTGGCGGGTCTTTCTCGGATCATCAACCGCCTGACTATTGGCATGATTATCGCTGGCTTCTTTGTGGGTTCTTCATTCCTTTCGCTTTCAAACATGGAGCCGCGTTGGTTAGGAATTCCTGTGCTGGCGTTCATAGGGTTTGTTATTGCCTTTGTTCTGACTATCTGGGTACTGGTAGATATCTGGCGTCGAAAAAGTTAATACTTTCTAAAACTGAATTCATGAATTGAATACAGAGTCAGAGGCGTTTTCTTACTTTGTGCTTTTCAGCTACAATGAACTGCGCATTTTGGAAGGAAGAATGTGGACTTCACAGCGCTTATACAACAATTGTTTTCCGACGGCCAGGTGCTTACGGTACCTTGGGGAATAGATTATTTTTCGGTATTGGTTGGTGTCCTGACGGGAGCGTTATTTGCGTGCGACCGAAAACTAGATATCATTGGTACGGTGGTTTTAGGCCTTATTACGGGCTATGGCGGCGGCATTATCCGTGACTTATTGCTCCAGAACCACGGAATCTATTTTATGTCACACCCTGATTTGGTGATTATTAGCATCGTCATCAGTGCTTTTGTGTTTTATTTTCGTGGGCTATTCCGTCACCTAAATGCAACGGTCTTTTTTGCAGATGCCTTTTCAGTTGGCATGTTTGCGTTGGCAGGCGCCAGTAAAGCGGTAGCGTGCGGGCAAGGCATCGTGATGTCTATTATGTTGGGTGGTATCACTGCAGTGGGTGGCGGCGCGCTTCGTGACATCTGTGTAGGTGAAACTCCAGGCATATTCAAGGAAAGCAACTTCTATGCCTTGGCGGGTTTAGGTGGCGCTACTTTGTACGTGCTCCTTGCCTGGCTTGATTGTCCGCTGGGCATTGCGGGTGTTCTCTGTGTTGCTGTAGCGGTGCTGCTGCGCTATTGGAGCGTGTACTTTAACTGGAAGACCTCGAGTGAAGTAGACCTTACCCCGAAGGTCACTCATGCGGTTCGTGGAGCCGAAGAAAGCGTCAAGCAAGTTGGGCGTACTTTGAAAGCGGCAGCCACCGAAGATCATCGCTCGCCCTTACAAGTTCTTCGTGATGTGTTTTTGCTAGGTGGTGAGAGCTCTTCGGTAAAGAAGTCTCCAGTAGCTTCACAAAAATACGAGCTTGTGGAAGAAGAATTCGATAAACTAAAAGACAACAACGAAAACTAGTAGCAGCAAGAGCCGCCGGCAGAAAGAGCTAAGGCTGCAGTGTAGTCTACGATAAGGAATATCATGGCAGATTATATTGAAGGCAAGCGTCCAGTTTTAGAGGCATTGCGCACCAATGTGCCAATCAAGTGTATTTTGATTGCCGACAATGTGAAAAAGGATAGTCTCATTGAGGATGTTTTGCGCAAGGCGAAACGTTTTGGCGTGCAAGTAAAAACGGTTTCGCGAAAACGTCTCGATGATCTTTCTGAGCGCGGCAGCCATCAAGGGCTTATGGCTGAAACGAGACCTTTTGAGTACGTAAATGTTACTTCTATTTTGGAAGCAGCAGAAAACAGTGCAAAAGAACATGAGGGTCGCGCGCTGGTTGTGCTTTTAGACCATATCACCGATGCGGGAAATTTAGGGGCTATTGCCAGGAGTGCCGAATCGGTTGGTGCGGCAGGACTTATTATTCCCAATAAGCGCGCAGCTCATGTTACAGCAGCAACGTATAAAAGCTCCGCAGGAGCAATTTCTCACATTCCAGTAAGCCAGGTGGCCAATCTGACGCAAACAATTGAACGTTTAAAAGAGGCAGGTTTTTGGGTTGCTGGGGCAAGCGAACATGCTCAGGACTATATTTGGCAAAGCAATCTTAAAGGGAAGATTGCACTGGTTATGGGTAACGAAGGCGAAGGTATTTCTCGGCTAGTGATGGATTCCTGCGACTTTTTGGTTAAACTGCCTCAAATCGGCGAAGTTTCTTCGCTAAACGTTGCTCAAGCTTCTACTGCCTGCATGTATGAGTGGCTCCGACAGAACTTCTAAGTAATTAAAATCAGATCTTAAGGCAAGAGCACATTCAGATGGCAACACGGCGTAAAAAACTTCTCATCGTTGATGGCTATAACGTATTGCGTTCGGGCAGTCGCTATTTGTTTTCGCCAGACGAAGATTCTACCGACGACGCTTTCAACAGGGCGCGTGAAACGCTTCTTAATGACGTTGTCAATTACGCAGGGTATGAATACAGCGCCATTATTGTGTTCGATGGCGCACGTAACATACATTCGCGCGGGGAAGTAGAAAACATAGCGGGTGTTCGTGTTATGTTTTCGCCCGCAGGTCAAAGTGCCGATAAAGTAATTGAAAAGCTTGCGCATGATGCACGCGAACGAGGAGTCCAAACGCTGGTAGTTACCAGTGATGCCACCATTCAAGACACGGTTTTTGGTGGTGGGGTTGACCGTATGAGCGCAAATGGATTTAGCCGCGAAATGGAAATGTACTACGAAGATGTAGTACTGGACGAAACTCCTAAGATTGCAGAGAAAAACACGATTGCAGCTCGTATACCTGCAGATGTTCTAGCCAAGCTCCAGGCGCTCAGAGACGCTTAAGCTGTGCTTAACAGCACTGGCACCGAATAATAAAGATTAAGCGTTTTTCGAAGGCACCCGAAAGTAAAATTATTACCTGAGTTTGTTAAACACCCAGGTCGCGCAGTGTCATAAACCCTAGTCTCAAAAGCCGCTTTGTGGGAAAATAGCACGCGAGAGAAACTTTTGCGTGTTAGGTTTTGGAATGTCGGCACAGTTTAAAATTCGTGCAGCTGATACTGCGTGCGTTAGCCTTCTTCAGCAAGAATTAGGTTTACCACATTTTATTGCGAACGTTTTAGCCGTCCGTGGAATTTGTACGGTCGAGGCCGCTCAAGATTTTCTTCACCCTTCGCTTGAAAAAGATTGGCACAATCCGTATGACATCCCGGGGTTGGGAGAGGTTGCTGACAAGGTCGAAGAGGCTCTTCGGGCTTGTAAGCACGTGGTCATCTTTGGCGACTTTGATCTTGACGGAATTTCTGCAACCTCGGTTCTAACGCGAGGTCTTCGCGCTTTAGGTGGACACGTAACTCCCTTTATTCCTCGACGTTTCGAAGAGGGTTATAGTCTCACGGAAGCAGCTTACAAGCGAGTCAAAGAGCTGCACCCAGACTTAATTGTTACGGTTGACTGCGGAATTGCTTCTAAAAAAGAAGCGGCCGAAATTATGGCTGATGGCGTAGACTTAGCCATCACTGACCATCATGAACCAGCAGATTTGGTTCCAGTTGGAATGCCAGTAGCAGATCCGAAAATTAACCCTGAATGCCCCAGTGTTGTGTTGGCTGGCGTTGGGGTAGCACTGAAACTCGTGCAAATTCTAGGTGGACGTATGGGAATTCCACACCTTTGGCGGGACTACACTGACCTGGCTGCCTTAGGCACCGTGGCAGACCTTATGCCCATGCGTGGTGAAAACAGAGCCTTGGTGGATGACGGCATTCGTCGCATGAACGAATCTCCGCGACCCTGCGTGGCGGCACTCATAGGTTCTACCGGTGCGGCAGGAAAGCCACTTTCCGCTACAAACCTGAGTTTTTCGCTGATTCCTCGTCTGAACGCTGCAGGTCGTATGGGTGATGCTCAGTTGGCTCTTGACCTGCTTTTGTGCGACGACTATGAAGAATCTTGTCGCTTGGCAGCGTCCCTTGAAGCACTTAATGACCAGCGTCGCAGCATCGAAGCCGACTTGTCTGAAATTGCAAAGGCGCAGGCTGCCGAATCATATCACGGGCAGCGCGCTTTGGTAGTTTCTGGCGAAAACTGGCACGAAGGGGTAAAAGGTATAGTTGCCAGCAGGCTGGTAAACACCTATGGCGTTCCCGCTTTGCTCTTTACTATCGACGGAGATGAAGCTCGAGGATCGGGGCGCAGCGTAGGCCAGATTAACCTCTTTAAGGCCATTGAATCAGTTGCTGATTTGACAACGCGTTTTGGTGGTCACGAGGCAGCTGTTGGAGTAACACTTCCTACCGCAAATCTTCCAGAATTCGAACGTCGTTTGTGCGAATACATGGACACGCTTCCCGAAGATGATTTCCATCCGCTTATTGAAATTGACGCTTGTGTTGACCTGGATGAACTCACGTTAGAAAACGTAGAAAAGCTGGAAGCACTGGCTCCGTTTGGGCAGGAAAACAGCGTACCTTGTTTGCTTGCTCAAAACGTAATGCTTAGTAACTGTCGCGCGGTGGGCGCCGAAAAGAATCATTTTTCGTGTTCGCTTTCAAATGGAAGAAGCGCTGTGGCTGCCATCATGTTCCACTGCACTGACATTGAAACCCTTATGAAGACAGACAGCGTAGTTAATGCAGCGTTCGAGGTTCAAATTGATGAATGGCGCGGCAAGCGTACCGTAAAAGCCATGTTGCGAACTTTGGCTCCTGCGCATACGTGCGGTGCGCTTGAAGCATGTCTCAATCCTGAAAACGTTAGCTTCATGAGCGGCTTGTACGCCACGAGTAATCAAAAGCTTTGCGAAGATTGCGTTGAATGTCCTGAAGAGGTGGATGCTTTTGAAGTAGGTCGAGAAATGCGTCGTGCTTGCTGGGAAGCGCGCGCACAGCTTGACCCAAGCGAACTGGAAGAAGAGATTATCCATGCCATTATTGGGGATGGGACGCTTCATCCTTCGCAACGGGAAATTCTTGACTACTGCAAAGCGAATCATTCAGTTTTGGCGGTTATGGCAACAGGCAGGGGTAAATCGCTTACGTTTCAAGTGCATGCAGCCTGTCAGGCTTTGCTTAAGCACGAAGCAAGCCTATTCGTCTATCCACTTCGCGCTCTCATCGCTGACCAGGCGTTCCATCTAACGAACGCACTTACGCCCTTCGGGATTTCTGTGGAAGTGCTCACTGGTGAAAGCACCCCCGAAGAACGTAAGCGAATTTTTGGTGGCTTGGATGCAGGAGATGTTGATATCGTTCTCACCACGCCAGAGTTTTTAAACTTCCACACAAGGGATTTTGCGCATTCTGGACGAATTGGTTTTGTGGTAATTGACGAAGCTCACCACGTTGGCCTTGCAAAAGCGGGTCAACGCATGGCGTATACCCAGATTGGAAACGTTATTCAGCAGTTGGGGAATCCGACGGTACTCGCGCTCACGGCAACAGCACCTGCTGACATTGCGGCCGATATTGAGAATACGCTTCCGGTGCAAGATCAGGTTATTGATGAAACCGAGCGTACCAATATCTACCTAGATGACCAACGCAACATCAAAAACCGTGACGACTATTTGGCAAACCTCATTGCAAGTGGTGAAAAAACGGTGGTGTACGTTAATTCTCGTGAACAGTCCGTGCAGGTTGCACGAGCATTACGCAAACGCGTGCCACAGCTTGCACCGCTTATTGGCTTTTATAATGCGGGTCTTTCTCGTGAAGAACGCAAGCGAGTTGAAGAGCTCTTTAGAACCGATGCGCTTTCAGTGTTGGTAGCAACCTCGGCCTTCGGCGAGGGTGTTGACATTCCTAATATTCGTCATGTTGTTTTGTATCACCTGCCTTTTAATGAAGTGGAATTCAATCAAATGAGTGGTAGGGCAGGACGCGATGGAAAGCCCGCTGTGGTTCATTTATTGTTTGGACGCCAGGACGCTGGTATCAACGAACGCATTTTGCATGATATGACGCCCGATTACGACATTTTGGCACAGATATATCGGCGTCTTCGTCAAATCCAACGAGAAACAGGTTCAGGTTATTTCAATTTGGGAAACGAAGCATTGGCTGAACTAGCAAGCGACAGCTTCTATCAAGTAAGTCCCACTTCGGCCGCCTGCGGTGTTGCGGTTTTCCGAGAGCTGGGGCTTATAGAAACACGGGTGACCTACGCTTCGCATGAAACCGTTCGCTCTATTCGCGTGAACGAAAATGCAGCGAAGGTAGAATTGACTGACAGTGTAAGGTATCGTGAAGGCTTAGGGGAGCGCGACATCTTTGAAGCCTTCAAAGACTGGATTATGAAATCCGACGCGCGCAATTTACACATTCACGTATCACGACCGATTGTGCCTGGGGATGGGAGAGGGGAAACCCATGGCTACGAATAAACGAAAGACCGCGGAAAAAGAACGCTCAAACAAAGCAAACGATGGCTTCATTAATCTTGTTGGCTGGGAAGGCGTTGAAGAATTTCTCGCAAAACAGAATGAAGAGGAAAAGAAGCAACATGCATCCGAACCTATTTTGTCGGATGAAAACATGTTCGAAGAAGTCTTTTTAGGAAAGCCTCAAAAGAAATCGTTGCATCCTGTCACTAAAGAGGACCTTTTGGGAAGGCCTTATGCTCCCACGCAGCATTTTGCCACTGAAGCCTCAGAAAAAACTCACGGAGCAACTGAGACCCCCGAAGAACGATTTGCTGTTCTGCAAGATATGACCAGGTCTTATCTAACTTCCAATGAAATGGCTCTTCTGGAAAAGGCCTTTAAGGTTGCTTGTAAAGCACACGCAGGGCAATGTCGAAAAAGTGGTGAGCCTTTTGTAGCGCACCCTGTGGAAGTTGCCATCATTTTGGCTGACTTGCGAATGGATGTAGAAACACTCTGTGCAGCACTTTTGCACGATGTGGTAGAAGACACCGACATGACGAGTGAAGAGCTGGCGACTCAGTTTAATCAGCAGGTAGCCAATCTGGTTGAAGGCGTTACCAAGATTACGCGTATTGAAGTTGAGAGTTTAAGCGACGAGCAAGCGGCAACTATTCGCAAAATGTTTGTTGCCATGAGCAAAGATATTCGCGTCATTGTTATTAAACTTGCCGACCGCTTGCACAATATGCGAACGCTGGGGGCCTTGCGTGAAGACAGGCGTATCTTTAAGTCGCGCGAAACTCTGGAAATCTATGCTCCCATTGCGCACCGTTTAGGCATCAACAGTATTAAGTGGGAATTGGAAGATCTGGCATTCTTCTATTTGGAACCCAATAAATACAAGCAGCTTGCTCGTATGGTTGCCGAATCTCGTTCAGAGCGTGAGCACTATCTGGAGCAAGTTATAAACATTCTCCACGAAGAACTCGATAAGGTTGGAATCAAAGCTCAAATTGCTGGTAGGCCGAAGCATTTGTATTCCATCTATCAGAAGATGACAAAAAAGGGCAAAGGCTTTTCAGAGATTTATGACCTTATTGCTGTGCGCATTGTAGTGAAAGAAGTAAGTGAGTGCTATTCGGCATTAGGTGCTGTTCATACGCTGTGGAGTCCTATGCCTGGTCGCTTTAAAGACTACATTGCAATGCCTAAGTTCAACATGTATCAAAGTCTTCATACGACAGTAATTGGTCCTGCAGGTAGACCCCTTGAAGTGCAAATTCGTACTGAAGAAATGCATCGTACCTCTGAATTTGGCGTCGCTGCACATTGGCGCTACAAAGAAAAAGGTGGCAAGGGCGGAGATGCAGCCATGGATCGGCAGCTTGCTTGGCTGCGGCAGATGATTGACTGGCAAGATGAAACGCAAGACTCACGTGAATTCTTGAAGTCGCTTAAGGTTGACCTGACGCCAACTGAGGTGTTTGTTTTTACACCAAAGGGCAAAGCAATGAGCTTGCGTGCAGGCTCAACACCTGTTGACTTTGCGTACGCGATTCACACTGAAGTCGGCAATCATTGTGTAGGCGCAAAGGTAAATGGAGCGATTGTTCCGTTAACCTATCAACTGCAGTTGGGCGACCGAGTGGAAATTTTGACGCAGAAAAGTGCGAGTCCTTCACGCGACTGGCTGAACTTCGTAAAAACCCCCAGCGCCCGAGCAAAGATTCGCTCCTACTTCTCCAAAATAACGCGCTCGGATGACTTGCAGATAGGACGCGACAGACTAACGCGTGAAATGCGTAAACACGGTTTAGGTATTTCGAGTGCGCAATCCATGCGCGCTATTAAAACGGTCTCTGAACATCTGGGTTACAAAGAGCCTGATGACATGCTGGTTAACATTGGCACTGGAAAGGAAAGTCCTCAGCATGTAGCGAACCGTCTGCTTAAGATTTTAGTCGACAAGGGTAATGAAGCTGCTGCAACCGTCGGCTTGGGCGCTTCGGAAACTTCCAACATCATGCCCCCAATGCTTACGAGCGTAAAACGCCCCAAGAAGCATGAAACTCATACCAGCAATGGCGTGGTAGTAAAGGGCATCGATGATGTGCTGGTACGTTTATCTCGTTGCTGTAATCCAGTGCCAGGGGATGACATTATTGGGTTTGTAACGCGAGGTCGTGGCGTTTCAGTGCACCGCGCGGACTGTCCGAACGCTCAAGACTTGATGAAGTCTCCTGAACGCATTATTGAGGTAGCGTGGGACAATGCGCATGCTTCTACTTCTTCCTACAAAGTTGAAGTACTTATTGAAGCTATCGACCGCATGAACCTCCTGCGCGATGTTGTTACGGTCTTTTCTGAAGTGGGCGCCAACGTGCTTTCATCAACCGCTACAACCCATCGGGACGGCATGACAGAAATGCGCTTCTTGTTCGAGGTGTCAGATTTATCGCATATTGATGATGTGTTGCGTAAGCTGCTCGCTCTTGAGGGTGTATTTGATGCGCATCGTATGGTTGCTGGTGGCGGTCAAAAAAAGAAAAAGGGTAAGTAAAACTCAAATCCGCCTTAACAGAATATGTCCAGCTAAGCGATACGATCAACTAGGGAAGCGAAAGGCGACACATGGAACTATATAAAGTGGCAAATGCCTGCGTTGAGGTACGTTTTGTCGTTAAAGGGTTTCTGGAAAACAATGTCTACTTCATTTCAGACGATACTGCCACGATAGTGGTGGATCCGTCATGTGATGCAGACGATTTGATTCAGATTTTGGGTGGAGCAAACCTGGATGCCATCGTGCTAACCCATCGTCATGCAGATCACGTGGGCGCAGCAGCAGAGCTTCGAGAAAAAACAGGTGCCACCGTTTTCGCTTCTGCCCTCGATGCTCCTTTTATTGAACGAGGCGAATCGGGGGGTTCTTCTCTCCCTGCGCCGCCACCCTGTCAGGTCGATCATCCTGTCGTTGATGGCGAAGTGGTGACAATTGGCAACATGGCTTGGAAGGTGTACATTACTCCTGGTCATACGGCTGGTAGTATGTGCTGGTTCCTGCAGCCAGAATTTGGAAGCAATAAAGAAGGCGCTCCGGTTCTTATTTCTGGGGATACGCTTTTTGCCGGCACGGTAGGAAGAACGGATTTTGTAAGCGGTAGCCCTGAGGATATGCGAAAAAGTATTACGCGCCTGGCGGTTCTTCCTGATGAAACCATTGTGCTTCCTGGGCATAATGACCTTACTACCATCGGGGCAGAACGTAACTACGTCTTTGCTCAGTGGGCAAACTAAAATAGTTAACACAAATAAGCCATCGCAGCATATGAGCATGCTTCTATGGGTTAAAATGTGCGTGTCACCTTATAAAGGAGTGGAACATGGCTAAAAAGGGGAAGTTCGACTATTTTGAGGCTTTTAGTGCGCTTTCGTCACTGGCTATTCAAGAAGCCGATTTACTGGTCAACACCATAGAAAACTATACAACTCCTGAGGATGTTCAAAAGATTATGAGTAAGGCTCATTCTATTGAGCACTCTGGTGACGATTTAAGCCATCGCATTATGGACAAGGTCGCTGTTGACTTTATTACCCCTATTGAACGCGAAGACATTATTAGACTTACTACCTATCTGGACGACATCATTGACTATATCGAAGATGTTTTCCAGCGTTTCTATATGTACAACGTACAGGAGATCCACCCTGAGGCTCTGCAGTTTGCGCGTATCATTTTAAAGAGTGCTACCGCACTTAATGATGCCATGCAGGATTTTCGCAACTTCAAAAAGTCAAAGGCTTTTGTGCAATATATCGTCGACGTGAACACGTATGAAGAAGAAGCCGACGACTTGCTCATGAAGGTTATTCGTACACTGTACAAAGACCATCTTGATGATCCGATGTATGTTGCTCGTTGGTCTCAGA
Organism: uncultured Coriobacteriaceae bacterium; assembly: GCA_949294735.1. Classification (GTDB taxonomy): domain Bacteria; phylum Actinomycetota; class Coriobacteriia; order Coriobacteriales; family Eggerthellaceae; genus CASFII01. The sequence goes on along the minus strand of CASFII010000001.1, from coordinate 122,163 downwards.
TTTTTGACCGCATGGAAAAATGTGCCGACGCCTGCGAACATGCTTCGGACGTCATGGGCTCCATTATGATTACCAACGGATAACTGCTGCTACATCGTTCACCATATAGAAGCGCCTACCTCTAAGCCTTTAACAGAGGTAGGCGCTTCATTGCTTATTGTGTACTGAGTGCACCCGAGAAGTTCATGTCGTGCGTGATGCGCTGGATTGAGGGAATGTCAAAGTCTCGAGCATTTACCAACATAAGTGCATCAGGGAAGCGATCTTGGGCTTTTTCGTAAAGATCCCAGAAGCTGTCGCGTCGGGTTTCACCAGTGCGAGGGTTGACCCAGGTATTTCTGTCTCTGTTTTCAAACTGGCTTTCTTCCAGGGGCAGGGCGCGATGGCTCATGGCACGGAAGAAAGAGTGACGGCGTACGAGCGTTTCAATCCGGCCTACAACACTTCGTTTAATGCCGCTAGGAGACCTAAAAACACCTTGGACGAAACGGAACATTTTCACGGAGTCACCGAAGGCATTTTCGGGGATGCGCAGCCCAAATACATCTTGTGCAACATAAGCATACAGTTTAGAAATAATGCCCAGACAATAGGTGCTGGCACGCAGAATTTCTTTAGAGGGATCAAATGTTGCAATCGTTTCTCCGAAACGTGTATACAGCACCATTTCGTCGTATTCGCTTTCGATAACCGCATGTACTTCGCGATGGTCTTTGCGATCGAGTCGAGGGATGCCTGCGTCGCATACTTTGTATTCAAAAGAATAGACTAAGGGGTGTAGAGTGCTGTCTAAAAGATAGTGTCCCCAAAATCCCAAAACGTATGCACGCGCAATTGATTGCTCCTCTTCCGGAAGAGTTTCCACGGCGTTGCCAAAAGAAGCAAGGATTTCGTTTGTACGAGCTTTGTGCATAGCCTGACCGAGACTGTGTACTGGTTTTAGCTTTGGGTTGACGACGGAATAGAACAGAGGGTCAGGACCTTGATTTCCTAAAAGAAATGCTTCTGCTTCGTCGCGGGAAGTTCCAATGAAGCTGCAGAATTTGTCATACAGGTCTTTTGCAAATGTGTCATGCGTAATAATTGCCGGCATACATACTCCTTTTGTGCTTGCTGCTCGAATGTGAAACAGGGCGAAAGCAAGCCGACGACCGTCTTTGTTGTCCATCAAGTTTACGTCAAATGTAACTGTTGAAAAGGCATGGAAGAAATTTTCATATACAATATACGTGTTTAGCGGATCTTGCTTTATGGGCTAGGAAAACGGTGTCTATGTTGCGGGATGTGCGAAGCGCGGCCTTGTAGCTGGCGTGATGGTTAACATATGTATGAATACCTTTAAGGCGAAAAGCCTTATTTTTTGTGCATGCTTTTGGAGGGGCAGTATGGCAGGAAAAAAAATGACTAAGCAGGAGCGTAGCTGGGTTTTGTATGACGTGGGTAATTCTGCGTTCGTTATGCTCTCGACAGCGCTTATTCCCGTGTATTTTTCTTCATTGGCTGAACCTGGCTCATCGGTAGTGGTTGCTTGGGGCTATGCAGAAACAGTTGCCTCTTTGCTGCTGGCTCTCCTGATGCCTTTCTTAGGTAGCTTGGCGGATCTTAAGGGGAACAAGAAGAAATTCCTCATTGGATTTATTGGTACCGGTGCAGTAGCTTGCGCAGCATTGGGTATTCCGCAGACAGCACTCCTGTTTTTGATTATCTACGTCGTTTCTTCAGTTATGCTCAATGGCTCAATGGTGTTTTATGACGCTTTCTTAGTGGACGCCACTACTGAAGATAGATACGACGAAGTTTCTTCTAGTGGTTATGCCTGGGGCTATATTGGTTCTTGCATCCCCTTCATTCTGTGCTTGGCGGTCGTACTCGGCGGTGGTGTGATTGGCATTGATATGGCAATGGGTATGAAAATTGCCTTCGCTATCACGGCATTATGGTGGGTTGCTTTCAGCGTTCCGCTGATTCGCGATGTACATCAGACGCATTTTAAGCCGCGCGAAAAACATCTCTTTGCTTCTACGTTCAAGGGTTTATGGAGGACGCTTAAGAATATTGCTCACGATAAGCGCTTGCTTATGTTCATGATTGCTTTTTTCTTCTACATTGACGGTGTTCACACCATCATCAAAATGTCTACGAGCTATGGTACCGATTTGGGTATTGATTCCACCCAGCTGGTGCTGGCGCTTTTAGTGACTCAGTTTGTGGCATTTCCGTCTGCTATTGCATACGGACATCTTTCCAAGCGCTTTGGCACGAAGAAAATGCTGTTGATTGCAGTCTTCGCTTATCTCTGCATTACGTTGTTCGCTGCCTTCTTCTTAAAGTCAGCACTTGAGTTTTGGATTTTGGCTATCTGCGTTGGTCTTTTCCAAGGTGGTATTCAGGCACTTTCTCGAAGCGAATTCGGCAAACTTATTCCTAAAGACAACGCAAATGAGTACTACGGCTTCTTCGATATTTTCGGGAAGTACGCCGCAGTCATGGGTACGTTCCTGGTAAGCGTATTTACCCAGATTACGGGCAATGCGTCTATTGGCGTGCTTTCTATTGCAGCGCTGTTCGTCGTAGGTTTTGTGCTGCTCTGGCGTATGCCCGAAGAAGCGTAGGTCTATCTGGTATAGTAGTGTGTTGGCATCATATTGCGAAGGCGTGTATGGTGGCAAAGCAGAAGGCATGATAGGCAGCAGAAAGAACAGTAATGTCTTTGATTGTGTGTAAATTTGGCGGCACCTCGGTTGCTTCTCCCGAACGCATTCAGCGTGTAGCGAAGCGTTTGATTGCCCGTAAGCAGGAAGGTCATCAGGTGGTGGCCGTAGTTTCTGCTATGGGTAAAACCACCGATGAACTTTTAGGGCTTGCCAGTGCTTTGAACTCTAATCCGCCTGCTCGCGAAATGGACCGTTTGCTGTCCACGGGCGAACAGGTTTCTATGACGCTGCTTGCTATGGCTATTGAGGCACGTGGATACAAAGCTATGAGCTTCACTGGTCGTCAGGCTGGCATAGAAACTGATGGAACTCACGCAAAAGCAAAAATCGTTAAAGTACACAACGAACGCATAATGGAAGCCTTGGACGCAGGAATAATCCCAGTTGTAGCAGGTTTTCAGGGGATTAATGCCGAAGGTGACATTACAACTCTTGGGCGCGGGGGCTCCGACACCACGGCAGTAGCAGTTGCTTGGGGTATTGGTGCCGATGTTTGCGAAATCTACTCAGACGTCGATGGCGTATATAGCGCCGATCCGCGTGTTGCTCCACGTGCGCGCAAGCTTAAGGAAGTTTCCTATGATGATATGCTGGAACTTTCTGGTGCTGGCGCTGGTGTTTTACAGATGCGTGCAGTCGAATTCGCGCGTAAGTGGAATGTGGTTATTCATTCTCGTTCTGCATTTTCTGATGCAGAAGGTACCTATATCAAGGAGGTAGCAGCCATGGAAGAAGCGGTTATTACGGGCATTGCTCATGACACTTCCGAAGTAAAAGTAACCATTCGTGGCGTACCAGATACAACAGGAGTTGCAGCAAAGCTTTTTGGTTCTTTGGCTGCCAACATGGTCAATACTGACATGATTATTCAAAACATTTCCGATGCAGGAATTACGGATATTAGTTTCACATGCCCTTCAAGCGACTTGGCTCGTGCCAGGGAAACGGTTGAGCGTGTGCTGCCCGAAATCAACGCGCGCGAATATGTAGTTGATGAAGACATTGCCAAGGTGAGCTTGGTGGGAACTGGTATGAAATCTTCTCCTGGTGTTGCTGCTCGTGCTTTTGAGGTTCTAGGAGAAAACAACATTAACATTTTGGCCATCTCCACGTCCCCCATTCGTCTTTCAGTTGTGGTTGATGCTGCCCAAGCTGCGGAAGCGGTGCGCTGTCTACATACTGCCTTTGGTCTTGATTCGGACAGTGTTTTCAAAGAAACGCAGTTGTCAGCTGAAGAAATTGCCGCAAAGATGGCTAAGGGTCGTTAATGCTAAGAAACTTACCTATAAAACTTGAAAGGAAAACCATGACCTGGACAAAAGAAATGCCTCAACATCCAGTGGTAGCGGTAGCTGGTGCAACGGGCGCGGTTGGCGCAGAGTTCCTGAAAGTTTTACATGATCTAGATTTTCCTGCAAAGGAAGTGCGCGCTTTAGCATCTGCTCGGTCAGCGGGGAAGCGCTTACCCTTTGAAGGCTGTGGTGAAGTTCCCGCTGGGGAATTAATTGTTCAAGAAATGACTCCCGAAAGTTTTGAGGGAGTAGACATTGCGCTTTTTAGCTGCGGTGCAGCACCTTCGAAAGAAATGCGTGAAGCGGTGGTTAATGCAGGTGCGGTTATGATTGATAATTCCAGTGCATTTCGCATGGAAGAAGACGTGCCGCTAGTGGTTCCCGAGGTAAATCCTCAAGACATTTCGTGGCACTCGGGCGTAATTGCCAATCCGAACTGCTCCACCATTCAGATGGTGGTAGCACTGAAACCTCTGTATGACCTTTCACGCATTAAACGCATTGTGGTTTCTACGTATCAGGCGGCGTCGGGTGCTGGTGCCCCTGCTATGGCAGAGCTTTATGACCAGACACGCGACTTTTTAGCTGGTACCCCTGAAGAAGAACTCAAAGTCGAAGCATTCCAACACCGCATTGCGTTTAATTGCATTCCGCATATCGATAAGTTCTTAGAAGATGATTCCACTAAAGAAGAGTGGAAGATGGTTGTGGAAACCAAAAAAATCATGGGCGACGAAGATATTCGGGTGTCTGCCACCTGTGTGCGCGTTCCTGTTTTGCGTTGCCACGGTGAAGCTATCAATGTTGAATTTGAAGACGAGGTATCGGTTGAGGAGGCGCGCAAAGCGCTTGAAGCTGCACCTGGCGTAACGGTTCTTGATGATATTGAAAACAATATCTATCCCATGCCAGGCTTGTTAGCTGGCACGAACGATACCTACGTTGGCCGCCTACGCAAGGATGCCAGCGTAGATCATGGTTTAGCTTTATGGGTTGTTGCTGACCAGATTCGAAAAGGTGCAGCGCTTAACACAGTTCAAATTGCGCAGCTCCTACTTCCGTAGGTCACAATGTTTGCTTAGGCTCCCGAAAGACAGCTCGAACCAAAAACTCTATATTGCCTTCTGGCCCCTTGATGGGCGACTGCACAACGCCCGTTACCTTAAATCCACCAGTTTGGAGTGCTTCGGTGACTTCGTGTACTACACGTTCGTGAACTGCCGTGTTGCGAATAACTCCGTGATCGCTTTCTTCGGCGCCTGCTTCAAACTGAGGCTTGATAAGGCCAATAAAGATGCTTCCTACCTTGCAGAGTTGGGCAAAGGTTGGAACTAAGCCTGCAAGTCCAATAAAGCTTAAGTCAGCAACCAAAAGATCAAACGGCGCACCTAAATCAACAGGATTTGCGTGCTTGATGTTGGTTCGTTCGAACACGCTTACACGAGGATCTTGTCGAAGTTTCCACGCAAGCTGCCCGTAGTTTACGTCGACGCAGGCAACGCTTTGCGCTCCTGCCTGCAAAAGGCAATCAGTGAAACCGCCCGTGGAAGAACCAATATCAATACAACGCAAACCCGTTACTTTTTGTTCGAAGGCATCCAATGCTCCCTGTAGCTTTAATCCACCGCGCGAAACGAAGCGTTTGCGGCCTTTTACTTCTATGTCAGCTTCGGGCGAGACCTTAATGGCTGCACTGGTGGCGTATGCATTATCCACTTTCACCTTGTGAGCAATAACCAAGCGAAGAGCTTCGTCAGCACTTTCAGCTAATCCTTCTTCAACAAGGAGTGTATCTAGACGAACTTTTTTCATTCTCACGAAGCTCCGCAATCAAAAGCAAACGAGGTGTTTTCCTATGAGCCATTTCGTTAGTTCTTTAACGAATTAAGTGGGGCAGGAATTCGACCTCCGCGATGGGCAAATACCTTGCCTGCATATTGGTTAACGGGCATCACAGGTGCATAGCCTAAAAGACCACCGAAGTCTAATCGGTCACCTACGCTTTTACCTATTGCAGGGATAATACGTACCGCAGTCGTTTTATTGTTAATCATGCCAATGGCGCATTCGTCAGCAATAATGCCGCAAATTGTTTCAACGGTGGTGTCACCTGGGATAGCTATCATGTCCAAGCCCACAGAACAGACACAGGTCATGGCTTCTAGCTTTTCGAGGCTTAAGGCTCCAGCTTCTGCGGCGCGAATCATGCCAGCATCTTCCGAGACAGGAATAAAGGCACCAGACAAGCCACCTACACTACTACTGGCCATGACACCGCCTTTTTTAACGGCATCGTTAAGAAGGGCGAGGGCTGCAGTTGTTCCTGGACCACCACAGGTGCCAACTCCAATGGCTTCAAGGATTTCCGCTACGGAATCCCCTTCGGCAGGAGTAGGGGCAAGAGAAAGGTCAAGGATGCCCTGAGAAACGCCTAGACGCGTAGATGCTTCGCGCGCCATCAGTTCACCGGCGCGTGTAATCTTAAAGGCGGTAGCTTTGATGGCTTCAGCAATGGACGTAATGTCGGCATCTTTAGGCATGGCAGCCAGCACTGCGCGAACAACGCCAGGACCCGACACTCCTACGTTTACCACCGCGTCTGCTTCGCCAGAACCATGGAACGCACCGGCCATGAAAGGATTGTCTTCTACCGCGTTGCAGAACACAACAAGCTTTCCCGCACCAATACAATCTCGGTCGGCAGTAGCTTCTGCGGTTTTGCGAATTATCTGGGCCATTTTCAGAACGGCATCCATGTTGATTCCCGCACGTGTTGAACCAACATTAACCGAAGAGCACACGCGGTCAGTGGTTGCAAGAGCATCGGGAATTGAGTTCATGAGCTTGTGATCTGCGGCAGTAGCACCTTTGTGTACTAACGCAGAAAAGCCGCCAATAAAATCAACCCCTACTTCTTTGCCTGCCTTATCCATAGCAGCAGCAATGGGGCTCACGTCTTCGGTAGTCAGTGCTGCACAGAGCTCCGCAATAGGAGTTACCGAAATACGCTTGTTTACAATAGGGATACCGTATTCGCGTTCAAGTTGTTCAGCAGTGGGGACAAGCTTTTCAGCAGCAGTGGTCATGCGGTCATACACTTTGTTGGCAAGAACATGAACATCATCGCTTACACAACCCCTGAGATTAAGTCCTAAGGTAATAGTTCTGATGTCCAGATTTTGCTGTTCGACCATAGCAAGGGTTTCAGCAACTTCAACTGGTGTGATTTGCATAGATGCTCGCTTTCCAAAAACCGCAGCAATTTGCGGAGTTTATCTGCTTGTGTAAACCAGTTCATCATACCTGAAAAGTGTCAGTTTAGCGACGGATGGTGCGCGTTGCCCTGAAAGGAACTTGCTATGCGGCGTGCTTTGGTACAATAGGTACATTGTTTTTTCGTGGAGTGAAAGGAATCTTCTCGTGAATATTGTACTTTTAGGCGCTCCCGGTGCAGGTAAAGGTACTCAGGCAGCTCGTCTGGTTCAGGAATTTGGCGCAGCTCATATTTCTACGGGCGACATGCTGCGTGCTGCCGTAGCTGCTGGTACGCCTTTGGGACAAAAGGCTAAATCTTATATGGATGCTGGCGAATTGGTACCTGATGACGTCATTATTGGTTTGGTAAAAGAACGCCTTCAGGAACCTGACGCCAAGAATTTCATTCTTGACGGTTTTCCGCGCACCACCGCACAGGCTGTTGCTCTGGATGCAGAATTAAACAACATTGAACGTCCACTGGAAGCAGCTCTGCTCATTGATGTGGATTTCGAAGTTATTGTTAAGCGTCTTACCTCTCGTCGTTTATGCCGTAGCTGTGGCTACATTGGTTCGGTTGCTGATGAAGTTTGCCCCACTTGCGGTGGCGAAATGTATCAGCGCGACGACGACAACGAAGAAACGGTTCGCACTCGCTTAGATGTATACGAAAAATCTACGGCTCCACTTGTTGACTACTATCGGGGCTGCGAACTCCTGGTTACCATTGACGGTGATCGCGATCCAGATGTGGTGTATGCTGACGTCAAAAAGGCGTTAAATCTGTAATTCAAAACCGCCCCCTCGGGGCGGTTTTATGTATGTTTTACATTGAGTGCGTAGTGTAGTTGTGTTTTTTCTTTCGTAACTCTCTGAAGCATACGTACGGGGTGTATGTTGGGGATATAGACACCTAGGTATATTCTCGACGACAAAGAAAGGGCGGGTATCAAGTATGAAGTTCATTATTGCCAAAGACTATGAAGAAATGAGCCGTTTAGCTGCGGACGTTATTGCTTCGGTAATGAACGAAAAGCCAGATTGCGTTTTGGGTTTGGCAACGGGTACAACTCCAATTGGCCTTTACCAAGATTTAGTAAAGGATTATGAAGAAGGAAAGCTGGACTTTTCTCAGGTAACCTCATATAACCTTGACGAATATCGTGGACTTGATCCCAAACATCCTCAAAGCTATCGCTACTTCATGCAAGACAATCTGTTTGATCATGTAAACATCAACCCAGAAAACACTCATGTGCCAGACGGAGCAAACCCAGATGCTGAGGCAGCGTGTGCTGCGTATGAGCAAGCTATTAATGAAGCTGGTGGGGTAGATGTTCAGCTTTTAGGCTTGGGTCACAATGGGCACATTGGCTTTAATGAACCTTGTGATGTTTTCCCGAAAGAAACCCATCTGGTAAAGCTGACCGAAAGCACTATTCAGGCGAACAGCCGTCTCTTTGATTCTATTGACGAAGTTCCGCGTGAGGCATACACCATGGGTGTTGGCACCATTATGCATGCGAAAAAGATTTTGGTAGTTGCGAACGGCGCTGGTAAAGCTCAAATTGTTCACGATGCTTTCTTTGGTGAAGTCACTCCCCAGGTTCCTGCTTCGGTATTGCAGTTCCATCCCGATGTAACGGTCATTGTTGATGCGGAAGCTGGTTCACTTTGTAAGTAGCTTGCTGAATACTTGGTTTAGAAGGAACGTTTTCCTGCTTGAACCTCAATAATCAATGAACTTTTCTAAGCCCCAAGTTTCATCTTGGGGCTTTTTGGTTGACGCAGCTTTCGTGTGGGAGTAGGATACCTTCGGTTAAAAGCTAAGGATGAAGCTTTGTTGGAAGGGGAACCATGGATTCGCAACTTATTGTTTGGGGCGGTCTGGCAATTATTTTGCTTGTCGTATTAGTTCTTGTTATGCGCAAGGATGCAAACAAGTAACGAGTAAACTGTTTTCAGTTTTACGCTCCAAGTAGCTTATCCAAGAATATTCAGGTCTTATGGTGTGCATGCCGTAAGGCCTGACTTATTTTTGCTCTCTTAGGTGGTCATGACGTGAACTTCTAGGAATGTGCATTTTTCCAAACCGCGTGCATGCTACCATTACCAAGTTGTAAAAAGTGGGCTTCGAGCGTTTGTGCTTGAACCTGCTTTGGAAGAATTCTGCAAGTCGGTCGATAGGGAAGTATGAACCGAAACGAAGCCTTACATATCTTAGGATTAGGGGAAGACGCTACAGCGGCCGACATCAAAACAGCCTATCGGGAAACAGTGCAGATTCTGCATCCAGATAGGTTTGCAGGAAACAAGAAGCTTCAAGACAGAGCGACCGAACAGTTCAAGCGTCTTCAGGAAGCCTATGAATACCTTACGGAAGGTAAGGGCTCTAAGGCTGGTCGTACAGGGGCTTCGGCAAAAACATCTTCCCGACGAACTGCGAGCGAAATTGAAGGTCGCTTGGCCGGCATTGCGGCCGCTCGGACGCAGTTGATTGCCCAGCGCGACATACTTCTAGACGAACGCCGCAACGGCATTGCCTTTGCTGTTGTTGGAGGAATTATTGCTCTTATTTGTGGAAGACGGCCTTTTGGGTTATTTGGCGTAGTGGCAGCTTTGGCTGGAACTGCTGCGGTTTGGGGTATCATCCAAATTGTTTCAGCACAGCGATCGCTTTCCACCATTGAAGAACACTTAAAGGCTCTTCAAAAGCAAAAAAAGCAGCTTCTTCGCAAGCTTGAAGAAGAGGAAGCGTAGTTTCTAAAGACATACGAGTTATTGTGCAGTTAATACTGAAAAGATAAAAGAAAGATACAAGGACAAGGAATGAAGCAAGAGAATTTACGTAATGTAGCCATCATCGCACACGTTGACCATGGTAAAACTACGCTGGTTGACCGTCTTTTGTATACCGCTGGTGTGTTTCGTGAGAATCAGCAGGTAGAAGAACGCGTTTTGGACAGTAATGACCAGGAACGTGAACGTGGCATCACTATTCTTTCGAAGAATATTTCCATCACCTATAAAGGAGTGAAGATTAACGTCATAGACACTCCTGGTCATGCGGATTTCGGCGGGGAAGTGGAACGCGTCTTAAACATGGCAGACGGCGCCCTGTTGATTGTGGATGCTTATGAAGGCCCTAAACCGCAAACACGCTTTGTTCTTTCCCATGCGTTGGCGGCTAATTTGCGCATTGTGGTAGTCGTGAACAAGATTGACCGCCCAAACGCAAACCCTGAAGAAGCGGTTAATAAGGTGTTTGACCTCATGGTGGAATTGGGCGCTAGCGACGAACAGCTTGATTTTCCTATCATTTACGCCTCAGCGGTTAATGGCTATGCGCGCTTTGAGCCAGAAGATGGCAATATGAACATGGTTCCCTTGCTAGATACTATCTTGGAAGAAATTCCTGCACCTGATGTTGATATTGATGGTCCAGTTGCATTGCAGGTGTGCACCGTTGATCACAGCAGTTATGAAGGGCGTATTGGTGTTGGTCGTCTGTCCAGCGGTACGCTCCATGAAAAGGAACAGGTTTTGGTAGTGCGTCCTGACGGCACTGAATACAATGCACAGATTCGCAAGGTCTACACCTTTGAAAACTTGGGTAAAGCAGAAGTTCCTGAAGCGCATGCTGGTGATATTGTGGCAGTTATTGGCATTGAAGGGGCGGACATCGGTGATGTTATAACGGACAGAGAAAACCCTGTCCAGATGCAACCTATTGCCGTAGAAGAACCTACGATGTCGGTAGTGTTTGAAGCTTCTACCAGCCCACTTGTTGGTCGCGAGGGTGACATTGTTGGCGGTCGTCAACTAAAGGAACGCATAATGCGCGAAAAGGAAAGCAATATTTCCATGCGCATAAACGAGCGTGAAGATAAAAGTGGTATTGAAGTTGCGGGACGCGGCGTTTTGCATCTTTCGGTTCTGATGGAGACCATGCGTCGTGAAGGCTTTGAGTTCCAGGTGGGGCGTCCGCAGGTTGTTTATAAAAAGGCTGAAGACGGTAGCAAACTTGAGCCAATCGAAGAAGCTACGGTAGATGTTCCGAATGAATACTCTGGTAAAGCTATTGAGGTAATGGGCAATGCTGGCGGCATCATGGAAAGCATGGCCTCTGACGACAATGTCACGCATCTCACATTCAGTATTCCAACCCGTGGAACTATGGGTCTAAAGACGCGTATCCTGAACGCTACGCATGGTGAAGCTGTACTGTTCCACCGCTTCCGCGAATATGGCCCCTTCTCGGGTGAAATGGGCGGACGTAAAAATGGCTCCATGATTGCTATGACCACCGAAAAAGCCGTTGCCTATGCTTTAGACACCCTTCAACAGCGTGGTAGGCTGTTTATTAGCCCTGGTGACGAATGTTATGAAGGCATGATTGTAGGCGAAAGCGCCAAAGAAGGCGATATGGTGGTAAATGTTGCTCGTACGAAGAACCTGGGTAACCAGCGCTCTTCTACGGCAGATAAAGCTATTCAGCTTACGCCACCTATTACCTTTACGCTCGAAGAGGCTTTGGAATACATCGAAGATGACGAGCTAGTAGAAATCACGCCAAAAAGTATTCGTTTGCGTAAGCGTATTCTTTCTGCGGTAGAACGTAAAAAGGCAGCAAAGAACTAGTTACTTTTCGTCTGCGGACACGCTTAGTTTGCTTACGCTGCTAGAGTTCGCTGTCGGGAAGACAAAATTTTCCGTAATTGAAGAGCCCCTCTGTGTTGAACAGAGGGGCTTTGCAGTCTATTTGTGAAGCAGATTTGGGCATATTGTGCGCCTCAGGTTACACGGTGCTTCGTATGAGAAAATACGGTCGCTCTCTTTTGCGTATTTACAGAATTTAATGAATCTAACATTAAAGGGGTCGTATGAAATCTTCCGCTTTTGTGAAGCTTGTTTGTGCTGCTAGCTTAACCACCGCTTGTATCATGGGTTTAACCGCCTGTTCAGGCTCTTCTCTTGGTACTTCTACCACTTCTGGGCCAGTAGCTGCCACGGTGAACGGAACCAACATCTACGAAGGTCAAGTTACCGAAACAGTTGAAACAGTGCGCACGCAACTAGGTCTTACCGATGAAAGCACCTGGGCTGAGTGGATGGAGCAGAATGGCTACACACCTGAAAAGGTTCGCGAAGAAGTTTTGGACACCTTCATTGATCAGGAATTAGTTCGTCAAGGTGCTGCTGAAAAAGGTGTTACAGCCGAAGAAGATGAGGTTAATTCCTACATCGACTCCATGAAGAGCTATTACGACACTGATGAGGCTTGGCAAAGTGCTCTGGAATCTGCCGGCATGAGCGAAGATGAGTATAGAACCAACATTGAAAATTCCCTGCTTTCTCAGGGGCTTTATCAAACCTTTGCTACTTCGGATGAGCCTTCCGAAGAAGAGCTCGTTACCAAGGCAAACGATTTAGTGGAAAATTATGATGGCGCAAAGAAGTCTTCTCACATTTTATTTAACACTGAAGATGAAGACACTGCGCAAGAAGTACTTAACCAACTGAAGAGTGGCAGCATTAGTTTCGAAGACGCTGCAAAAGAATATTCCAAAGATAGCTCTGCTTCCAATGGTGGAAATGTTGGTTGGGACAAATTGACAAGTTTTGTAACAGAATATCAAAGTGCGCTCGATGAACTTGATAAGGGCGAAATGAGTGGGTTGGTGACCAGCAGCTATGGTATCCATATCATTAAGTGCACCGATGTCTTCCATGCCCCAAGCAAAGTAACTTCTATGGATCAGCTGCCCGACGAGTTTGTTGATGAAGTGAAATCGCAAGTGCAAAGTGAAGAACAACAGACTGCATACAATGCTTGGCTTGAAGAATATCGCGAACAAGCTGAGATTGTGATTAACGAAATCCCTGATGACGTGTCCTACAATGTTACCCTGTCTGAAGGCGAAGCTGATAGCGGGGAAGAGGGCGCGGATCCAGAAGCTGAAAGCGCTGATGGCTCTTCAGATGAGGCAGCTACCAGCGAAGAAGAAAAAGCTTCCGAGAAATAGTTTTTATCAGCGTCAGCGAACCTTAATGCAAAAATTGAATGCGCAAGCAATTTGGTTCTTGTGAGCATTCTTGCGCTGTTGTATACTACACAGGCTGCGCTTCGCAAGAGAAGCGTGATTATTGGTAAGCGGAGAGATGTCCGAGCTGGCCGAAGGAGCACGATTGGAAATCGTGTATACCCCAAAAGGGTATCTGGGGTTCGAATCCCCATCTCTCCGCCAGAATTTTAAGGCGGCGTAAAGCCGCTTCTATATTTTTTGCACCTGTTTTATTCTGCTGCGATGCAAAAGATACAAGGTGCATGTTCGGCACTAACCAAGCCGACACCCACGGAGGGGTGGCAGAGCGGTTGAATGCGGCGGTCTCGAAAACCGTTTTACCAGTACTCCTGGTAACGAGGGTTCGAATCCCTCCTCCTCCGCCATGAATAATGTTGCGAGTCTTTAGGACTCGCTTTTTTGTATATCGTTCAACTAGTACAGAGGGATTCGAACCCTGAGAAGGTTGAACAGCCCAGTGGGCTGTTCAATAAGGAGGGCGAAGCCCGACGTAAGAAATACGCGACCAAAGGGAGCGGATTGTCGAATCCCTCCTCCTCCGCCATCTAGTGTTTTTGCCCTCTTTGACATTACCGCAGGTCAAAGAGGGTTTTCCTTTGTTTTTGGCATTGTGGAAAACTCCGAATTTTTCCGTAATTTTTGGTCAATTTTGGTCATTTCCGGTATATTTTGGTCACCGATTTGCACAAGTTTTCAACATGGCACAACATCAAAAACTCATAAATGAAAAAGCCCAGGTAGATAAGGGATTATTGCAAAAATTATCAAAAATCAACAATTCCTTACTAATTTGTAAGCTACACGTAATTTAAATCGATTGAATTGGCATTTTGTGTTGGCTATACTTCGCGATAATGTATTTAACCCTGAATGAATGAGACTTTAATTAGTTATTATCACAAATGGCTTTAGATACTAACCATACTGACTTGCAGAAGAGCCCCTCAAAGCAGAGGGGTTTTATTTCGCGGTTCATACAGAATCTTAAAGACTATTTCTCCGACTTTTCTTCTAACGAAAAGGTTCTTTTAGGTTTAACTGCCTCAATTTTTTTGGGTGTAACCGCTGAAATCATCGCATTGATCTTGCTGCCGTTTTATATTTTTAGAACGAACCAGCAATTCATTTTCTTAAGAAGAAAAAAGGACCTAAGGTTTCTTTCATTATTTTGGGTGCTTTCAATCTTGGTAACCGCTTTCCATGGTGGAGAGCTTCGAGATTTTCTTGTCGGCATCTTCATGGTGTTTGCTTTTGCCGCCATGATTTTTATTGCCTACACAATGACCCAGAGAACTTTCCGAATCATTATTTCTTTTTGCTGTTTTATGAGTGTTCCGTGTCTTATTGTGGCACTCGTTCAAGATGCGATGGGTTTGACCTGGAGTTATGGCGCTCGCTATCCTTCTGTTTTCTATAACCCCAATTATTACGCCTTCTTTATTTCGTTGGTTATTCTTTTTTGTCTGTTTAATATTTCTAAGAGCGAAAAGCTATCGACCAAATTCTTATATGGTGTTTTAATTCCCATTAACCTGTTTGCCCTTTATTTGACGGAGTGTCGTACCACCTTTGTGGTTGTAGCTATTACCTGTCCTATCATGCTCGCGTTTTTCAAAAAGAAACGCTGGCTTTTCATTTATCTGGGCGTTTTTGCTGCTCTTTTGCTTGGTGGCTTTTTCTTAGGGGATACTCTTACGTGGATACCGCGTATGGACAGCATTGTGCACGACTTGGGTAGGCGTTTAAGCATTTGGGGCAGTGCTTTGGACGGCATCAAAGATGCACCTATTTTTGGCTATGGCTATAACGCTTATTCAAGAATCTTTAACCACGATTCAAACCATGCTCACAACTTGGTGCTAGAAATTTTGCTCGACTTCGGCGTTGCAGGTTTTCTGCTGCTGTTTGCGTATTTCTTTATCAACGTTGACAAAATCATCCACCTACATCGTCAAAACAAAGTCCATATGCGTTACGCTTTGACGCTGGCTGTTATTGTGTCTGTTATTCTGCACGGCTTCTTGGACATCACCATGCTGTGGCCGCAAACAGGTCTATTGGTAATGTATGTTGTAGGCTTCAGCACTGAATACGACAAGAAGCATATCTTTAGTCCCGACCGAAGCCACAACATTCTATTTCATCAACATGCGGAGGAGCCTGAGCTTGCCAGCGCTGAACGGGGGATTTCGGACCGGTAGCTCAAGCCACGTGCCCTTTTTGAGCGTGGACTTGTAATGAGTAAAGGTGTCAAAGCCAACCTTGCCGTGGTATGCCCCCATGCCCGAACTGCCAACGCCGCCAAAACCCATATGGTTATTAGCTAGATGAATCACTACGTCGTTAATGGTCGCTCCACCGAACTGCAACCCATAAATAACGCGTTCTTGTATGTCTGCGTTATCGCTAAAGATGTAGCAAGCAAGCGGCTTTTCGAAGGTACGTACAATACCAAACGCTTCTTCGAGCGTACGATAGGTGATAACTGGTAGTACTGGCCCAAAGATCTCTTCATTCATTACTGGATCATCGAGGGTTACTCCCAGCATACATGTTGGTTCAATGCGAAGGCTCTCAGAATCTCCCTTACCGCCAAAGGCAATATGCGCATTGGGGTTATGGTTTTCAATAAGACCCATCACGCGTTCAAAATGATGCTGGTTAATCATATGGGGCCAGTCATCCGAAGCAAGAATGTTTTCTCCGTAGTATTGGTGGAAGCATTCGTCCAAACCCTGTATCAATTCATCAACAACATCTTCGTGTACCAAGAAATAGTCAGGAGCTACACAGGTCTGCCCACAATTGATGCCTTTGCCCCAGGCAATACGCTGGGCAGCCCGTTTAATGTTTGCGGTTTTGTCCACAATGCAGGGGCTTTTGCCACCCAGTTCCAGCGTTATGGGTGTTAAGAACTTGGAGGCAGCCTCCATAATCTGGTGCCCTACGCGGGTGCTTCCCGTGAAGAAAATATGATCCCACTGTACTTCAAGGAGCCAGTTGTTCATTTCGCCCGACCCTGGGAATCCACAGATGTACTCTGCGGGATAAAGGGCGTCTAGCATATCTATGAGAAACTTACTGGTGGCGCGTGATGTGCGTGAAGGCTTGAGTGCCACGCAATTGCCAGCAGCAATAGCGTCAGCCATAGGAACCAAGGCTAATTGCAAAGGATAATTCCAGGGGGAAAGAATAAGCACAACACCCAAAGGATAGGGATGCACTTTTGAAGAGCTACGGAAGTGGGTAATAGGCGTTGCCACTCTTTTTGGACGAGTCCATGAGGTCAAGTGTTTTAAGCAGGTGTTGATTTCTTCGTAAACCAATCCCAATTCGGTGGCGTACCCTTCAAAGTGGGACTTCCCTAAGTCTTGTTGCAGAGCGTCTAGAACTTCTTCTTCGTGCTCTTTGAGATAAGCTTTCATACGCACTAATGCGTTGCGACGATATTCAATATCTAAAGTTGCGCCTTCAGTGAAGAAATCCCTCATTTTCTGGGCAGCAGCTTCGATATCTGCCACTCCTTGGTAGGTGTTACTCATATACAGCCTCCAAAATTTCCTGTGCCATTTCCAAAGTTACTTCTACGCTGTTGTACAAAGCGGAACCGTCGTAGCGCGCTTGTTTGGCTACGGCAGGTAAGTCTTCGTGCTTTACTCCAAGATCTTTGAGGGTAAGCGGAGCGCCGAAGTTGTCATGGAAGTAGGTGTTCATGGCAAAAAGTGTGTCACACACTGCCTGGTCAAGTACTTCTTTTGATGCTTGATGACCGAGCTCTTCGGCTTTTGCGGGTGCAAGATAAGGAAGAAGCTTGCCGTATTCTCCTGCATGAATTCCATGCTTGAGGTTATAGCGCACGCAGTGAGGAAGAAGCATCATCATAGCTTGTCCATGCGGAATGCCGCACAGACCTCCCAAAGAATGACCAAGCGAATGAACAATACCAACCATGGCGTTACTAAAAGCTGCACCAGCCATCAGAGATCCCAGTGCCAAATTAGTGCGCGCATCCAGATTGTCGGGTGTGGTGCAAGCGGTGGTAAGGTTGGATGCTATTAGCTCTATAGCTTTGACCGCAAAGGCGTCGCTCACGGGGTTTTTCTGGGTTGAGGTATAGGCTTCTATGGCGTGTGTTAATGCGTCCATGCCAGTGGTTGAGGTGAGCTTTGGTGGCAAAGAAGCAGTAAGAGCTGGGTCAAGGATGGCTACGTGGGGTAGCAGCTTGTAGGACGTGAAAGAAAGCTTAGCGTGTGTCTGAGTATCTTTCACAACTGCTACCAAAGTCACTTCACTGCCTGTACCAGCCGTGGTTGGAACCGCAATGAAAGGGGGCAGATTGTCGGTGAGAATCTCAGAGCCTTGAAGCGTGGCGAAGTCTACACCGTTGCAGGCGAGTGAAGCGGCAGCACCCTTTGTTGTGTCAATAACGGAACCGCCGCCGATGGCCACGAAGCCGTCGCAGCCTTTTTCGACATACAGATGAGCCACCTGATTTACCACATCCATAGAAGAATCGGGCGGGACATCGCTAAAAAGGTCATACGTTACGTCAGCTGCGTCTAAGACATCGGTTAGCTTTGCCGCCACACCAAGCTTCATAAGACCTGCGTCGGTCATAACGAGGGGATGACTCATGCCGGTCATCACTAATTCGTCAGGAAGTTTTTCTAAAGCGTGTTTGCCACAAACAATTTTGGTGGGGCAATGGAATTCAAAAGCGGTGCTCATAAGGCTCCTTTCGCTTATAACTGTAAGGTGAATTAGTTGCTTGAATAGGCTGGCTTTCGCCAAGCAGCACGCCAGCCGAAGAACATGCGAAGAAGTGCACTAAACATATAGGTCAAAGCCACGCCATAGTCGTTTGATCCGCGCGTTGAAAAGGCACGTTGCGCAAAAGCGGCGGTTAAGGTTAAACCACCCGAAAAACAATCAAAAGCATAGTTGAGTGACCTGAAGTCAATCACGTAGTCAATGGTTACTGCCGAAGGATTCGCCGATGCAAGTCCACTTCCTGGTTCTACATCTGAGGCAATTTCGCTCGGCTTTACGCGCCTAAATGATCCTGACGCAGTTTTCTGGCAGGCACACGCCAAATCTTTCCCGCGAACTGAAAGCATAAAGGTAAAGCCGTCGGGGAAGTATCCAATCTCTGTTCGGATTCGTTTCGAAACGTGTCGAAAGACACTTAGCAGCACGGGCAGTAAGATAAGCAATATACGAACATACAATGCTTTAATCCCGCGAGCATGATGTTGTGTTCTGGTATTCAAGTAGCCTCCTTTGCTGCCAGATTTCATCGCCTGGTGGTGACGACGCTACAAAAATTCTAGCACTCACGTTGAGCGAACCCTTTCCTGCTTCACAGGGAGTACATCAAATGGAGTATTTGCGTGACACAAAAGTGACGATTTTTGGCCGTGAACGGTTGTTTTAATAATGCGTGCTAATCTTAACCCAACAAACGACAAGCCAAAACTTTAAGGAGTTACCATGAATGACACGTCGAAATTACCCCCAACACCTCCTGGGGCTTTTGAGGAGGAATCGCAGCCAGCTGCCCAGGCACCGGCAAGTGTCGAAGTAAAACAGGAAGCTTCGCGTAAGTCAGGAGGCAAAGTTTTCCTGTGGGGCTTTTTGGGCGCGCTTGTGGCATGCGTGTTAGCGCTCGGTGGATTTGTTGCTCTGAATAGTACAGGCATCTTAGGCTCAAACGGTTCGGTGGTGCTAGGTTCGCAAAGCGACACGGCAACCAGCGGTAGTGCTGACGAAAACACCACACTAGCTGAAAGTGTTGCAGAGAAATGCCTTCCTTCGGTAGCTGCCATTGATGTGTATACCGAAGTGCAAACAGGTTGGGGTTACTATGGATATCAAAGTAGCGGAGAGCTACAGGAGTCTTCTCTCGGTAGTGGTGTAGTTCTGACCTCCGATGGCTACATTATTACGAATTACCATGTTATCGAAGGTGCTGACGCCGTTACGGTAACAGTTGAAGGCAACCAGTATGACGCAGAAATAGTGGGATCTGACCCCAGCTCAGACATTGCGGTTCTTAAAGCTGAAGGGGCAGAAAACTTGCAGGCAATTGAAATTGGCGACTCCGATGATTTAACCATTGGTGAATGGGTTATGACTATCGGTAGTCCCTTTGGTCTGGAGCAATCGGTAGCTACGGGCATCATTTCTGCAACCAGTAGATCTCAAATCATGTCAAGCGACTCATATGGTTATGGTGCAGACTCTGGTTCAGTAACCATTTACCCGAACATGATTCAGACTGACGCAGCTATCAACCCTGGTAATTCAGGCGGTGCTTTAGTGGACTCCGACGGTAAGCTTATTGGTATCAATACGCTTATTACCTCTTATTCGGGGAATTACTCTGGTGTAGGTTTCGCGATTCCGGTGAACTATGCAGTTGAACTGGCGGAACAGATTATTGCTGGCGAAACTCCCACGCACGCGCAGCTTGGTGTATCGCTCTCTACCGTAAACGATCAGGTAGCTCAGCGTTATGGCTTTGCAGTTAACTCGGGCGCGTACGTAGCAGCCGTCAACGAAGGTAGCGGCGCAGCTGAAGCGGGCTTGCAAGTCGGCGATATCATCACCGCGTTTGATGGCGAAAGCGTTGAAGGCGCAAGTGATTTGATGCTGGATATTCGCACGAAGAATCCTGGCGACACAGTAACGCTCAGTGTAAATCGCGCTGGTGAACAGATGGAGGTTGAGGTAACGCTTGGCTCTGATGCAAACTCTCAAAGTTCAAGCGAACCAACGCAACAGGAAAGTTTATTCGATCTGTTTCAATAGTAATTCACGTTCATTCCTCTTTCTCTTAGGCGCCCTCTTGTTCCCCGGAGGGCGCCGCCCTTGTTTTAGGGCTCAACTTTCAAACACGCATCTTTTCTAAAAAGCACCGCGAAAATGCTATGAACTCTGCAACGCGACGCGCAAAAACGGGCATTTTCAGCTAAGATTGTTCTGTACTCTGTAAACCACACTTTTGAAAGGTTTCGCTATGCAAGGTGAGTTCAAATATCAACGCGTTCTGCTGAAATTATCTGGTGAAGCTTTGGCGGGTGACTTAGGTTACGGCATTGACCCAAAGGTGGTTGATGACTTGGCCGACCAAATTGCCGAAGTGGTTAAGGGTGGTGTTCAGCTGGCTATTGTTGTTGGCGGCGGCAATATCTTCCGCGGTCTTGCTGGTTCTGCTGAAGGTATGGATCGTGCTCAAGCTGACTACATTGGCATGCTGGCAACGGTTATGAACGCTCTTGCCTTGCAAGACGCATTTGAACGTCATGGCATTTTCTCGCGTGTGCAAAGCGCCATCAACATGCAAGAAGTTTCCGAACCCTATATTCGCCGCCGCGCTATTCGTCATCTGGAAAAAGGTCGCGTAGTTATTCTGGCAGCTGGTACGGGTAATCCTTACTTCACCACTGACACAACAGCTGCACTCCGTGCTTGCGAACTGGATGTTGACGTACTTATGAAGGCAACGAAGGTTGATGGCATCTACGACAGCGATCCAGCAAAGAATCCGAATGCTGTTCGTTATGATCACCTGACCTATATGGACGTGCTTTCCCAGGGCTTGCACGTAATGGACTCCACCGCTACTTCACTTTGCATGGATAATGAATTGCCGATGATTGTATTCGACCTCACCACCAAGGGTAATATCGCTCGTGCGCTGCGCGGCGAAAAAGTGGGCACCGTGGTTGAAGCGAACTAGGAGGGGACACAATGTCGAACGAAATTTTAGAACGTGCTGAAGAGCACATGAAAAAGACTATCGCGGCTTTAGGTGAAAACTTTGCCGCCGTACGTACTGGTCGCGCTAATGCTATGGTTCTTGATCGTATTCGCGTAGATTACTACGGAGTTTCTACCCCCGTGAATCAGATGGCTGGCATCAAAACGCCTGATGCTCGCATGCTTGTTATTGAACCGTGGGACAAAAGCACGCTGAAGACCATTGAAAAAGCCATCCTTGAAAGCGATTTGGGAGTTACCCCTTCAAATGACGGTATGTGCATTCGTCTTCCGTTCCCGGCACTTACCGAAGAACGTCGTCGTGAACTAGTTAAGCAGTGCAAAAACTACGCTGAAGAATCTCGTGTGGCCATTCGTAACGCTCGTCGTGACGCAAACACTGCCTTGGAAAAAGCGGTAAAGCAGGACAATTTGCCCGAAGACGAACAGCGTCGTGGCGAAGCAGAGATTCAAAAACTTACTGACAAATACATTGCCGAAGTAGACGATCTGTTTAAGAAAAAGGAAGCAGAAGTAATGGAAATCTAGGCCGTTTAGGTCTAGATTTTTCTTAGAACCTGACTCCGGTTTTGCGCTTTACTTTCATGCGTATTGTCTGAAGGAGCGACTACTTTGTTACACAAACCACTGGATTACATTTTCCCAGACCCGCCAGAGGGGCTTGATCCTGCGTTGCTGAACGAAGAACGTGTCCCGCAGCATGTTGCTGTCATCATGGATGGCAACGGCCGTTGGGCGAAAAAACGTGCGCTAAATAGACTGCGCGGTCACAAAGCGGGTATTGAAGCGGTTCGTGAAACTATTCGATGTGCTTCTGACGTGGGTGTTCGCTTTCTAACCATCTATTCGTTTTCAACGGAGAATTGGAAGCGCCCCGAAGAAGAAGTAGTGGGGCTCATGGATCTTTTTGCTAAAACCATGCTGGCAGAAGTGGATGGTTTGCATGAAGAAAACGTTCGGGTTTGCACCATTGGCGATATGTCGGCCCTTCCCGAAGAAACGCGTGCTGCCTTTGATGAAGCCTGGGAAAAAACGCGCAATAACACCGGCATGACGTTAGTTGTTGCGGTGAACTACGGAGCGCGCCAAGAAATAATGCATGCGGTAAAAGCTTGCGTCGTGAATGCCATGGCTGTTGGTCATGCTGGCGGCAACCCGCTTGATCTACTAACGGAAGAAAATTTCGAACGTGAGCTTTATACTGCTGGCATTCCTGACCCAGATTTAGTTATTCGTACATCTGGCGAAATGCGCATTTCAAACTTCCTTCTTTGGCAAATAGCTTATTCGGAATTCTATTGTACTGAGGTACTTTGGCCCGACTTTAATCGCTATGACTTTTTACGTGCGTTACTTGATTTTCAGGGGCGCAATCGTCGCTTCGGGGCGGTGAATTCGTGAACGAACCCCAGAACATCAACCAAGACGCCAGTAAAGCTGAAGCGCGTTTTTCGCTTGAAGGTTTTTCTCCCGACGACGAACGCGTAAGAACTGCTTCTGACGCAGCACGTGAAGAAAAGGCGCATCATGATGCAGAACGCGCCGCGCGCAAAGAAAAGATGAAGCGTTTTGCTCTGAGCAAAACCCCTGAGAAACTAAAAAACCCAACTGACATTCAGGTGCGTTTTCGTACGGGTTTAGTGTATACCCTTATTACGGTTGTCTGTATTTTGGCAGGCGATATTCCAACGGTTCTTATGCTTTCAGCAACGGCGGGTATTGCTGCGGGTGAGTTTTATTACATGTTGCGCTCCGACGCGAAACTCCCCAATGAGATGCTGGGTATTATCGCAGCGGTTTTGTATCCCATCAGTGCTTATTTCTATGGCTTAACAGGCATCGCTTTGGTGGGTTTAGGCTTATTGATTGCTCTCATTGTTTGGTATGTGTTTTGGCTGCGTGCACGTATTGCTGACGTAGGGGTAAGCTTCTTTGGAGCCGCCTATACCGGCATGCTTTTATGCGGCATTGTTTTGACGCGTGCATCATTGCCTGAGCCTTGGGGTGGCATCCTGGTTTTGGGAATCTTTTTAAGTGTCTGGGCAAATGATGCCTTTGCCTATCTCATTGGACGCAAATTCGGTAAGCACAAATTGGCTCCCCGAACGAGTCCTAAGAAAAGCTGGGAAGGCTTCTTTGCTGGTCTTGTAGGTTCGATGCTGTTCTGGTGTTTATTGACGCTTATTCCTGGTGTTTCAATGAGCATCCCTCAAGCATTGCTGTTTGGTTTTGTGTGCGGCTTCATGGGTGTTTTGGGAGACTTGGCAGAAAGTCGCATCAAGCGCAATTCAGGGTTTAAAGATTCTGGAACCATCATGCCTGGTCATGGTGGTTTACTTGACCGCAGTGATTCGCTCTTTTTAGTTGCGGTAACCTCTGCAGTACTTTTGATTGCGGGAGGATGTATCCCGTATGTCGGATAAGCGCCGCATAGCAGTTTTAGGTTCCACTGGATCTATTGGCACGCAGACACTTGACGTAGTGCGTCGTCACGCCGACAAATTGGAAGTTGTGGCGCTTGCTGCAGGTTCTCGTGTGGGCGACATTCTTCAACAGGCTCAGGAATTCAACGTTGCGTGTGTTGCTTTGGGTGATGCTGCCTGTGTAAGTTCCCCCGAATTTGAAGCACTGAAATCGACTACGGTTCAAAATGCCAACAAGCTAAAAGCTCAAGGCACTTCTTCAGCCGAAGCGTTTTGCGAAGTGGGACCTGAGGCGGTTGTTTCCTTGGTGCAGCTTCCCGAGGTTGAGGTAGTTGTTAATGCTTTGGTTGGGGCAGCTGGCCTGCGTGCCAGTTATGAGGCGCTCAAGGCCGGTAAAGTTTTAGCGCTGGCCAATAAGGAATCATTGGTCGTTGGCGGTGACCTTATTATGCCGTTAGCAAAGGAGCTCGATAAAGCTCGCCGCAGCGCTGGCATAGCGCCGCTTGATGCTCCCGCGGGTTCGCTTATGCCTATAGATTCAGAGCATGGTGCTATTTATCAGTGCCTGTTGGGCGAAAACGAACGTGAAGTTCGTCTTTTATGGGTAACTGCTTCTGGCGGACCTTTTCGCGGAAAAACGAAAAAAGATTTACTGCACATTACGCCTGCTCAAGCACTGAAGCATCCCACCTGGAATATGGGAGCAAAAATAACCATCGATTCTTCCACGCTTATGAACAAGGGGCTGGAAGTTATTGAAGCTCACCATCTGTTTGATATGCCCTATGACCGCATCGAAGTGGTAGTGCAACCTCAAAGTGCTATTCATTCAATGGTGGAATTCAGTGACGGTAGTGTAAAAGCACATTTGGGAACTACGGACATGCGCATTCCTATTCAGTTTGCCTTAAGCTATCCAGAGCGTTGGGATGCTCCCGTAGAACCTTTAGACTTTCGCACCTTGGGCAGCCTTGAATTCGCTGCGCCCGACACTGATACATTCAGATGTCTTGCACTTGCGCGACATGCAGGTACGGTAGGGGGAACCCTTCCGTGTGTTATGAATGCAGCAAACGAAATTGCAGTTGCAACGTTTTTGCAAGGTGCAAACAGTTATCTCGGTATTGCAGCATGCGTGGAAGCCGTCATGAACGAGCACGAAAAAGCGGGCGTACAGCAGGTGGAATCCTTGGAACAGCTGGAAGTCTTAGACGCTTGGGCACGCGCTGAAGCTCTAAATCACCTTACGCGACCAGAATAGCGAGCATCTTTGCAGTAGCGCGTAGATATCGAAAGGGGCATATATGCAGAGTCTTGTAGCAAGCATCATATGTGCCGGAATCTGCGCTTTCTTCGCTTTTATGCTGACGCGCTTCGCGAAGCAGATTGAAGACAGTCCCTTTGCGCCTCCCTGGTTTGCTTCAGGAAATGCCCTTTACGATCTTTCCAAAAAGGACTGGTCAGAATTTCGTGAAAGCGTTTCTCCTGCAATTCGTAAGTTCGCACTTTTGGTATATGAAGCAGCTATTTTGTTTGTAGCGCAGGGTATGTTCTATCAGATTATCCCGTTCTTTATTCCTGTGATTGTGCTTATTGTGACGGTACTTCTGGGCATTTTGGGAGTATACCGCGCTGCCCAGAAGTAGTCGTTTATGTTCTTCAGCGACGCAGAGCAGAAAGTGTTTCCTAGCAGTGTTTCAGGTTAAATATCTCATCTAAGCTCACAATGTTGTTATAGAGCGCAGTAAATTTAGAGTCTAAATCAAGCGCATCGGTATGAAAGTGCCCGAAAAACCATTGCCGAAACGTTAGGTTTTCGCGCAGGTGCTCAAAGAAGTTCGTCAGTGGATCTTCGTCGAACTCTTTCCACGTGGCTCCGTAGTGTTTTTCTATGCTGCGAAGCAAATAATTGGGTGCGGTATGAGTGAGCACTACATCTACCTGCATGTTGTGGGCTTCTAAATTTGTCAATGCGTATTCAATTTCTGAGGCACTTGCCATTTCTCCTGGCCACCAGGAAACTCCTTCGGTTCTCCATTCGCGGTCGGTTGAGCGAGCACCGCCCATGGAAAAGATTTTCAGACCATCAACGGTATAGACTTCGCCCCGCATAAGGTGGATGACGTGTTCGCGTACGTAGTGAACCTTACCGCCGTGCCACTTGCCAACTTCCATATTGGAAAGCACCTCATGGTTTTCATGATTCCCGTCAACAAAAAGCGTCGTCCACGGCTTGCTTTCGTACCAATCTAACCAATAGTCGTCGCGGTTGTCTCCGTGCCATATACAGCCAAAATCTCCGCAGACAACGACATAGTCATTGCGCTTGAGAGTTTTACCGAGCGGAAAAGCTCTGCTTGAGAGTTTGTGCACATCAATGTCTTGGTGCGTGTCTCCTGTTATATAGATAGTCATATCTCCTACTCCTTAAAACATAATGTACGACAAGTATTGCTGTTACTTGGTTTTGCTAAGTTCTCTACGAGCTTACTTGTCAGTCATCTTATCGTCGTATTCAGCAATCAGTAGCTTTCCTCCTGGCGCAGCAGTTCTTCCAGTTCTTCCAGCTCTACTGCTTCGCGCCATTCAGCCTTGAAACGTTCATTGTTCACAATCAGTTCGGGCAGCGGAACGGGCATATAGCTGTTGAGCTCAACTGCTGCATTGAAGGCGTTTTCGTAAGTGGAAAGCAACGACCAAAACTTTTCATGCGTGTTGTTGTGAATATGCCCATATACCTGGACATATCCGCGTGGTACCGTCATAAGAGGATAGTGGCATAAAAGGATGGCTTGCTTTTCGTCCCGTGTCTGCAGCATAAGCCCCACTTCTTCAAAATAGGCGCTGAGATCCACCTTATGCATCCAGCGGAAATCGTGGTTGCCAATAACAAGATGCTTAATACCATTCAGTTGCTTTAAATAGGTGTCCACGCTTTCAGCTGAGCGAAACGAAAAGTCTCCCACAATGTATACGTGATCATCCTTGTTCACTCGCGCATTCCAGTTTGCAATCATAAGTTTGTCCATTTCAGCTGCATCACGAAACGGTCTGTCTGTGTGATGGATGATGTTTGAGTGCCCGAAGTGCGGGTCTGCAATGTAGTAGTTCATAGTATTTTTCCTCCTTGGTTGCTTGCCTGCTTCGCACGCGGCACGAATGTGTTCACATCCAAGGCTGTACTTTTAGGGGTTGAGAATGCCAAAAGACAGCGCCGCGTAGTGAAAAGCGGCGCCTGATTGGTTTCTGTACAAAGATTGTTTGGAATCAGAATTTTTTAGTGGACGCCGCAGAGCGTTTGAAGACACGCTGAACTAACACGTTCAGAAGCTGAACCTGTTGTTTTATGAAAGCGCGTTCAATGTAGGTTACGGCGGTCACAAAATTCCTTTACTAAACGTCGTGGGGAACACTCATGAAGCTGAGCGCCTCATTAGTGCAGCTATTGTAACAGCAAAATTACGATTGAAAAGTACTTTTTTGGTTGGAAACCCCTGGGGAACCCAGGGGGACGTGTCTTTTGGGTTTCGAAGCCAGAGGGATAACCCAGTGAGGACGTATTTTCGAGTTTCTCCAAGCCTATACGACACGTCCTCCTGAATCGCTTAATCTAGCCTTGCGGTGACGCTTTCCAAAGCTCTACCGCTTTGACAAATTCGTCCAAAGCTTGTTCAAGAAGTGTGCGAGAGCAAGCCAAGTTGAGGCGCATAAAGCCTGCTCCGTCCGCGCCATAATCTTCTCCAGCGTTGAGGATAATCCCCGCATTTTCTTGCAGAAAAGTCGAAAACGCATGTGTGTCTTGCATAAAGCTTCTGCAATCAAGCCAAAGAAGATAGGTCGCTTCTGCTTTAACAGGCTTTGCTTCGGGCAGATGCTTTTTGAAGAAGCCTTCGGCAAACTTCCTGTTTTCAAATACGTAGGAGCGCAGTTCATCAAGCCAAGGCTTTCCCTGGGTAAAAGCAGCTTCAGCGGCCACACAAGCTAGCGAATTAGGGTGCGTGATATCCGCCTGCTGCATTTCCTTCAAAGCGATGGTGCGTAACTGTTCGTCGGGCACTACTACTGCGGCTGTTTGCAAACCCGCCAGGTTAAAAGCCTTAGAAGGCGCCAGACAAATAACGCTATTTAAAAGATTTTCTTCGCCGCAGGCAGCAAAGGAAACATAGCGTTTTTCGGGAATCGTAATGTCGCAGTGAATTTCGTCAGAGATTACACGCACCTGGTGTTTACGGCACAAATCGCCTATACGGGTAAGTGTTTCTTTATCCCAGATATTGCCTGTCGGGTTGTGTGGATTACAGAGAACAAAAAGCTTCGTTGTGGGTAGAGCCAGCTTTTCTTCTAGGTCGGCAAAGTCTATCGAATACGTCTCTCCATCATAAAGAAGGCGGTTTTCGTTTACAGTTCTGCCGCTGCTTTTCACCGCGGCGAAGAACATGTTGTAGACGGGTGTTTGCAAAACAACCTCATCACCTGGTTCAGTGAGTGCCCGTACTACCGCAGAAAGGGCTGGAACTATGCCATTGCAGAAAGAAAGCCATTCGCGTTTAAAGGTAACCCCATGCTCTTCTTTCCACCACGAAATATAGGCGTCGTACCAAGAGTCGGGCACGGTAGTGTATCCGAACACACCATGTTCTACGCGCCTAAGAAGCGCTTCTTTAATAGGAGGTGCACATTCGAAGTCCATATCAGCAATCCACAAGGGGAAATTACCGCCCTTGGCATCCCATTTCACGCAGTTTGTGTTGTGTCTATCAGGAGGATTGTCGAAGGTATACATAGGTGCTCCTTATATAAGAAACGCCGTTCGGTAGAACGGCGTGGTATTTCGTGGTGGAGCATAGGGGGATCGAACCCCTGGCCTCGGCATTGCGAACGCCGCGCTCTCCCAGCTGAGCTAATGCCCCACATATGGACGCTAATGCGCACACCGCATTGTGAAGCCCCAACCAAAGTTTGTCAAATGAAAACTAGCGCAAACTTAAATAGAGCTGAAGTAGGGTGCCTTTAGGAGGGCTACACCAATTTTCCCTTGCAATGGTCAATACCGTGCTGGATAACTTCAGCCGTGTAGTCAACAAATTCGCGTTTGCGAGGCTTCAGTTCGCCATCAACCAGTTCATCGAAAGCAACCGTAATGCGAGCAAAGCGTGTTACCTTAGTGTCACCTTCGCGGGTCAGACAACCTTCTAAGGTTTTGTAGGCGCCCAAAGCACGCTTAAGCACAGGATTAAACATAATCTGTGGTTGTTCTTTTTCGTCTAAATACGCAATGATGCTCACTGTTTCGCCAATTTGGTTGGCAGCCAAACAGGCAGCATCATCTAAAGATGCCATGGTGTCCAGCAAATCCTGGGCAATTGAAGCGTGCTCAATGGTAGCTTTTTCGCACGGCTGGGAAAGAAGTGCTTCGTCTTTTACCAGTTCTTTAATCATGGTTTCTCCTGTTCGTAAGGACGGACGTATCATAGCAAAACTTGATAAAAAAGTTGTTGCAATACGAAATACGGGACAGGCATGTTTGCGTGCTTTTGCTATTATGTTCAAATCGAATTGGATTGGGGCAAGTGCAATTCGAGTTTATTTTGAGGGAAAGGAAAAACGATGGCTCAGCTACCTGACGAAAACGCAACCCTCGCTGCTATTCAAGAGCATCGTGCCAAAATTGACGAAATAGACCAACAGTTGGTGGCGCTTTTAAACAAACGCGCTGGTCATTCGTTGGTTATTCGCGGACTAAAGCCTGGTGCTCGTATGGGTTTGTATGATCCGAAGCGCGAAGAAGAAATCTTCGAGCGCATCAATAGCTACAACGAAGGTCCGCTCTATAACGAAAATCTCAGAGAAATCTATGCAACCATTTTGAAAGTTATGAAGGAGACGCCGTCGGTATGAATGAAGCAATAGCACATAAGTTGCCAGATTACGGCACCCTTACCGACGAAATCACCATCTTTGCAGGTCCCTGTTCTATCGAAAGCGCTGAACAGGTCGATGAAATCGCTCAGTGCGTTTCGGATTTAGGCTTGCATTGGATCCGCGGTGGGGCGTTTAAACCACGTACTAACCCCCATTCTTTTCAGGGCTTAGGTGAAGAAGCTTTGAAAATCATTGCCGATGCGGGTGAAAAATACGGCCTTAAAACATTGACTGAAGTTATGGATTCAGCGCACTGCGAAATGGTGCATTCCTATGTGGATGGTTTGCAGGTAGGCGCTCGCAACTTCCAGAATTTCAGCCTTCTCAAAAACATCGGTCACGTCACGCGCGATTCGCACAAAATGGTGCTTTTTAAGCGTGGGTTTGCGGGAACCATTTCCGAATGGCTTTCTGCCTGTGACTACATCACCATGGAAGGCAACAATAATGTAGTCTTATGCGAACGCGGTTTGCGTACGTTTGAAACGGCTACGCGCTTTACGTTGGATATTTCTGCAGTTCCCGTAGTGCACAAGCAGAGCCTGTATCCTATTTGCGTGGATGTTTCGCATCCGGCTGGCGTGCGTGACTTGGTGCCGCCATTAGCTAAGGCCGCTATTGCCGCAGGCTGCGATTCTCTCATGATTGAGGTACATCCTAATCCGCCTACTGCTTTGTCTGATGGTCCTCAGCAGTTGACGCCTGCACAGTTCGCAGACTTGGTGGAAGAGCTTCGTAAGATTGCTGCGGTTTTTGGTAAGAAAATTGTGTAGCGGCAGTAACTAGTTGCCCAGCAGTGGGTATGAGCTAGTTTGTAGATAGCTACCTAGTGCACTGTCGTTTTAATTAAGTAGAACAAGGTTTTCGCAGACAGGTGCGGAAACCTTGTCTTACGAAACAGGGGAGTATACGCATGTCGGTTGATTTAAGTGGACTTAATGCGCCACAGCGCGAAGCGGTTGAATGTACAGAAGGGCCTCTCTTAGTATTGGCTGGTGCTGGTTCGGGCAAAACGCGTGTTTTGACCTATCGTATTGCGCATCTTATAGATGATTTGCAGGTTGCTCCTTGGGATATTTTGGCTATCACTTTTACGAATAAAGCTGCAGCTGAAATGCGCGAACGCTTGGCGGGTTTGGTAGGTGTCCGTTCGCGCGGCATGTGGGTTTCAACCTTTCATAGCATGTGTGTACGTATGCTCCGAGCTGACGCCGAACGGCTTGGCTTTACCAAGAATTTCACCATCTATGACACTGATGACCAGAAACGTCTCTACAAAGAAATCATGGACGAACTGGACATCAATCAAAAGGTGTTTCCCGTTAATGCGCTCATGAACCGAATCTCTGCCGCAAAAAATGAGCTGATTGTTCCTGCAGATTTCGAACAGCAGGTGAATGATCCAGTTGGCAAACAGGCTGCACGTGTATATACCCGCTTGCAAGAACGTCTTAAGTCGGCCAACGCATTTGACTTCGATGATCTACTCTTGTATGCCTATCTTTTGCTCAAGCATCACGAAGATGTGCGACGTGCTTATCAAGAGCGTTTTCGCTACTTACTGGTAGACGAATATCAAGACACCAATCACGCGCAATACGCTATTACGAAACTTTTGGCTGAAGCGCATCAAAACATCATGGTGGTTGGTGATGACGACCAAAGTATTTATAGTTGGCGCGGGGCTGATATTCGCAACATTCTAGAATTTGAACAGGATTATCCTAACGCTCATGTGGTCAAGCTAGAACAAAACTATCGCAGTGTAGGCAATGTACTAAAAGCAGCGAATGCGGTTATTGCCAATAATCAGCATCGCAAAGACAAAAAATTGTTCACCAGTTCTGAAGATGGTGACAAAATCCAGGTCTATATGGCAAGTGACGAACGCGACGAAGGACGCTGGATTGCTGGCGAAATAGAAAAGCTTCGGGCGCAGGGGGTTTCTTATAACCAGGTGGCGGTGTTTTATCGCACGAATGCTCAAAGCCGTATGCTTGAAGATATGCTTTTGCGCGCTGGTGTTCCGTATCGAATTGTAGGCGGTACGCGATTCTTCGAGCGCCAGGAAATTCGTGATGTCATGGCATATTTGACACTTACCGTGAATCCCGCCGATGACATAGCCGCCAAGCGTGTCATTAATGTTCCGCGGAGAGGCATTGGCAAGTCGAGCATTGAGCGCATTGAACAGTTTGCTCGTGAGGTACAGATTTCGTTTATGGAAGCTGCCGAATTAGCACTTGCCGACGAAAGCATTCGTCCTGCTACGCGTCGTGCCATTGGAGAGTTTGTGGCGTTGGTACACGAAGCTGCAGATTATAGCGGCGAACTGCGCAAAGTTGTAGAAATGATTATCGAAAAGAGCGGACTTATTGCGGCTCTTGAAGCAGAAAATACCGACGAAGCGCGGGGTCGTATAGAAAACATCAAAGAATTCCTGGGCGTTGTGGATGAGTTTGCTGAGACTCACGAAGAAGAAGATGCTGAATATGAAGCCCCTCGACCTGAAGAATCTGAAGGCTCTGGGCAAAAAGATGAAGAATCAACCCCTGGGGAAGCAACAACCAACGAAGAACCAGTTCGAGTTCTTCGCGGTGATTCGCTGGCAGACTTTATCGAATGGGTTCGTTTGCGTACCGACTTAGATACGGTAGCCGAAGATGGTCAAGCGGTAACGCTTATGACGGTGCACTCGTCAAAGGGCTTGGAGTTTGACTGTGTGTTTGTAGCAGGTATGGAAGAAACCCTTTTTCCTCACCTCAACAGTGTCTCAGATGTGACAGGCATAGAAGAAGAGCGTCGCTTGGCTTACGTTGCCATTACTCGTGCCCGAAAGAAGCTTTATCTGACCTGCGCCTATGCACGCCAGATTTTTGGGCAAACCTCTTCAAATCCTGTTTCGCGGTTTATTCACGAAATTCCTTCTGAATTGCGTCAGACTACAGGGCTCGGCTCTTCAGGATTTTCTGGTACTGGATGGGAAAAGCGCGGAAGTCGACGTGGTATTTCTGGCTCAGGAACCGAAGCAGGCGGCGGCCGCGTCTTTGGTCGTTCAAGTGCCTCTGGTGCAGGTGGCAGGTCTGAGCGAACTAGCGGAAGTTTCCCACGGGCAGACGTAGGCAAGAAGGCTGCCGCAAAAATGACCTTTGCGAAAGGTGATGTGGTAGATCACAAAACATTTGGCAGAGGCACGGTCATTAAGATTGATGGCGATACACTCCACGTTAAATTCAGCAAAACGGGTCAAATTAAAAAGTTGCTCAAAGACTATGCTCCCATTGTCAAAATAGGGTAGTGCTAGCCACAGCTTCCGCAGAATTGGCAAGCGCTCGGAGTGGCGGCTAAGCCACCCAAAGCGCTTTCGCGCAGTTCAAAGGGAAGCGATTTACCAACAGCATCCAGTGCTTCAACGGTTTCATCAAAACTAATCAGGTTAGTGACGCCTGAAAGAGCAATTTGGGCACAGACCAATGCGGTGTTAGCAGCGGTGGCATTGCGCTTTTGACAAGGTAATTCAACAAGCCCTCCCACAGGATCGCACACAAGTCCCATCAAGCAGCTTAAAGCGTTTGCTGCTGCAGCAAGTGCTTGGCTGGGTGTGCCTCCCGTCATTTCCACAACTGCTGCGGCCGCCATACCTGCAGCAGCACCAACTTCTGCTTGACAGCCTCCTTCGGCACCCGAAACACTCGCATTATGTGCAATGAGGTAGCCAACTGCAGCTGCAGTCAAAAGACCCTTCTTAAGAGAATCAGGAGGCAGGGACTTTTCTTGAGCCAGTGCAAACAAGACTGCAGGAATAACTCCAGACGAACCGGCGGTAGGTGCTGCCACAATGCGACCCATGGCCGCATTGGTTTCAAGGGCGGCTAACGCATAAGCAGAAACGTGAGCACTGAGCGAATCGAGAATGCGTGTGGAGGCTTCCTGAAGTTTTTGGGCTTCTCCGCCAATAAGACCTCCGGTTGAGGGGGTGGGATTACGCAAAGGCTCATGCACCGCTTCGCTCATGACCTCCAATACCTGTTCAAGATAATCGTTTACGCAGGCGTTGCGACCTTCAAATTGAGCCAAAGCTTGTTCACGCTCAAGGAATGCTTGAGAGATGCTTAAGTTCTTTTGTCCACAAAGAGATATTAGTTCGGAGCCTTTTGTAAAGTTCCAGGTCATAAAGTTTTGATATGCTTCTTCACGCTCAGCTGCCGAAGATTTTGCTGTGACAGTTTGCTTGGCAGAATCTTCACCTTTACCAACGAAGAGGGACTGCACAGATTCGGTGTTGTTTTCGCATTCGGTAGTGGTGTCTTCAAGTGCTGCGGCGGGGATGATACGAACGTCATATACAGAAGGGGAACTTCCAATGGCGCTTTGCACTTCGAAAGGCACTGCGTCGTCGGTTTCCATAACGGTATACGCAGCGCCTCCACGCGCCGCGCGATACATTCTAGTAGTCGCGATGTTTACCCCGTGGGTTGCTAGTGCGGTTGCAATATGTGCGAGCACGCCTGGCTCGTCATGCTGGCGAACTACTACGCTGGTGTGTTCGCCCGTAATATCAACATCGATGCCATCAATGCGACTGATAACCGCCGCACCGCCGCCAATACTTACGCCACGCACACTAAGACTAGTTTCGCTTTCTTCTTGAATGTGGATATCTACGGTATTGGGGTGGTCGGTTTGTGTGGTGGTGTCAAACGTAAAATCAACTTCTACGTCTTGTTCTTGGGCAAGCTCAAATGAGCGTCGAATGTCCAAATCGTCGGTTGAAAGCCCCAGAATGCCTGCAACTAATGCTTTGTCGGTACCGTGCCCTGTTCCTGTATGAGCAAAGCTGCCATAGAGGGTAAAGTGAACCTTTGTTGGGCGTGAACCGCATAAACGTCGAGCCATAGCTGCAATTCGAAGGGCGCCAGCGGTGTGGGAACTGGAAGGACCAACCATAATTGGCCCGATAATGTCACGTAACGCAAGTGTTTTCATGAATCACCAATCTGAAGTTATGCTGTTCAAGAACCTTGTCTGAATGCACATTGTAAAGGTTCGCCATGATTTTGGGAATTTCTGGCACACACCGATAAACTGCCGTTCAGAGCTGTTCTTTCGGTATACTTGCTTTAGTACATGAAAGGGGCACTATGACTTCTCCCATCTTAGTAGTAGGACACAAAAACCCAGACAATGACTCTATTTGTGCGGCTGTTGGCTATGCTTATCTTAAAAATGAACTAGCGAAGCGTGAAGGAAGTAGCACGCGCTATGTTGCTGCACGTCTTGGGGCTTTACCACCAGAAAGCGCTTGGGTCTTAGATGGGTTTGACGTAGAGCCTCCCATTCCTATTAGCCATGTGCGCGCACGCGTGTCTGATGTTATGACCTCAGATCCTATCGGAATTGACCAAGACGCCACACTCGTAAACGCTGGTCGCCGCTTGCGTAAGTACAACTTGCGTTCGTTGGTGGTGACCGACGAAGAAGGGAAGTATCGCGGGTTAATTACAACGCGTATGTTGGCATATCGCTATATCTCTGCAACCGATTTGCTGGATAGAGCTGACAATAATATGGAAACGGTGGCAAACGACCTGCTCCGTTCCCTTGACCAAAGGGTTTCTGAAATCACTGAAGTTGATGTACTTACCTTAAGCCCAGACGGTTTGCTTTCCGATGCCGTTGA
Source organism: uncultured Coriobacteriaceae bacterium (assembly GCA_949294735.1). Classification (GTDB taxonomy): domain Bacteria; phylum Actinomycetota; class Coriobacteriia; order Coriobacteriales; family Eggerthellaceae; genus CASFII01. The sequence continues at coordinate 87,009 of CASFII010000001.1, read as the reverse complement.
AGATCTCATGACCAGTTCTCTTCGTGAAGCAGTGGTATTGGATGAAGAGGGCTATTGTATTGGTATCGTAACGCGCTCAGATGTTGCCACGCGTCCACGCCGTAAGCTTATTTTGGTTGATCATAATGAAACCAGCCAAGCTGCAAACGGTATTGAAGAAGCAGATGTGCTAGAAATTATTGACCACCATCGCATTGCTGATGTGACAACTTCAAGCCCTATTCAGTTTATCAACCTTCCAGTGGGGTCTACTGCAACGATTGTGACCATGGAATTCCGCAAGTATGGGGTGGAAATTCCCCAGGGCATAGCCGCAGCATTGCTTTCGGCCATTATGACAGACACCGTTGTGCTGAAATCTCCTACCGCTACACCTACAGACCAAGATCAGGCAGAATATCTTGCAAAAATTGTGGGTGTTGATGCAATTGAATTTGGTCTGGAAGTATTTCAGTGTCATGGCGGTGACGGAAAAGCACCGGTTGAAAAGTTGGTTGGAGCCGATGCGAAGGAATTTGCTTTGGGAGACCAAACTATTTTAATCGCACAGCATGAAACCGTTGACTTGTCACACATTATGGAACGCGAAGACGAAATCCGTGCCTACATGCGAGACATGGTGGCAGCCCACAACTATGAATTTGTACTCCTTATGATTACCGATATCCTTGCTGAAGGCAGTCAGTTCTTGGTTGAAGGAAACCGTCGCATAGTGAACCGTGCCTTCAACATTAACTGCACGGGCGAAGGTGGCGTTTGGATGCCTGGTGTGCTGAGCCGTAAAAAACAGGTAGTTTCTCGCATTTTAGGTGCCTAAAGATATTCGCTAAGGAATTCGTTGTGGCTTGGTCGCTGTTTAGAGCAGAACGTGAACTTCTGACGCTTGTTTATACTGCTGAAGGAATGCATAAGCAGCCTGTGGTGCTCACCTCTAACTACGCAACTGAAGTTCACGTAAAAGAACTTCTGGCAAAAAACAGCAAAGGTTTTGGCGTGCAGGTCTGCACGTTTAACGCTTGGATTCAGGATCTATGGGAACTTTTCGGCGACGGAAGAACCATCATTAGCGCGCCGTTGCGAAACCTCATTATGCAGCAGATACTCGGCTGTTATTTACACGAGAATCCTCAAAGTGCACTTCAAAATAGCCCAGGGTACTTAAAGCTCCTGTGCGATGTTGCAAGCGAAGCCTTCTGGGATGTAACTTCTCAATCTTCTTCTGCCGAAGAAAAGGGAGTCGGAGAAATTGAATTAGAAATTCTTCAGGGCGTGCTTCCTAAATACGGCAAGGAACTCGAGGTTCGCAAACAAATAGAACCAACACAGGTCTATGCGTATCTTCGCGAAAAGGTTTTTCCTGAGTATGAAGACTATTTCAACAAGGTACAGCTCATTTCTTATTGTTTGCAACCTACTGTTGCTCAAGATAGACTTTTGGACGCTCTCAAGGACAGGCGCATTGTCATCAAGCGGCGTGTTGATACATTACAAAGCCGTTCTGAAGAACTAACACGCTTGCAAAAAACGCTGTATGAACCCGATTTCGAAAATCCAGTGCAGCCAGAAGGGTGTGTACGTTTTCTGCTGCCTGAAGGCAAATACGCTGAACCGCCACTCATTGCTGAGTATTTGAAAACCTGTACGAGCGGTAAAACTGCAGCGGTGTTTACGGCTCATCCAGCTGAAATGTTTGACGAATTAGCTGGACGTTTGCAAGAAGCGGGCATTACGGTTTCGCTGGAAACAAAGCTAAACTATGAGCAAACAAGCTTTGGACGTGCATGGTTAAACTTGTTGGAATTAATAGCTTTAAAGGACGTGAACGCTGATTTCGCCCAGGCAACTGATTTTGCCTATAGTCCTTTTTCAACCATGAGTATCGAAGATGCGCAGCACTGTGACACGCTTACTCGTTCTTGGCGCGGTAAAACACGCGATGACGTGCTGACTGACTTAGCAGGCTTTGCGAACGATAACTATACCGATATCGTTACCTCGGCTATTGATGGAAACTATCAAGAAGCCCTGGATTCCTTGAAACTTTTTATTACCAAGAATTATGGCTTTACTGAAGCGTTCAAGGCTCAGAGCTTAACGGTGCTTGAAGACACCAAAACGCTGCATGCTATAGCAGAGAGAATAGGAAGCACCATTCAAGAGCTGGTAACCTGTTTGCGAACACGTGCCGTGATGCATCGGGTACAAGTTGGTGGTGAATCAAAAAGGCAAACCACTGCAGGAATTGAATCGGTCGTAGTTCGCTCGCTCAACGATACCCGCACCTTACCCGAAACCTCCTTTGACGTAGTACTCGTTTGCAATCTAACAGCGGAAGAATTCCCCTTAAAGGAAGAACTAAGCGCAAAAGACAATTTACTGGAACGTTTCGGTTTGAAGCCTGCTTCGCACGATGTTGATGATATACGTGACGCTTTCGCGGCAGCATTGGCTACCGCACGTAACCAGGTAGTTATTGAGCGTTGTACGCATACGGTTGATGCGGACGAGGCTGTGCCTTCAGCTCTTTTTGAAGAGCTCACCGATTGCTACCGCTCAGATCCTCAAAACCCAGAAGAACTGGACAAGCGCACGCTTCTTCCGCAGGGTTTGCTTTTGTATGCGCAAACGCGTGGAGAAGATACGGTTTCTCAAGATGCGTATCGGGTAAGTGTGCCGCCTGGGGACGGGCAAGAATTTGTTGTGCAGCCAGCGGGATGTATTAGCGAAGCATCGCGTCCACTCATTTTATTGCCACGCATGTTCAACAAAGAAATCGTATCGGAAGAGCCGTTTCTGTCTCCGTCGGCTCTTGAAAGCTACCTGGAGTGTCCTTATTTGTGGTTTGCCCGAAGAAGGCTGCGCCTAGATACCCCCGATGCGGACTTTGGTGGGCTGGCTTTTGGTAATTTCGCACACCTGGTTCTTCAGAAATTTCATGATGCGCTTATAGCGGGAGTTTGTGGACCTGCGGGCAGGGTGACTCAAAAGAACATTGGTGATTCTATCGGTATCTTTAATCATATTTTCAAGGAGCTCTTGGAAAAAGAGCAGGAGCGCAAAGATAAGACGGCGCTTATCATCTTGAACGAATTGGACAAGCTGGAAGTGGAAAACTTGCGTCGTAAGATGGAAGACTTTATTTACCGAGAAGCGCACTTTGCTCCTGAGTATGTTCCCTGGAAAACAGAAGCTGGTTTCGGGGAAGAAGGGGAGTCTTTCGAATACGCGGGCGTGTTTGTGAACGGCAAAATAGACCGTATCGATGTAGATGGGTTCGGACACGCCTTGGTCATCGACTACAAAGGCAGGGTTAATAACGACTATGCTCTTTATTTAGACGGCGGTTCGGAAGACGAAACTTTCGTGCTTCCTCGTAAAATTCAGGCACTCATCTATGCGCAAGTGGTGCGAAAGAAATTTGGGCTTACACCAACGGCTGCGTTGTATCTTTCGTATGGTAAAGACAAAGGCATCAGTGGTGCCTATAGCCAAACAGTATTTCATGCTGACCGCGATTTATTGGGTATCAGGGCAAAGCGTTGCGGCGTTACTCATTTTGAAGACATGCTTGATCGTACGGAAGAACTGATAGCAGAGCGCATTCAGCATCTATTGGCAGGGGAAATTCCAACAAATCCGCGCGACATACATGCTTGCCGCTACTGTCCAGTAACGCTGTGCCCGGGGCGTGACGCCCTGCAGCTGGGAAGAGGGTAACGATGGCAGAAGTGAACTACACTCCCGAACAGCGTGCATGTATTGAATGTCTATACGGCCCCGTGGATGTTTCGGCTGGTGCTGGGTCAGGTAAAACATTCACGCTTACCCAGCGTATTGCGTATGCGCTCACTAACCCCGAATCAGGTATCGATGACATTGAAGAGATTTGTGCCATTACATTTACCAAAAAGGCAGCCGCAGAACTCAAGGGTCGCGTTCGTACTACGTTGCGTGCACAGGGTTTGTTTGATCAAGCATTAAAGGTTGATGGCGCATGGATTTCTACCATTCATGGTATGTGCTCTCGGATTTTGCGGGAATCGGCGCTTGAGGTGGGGCTTGACCCGCAGTTCGAAGTACTGGAAGACAAGCAGCGCAATGACTTTTTGACTGAAGCTTTGAACGAAGTTATCGGTCAAGATTCGGAAATCATAGACTCTGCTTACAATACAAACCCCCTCTTCAGAGAATACGCTGTTCAAAGCGGCGGTTTCGGTTCTTCTGTAGCGGGCATGATAGAAGCGCTTATCAACAAAGCATCCGAACTTCGTCATGGGTTTGACGACTTTGAACGCTTTAGTGGAAAGGTGAGCGCAAGTGATTTAGCGCGCCAGATGCTTTCGTTGTATGAAGACATCCTGCCTGTATATGCATCAAAAAAGGGAAAGACAGCGGAAAAAGAACAGGCGCGCTGTGCGGAAGCTATTGAAAAGCTGCATGACTTTTTGCAGGAAGAGCACAATATCAAAGAGTTCATGCAGCTTTTGAATACGCTTCCTGTTCTGGGAAAACTCACTAAAAATGAAGAAACAGGGCTTTATCAGGTTGAGCACGGCAGACTTGCGGAAAAAGCTGCTCTTATATGTGGTGAAGAATTGCTCGACCAGCTTATGAGACTAGCGCGAAAGGTAGAGGAGCGTTTTTCTGCGCGCAAGCGGAGTGCTGGCTATTTAGATAATAACGATCTCATTAAACTGACGCTGGAGGCTCTGGAAATTCCTACGGTGAAAGCTCGCTATGAGCACAGATTCCGTCTGGTTATGATTGACGAATTCCAAGATACTGACCAGCTTCAAATTGCTATTATTCGCCATCTTGCTGGTGCTGGTTTGCGCTATCTTTGCACAGTAGGGGACGCTCAACAAAGTATTTATCGCTTCCGTGGGGCAGATGTTAACTCGTATTTTTCCTTCCGAACTGGTTTAAGTTCTCCTGAAATTGCTGAAGCGGGCGGTAGAGAACAGCGTTTGCAGCTAACGCGTAACTTCCGCAGTCACAAAGACATTCTGGCATTTGTTCGCAAGATATGTTCACAGCCTAGTGTGTTTGGCAGCAACTTTTTAGATTTGCAAGCCGTATATACAGGCGAAAAATACAAGGGACAGACGCCTCGAGTTCGCATGGTGGCAACGCTGTTGCCCAGCGGGCGCAAGCGTTCGGGTGAACAAGATGCTGCCCGTGCTGAGCGTGCACGCCAGGTAGCTGCTTATTTTGCTGAAATGAAAGAAGCAGGTCATACGGCATCTGACATGGTATTGCTTTTAGGGGCGATGACTCATGCAGGGGTGTATGCGCAAGCACTTCGTGATGTCGGATTGAATTGCGTAGTGGCTGGCGGCTCAGGTTTTTACGATTTTCCTGAGGTGGCATTAGTAAACAACACGCTTCAAGCTTTAGTGAATCCCGAAGATACGGAAGCGTTGTTCCAGGTGCTTACGGGCGAACTCTTCCGTCTTTCTGCTGATGATTTGTTGATATTGGCTACAGCACACAGCAACATACATGGGATCAACGTAAACCGGAAGCTGCATAAGGGCTTTGCTGCCGTTGCCCATAAGGCGTTTGAGAACGCTAATCCCGATGCGCCAGAAAGCGAAGCAGTAGCTCCTACGCCAGCACTCAGTCATGCGGTGGAGCTTATAAAAGATGCTCAAAGCGCCCTACGTTTTGAATCGGTGGCTGAAGTGCTTACACATTTTATTCTCAACACTGGATGGTTGCGCCGTTTGGATGAACAGGGTCCCGAAGGAGCTTCGACTATTGCCAACGTAATGAAGGCGTTGCGCGTTATTGCTGACATAGAGCGGGAAAAGAGCTTCGGACCTGCGCGAGTGGCTCGTGAGTTTTCTCATTTGTTTGGCGTGACTAAAGATAAGCCTGGTGTGCTTAACACGAAAGATCAAGATGCTGTCCGCATAATGACCGTACACGCTTCTAAAGGTTTGGAGTTTCCTCTAGTTGCAGTAGCTGAAATGCCAGAGGGGTCAAGTCGTGCTTCGAAGCTTACTTTGGAAACGGTCGAAGGACGTACGTTTGTAAGCCTTATGCCAGGCAGAGAAAGTGTGCCAGAAAAAGGTGAAACGCAAAAAGCCATAGGAAAGGCTACGGGTGCTGAAGACTTTGAAGTGGAGGTTTCGGCGCATGTCTTAGCAATCACTCCTGACCCTGTGAGGTATGCTTCGCTGCTTAATCAGTCTCATAGGGAAGAAGAAGATGCTGAAGTACAACGATTGTTCTACGTAGCAGTAACGCGTGCTAAAGAATCGGTAGCCCTGTTCATGAACATTAAACCAAGTGCATCGGATTCATTGGCCGCCTACAAAGGCATGACAGAGGATATTCGCTCAGCCTTTTTTGGCGAAGAGGAATTTCCCGAAGGTGTTACCTTGCTTGATTTTGGCGGAGAAACGCCAGCTGAACTTCGCGTCGTTGCGGTTGATCTTGAACAGGGGGAGGCAGAGGATTCCGCTCACGTTTCAGACGGCAGTGATGAGATGCTCGAAAACCTGCCGGAAGAAGCTGCTCAAAAGCCTGACAAATCCTTGAATAATGCTGAAACATCAATCAAGATGCCAGAGTTTGTTGTCTATCGGCCTCTTCCGCTTGAGGTTGTAGCGCGTCAAACACCGCTCTTCTCATATAGTTCTCTCGCACATTCGAAGGAAAAAGAGATTGTGCATAAAGATCAAATGAGTAATTTGGTCAACCAGGAAACAGTGGAAGTAGCGGATGCGGCAGAAATAGTAGAAACGGCTGAAACAGTAGAGGCACTGGAAACAGATGAGACATTAGAGCCTGGTCGCGCTTCTGTTGATGATTTCGACAAGGCAACGGTGTTCGGGTCAGCATTCCATAGGTTGGGACAGCTCGCAGCGATGGTTTCTCCCGAGTTTGCTCAAAAGAGTCTTGATAATATCGTGCGAACCTACAAGGTGCGAGACCGTGAGCGTTTGGTAAAGGCTTTCGAGCGTTGGCTTTATTCCAATGTTTGTGAGCGCGCACTTTCTTACCAAAAGCATAACCCTGAAGTTCCCTTTAATGTGGTTGTTGAAGGTAAGGGCGTTCTCGAAGGGGAAATCGACCTTCTCTGCACCAATGATAATGCGTCTGCTTTTGTGGTTGACTACAAAACAGGCGGTTCTCCGAAGGAAACTGAAGAGGCTCTTCAGGCGAAGCATCTTTTGCAGGCTCAGTGCTATGCCTATGCTATTTTGAAGAAAGGCTTTACTTCGGTTGAGTTTGCCTTTGTTCGCGTAGAGCAAGATGATCCAAATGGACGTGATAGTTTACAGACTGTTTCTTACCAATTTGATTCTTCCGACCTTCAATTGTTGTTTGAATCTATTTCCGCAGTTCAAAGCTAGGAATTTCATAGTTACTTGCAGATAACTTTATGCGCGTGATATACTATGCCGCTGTTATTTAGCTACGTATGCATACAATGAATGAGGATTAAATATGGATCTGGCAAAGCAAGCTAAGATTGTTGACACCATTCACGACACACTCAATGGATATGTTGGTCAGCATCTGCGAGTACGTGCCAATATGGGTCGTTCTAAGATTGTTGAAAACGAAGGTATCTTAACTCAGGTTCATCCGCAGCTTTTCATTATGGAAGTTAATCGCAAGCGCGGTCGCACAGCCCGTCAGTCGTATCAGTATGTTGATGTACTGACTGGTATGGTTGAACTTTCGCAGGACGGTAAATCATTGTTCGAACCTTTCATTGAAGATAAGGACAGCAACGATTTCGATTCTGCAAGTCATTCTGAAGACGAAGAAAAAGAAGAAGAGAAAATTCTTCTGTAAACAATTTGAGAGCATCAAGCTCTCATTTTTCTTGCGACGTACCGTTAGTTCCCTTCAAAGCTATGGATATTACTCAACAAACTCATGACTATTCTTCTGGAGAACTCGAAGAATTCTCCCAGGTAGGCATGGGCGTAGACGTGGTGGAAATAGCCCGCATGGAACGCATTCTAAAACGTACGCTCCGTTTTGCTCAGCGTGTTTTTTCTCCCGATGAATGCGCTTATTGCGATTCAAAGGCCCATCCTGAAGTTCATTACGCCACCCGTTTTGCAGCAAAAGAAGCAGTGCTTAAAGCTTTAGGAACGGGTTTTTCTGAAGGCATAGGCGTGCGGGATATTGAAGTAAAACGTACCTCAAAAGGACGCCCTTATGTTCGGCTTTCGGGAAAGGCCCATGAAGTAGCTCAGCAAAAAGGTGTACGCGAACTTCCGATTTCTCTTTCGTTCACTCACACTGAAGCGGTAGCGTGTGCTATGGCAATTACGGAGGCTTCCTTGGCAGCAGCTGAAAAGCGTAAAGACCCCATGGAAGAGCTGGCGAAACAGTTTAAGGAAGCGCGAGCCCTGCTGGATGAAATGCCCACTAAAAACACTGCTGACAAATAAGATGGTGAAGTAACTATGCCTTCGTTTTCTCTTAAAGAGGCTCGCATTCTTCTTATTGCAAACCCTGCTGCTCAAAACGGAGCGGGCTTGGAAGCCACCGCTAAAGCTGAAGTGTACCTAAAAGAAGCGCTCGGGGAAGTTTCAGAAAATGATGTTTCTGAAAGAGTGCAGCTTGCCTTAACACAACATGCTGGTCATGCAGCTGAACTTGCCGAAGCAGCACAGGGATTTGATGTGGTCTTAGCATTAGGTGGGGACGGCATCATCCATGAAGTAGCCAATGGGCTTATGCAGCAAAGCGCAGAAGTTCGTCCCGCAATGGGTATTATTCCTGTTGGTTCAGGTAATGACTACGCTCGCACTTTGGGCATGTCTACCAAGGTTGAACAGGCAATTAAGCAGCTACTTTCTGCCCAATTACAACCGCTTGATGTGGGATGTTGTAACGGCGAATACTTTGTAGAAACACTTTCGTTTGGACTAGATGCTGCCATTGCGCTCGACACCATGGAACGCCGCAAGCGTACAGGACGAACAGGTACCATCTTGTATTTAGAGAGTGGGCTTGATCAACTATTCCATCATTTAGATATCTTTAACTACACGGCACAAATGACTGACGATAGCGGGATGGAAACAGCTGTTGAAGGTGCTATGCATTTATTTGCTGTACAAATAGGCCAAAGTTATGGGGGAGGTTTTCGCGTTTGCCCCAGTGCAAAGCCAGATGATGGTTTGTTTGACCTGTGTATTGCTCACCCGCCGCTCAGTGTTCCTTTTGCAACCATGGTGTTTCTGCTAGCGAAAGATGGTCACCATACGCGCTTTAAGCAGCTTGAATTCTTGAGGGCGCAAAAGCTACATATTTCGTTCGATCGTATTCCGCCGTGCCAGATAGACGGAGAGCCTTTACCCGCGCTTGAATACGATATTCATATGTGTCCCCAAGCACTTAACGTTTTAGTGCCAGTGTAAGCTTTTGCCCTGCTAGACATTTCTTTTCTCTTCTAATCGCAATACAATAACCCTATAAGGCTGCCCTTGCAGGTGCGTACTTTATCTGCAAAGACACTGCGGACTGAACGAGCTTTCGTGAAAGGGGTCGATATGACAACTATCAAAGATTACACACGAAACGATTTACGCACACTTTTGCCATTTCCCAAAAAAGACGCCCATAAGTATTCACGTGGACATTTGGTCATCTTTGGTGGGGACGCTGCCTATCCTGGCGCAGTGAGCCTTGCAGCTATGGCGGGAAGCAGAATGGGGGCAGGTTATACAAGTGTATTCTGTGCTCCCACCTGTGTTGACACTATTCGTGCCCAGCAGCCTTCGCTGGTAGTTGAACCGTGGAAAACGTGGAGTGACAGGGGAGGTTTGGAATCTACGCCTGATCATCCTTTGGCGTATGTGATGGGATGCGGAATAGATTCTCGTCAGTCCAAAGCTACCCAGTGGGCTTTTGATATTTTGGAGCAGGTAAAAGCTCCTATTGTGGTTGACGGGGGAGCTTTGATGACGCTTCTTGCTACGGGCAGAGGTCAAGCGCTTTTGCACGAACGCGCTGAAGCAGGGCTACAAACCGTCATCACTCCGCACGCGGGCGAGGCTTCTTATCTTGCAGAATCCACTGGATTCAAGACAGAAAGTCAACAAGAGATGGCTGAGCATTTGGCAAGTACCTTTAAAGCTCTTGCCGTAGTTAAAGGTCCTGACACGTGGATTTCTGACGGCAATTTGAGCTATTGCATGTCCGAAGGAACCGCAGCACTTGCAAAAGCAGGAACGGGTGACGTGCTTGCTGGTATTTTGGGCGCGCTATTAGCTCAGGGGTTGCAGGCATGGGATGCAGCTGTTTTGGCAACTCATCTGCATGCTGCAGCAGGCAATGCTGCCGCTGAAGCCTACACGCCTATTGGTGTGCTTGCGGAAGATGTGGTTATGTATATCCCCATTGCTATCAAGCGCCTGCTCGAAGCGTAAAACCTACAAAAAGAACCCAAAAGGCACGTCCTCTTTGGGCTTTGCGAGGTGGTGCTGGGTGATAGAAGTGCTCGCCCTTGAATCCGAAACAAGTCTGAGCTTCAAATTTTATATTTTTCAAAACGAAGCGAAGCAGTCCGACGCATAGTGAGAAGCCTGTGGCTTCGAACGGTAGGAGGACGTCGCAGTTGAGGGTTTAAGGGCAAGCACTTCTTTGGGTTCTTGAAGTTATTTCACCTTCATGGCGCGCATAGCATTGAGGATTGCCAATACTGCTACGCCGACGTCTGCAAACACAGCCAACCACATATTCGCCAAACCAAAGGCGGCTAACCCAAGGATGGCAAACTTCACGCCCAAGGCAAACACGATGTTTTGCCATACGATGCGCATGGTCTTACGCGCAATGCGAATAGCTAGAGCAATTTTAGAAGGCTTGTCGTCCATAAGAACTACGTCGGCCGCTTCAATAGCAGCATCAGAACCCATAGCTCCCATTGCAATACCCACGTCGGAACGCATGAGAACGGGGGCGTCGTTGATGCCGTCACCCACAAAGGAAAGCTTGCCTTCTTCCTTTTCCAGTAGTTCTTCAACTAAGGTAACCTTGTCTTGCGGCAGTAGCTGTGCATGATATTCATCAAGCTGTAAATCATCTGCCACGGCTGCAGCAACTTCTTCGCGGTCTCCCGTCAGCATGACGCAGCGACTAATTCCAGTGGCATGAAGATCTTCGATAGCTTCACGAGCATCAGACTTAAGTTCGTCAGCTACCACAACATAGCCGAGATAGGTTCCATTTTGGGCCACGTGAAGAATAGTTCCTGCTTGGTGTTCGGTTTCAAACGTTTCACTCAAGACAACCTGAGCCTGCTGCATGAGTTTGTCGTTACCTACCAAAACCTCTGCGCTATCTACTGTTGCCTTTACGCCGTGACCACTGATTTCGTGGACATCGTGCACGCGCGACGTATCAATAGTGCCCTTAAATGCACTTTTAACAGAAAGCGCAAGGGGATGATCCGAATAGCTTTCCGCATGTGCTGCCAATTCAAGAAGTTTTTGCTGGTCAACACCTTGCGTCGGGCGAATGCTTGCCACGCTGAACGAACCATTGGTGAGCGTGCCAGTTTTGTCAAATACAACCGTGTCTACCTTGGCTAGCTGCTCAAGATAGTTGCCACCTTTGATTAAAATGCCTTTACGCGAAGCTCCGCCAATGCCACCGAAGAACGAAAGCGGCACCGAAATTACCAGAGCGCAGGGGCATGAAATAACCAGGAAAATCAGGCCGCGCTGTACCCAGTCTGCCCAGAGGCCGCCGAAAAACAGCGGAGGAATAACAGCCAGCAGTGCAGCAATAATGGTGACGACTGGGGTGTAATAATGTGCAAAGCGCGTAATGAAGTTTTCACTGCGAGACTTCTTTTCGCTGGCATTTTCAACCAGTTCCAGAATGCGGCTAACCGTACTTTCGCCATAGGGTTTGGTAACACGCACCTGTAAAAGTCCCGTCATATTCACGCAACCAGAAATGATTTCGCTTCCTGCTTCAACTTCACGAGGCAAAGATTCACCAGTCAAAGCGGCGGTATCAAGCTGGCTCGTACCTGAAAGAACTACGCCGTCCAAGGGTACTCGTTCACCTGGCTTTATGGTGATAGTAGTTCCTACTCGGACATCAGCAGGGTCAACCTGCACCAGTTCACCATTCCGTTCCACGTTGGCAAAATCGGGCGCAATGTCCATCATGGCAGCAATAGAGGCACGGCTTTGACCCACGGCGTAACTTTGGAAAAGCTCACCCACCTGGTAAAACAGCATGACTGCCGCACCTTCTGCCATGTGAGGATCGCTTTCAGGGAAAAACACCAGGGCAAAGGCTCCGATAGTAGCAATGCACATAAGGAAGTTTTCGTCGAAAACTTGCCCGCGGGCAATGTTTTTAGCTGCGCGCAAAAGTACGTCATAACCAGCAATGAGGTAGGGAACTAAGAAAAGAATAAACTCGGCGATAACGGCGTTTGTGTGTTCGCCGAGCCACTCTTCAAGAGGCAAAAACTCTACGCCAGCATATATAGCTGCGAACAAAACTAATGCAACAATAATGCGGTTACGCCATTTCTTTTGTTTCTTATTCATGGAAGTCCTTCTGTGAACAGATCGATAGTAGCAAAAGGCTGTTGTGCGCCTCCGCTCCGAAAGGAGGTGTTAGAGAAAGCACGCGTGAAGTTGGCGAACTTTGACAAGAGAGGAGGAGAAGTTCGCACAACAGCCGAAGGGAAAGGTTTAATTAGCGAAGAATTTGCATATCTGGTTCAACTTTGGCGCAGGTTCGCTCAATTTCATCCATGATTTCATCGAAACGAGCATCTTCTGCGTCAACAGTTAGTTTTTGCGTCATGAAACTAACGGTTGCATTGTTCACACCATCAATCTTTTTGATGTTGTTTTCCATTTTGGCAGCGCAGTTTGCGCAATCAAGGTCTTGCAGTTTGTAGCTTTTACGCATGATGTCTCCTTTAGGTGATAGGTGGTAGTGGTGTCTTTGCGTGGTGGTAGTGATTACCTGTTAACTCTTTTGCTCACACTGGTTTAGTTAGTGAAGTTATTCGCAGATATGCGTCATACCTTGAGCAAGCATGGTGTATACATGATCGTCAGCTAAAGAGTAGATGACGTTTTTGCCATCGCGCTGCAGCTTCACAAGGCGCGCCTGTTTGAGTGTGCGCAACTGATGGGAGACAGCGCTTTGGGTAGCGCCAATCATTTCAGCGATGTCACCTACACATAAATCATGACCCATGAGGGCGTATAGAATTTTGATGCGAGTGGTGTCACCGAAGGTTTTGAAAAGATCTGCCAAGTCGTACAGCAATTCCTCGTTTGGCATTTCAGAGGGGGCAGGTAGCTTCTTCTCTGTATCCTTTTCTGCTGCCAAGGTTGAAACCGCTGCTGCCTTGCTATCCATGTCTTTTTTGCTCATAGCTTTTCCTTACGCTTAGGTGGTGTTAGTACATCATTTCTAAATACTAACATATGAACAACTGTTCATAAGTATACGAATGCAGAGTAGGTTGTCAAGAAGAAAAATGAACTTTTTGTATTGGCGAATCGCAGGATTCACGCAACGTTACTGTAATAAAGATGGTAATCGGGGCGTTACCCTTGATTTTTTATGCACTTTTAGGGAACATTTATACGCTATGCTCATATTCTGATGGCTACAGCAGGGTTGAGCTAGCGGCATTGGTGGTTGCGGAAAGGCAGCATGTGATTACAAAACCGCAGATGAATCTGCATAATATGGCGTTTTGGCAGAAAGGGATTTTTGCTGGTGCGCTGGTAGTTGTGCTAGGTTTAGGTGCCCTTTTCGCAGGAGGATTCTTCTCTTATTCCTCTGCTTGGGCTGATGAGGTGTCAGTTTCCGACGCACAAGCAGCCCTTTCTGAAGCGGAAGCCCAGGTGTCTGCGTTAGCATCCGAGGCTGAAGCCCTTCAATCTGAAATTAAAGAATTACAAAAGAAAATTGACGCCACCGCTGAACAGGCGTTAGAGGCGCAATCTGAAGTGGTAAAAGGCCGTGATGCTTTGGGCAAAGTGGCCATGTATGAGTACACCGGTGCCGATACCAACTCTCTTTTCAGTATTTTCTTCGGAGCTGAAAGCTTCGAAGATTTGCTGCGCAACTTGACCTATCTTGGTTCAATCAAAGATTTCCACGCAGATAAAATCGCAGAACAGCAGGCTCGCCAGGACGAACTAGATGCCTTAAGCGAAGAGCTGCAAAAGCAAAAGGATGACCAGGACGCTAAGCTGAGCGAATTGCAATCCAAGAAGGCTCAAGCCGAACAGGTAGTGGCTTCTGCTCGGGCAAACCTTGCGAGTGCAAAGGCGGCAGAAGCTGAACGTTTAGCCGCCCTTGAAGAAAAGGCCGATTCTATTTCTGGCTCTAACGATACGAGCGAACCATCTGGCTCTAATAATAATGAGGGCAACTCTGCCAACTCAGGCAATTCGAACAAACCGTCAGGCGGCAATTCTGGTGGCAACAGTGGCGGAAACCAGTCAAGCAGTGGCTGGAGAACGGGTATTGCTTCTGCGTATGGCGGCGAAACTGACCCGTATGTAGATAATCCCTGCTCTACCGCAACGGGAGACATTTGTGACGACTGGTCCATGGGCGTAGCTATTCCTATGGCGTGGTCGAACTACTGGGAATACTACGGTCGCACCGTTGAAATTCGTTACAACGGAAAAACGGTCTATGCCACCGTGAATGACTGCGGCGGTATGGGTGGCGGTTCGCGCTCTTTGGACTTGCAGCCTGGCGTTTGGAAAGCGTTTGGCTTTAAGTCGTGCAGTGCTTGGGGTTTGCGCACGGTTCAATACCGCTTCCTGTAACTCTATCTGTAGACTTTAATTGCACGAAAAATATGTAATGAACAAAAGTTTTACGCGGTATTCGCGGTGCCGTGTGATACACTTGTGCGGCTTGCGGAATAGCCCGTAAGCATGAGTAATGTTGGACCACGAGACATGTTTGTTGCACTGCCCCTGAAAAGGCAAGCTTTTTGCAAAGCGAACATGGTAGCAAACCTGACGAAGGGTCCCCGTAAACTGAAAGGGGTCCGTTTTGACCGAAATTAAGAACACGTCTGTTATCGATTTTTCTGACGTAACCGACGAACAGTTCAATGCGATGATTGACGGCACGCTTACCGAATTCGACGAAGGTGATTTGGTAGACGGTGTAGTCGTGAAGCTTGAGCACGACGAAGTGCTGGTTGACATCGGCTTCAAGAGCGAAGGTGTTATTCCTTCTCGCGAACTTTCCATCCGCAAAGACGCTGATCCGTCTGAAGTAGTAAGCCTGGGCGACAAGATTGAAGCTTTGGTCCTGCAAAAGGAAGACAAGGACGGTCGTCTGATTCTTTCCAAGAAGCGCGCTGAATACGAACGTGCCTGGAAGAGCGTTGAAGAGAAGTTCAAGGCCGGCGAAGTGGTTACCGGTGAAGTTATTGAAGTGGTCAAAGGCGGTCTTATCCTTGACATTGGCCTGCGTGGCTTCCTGCCTGCTTCTTTGGTTGACCTTCGTCGCGTACGTGATCTGGATGCATATCTGGGTACCGAAATTGAAGCTCGCGTAATTGAAATGGATCGCAACCGCAATAACGTGGTTCTTTCTCGCCGCGTACTTTTGGAAGAAGGCCGCAAGAACGAACGCGCTGAAATTCTTTCCAAGCTTTCTAAGGGCATGCGCCTGAAGGGCGTTGTTTCCTCTATCGTTGACTTCGGTGCTTTCGTTGACCTGGGTGGCATCGACGGTCTGGTTCACATCTCCGAACTTTCTTGGAGCCATGTAACCCATCCGTCCGAAGTTGTTTCTGTGGGCGACGAAGTTGAAGTTGAAGTGCTTGACGTTGATTTGCAGCGTGAACGTATTTCCTTGGGTCTCAAGCAGACCACCGAAGATCCGTGGATGCAGCGCGTAGCTGGCTTCCCAGTAGGCAGTATCCTGGACGGCAAGGTAACCAAGGTTGTTCCGTTTGGTGCATTTGTTGATCTGGGCAATGGCGTTGAAGGTCTGGTTCACATTTCTGAAATGGCCATGCGTCACATTGAAACCCCTGCTCAGGTTGTAAAGGTTGGTGACGAAATCAAGGTTAAGGTTATGGAAATCAACCCTGAACGTCGTCGCATCTCCCTTTCTATGAAGGCTGCTGCTCAGGAACTGGGCTTTGAAATTGCTATCGACGAAACGGCTGTTATGGAAGAAAAGCCTGGCCGTCGCAAGGCTGCTAAGGCTGAAGAAGCTGCAGCTGAAGAAGCACCTGCAGCTGAAGAAGCCGAAGTTGCTGCTGAAGAAGCACCTGCTGCTGAAGAAGTAACCGAAGAAGCTGCTGAATAGTTTATCTACTCTGCAGATTCCATACGAATTCGAGAGCCGGCAAAGTGCCGGCTCTCTTTATATTATGATAGGCATCGCACGTGGGTTAACCATTTTGAGACACAGAGGGCCTAACTCTTGCGTGAAAAGTAATCTTCGCAAAGCTGAAAGGACTGTGCTACACCGTGGAGCAACATGAATCAACAAAGAAGCGCATTGCGCTTGGTTTAAGCGGAGGTGTCGATAGCGCAGTTTCAGTAGCTCTTCTTCAGTATGCAGGTTATGAAGTGGTAGGGGTTACGTGCCGCTTCCAGGATGACGCTAAAACAGAGCAGGCTATAATCGATGCTTCAATAGTGTGCAAGCATTTTGGTATTGAGCACGTAGTATGGGATGCACGCAGCCTTTTTACAGAAAAAGTAATTCGCCCATTTGTTGATACCTATGTACAAGGTGAAACACCAAGCCCTTGCGTTGGTTGTAATGCTCAGGTTAAGATTCCCGCTCTTATGGCCGCCGCCAACGCGCATACCTGTTCCAGTGTAGCAACGGGTCACTATGCACGAATTGCCCAGCTAAACGACACGGGTCGCTACTTTGTTAAAACCGCTTTAGATACGCGCAAAGATCAAAGCTATATGCTGGTACTCCTTTCGCAAGAGCAGCTTTCACACCTGGTGTTGCCTTTGGGTGGTATCACGAAAGCCGAAGTGCGTGTTTTAGCAAGCGAAATGGGGCTTCAGCTTGCCAGTAAAGCTGACAGCCAAGACATTTGCTTCATCGAAGGTGATTATCGGACGTTTTTGGCAGAGCAGGGAATGTTCGATGTTCCTGGTTCGATTGTTAACAAAGTGGGTACGGTCTTGGGTACTCATGCAGGATTAAGCAATTACACACTCGGACAGCGCAAAGGTATTGGGGTGGCTGGTCCTGAGCCTTACTACGTAATAGAAAAGCGTAGTACCACCAATGAACTTGTTGTTGGAACGGCGCAAGAAGCCCAAGTGCGCGAAGTGGTGGTTAGTAAACCGAATTGGCAGGTATTCGACACGCTTGAAGAACCGAAAGAGTGCATGGTGAAGCTGCGTTACCGCTCAACCGCAGCTGCATGTACCGTCTATCCTGAAAAAAATGGTTGCGCCAGGGTTTCTCTTGTTAGTCCTCAATCTGCCACAGCGCCCGGACAGTATGCGGTCTTTTATTTGGGAAGTGCTGTTTTGGGCGGTGGCGTTATTAAAGAAGTGCGCTCATGAAAAAGATTTTCGTCATAGGTGGGATGGGCTCTGGTAAGTCGACCGCCGTTCAAACGCTTCACGACCTAGGTTGTTCTGTTGTTGACTTAGATGTTTTAGGGCATGAAGTTCTACGAAACCCCCAGATAAAACAGCAGCTTTGCGGCGCATTCGGCGAAGGCATTTTAGATGATTCGGGAACCGTCAATCGTGCGGCGCTGGCACAGCGTGCTTTCGCGAATGCTGAAGCAACTGCCAGGCTGAACGCCATAACGCGTCCCGCTATAGAGCAAGCGTATAAGGCGCATCTTGCTCAGCTGGAAGCCCAAGGAACTTGCGTTTGTGTGGTGGAATGTTCTGCCTTTGAAAACCGTTCAGACGCGATTACTTCAACAGCGGATATAGTGGTTGCTGTAGAAGCACCTGAAAGCATACGAATTGAGCGTGCCATCCAAGCAGGCTGGGATAGGGCAGACGTGCAGCGGCGCTTGAAAGCGCAGCTAAACGATGAACAGCGAAAGCAGTTTGCCGATGTGGTGCTTTCCAACGAAGGAAGCCAGGAAGATTTCGCAGAAACAGTTGCGGTATGGTATAAAACGTTGAGCTAATTTGAAACTACGCTTCGCAATTTTGCGAAGGAGGCTATATGAATTCAAAGACAAAAAAGCGTATGTTTGTAGTTACTGGCATCATCGTGATGGTGCTGGTGGTGGTGCTTGCAGTCGTGGGTGGATCTATGGCGGCTAAAACCGTAACGGTGGCAGATGTGCTTTCAGGAAAGTACGCTTCTGAGCGTATTCAGGTTTCAGGCAATGTGGTGGAAAATTCCTTTAGCACTTCAGACAATGTTCTGACGTTTCGTATGTATGATTCCAGCGAAGGCGCCGACCCGAATGCACAGCTTGCCGTGCGCTATGAAGGCGGCGTTGCTGCTACGTTTGGAAATGACGTAACCGCTATTTGCACAGGTACGTTAGACGAAGATGGTACGTTGATAGCTACCGAACTGGTGACCAAGTGCCCTTCTAAATACGAAAATGCCACAGATGCCTTGGATGTTTCGCGGTTGTTAAGCTACGGTGATTCTATCGTAGGAAAACCTGTCAAGGTATCTGGTCTGGTGAAAGAGGGAACACTTACCGCTGCTGGACAAGGTGACCGCATGGTTTTAGTTTCAGCGGAGGATGGGTCGGAAATCTCCATTCTTTTCGATGGAGCCCTTTCAGAAGAAGTTGTGGATGGTGCAGCATTGGTAATTGGCGGTTCTCTTGATGAGCAGGGTAAACTTGTTGCAACCGACGTTGCTTTGCAGGCGTAGTAAGTACATGCTATGCATTGAATACCTGTTGGTTGGTTAGTCAACAGTAGGTTTGTGCAGCAGCGAAAACTTGAATAAAGTTAACAGGAACACTGACAGATTTGAGATACGTTAAGGTTGGGTGAGCATGTCATCTTTGGGCTATATGGGATTACTGATTGCCTTAGTAGGTGCGGTTCTTTCGGTGGTGTTTTTGACTGGTGGCCACCTGATGGGAAAAAGGGCCGCCGCAACTCCCGCAGAGCGTGAAGGTGAAGTGTCTTTTGGCATTGCAGAAACACTCAACAAGGGTGGGCGTATTCTTTCGCTAGCGGTTTTTCTTGCCTTAACGCTCTGCTGTGGCATTTTAGTATATTGTTTTATGTTGGGCAACACCTCGTTAGCCTATGTTGTACAAAATCGCTCTGACGCTTCAGGTAGTTTAGGCTGGCTGTATCACCTTTCCGGTCTTTGGGCAGGTAGGGAAGGTTCTTTGCTGTTCTGGGCCTGGCTTATTTCTGTCTTCAATGTATTTGTTGCATTTCGTGATCTCAAAGCTCTTGATGCGCTGGACAACATAGCGCTTTTGGTTGCGCAACTGGTACTCGCAGCTTTTCTTGGTGTGCTCTTTTTCTCCTCTGACAATATGCCCTTTACCGCAATGCCTGCTCAGTATTTCAATGCTGATGGGGAACTACAAGGCGCTGCAGCTTCATGGGGCATGAATACACTCCTTGAGCATTGGGCTATGGCAATTCATCCTCCTACGTTGTTCGTAGGGTATGCTGGTTTCACTATTCCGTTTGCCTATGCGACAGCGGCACTGGTGGTCAATGATGCTTCTAAGAAATGGGTAGTGCGTTCCACCCGCTATGTGCTTTTTGCTTGGTTGTTCTTAGGCGTGGGCATCGGTTTGGGTGCTATTTGGGCCTACGTGGTGCTTGGCTGGGGCGGCTATTGGGGCTGGGACCCGGTGGAAAACGCCAGCCTTCTTTCGTGGCTTATGGGCGTGGCCCTTCTGCACAGCTTTACGGTGTATCGTCAACGCGGTGGCTTTAAGCGTTGGAGCATTATGTGTGCTTGCCTCACGTTTTGCTGCGTCATCGTGGGAACCTTTATTTCTCGTTCGGGCATTGTACAGTCGGTTCATGCATTTGAGGGCGATACGGTTTCTTTGGTGTTGTTCCTAACGCTTATTGTGCTTTCGGTATTGGTGGGCATTGTGGGGCTTGCTCTTCGCTGGAAAAGTTTTGGCCTTGCTGAAGGTAGGGGCGAAGAAGTGGAAAACATGTTTTCCAAGGACGCAGCCTACTATTTCAATAACACCATCATGGTGGTGTTCACAGTACTGCTGGCGTATATGACCATCTCTTCGGCATTGCCAAGCTTCATGCCGTTTGGCGGGCAAACGCTTTCAGCTGATACCTATAATGCCATTGCACGTCCTTTGGGTATTGTTTATCTGGCAATTTTGGCGATATGTCCGCTGCTTTCGTGGGGCAAAACTGAAGGGAAAGCATTCCTTAAAAAAGCACGCATTCCGGCGCTTTGTGCTGCTGCATTGTTTGCGCTGCTCATGCTGTATTTTGTAACGAATTTACTACCAGCGTACAACAGCACGCTTGCTGCTGGTGGTACCGCGGCGGAAGAGCTTCTGCGCCAGGGTCCTTCGTGGTACTACAACGGGCTTGCCATTGTTGGCTTTCTTGTTGCCAGCCTGGTGTTCTTTAATTCGCTCTTTATGCTGGGAAGAAATATCAATTCTTATGCGAAGGCACATGAAGGTGGTTTCCTTTCAGGTGTAAAGGGTATGTTCCTGGGACGCGCTTCGGCTTTTGGCGGGTTCGTTGCTCATACCGCCATGGCGTTTATTTTGGTGGGGCTTATTGGGTCTTCTATGTACGTAACTGAACAGGTGAAGTATTTGCCATACGACTTAGAAACCGATACGACCACTGAAGACTTATATATCGGAGACTACGTTCTTAAATACACGGGTAACGAAGTAAACCCCGCCGAAAATGAAGACGATGTCTTTTATCAGCTTAATTTCGATGTGTATAAGACCACGTCATCGGGAGAAGAGTCTTATATAGGAAGCGTTGAGCCGACGGTGCAAATGGTACAATCCACTCAGCAGCAAAAACTGAATGCGGCAGTAATAAGTTTTCCGCAAGAAGATTTGTTTGTTGTGTATCGAGGCATGAGTACCGACGGCGCATTTTCCATGGATGTTCGCATTAACCCGTTGGTTTCTTTGGTGTGGGTTGGTTTTGCGCTTTTGATGATTGGTATTGTTCTTGCGTTTGCTGGAAGGCGCTCGCCTCGAAAACAGTAGGAGAACACGAACAGGTTAGTGCATGGAATACGCCATTGAAGCACGAAAACTTTCCAAGTCTTTTGGGGGACGCAAAGCGCTTTCTGAAGTGAGCTTTTCACTTCCCGAAGGGGCTTTTCTTTCGGTGTTTGGGCATAATGGTGCTGGCAAAACCACCTTGCTTCGCATTCTTGCAACGCTGGCTCGTCCTACGGGCGGCTCTGCAAAAATCCTGGGATATGATCTAAAAGAAGAAGCGGAGAATATTCGCAGTCATATCGGGCTCATTTCTCATGCACCTATGTTGTATCCCGATCTTACGGCTGAAGAAAACCTTCTTTTGTATGCCAATCTTTATGGTGTAGAAAACCCAGAAGCGCGTGTGAAAGAATTGCTTAAAGCGGTTGAACTAAAAACACGCAGAATGGATACGGTTCGAGGCTTTTCTCGGGGTATGAAGCAGCGACTTTCTATCGCACGTGCGCTTATTCACAATCCTGAACTGGTTTTTTTGGATGAACCTTATTCGGGGCTTGACCCTCATGCGGTGGAAATTTTTGATGGCCTGATTCAAAACGCACGCGAAGGCAGAACGTTTGTCATGGTGAGTCATGATCTTGCGAAGGGTTTCGCGTTATGCACCCATGCGTTGGTTCTTTCTCGCGGTAATGTGGTGGTATTCGAAGAAAAAGACAAGCTTGATTTCGAAGCGTTTCAGGCAACCTATAGTAAAACTGTAGGTTTGGGGGTGTTGTAATATGGCCACGCCTTCAACCTTCCGGCAGTACAAAACGCTCTTAGTAAAGGACGTTCGTCAGGAATTCCGCACCAAGGAAATGCTGACGTCTATGGGTATTTATGCTTTGCTGGTTTTGATTGTGTACGGTGCTGCTTTGGCACAGACCTCGAATCAGCTGGACATCTTGCAGATGAGCGGCGGACTTTTATGGGCACTCATTGTGTTTACCTCGCTTCTGGGCCTTAACCGTTCTTTTTTCGCCGAAAAGGAACAGGGGTGCATAGAAGGCATTTTGCTTGCGCCGCTTGATAGATCAGTTCTCTTTTTGGCGAAAGCAACATCGAATTTGCTGTTCTTAATAATCATTGAGGTTATTGCAGTGCCTCTTTTCTGGTTTTTCTTCCTTACAACCACCACGCCAGCAGAAACGTTTCCGCTGATGGTGGTTCCGCTGATAGTGGGAACCATAGGTGTCGCGGGTGTGGGCACCTTGCTTTCTACCATCACCATGAACACACGTGGTAAAGACGTAATGCTTGCGGTGCTATTTATTCCTCTCATCTTCCCGCTTTTGTACGCCTGCGTTTCGGCTACGACTGCGGTGCTGGTGGGTGGAGATACTGCGCTGAACACCTTCATGCTGTCGCTTGTGTTAGCCGCAGGTTATGACATTATCATGGTGCTACTTTCCTGGGTTTTGTATGACTTTGTGATTTCCGCTTAGTTGTTCGCTCATCAGTTCTTAATTTTGCTGGTATATAATGCTCGTGAACTACTGAACTAGAGGAGAGTTATGCCTGATACGAAAAGGCAACCAAAACAGCGTTCTTTACCTGAAGCAGGACAAATGGCAGACCGTGTGGCACCTTTTGCCCTGATAGTAGGTATTGTGCTTACTACCGTAGGCTTTTTCCTTGCCTTCTTTTATGCGGCACCCGTAAACGGTGCAGAAGTTTATGCGCGCGACGCGGCGGGTAATATCTTGCGCGATAGTGCAGGAAATGCACTCCCTGCACTGGAAGAAATTGGTGGTCAATTAGTTTCGAATGTCCTTCTGATTTCTCAAAAGATTTTCTATTTCCATATGCCCGTTGCCCTGGTGAGTTTCTTGGCGCTGGCAGTGGCAGCCTTTTACTGCGTGCGTTTTTTAATGACGAAACAGCAGCGCTATGACACATGTGCTCGTATTAGTATGGAAATTGCCCTGGTGTTTGTAATTTGCACCATGATTACAGGTGAAATGTGGACGCGTTTCGAATGGGGCGTCTGGTGGACATGGGAGCCTCGTTTAACCACCTACCTTATTCTGATGTTGGTGGTCATTGCCTATTTCGTTTTGCGAAATGCACTAGATGATCCCGAGCGCTGTGCGACCTACGCTGCGGTCGTAGGTATTATTGCGTTTGTTGACGTTCCTATTTGCTTCATGATTACACGTTTGGTTCCTAGCAGCGTACATCCCGTAGTACTTCGCGAAGGTGGTATGTCGGCTGATATGGGTATTACGCTTGTCCTGGTACTGATTGGTATGTTGTGTGTTGCCTTCGCGCTGTATCGCATGCGTTTTCGTCAGGTTCGTATGCAGGAACGCGTTGAGGCGCTTAAAGCGGCATTGGATGAAGAGTAAAGCTGGAAGGATACGATATGAACCCGGTTTTGCAGGAAATATATAGCACGGTTATTCCGTCAGCTCCTTACATTATTGCGGCATATGCGCTTTTGTGGGTAGTGCTTTTGATGTACGTGCTGTTTGTGGTGCGTGGCTTCAAAAAGACCGAAAAGCAAATTGCTATTCTGGAAGAAGCTCTAGCCGAAAAGGAAGGATTAAACCGATGAAAGCCCTTATTCCTGCAGCTGGACTTGGCACCCGATTTTTGCCTGCCACCAAGGCAGTACCGAAAGAAATGCTTTTAGTGGTAGACCGTCCAGCTATTCAATACGTTGTTGAAGAAGGCTTAGCTTCAGCTGCTGACGAAGTAGTGATTATCAACAGTCACGAAAAGAAAGCTATCGAAGACCACTTTTCTCCTAATCCAGAATTGGTAGAAACGCTTCGTACGCGCGGAAAAGATGCGTATGCCGATGCGGTTGAAAAAGTAGGCAACTACAATGTGAGCTACGTATACCAAGAAGAGGCCTTGGGTCTGGGACACGCGGTGTATTGTGCCCACGAAAAGACGGGAAATGAACCGTTTTATGTATTGTTGGGTGACGTATTGGTGCCTAACAACAAGATGCTACCACGTATGCAGGAAGTATCAGATGCCCACGGTGGCGCAAGCGTTATTGCCGTTATGCCTGTGCCTGATGAAGAAGTGAGTCGCTTCGGCGTGATAGCGGGTGTGGCTGTTTCCGAGGATGTATGGAAGATTGATGCGCTTGTGGAAAAGCCTGCATTGGAAGATGCTCCCAGCAACTTGGCGGTCTTTGGGCGCTATTTGCTGAGCCCTCGCGTCATGGAACTTTTGGCCGACGTGAAGCCAGGTGTTGGAGGAGAAATCCAATTAACCGACGCGCTTGATGCGGTACTTCAAGAGGAAGAAATGTATGCCTTAGTGATTGATCCAGCAGATGGCTTTGATACAGGTACCATTGAAAGTTGGCTCGATACGAACAATAAACTGTATGCCCAGCGTCAGGCATAGTTGTGGAAATAGGTTCATACCTCTAATCACAAAATAGCCACAAGAAATGGTGTTTTGCGCGTCAAAAGGTGCTTTTGGCGCGCATTTTTGTTAAAAGTTCATCAAATTGTTACTTTTCAAGCCCCCAATTCACAATACGACCATGAGCCTGTCATATGTTCTTCAAGGGTTACCTTTATACTACGTATCAACAAGCAACAAGGTTCCCCTCCTTCTATAGCTTGTTCTGCTTTAACCCCTAAAAGCAGTGGCGGTGTCGGACACCGCATCATCCCCTCCTTGTGGACCGGCGAACCCCCCGTCGGTCCGTTCCTTTTTTTGCAGCGTTTTGCTAGGAGTGCGTCGAAGTTGGTGGGCTTAAGAGTTTTCGCCGAGTGTAGACAGCTGGGTTGAAGGACACTCTGAGCTAGAAACTTAATTGTTTATTTAGTTAAGTGTTAAATAAGCCAGTGGCTTATTTAAAAGAAACTATGCGCCCGAGCGGGCGCAGTCCTGCCCGCTTGTCGGGCAGGACGATTTATGCGCATAGGTGAGCGTAAGCGAACGGTAGCTTTGCGGGTGTCCGGAAACCCAGCTGCCTACACTCGCATCAACACGGGAACTCAAAAGGCACGTCCCCTTTGGTTCTTTGGTCTCTCTGGGCTTTGGGTTGAATGCTATAATTTCGCGTATGGATACGCTGTTTACTGAAATAGAAAACGAAGCAAAAATGCAGGTTGCGCCCTTGGCAGTGCGCATGCGTCCACGCACCTTAGATGAGGTGGTAGGGCAGGCAGAAGCCATTGGGGAAGACAGTTGGCTTCGGAGTGCTATCGAAGAAGACAAGCTTAGTTCTGTCATCTTGTTTGGACCTGCAGGTACTGGTAAAACATCACTCGCTCATGTCATTGCTGAAACTACTAAGGCAGTGTTTGTTGAGGTATCGGCGGTAGGAGGTACGGTCTCAGACCTTCGTCGCGAAATAGACGCTGCAGAAAAGCGCTTGGCTCTTACGGGAGCGCGCACTATTTTGTTCGTTGACGAAATCCATCGCTTTAACCGCAGTCAGCAAGACGCACTTCTCCACGCGGTTGAAAACCGTACTGTTGTGCTGGTGGGTGCTACTACTGAAAACCCCTTCTTCGAAGTGAACTCTGCACTTATTTCACGTTCTCGCGTTGTGGAACTTCATTCGCTCTCAGATTCTGAAATTGCGCGGCTTATTGAAAACGCACTGACCAGCGAACGAGGCTTAGCAGGCCAATACCACCTCGAAGATGACGCTTTGGCTGCTATTGTGCTTTTGGCGGGGGGAGATGGTCGCACAGCCCTTACGACGCTCGAACTTGCCGCCAGTATGACTAAGCCAGGTACAGCTAAAAAGCCTGCAGTTATTACCGCTAAAACAGTTCAAAAGGCAACGCCTCATCGCAGTCTTCCGTACGACAAAGACAAAGATATGCATTATGACGTCATTTCTGCCTTTATTAAGTCTATGCGCGGCAGTGACCCTGATGCAGCTCTCTATTGGCTTGCTCGCATGATTGACGGCGGGGAAGATCCCAAGTTTATCGCGCGACGTATGTTTATTGCCGCATCTGAAGATATCGGAAATGCTGACCCCCAGGCTTTGCTGGTGGCGGCGGCAGCGTTTAAGTCTGCCGAAGTTATTGGATATCCCGAGTGTCGCATCAACCTGGCGCAAGCAGCTATTTATCTGGCGCTGGCTCCTAAAAGCAATGCTGCTGAAGCGGGTATTGATGCCGCATTAGCTGAAGTACGCAAAGGTAAGGCGCGTGCGGTTCCGGATCATCTGCGCGATCGTCATCGTCCTGGTTCAGAAAACTACGGTGACTATAAATATCCGCATAGCTTCCCAGGTGGTTGGGTTGACCAGCAGTATTTGCCTGACGGGTTGGAAAAGGGTTGCTTTTTCCATCCAAGCCCTCGCGGGTGGGAAGCGTATCGCATAGAAGCTACTTCGCGCGATCGAAAATCCTCTGAATAAACCTCTTACCATACATGGTGCGCACGAGAGCAAACTATTCATACGTTTCGCGTGAACAAACCCTGAATTATGCCTGTTCCAAGCAGACGAAAAAGCCGCTACGTGGTATAGTAAAGTGTTCTGTTTGACAGGAGGTCATCGTGGAATTTGAAGAAATGTTAAGCATTGCTTTGCCGGTTGTCTATGTTTTGGTAGGCATCACTTTAATCTGGTTCATTTTTGAGCTGGTTGCCACGGTGCGTAAAGCGCGCAAAACTGTCGATGACCTGCAGAAACAAATCACGCCAACGCTGGAACACGTGGAAAACATCACAAAGGCGTTAGAACCTGCAAGCGCCAAGGTTGATCCTTTGGTAGAACGAGTGTCGCTTACCGTTGACGCCGCTAATTTGGAAATGATGCGCGTGGATCAAATCTTAGAAGACGTGACTGAAATTGCTGGCTCGGTTTCGAACACTATGAACGCAGTAGATGCTATGGCTAATACACCAAAGGAACTGGTGAATAGCGTGACGGATAAGGTTCGTAGCGTGTTTAAGACGAAGCATGCAAGTGATGAATCTATTGCGCTTGGCGAAGACAAGGCCGAAGCGGCAAAGGCTATTGCAGAAGGCTCGCCTGAGCCTCAGGTAGCAGTTTCTGAAGCAGCACCTGCTGCAGAAGTTCCTGTTGCCGAACCCAGCGAACCCGAAGAAGCATCTGGCACTACGGAAGTTGAAAATGTTCGCTCTGGAAGCGGTAAATACTTCACGTATGCTCCCGCACAGGCTTCTGATAGCGCTGAAACGAAATAACGTTTGAGAATCAGTTTACAAAGGTTGTTTGTGGACAATTTAAACGAAAGCATACAAAACGAAGAAACGCTGAAGTGCACGAAAGCGCGTCGGCGTTTCTTAAATGTTTGGACGGCTGTGGGTGCAATTTTGCTCACGGGCGTTCTGATTTATTTGCTGCAAATTCTGGCAGTACCCGTGGGGATTATCTTGTGGACCATGATTATTGTGTTCTGCTTGCGAACCCCCGTGAATCGTCTGGAGAAATTGGGAGTAAGCCGCGTTTGGGGCACGACTATTGCGTATGTGCTCATGATTATTGTGCTTGGTTTAGCAGGCTTCCTGATTTTTTCTCCTGCCTTCGGTTTTGGTGATCAGCTTGCTGGATTGTTTAGCAGTATGCCTCGCTATGTTGAAGAACTCATCAACTGGGGCAACAATCTGTACACGCAGTATGAGTACCTTTTCGACAACGATGTCGTTCGTTCGTGGTTAACTGATGCCCAGAATTCTTTGGCTTCATGGGCTGCTAATCTGGCGAAAATCAGCACCGACGGGGTGCTTTCCGTGGGTACCATTGTGGTGAACAGCTTCGTTGCCGTGGGCTTTGCTTTTGTTATTGCGTTCTGGATTTTGCTCGATTTACCGGCGCTTGGCAGGGAGTGTCGTCGTTTGGTGGGAGAACGCCACGCCGATGACATGGAAATGCTGCATCTTACTTTTACCCGTGTTATGGGTGGTTATATCAAAGGGACACTTCTTCAGTGCGCCATCATTGGCGTTGCGAGTGGCTTACTCTTTGCACTGCTGGGTATTCCGAACTATATGGCGTTGGGTGGTATTTCTGGTTTGTTGAATATCGTTCCTATTATTGGTCCGTGGCTCGGTGGTGCTTTAGCCGCCGTCGTGGGTATTTTTGTAAGCCCTGTTGCGGCTATTGTGGCGCTTTTAGGCACCATTGTTATCCAGCAATTTGTGTATACGTTTATTTCTCCGAAGATTATGCAGAGCTCGGTGGATATTCATCCTGCGCTGATGTTAGTGGTCTTGATGGCTGGCTCTGCCATTGGTGGCGCCATGAGCGGACTTATGGGTTCTCTTATTGGCATGCTGGCTGCAATTCCGCTGGTAGCTGTGTGTAAGTCGGTTTTCGTGTACTACTTTGAAAAGAAAACAGGAAGGCGACTTGTTGCCACCGATGGGGTGTTTTTCAAAGGTACGCCTAAGGAAGATGAGGGTATCAACCCTATGGAAGATGCAACATCTCCGCATCCTGCGGCTGTGGCTAGTGCCGAAAAGACCGAACAGCGCAGAGCTGAGGTTTTAGGAAAACTCTTCAAACACGACCTGTACGCTGCACAACGTGCTGATTCGCAAAAACAATCTCTTGGCGCTGACCGCAAAGAAACGCATTGCGAAGACAGCAACGAACCGCAGAGCGAACAACAATTAAACCAGGACGAAACAAAAGAAACGGAAAAGTAAGGAAAAACTGGGAATGCAATACTTAACCACTGCCGAAATTCGCGAAAAATACCTGAAGTTTTTTGAAGAAAAGGGTTGCAAGCGTATGCCTTCTTCTTCGCTAATCCCTGACGACCCTTCGCTACTACTAACCAGTGCAGGCATGGTACAGTTCAAGCCTTACTTCCTGCAGCAAAAGCAATTGGAGTCACCCTATATTGGTACCACAACGGTACAAAAGTGCGTGCGCACCAACGACATTGACATCATCGGCACCACAGGACGTCACCTGAGCTTCTTCGAAATGCTGGGCAACTTTAGTTTCGGTGCTTACTTCAAAGAGGAAATGTGCGCTTGGGCCTATGAGTTCTCTACGGAAGTGTTGGGCCTTGAACCTGAACGCCTGTATTTTACGGTATATGAAGATGACGATGAAACCATCGAAATCTGGAAGAAGCTCGGTGTTCCTGAAAGCCATATTTCAAAACTGGGTGAAGAAGACAACTTCTGGCGTGCTGGCCCCACGGGTCCGTGCGGTCCGTGCTCAGAACTCTACTATGACCAGGGTGAAAGCTTTGGTTGTGGCAGTCCGGACTGTGCTCCAGGGTGCGACTGTGACCGCTTCTTGGAATACTGGAACTTAGTGTTTACTCAGTACGACGGTCAGGAAGACGGCACGCTTTTACCGCTGCCGAAGAAGAATATTGACACGGGCATGGGTCTGGAACGCATCGCTGCTATTCTGCAGGGCGTACAGTCCAACTACGAAACCGACGTACTGCGCAGCTTGGTTGCTGTGGGGGAACGCCTTAGTGGTAAAACCTACGGTGAAGACCACGATGCTGATCTTTCCTTGCGCATCATTGCCGACCATAGCCGCAGCGTTACCTTTATGATTGCTGACGGCATCCTGCCTTCCAACGAAGGTCGTGGGTATGTGTTGCGCCGTTTGCTCCGCCGTGCCGTTATGAAGGCGCATCTCATTGGTATCGAAGGCGCCTTCTTAAACGAATATGTTGACGAAATCGTTCGCCTTATGGGTGACGTCTATCCTGAGATTGTGGAAAACCGCGAACTTGCCCGCCGCGTTATTTTGTCTGAAGAAGAACGCTTTGGCGCAACTCTTCGTCAGGGGCAAGCTTTCTTGGAAGATGCTTTGAATGCGCTAGAGGGAACGGTGCTTGCAGGTAAGGAAGCCTTTACGCTGCACGATACCTATGGCTTCCCTGTGGAAGTAACCCAGGAAATCTGCGAAGCACGAGGTGTAACCGTGGATATGGATGCGTTTAAGGTGTGTATGGAAGAACAGCGTGAACGCGCTCGTGCCGCAAACACCAAAGATGCTGAAGCAGCGTGGAGCACCTATGGCGGCATTCACGCAGACTTGCTGAAGGAACTCGGTCCAACAAACTTTACGGGATATGACGTACTGACTGCTTCCGCAAAAGTTGTTGCCTTGGTTCGCGATGGTCAGCGTGCCAGCTCACTGTCTTCAGGTGAAGGAGGCGAAATCATTCTGGATTCCACGCCATTTTATGCCGAAATGGGCGGCGAAGTGGGTGACACTGGCGCTATCGCTTCTGAATCAGGTTTTGTTGCTGACGTTGTTGACACGCAGGCACCTGAAAAGGGCTTGGTGTGCCACACGGTAAAGGTACTTGATGGTTCCATTTCAGTGGGTGATGAGGTTACCGCTGCCGTTGAAGCTAAGCGTCGCGCGCGTATTACCCGCAACCATACGGCAACGCATATTCTGCATGCATCACTTCGTAAGGTTTTAGGCGACCACGTAAAGCAGGCAGGTAGTTTGGTAACTCCTGATCGTCTGCGTTTTGACTTTACTCATTTTGAAGCGGTGAAGCCAGAGCAGTTGGCTGAAATCGAATCCATTGCCAACGACTTCATTATGCAGGCGCACAACACCACTATTTATGAAACTTCCTTAGACGCAGCACGCGAAGCAGGTGTTACGGCTCTCTTTGGTGAAAAGTATGGCGATGCGGTTCGCGTAGTTGAAGCGGGCGATTTCTCTAAGGAATTGTGTGGTGGTTGCCACGTACGAAATACTGCTGAAATTGGTTTAGTGAAAATTGTGAGCGAAAGTAGCGTTGGGTCAAACCTTCGTCGTATTGAAGCAGTTACCAGCTACGATGCTCTGAATTATTTGAATGGTTTTGAAACTGAACTTAAGGCGACGGCCGCAGCGCTCAAGTGCCGTCCGATGGAAGTGGAAGCACGCACCGAAGCAAACCAGAAGGCTTACAAAGAACTTCAGGCCGAATTGAAGCAGAGCAAACAAGCGGCAAGCGACGACGGAGTAAACGCACTTGTAGCTGCTGCTCAAACCGCTAAGGCGGGGTATCCTGTGGTTATTGCTTCGGTTGGTGAAGCTGATGCAGGCGCTCTGCGCAACCAGTGGGATATTGTGCGCGCACGTTTGAGTGCTCCTGGCGCAGTTGTGTTTGCTGCAACCAAGGGCGACTCACCTATTTTGTTGGCAGCTGGCACTCCAGAAGCCATCGAAGCAGGCTTTAATGCAGGTGTCATCATTAAAGAAATTGCTCCCGCCGTTAAGGGTGGCGGTGGCGGCAAGCCCGCTATGGCTCAGGCTGGCGGCAAAGATGCCTCAGGTATTGAAGCAGCCTTGCAGCGTGCCCGAGAAATTCTGCTGTAGGATGTTTTGAATCAGTGAGAATTCTGGCATTAGATATTGGTGAAGTTCGCGTGGGGGTAGCAGTAAGCGACCCCCACGAGCGCGTTTCTACACCCGTGTGCGTTTTGCCGACCGCTGAAGTACTTGCCTGCGCAAAAACGTTTCGTCGGGTACTAGAAGATTGGGAGCCGGAGCTTTTGTTGTGCGGCCTTCCTTACACCTTGGCAGGAGAAGAAGGACCTCAGGCGGCACGCATAAAAGAAGCTGCCAAGAAAATCAGTCAAGCATGTCAGATTCCCTATGAATTCACCGACGAACGTCTTAGTTCGCAAGAAGCGAAACGGTTTTTGCGTGAAAAGGGTTTCAGTGAAAAAGCAATGCGTGGCAAAATTGACATGATAGCGGCAGGAATCTTTTTACAATCGTGGCTTGATGCCCGTGCTGACGCTTCAGATGAAAACTACAACGCTTTATAAGGCGTATAACGAAAAGAAATGAAAGGTTAAGGTATGTCTCCAGCAAGACGAAATGTACCGTACTCTAGTCGACCGAACCACGCGGCACGCGCAGCGCATGCACAGGCTAAGCGTCAATTTAAAACTTACGACACGAGTTATATTCAGCCCAAGAAAAGTAAAGGTCCACTCATTGGAGCGGGTATCGCTGCAGTGGTTGTTGTTATCTTGCTGGTGTTAGCAGTTATGTTTCTTATGAAAAGCTGCGCCCCTGCAGAAGCTTCACTTCCCGAAGGCGAAACTGCTGTAGTGGTAATTGAAGAAGGCTCTGGTGCAAACGCCATTGGCGACGAACTGCAAGAAGCCGGTCTGGTGGGTTCTTCGGCAGACTTTTCAAATCGCGTTAAAGAAATGGGCGTTGACAACCAACTTAAACCTGGTGAATACACCTTTACAGGTGGCATGACGGTGGATGAACTCATTGAGGCTATCATTGCAGGTCCTGCCGTTTTAGGTGATGCCCTCACCATTCCCGAAGGTTATACCCTCGATGATATTGCGGCAAGCGTAGAACAGGTGACATCTGGTCGTATTACCGCTGCAGAGTTTACCAAAGCAGCCAGCGACGCTAGCGTTTACGCTGGTTCCTATGCCTTTTTAGCTGACGTGGGAACCAATTCCTTGGAAGGGTTCCTGTTCCCTAAAACCTACGGTATTCAAGAAGATGCTACGGCTGACAGTGTTATCCGTATGATGCTTGATCAGTATCAAGTTGAGGTGGCTTATCTGGACTATTCATATCCCGAAAGTCAGGGTTTAAATACTTATCAGACGCTTATTCTAGCTTCTATCATTGAAAAGGAATCCCCTGATAATGCTGAAGTTCGTGCTAAGGTAGCAGCGGTGTTTTATAACCGCTTAGCCAATGAAGGCGCCCCAACGTATGGTTTGTTAGGTTCTGATGCCACTACGGCGTATGAAATTGGCGAAGACCCCACCGACTACGATTGGTCTACAGATAGCCCATACAATACACGTGTTCACAAAGGTCTTACCCCAACGCCAATTTGTTCACCAAGCTTGGACAGCATTAAGGCTGCCTGCTCTCCGGCAGAAAACATGGAAGACTATTACTTCTTCTCCTTCTGGCCCAATGAAGAAGGTGTCGTGGAATACTTCTTCGATAAAACCTACGAAGAGCACCAGGCCACCATTGCTGAACATGCGTAGTGCTTTGTGCAAAGCGTACTCTGCTTAGGTGACCAGGAAGACTACGAGGAAACGTTCTAGGAAACAACATGGGATTTTTTGACCCTGAACGATATTTTTCACGCATTACGCGAATAGACATTCAGCGTGACTTGCTCGATTGCGGCATCAAGTATGTGTTGTTAGATATTGATAACACTATCCTAACGCGCGACACCCACGAAGTTCCCTATGACGTAGGAATGTGGCTTGCGAAGGCGCGTGATGCAGGGCTGACATTTTGCCTCCTTTCGAACAATTGGCACGAAGGCGTATATCAACTTGCAGATAGGTTGGAACTGCCGTTGGTGGCAAAGGCAATTAAGCCTTTACCACCTGCGTTCTTGATGGCCTTGAAGAAGATTGGCGCCAAACGCAAAGAAACTGTGGTTATTGGGGATCAGCTTATTACCGATGTGATGGGTGCGCATTTTTTGGCTATGAAAGCTTATATGCTGCGTCCTTTGGTAGAGCAAGATTTGCCGCACACGCTGATGCTTCGTCATGTGGAACGCCTAATTATGGGAAACAAGGTTCCTGAAGACTTGGGCGCCGCTTTGCAACCAAGCCCCGATTCGGTTCGTACGCTGTCTGAACAAGATAGATAGAGTTTGGAGAAACGTATGAGTGAAAAACTTTATCTACTCGGTCATCCTATTGCTCATTCAAAGTCTCCCGATATGTATAACGCGGTGTATGCCAGCTTGAAGTTGCCCTGGCAGTATGCTTTAAAAGACTGTGCCACCGAAGAAGAAGCGCAAGCATTTTTGGACGCGCGTAAATTTCTTTCTATCAATATCACCACGCCCTATAAGCCTTTGGCGCTTAAGGCCGCTACCGCACGGGCAGCTTCTGCGCGGTTAGCGGGCGGGGCTAACCTTCTGGTTAAAAAGGGGAGTGCGCTTTTGGCGTTCAATACTGATGGACAGGGTTGTATTGCGAATCTCGAACGCTGCGGTTTTGATTTTCATGAAAAGTCTGTCTGTGTTTGTGGAACAGGTGCAACGGCTTTAGCCATTGTGCAAGCAGCCGCAGTTGCAGGAGCCAG
Source organism: uncultured Coriobacteriaceae bacterium (assembly GCA_949294735.1). Taxonomy (GTDB): domain Bacteria; phylum Actinomycetota; class Coriobacteriia; order Coriobacteriales; family Eggerthellaceae; genus CASFII01. The sequence continues at coordinate 52,855 of CASFII010000001.1, read as the reverse complement.
GGAAGTAATTCTGCTCAGTCGCAACAAACGTCGTTCTGAAGCGGCTTTGAAACATTACTTGAAAGAGTATGGCATTTTAGCGAACGCAACCATCGATTTGCCTGCAGCGAAAGAACATCATAGGAGCTTCCGTACTGCTTTTGTAGAAACTACCTTCAAGTTCGGAAGTTATACCTCTTCTACGCAGGCTTTAGAAGCTGCAGATTTAATTGTGAACGCGACGCCGCTTGGTATGAAGTCAAACGACAAGGCTCCGTTTAATACCGAACTATTACACGAAGGTCAATGGGTGTTTGATGCTGTGTATGGTCATGGTGAAACCGCGCTGGTAACTGCGGCGAAGGCGGCAGGGTGCTCTACCTATGACGGAGCTGGAATGCTGGTGGCTCAGGCGGTAGTAACCGTGCAAACTCTTTGCGACATCAACGAAATTGAGCTCACTTACACTGAGGAAGAGCTTTTTGAGCGCATGGCAAAGGCAGCTCAGTTTAATCTCTAGGGCGCGCACCGTATTTTGGTATAAGTGCGCTACAATACACTCATTCTTATCGCAAAGGCAGGAACAATGGATTACATTACAGCAGGTGAAAGCCACGGTCCCGCACTTACTGCCATTGTGTCAGGGGTGCCAGCAGGCTTAAAAATTAACGAAGCGAATATCAATAGTGACCTTGCGCGCAGGCAGTCTGGCTATGGGCGTGGTGGTCGTCAAAAAATTGAGCGTGACACGGTGCAAATTACCGCAGGGGTTCGTTTCGGCAAAACCTTAGGTAGTCCTATTACGCTTGCCATTGAAAACAAAGACTGGAAAAACTGGCAAGACCGCATGAGTGTTTTCGGTAACGCACCAGAAAACTTGCAGCGAGAAGTTACCCCTCGTCCTGGTCATGCGGATTTAGTAGGCGCTTTGAAAACTAACACCGAAGATTGCCGCGACATTCTTGAACGCGCGAGTGCCAGAGAAACGGCTGCACGTGTTGCGGCTGCGGGCATAGCCAGGGAACTCTTGGCAGATTTGGGTGTAGAAATTTTTTCCTATGTTACCTCTATTGGGGATGTTCATTTAAATGAAGAAGATCCCCTGATGGTAGCACCTGATTACAAGCCGCTCGATATTGAAATGAGCGAAGTTCGCTGCCCCGACAAAGATGTTTCTGAACAAATGAAGCAGGCTATTGACGCAGCTCAAGAGGCAGGGGAAAGCTTGGGCGGAACGTTTCGGGTGGTTGCAACAGGTTTGGTTCCTGGGCTTGGGAGCTATGCACAAGCAAAAGATCGCCTGACTTCACGCATTGGGGCAGCGCTCTTCTCCATACCTGCTATCAAGGGTGTTGAATTCGGTTTGGGCTTTGAAGCGGCAAACCGCGTAGGATCTCAGGTTCACGACAGCATTATCAACAATAAAAAGAGTGGCTTTTTGCGTACGAGCAACAATGCCGGTGGTTTGGAAGGCGGCATGAGCACGGGTATGCCGTTGATTGTTTCAGCTGCTATGAAACCTATTCCAACGCTTAAAAACCCTTTGCAGACGGTGAACCTGGATACGCTTGAACCGGCTGAGGCCTCAAAGGAACGAAGTGACGTATGCGCGGTTCCAGCTTGCGCTGTGGTAGCAGAAGCCGAGCTTGCCTTTGTATTAGCGAACGCCTATCTGGAAGCTTTTGGCTGCACCAACATGACCGATTTAAAGGCGAACCTCAAAGCATACAAGCAACGCTTACGAGTCATGTCTCGTTGAGTTTTGTTAGGTACGTGAGCACTATGTCAGCAGTGAGCCCTCTTCGCTATCAGCTTAAACGCCCCGTGTTCTTCGTGGGCTTCATGGGTGCTGGTAAAACCAGTGTTGCTAGACGCCTGGCGCGCGATTGCGGGGTTGCTTCGGTTGATATGGACACCTACCTAGAACGCCGCGAAGGCAAAACCGTCAAAGAAATCTTTGACGAAGGCGGAGAAAGCCTTTTCAGGACTATTGAAACAAACGTGCTTAAAGAGATTACCACTAAGCCGCCTATGCTCATTTCCTGTGGTGGGGGTGTGGTTACGCGTGAAGAAAACCGTGCCATTCTTAAAGAAGCGGGGTTTGTTATTTTTCTCAAAATAACAGTAGAAGAAGCTGCGGCGCGCATTCACAACAAAGAAAGTCGACCTCTTTTTAACAATCTGGAAAGTGCGCGTCAGCGCAATAAAGAGCGCCTTCCGCTGTATGAAGAAGTTGCCGACGTTGTCATCAATACGGCGGGAAAGTCTACTCCCAAAATTGCCTTTGAAATACAACGTTTGCTTGAAAAGGAGGGCTTATTATGCCCGCAACAAAGATAATCGTTAATCTACCAGGGGAAACTTCTTACGATGTACGTATTGGTAGCGGCATCCTAGAAACACTAGGACAGCACGTACGTAAGCTTTCAGCGTGCGCAAGTGCCAAGCAGGCACTCATTATTACCGACAGCAATGTAGCACCGTTGTATTTACAGCCTGCAAAAGCGTCGCTTCACGAAGCGGGTTTTCAAACCTTCGAAATTACCGTTCCCGCAGGGGAGTCCTCTAAATCTTTGGCGGTGGCAGGAGAAATTTGGGAAGCCATGGCAAGTTGTAGCTTAGGGCGTGACTGCGTGGTGGTTGCTCTAGGCGGCGGTGTTGTGGGTGACTTAGCAGGGTTTATCGCTTCAACCTACATGCGCGGCGTAACGCTCGTTCAGGTGCCTACTACGCTGTTGTCTATGGTTGACTCTTCGGTAGGAGGCAAGACAGCCGTCAACCTAGAAGAAGGCAAAAACCTGGTAGGAACGTTTAAGCAACCTACCTATGTGTGCGCCCCTCTGGATTGCTTGGCAACACTTGATGAACGCGAATGGGCTTGCGGTTGTGCTGAAATAGCCAAATCGGCTCTTATTTGCTCAGATGATTTCTTCTTCTGGCTGAGTAGTAGCGCTGAGGAAATGGCAGCCCGTGAAGAAGCAGTGGTGGCCGAAGCCGTTGCTCGTTCGGTTGTCTTTAAGGCAGATGTGGTAGCTCAGGACAAAACAGAAAGTCGTGGGGTGCGTGAGTGCTTAAACTACGGACACACCTTGGGTCACGCTATTGAAATACTCGCTGGATACGGTACCTACTCACACGGAGCAGCGGTGGCAGAAGGCATGCGCTTCGCTATTCGCTTAGGTGCTGCGCTGCTCGAAACGCCGCTTGATCTAGTACAAGCGCAAGACGAATTGTTGGATACCTTAGGACTTCCTACGCTTGAATGGAAGGCTGAACCGCAAGACATACTTGATGCCATGAAGCGCGATAAAAAGGTTCGCGGTGGGCATATTCGCTTTGTCCTTCCCAAAGAAGTTGGTCAATGGAAACTGGTTACCGTGGATGATGAAACCTTACTTGAGCATCTGAGCGCATGGGCTGATTCAAAGGAGTAGCTGTGAAAAAGGTATTGCTTATGAATGGCCCCAACTTAAACATGTTGGGTGTCCGCGAACCAGGCATCTACGGAACTCAGACGCTTGCCAGCATTGAAGCCGAAGTGCAAGCCTACGGAAAAGAAAAAGGCGTAGAAGTAACTTGCTTTCAGTCAAATCACGAAGGCGCGCTCATCGATAAACTTCACGAAGCCCATACCGCTTTTGATGGCGTCATCTATAACCCGGGCGCCCATACGCATTATTCCTATGCGTTGCGCGACGCGGTAGGGAGCATAGCTACGCCGGTAGTGGAAGTGCATATCTCTGACATCCATTCACGTGAGCCGTTCCGTGCTGTTTCGGTTATTGAGCCCGAATGTATTGCGCAGATTGCAGGAAAGGGTCGCGCAGGATATATGGAAGCGTTGGATGTTTTGCTCGCTTATTGGGAAGAGGCAAATTAGGTAAAGCAGATGCCCACGGTTTCACGTTTCGACATAGTGCGAAAGGCTTGCAAAGAGGCAGGTATAGATGCGGTCTTAGTGCGCGAAACACCTAATATTGCCTGGCTTACGCAGTTTGACGATGTCTTTGACAGTGAACAGGCACATGCGTTGTGGATAACTCCTACTAAGGCAGTTCTTCATACGGATTCTCGGTATGCCCATGCAGCTCTGAACGCTTCGCAGCAGCGGGGTGAAGTTGCCGTGAACGACGTGCGTCAAACGCATGCTGCTTTTGTAGCACAAAGTGTTGAACAAAGTTATCTAGAAGGAACTCCAGTACCCGTTTTAGGCATTGAAAATTCTTGCAGTTTGGCCGAGTTTCGGCTTTTAGAAACTGAACTCACCCAGCAAGTGCAGCCTAATCATATGCCGCGCCTGGAAGAAACTACTGGCTTTATTCGTAATCTTCGCGCAGTAAAAGATGCTTCGGAAATTGAGCGTATGCGTGAAGCGCAGGCAATCACCGATGCGGCGTTTGCGCACCTCATTGAATATGTACAACCAGGCTTGACCGAACGCGAAGTGCAGATTGAACTGGATGATTTTATGCGTCGCAAGGGTGCTGAGGGGCTTGCTTTTCCTTCCATTGTGGCTGCTGGCGAACACGCGGCAAGCCCTCATGCGGTTCCTGGTACTCAAAAGTTGGAAGCTGGGCAGTGCATTGTGTTTGATTTCGGAGCAGTTGTACGTGGGTATTGCTCAGACATGACGCGCTGTATTTTCCTGGGTGAACCTACCGCCAAACAAAAGGATGCTTATGCCGCTATTCGCTCTGTAAACGAAACCGTCGAAGCGGTGCTCAAGCCTGGGGTCACAGGCAAAGAAATGCACGAACTAGCGGAAAAGGTGCTCGCCGAAGCAGGTTTTGCTAACACCATGGGACACAGCTTAGGTCATGGGGTAGGGCGTGAAATTCACGAAGAGCCTAATCTTTCGCCGAAAAATGAAAAACCGCTGATAGCAGGTAATGTTGTAACAGTAGAACCAGGGATCTATCTGGCAGGAGAATTTGGTATGCGCCTGGAAGATTTCGGCGTGGTAACAGATACAGGTTTTGAGGTGTTTACTCAGTCTCCCCATGATATGATTATCCTCTAAGGTTTTGTTAGTAATTTAGCAACATTAACAAGAAGCGATTGTTTTGTTGGCATCAGCAGATTGCAAGTGTTGCTAGCTAAAACCAAAGGTAGGAATTGCTCGGGAAAGGAGCGAACATGGACCTGAAAGGCAGCCAAACCGAAAAGAACCTGTGGTATGCATTCGCAGGGGAATCTCAAGCTCACACGAAGTATCAGTATTACGCAAGCCAGGCAAAGAAGGATGGCTACGTTCAAATCCAGAATATTTTCCTGGAAACTGCGAAGAATGAAAAAGAACACGCTAAGTTGTGGTTTAAGGCACTGCATGATGGCAAGATGCCTGACACGCTGACGAATCTTGCCGACGCTGCTGCGGGCGAAAATGAAGAATGGACGCAGATGTACGCCGAATTCGCAAAGACGGCTCGCGAAGAAGGTTTCAATGACCTCGCAGAACTCTTCGATGGTGTTGGCGCGGTAGAAAAAGAACATGAAGAGCGCTATCGCACACTCATTGAACGCATTAATGCTGGTGAAGTGTTTAAGCGTGATGACGTGTATGTTTGGAAGTGCAACAACTGCGGACATATTCACATTGGGAAAGAGGCTCCTATGGTATGTCCTGTATGTGCACACCCACGTGATCACTTCGAAATTCGCTGCGAAAACTACTAAGCAAAAAGCCCGCGCAAGCGGGCTTTTTCAATTTGAAGAACCCAAGGGGGACGAACCCAAGGGGACGTATCTTTTGGGTTTTCTTTACACACAGCGAATACCCTGAAGCCCTCCAACTTCGACGCGCTCCTATCGTTTCACGGCTATCGCTGCTCCACTATGCGTCGCGCTGCTTCGCTTCAATTATGAATAATAAAGTTTGAAGCTCAGAATTGTTTTCGGGCTTCAGGGTATTCGCTGCCTACACTCGCATCAACTTTAGAACCTAAAAGACACGTCCCTTTTGGTTCCTCTGGGTTCTTGGTTGCCATATTCCCCACGAAGTGTCCGGAATGGAGTATAATATTCAGGTTTGATATACGTTTTGCGCTGTATACGCTCCGCTTCGCATAAGCGCCTACAGCGAAGAGAATTCACGTTAAGGACGAAAGGGCAAAAAACATGGCAATCTCTACCGCTGATTTCCGTAATGGTATGTGCATTGAATACAATGGCAAGCTGTGCACCATTGTTGAATTCCAGCATGTAAAGCCAGGTAAGGGCGGTGCATTTGTGCGCACCAAGCTTCGTGACATTAAGACTGGTCGCGTAGTTGACTACACCTTCAACTCTGGTACCAAGTTTGACTCGGTTCGCCTGGAAACCAAGAAGATGCAGTACCTGTACAACGATGGCGCAGACTTCCACTTCATGGATAACGACACCTATGAACAGATGGCAATTTCCGCCGAACAGGTTGGTGACGCTGCTAAGTGGCTGAAGGAAAACGACGAAGCTACGCTTATGTATGCAGGCGACGAACTCATCAGTATTGAGCCGCAGATGTTCGTAGAACTGGAAGTTACCCACACTGAACCTGGTTTTAAGGGTGACACGGCCACCAACACCACCAAGCCTGCTACGCTGGAAACAGGTACCGTGGTACAAGTTCCTACGTTTGTTGAAATTGGCGACATCCTACAAATTGACACGCGTGACGGTCGTTTCGTAAAGCGCGTATAACGAAGAGATTGCGTTTTTGAACTTTGACAAAGCAACTTCCGAGCACTTGGAAGTTGCTTTGCTTTTATAGGGAGTACCTCGCTTTAGGGAAAGGAACAAAAGGTGCGCATTGTAAACGGTGACGTGTTTACGGGGGAAGGCTTTGAACTTCGCGACGTATATGCACAAAACGGTGTATTTGTTGACGTTGAGGCAGCAGCTGATACCGAAGAAGTGATTGATGCTACAGGATGCTATGTAATCCCAGGGCTCATCGATCTTCACTTCCATGGCAGTGCTGGTGCAGACATCAGCGACGGCAAGCCCGAAGAAATTCACACTATGGGTGCCTATGAAGCTTCTCGTGGTATTACCGCCATGTGTCCTGCAACCATGACCTTACCCGAGGAAGTGCTTATTCAGGCTGGCAAGGCGGCAGCCAGCTATGTTCCCGCTGACAACGAGGCTGCTTTAGTGGGTCTTAACATGGAAGGTCCCTACATTTCCCCTAACAAGGTTGGTGCTCAAAATCCAGGGCACGTGCGCAAGCCTGATGCTGATGAATTCCGCCGTATTCAGGTTGCTGCAAACGGTTTGTTTAAGCTGGTAGATATTGCCCCCGAAGAACTGGGTGCGGAAGAATTCATTGAAGAAATGCACGACGAAGTGCGCATTTCTTTTGCCCACACCTGCGCAGATTATGAAACTGCGGCAAGGTGCTACAACCTGGGCGCTCGCCATGTAACGCACTTATATAACGCTATGCCAGGTTTGCATCACCGCACGCCAGGAATGATTCCTGCTGCTGTTGAACACCCTGAGGTTACGGCAGAAATTATTGCTGACGGCATCCATATTCATCCCGCTATGGTTCGTCTGGCGTTCACCATGTTTGGTGATGACCGCATGATTCTGATTTCTGACACGCTTCGTGCAGCAGGTTTGGAAGACGGCACCTATGACCTGGGCGGTCAGGATGTTATCGTGCGTGGCTACATTGCAACCATCGCCAACGGCGCGCTGGCTGGTTCGGTCAGTGACCTCATGCGCTGCCTCTATGTAGCAGTTCACGACATGGACATTCCGCTGGTAAGCGCTATTAAGGCTGCTACCATCAATCCTGCAAAAGCGTTAGGTATAGACAATGAACGCGGCAGCATTGAAACTGGCAAGGTGGCTGACGCCGTATTGCTAGACAAAGAAACGCTGGAACTTAAGCAGGTTATCCTGCGCGGCAAAGCGCTATAGTCGTTGAACCAATAAACTTTTTTGAAAAAATTTCTTGACGCATCTAGGAACTTCCTTAATAATGGATAGGGGTTAGCTGGGGCTAACTTTATTTTGAGGCATAAGTTAGCCTTAGCTAACCAAGGAACACAAGGAAGGAGATGCATGTGAGAACGTTAAAGAGTGCGAAAGTAGGCGAGACGCTCAAAGTGGTTAAGCTTCATGGTCAAGGCGCCGTAAAGCGTCGCATTATGGACATGGGGCTCACAAAAGGGGCAAGTGTGTACGTGCGAAGGGTTGCACCGTTGGCAGATCCGATTGAAGTAACCGTGCGCGGCTACGAACTTTCTCTGCGCAAAGCTGATGCAGACCTTATTGAAGTAGAGTAAATTTTTTTGGCTTACGGTTAGCCACGGTTAACTAAGGAAGGAACAGCATGGGAATCAAGGTTGCTTTAGTCGGTAACCCAAACTGCGGTAAAACGACACTCTTTAATGCCCTGACTGGTACCAATCAACGCATTGGTAACTGGCCAGGCGTTACTATTGAAAAGAAAGAGGGTAAATGGAAGGAAAATGCTGAAGTTACCATTGTTGACTTGCCAGGCATTTATTCTCTTTCTCCGTACAGCTTGGAAGAAGTTATTGCACGTAACTATCTGCTGACGGAAAATCCTGACGTAATCTTAAACATCATCGACGGTACCAATTTCGAACGCAACTTATATCTGACTACTCAGTTGCGCGAAATGGACATTCCTATGGTGGTTGCTATTAACATGGCAGACTTGCTTGAACGTAATGGCAGCTCCATTGATCTCAAAAAACTTACCCGCGAACTTGGCTGCGAAATTGTTTCTATCTCAGCGTTGAAGGGTACGGGTGTATCAGAGGCGGCTAAAGCTGCGATGCGTGCTGCTTCAAACAACACCACCCCCATTCTTCCGGTCTATGAAAACGAATTGGAAGATACGCTGAAGTTCCTGGAAAGCAAACTTCCAGCTTCTGTTCCGCAAACACAGCACAGATGGTATGCCGTAAAGCTTTTCGAAAAGGACGAAGAAGCGGTCACTCATCTGGACTTAGACGAAACCACGAAAGCGGAAATTGATGCTCGTCTTGCTCAGGTTGAAAAAGACAAAGATGACGACACCGAAAGTATTATTACGGTTGCCCGTTATGACTTAATTGAGCACATTACCAGCAATTGTTTGAAGAAACATTCAACGGGTGAACTCAGCATTTCGGGCAAGATTGACCGCGTGGTAACAAACCGTATTTTGGCTCTGCCAATTTTCGCGCTGGTTATGTGGGTTGTGTACTACATCTCCATTGGCACCATTGGTACCTGGGGTACCGACTTTGTGAACGATACCTTCTTTGGTGAATGGATTTTGCCAGGCGCAGCTTCCCTGTTGGAAGGTATGGGTACAGCTGATTGGCTTAACAGTCTGGTAGTAGACGGCGCTATTGCTGGTGTTGGTGCAGTTTTAGGCTTCGTTCCTCAGATGTTGGTTCTGTTCTTCCTGCTTTCCATTTTGGAAGACTGCGGCTATATGGCTCGTGTGGCCTTTATTATGGACCGTGTTTTTAGGAAGTTTGGTCTTTCAGGCAAAAGCTTTATTCCACTGTTGGTTGCAACGGGTTGCGGCGTGCCTGGCATTATGGCTTCCCGTACCATTGAACAAGACCGTGACCGCAAGATGACCATTATGACCACGGCATTCATCCCCTGTAGTGCAAAGATGCCCATTGTTGCTCTGATTGCTGGTGCTTTGTTCAACAATAATCCTTGGGTTGCCTTCGCAGCTTACTTCATTGGCCTTGGTGCCGTAATTGTTTCAGGCATTATCTTGAAGAAGACTCGCTGGTTTGCCGGCGAAGCAGCTCCGTTCGTTATGGAACTTCCTGACTACCATGCTCCTATTGCTGGTAACGTTTTGCGTTCTACCTGGGAACGTGGTTGGTCCTTCATCAAGCGTGCTGGTACCGTTATCTTTGCCGCCAGCGTTATCATCTGGATTCTGAACTCCTTATCCGTTGATGGTGGCTTCCACTACATTACTGAAGAAAATGGCGGAGCCTCACTTCTGGAAAACATCGGCAACATGTTTGCTTGGATCTTTGCTCCTTTGGGCTTCGGCAACTGGCAAGCAACCGTATCAACCATTCTTGGTCTGGTTGCAAAGGAAGAAGTGGTTGGTACCTTCGGTACGCTTTCTTCCATGGCAAACGCCGATTTGGCAATGGAAGGCGACCCCACCATGTACGCCGTTATTGCAAGCGAATTCTTCGCAGGCAGTGGTTTGGTAGGTATTTCCTTCATGATTTTCAACCTGCTGTGCGCTCCGTGCTTCGCAGCCATGGGTGCTATTAAGCGCGAAATGAACAACCCGAAGTGGACTGCCTTTGCAATTGGTTATATGTGCGTATTTGCTTACGCGATGTCGCTCATGACTTACCAGTTCGGTTCATGGTTGGTATACGGCACAGGTGATATCCCTGGCACCATTGCTGCAACTATCGTGCTGGTTGGCATGTTGTATCTCATGTTCCGCAAGCCTGCAGCTAAGGAACACGCGGTTTCTCTGGCAAAGAGCGTGTAGGAAACGTGATTGAGAACTTGTGCAAGAATTGTTTGAGTAAGTTTTAGGAGGCGCTATGTTAGCAACTATCATCATTAGTCTTTTGGTTGCCGCCGCTTTTATTGCAGTAGTAGTAAGCGAAGTTCGCAAGAAGAAAAGTGGCAAGCATAGCTGCTCGTGTGGAGGTAATTGCGGCGGATGTGGACTTTGCTGCAGCGCACGTGATACTTCACCTAAATCATAATTTGCTGCCAAATTGTTCCTCGTGGTATGCCCCTCGAGAGCGTGAGAAAGGCCCCCGCAGTGCGGGGGCCTTCGCTTTCAAAAGGTTTTTCTTGGCTGGCAAGAGCTTAGCGTTTTCTTGATTGCAGTTCCGATTACAGCTCAGGCAAAGAAGCTTGCAGTTCTGGCAAAGAAGCTGCAGCTACGGACTGACCAACGCGACGCATCTTTTCGTCAGGAAGTGTTACCGTAATCTGCTGCGCCAGTGCAGGATATTCTTCGGCAAGAACACGGTTGCATTCACTGATGACCAAGTCTCCGCCTACACCCGAAGCGACACGGCCAAGCACCAGCAGGGTACGAATGTCGTAGAAGCTGCTGTACAGAACGAGCGTATGAGCCAGATACACGCCAATAGAGCGGAAGATATCCAGGGCGCCTTCATGACCTTCATTCGCCAAAGCTTGAACTACCTTCAGTTTTTCTGCTGGGGAAAGCTCAGGGTCAAGTTCAATACCAGCTGCTGGAGCCAGCTTGATAACAGCGTCTTGGCTGAAGTATTTGCAGCCTACACCGTAGTCGGTTGACCATTCGTCTTGCATGGCAGAAGGAGCCAGGTCTACCGGAGCAAAGGCCAGTTCGTTCAACCAGCCCAAAACATTACCGGAGGCGTTTACGTAGCCCACTGCTTCAGAGGTACCCATAGCAATGCCTAGGATGGCGCCAGAGCCCGTGCTCATGTAACCCGCCAGTGCCGTTACGTCACCGTCGTTCGCAACAACAATAGGTACGTCACCAATTTCCGCGGCAGCGCGGTCGTAGATGCTCTTAACTTCTTCACGACGGTCGCGAGGAACCTTGATAAACAAGGAAGCCACCATGGGGCTGTTGCCAACGTATACGCCTGCAGAAGAAACGCCAATGGCGTCTACACGTGGCATCTTCGAAGCGGCAGTTTTGAAAGCGGTCACAATTTCGTTGAAGTGATAGGTGGGATCTTCGGTGATTTTCGGGAACCACACGACTTCTTCGGAATATACGCTTTCGCCGTCAATAACAGCGCTTACCTTGCGGTCAGAGCCACCAGCATCAAAACCAATGCGGCAGCCTTCCATATGGCCGCCAATGGGTTTTGCTGCTTCGTTGGCAGCGGGGAAATCAGCTTCTGAACAAGCAATAACTTCCAGTGGCTTTTCATAGACGTCATCTACAAAACCTACGTCGAAGGAACGTTCACCTTCGGGGGTATAGGCAGCTGCAATCTGTTCCGTAATGTTGTCGCAGCCGCAGATGTATACGCGGAAGCCGCCTGTGCTCCACAGCATGAACTTCACGAAGCGCTCTACATAGCGCAGATTAGCTTCAGCGAATTCTTCGCCGCGAATAGAGGTTTCGCGCACAGAAATCAGACCATTTTCACGTTCAACAGCAACCTTGATGGGGTGTGTTGCTTCTTTGAGGTATTCATTTGCCCACACGCCGAACGGGATAAAGTTCTCGTCAAGAACGGGCATGTTTTTGACGTTGTATTCAATGCCTAAGTACTTCATTTACTCTCCTAAAATCTCGGCCAGCGTGCGTTCAGTCATAGAAAGGGCGCGCGGTACATGGAACGGGCCTTTGAACGTGGAACCCTTGGTGGGCGGCATAGTGGGCAGACCATCGCGGCGCAGATAGCCGTACCATTCGCCAAATTCGGGATCAGCGAAGTGCTCTTTGCAGTAGTCAATCGTCTTGAAGAACCAGTCCAGGTAGTATTCGTCACCCGTATCCTTGTAGGCCTTAGAAGCAGCAATCATGGTTTCGTTGTGAGGCCACCAAAGCTTCATGTCGTGTTCGTAGGCCTCAGGCGGTAAACCCTTGGCGTCAATGAAGTACAGAAGTCCGCCGTATTCCTTGTCCCAACCAGCCTCAATGGCCAAACGGAAGATGCTTTCAGCGGTTTTGTGCAATTCGGCGTCACCGCGATAGTTAGCTTCATCCATCATGAACCAGCTGCATTCGATGTCGTGTCCAGGATTTACCACGCGTCCAGCGGTGTACCACAGTTCTGGTTCGCCCTGCATATTGACGCTTTCAAGCGTGCAGCCCAATTCGGGGTGATAGTGATAGTTGATAATTTGATCGCAGCATTCTTTGCTGTGCTGGTCATATTCTTCTTTGTTGGCTGGGTCAACACGGCGCATAATGCCAACAATGTTTAGGAAGATCATAGGATCACCTAGAGCACGACCGCTGCGTGTTTCGGCAATGGTCTTAGGACCTAAACCTGTGGGGTCTTCAATAAGACCATTGTTCAGGTTATAGATTAAATGATAAGCACGACGTGCTCGTTCCAGATAAACGGGTTCACTAGTTAGTCCGTAGTATTCGGCATTCGCGATAGCGTAGAAGCCCTCAGAGAAGCAATAACGACGCTGACGAAGCGGCTTACCTTCAGCGGTTACCGTAAAGTACAGACGATCGCCCGCTTCGTGGTTGATGCAGTGATCTTCCAGGAAGTCAAGGCAGCTTTTTGCGGCGTCCATCCATTCTTGCTTTTTGCCATACAGTCGGCAAAGATGAGAAAACGTCCAAGCGCAGCGGCCTTGCATCCATACGCTTTTATCGGTGGAATATACGTTGCCTTCGCGGTCAAGGCAGGTGTAGACACCACCGTTTTCCTTGTCCATGCCGTGTTCGAGCCAGAACTTAATGGAAGCATCAAGTTCACTCTGCACCCAGTTACGCGCTTCGGTGATCTTCTCCCGCAGTTCAGGAGTCAATTCAGACATTCAGTCCTCCTTACAAATGCTTGCGTACTATCTAGAAATTACTGTGTATTCGTGCGCATGAAAAGAGCTGCTTAGGTTGAGCGATGGACATGTGCCTTCTTTTCATCTACCTCAAAGCAGCTCGTATTCAGATTTAGTATTCCGTTTTGACGGGAGCTTCGGGATCCATCAAGCCTTCAGCTTTCAGAACCGCGACAATTTCTTCTACATCCTTACCTTCCAAAGCGCGAACAGGCTCACGCATTTGATTTGTCTCGAAAACGCCCATTTGCCATAGTGCGGTCTTAAAAGCACCAACACCTGCGCCAAAGCCTACGGTTGCGCGAACACGGCGAGTAAGGGTCATCAAGCGAGCGAGGTGGTCTTGCAATTCCTTTACGCGCGGCCAGTCACCAGCCTGAGCTGCCTTCCACTGTTCAACATAGCTATAGGGGTCAACGTTTGCCAGACCGGGAACGGAACCGTCTGCGCCTGCCAAGTACGCACCATCTACGCATACTTCGTGACCAGTCAGCAGCTGCAGGGGATGCCCAATCTCTTCATTTTCAATGACCAGCCAGCGGAACTGTACGTCGTCACCAGAAGAGTCTTTAACACCCTGAATAACGCCGTCTTTTGCCAGACGGATGAGTAAATCGGGATCAAGCTTAGTGTGAACACATACCGGCAAGTCATATGCAAACAATGGCAAGCTAGTGTTTTCGCGAATAGCACGGAAATGACGTTCCGTTTCCTTTGGACCGCCTAAAGCATAGAATGGAGCCGTTGCAACCAGGGCATCTACGCCGTAGTCTTCAGCATGTTTTGCCTGGTCAACAACACGAAGCGTTTCCATGTCGATAATGCCGGCCATAACAGGTACACGACCGTTTACGATGTTTACGGCTTCGTTTAAAACCTGATGACGCTGGGCGTCGGTAAGAAAAGCAACTTCGCCACTGGAACCCAAGAAGAACAAGCCATCAACGCCTGCATCAATCATACGATTAATGGAAAGTTCAAACGATTCCAAGTCAAGGTGACGATCTGCCGTCAAAGGAATAATGACCGGCGGAATTACGCCACGAAATGGTGAATCAGCCATGAATCTTCTTTCTACTTCGTCGGAAAACTAACATACAAATTTTAGGCGTTTGCAGTGACCTCGACAAGATAATTTGACTCCCCAATGCACAAAATTCCGCAGACGAACAGGGAGAAAACACAAATGGAAAAAGAGGGTGGAAAAGTTAAGGGGGCTGGTTTTCACCAACCCCCTTAACGAATACGTTGCAAACGCGAAGTTCGAAGAGTTTACTTATTCAGCAACTTCTTCGTTTTTTAGAAGAACTTCTTCTCTTAATTCTTCTTCGTGACCCTTGGTTTTGCCCAAGTCAGGATGAAGAAGCGAAGGAGCAGCACCCAGAAGCAGACGCGTATAAGCATCTTTCGGGTTGTTAAATACCTGCTCTGCTGTACCTTCTTCAACTGCCTTGCCACCATTCATAACCACGATGCGGTCAGAAATGTAGCGAACTGTTTGGATGTCGTGGCTAATGAACACCATAGACAAGCCAAGTTCGCGTTTAAGATCCATAAGCAGGTTCAGAATCTGTGCACGAACGGAAACGTCCAATGCAGAGGTAGGTTCGTCAGCGATGATTGCGTCGGGGTGCAAGGAAAGCGCACGAGCAATAGCAACACGCTGGCGCTGACCACCAGACATCTGACCTGGCAGTGCATCCAGAACAGAGCTGGGCAGACCTACTACTTCAATAAGGTCGCGAACACGCTTTTCACGACTAGCGGGTTCACCCACGTTGTGCACCAACATAGGGTCCATCAGCTGGTCGTGGACAGTCATGCGTGCATTCAGAGCCGTAGCTGGGTCCTGGAATACAACAGAAATTACACGACCAATAAGCCTGCGCTGAGCAGCGGTACGATTGGTTACGTCTTCACCCTTAAAGAATACCTGACCAGAGGTAGGTTGCTGTAAACCGCACATAACGTTTGCGGTGGTGGATTTACCGCAACCAGATTCACCTACGATGCCAATGGTTTCGCCTGGCATAAGCTTCAAGGTTAAACCTTGTACAGCATGAACCAAATTCGGATGCAACAAAGAACCAGTACGGGTCTTAAACGTTACATGAATATCATCCAAAAAGATGATGGGCGTATCTTTGTCGTTTTTCTTTTCTTCGACGGCCGGCGTCTGCGTGGTTTCTAATTCAGCCATTATGCGACACCTCCTGCCAAATAAGGTTTAATGTCTAAGCGCTGAAGTTCGCTGTCAGGTAGCTCCGCATAGTAGTGATCCGTGCCCGGAACCTGCTTGAGAACAGGACGGATAGGAGACACCTTGTCTGGATGGCTTGAACGCGGGGTGAAACGGTCGCCTTCGGGGAAGTCGCGCGGGCTGGGAACTGAACCAGGAACCTGGTGCAGACGTGCGCCGCCGGCTTCGATGGAAAGTACGGAGCCCAGAAGGCCACGAGTGTATTCGTGAACTGGGTTCGTCATGATTTCGCGAACCGGACCCTGTTCAACAACCTGACCAGCGTACATAACGGTAATGGAGTTTGCAACTTCAGCAACCAGAGCAAGGTCGTGGCTTACAAATACCATTGCGAAGCCCAGTTCCTTCTGCAGACGATTCAGAAGTTCAATAACCTGCTTTTGTACCGTTACGTCCAAAGCGGTGGTGGGTTCGTCAGCAATAACTACCTTCGGGTCACGCGTCAAAGCCATAGCGATGAGTACGCGCTGGCGCTGACCACCAGAAAGTTCGTGAGGATAGGAGTCAAGCGTACGCTTCGGATCCAAACCTACCAACTTCAGCAGTTCTTCTGCGGAACGGGTGCCACCACGGTCGGTGAGTTGTTTCATCTGTGCGCGAATGAGCATTGACGGGTTCAGGGAGGATAGAGCGTCCTGGTAAACCATAGCAATTTCACGACCGCGCAGTTCATTATATTCAGCTTCGTTGAGTTCCAGCAGGTTGCGCCCGTTGTAGATAATCTCACCAGAGATTTGAGCCTTCGGGTCAAGCAAGCCCATGACGGTCAGAGATGTGATGGACTTACCGCAGCCAGATTCGCCTACCAGACCCATGGTCTGACGAGGACGAACAACAAAGCTTACGTTGTCTACAACGTTTACGTCACCGTGACGCGGGAAGCGAATGCAGAGGTTTTTGACTTCCAGAATAGGTGGAACGTCAGTCTTTGCTTCGAATCGGTCAGTACGCTGTAGTTCAACTTCTTTCAAGCGTGCAAGGCGTTCTTCCAAGCTCTTTGCCTGTGCCTTGTAAGCCAAAGTCGGGTCAGCAACCAGACGGTCAGCTTCACGCTTGGTTGCCAGCTGGTCGTCGCCAGCAGCGATAGGAGCCTTTGGGGCGGCAGCCATGGCGTCGGTCATGCCTTCAGACAAAATGTTGAGGCACAAAACGGTAATCATGATTGCCAAGCCCGGGAACAGAGCCTGCCACCACTGACCAGACAAAACGCCTTGACGGGCGTCAGCCAGAATATTACCCCAGGTAGGAGTAGGTTCTGGAATACCTGCACCGATGAAGGAAAGGGATGCTTCGAATACGATTGCGTCTGCAACCAACACGATGGTGTATACCAAAACAGGTGCTACGCAGTTACGTACAACGTGCTTCCACAGAATCCACGGTGCGCGTGCGCCAGAAACGATAACGGCGCGAACATAGTCTTGACCGTATTCACTTACAACGTTTGCACGAACCACGCGAGCAATCTGCGGGATGTACAAGAAGCCGATAGCGAATACCAAAGACGGAAGTGAGGTGCCAAATACAACTACGAATACAGCTGCCAAAGCGATGGCGGGGAAGGACATGATAACGTCCATGCAGCGCATGATCACTTCAGACACCCATTTGCGCGAAACAGCTGCAATGGAACCTAGGATAGAGCCCACAACCAAGGCCCAGCCAGTTGCGCACAAACCAATAATCAATGAATAACGAGCACCGTAAATCATACGTGAAAGTACGTCACGACCAATGTTGTCGGTACCGAAGAGGTGAGCTGCATCAGGAGCCTGACGAGCAATACCAACTTCAGTTGGCGAACAAGGTGCAATTACCGGTGCAAAGATTGCTGAGAGAACCAGCAATACCAAAACAATTAAGGAAATACGAGAGCCAATGCTCATTGCTTTCCAACGACGGAAACGTACGCGACCAGCGTTCTTTTCCATCTTATCTGTAAGTTTTCCATGTAATCCAGCCATAGCTCTACACGCTCCTAATTCGTGGGTCAATAAGGATGTAAAGCATGTCAATCACTACGTTGATGATGATGAACGTGAGCGCTACGGTGAGCGTTACGCCCTGTACCAACGTAGGATAGTTGCTGGTTACACCGTTTACGATTGTCATACCCATGCCAGGGAGATTGAAGATAACTTCAATAACTACGGCGCCACCAATGAGGTAGCCAATGCGAAGACCTAAAACCGTAACCGGGGTAATAAGTGCGTTGCGCAGAACGTTCTTGGCGATAACAACGCGGCGGGGAATACCAGCGCCGATAGCCGTACGAACGTAGTCTTTATCAAGCTCTTCTACCATGGACGTACGAATAACACGCGTCAGCTGACCAGCAACCGGTACACCCAAAGCAAATGCCGGCAGAATCATGCGGGCGAAGTATCCACTTGGGTTTTGGAACAGATCCGGGAGCGGACCAGCAGCAGGGAGCATGTTGTTCAGCGTTACGGTAAAGAGCAAAATCAACAATACCGCCAACCAGAAGGACGGCATTGCAATGCATGCAATTGAAAAGACGCGGATAATTTGGTCAGGCCATTTATCGCGATAAACAGCTGAGATAACACCCAAAATAACTGCAACAACAACGGCAATAAGCAAGCCGAAGAGCGTAAGCTGCAAAGTAATAGGCAGAGCTTCTGCAATCTTTGCGCCTACAGACGCTTCGTTAGCGCCATACGTTCCCAGGTCTCCCTGGAAGAAACCTAACATGAAGTTTGCGTATTGGACAATCCAAGGATCATTCAATCCGTGACTTTCGCGGTAGGCGTTTAATGCCTCCTGAGATGCACCTTCACCTAAGGCCGAATATGCAGGGTCAATAGGAGAAAAGGACATCAGGAAGAAAACGAGGATGGTGACGCCAAAAATCATGATAGGCAATGCAATTAAGCGGTTGCCAATAAGGCGAATAAGATTGTTCACCGCACCCCCCTTTCTTGTAGCCAGAAGGTTTATTCCCCCAAATAAACCTTACCGATTCTTACTACGAGACGACCCGTACTACGTAGATGCAATACGGGTCATCTCGCTTTTACCACCTTGTAAGCAGTGAACGTGGAGCCTCACCTGGGGCAAGACTCCACCATGTTAGAAACTTAGACCAAAGCAGTAGCATCAAGCAGGTTAAGACCCGTGGTGCTAATGGGCTTGAAGCCTTCAACCATAGTGGCGTTGTAGGCCGTGGTCATCTGACGATGGAACAGCGGATACAGCGGAACTTCGTCGGCCAGGATGTCGAAGCACTGGTTCCAGAGTTCTTGCTGTTCGTCACCAGTTGCCTGAACAGCAGCGTCCATAGCAGCACGCAGGCTGTTGTAGCCTTCGGAGTCTTTCCAGCAAGTACGCTTCTGAGTCCAGGAGTTGTCGCCATACCACCAGTTCATCAACAGGTCTGGGTCGTTACCGAATACGGTCGGGTCACCAGGTGCCAGAACAACGTCGAAGGGCTGGATTTCTTCGTCGGTGTCGGTGAGGTTTGCATACAGAGAACCAGAAGCCTGTTCGCCGATTTCAACGGTGATGCCTACAGCTGCCAGGTCTTCCTTGATGGAAGGAGACAGTGCGGTAATCCACGGATGGTCGGTGGTGTCCAGCTTGCAGCTGATGGAAGTCTGACCAGCTTCTTCCAGCAGGCGCTTTGCCATGTCTGGGTCATAGGTGTAAACCGTAGCGGCCTCATGATAGTTCGGGTGATCAGAGGTCAGGAAGCAGGTAACAGGAGCTGCCAAACCCTCAACGGTGTTTGCGATCAGCTTTTCTACGTCGATTGCATAGAAGAATGCCTGACGAACCTTCTTGTTGTCGAACGGAGCCTTCTTGGTATTGAACATCAAGAACGGCAGGTTGAAGCCCTGAACGGATTCAACGGTTGCGCCAGCTGCCTGGAGCTGATCAATAACATTGGAAGGAACATTTTCCATAACACCAACGGTACCAGACTGCATAGCGGTGGTACGAGCGGTGTCGTCCTTAATGATGTCCCAATGCATGGTTGCTGCCTTAGCAGGCTTGCTACCCGTGTAGTTCGGGTTCGGGGTGTAGTCGATGGTGGATTCGGTGATGGAGTCATATACCCAAGGACCGGTACCAGTCGGCTTAGCGGTAAGGTCAGCATCGGTGGCGTTCGTCGGAACGACCTTAATCAGAGACAGGCGTTCTTTGACGAGGGAGAATGGATGCTTCAGGTTGAATACAACCGTGGTGTCATCCTTTGATTCCACGCTGTCGATGAAGCTCAGCATGGAAAGATACAGTGCGCCTTCAGCGCCAACAGTGCGTTCGTAAGAGCTTACGACGTCAGCTGCGGTAACCGGCGTGCCGTCAGAGAAAGCAGCGCCTTCGCGAAGGGTTACTTCATACTGGGTGTCGGAAACCTGCGTTGGGTCACCAGCAGCCAGAGCTGCGTACGGTTCGTAGGTTGCCATGTCCAGTTCATACAAACCTTCAACTACGTGCCAGTTAGCACCTACAGCCAAAGCTGAGGAGTTGTTTGCCGGCAAGAAGTTTGTGGTTTCATAAGCTACAGCAGCAGTCAGGGTGCCTGTAGCTTCGCCGCCCTCGCCGCCAGCGCCTTCGGTTTCAGCTTCGCCGCCGCCACCGCCGCAACCAGCTAAACCGAGACCTGCAACAGCGAGTGCTGCTGTGCCGCCCACTACGAATGAACGGCGAGTAATCTTGAGTTGCTCTTCCATTTTCCCTCCTGTAGGCTAGGGGTTAAAACAACACTGTAATCATACCCGAAATAGACCTTCTTTTGGTGAAGAAGCACCCAAGGCGAAATAAACATTTGTTGTGTTTTTCGGTAGGCGGTTCCTAGCGCGAACTAGACGGAAAACGGGCGGGCGAACGGTCTATATAGCGGGTGAGCGTTCTTTTTCAGGCGTTCGCTATATATTTTTTCTTTCACCTTTATAAATTTTGTTTATTAAGAAAGGCTCAGGGCGAACGATGGGGGAGGTCAGTCGTTTATCGGGATAGAACAGGGATTCTGTCCGCTAAGCCCTCTTTTTGACCCGCTTTCTTTAAAGAGCACGTGGAAAGCCCAGTTTGTCTCAGGGGGTAAAGGCGAATTTTGGTATCATTTTCATAGGCTTAATTCAGGCCTAGTTGTTGTGTAGGAAAGTCCATATATTGTGTAAGGAGCATTTAGATGGCGAGAAATTACAAGTCGATGGATGGCAACACCGCCGCAGCACATGTGTCTTATGCATTTACTGAGGTGGCGGGGATTTATCCCATTACGCCCTCCAGTCCCATGGCTGACCTGGTAGACCAGTGGTCAGCGCAGGGTCGCAAGAACATCTTTGGTACGACTGTCCGGGTTGTGGAAATGCAGTCTGAAGGTGGCGCAGCGGGTACGGTTCATGGTTCTTTGGCGGCAGGTGCGTTAACTACCACCTACACGGCATCCCAAGGCCTGTTGTTGATGATTCCCAATATGTACAAAATTGCCGCAGAACAGCTTCCGAGCGTGTTTCACGTAAGCGCCCGTACGCTGGCAACGCAGGCACTTTCAATTTTTGGTGATCATTCTGACGTTATGGCATGTCGTCAAACAGGTTTTGCCATGCTGGCAGAAGGTACGGTTCAAGAAGTAATGGATCTGTCTGCAGTAGCTCATCTGGCTGCTATTAAGGGCGGCGTTCCGTTCATTAACTTCTTTGACGGTTTCCGTACTTCCCATGAAATTCAGAAGATTGCTGTCTGGGATTACGACGAACTGGCAGAAATGTGTGACATGGATGCAGTAGATGCGTTCCGTAAGCACGCTTTGAATCCAGAACGTCCTGCCATGCGCGGCAGCCACGAAAATGGCGACATCTTCTTCCAGCATCGCGAAGCTTGCAACAACCACTATGCAGCTTTGCCCGCAATCGTTGAAGAATATATGCACAAAGTCAACGAGCGCATTGGTACGAACTACGAACTCTTTAATTACTATGGCGCACCAGATGCAGACCGCGTGGTTGTGGCTATGGGTTCATTCTGCGATGTGCTTGAAGAAGTTATCGACTATCTGAACGCCCATGGTGAAAAGGTTGGTCTGATTAAGGTTCGTTTGTATCGTCCATTTGTTACTGAAAAGTTTGTGGCAGCTATTCCTGCAACCTGCAAGAAGATTGCCGTGCTTGACCGCACCAAGGAACCTGGTTCTATTGGTGAACCTCTGTACATGGACGTAATCAACGCCCTGCAGCACGAAGGTCGTACGGACCTGGTAGTAGTGGGTGGTCGTTATGGCTTAAGCTCCAAAGACACGCCTCCTTCTTCTGCATTTGCAATCTTTAAGGAATTGGAAAAGGACGAACCGCGTCGCGAATTTACCGTCGGTATTGTTGACGACGTTACGAACCTTTCACTTCCCGAAGATCCGAAGTGCCCGAACACTTCTGCTGAAGGTACCATCGAATGCAAGTTCTGGGGTCTGGGCGGCGACGGTACAGTTGGCGCAAACAAGAACTCCATCAAGATTATTGGTGACCACACTGACAAATATGTACAGGCATACTTCCAGTATGACTCCAAGAAAACAGGTGGCGTAACCATTTCGCACCTGCGCTTTGGCGACAGCCCCATTCGCAGCCCCTACTATGTAAATAAGGCAGACTTTGTGGCTTGCCACAATCCTTCCTATGTAACCAAGGGTTTCCGCATGGTGAACGACGTGAAACCAGGCGGTATCTTTATGATTAACTGCCAGTGGACGCCTGAAGAACTGGAACACCATCTGCATGCTGAAGCAAAGCGCTACATCGCAGAAAACAATATCCAGCTCTACATCATTGATGCTATTGACCTGGCTGTTGAAATTGGCATGGGCAAGCGCACGAACACCATTCTGCAGTCTGCGTTCTTTACGCTTGCTGGTGTGCTTCCGCAGGAAGACGCTATTCGCTACATGAAGGATGCTGCTACGAAGTCTTACCTGAAGAAGGGTCAAGACATTGTAGACATGAACCATCGTGCTATTGACGCTGGCGCAACGGCATTCAAGAAGGTTGAAGTGCCCGCTTCTTGGGCAAACGTAGAAGACGAAGCTCCTGCTGAAGCTCCTGTTGGTCGCGAAGCGCTGGTCAAGCAGGTGGTAAACATTATGGAACCGGTAGCCCGCATGGATGGCGACCGTCTTCCTGTTTCAGCCTTCATGGATCATGTTGATGGTCAGTTTGAACAAGGTGCTGCTGCCTACGAAAAGCGTGGTGTAGCGGTTACGGTTCCCGTTTGGGATCAAACCAAGTGCATCCAGTGCACCCAGTGCTCATTTGTGTGCCCGCACGCAGCCATTCGTCCGTTTGCTTTGACGACAGAAGAAGTTGCTGCTGCTCCTGAAGCTGCTAAGTTTGTGGATGCCAAGGGCAAGGCTGCTGCTGGTTTGCAATTCACCATGGCAGTGTCTCCGCTTGACTGCATGGGTTGCGGCGTCTGCGTTGCTCAGTGCCCAGCTCACGCTATTGAAATGGTGAACGCTGAAGAGCAGCTCCCGCAGCAAGATGTATTTGATTACTGCGTGAAGGACGTTGCAGACAAGCCCGAATTGCAGGACAGCACGCTCAAGGGTAGCCAGTTCAAACAACCGCTGCTTGAGTTCAGCGGCGCATGCGCAGGTTGTGCTGAAACCACCTATGCTCGTCTGATTACGCAGTTGTTTGGCGACCGCATGTATGTCACCAACGCAACCGGCTGTTCCTCCATTTGGGGTGGTCCTGCTGCAACGTCTCCGTACACGGTCAACAAAGAAGGCCACGGTGTTGCTTGGTCGAACTCCCTCTTTGAAGATAACGCCGAACATGGCATGGGCATGCTCCTTGGTCACGATGCCATTCGTCATCGTTTGATGGGTATTCTGGAAACCATGGCAGCAGACGAACACACCTCTGACGCAACCCGCGGTGTTATTCAGAACTATCTGGATACTGCAAACGACGGCAAGGCAAATGCAGCTGCTACCAAGGAACTCATTCCGGTATTGGAAAATGCCGAAAAGAACGGTTGCCCGTATGCTCCTAAGATTTTGAAGGACAAGGAATACCTTGCTAAGAAGTCCATCTGGATCTTCGGTGGCGACGGTTGGGCTTATGACATTGGTTATGGCGGCTTAGACCACGTACTGGCTTCAGGCGAAGACGTGAACGTGTTTGTATTCGACACCGAAGTGTATTCCAACACCGGTGGCCAGGCATCGAAGGCATCTAACCTTGGTCAGGTTGCCCAGTTTGCAGCTGCAGGTAAGGGCATTAAGAAGAAGAGCCTTGCTGAAATGGCTATGAACTATGGTTACGTCTATGTTGCTCAGGTTGCTATGGGTGCGAACCCCATGCAGACGCTGAAGGCTATCCAGGAAGCTGAAGCATATCCAGGACCGTCCATCATCATTGGTTACAGCCCGTGCGAAATGCACTCCATCAAGGGTGGCATGGTGAATTGCCAGTCTGAAATGAAGCGTGCGGTAAGCTGCGGTTACTGGAACCTGTTCCGCTTCAATCCTGAAGCTCCGCAGGGTAAGAAATTCACGCTTGATTCCAAGGCTCCGGCTGGCGGTTATCAGGAATTCCTGATGAACGAAGCTCGCTATAGCCGCCTGACGCGTGAATTCCCTGAACGCGCAACTGAACTCTTCGCTGAAAATGAACAAGCTGCTATGGAACGTTATGAACATCTGACGAAACTGGTAGATTTGTATTCAGAAGCCTAGGGTGAACTAGGGTGCCGGTCGCGAAAGCGGCCGGCACTTTTCTTTCGCTAGTAGTACGTTTTGAGTACTCAAAGACGAAAGAAACTAGCGAACAAAACTGTTCGCTTCCGTGTAAATACTTGCGAAAATATGTGTGGTGGTTCAAAATAACTACGCATTTTGAAGCTCGAGCACTGCTCGAGCGTTTCGTTTCTGGATAAGGAGGAATAGGAAGAATGTACAACGTAGCGTTGGTTCCCCTGATTCTTGGCTTAGCTGCTGGCCTTTTGGCTGCAGTATATGCTGGGGGTCTTATTGGGCGAATTAACAAGTTGCCAGCTGGCAACGAAAAGATGCAAAGCATTGCATCCGCTATTCAAGAAGGTGCTATGGCTTACTTAAGCCGCCAGTACCGTACGGTTGCCATCGTGGCAGTTATCATTGCTATTGTCTTGCTTATTCCGGGCTTCTTGGGAGTTTCCGGGTTCGGCGTGTGGACGGCAGTCGGCTTTTTAGTTGGCGGTACGGCTTCCGCAGCTGCTGGCTTCATTGGTATGCGTATTTCTGTAACGGCGAATGTGCGTACGGCTGAAGCAGCCCGCACTGGTTTAGGTCAAGCTTTGCGCGTGGCTTTCCAGTCTGGTACGGTTACGGGTATGTTCGTAATTGGTCTGGGCATTCTGTCTGTAACCGTTATGTCGTTTTTGGTATTTGCTGGTTATGCAGAATTTTCTGCCCTGGTTGGCCTGGGCTTTGGCGGTTCTTTGATTTCGGTGTTTGCCCGTCTGGGCGGTGGCATTTTCACCAAGGCTGCTGACGTAGGTGCCGACCTGGTAGGTAAGGTTGAAGCAGGTATTCCTGAAGACGACCCGCGCAATCCTGCTGTTATTGCCGACAACGTAGGCGACAACGTAGGCGACTGCGCTGGCATGGCTGCCGACCTGTTTGAAACCTATGTAGTTACCACGGTTGCCGCTATGCTTATTGGCAACCTTGCATTTGGTGACATGAGCATGGCAGCCGCACTTGGTTTCCCTGTTGCTATTGGTGCTGCCTCTATTGTGGCTTCTATTATTGGTACGCTGTTCGTAAAGATGAGCGCAAACGGTACCATCATGGGTGCGCTGTATAAGGGTCTGTGGATTTCCGCCATCATCGCCATTGTTGCGTTCTATCCCATTACGCAGTGGCTGCTTGGCGGCATTGATGTGGTAAACACGGGTCTGGCCCCAGCCGGTTTGTCACCCATTTCTATTTGGGTTTGTGCTGTTATTGGCGTTGTACTGACGGCAGCTATGGTATATATCACTGACTACTACACGTCATCCGAAAAGAAGCCAGTAGACACCATTGCTCAGGCTTCAGAAACGGGTCACGCAACCAACGTTATTCAAGGTTTAGCTGTTGGTATGGAAGCAACTGGTCTTCCTATTCTGGTTATTGTTGTTGCCACGTTGGTAAGCTTCTTCCTGGGTGGCATCTTTGGCATTGCCGTTGCGGCGTTGGCCATGCTTTCTATGGCTGGTATTGTTGTTGCCATTGACTCGTTCGGTCCGGTTACGGACAACGCTGGCGGTATTGCTGAAATGAGCGGTTTGCCCGAAAGCGTTCGTGAAAACACCGACGCTCTGGACGCCGTTGGTAACACCACCAAGGCTGTTACGAAGGGTTACGCTATTGCTTCTGCTGCTTTGGCAGCTGTGGTTCTGTTCGCCGACTTCACGCACACCGTTGCTGATCAGACAGGTGTTGAACAGGTGTTTGACCTTTCGAATCCGTTTGTTTTGATTGGTCTATTTGTGGGTGGCTTGCTGCCGTATCTGTTTGCTGCGCGCGCTATGACCAGCGTGGGTAAAGCTGCTGGCGGTGTTGTTGAAGAAGTACGCCGTCAGTTCAAGGAAATCCCTGGCATCATGGAAGGCGAAGGCAAGCCTGACTACGCTAAGTGCGTAGACTTGGTAACCCAGGCAGCGTTGCGCGAAATGATTTTACCAGCAGCTATTCCAGTATGCACGCCTATCCTGATTATTGCGGTTGGCTTCATCCTGAATGCTTGCGGTTATGCCGATGCGTTCGCCTTTACCACGACGGTTTTGGGCGGTGCTTTGGTAGGCACCATCGTAACTGGTTTGTTTGTGGCAATTTCTATGACCAGTGGTGGTGGCGCTTGGGACAACGCTAAGAAGCTTATCGAAGAAGGTAAGTACGGCGGCAAGGGCTCTTTCGCTCACCAAGCTGCTGTTACGGGCGACACCGTTGGTGACCCGTACAAGGACACCGCAGGCCCAGCTTTGAACTCCATGATTAAGGTATTCAACATTGTGGCACTGCTTTTGGTTCCCTTACTGACCTTGATGGCCTAGTATTTCGTTCCGCCGGCTTATCAGCCGGCGGAACTTTTTAACGCTGCGAAGTCCTGTCGCACTTCATCTTGCCCCTTATGCGCTTACCTGCACGTGCGGAGCACGCTCAGTCGCGCAACGGAGCAATCTGAAAGCACGACAGAACTTCTCGCTGACTTACTAGCGCCCACCAGTAGTTTTTCGTACGGCGGCTTAACGGCCGCCGTACTTTTTTGCGCTATACTGCACTGCATGAAAAAGTCAAAGAACAAAGAACAATTCGACTACTTTACGTTTCCGCACGAAGGGGATGCTACCGTAGTCCCTGGTAGCGCGGATACTTTCAGCCCGCGTGCGCCTGCAGAACGCGACTACTATGGTGGTTTTGGGGAAGTAGTGGGCGTAGACGAAGACACTTTCCTGGAAGAGCCTTTTGTTGCGGAAGAAAAACAGCTTCAGCCTGAACAGAAGCAGAAGAAGAAAGATAAGCAAGAAAAACAAAGCGCGCAAGACAATCAAAACAAGCAGGCCAAACAAGAAAAACAAACCAAAAAGGCCAAGAAAGACAAGAAGGACAAAAAGAAAGCGCGCAAAAGCGAACGCAAAGAAGCTATCAAAAAAAGTGCCGCAAAGATAGAAGAAGCGCGCAAAGGCTTTGTGAAAAAGGCGCTTCCTGATTCTGCAGAAAACTCCGAAAGTTCTGATACCTTTGGGCGTTTTCGCAACCTTTATACCAGCAAAGATGGCGAATTTTGCTTATACGAAGACGCTGACGGTCATCTAATTGCCCTAGATGCTTCCAAATTTGCCTAATTCTTCGTGCGAATTACGCAGATAATCGCTACAATGTGGAGCTATGTTTTTTCGGGGCGTACAAGCACAAAATGACAGCCCGATTGAGCTTTTGGACGCCGTTTGTCTGTCGTTTTGCGTTTGGACGCCTTTGAGTAAGCTCGAGGGGAAATAACTCGGAGGTTGGAATGAGCTCATCAACTCAAGAACGTTCCGCTTGGTCAAGCAAGTGGACCTTCATTTTGGCTGCAGCAGCTTCTGCTGTAGGTTTGGGAAACATGTGGCGTTTCCCGTATCTGGCTGCTAAGTACGGTGGCGGCACCTTCTTAATTACCTACGTTATTTTGGTATTCACATTCGGCGTTTCGCTGCTGCTTCTGGAAACCGCCTTTGGTCGCAGAACAGGCCTTTCTGCCATTGGTGCCTTTAAGAGTTATGGCAAAAAGTACGCCTTCATTGGTGTGTTGACCAGTGCGATTCCCTTTATCATTACGCCGTACTACTGCATCATTGGTGGCTGGGTGACCAAGTATGCCTTCGCCTATCTGGCAGAAGGTGCTCATGCGCTAGCAGGGGATAACTACTTTACGTCTTTTATTACCAGCAATTTCGAAAGCTTCATCTGGATGGCAATCTTTATGGCCATTACCTTTATCGTGGTTGCTTTCGGCGTACAAGGCGGTATTGAAAAAGCAAACCTGGTTATGATGCCAGCCCTTATCCTGATGGCAATTGGTATTGCGGTCTACACGCTTTCTCAGCCAGGCGCTATGGAAGGCGCAGCCTATTACCTGATGCCTGACTGGAGTAAGCTTTCACCCGAACTGGTTATTGGCGCCTTGGGGCAAATGTTTTATAGCTTGTCGCTTGCTATGGGCATCATGATTACCTATGGTTCTTACCTGGATAAGCACTCCAGCCTGACGCAAAGCGTTACGCGTATTGGCGGCTTTGACTTGAGCGTTTCATTCCTGGCTGGCCTGACTATCGTTCCTGCGGCATTCGTCGCAATGGGTTCTGGCGATGCAGTTGCATCTTCATCCGGTCCGTCTTTGATGTTTGTAGTCTTGCCAGGCTTGTTTGACGGCATGGGCGGCATGGCTACGGTTATTGGCTTTGTCTTCTTCCTGTTGGTGTTGTTTGCTGCTCTGACCAGTTCTATTTCTCTGGTGGAAACCTGTACGTCCATCGTGCAAGACGGCGCTCATTGGTCTCGCAAAAAGGCGTTTGTTGCCACCATCACATTTGTATTTGTGATGGGCTTAATTGTGAACGCTGGTTACAACGGGCTGTCTTTCATTCAACCTTTGGGCGAAGGTTCCACCATGCTGGACTTCTTCGACTTTATTTCTAACTCCGTCATGATGCCTATTGCGGCACTTCTGACCTGCATCTTTGTTGGCTGGATTATCAAGCCGAAAGCTATCATTGACGAAGTGAAGCTTTCCAGCCCGTTCCGCTTGGAAAAGGCCTGGACGGTTATGATCAAGTTTGTGGCACCAGTTTTGGTTATTGTCATTCTGGTGGCCTATGTGGCTCAGCAGTTTGGCGTATTTGTAATGTAATACACAGCGTGCAAGGGGCGCCGAACTGTCCCTTGTTTTGCCCGCCGAAGTGAGCTTTGGCGGGCATTGGTTTATTATGGGTTTGTTATTTTGCAAACGAACTAAAAGAACTAAAACGAGCAAGGAAAAGGTATGTCGCTTTCAATTGGTATTGTTGGTTTGCCGAACGTAGGAAAGTCAACGCTTTTTACGGCACTCACGAATAAAGGTGGATTGGCTGCGAATTATCCATTTGCCACCATCGAACCGAATGTTGGGGTAGTTCCTGTCCCCGATGCACGCTTAGATGCGCTGGCTAAAATTGACAACCCCGCACGTATTGTTCCTGCGACGGTAGAATTTGTTGATATTGCAGGCTTGGTTGCAGGCGCTTCCCAGGGCGAAGGCTTGGGAAACCAATTTTTGGCAAACATTCGCGAAACCGATGCCATTTGTGAAGTGGTGCGTTTCTTCGGCGATCCTGACGTGGTGCATGTTGCTGGTAAGGTAGACCCGCAATCAGACGTGGAAACCATCAAGACCGAACTTATTCTGGCAGATATGGCAACGCTTGATAAAGCGCTTCCGCGTCTGGAAAAGGAAGCCAAGCGTGACAAAGCGGGTGTGTTGAAGCTGGAAACCGCTAAGAAAGTTCTGGAAGGCTTAAACGAAGGACATCGCGCACGTACGTTGGAGCTTTCTGAAGACGAACAGGCAGCTCTCTATGATTTGCACCTGTTGACTATGAAGCCCATGCTCTATATCGCAAACGTGGACGAAGATCAGTTGGATGCCGAACTTCCTGAAATTGACGGCTGTGCGCCAGTGCCGATTTCTGCGAAGGTGGAAGCAGACCTTGCTGAACTAAATCCTGAAGAAGCGATGGAATATCTGGAAGCAATGGGGCTTTCGGAAAGCGGTTTGGCTCGCTTGGTTCGTGAAGCGTATCGTTTGCTGGGTCTGCAGAGTTATTTCACCAGCGGCGAAACTGAAACTCGCGCTTGGACTATTCCCATTGGAGCAAAGGCGCCGCAGGCTGCTGGCGTTATTCACTCTGACTTCGAACGCGGCTTCATTAAGGCCGAAACTGCTTCTTTTGAAGACTATGTTGAACTGGGCGGTGAAGCTGGGTGTCGCGCCGCGGGTAAGCTTCGCCAAGAGGGCAAAGAATACGTCGTGCAAGACGGCGACGTTATGCACTTTAAGTTCAACGTGTAGCACTTCTTAAATTATATAAACCCAAAAAACACGTCCCCTTTGGGTTCAAAAAACACGTCCCCTTTGGGTTCCTTTGGGTTTTTGGTTACAGGGATGAAATAGGGGAAACGCATGCAGCTTCTGACAGAAGATACGGTGGGAGAAGGACAACGCTTAGGCGCTGAGTCCTTAGCTGCCTTTTTCACGCGTGTCCCCAAGTTTGCGGTGGCATTTTCGGGTGGTTGCGATTCTTCGTATCTGCTGGCAGCTGCCAAAGAAGCAGGCTGTACGGTTAAGGCGTATATGGTAAACACTGCCTTTCAGCCTGCGTTTGAGCTTGAAGATGCGTTTCAGGTTATTCGTCAGCTGGATATTCCTTTCGAAATACTGGAAGCAGACATATTGCAAGCCCCGAACGTAGGCGCCAATACACCTAATCGTTGTTATTGGTGCAAACGCTTTTTGCTGGGCTTGGTTAAAGAAAAGGCACGTGCGGATGGGTTTGAAATACTGACTGACGGTACGAATGCTACTGACAAACCAGAGCGCCGTCCTGGTTTTGTAGCGTTGCGGGAATTAGAAGTGCTATCTCCCTTACGTCGTGGGTCTTTAACCAAAGATATAATCCGCGACGCGTCACGCAAGCTGAACGTATTGACTGCTAATAAAGCGAATTTTTCCTGCCTGGCGGCAAAATCTCCTGAAGGGACTCATTTGACTCCTGAAGTACTTTTACAAACAGCGCGCTCTTTGGGACTCCAACCAGGTGCGGTTTTGCAAGCCGCCGCCAAGCAATAGTTTCTGAGGCCTTCACCCTTGGTACCAGTTGAAGGAAGTCCAGGGGAGTCATTTCTGCGGTATAATGAACACATGGATACAATCATTACAAAAGAGCAGGTGGCGCGTGCAGTTCGGGAGGCAATCCCGAAGCTTGCCTGTGTACTGCCTGCCGATATTTCTCATGCCTTGCAGGCAGCTCAGCAAAACGAAACGCATCCGTTAGCTTGCGAAGTTTTACATGAGCTTTGCGAAAATGCTTCTATTGCGCAAACGGACCAGGTTCCCATCTGCCAAGACACTGGTACGGTGTGGGTAAGCTTAGAAATTGGAAGCAATGTAGGTATCCAAGGCGATGTGTTTTCGCTGGTTGATGAAGCGGTAGCTGAGGCCTACAACAAGGCTGCTCTTCGCAAGTCGCTCGTCCACGACGCACTTCTTAATCGTAGTAATACGGGTAACAACACGCCTGCGTTTTGCGACGTACAGGTTACCGACAAACCAGGGGTGGCAAATCTGCATATCATGCTGAAAGGCGGCGGGTCAGACAACGCCAGTAGGGTGGTTATGCTTGTTCCTGGTGCTGGCAGGCAGGGAATTGTCGACGAAGTGGTTAAATGTGTTCGCGAAAAGGCGCCAAACGCTTGTCCGCCGCTGGTGGTTGGAGTAGGCATAGGAGCTACGTTCGATAAGGTTGCAGGTTTAGCAAAACATGCGCTGTTGCGCCCTGTGGGGTCTGCGGCGAAGGACGAAGCTACTGCTGCTTTCGAAGCCGAGTTGCTTGCTGCCGTAAATGCTACAGGTTTAGGTGCTGGTGGCGTGGGTGGTGCTCACACGGCACTTGCTGTGCATGTTGAAACGGCGCCGTGCCATATTGCTGCGCTTCCTTTGGCAATTAACATGGGTTGTTCTGCTATGCGCCGTACCACGGTCAATTTGCTGGATGAAAACAACACAGGCTCTCAGCACTCAGCTTCATTGCATACTGCGGAGGCCTTAGTTGAGGACGCTGCAGCAGCGGCACAAACAAAAGAACCTATTCGTTTAACGTTACCGTTGCAGAAAGAAGAACTTTCTAAGCTTCGCGCGGGAGACATTTGCACCTTAACGGGTAGTATGTACACCTTGCGTGATGCTGGTCATATTCGACTGTTAGAAGAGCTACACGAACAAGGTTCACTTCCGTACCAGTTAGCGGGACAAACCATTTTTTATGCAGGGCCTACTCCTGAGGCTGCAGGTCGTCCTTTTGGGGCAGTTGGTCCTACTACAGCATCCCGAATGGACTTCGCGGCTCCTGAGTTATATCGAGCAGGCATCGTGGCAACGGTTGGTAAGGGAAGACGCTCAGAGGCCGTTAAGCAAGCGTGCAAGGACTGCGGTTGTGTCTACTTTGCTTCAGTGGGTGGCGCTGCTGCGTTTCTTGCGAAGCGCGTGGAAAGTTCCCAGACCATAAGCTATGATGATTTAGGAACTGAGGCACTTCGCAAAATTGAAGTGAAAGATTTCCCCGTTTTTGTTGGCGTGGATGTTTTAGGTAACGATATCTACGACGCATAATGCGTTTGAAAAGGTTTTGTATGACGGCAGAATGCTTGAATCTTGCGGAAAACCGTGGCGTGTTTATCACGTTTGAGGGTGGTGACGGCGCTGGTAAATCAACGCATATTCGTTTCCTAGCGGAAACGCTTGAAGCGCGTGGCCTTGAAGTTCTTTGCGTCCGTGAGCCTGGTGGCACCGTCATTGGTGAAGCGCTGCGTCAGCTGGTGTTAGATCCAGCGCATGCCGAAATGGTTCCTGAAGCGGAACTTTTCATCTATGAAGCTGCGCGAGCTCAAATTGTTGCTGAAGTTATTGCGCCGGCGTTAATGCGCGGGGCAGTTGTTCTGTGTGATAGGTTCTATGATTCAACCGTTGCCTATCAGGCCTTTGGCAGAGGTCTTCCACGCGAATTCATTGACCGCGCGAATGCTTTTGCCGTGCAAGGTATTGTGCCCGATAGAACGCTGCTTATGGTAGTTGGTGATACGCTTGCAGGACTCAACCGTGCAACACATCACGCTGAAGCTGATCGCTTAGAACAGGCTGGCGAAGCCTTCCATAGCAGGGTAAACGAAGGCTTTCTCCGTATTGCTGCAGCTGATCCTCAGCGTGTTCGCGTTATTGAATCCGCTGCAAGGAAATCTGAAACTTCGCAAGCTATTTTTAGAGAATTGGGCGATTTGTTCCCCTGGATGCGCGAATGCGATAGTAGCTTCTTTGCGAGACTTGATGAACCGAAAAAGTAATGCCTATGGCTGATGTATTTGAAAACATTTTAGGACAACCGCAGGTCCGTGAGTTTTTGCGTTCTACCGTTCGCTCGGGTAGGTTAACGCATGCCTATCTGTTCACAGGCCCCGCAGGCTCCAATAAGACACTTGCAGCCTATGCGCTTGCTCAGGCAACGCTTTGCGAAACAAGCGCGGTCGGCTGCGGCGAATGCGAAACTTGCCAGCGAATAGCGCGCAAAAAACATCCTGATGTACGTTACTACGCGCCTGAGGGCGTTGGTGGGTATCTCGTCGAACAAATAAGAGAGATTGTTTCAGATGTGTCGCTTGCTCCTATTCAGGCGAAGCATAAGGTATATATTCTCGACCGCGTTGATTTGCTTGGTGTTGCAGCGGCAAACGCGTTTCTGAAGGTGTTGGAAGAGCCCCCTGCAGATGTGCTCTTTATCCTTTTGGGGCGTACAGCAGAAAGCGTACTTCCCACCATTGTTTCGCGTTGTCAAGTTGTGCCGTTTCGTCATATTCCTGCCACCGAAGCTGCAGGTATTCTGAGTCAGAATACGGGTGCCACCCTTGAACAGGCGCGTATTGCCATTGAAGCCTGCGGAGGGTCGTTGACTCGCGGGGTAGACTTTCTTAAATCGCACGAACACATGAGCTTTCGTGCTGAGATTTTGGAAGTTTTAGCTTCTTTAGAGCATGCTGATGACTGGGACATTTTAGAAGCTGCTGCAAAGCTAGTTACTGCTTCTAAAGCGCCGCTTGATCTGGTGCGCGCTGCCCAGGAAGAGGAATTGGCGGAAAATGCTGACTTCCTGGCAAAGTCTGCCATTCGGCAGCTGGAAGCTCGTAATAAGCGCCAGCTTACGGCGAAAAGCCTGGAAGCTCTGCACGAACTGGTAACTATTGTTCGTTCATGGTTGCGAGATGTCCTTGCGTTATGCGCGGGAACGCCTGAACTGGTTATCAATGTAGATGTACGTAATACGTTGGAAAATGTGGCTGCACACACTGACGAAGCGCGAGTTGCGAAGGCGTTAGCTGCTACCACTCACGCAGATGTGGCTATTTCGTATAATGTGTCGCCAGAAACATGCATTGACGCACTGTTGTTTGAAGTGAAAACTGCACTGTTTGAGCAGGGAAGCGAACTTCGTACTACAAAAGCAGCGCGTACAGTGTTGAGATAAAGTGAGGTTTGTATGGCTCGAGTAGCTCCGATAAAGTTATTTTACGGTTCGAAAAGCCTGTGGTTTGATGCTGGCGATTTTGAATTATTTGCTGGCGAAGAAGTGGTGGTTACTACCGCACGCGGTACAGAATTTGGTGAAATCACAGGGGACGTTTTCGAAGTTGGCGAAGAAAAAATCAGCGAACTTAAAAGCCCTTTGAAGCCAGTGCTTCGTAAAGCTGAAGACGCAGACCGTGAAGCTGCTGCTGAAATGAAGCGCAAAAGCGCTGAAGCGTTGCCTGTGTTTAAGGAAATGGCAGCTGAATTGAATCCCGACATGCGTCCGGTTTCTGTGGAATATTTGCTTGATGGCGACAAAGCGGTCTTTTACTTTGAAGCCGAAGACCGTGTTGACTTCCGTGAGCTTGTGCGCAAGTTGGCAGCACATTTTCAAATTCGCGTAGATATGCGCCAAATTGGTGTGCGCGATGAAGCTCGTATGGTGGGCGGCATTGGCCATTGTGGTCAAGAACTGTGCTGCAAACGTTTGGGCGGGGAGTTTTCTCCTGTTTCCATTCGTATGGCAAAAGAACAAGATTTGTCTTTGAACCCGCAAAAGATTTCAGGTGTGTGCGGCCGTTTGATGTGCTGCCTCCGCTACGAATATGAAGCGTATAAAGACTTCAAGAGCAGAGCACCGAAGGTGGGCGCAACTATTCAGACTCCCGAAGGGGAAGTTAAGGTAAGCGACCTTGATGTTCCTCGTGAAGTTGTTTCGCTCAAGAACGAAGAGGGCAAAGTAGTAAAGGTTCCTCTGGCTGATTTTGAGCCCACCGCCGAAGGCTGTCGTCCTTGTGAGGTGTGTGCAGAAGCCTGGGAGGCTGCTTCCCAGCAAGATGGTCTGAACCTCATGAGCAGTATGAGTTTTGCCACCTCCCAGCTTACCGAAACTGACAAGCTGGCAGAGGCGGGAACGGTTCGTCATACCGCTTCCCGTGGAACACAGGCAGAAGAGCCTGCGGTACACGATGCACCACGCAAACGTCGTCGTTCCACCAAGCTCGGAATTTTAGGCGCTTCTTCAAAAAACGAAGGGACCGCACCTACTGCAAAACTGGCCAACGAAGCACCTTCTACAGACAACTCAAAGCAACGGAACGCGCAACCGAAAAAGCGGCGCTTCAAGACGCAGCGTGTCAATACGGCTTCCTCTGCGCAAAAGGACTCATCGAGTCAAAAGAACCAGGTAGCTTCCAAAAGGCAGGCTTCGCGTACGCAGGGACAAAGCAGAATTAATCAGCAGCGGAACGGCGTAGGTCAACAAGGCGAACAGCAAGCTCAAAAATCATTCCGTCCTGGACGAAATTCTTCGGGTTTGCGCGCAGGTCGTCCGAGCGAAAAGAAGCCAACACGTCGTACGCAGACGACCCCTGCTACGCATGGGTCTCAGGCGAAGCAGAGTGCTGCTCGCGCTCCTCAGCAAAATGACACAAGCACGCATCGTGTACGTAGAAGAAGTCATCGAAGTGGCGGCGGTGCCTAAGGTATTCGCCAAACACGCGTGCGTGAATGATTCTGTAAGACGTCAAAGAGGGCAGTAACTAAAGGCCACAAAGGTAGACATCCAAAGGATGCGACTATGAAACTTGATTACTCATTACTGACAGACCTGTACCAGCTCACCATGGCTCAAGGGTATTGGCAGACGGGTAAGGCAGAAACTGACGCCTGCTTCCATATGTACTTCCGTGATTATCCCTTCAAAGGTGGTTACGCGGTTGCTTGCGGTATGGCGCAGCTGGCAGAAATCGTTGACACGTTTCAGTTTTCACCAGAGGATTTAGCATACTTAGAAAGCTTGGATGCTCCCGCTGGTGGAAAACTGTTCGATAAGGGGTTTTTAAATTACCTTGCGGATTTTTCGCTGGATTGTGACATTGATGCAGTGTCTGAAGGCACCATTGTTTTCCCCTTTGAACCCATTGTTCGCGTTACGGGTTCTATTATGCAGTGCCAGCTATTAGAAACAGCACTACTTAACTGCATAAACTTTGAAACGCTTATAGCCACCAAAGCGGCGCGGGTGTGCCTCGCTGCGCAAGGAGCTCCGGTAGCAGAGTTTGGGCTTCGCCGTGCGCAAGGTGCTGCTGGAGGTGTTTGGGCGAGCCGTGCGGCGGTTGTTGGTGGCTGTGCCTCTACTAGCAACGTGTTGGCGGGCAAGCTCTTTGATATTCCTGTTTCAGGAACCCATGCTCATTCTTGGGTTATGTCGTTTGATTCTGAGTTGGAAGCCTTTCGTGCTTATGCTGAGGCAATGCCCAAAAACTGCGTACTGCTAGTTGACACCTACGATGTGGAACAAGGCATCAAAAACGCTATTACGGTAGGGCTTGAGATGCGTGAACGAGGTGAACACTTAAGCGCTATTCGTATTGACTCTGGTGACCTGGCTTGGCTTGCAAAAGCTGCTCGTCGTATGCTCGACGAAGCGGGGCTCACTGATTGTGGCATTGTACTTTCAAACGACCTTGACGAATACACCATTCGTTCCATCCAGGGCGAAGGCGCAAAGGTCAATTCATGGGGCGTGGGAACTAAGCTTGCTACTGCCTATGACCAACCAACGCTCGGTGGCGTCTATAAACTTTCTGCAGTTCGCTTGCCTGGAAGTTCTGTTTGGGAAGATAAGATTAAAATTTCCGAGACTGCGGTTAAGCTTACGACACCTGGTGTTTTGGATGTTCGCCGTTATTATCATAATGACGGTAGAATTGCGGGCGATATGGTCTACGATATCCATTCAGGTGTGCAGCCCGAAGAAATAATCGTCGATCCTTGTGATGATCTCCGTCGAAAGAAATTACAGGGCAAGAACTACAAAACGTTGTTGCATCCCTTGGCTCGTAGGGGTAAAACGGTGCTAGAGGCGGAATTCCGCAGCGCAATGGCAGCTCAAGAGCGCACGCGCCAAGGGCTTGCTACGCTTGATGAAAGCCAGAAGCGTATGCTGAATCCCCATACGTATCCTGTTGGGCTTGAACGAGGACTTTATGAACGACGTCGCCAGCTTGTTGCAAAACTGCGTGGCTACGATCCGAAATAGGAAGGAAGCGTCTCATGCTGAAAATCTTAACCGACTCGGTTTCCTCTATTCCTAAAGAGGTAGCGCAACAAGAAGACATTGATATTGTTACGCTATACGTGAACCGCGACGGCGTGGAGTATTCCGATTTTGACATGGATACCGATGCGTTCTATTCGGAAATCTATGACATGTTGGACAATATCCCCACATCAAGCCAGCCTTCTCAGCAGGTTTTGGAAGACTACTTTGAAACAGCTGCCAAAGCAGGAGATTCAGTGCTGGGAATCTTTCTTTCAAGCCAGCTTTCGGGTACTTATGAAGGGGTTATCCGTGCGGCACGTGCCGTGCGTTCCCGTAATTTAGATTTCCAATGTGCAATCGTTGACTCCGCTTCCTGCGGCTATGACGAATCGCTTCCTATCTTTGCTGCCGTTGAAGCTCGCAAAGAAGGCAAAGGTCTTCACGAATGTTTAGACATCGTACTTGATTGCATGAGCCGCTGCCGTTTTGCTTTCGCTCCTGAAAGCCTGACGTTTTTGCAGAAGGGCGGACGCATTGGGCGCGCGGCTGCTTTGCTGGGCAACCTCATTAAGCTTTCCCCAGTTCTTGCCGTAAAAGACGGTAGCGTTTTAGTTATGGGCAAGGTTCGCACCTACAAAAAAGCCATCGATAAGATGGTTGACGTTTTCAAAAAAGACATGGAAGCCCATGGCTTAAAGAACCTGGTTGTTCACTATATTGGTAACCGCAAACCAGCTGAAGACCTGGCTAAAAACGTTATTGAACCACTATTGAATCGCAAGGTGGACGTTTTGCCGGTAAGCCCTGTAATCGGTTTACATGTTGGTCCTGCAGTAGGCTTGGCGTATGAATGTGAAGAACCACTGGAAGAAAAGCTTACTGAGCCGCGTATGTCGTTCGCGACGGTTCTTTAACATCCCTATGAAATCTTGTGAGTGACGTTCTAGGAAAGTAGTGCTTCGGCGCTTCTTTCCTGGGCGCTTTGTTGTTGGCTGACGAAAGGAACTATGGTGACCAACGCCTCTAAAACTCATCTTATTTTGGACACGTGCTGTGACTTACCCTTTGAAATGCTTAATCGCGAAGAAGTAGAGCTGGTTAACTTCCCTTACATTATGAGCGACGGGGAACACTTGGACGATTTGTATCAGACTACCGCACCACACGAATTTTTCCAGGCAATGCGAAAAGGCGAAGCTCCTACCACTTCGCAAGTTCCTATGGCGGTTTATCTGGACGCTTTTACACGCGCTGCTCAAAGCGGCGTTCCTACCGCATGCCTTTGTTTTTCGAGTGGTCTGTCTGGTAGCTACGATGCGGCTTGTATGGCGCTTGAACAGGTTAAGCAAGAGTATCCCGATGCAGAAATTTATCTGGTAGACACGCTTTTAGCTTCCGTGGCCGAAGCGCTGTTAGTTGCTGAAGCACTTCGCCAGCTTGACAAGGGCTTGACTGCTTCAGAATTAGCGGCATGGGCAGAAGAAGCTCGCTTCTTTGTGGATGCAGAATTTATGGTAGAAGACCTAGAAACGCTGCGTCGTGGTGGTCGTATTTCTTCTGGTGTTGCTTTCGCAGGTGCAAAACTAGACGTGAAGCCGTTGTTGAGCATTGGTGCAGACGGCAAACTTTTCCTGCGCGGGGTTGCTCGCGGTCGCAAAAAGGGTCTCAAAGCTTTGGCAGAGTACTATCAAAAGCGCGTGCAGACCACTGCAGTAAGCAATTTGGTGGTTATCGGCGATGCGGACTGCAAGAAGGATGCCGCTCGTCTGAAAGAAGAACTCCTGAAGGTTGATCCGAGCCTGTTTGTTATTGACTGCAACATTGGGCCAGTCATTGGTTCTCATGTAGGTCCGGGCATGATTGCCGTGGTGTTCTGGGGTCCTGACAAGCGCGAAGATCTTTCTGTGGCAGATCGCATTGCGCGTAAGGTCAAAAATCAGTAGACAAACTACCTTAAGCGGCGCGGGAAATCCGCGCCCGTTTCGTTTATAAGCAGTTGTTTGGAGGATAGTATGGCAACTCCCTATGTGTATGCAGGTCATGAGGGCTTTCATGAAGCTATTGCGCCCCGTTTGGAAAAAGCAGGTTATAAGCGCATTGAAGATGCAGCTTCTGCAGAAGTGGTGTTGACGTACTGTGTTTCTCAGACTGCGCTCGAAGATGCCTATTTTGAAACCGAGGGCTTTATTGCCACGGTGCAGCCAGGAACTGTTTTGGTTGACTTGAGCCCTTCCACTCCGCAGTTTATTCGTGATGTTAATGCCATTGCAACGGTACACAATCTTAGTTTTGTGGAAGCACCTTTAATCGCGCAAGACCTACGTGGTGCAAAGGTGTTTACTGAACCTATGAATTTAACCTGCTTTGTTGCTGCTGAAGACGAAGCATATGACAAGGCGCGTCCTCTGTTAGAAATGTTGGTGGGTTCTATTATTCGCACGGGATCTATGGGGTCAGCACAGCTGATGCGTGCGGCATACACCCTTCAAATTACTGCGGGTCTGGTGTCTGCTATTGAGGCAGACGTGTTGTACCAGGCTGCAGGTCGAACCATTTTAGGCGAAGATGCTGAAGCTCAGGCGGGGTGTTTGCTGCCTCAGATTCAGCATTTGCTTGTAGCAATTCCTGCAGGCGACTTCGGTGGTGCATTTACGGTAGAAATGTTGATGGCGGAACTTTCAGCTGCAATTTCTGCTGCCGAAGACGCTGACTTGGTGCTTCCTCAGGCCGAATCTGCAATGCGTTTGCTTGAGTTGCTCGCCATTATTGGTGGAACCGACAAATCTCCTGCTGCGTTAGCACTTATCTATAGTGACGAAGAACGTGGTGCTGAATTTGGTCTTGATTGGTCGCGTGCCAAGGAAACGTTTGGGGCAGAACACGACCATGATTATGAGAATTTCGAGGAAGATGATGATGTCGAGGACGCATTCGCTGACCCATTCTTCCCTGGTTCTTCTGAATTCGACTTTGATGAAGATAATGATTTTGACTATGAAGGCACAGGAAAAGAACAGGCTTAAAGTAGCCCACTAACGTGGCAGAAGCTGGTTGAAGTAGTTTGCTTGTATGACCACACTTCCAGAAAATTGTGAGCTTTGTCCACGCAAGTGTGGCGCAAACCGCGCAGCGGGGGAGCAGGGGTATTGTGGTGCAGACGACACCCTTGTGGTAGCTCGTGCGGCACTTCACTTTTGGGAAGAACCGCCTATCAGTGGTGAAGCGGGCAGTGGCACCGTTTTCTTTTCCCACTGCCCTCTGCGTTGTATCTACTGTCAAAACGCTCCTATTGCACAAGGCATAGCAGGTACGCCCATAACCGAAGAGCGGCTCGTAGATATTTGCCTGGAGCTTCAAAACCAAGGTGCGTTGAATATTAACTTCGTAACGCCTACACACTATACGTTGCAGATTAAAGAAGCAGTTCGAAAGGCACGCATGCGTGGCTTGACGCTGCCCGTTGTGTGGAATACCTCTGGGTACGAAACGGTGGAAACGGTCCAACTGCTATCGGAAACGGTGGATGTCTATCTGACTGATTTCAAATACGCGGATGCTCATTCAGCGGGTGCTTATTCGAACGCACCTGACTATCCAACAGTGGCGCTTCGTGCCTTAGATGCCATGGTTGCTCAGGTAGGACGTCCTCAGTTTGATGAATATCAGGGTCAGCAGCGCTTAGTGCGTGGCGTGGTTGTCCGCCACCTGCTTTTGCCCGGTGCCGAACAGAATTCCTGCGATGTTCTCAAACTTTTGCATGAACGGTATGGCGAAAACATCTTGCTTTCCATTATGAATCAGTACACTTCGGTACTTGCTTCTGATGCTCAGGCGGGTAGTACCGCAGCGCAAAAAGCGCTCGTTCGTTTCCCAGAACTTTCGCAAACGGTGCCTGACCGGACGTACGAAGCGGTTCTTGATTACGCCGATGAGCTGGGAATAGAGAACTATTTTTGGCAAGAAGGAGAAGCGAATACGGAAAGTTTCATTCCTCCTTTTGACTTAACAGGTGTTTTAGCGCCAGGCTCTGCGAACACCAACTAGCCACCGCTGAGTTAGTGTCTTACGTACATTTTTGTAGAGTCTTAGGTGTATTTTCCTGAGAGCTCCTTCATAAAAGAGAAGATTTCTGTAGAAGGACTAGGCGAAAACGAATCGATAGCGTACAATACGCAAGCGCGATTTTTACCGCGTGCCAGTGTGACGCAATGGTAGCGTAGCAGTTTTGTAAACTGCCTGTTGCAGGTTCGAATCCTGTCACTGGCTCCACGAAATTGAAGCCCCGTTCACCGAGCGGGGCTTTCTTGTCTGGGTTTTTTGCAAACTTTCACAGACAGGGCTGGGCAGGTCAGCGCGCAAGGCGCTCTTGCGTTATAATGCGTGGCTAGTTTGCGCCCGTGGCTCAATGGATAGAGCAACGGACTTCTAATCCGTAGGTTGTAGGTTCGAGTCCTACCGGGCGCGCCATCTTTTAACTCTAAGGGAACTCACAAGGAGCATCATGCAAATTCGTGAACGTTTAGAAAAGCTCATTGAAACCGCTTTGGAAGCAGCGGTTGCTGACAACTCTCTTTCACTTGAGAGTATTCCTTCAGCTGCTTTAGAGCGTCCGCGCGAACTTGCTAATGGTGACTGGGCTTCTACGGTTGCTATGCGTTGCGCTAAACAGGCCAAGTGTGCTCCGCGTCAAATAGCCCAGGCTCTTGTTGATCATTTGCCTGAAAGTGCCGATGTTGCTTCAGTAGAAATTGCGGGGCCTGGCTTTATCAACATCCGTCTGACTACGCAGGCTTTACAAGGCCTTATTGGCGAAATCCGCACTCAGGGTGCAGACTTCGGAAAAACAACCCAGCCAGCCGATACGCCACGAGTAAACCTGGAATATGTGTCAGCGAATCCAACGGGTCCTATGCATGTAGGTCACGGACGTTGGGCTGCCTTGGGTGATGCTATGGCTCGTGTTATGCGTCATGCAGGGTATGAAGTCTATGAAGAATACTATGTGAACGACCACGGCGTTCAGATGGACGTTTTTGGAAACTCAGTTTCGGTTCGCTATATGCAGGCATTGGGTCATGATGTCGAGATGCCCGAAAACTGCTACGGCGGTGCCTACGTAAAAGACATTGCTGCTCGCATTATTGAACGCGATGGAAACAAATGGGAGGCTCTTTCTGAGGAAGAGCGAGCTTCCGCCTTCCGTGAAATTGCCTACAAAGAAATGTTGGGCTCCATTCAGGAAACCTTGCAACGCTTCGGTAATCACTTTAACTGCTGGTTTAGTGAAAGTTCGTTATACGAAACTGATGCCGAAGGTGAAAATGCGGTAACTCGCGCCTTTAAAGCCATGGACGAAAAGGGCTATATCTACGAAAAAGAAGGCGCTACCTGGTTCAAGTCGAGCGCATTTGGTGACGAAAAAGACCGCGTGCTTATTAAGGCGAATGGTGAATACACCTACTTTATGAGCGACATGGCTTACCATCACAACAAAGTGATGCGTGGCTTCGGCAAACTGATTGATATTTGGGGTGCCGATCACCACGGGTATGTAAAGCGCTGTGAAGCAATGCTTTCCGCTTGGGGTCATGAAGGGGCGCTTGAAGTAGTGCTTGGACAGCTGGTGAACCTCTTCCGTGACGGTGAAGCGGTTCGCATGTCGAAACGTACGGGCGAAATGGTAAGTTTCGAAGAACTTATCGACGAAGTAGGGGTGGACGCTACTCGTTATCTCATGCTCTCTC
Source organism: uncultured Coriobacteriaceae bacterium (assembly GCA_949294735.1). GTDB lineage: Bacteria > Actinomycetota > Coriobacteriia > Coriobacteriales > Eggerthellaceae > CASFII01. The sequence continues at coordinate 9,508 of CASFII010000001.1, read as the reverse complement.
GTTCGAGCGACCAGCCTATTGACTTTGATATCGAATTAGCCAAGAAAAAGGATGCAAGCAATCCCGTGTATTACGTTCAGTATGCCCATGCGCGCATTTGCTCTATCTTGCGTAAAGCGGCTGGTGTAGAACAAGCTGACAGCATGGATGAGCTTGCTCAGGACTTATTGGGTACAGCAGTAGACGTTTCTTTGCTTACGCATGAAAGCGAATTGGCGCTGCTGCGCCGCATGGATGACTTTACTGACTTGGTTGCACAAGCCGCTCGCGACCGTGCGCCGTTCCGCCTGACGCATTACGCCCAAGATTTGGCAGCACTCTTCCATCAGTTCTATACGAATTGCCACGTGCTGATTGATGATGAAGCACTTCGTCAGGCACGTTTGGCGTTGGTGGATGCAACGCGTATTTTGCTGGCGCTGACACTTTCTCTTCTGGGTGTTAGTGCTCCCACTAAGATGTAACCTTCCCTTGTTTCTAGGTGAAAAGAAGCTTTTCGCGCTTTTATAACGGCAACGAAATGATGGCGGTAAAACCGCTTCCTTCGGTGCTTTGAATGGCGAAGGTTCCACCATGGGTGCTGATGATACGGTCTACCAGCACAAGGCCAAGTCCGTGTTCTTCTCCGTTTGCCATAGTTGCCCAGTCGCGGCTTTGGCTGCTCAAGCGTGCCTTTTCTAGACGCTCATGCAGTTGCTTCATCTTTTCAGCACTAACGCCAACACCCGTATCTTGCACCCGGATAACCACCTGCGCGCCTTGAAGGCTTAGTCCAAGCGTTAAAGCGCATCCTTGAGCGTTGTTTTGACGTGCATTGCTAAGCAGGTTTTCAATAGAGCGACGCAAAAGTCGTTCGTCGGCTTGCATAGTTGCGCTGAGTGCTGCTTCGTCAATGGCTAGGCTTAACGGATAAGGTTCGTTGTAAGAATTATTCATGTAGTCCACAGCTATTTCGCGGAGCAATTTTGCAACGTGTACTGGTTCTTTATGTAAAGGCTGTACGTCATAGTTAAGTTGGGCAGCAGTATTCAAATCATTGACCAGGTCTTTTATTTTGAGCGCATTATTGCGAATAGCTGCCGCATTTTCTTTGTTTGCGTTACTGGCTTCTGCGTCGGCCGCAATAGCTTCGGCGTATCCTAGAACAAGTGAAAGGGGAGTGCGAATATCGTGCGAAACATCGCGAATCCAGTTTGCACGAGCGGTATCTTTCGCTTCGATGATGGTAGAAGTCTTGTTGATTTGCTGCGCGAGTTCTTTGAGTTCGCCGCCCACATACACCTCAACAGGTTGTCCAGTTGCAAGGTCATCCAGCGCATCAGTAATAGGATCGGTTGCGCGAATGATTTTGTGACGAGATATGTTGAAGTACACAAGGAATACTGCCACATTGATGAAAAGAATGAGTGTTACGTAGAGTGGCAGACGCTGCACCGTATCGGCGCGCCAGGTGCCTGAAAAGTTCCACCATTCGTCTTCGTCGAACCCTACTACTAACAGTCCTTCACCCATATCCCAGAACTTAACGGTGTAGTTCCCGATGGCGGCATAGCGCCCTGCAAGGGCCATTTCGTTTATGGTGTAGCTGGTAGGGACATCACTGGGGCGATTGAATTCCCAAACCGCCTTACCATTTTTGTCTAGCACGAGTGCCCAGCTTGCGTATTCATCCAAGAGTTCTTGAGCATCTTCGGGGCAAACCCAGGTTCCGTCTTGGTTGTATAGGGACATAGTTTCGCCCACTTCTTGTGTTACACGGGTGGGAGAATCGGGGCGAACTTGATTGTTTGACTCCACAACAGTAATCATGCAGAAAATGCAGAAGTCTAAGAACAAAATAAATATAGCAAGCACAAAAAAGATGCCAATTTGTTTGGTGATAAGTTTTGGAAAACCTTCACGCCTGTTTTCCTTGCGGCTCTTTTTGCGCAGGTTGTATTTGTCGGCTGCGGCCGTATAGTCAGCATAGGCAGCTCCAAAACCATACTCGCCTGGGGAGGTGTATTCGGTATAGCGGGGGCGCACCTTTGCACGCTGTTCTCGCACTTCAGCAACGTTAGCGCAAGGTGGAATAGGAGGAGGCGTGTTTCGTTTACTCATAGGATGACTCCGCAATTACCCTTGCATCACGTCTAACTTATAGCCCAAGCCTTTAATGGTGATGAGAGACTGGGGGCTGCTGGGGTCAGCTTCAATCTTTTCGCGCAACCTGCGAATGTGTGCCATAAGCGAGTTTTCGTATCCGAACGTGGTACCCCAACATGCTTCGCAGAGGGCATCGATGGTTACAATACGCCCTGCATTCCGAGCAAGTACTTGTAAAATTTCGTGTTCCTTAGCGGTAAGCTGTGTGTGGGTTCCGTCGTTTCGTTCCACTTCTGCTGTTTCAAAATTCACGGTACTTGCCGCCAAATGAAGTAAAGGGCTTTCCTGTGCGTAGCAACGGCGCAGAATAGCAGCTATGCGAAGCACTAGTTCCTGGGGCAAAAATGGTTTAGCGATGTAGTCGTCAGCGCCTAAAGACAACCCTGATACGCGCTGAGCTGGTTCGTCTTTCGCGGTTAAGAAAAGTGCTGGCGTTTTGGCGTGTGCGCTGCGCGTGCGAATGCGCGAAAGCAAGGTGAAACCATCAATGTCGGGCATCATCACATCAAGCAAGAAAAGCTGATATGCTGTTTCAGGGGATGCAGCGGCAGCATCAATAGCCTTAAGTGCTTCGGTGCCATTATGAACTACGTCAACGCACTGAAACCCAGCGTTACGCAGGATGTTTGCCACCATGGCAACCAGTTCAACCTCATCATCAACGCAGAGGATGCGCTTATTGCGGAGCTGCTGTTCAACTGAGCCAAATGCATTCATGGTTTCTTCCTTACATTCTTCCTGTTGTCTTGTGGGCACCTTGTTTCCTTGTCTCATTTAAGCACAAAATACTTTGTTTGAACGGAAGGTGACACACGTGTAAGGCAGCCGTAAGGAAATGTAAGGAAGACGCAAGCCAAATGAAGTTTGCTTGTAAGGATGAGCTCCTATTCTTTTTGCCAGGAGAAAGGTTCTGCGAGGTGAGAACAGCTGGGTTTGCACCATTAGCGCAGACCAGAAAGGACTTATCATGCAGCAAGGCTCTCAACACGCACTGGTAGAAGTGCAAAACCTTAGTAAGCGCTATGGGGATTCGCGTCACAAACGCAGCAAGGATCAAGTGACGGTAACACAGGCGCTTGACAGGGTTACCTTCACTATTGAAAAAGGGGAATTCGTAGGGATTATGGGACCTTCGGGTTCGGGAAAGTCTACGCTTCTTAATTGTCTGGCAACAATTGATACTCCTACTTCAGGAAATGTACTGGTAGCGGGTCGCAACATTACCAACCTTTCCAAAAAGGAGCTTTCTGCGTTTCGTCGCGATGAGCTTGGCTTTATTTTTCAAGACGCAAATCTTTTAGATACGCTGACTGCGTACGAAAACATTGCCCTGGCACTTACCATTCAAAAAGTTAAGCCCGTAGAAATTGATGCTCGTGTTCGTGCTCTTGCGCGCATGTTGGGTATTACTGAGGTGCTGGAAAAGCGCCCGTATCAAATGTCAGGAGGTCAGCGACAGCGTGTAGCGGCAGCTCGTGCCGTTGTTACGAACCCGCAGTTAGTTTTAGCAGACGAGCCTACTGGAGCTCTAGATTCAAAAGCAGCCCAAGATCTATTGAATTCCTTGGGGAACCTTCACCGAATGGGAGCAACCATTTTAATGGTGACTCATGATGCTCTGTCTGCGAGCTTCTGCAGCCGCATCATCTTTATCAAAGATGGGCGCTTATACGGAGAGTTACGCAGGGGCGAAAGTTCTCGCACCACGTTTTATCAGGATATTGTGGCAATTGTAAGCCACATGAGCGATTCGTCTTCCGAGGTGTCCTATGTTAGTTAAGCTCGCATTCGGGAATGTTCGTAAATCGCTTTCTGATTTCGGTGTATATTTCGTCACCGTTGTGTTAGGCGTAGCGGTCTTTTATGCCTTCAATTCAATGACGACCCAAAAAGGAGTCTTGGCTTTTTCTGAAACCCAGGAAAATGTATTTGGTCTTTTGGGGTATGTCATCGGTGGCGTATCCGCATTCATTGCGTTTGTCCTAGTGTTTTTGGTGGTCTATGCAAATCGGTTCTTAATCAAACGTCGCAAACGGGAATTCGGACTCTATCTCTTGCTGGGAATGAGTAACGCCCGCGTTATGGCAATTCTTGTTATTGAAACATTGCTGGTAGGGCTGGTTTCTTTGGTGATTGGTCTTATGCTCGGCATTTTGCTGTCGCAAGCTCTCTTATATATTACCTCTGCACTGTTTCAGGTTGATGTTGCACGTGCTGGTGGGCTGGCGTTCGTTTTTTCGAAAGATGCCTTTGTTGCTACCATAGCGGTGTTTGTGACAATTTTTGTAATAGCGGGCATGTTTGGTTCGCTGACGGTTGCAAAAGCTAAGCTGATTGACTTGATACACGCCCAGGCGAAAAGCGAACAAATGCACCTGAGGAACCTGCCACTTTCTTTGGCTCTGTTTGTGATTTCGTTGGTTATCATCGGCGTTTCCTATCAGCTGCTTTTAGAAAATGGGCTCATGGAACCATCGCCTGAGTTTGCCGCAGCTACGGTGTTAGTGTGTATTGGTACCGTGCTTTTCTTCTATTCGCTCTCGGGCTTCTTACTGAGGTTCATTCAGCTGATTCGCCCGCTCTATTTACGAGGGCTCAATGCTTTTACCTTGCGGCAAATGAACGCCAAGGTAAATACCACCTTTGCAACGCTTTCCATTGTGTGCATGGTTTTGTTTCTTGCACTGACGAGCGTATGTGGTGGTTTAGGCATTCGCAACGCGCTGGATGCCAGCCTTGAAGCGGGCACCAAGTACAGTGTTTCTGAATCAACCACGTATGCTTCCTATGATGCAAAAAATGGCTACTTTGCGTATGACCGTGGCCCGTATGGCGAATTTGCGAAAAAGGTAAACTACGATGCGCTGAAGGGTCTGACTCTTTCGGCCAACACCATCAATGCAGGGAACGTTGAAAACTTGGTGCAAGGCTCTGCGCAAATAGATTTGTTGGTAGACCCTGAAAATCCCGTAACATTTGGTGATTTAGAAAAGCTTACAGGGTTGAGCCTGCGCGATGCTGCAGGTGCATCGATAAGCGCGAATGCCTCACGTATGCCTCTGTCGTTGGTGAACTTAAGTGATATAAATCAGAGCCTAGAATTAGCAGGAGAAGATTCTCTTACTCTAGAAAAAGACGAAGCGGTAATCTTTTGCGGTGTTGATATTTTGGAGGGTTTTTTCCAAGAGGTAGTAAACCAGCAGGTTGAACTTTCGGTGGGGAATTCTCAGGTACAAGCAACCGCTGTTCGCTCGGATTACCTCATGACCAATTCAGTGCCTACCACAACAGGACTCCTGGTAGTGAATGATGAGCTCATTCCGAACAGCGCTCAGATTATGCAGTCAATTCTCAATATCCAATGCGCTAATACAGAAGATGAAGCTAAGCTTCTGGGCATCATTGAGGAGGTCCACGAAAGCACCAACCCAAATACGTTTCCCGTTGATGTGGCTACTTCCAAAACCCTGACGATCGAACAGAGCTTGGGGCTGTCGACCATTGTTGCCTACCTTGCTATCTATCTCGGGTTTGTGTTGGTGGTGGCGTGCGCAGCGATTCTGGCGATACAGCAGCTTTCTGAAGCGGGGGACAATGCGTTTAGGTATGCTTTGCTGCGGAAAATAGGTGCTCCTGAAAGTATGATTCAAGGTTCACTCTTTACGCAGATTGCCATCTATTTCATGTTTCCGCTGATACTAGCCATTGCGCACTCTGCTTGTGCTTTGATTGTAGTGTCTGACGTAGTAGCAGTATTTGGAGCACTTGATATCACGGGTATGGTGGTTGGTTGTGCAACCTGCTTCTTGGCAGTATACGGAACCTACTTTGTTTTAACGTACCTGGCGGCACGCCGTATGGCAAAATAAGAAACTGCCCCCTTGCGCAGTGGACTTCTAAGATTTATACTATCGCTTCGCGCCATGGTGGCTGTAGTTCAGTTGGCTAGAACGCCAGATTGTGGCTCTGGAGGTCGTCGGTTCGAGTCCGATTAGCCACCCCAGCGCGCATTTTGAAAACATGCTTGCAAATGTTGCGGAACTTGCGTATTATGGTTCGGCACTTTGCAAGAAGGATGCATTTCGGACCGCTAGCTTAGTTGGTAGAGCAGGGGACTCTTAATCCCAAGGTCCGGGGTTCGAGTCCCCGGCGGTCCACCACGAAGCTTTATTACGCCGTTCTTCCGAACGGCGTAATTTTTTGACGCTGCAACTTCCCGCCTTTTTGCTTTACAATGGTCTCTGCTATGCGGGCGTGGCGGAATTGGCAGACGCGCCAGATTTAGGTTCTGGTGGGTAATCCCCGTGAAGGTTCAAGTCCTTTCGCCCGCACCATTCTTCGTTTTTCTCTTCAGCAATCAGCTACAATTACATCCATGAAGAAAGTATTCCATTGGATAAATACCGTTCTGAGCGTTCTGCTTGCCCTGCTTGCAGTGGGCATGCTGTTAAACCTGCCTCAAACCGAAGACGGCATAGATGCTGTAGCTCTTCTGCCTGCTGTTTTGCAGCTCATAATGGCGCTGATTGTTTTCTTCGTAGGTGTATTGCTTCCAGAAAATCCGAAGCGTATGTCACGTGGTATGCGCACATTCCTTAAGATTCTTATGGCCATCGCTATTTTTGGGGAAGGTAGTCCTAGCAGTGTAGCTGCCTATAACGTCATTGATAGTGACCCACCGTTTCGGAGGTACTGGGAACCGTCCTTTCCTTTGGTGTGGTTCGGTTTTGAAGCAGTGTTTCTTTTCTTCATGCCTAAAGAGAATACGTATTTTGCGCTTGCAATTATTTCGATGGCGTGTTTGGTTGCTCTTTATTTCGGCACATTTGTTTGGAATATCTTCAACCATAAAGAGCGCGGAACGCTTACTTGGGTACCCGTGGTGCTTCCCAGTTTAATTATTTTGCTTATGTTTGGCGTTTGCTTCGCGGCAGTAGTTATTCAAGAGCGGATAGAGGGCCCCGCCTTAACGGAACGGCTTTCTTTAGTTCAAGAGGATATTGAAGACACTCTGAATTCTTACGAAGAGGGCACTGCTGAAACGAGTTCTTCTTCGGAATCTTCTTACGATTACAGCAACCTTACCATGGACGACATCGTGGCGCTTATCCAAGAAGATAATACCGAAGACGTGTATTATCGTTGGACGTCTTCTGAAGATAATGCTTACGCATTGGTTACTTGGACAGACGGCAGTGACGAAGTGATCATCTATCAGTTCGTCAAAAACGGTGACACTTATAGTTTCCAAAACGCCTTCGTATCACCTTCTATGACCACGGAAGATGTGGCGGGCAAACAAGAAGGCATTATTCCTGCAAGCTAAACCCCATGCTTTGTAGATGCAGCTCTTTAGAAAATAAAAAACCCTGCATGAGCAGGGTAAGTGTGCTTGGTAGCTCCGACCGGATTCGAACCGGCGATCTCCGCCTTGAGAGGGCGGCGTCCTAAACCGCTAGACGACGGAGCCAGATTGGCTGGGGTGGAAGGAGTCGAACCCTCACATACGGCACCAGAAACCGCTGTCCTGCCATTAGACGACACCCCAATGGACGTGTGCACTACGCTTCCGCGCAAGCGCAGGTGAATATACTAGGGTCAACAGCGCTTTCCGTCAAGCCCGAAATTACAAAACTATGCAGAAGGATTAAAGAAATCTCCGAGTATTAATGTTTAGTGCTTTGCGTGAAATAATGTCGCGCAAACTCTTTCAAAGCAGATGCTTCGTTTGGAAGCTCTTCATTTATGACAGCATCTAATGCTGCCTGAAGCGCTGCACCCATTATGGGTCCAGGTTCATAGCCAAGCTCTTTTAGATCTTCGCCGTTAAGCGCTAAATCGCGAGTCGAAAACGCTTCTTCGCGCGTCAAGATGTCATCAAGTATTCCCTCTAACGCGTCAACATCCCCTAAGCGCGTTGCGCACATGGGCGCCTGCGCCTTGGCGTCAGCTCGCTTCACTTCACAAAGCAAGCGGAAAAGTTCTGGCTTATTGTTCAGCTTGGTAATCATACGCTTTACTGATTTGGGAGTAGCTGCCACCGTTTCATCATGATGCGCCACCAACAGCAATACGTCTTCGCGGAACGCCTTCGAATATCCGAAGCGTTCTAAAATCCCCCGTGCAATTTCTAAGCTAATACGCGGATGACCGTAGAAATGACCACGCCCTGTTTCGTCCGTGAAAAACGCCGCGGGTTTGCCCATGTCGTGCAAAAGCATTGCCCAGCGTAACGTGCGTGAAGCAGGAATATGCTGTACTGCCCATGCGGTATGCTCCAACACAGTATATATATGATAGGGCGTGCGCTGGTCGAAATCTTTCATGGGAAGAAGTTCAGGCAGCACAATCGTAAGCACCTCAACTGTTTCCATGAGTGCCTTGTGTACGTGGTCACTCATTAGAAGGCGATCGATTTCATGACGAATTCGTTCAATAGAAACACGCAACACCCAGCTTTTTTTGCGAAGCATGGCAGTGTAGGTATCTGAGTCAAGGGAAAAGCCAAGCTGAGACACGAATCTACATGCCCTTAAAATACGCAGAGCATCTTCTTCAAAGCGCTTTTCTGGATCTCCTACACAGCGGATGATTCCTGCTTGCAAGTCTTGAAATCCTCCAAAAGGATCGCAAAGTCCACGTTTGGGGTGAAAAGCTAAGGCATTGATGGTGAAATCGCGGCGAGCCAGGTCTTCTTCAATAGTTCGGACAAAAGAAACCTTTTCTGGATGACGACCATCTTTATATTCACCATCCTGGCGAAATGTAGTGATTTCAAACGCCTCATGCTCAACAACTACGGTGACAGTTCCATGCTTCGTACCAGTTTCATGAACGGTACTAGGCTTTTCTTTGAAGGGTTCGGCATGTTCAAATACCGTCTTGGTTTCTTCCCAAGTTGCATTACAAGCAATATCCACGTCAGAGAAGGGGAGGCCTAAAAGGGCATCGCGAACACACCCACCGACAGCCCATGCTTCATATCCTGCGTTTTCAAGCGTGGTAATCACATACTGCGCTTCAGGAGGAAGTTCAGCATTCAGCTGGTTAAGCTTTTCAGAAACATGTATGTAGGTAAGGTCTTTCTGCATACCTATATATTACTAAAGAATGAGTAATCCGAATCTTTTGGAGTGTGCAATCTGACTCTTAGCGGCAGTGAATTGTGAACTTGTCTCCACAATTCAAAAAAGTACTTGCGTTGGGCCACTCAGATGAATATAGTACTTCCTTGCGCGTCTGAGCCAAGCGCAATGACGCGAAGGGGTTTCAAAGAACCCAAAAGAACCTTGAAAACCGGATACTGTGGAAATAAATTTTTACACGTGAATCGAATTTTTAGCCTAACGTTTTCTAGTGTTTT